>NZ_JBNPXM010000001.1:0-1122388 GCF_050433305.1 Novosphingobium gossypii | reverse complement strand
GTCGAGATCGCCAGACCCGCCGCGTCGTCCTTGGCCGAGTTGATGCGCTTGCCGGTCGACAGGCGCTCCATCGCCGTGCCCAGCATCTTGTTGGCCGAATTGGAAGCGTTCGAAGCGCGGATCGCGCTGATGTTGGTGTTGATGACAGACATGTGTTGAACCCCGGTAAGCCTATCGAGCGGCCCCGGAAGTGGAGCGCTCTTCACATGTCCAGAAGAACGGCCGGGAGCGGGAGCTTTTAAGTCAGTTCCGCTTTCGCTTGATCGTACTTCGTTCAACCTGCATTGCTTGCGCATCTTCGCATCTGCAAACAAAAGGAATTGTAATGCCTTCCGGCCTTGTCGCCCTGCTAGACGACGTTTCGGTCATCGCCCGCGCTGCCGCCGCATCCCTCGACGACGTGGGGGCGGGCGTCGCCAAGGCGGGCACCAAGGCTGCAGGCGTGGTGATCGACGATGCGGCGGTGACGCCGGGCTATGTCACCGGCTTCACGCCGGACCGCGAACTGCCGATCATCTGGAAGATCACCAAGGGCAGCCTGTTCAACAAGCTGGTGATCCTGCTGCCGATCGCGCTGCTGCTCAGCACGTTCCTGCCGCAGGCGATCACGCCGATCCTGATGCTGGGCGGCCTGTACCTGGCGTTCGAAGGCGCGGAGAAGGTGCTGGAAAAGCTGGGCGGCGCCAAGCACGGCGAAACGCTGGAAGACCCGATCGAGGACGCCGCCACGTTCGAGAAGACCCGCGTTTCGGGCGCCGTGCGCACCGACCTCATCCTCTCGGCGGAGATCATGGCGATCGCGCTGGCCGAAGTCGGCGACGAGACTCTGCTGGCCCGCGCGGTCACGCTGGCGCTGGTGGGCATCGCGATCACCATCGCCGTCTATGGCGCAGTGGCGCTGATCGTGAAGATGGACGATGTTGGGCTGCACCTGACGGAAAAGCCCGGCGCCAGTGCGCAGGCGCTGGGACGCGGGCTGCTGAAGGCGATGCCGGTGGTGCTCAAGCTGCTGGGCAGCGTGGGCACCGTGGCGATGCTGTGGGTCGGCGGCGGGATCATCCTGCACGGGCTTGAGGAACTGGGCGTGCCGGCGCCCGCGCATGTCGCGCACGACATCCAGCACGTGCTGGCGGACGCGACCGGGCCGCTGGGGCCGGTATTCGGCTGGCTGGGCTATGCAGCCGCTTCGGCCGTGGTCGGGCTGGTGCTGGGAGCGGTGGTGGCAGTGATCGTTCACCTGATCGCCAAGGCCCGCGGCAAGGGGCACTGATAAACCCCTCGTCCCGGACCGGGGCGAGAACGGCGTCAGGGCAGGGCGGCCAGCACCTCGCGCGCGAAGACCGTCAGGGTGTCGTCGCGCGCGCCCATGATGACCACGCGGTCGCCGGGTCGGGCCAGTTCAGCGATGCGCTTGCCGCAGTCCGCGCGGGCGGGAATGTATTCCGCCTTGCCGCCGTGGCTTTCGATCAGGCGCACGATCCGTTCGCTGCCTTCGCTGCGATCCACGGTGCCGCCGAAGTAGGCCGGATCGCACAGGATCGTCACGTCGTTCGGCTCAAGCTGGGTGGCCAGCACTTGCGCCAGTTCCGCTCCCATCTGCCGCAGCGGGCCATAGCCGTGCGGCTGGAAGAACGCGATCACCCGCCCCGGATGCGCCTTCAGCGTCGCCAGCGTGGCCGATACCTTGTCGGGATTGTGCCCGAAGTCGTCGATCACCGTGATCCCGGAAGGCGAGGTGCCGACGATGTCGAACCGCCGGGCCAGCCCTTCGAAGCTGCCCAGCGCGGCGACGGCATCCGCCACGGCCACCCCGGCGGCGCTGGCGGCGGCGATGGCGGCCAGCGCGTTGTAGAGGTTGTGCCGTCCGGGCACCTTGAGCCGCAGGTCGTGCGCGGTGCCGTCGCGCTGGTCGAGGATGGTGGCGAACAGCGAAGTCGGCCCCTCGACGATGTCGTGCGCGCCGATCTGCGCGTCGGGGGACGTGATCCCGAACGTTACCAGCGCGCGGGCGCGGTGGGCCAGCGCGGCAGTCTCGGCATCGTCGAGATTGATCGCGGAAACGTCGGCGCGGGCAAGGAAATCGCCGAAGAGGTCGCGCAGTTCCTCAAGGCTCTTGTGATCGAGGCTGACGTTGCCCAGCACCGCAACCTTGGGCTGGTAGAGCGCGATGGAGCCGTCGCTCTCGTCCACTTCGGAAACGAAGGCATCCCCTGCGCCCACGCGCGCGCTGGCGAAGGGGGCGTCCGGCGCGACGAAGTTCTTCATCACCGCGCCGTTCATGATCGTGGGGTCGCGGCCTGCTGCGGTCATGATCCAGCCGGTCATGCCGGTGACGGTGGACTTGCCCGAGGTGCCGCCGATGGCCACACCGAAGGGCGCGGCGTTGAACAGCGTCGCCAGCAGCTGCGCGCGGCTCATGCGCGGGCAGCCGAGTTCGCGGGCGCGCACCACTTCGGGTACGGTATCCTCCACCGCCGCCGAGGCCACCAGCGTCTGCCGCTCCGAAATCACACCGCTGCCGTCCTGCGGGAACAGCCGGAAGCCCAGCGATTCGAGCCAGCCGAACTTCTCCGCGCCATGGCCCTGATCGCGGCTGCGGTCCGAGCCGCCGATCTCGGCGCCGTGGCCTTTGAGGATCAGGGCCAGCGGCAACATGCCGGAGCCGCCGATGCCGCAGAAGAACCAGGGGTGGGCGGTCAGGTCGGTCGCGTCGTTCATGGTGCCAGCCGTATGCAACCTTGCCCTGCGTGACAACCTCCCTGCCGTGACAACCGTGATGGGGCGCGATAGGTACGCGGCATGACCCGTATCGCCGTATGCGCACCGTCCACCCCGATCACGCCCGAGGATGCGGAGGCCGTCCGAGCGCTGGCCGCGGCGGAGTTTCCCGGTCTGGAACTGGTGATACACGACCAGTGCTTTGCGGTGGACGGGCATTTCGCCGGATCGGACGACCGGCGGCTGGAGGCACTGCTGGAATGCGCCAACGAGCCTGCATTCGATGCCGTCTGGTTCGCGCGCGGCGGCTACGGCGCCTGCCGGATCGCCGAAAGCGCGCTGGCCCGGATGAACCGCGCGGCGGGGCAGAAGACGTACCTTGGCTATTCCGACGCGGGTTACCTGCTGGGCGGCCTCTATCGCGAGCGTATCGGCAGGCCGGTGCATGGCCCGATGCTGGCCGATGTGCGGCGCAGCGGCGGGGCAGATGCCGTGCGGCGGGCGCTGGGCTTTCTGGCGGGGGAGCGGGAGGGGCTTGAACCCTCGCTGGGGAACGACCGCCACCCCGTGGTCGCCTTTAACCTGATGACGCTGGCGATGCTGGGCGGCACGCGGCTGATGCCCGGCCTCGCCAACCATGTGGTGATGGTGGAGGAGGTGTCCGAGTACCTCTACGCCGTCGACCGCCTGTTCTTCAACGCCACCGCGCATCTGGGCGGCATCGCCGGGCTGCGGCTGGGCCGGGTCAGCGACGTGCCGGACAACGACCGCCCCTTTGGTGCCGACGCGCTGGAGATTGCGCAATACTGGTGCCGGCGCCACGCCATCCCGTTCCTGGGCGCCGCGGACATCGGCCACGATGCCGCCAACAAGATAGTTCCCTTCGGCTGACGGACGGGGCACTCTTCCCGCCAAAGACAACGGGAGAGTTTCAGCATGGCCGCCTTGCCGATCCGCCAGATCGCCTATTTCGTGCCCGACGTGCGCGCCGCAGCGCGCGCCCATGCCGCCGCCTTCGGGTCCGGCCCCTATTTTGTGGCCGACAGCATACCGCTCACCCGCGCGGTGCATCGCGGGGTGGAACGGCAGCTGGACCACTCCAGCGCCTATGGCCAGTGGGGCGAGGTGATGATCGAGTTCTGCCAGCAGAACAATCCCGGCCCATCCGCCTTTCACGACCTGTACCCGGAAGGCGCCGGCGGGCAGGGGCTGCACCACGTCGCACTGTTCGTCGACGATCTGGACGAGGCGGTAGCCGGGTTCGTCGGGCAGGGGCACGAACTGGCGCTGGATGCCGCGATGACGGATGGGTTCCGCTATGTTTTCGTCGATACGCTCGCCACTTACGGCCACATGCTCGAACTGTACGAACCGCGTGAGAGCCTCGTCGGCTTCTACGATTACGTGCGGCGCAAGGCGGGCGACTTTTCCAAGGGCGTCACCGTCGATATCGCTTTAGGGTGACCGGGGGCTTGCCCTTGGCGGCGAAGGTCAATAACGCCCCGCGCCACAATCGTTTTTAACGCGGCGTGTGGCTTTGCCCGCCGCCATGAACAGGAGCTACGCAACGATGCGTGCATTCGTTTTCCCCGGTCAGGGCAGCCAGAAGGTCGGCATGGGCGCCGAACTCGCTGCGGCCAGCGCCGTCGCGCGTGAAGTGTTCCAGGAGGTCGACGATGCACTCGGCCAGAACCTGCTGCGCATCATGACCGATGGTCCCGAAGACCAGCTGCTCCTGACCGAGAACGCCCAGCCCGCGATCATGGCCAACGCCATTGCCGTGCTGCGCGTGCTGGAGAAGGAAGGCGGCATCGCCCTGGCCGACAAGGCGGACTTCGTCGCCGGGCACTCGCTGGGCGAATATACCGCGCTGTGCGCCGCAGGGGCGTTCAGCCTCGCCGACACCGCGCGCCTGCTGAAGCTGCGCGGCCAGTCGATGCAGGCCGCCGTGCCGCTCGGCGTAGGCGCCATGGCTGCACTGCTGGGCGCCGACATCGAGAAGGCCACCGCGCTTGCCGAACAGGCCGCCGAAGGTCAGGTGTGCGCCGTCGCCAACGACAACGATCCCACGCAGGTCGTCATCTCGGGCCACAGGGAAGCGATCGAGCGCGCCATCGCGCTGGTCAAGGACCACGGCATCAAGCGCGGTATCGCGCTGCCGGTCTCCGCGCCCTTCCACTGCCCGCTGATGCAGCCCGCCGCCGACGCCATGGCCGAGGCGCTGGCCGCCACCGCTCCGGGGCCACTGCGCGTGGCGCTGTTCGCCAACGTCACCGCCGCCGTCGTCACTGACCCGGCCGAAGTCCAGCGCCTGCTGGTCGAACAGGTCACCGGCCGCGTCCGCTGGCGCGAAAGCGCGATCGCCATGCGCGAGGCCGGCGTGGAGCGCTTCGTCGAGATCGGCGGCAAGGTCGTCGGCCCGATGATCAAGCGTTCGGCAGGCGAAGTGGACGTCACCGCCGCCACCTCGATGGCCGAGATCGAGGAACTGGCCAAGAGCCTCTAATGCTTGCCCCCCGGGCTTGACCCGGGGCGGCTGGCCGTCTGATGAAGCATCGCCGGGATGGCGATCTAGGAGTTTCCCATGTTCAACCTCAACGGAATGACTGCCCTGGTGACCGGTGCGAGCGGGGGGATCGGTTCGTCTGTGGCCCGCGCGCTTGCCGCGCAGGGTTGCCGTCTGGCGATTTCCGGTTCCAACGCCGACAAGCTGCGCGCCTTCCGCGACGAGCTTGACGAGCACACCCCGCAGCACGTTCAGGAGCACGATCACGTCGCCATCGCCTGCAACCTCGGCGACGCCGAGCAGGTCGAGAAGCTGGTGCCCGCCGCGCTCGAATCGCTGGGCAAGATCGACATCCTCGTCAACAATGCCGGCATCACGCGCGATAATCTGGCGATGCGCATGAAGGACGAGGAGTGGGATCAGGTGATCCGCATCAACCTTGAATCCACCTTCCGCCTGATGCGCGCGGTCACCAAGCCGATGATGAAGGCCCGCTTCGGCCGCATCGTCAACGTGACATCGGTGGTCGGCACCACCGGCAACCCCGGCCAGATGAACTACTGCGCGGCCAAGGGCGGCATCACCGCCATGTCCAAGAGCCTGGCGCAGGAACTGGCCTCCCGCGGCGTGACCGTGAACTGCATCGCGCCCGGTTTCATCCGCACCGCGATGACCGACGTGCTGCCCGAAGCGCAGAAGGACGCGCTCAACGGCCGCATCCCGATGGGCCGCATGGGCGAAGGCGACGACATCGCCGCCGCCGCCGTCTTCCTCGCCAGCCGGGAAGCGGGCTACGTCACCGGCCAGACCCTGCACGTCAACGGCGGCATGGTGATGGTGTGATCTGATGCAACCGCCGTCCCGGGCGTGATCCGGGGCGGCGGCGGCCTCCGGGGAATGAAAGACGGACAAACCCCCGATTTATCCCCAGATTCGCGGTTTTGCGGACATATCCAGCTTGCCGCGCCCCGGACTCCCGTTAGAGATAGGCGTCCGAACTTGAGGGATACCCGTATCCCGTGCCCGACCAAGGGGGACTTGAGGCTGTCATGAAGGCCACTATTGAACGTTCCACGCTGCTGCGCTGCCTTTCCCACGTGCAGTCGGTCGTCGAGCGCCGCAATACCATTCCGATCCTCTCCAACGTCCTGATCGAGGCCGCCGCCGGCGGTTCGCTTCGGATCATGGCGACCGACCTCGACTTGCAGGTCGTGGAAACGCTGGGCGCCGTCTCGGTGGAGCAGGCGGGCGCGATCACGGTTTCAGCGCACCTGCTGTTCGACATCGCGCGCAAGCTGCCCGAAGGCAGCCAGGTCAGCCTCGATTCGGCAGACAACCGCATGGTCGTGAAGGCCGGACGCAGCCGCTTCCAGCTGCCCACGCTGCCGCGCGACGACTTCCCGATGATCGCGGAAGGCGAACTGCCCACCAGCTTCGAGGTTCCGGCAGCCACGCTGGCCCAGCTGATCGACCGCACCCGCTTCGCGATCTCCACCGAAGAAACGCGCTACTACCTCAACGGCATCTTCCTGCACGTCAGCGACGAGGAACTGAAGGCCGCCGCCACCGACGGCCACCGTCTGGCGCGCTTCACTATCGCCCGCCCGGACGGTTCGGAAGGCATGCCGGACGTGATCGTGCCGCGCAAATGCGTGGGCGAACTGCGCAAGCTGCTGGAAGAGGCGCTGGACACAAACGTCCTCGTCGACCTGTCCGCCAGCAAGATCCGCTTCACGCTCGGCGGCGAACACGGCGTAGTGCTGACCAGCAAGCTGATCGACGGCACGTTCCCCGATTACACCCGCGTCATCCCGACCGGGAACGACAAGCTGCTCAAGGTCGATCCCAAGACCTTCTTCCAGGGCGTGGACCGCGTGGCGACGATCGCCACCGAAAAGACCCGCGCCGTGAAGATGGCGCTCGATACCGACCGCGTCACGCTTTCGGTCACCTCGCCCGACAACGGCACGGCGGCTGAGGAAGTGCCCGCGCAGTATGCGTCGGACGGGTTCGAGATCGGCTTCAACGCCAACTATCTCAAGGACATCCTTGGCCAGATCGATGGCGACACGGTAGAACTGCACCTTGCCGACGCCGCCGCGCCGACGCTGATCCGTCAGGACGAAAAGAGCCCCGCGCTCTACGTGCTGATGCCGATGCGCGTCTGACCGGACGGTACGGAACACAGGAAAAGGCCGGGGCGCAAACCCCGGCCTTTTTTCATTCAGGCAACCGCATCAGGTGCGGGCGGCGGCTTCTATCATGCGTTCCACCGCCACGAACTTCTCACGCGGGGAGCCGTTGCGGGCGGCGGCGACTTCGGCCTCCTCGATCTTCTGCCAGTCGGTGAACTTTACCACCTTCAGGTCGCGTTCCTCCGCCATAGCATCGAACCCGGCGCGCCCGGACTTGCCGAGGTTGTCGGGAAGGTCGGAAGCCACCTTGTCGATCACCGAAAAGCCGTCGGGCCGGTTGGAGCCGATGGTGCCGGTCGGCCCGCGCCGCGCCCAGCCTACGCAGTAGAGGCCGGGGCGAATGCGCCCGTCGACGTTGGCGAAGCGACCGCCCTGTTCATCATAGGGAATGTCCGGAATCGGCGTCGCCTGATACCCGATGCACGAGACGACGAGGCCAGCCGGGATGCGATAGAGTTCTCCAGTGCCCGCCGCCTTCGGGCCGCCGGGTCCGGTTTCCAGCCGCGTGCGTTCGACTTCGACGGCTTCCACCCGACCATCGATGCCCAGGATCGCGTGCGGCGCGGCAAGGAAGTCGAACTCGATCACGACTTCCTCGGCATCGGCCTCGTCCCGGTCAGGGGCAGGGCCGATGGCGAAGCCGCGCAGGTAGGCCAGCGACTTGCGCAAGTTGACGTCGAGCGGGGCGTCGGCCTCCACCGGCGGCAGGTCGGCGGGATCGACCACGGGGTGGGAACGGCGCAGGGCGGCAAGCTCGGCCAGTTCCTTGGGCGTCATCGCGATCTGATGCGGCCCGCGCCGTCCAAGGATGACGATGCGGCGCACGGAAGAGCGTGCGAACGTGGCAAGTGCATGGGCCACGATGTCCGTGCCCTCGAACTCTTCGGGGGATTTCGCCAGCAGCCGCGCGACGTCCAGCGCGACATTGCCATTGCCGATGACCACGGCGGTATCGGCATCCAGCTGCGGGTGCAGGTCGGCGAACTGCGGGTGGCCGTTGTACCAGCCGACGAAGGCCGCCGATCCGAAGACGTTGCCGAGGTTGGCGCCCGGTATGTCCAGGGCGCGGTCGGCGGGCGCGCCGGTCGCCAGGATAACGGCGTCGTAAAGGCCCTGAAGCTCCGCAACTGATAGGTCGCGGCCCAGCTTCACGTTCCCCACGAACCGCACGTTGCTGTTCAGCGCTGTGCTTTCATAGCGGTCGGCAACGGATTTGATGTGCTGATGATCGGGCGCGACCCCGCTGCGGATCAGGCCGAACGGCACCGGCAGGGCATCGAAGATATCGACGCGAACGTGATCGCCCCATTGCTTGAGTGCCGCTTCGGCTGTGTAATAACCCGCCGGACCCGATCCGACGATGGCGATATGGCGCATGGCTATGTCTCCCGTCATAGGCCGGCTGCCGGTCCCGGACTGCGGATCGATCGCCGGTCTGGTGGACAGGCAATCATGACCGGGCAGCGCTATCAAGTAAAATGCGCCAGAGGGCCGATCGTTGCCCCGAATGTGCTGTGCGGCTCGGCGCTTAACGCTTTCGCAAGACGGCCGACGCCATGGTGCGGCCATGGCAAATCCGGCTGTACGAGGAGAACGACGGGCGGCGCGCGCGAGCGCCGGAAGCAGGGCTGTGCCCGCCGCAGACGGAGCCGAGGCCAACGCGGTGAGCGCCGAATCGGCGGCTGTTCCGGCGACGTCGCCGTTTGCCGGGTTCGCCCGCTGGCGCACCCGATCCGATGCCGGCGACTGCCTGCACTATTTCGTTTCGCGCCGCTGGATGCTGATGGCGCCGGTCATGCTGGTCTGTGCCGGGCTGATGGGGCTGGTGTCCCGCACGCTGCCCGATATTGCCTCCGCGTTTTGCGTGGCGGCGGGCATGGCGCTGGCGCTGGCCGGCGGTTCGCTTGCCCGAATCGAGCGCGGCATCGCGCCCGAAGGGTGGCAGCGCTATCCGCTGCTGGGGGTCGCGGTGGTGATGCCGATGGCGCTGTTCGGATCCGGCACGGCACGCTGGACGAACCTGCACCCCGGCCTGGGGTGGGAGATTACGGCCAACGTCTTCGTCATCGTCGTCTTGCTCGCGACGGCGCTTCTGGAAAGCCGCCTGACATCAATCATCGCAGCGACGATTGGCCTGTGGGGCGGGGCCGCGGTTCAGCAGGGGTCGGTGACATCCATCCTGCTGCTGACCATCGGCGGGATCATCGGCCTGCTGGTTGCGATACGGCAGGCGGGCAGCGTGGCAACGCAATCGCTTGATCATGCCGAGCGCGAGCGGGAACAGCGCCGCGCCGAACAGTTGCTGCACGAATACGAGCAGACCGGGCAGGGCTGGTTCTGGGAAACGGACAGGCAGGGCCGCGTGACGTATGTCACCGAATCGATCGCCGCTCTGCTGGGTGGCAGCGCCGCCGAACTTGCAGGGCAGCCCTTCACCGGCATGTTCCGGCTGGCGGCAGGCGGCCAGCAGGGCGAACGCACGCTGGTGTTCCACCTCAACACGCGCTCCTCGTTCCAGGATCTGGGGGTGCGCGCGGCCACGAACGAGGCGGAGGAGCGCTGGTGGTCGATCTCGGGCCGCCCCGTGCTGGACCAGTTCAACAACTTCATGGGCTTTCGCGGCTCGGGCACGGACCTGACCGAGAAGCGCCGTTCGCAGGCGCACGTCACCCAGCTGGCACGCTTCGATTCGCTGACCAAGCTGGCGAACCGGTTCCAGATGTCGGAGTGGCTGGAGAAGATCCTCACCAGTCCGCGCATCGAAACGCGTGCCTGCGCGGTATTCCTGCTCGACCTCGACCGGTTCAAGCAGGTCAACGACACGATGGGACACCCGGCGGGCGATGCCCTGCTCAAGCAGGTGGCCGAGCGGCTGAACAGCACCGTCGGCGATCGCGGGCGCGTGGGCCGTCTGGGTGGCGACGAGTTTCAGGTCATCCTGCACGGTGTCCAAAACCGCGAAGGGCTGGCGCATCTGGCCCGCCGCATCATCGAAAACCTCTCGCAACCGTATACAATAGAGGGCGCGCGCGTGGTCATCGGCGCGTCCGTGGGCATCGCGCTGTGCCCGGACGACGGGATGACCGCCGACGCCCTGATCCGCAACGCCGACCTTGCGCTTTATGCGGCGAAGGGCGGCGGGCGCGGGCGGCATCACTTTTACGACGAAGACCTGCATTCCGATGCCAAGGAACGCCAGCAGCTGGAGCAGGACTTGCGCGATGCCATCGCCAACGGCGCGCTGGAACTGCATTATCAGCCGCAGGTGCGCACCACGAGCGAGGCGATCACCGGGTTCGAAGCGCTGCTGCGCTGGAACCATCCGGTCCACGGCTACATCTCTCCGGCCAAGTTCGTGCCGGTGGCGGAAGAAACCGGGCTGGTTGCACAGATCGGCGAATGGGCCCTGCGCACGGCCTGTGCCGATCTGGCGACATGGCCCGAGGAAGTGCGCGTGGCCGTCAACGTCTCGCCCCTGCAGTTCGCGAACGCGGCGCTGCCTGCCATCGTCACCAGCGCCATTGCGGCGGCGGGCATCGCCCCATCGCGGCTGGAGCTGGAGATCACCGAAAGCGTGTTCCTGGGCGATGACAAGACCACCGAGACGATGTTCTCGGCGCTCAAGAACCTGGGCGTGCGTCTGGCGCTGGACGATTTCGGGACGGGCTATTCCTCGCTCGGCTACCTGAAGAAGGCGCCGTTCGACAAGATCAAGATCGACCAGAGTTTCGTGCGCGGCGCCACCATCCAGGGCAGCCGCAATGGCGCGATCATCTCGTCCATCGTCAGCCTGGCCGAGGCGCTGGGCATGGAGACGACGGCGGAAGGCGTCGAGACGATGGACGAGCTGGACCTCGTCCGCATGCTCGGCTGCAGCCACGTTCAGGGCTTCATCTACGAACGCCCGCTGAGCGCGCAGGGAGTGACGGCGAAGCTGGCGGACGGACTGGTCGCAGTGGCGAAAGGCCCGCGCTCGGCCCGAGCCAGCCGCCAGACGATGCTGCGCAAGGTGGTGCTGGAGCACGGCCCACACAGCTACGATGGCACCATCCGCAACATCTCGCAGAGCGGCGCCATGATCGAAGGGCTGTGGAACGTGCCGGTAGGGACTACGTTCGGGGTGCATCTGTCGGAAGGCTATGTCGTGATGGCGCAGACGCGCTGGTGCAAGGAGGACCGCATGGGCCTTGAATTCGCACAGTCTCTTGAGCTTGATGACGCGGGCGCAGTGCTGTTCTCGGCAGCGCGGGCACGGCGGGAAAGGGCGGACAATACGCCCCTTCGGCGCACCGCCTGACGGCACCGCGCGCTCTGACAAGGCGAATTGCCACACGGATGCTCCATTTTTCGCATTTTCCGTCGTCGCGGGTGATTTCACACCGGCTCAAAATGCTCTAACGGCGCTGCCATGACCGAACTCGCGCAGATCCGTAACTTCAGCATCATTGCCCATATCGACCATGGCAAGTCGACTCTCGCCGACCGTCTGATCCAGACCACCGGCGGCCTGTCCGAGCGCGAGATGAGCGCCCAGGTGCTCGACAACATGGACATCGAGAAGGAACGCGGCATTACCATCAAGGCGCAGACCGTGCGCCTGAACTATACCGCGTCCGATGGCGTGACGTATGAACTGAACCTCATGGACACGCCGGGCCACGTCGACTTCGCCTATGAAGTCAGCCGCAGTCTGGCGGCCTGCGAAGGCGCGCTGCTGGTGGTGGACGCGGCGCAGGGCGTGGAAGCGCAGACACTGGCCAACGTCTACCAGTCGATCGAGCACGACCATGAAATCGTGCCTGTCATCAACAAGATCGACCTGCCCGCCGCCGAACCCGAAAAGGTCCGCAACGAGATCGAGGAAGTGATCGGTATCGACGCTTCCGAGGCGGTCATGGCCAGCGCCAAGTCGGGTATCGGCATCACCGAAGTGCTGGAAGCGGTGGTGAAGAAGATCCCGCCGCCCAAGGGTGAGCGCGACAAGCCGCTGAAGGCGATGCTGGTAGATTCGTGGTACGACCCGTATCTGGGCGTGGTCATCCTGGTGCGCGTCATCGACGGCGTGATCAGGAAGGGGCTCAACGTCAAGTTCATGCAGGGCGGCACCGAACACCTGATCGACCGCGTCGGCTGCTTCACGCCCAAGCGCATCGATCTGCCCGAACTCGGCCCCGGCGAAATCGGCTTTATCACCGCGCAGATCAAGGAAGTGGAGCAGGCCAAGGTCGGTGACACCATCACCACCGTGAAGCAGGGCGCCACGCAGGCGCTGCCGGGCTACAAGGAAGTGCAGCCGGTGGTGTTCTGCGGCCTGTTCCCGGTCGATGCGAACGACTTCGAAAAGCTGCGCGAATCGATCGGCAAGCTGCGCCTCAACGATGCCTCGTTCAGCTTCGAGATGGAATCGAGCGCGGCGCTGGGTTTCGGTTTCCGGTGCGGGTTCCTCGGCCTGCTGCACCTGGAGATCATCCAGGAGCGCCTGAGCCGCGAGTACGACCTGGACCTCATCACCACGGCGCCCTCGGTGGTCTATCGCCTGACGATGACCGACGGCACCGTGAAGGAACTGCACAATCCCGCCGACATGCCCGATCCAGTGAAGATCGCGGACATGGAAGAGCCGTGGATCAAGGCCATCATCTATACGCCTGACGAATACCTCGGCTCGATCCTCAAGCTGTGCCAGGACCGGCGCGGCATCCAGAAGGATCTGACCTATGTCGGCGGCCGCGCGCAGGTGACGTACGAACTGCCGCTCAACGAAGTGGTGTTCGATTTCTACGATCGCCTGAAGTCGATCAGCCGCGGCTATGCCAGCTTCGATTACGAGCAGATCGGCCTTCAGGAAGGCGACCTCGTGATGATGAACATCCTTGTGAACAACGAGCCGGTCGATGCGCTGTCGATGATCGTCCATCGCAGCCAGGCCGAGCCGCGTGGTCGCCAGCTGGTCGAGCGGTTGAAGGAACTGATCCCGCGCCACATGTTCAAGGTGCCGATCCAGGCGGCCATCGGCGCCAAGGTGATCGCCCGCGAAACCATCAGCGCCATGCGCAAGGACGTGACCGCGAAGTGCTATGGCGGCGACATCAGCCGCAAGAAGAAGCTGCTCGACAAGCAGAAGGAAGGCAAGAAGCGCATGCGCGAATATGGGAACGTCCAGATTCCGCAGGAGGCTTTCATCGCCGCCCTGCGCATGGGCGAGGAATAATCGTCCTTCCCGTTCATACCGGATCAGCAGAACGCCTCGGGATATTCCCGGGGCGTTCTTGTTTGGCTATTTCATCCATATTGAACGTTTTGATTGATAAAATTTAGCTAACCGGAGTTATGGTTGCTATAGATGCATGTCATTGATTACATTCGATGCTGATGCGTGATGGCTTTCCGGCAGGCTATGATTGACGATAATTCCAAGGCACAGGGATCTCTGCGCGCACACAGCGAAACCCTCATGCGCGTCCTGCCCGGACTGACGCCGAAACAGCACGAAGTGCTGCGCTACGTCTCCGAGAATCGCACCAGCAAGGAAATCGCCTGGGAACTGGGCATCTCCGAAAGCGCGGTCAACCAGCGCATCGAAGGCGTGCGGATCCGCACCGGTTCGCCGCCGCGGGCGGAACTGGCGCGCGCCTATCGACAGTACCTCCTGGACCTGGATGCAGCCTGTAATCCGATACCAGATAAGATTCCTCAGGTTCCTGAAACCCCGCTCGAACCGCCACTGACGGTGCAGGACGACCGGGCAGTGGGCCTCGCTCTCTCGGATGCCGTGACGTACACCGTCACTGCTCCGTGGCAGCGGGATGCCTACTTCCCGGTGGTCCCGGAGGTGCTCGACGGGGCAAATGCCGGGCTGAGCCGGACTGCGGCCATGATCGCCATAGCTGGGGGGATCCTGCTGGTGGCGATGGTCGGTCTGGGTGTGGTCCGGGCGCTTGCAGACCTGGTCTGACGGCTTTGTCCCGCCCTCCTGAAACCAACTGTGTGATGGGCGCGCCCGCCGAGCCGGGGCCGCGTCAGGGGGACTACCATGTCGATGACCATTGCCGCCGCCACTGCCCGGATCGCCCGCCAGCTTCCCGAGGCCGAACTTTCGCTCGATTCCGCGCTGCTCGCTTCGGCGCGGCTGATGGAATCGATGCTGCTCGCCCGCCAGGCCGACGGTGTTCAGGTCTTCACCGGCCAGACTGCACTGATGCGCCTTGCCAAGGCCCAGCGCACCTTGATCGAAAGCCAGAACGACATGATCCGCGTGCACGAGGAACTGCGTGGCATCGGTCGCGAAGTGAAGGCGATCACCGACGACGAGGGCAGCTGTCCCGAAAAGGGCGCCATCAGCTCGGAGCCTGTTTTGCGCGCTGCCTGACGCGGGCGAGGGCTAACGCATTCCATTGCGCAGGATCGCCGCCGCGAGGGGAAAGGCATCGTCATGCCTGACCTGTCGTGGCTGGCGATCCTGTGGGTGCACAAGGACAAGATCCAGCTTGCCGTCTACGTGCTGCTCTTCCTCTACTGCCTGGTTCGCAGGCTTCCGCAGCCGGAGTGCATCTGCTCCGGACTGCTGGCGGGGATGGGCGTGGTGGACAAGCTGCACCATCTGGCGCTGGGCGGGTCGTTCATCTGGCGCCACACCAATATCGGTCACCTGTTCATCGACGCGGTGGCCATGGCCTGCATGTTCGTCGTCGCGCTCCAGGCCAACCGGGTGTACCCGCTATGGATAGCCGGGGCCCAGATCATCGCGATGTTCGGCCACTTCTACCGTCTGGCGCTGGAGGAGATCAACCGCTTCGCCTACGACGTGATGGCGATAACGCCGTCCTACATCCAGTTCGTGGCGATCGTGCTGGGGGTAGTGTGTCACATGTCGCGGCGCAGGAAGCTGGGCAACTATGCGTCCTGGCGGCGCTTCTGGCCCCCTGCGCCGGACCCGCCGCCCCGGAGGTTGCAAGACAGCTGATCCTGCGCTTCGGGTCGCTGCGCACGCTCTATTCGGCCTCGGCAGAAGCCCTGAGGGATGCGCTGGCGGGGCAGGGCGGCGCGAACCTTGCGGTCGTTGCGGCCATCGTTGCGGCGCGCGATCTGGCAGAGGCCGCCGCGCGTGAGGCCATGCTGGGAGTACCACTCGATACCGGGTCCGAGGCGTTCCGGCGCTATCTGGTCGCACGGCTCGGCAGTCGCCGCGAAGAATGCGTGCTGGTGGTCTTCTGCAACGTGCAGGGGATCTACATCGCCGAGGATTTCTATACCGGGGTGCGGCGCACCGAATGCCTGATCCCGCTGCGGCCCACGGTACGGCGTGCCTTCGACCTTGACGCGCACCGGGTGGTCCTGGCGCATAACCACCCCTCCGGCGCGGCCCGTCCCAGCAGCGACGACATCGCGGCCACCCTGCAGCTGCGCGTCGTCGTCGAGCCGCTGGAGATACGGCTCGACGATCATTGCGTAGTGGCGGGAAACCACGTCGCCAGCATGAAGGCGCTGGGGCTGCTTTAGTGTGGGATTGTCGGACTGCGACGCATTGCCCGAAGGTGTTCTTGATCGCTTTCCCGTTTCGGCTTGAAGCGTTTCTATATCGCGTCGTACATAGTATCTTGCGCGGCGTCTCTCATAGCAACGGTATGGAGCCATCTACCATGACACGGGGCCTAGGATTTCTTCTTTTCGCAACGCTGGGCGCCAGCACTGTCGCCCATGCTGCGCAGCCGACCGAGGAGCATGGCGGCGCTTGCACTACAGCTGCAGCGATCCCTGCGGACCTGACGGGCTGGAGCGCGGCTCATGGCAAGGCAATGGCGGCAGCGAAAGTCGGCGCTATCGCCAGCAAGGCGCTGCTGGTGCAGGGCGTTGCGGCTGAGGTCACCCTCCTGCCTGCATCAAGGGTCGTGTATACAGTGGAACCGCGCAAGCCTGCCAAGGGTGACAATTATGGCGGGCTGCTGGCGTTCGATGTGGCCCGGCCCGGCCGCTATCGCATAGCGCAGAGCGGGCGCTCGTGGGTGGAAGTGATCGTCGATGGCGAGGCGGTCGCATCGGTGGGGCATGGCCATGGGCCGGATTGCTCCGGCATTGCCAAGATGGTGGACTACGATCTGCCGGTTGGGCGCCATTTCCTGCAGATCGCGGGGAACGGCGAAGCGCGTGTGACGGTGATGGTCGCGCCTGTTCGATAAGGATGACCCGAGCGGCGTGGCTTCACGCACCGTGGCAAAAAGCGCTTACCCCAGAACGCAGCGGTTGCGCCCGCCGCGCTTCGCCTCGTAAAGCGGCTCGTCCGCCTTGGCGAGCCACTCTTCGGCCACGGTGATGCTCTGATCCAGGGCAGCAATTCCGAAGCTGGCGGTGATCGCGATGGTGCGGGAAGGCGCCACCACGATGGGCCGCGCCTCCACCGCCGCGCGAAAGCGTTCGGCGGCGGCGAGCGCTTCGGGCACGCCTGTTTCGGGCAGCAGCATGGCGAATTCCTCGCCGCCCACCTGCCCAGCACGTCGGCGGAGCGGCCCGCCTCCTGCAGCGTGGCGGCCAGTTCACGCAGTACCGCGTCGCCCGCCGGATGACCCCAGCTGTCGTTCACCGACTTGAAGTGATCCACGTCGATCAGCACCAGCGAGGCGTCCCGGCCATAGCGGTGGCAGCGGGCGATTTCCTGGTTCACCTTCTCGATGAAGCCGCGCCGGCTGAGGGCGCCGGTCAACTGGTCGCGCTCAGCGATGCGGCGCAGTTCCATCTCGTTGACGACGATGCGCGCAAAGTCGCGCAGGATCGCCACTTCGCCTTCGGTGAATTCGCGCGCCTTGGTGTCCACTGCGCACAAGGCGCCGACGTTGTAACCGTCAGACGTGACCAACGGCACCCCGGCGTAGGCGCGAACGTGCGGATCCTGCATCACCGCCGGATAGTCGGACACCCGGTCATCCTGCGTTGCATCCGGGATCAGCAGCGGCGCGTTGCGCTGGATGGCGTGGGCGCAGAACGATTCGCTGCGCGGAGTTTCCGTGGCGTCCAGACCCTCGATCGCCTTGAACCACTGCCGGTCGCGGTCCACCAGGGTTACGGCGGAGATCGGCACGTGCAACACCGTACGGACAAGGCTGACAATATTGTCAAAGGCCGCCTCGCGCGGGGTGTCGAGAATGGCAAGCCGCTGCAGGGCGGCAAGGCGGGCGGCTTCGTCGACCGGGGCGGATTGTACGTGCATCCGGTAATACTCATGCGGCGCGCCTGTACGCTCGGCGCAGGGTAGGGCTAAGGTATCCTAGGTTGAATACTTATAGGCGGGTTAATGAACCTGCAACGGCAACCGATTGTCGCTCCGGGCATTGCCCAAGCATGATTTGACAATAGACGCGGCGACACGAAAGTGTCGTATCGTGCACACATGCTATCGCAGTATTCCATGGAGACATTCAGCTTGACCCAGATCGTCACGGTCCCGACCACCCCCTACGATGGCCAGGCTCCCGGCACGTCCGGCCTGCGCAAGAAGGTCAAGATTTTCCAGCAGCCCAACTACGCAGAGAACTTCATCCAGTCTGTGTTCGACGTGGTGCAGCCTCAGGCCGGGGCGGTGCTGGTGATCGGCGGCGACGGGCGTTTCCACAACCGCACCGTCATCCAGCAGGCGATCCGCATGGCAGCAGCGAACGGCTATGCGCGCGTGCTAGTGGGGCAGGGCGGCATCCTGTCGACGCCGGCGGCCAGCCACGTCATCCGCAAGTACGGCGCCAGCGGCGGCCTGGTGCTGTCGGCCAGCCATAACCCCGGCGGCCCGGACGAGGATTTCGGCATCAAGTACAATATCGCCAACGGCGGTCCCGCGCCTGAAGGCATCACCAACGCCGTGCATGAGCGTACTGGCACGATCGACCGCTGGCTGACGGTGGAGGCGCCCGACATCGACCTCGACGCCGTGGGCGAGGTGGACGTTGCCGGAACCGTGGTGCAGGTGATCGATCCCGTGGCCGACTATGCCGACCTGATGGAGGAGCTGTTCGACTTCGACGCGATCCGCAAGGTCGTCGCCTCGGGCTTCACCATGCGCATGGATTCGATGAGCGCGGTGACCGGCCCCTATGCTAAGGAAATCCTGGAAGGCCGTCTCGGCTTCGCGCCGGGCACCGTGGTTAATGCCGTGCCGCTTGAGGACTTCGGCGGGCATCATCCCGATCCGAACCTGATCCATGCAAAGGATCTCTACGACTTGATGATGTCGCCGGACTCGCCCGATCTTGGCGCGGCGTCGGACGGCGATGGCGACCGCAACCTCATCATCGGGCGCGGACGGTTCATCACGCCGTCGGATTCGCTGGCGATGCTGGCCGCCAACATAGAGATCGCGCCGGCCTATCGCGGGCGGCTGGCGGGCATCGCGCGCTCCATGCCGACCAGCGCCGCCGCCGATCGCGTGGCCGAAGCGCTGGGCGTCCCCGTCTTCGAGACGCCCACCGGCTGGAAGTTCTTCGGCAACCTGCTTGATGCGGGACAGGTCACCATCTGCGGCGAGGAAAGCGCGGGCACCGGGTCTGACCATGTGCGCGAGAAGGACGGGCTTTGGGCGGTGCTGCTGTGGCTCAACATCCTGGCGGTGCGCGGCATCAGCGTTGACGACCTCGCGCGCGAACACTGGGCACGCTACGGGCGCAACTACTACGCACGGCACGATTACGAAGGCATCGCCAGCGAAGGCGCGAACGCGCTGATGGATGGCCTGAGGGCGCAACTGGCAACGCTGCCGGGCAAGACTTTCGGGCCGCTGACGGTGAGCCACGCGGACAGCTTTTCCTACACCGATCCGGTCGATGGTTCGGTCAGCGCCAACCAGGGCATCCGCGTCCTGTTCGAGGACGGCAGCCGTATCGTGCTGCGCCTGTCCGGCACCGGTACGCAAGGGGCGACCCTTCGCGTGTACCTCGAACGCTACGAGCCGCGCTTCGGGAACCTCGACGCGGAAACGGCCGCGATGCTGGAGCATCAGATCGCGGCGGCGGAAGCGATCGCGGGGATCGAGGCGCACACCGGCAGGACCGCTCCGAACGTGATCACCTGAGGGCGTCAGGGGCGATTGGTCCGCAAGCCCGCTCCCCAGCTTGAAACAAGTTGGGCGTGCCGGGGTTAAAAAGGAGCGGTGGGCCGTCTTATCAGATGTTTAGGGGAGAACCAGGCATGCAGCAGTGGCTCAAGGGGTTGCTGGCCCCCGGCCTGGTGCTGGCGGCGGTGGCGGCTGCAGGTTTCGGGCTGCACCGGGCCAACCGTTTGCCCCGCCGCCGAGCCCGCCGCAGATCCCGGCCGCCGCACGCAAGCGATAGCAAGCTGGCGCGGACCGCGCGTGAGCGGGCGGCCCGCCATCCGGGGCTGTCGGGGTTGCACCTGCTGTCGGACGGGGTCGATGCCTTTGCGGCGCGCTACCTTCTGGCGCAGGCGGCGGAGCGGACGCTCGACCTGCAATACTACATTTGGCACGGCGACCGCACCGGCACGCTGCTGCTGGAAGCAGTCCACGCCGCCGCCCAGCGCGGCGTGCGGGTGCGGCTGCTGCTGGACGACAACGGCATCGCCGGGCTTGACCGGATCCTGTCGGCGTTGAACGATCATCCCAACATCGAAGTGCGGATCTTCAACCCGTTCCGCATCCGCTATCCCAAGTCGATCGGCTTCCTTGTCGATTTCGGGCGGCTCAACCGGCGGATGCACAACAAGAGCTTCACCGTGGACGGTGCCGTCACCATCGTCGGCGGGCGTAACGTCGGAGACGAATATTTCGGCGCGGGAGACGGCGGGCTGTTCGCCGATCTGGATGTGCTGGCGATGGGCCCGGTCGCGGCGGAGGTTGAGGCGGATTTCGAGCGCTACTGGTCCAGCGATTCCGCCTACCCGGCGCGGCAGATCCTGCCGATCCTAGGACGAAGGCAGCGCCGAAAGCTGACCACGCGCGCGTCGGTGGTGGAACGCGATGCGTCCGCCCGCCGCTATGTCGACCGCCTGCAAAGCCTGCCGCTGGTACGCGAGGCGACCGAAGGCACGCTCGATCTGGAGTGGGCGCAGGTCCGCATGATCAGCGACGATCCCGCCAAAGTCGTGCACGACATGGACGAGGCGGATCTGCTGGCAGGCAAGCTGGACGGTGCGATCGGCAAGCCCCGGCGCGAACTGGCGATCGTCTCGGGCTATTTCGTGCCGGGCGAACAGGGAAGTGCGCAGCTGGAAGCGCTGGCGGGCGAGGGCGTGAAGGTCACGGTGCTGACCAACGGCTATTCCGCCACTGACGTGGCGCTGGTCCATGCGGGATATGCGCCCTGGCGCCGTCGGCTGCTGCGTGCGGGCGTGCGCCTGTTCGAGACGGCGGCGACGGTGCGCGATGCGCCCAGCAGGAGGGAACGGCGCAAAGGCAACCGGCTGGGCATCGGCAGTCGCCTGCGCCCGACCGGCAGCGGATCTTTCGCCGCGCTGCGTTCGGGCGCATCGACCATCCATGCCAAGACCATCACCGCCGACCGGGAGCGGCTGTTCGTCGGCTCGTTCAACTTCGATCCGCGTTCGCTGCGGCTCAATACCGAGATGGGCTTCGTGATCCACAGTCCTTTGCTGGCGGAGCATGTCGCCGACGCGTTCGAGACGATCATCCCGGATGCCGCCTACGAGGTGACCCTTGATGCGCAGGACCGCCTGCGCTGGACCTGCGATGGCGACGAAACCACGCAGGAACCCGGGATGGGCGCGCTGGCCGGTCTGATGATCGGCATTGCGCAGCGTCTACCGATTGGCTGGCTGCTCTGACGTCTCAGATCCCGGTCGGCTGGCCGCCAAGCGCCTGATAGACCTGCACTTGCGCAACAAGGCCGTTGTAGCGGTTCTGGATCAGGCCGCTGCGCGCGCTGCGGGCGCGCTCCTGTGCGTCCAGCCAGCTGCGCAGCGGGATCAGGCCCGCGCGATACTGCCGCTCGTACAGCGCCTCGGCATCGACCGCGGCATCGTAGTTGGCCTGTGCGAACCGGGCCTGCCGGATGTACTGGTCGCGCGCCGACAGGGCGATCTGGGTGTCGCGAAGGGCATCGTAGAAGGTCGTGCGGAAATCCTGCACGGCGATGTCGTAATCCGCCCGCGCCACGCCGGTCGCCAGCCGCACCTTGGCCGGGTTCAGCTCCGCCAGCGACAGCGCGCCGCCAAGGCTGGCGACGGGATTGGTGAAGAACTTGAGCAGTGACGAACTGGCCGTGCCCAGCGCGCCGGTCAGGCTGAATGTGGGATAGTACCCCGCCACCGTGGCATCGCTCGTCGCCAGGGTGGAGCGCAGGCGCAGTTCGGCAGCGGCAAGGTCCGGGCGGCGGGCCAGCAGCGATGCGGGAACGCCTGCCGTGATGCCGGGCAGGTCGGCCTGCGGCAGCGTGCGCGGTTCGTCGCCCGCATGGTCCTGCTGCGCCAACAGGGCGGCCAGGGTCTTGAGCGCCTCTACCCGTGCCTGCACCAGCTGCGTCTGGGATGATTCCTGCGCCGCCACCGTCTGCTGGGCGTCACGCAGTTCCAGCCGCGACACCGCGCCCGCATCGTACTGCCGCTGCACCAGCGCCAGGGCCCGGCGCACGTAGGCAAGGCTCTGTTCGCCCAGCGCAATCTGCTCGTTGGCATAGCCCAGCTGCCACCACGTCTGGACGGTGGTGCCGATCAGCGCCAGCCGGGTTTCGGCCAGATCCTGCGCGGTGGCGTGCGCTTCCCATCGGGCGGCGTCCGCCTGCGCATCGAGCCGCCCGAACAGGTCGATCTCCCACGAGGCATTGAGCGAGGCGGCGCTGCCCTTGTTCCATGGCGTGCCGCCGTCCAGCGCCTTGGAAGCATCGGAGGACAGGCCAGCTGACAGGCTGGGCAGCAGGGCCTGCCGCGCAAGGTCCGAAGACAGCCGCGCCCGCTTCAGGCGCAGGCCTGCGGCGGCAAGGTTCGGGTTCGCGGCCAGTACTCGGTCGACCACGGAAGTGAGAGCGGGGTCCGCAAAGGCGTTCCACCACAGGCTGCCCGGTCGCGCGGGATCGCCAAGCGGGGTCGCGTCCCAGGCAGCGGCGACCGGTAAAGGTGGCGGCGCATAGTGCGAGCGGGTGACGCTGCCGCAGCCGGCGGTGATCGGCAGGACAGCGAGGACGGCAAGCAGGCGGCTTCGCATGTGGGAGCGCTGGGATAAGGGCACGATCAGTCTCTCGAAAGGGCGTCGACCGGGTCGAGCGCCGCCGCCCGGCGCGCGGGCAGAAAGCCGAACACGACACCGATCAGGGTGGAACAGGCGAACGCCGCGACGATCGATGTCGTCGAATAGGCCATCGCAAAGTCGGAAGCGAGGTAGGAGAACACCACGCCGACCGCCAGCGACAGCCCGACGCCGATCACGCCGCCGATCAGGCAGACCAGGATCGCCTCTATCAGGAACTGCTGCAGGATGTCGGACTGGCGCGCGCCCACGGCCATGCGCACGCCGATCTCCGCGGTGCGTTCGGTGACCGAGACGAGCATGATGTTCATCACCCCGATCCCGCCGACGATGAGCGAAATCACGGCGATCGCCGCGACCAGCAGGGTCATCGTCTGCGTGGCGCTGGTGATGGTCTGGCGGATGTCGTCGGAATTGCTGATGAAGAAGTCCACCGTGCCGTGCCGCTGGGTCAGCAACTGCGTCACCGCGTCCTGCGCCGCCGACGTGGATACGTTGTCGCTGATGCGCACGGTGATGCTGGAGACGTAGCTCTGCCCCAGCATCCGGCTCATCGCGGTGGTGTAGGGGACGTAGGCGGTCAGGCTGTCGCTACCGCCGAAACCCTGCTGCTGCGTGCCGACGACGCCGACGATCCGCACCGGAACCTTGCCCAGCAGCACGACTTTGCCCAGCGGATCCTCGCCATCGGGGAACAGGGTCTTCTGCGTGTTCTCGTCGATGACCGCATCCTGCTCCAGGCGGCGCACCGCCTGCGTATCGAACAGCCCGCCCGCGATCAGTTTCAGCCCGCGCACGCGGAAATAGTCGGCGCCCACGCCGCTGACCTGTGCGGTCGCGGCGACGTTGCGGTAGCGCGCGGTGACGCTGGTAGAGACGCTGGGCGTCACGCTGTCGATGTAGGAAAGCTGGCCCAGCGCTTCGGCGTCGCTGTCCTTCAGGGTCTGGATCTTGCCCGATCGCATGTCGCCGAAGCTCTTGCCGGGGTAGACGGTCAGGGTGCTGGTGCCGAGGCCCGATATGTCGGACAGGATTTTGGCCTGCGATCCGTTGCCCAGCGCCACCACCGACACGACCGAGGCGATGCCGATGATGATGCCCAGCATCGTCAGGAACGTGCGCAGCTTGTGGGCCGACATGGCCAGCACGGCCATGCGGAACGCCTCTCGGAAGCGGTCGGCCAGCTGTCCGAAGCCGCTGGCGCCGACCGGGGGCGGGGCCAGCGCGCGCGCGGGTTTCGCGTCGGCGGAGTGGCGGTCGGCGATGATCTCGCCATCGCGGATCTCGATGATCCGCTCTGCATGTTCGGCCACCTTCATGTCGTGAGTGACGATGATGACGGTGTGGCCCTCTGCGTGCAGTTCACCCAGGATCGCCATCACTTCCACGCCGCTGGCGGAATCGAGTGCGCCGGTCGGTTCGTCGGCGAAGATCACCTCGCCGCCGTTCATCAGCGCCCGGGCGATGGAGACGCGCTGCTGCTGGCCGCCCGAAAGCTGGCCGGGACGATGGCCCGTGCGTTCGCCCAAGCCCAGTCGGGCAAGGATTTCCCCGGCACGACCGGCGCGTTCGCCGCGCGGCTTGCCGGCGTAGATGGCGGGCACTTCGACGTTGCCCAGCGCGGTCAGGTCGGTCAGCAGGTGATAGCGCTGGAAGATGAAGCCGAAATGTTCGCGCCGCAGCGCCGCCAGTTCATCCGGTTCCAGCTTCGCGGTATCGCGGCCATTGACGCGGTAGGAGCCGGACGTGGGCCGGTCCAGGCAGCCCAGGATGTTCATCAGTGTCGACTTGCCCGAACCGGACTGGCCGACGATGGCGACCATCTCGCCTGCGTTGATGGTCAGGTCGATGTCCTTCAGCGCGGCGAACACGCCGTCGCCGGACGGATACTCGCGCCGGACATGCGAGAGCGAGAGGAGGGGGGTGACGTCCATCTTCGCGCTCAGAATCCCGGCGGGCCCATCCGCCTGCGACCGCGTCCGGAGGATTCGCCGTCCGCCTTCGCTTCGCCGATGACGACCGCCTCGCCCTCCTTCAGGCCGGAGACGACTTCGACGTTGACGTTGTTATTGAGGCCCACCTTCACCTGACGGTTTTCGATGGCGCCATCGTCGGTCTTTACGCGCACGGTATACGTGCTGCCCTTGGCTCTGGCGCCCAGCGCGGTCGCAGGAATGATCAGGGCATTGGCGCGGCGGTCCAGCACGATGGTGACCTTGGCGGTCATCAGGGCGCGCAGGCGGTTGTCCTCGTTCGGTACTTCGAACAGCGCGTTGTAATAGATGGCGGTGGATGTGGAACTGCTGGAGGACGAACTGCTGGAGGTGCTGTTCACTTCGTCTACGATCGATTCGGGCGCCGGTTCGATCATCCGCAGCTTGGCCTCATACCGCTTGTCGGGATCGCCCAGGATCGTGAAGTAGACCGGCAGGTTCGGCCTGACGTTGATGACGTCCGCTTCGGACACTTCGGCCTTGATCGTCATGACGTCCAGCTTGGCCAGGATGACGATGGTTGGTGCGGACTGGTTGGAGTTGACCGTCTGTCCCTGCTTGGTCACCACCGCCACCACCACACCGTCCATCGGTGCGGTGATCTTGGTGAAGCCCAGCTGCACTTCGGCGGTGTTCACGCTGACGGCGGCGGCGCGAATCTGTGCCTGCAGCGCGTCGTAGCTTGCCTGCGCCGATTGCAGCTCCTGCCGCGCCGTTTCGAAGTCCTGCTGCGATGTTGCTTCCCCTGCGCCAAGCGCCTTCTGCCGGTTGAAGGCCAACTGCGTGCGCGCCAGCGTGGCCTTGGCGCCCGCCAGCTGCGCCTGCGCATTGGCAAGGTCTGCGCGGGCGGTGTCGAGGCTGTTGGTGGCGGTGCGCGGGTCGATGCGGCCGATCAGGTCACCCTGGTGCACCACGTCCCCCACCGCCACGTTCAGCTGATCGAGCCGCCCCGACACCTGCGCGCCGACGCTGACCAGTTCCTTGGGTTCCAGCGTGCCGGTAGCCTCCACGGTGCGTTCCAACGCCCCGCGCGTGACTTTCACCGTGGCAACGTCAGGCTCGGCCGGGGCGGAAAGGAACAGCTTCCATACGAGGAGGAGGACAAGGGCGCCGAGAACGACGCCGCCGATCACGATACGACGGGTAGTGAACATATGGCCCGATATGCCGGGCGGATCGGCGGCGCGTAAGCACCATTTTCGTAGCAATGTGTAATTTTGTGCATCGCGCCGGGACGACGCATGCGGTTATCCGGCGTAGACGCCCGCAGGATTGCCGGTCACGCCGGCATCGACTTCGAACAGCGCGCCGTCGAACTCCGAGTCCGGCAGGTCCTTCGCGGCGGAAGTCACGAACATGCGGTCCAGCTTATCGCCAGCGAAGGCGATGTTGGTGATACGACGGGCGGGCAGTTCGATAGAACGGTCGCGGGTGCCATCGGGGGCGAAGCGGCTGATGCGGCCGCCGTCCCAGTGCGCCACCCACAGGAAGCCCTCGGCATCGGTGGTCATGCCGTCCGGGTAGCCGTCCTCCTCGGTGAAGCGGGCGAAGACCTCGCGCGCGCCAACGCCTTCGCCCTCGATCGGGAAGCGGTAGATCGTGCGGCGGCCGGAATCGGTGTGATACAGCCAGTTGCCACAGGGGGAGAACGCCGGGCCGTTGGTCACCGTATAGTCGGAGTCGATCAGCTGCCATTCGCCTGATGGAGACAGGCGATAGAACGACCCGGAGACCGCGTCCTCGCTCATGTCCATCGTGCCGCACCAGATGGCGCCGTGGCGGTCGGCCTTGCCGTCGTTCATGCGGTTGCCGGGCAGGTGGGGCTCGGGGTCGGAACGATCGCCCACCGTCAGTGGATCGAGCGAGATCGGCGCGGCCCCGTCGCGGAAACCGCCGATGAGGCCGCCTGTGGCACGTTCAGCCACCCAGCCGAGCGGCGCGGGCATGTCCCAGCGCTGGATGCTGCCATCCGCCAGCGTCAGCCGGTTGAGGGCGGGAGCGAGAATATCGACCCAGTAGAACGCACCGTCGCGTGCGCTCCACAAAGCGCCCTCGCCAAGGGTATCGCGCACGTTGCGTTCGATCTTGCGCCAGAGGGTCATGCGATCTCTCTCCCGTAATCGTTATGTTTCAACGAACGTCCGTCATTCCCGCGTAAACGGGAATGACGGACCCGTTCGATCAGTGATTGTCGCGCGGCAGGCCCATGGTCTGGGCGATGCGCTGGTACTTTTCCGCACCTTCCAGAATCGCGCCGGTGTCCATCTGGCCCACGAGGGCGCGCTGGATTTCCTGCCACGGGGTCTGCGATGCGGGGTACTTGTAGCCGCCATCAGCTTCCAGCGCGGCGCGGCGTGCGGCCATTTCCTCGTCGGAGATGAGCACGTCGACCTTGCCGGCCTTCAGATCCATGCGCACACGGTCGCCGGTCTTGAGCAGCGCCAGACCGCCCATCGCGGCCGCTTCGGGCGACGCATTGAGGATCGAGGGGCTGCCGCTGGTGCCCGACTGGCGACCGTCGCCAATGCAGGGCAGGGCGCTGACACCTTCGGTGATGAGGTACGCGGGCGGACGCATGTTCACGACTTCAGCTGCGCCAGGATAGCCGATCGGCCCGGCACCGCGCATGAACATCAGCGTGTCGGCGGTGATGCCCATCGCCGGATCGTCGATGCGGTGGTGATAGTCTTCGGGGCCGTCGAACACGATCGCCGGGCCTTCGAAGGCTTCCGGATCCTCGGGGTTCGACAGGTAGCGGTCGCGGAACTCCTTGGAGATCACGCTGGTCTTCATGATCGCTGCATCGAACAGGTTGCCCGACAGCACCAGGAAGCCCGCTTCCTCGACCAGCGGCTGGTCGAAGGTCTTGATGACCTTGTCGTCCTCGATCGTCGCGTCGCGGCAGTTGTCGCCGATGGTCTTGCCGTTGACGGTCAGCGCGCCCTCCTTGATGAGGCCCTGACCGATCAGCTGCGCGACCACTGCGGGGACGCCGCCGGCGTGATAGTAGTCTTCGCCCAGGTATTCACCGGCGGGCTGCAGGTTCACCAGCAGCGGGATCTTGTGGCCGTAGGTTTCCCAGTCCTTGAGCGGCAGTTCCACGCCGACATGGCGGGCCAGCGCTGCAAGGTGGATCGGCGCGTTGGTCGAACCGCCGATGGCGGCGTTGGTGACGATCGCGTTGTGGAACGCGTCGAGCGTCAGGATGTCCGAGGGCTTGAGGTCTTCACGCACCATGTCCACGATGCGCTTGCCGGTGTGGTAGGCGCATTCCTGGCGATCACGGTAAGGCGCGGGGATCGCAGCCGAACCCGGCAGCATCATGCCCAGCGCTTCGGCGAGCGAGTTCATCGTCGTCGCCGTGCCCATGGTGTTGCAATAGCCGGTCGAGGGCGCGGAGGATGCGACGAGCTTGATGAAGCCGTCCGCGTCCAGTTCGCCCGCCGCCATCATCTGGCGGCCCTTCCACACGATGGTGCCCGAACCGGTGCGTTCGCCCTTGTGCCAGCCGTTCAGCATCGGGCCGACCGACAGCGCGATCGCCGGGATGTTGACGGTGGCGGCAGCCATCAGCATCGCCGGGGTCGTCTTGTCGCAGCCGGTGGTCAGCACCACGCCGTCCAGCGGATAGCCGTACAGCGCCTCCACCAGACCAAGGTACGACAGGTTGCGGTCAAGGCCGGCGGTCGGGCGCTTGCCGGTTTCCTGGATCGGGTGGACCGGGAATTCCAGCGCGATGCCGCCCGCCTCGCGGATGCCTTCACGGATGCGCTCAGCCAGCACCAGATGGTGGCGGTTGCACGGCGACAGGTCGCTGCCCGACTGGGCGATGCCGATGATCGGCTTGCCCGAACGCAGTTCCTCAAGGCTGAGGCCGAAGTTCAGGTATCGCTCCAGGTAGAGCGAGGTCATGTCGATGTTGTCGGGATTGTCGAACCAGGCGCGCGAGCGCAGCTTGGGAGCAGAGTTTTCGGTCATGGTTGTTTTCTTTGGTCCGGTTCAGCGCGCGGAAGTGGAGACGCGATAGATCATGACATGCCGGTACGGCTTGCCGGGATCGACGCGGGTGGAAGGGAAGTTGGCGTGATTGGGGCTATCCGGGAACTTCTGTGGTTCCAGCGCGACGCCGTCGCCCATGCGATAGAGGTGGCCGTTCTTGCCGATGAACGTGCCGTCCAGGAAGTTGCCCGAATAGAACTGCACGCCCGGTTCTGTCGTCAGCAGTTCGAGCACGCGGCCCGAGACGGGGTCTTCCAGACGAGCGGCCAGTTCCGGCGTCTTCGTCTGCCCCTTGTCGAGGGCGAAGTTGTGGTCGAAGCCGCGACCGTAGACGATCTGCTGGTCGTTGCCGTCGCGCAGGCCCACGCCCACAGGCTTGCCCTTGCGGAAGTCGAACGCGGTGCCGGTGACGTCGCGCAGTTCGCCGGTCGGGATCAGCTTTTCCGAAACCGGGGTATAGCGGCTGGACGTCAGCGTCAGCACGTTGGTGGTGGCGTCCCGCTCCGACCCTTCGCCGGCCATGTTGAAGATGGCGTGGTTGGTCATGTTGAGGACGGTGGGCTTGTCGGTCGTCGCGTCGAAGGCGATCTGCAGGTTGCCCGCCTCGTCCAGCGAGTAGGTGACCCGGGCCTTCACCGTGCCGGGATAGCCGGCATCGCCGTCCGGGCTGACCAGCGAGAACACGGCAGTCGCGACCTTGCCGGACTTCACCGATTCAAGCTTCCAGTTCTTCACGTCGAAGCCCTTGCCGCCGCCGTGCAGCGACTGGCCATGATCGTTGAGCGGAAGCTGGAAGGTCTTGCCGTCGAGCGTGAACTTGCCGTCGGCGATGCGGTTGCCGTAGCGCCCGATGGTGGCGCCCCAGAAGTTCGGGCGCGTCTCGAAATCGGAAATCTTGTCGTAGGCGAGCAGCACGTCGGCGACCTTGCCTTCGCGGTCGGGCGCATTCAGCTTCCACAAGGTGGCGCCGAACGTCAGGATCGTGGCCGAAACGCCGTTGGCGGCCTTGAGCGTGACGGCGGTGACGTCGCTGCCGTCCGAAAGCTTGCCCGCGCTCGCCTGCGTCGCGTCGGCGGCCAACACCGGCGTCGCGGCCAGAGCCGCTGCCGAAGCCGCCGCCATCAGAAAGAACTTGCCCGGATTCCTCATTCCCTTAGCTCCCGCATGTCGTACTTTGCATGGCGATTCTGCCAGATGTTGGATGACGCGGCCCATTGACGCCGCCGTTCGGCGCATATAGTCCGACAAATAGAAAGAGCGCAAGCCGGTTTGCTGAAGTGTGACGCGCAGCCGGTCCCGTTTACGAGAGGAATGACATGCCGCCAGTGGTCTCGTCCGGAGACGCCCCCGTCGTCCACACGCACAGCGAAGGCGTGCGCTATGGCCCCGCGCTGACGCTGCTCGCCAGCCTGTTCTTCATGTGGGGCTTCATCACCGTCATCAACAACACGCTGCTGCCGCACCTGCGCAGCGTGTTCGAACTGAGCTACACCCAGACGACGCTGATCGAATCGGTGTGGTTCATCGCCTATTTCGTGGCTTCGATCCCGTCGGCCAAGCTGATCGAGCGGATCGGCTACCAGAAGTCTCTCGTCGTCGGCCTGCTTATCATGGCTGCGGGCGCGCTGGGCATGATGCTGGCCGCCAGCATCCCGTCCTACGGCGTGACCTTGGTGATGCTGTTTGTGATCGCCAGCGGCATCACCCTGCTGCAGGTTGCCGCCAACCCTTACGTCGCGGTCGTCGGCAAGCCCGAAACCGCGTCCTCGCGCCTCAATCTGGTGCAGGCGCTGAACTCGGCGGGCACGATGCTGGCCCCCCTGTTCGGTGCCTATCTGATCCTCGGCCGCTCCAAGGGCGGCACGGCCACCGCCGGCACCGTCCTGACCGAAGCCGAACGCATGGCAGACGCCCATTCCGTGATCCTGCCTTACGCGCTCGTCGCCGTCGTGCTGGTGATCCTGGCCATCGTCATCGCCAAGTTCCCGCTGCCCAAGATGGGCTCGGCCAATTCGCGTCTGGCCAAGGAACAGCGCAAGCACCTGTCGCTGTGGAACCACCGCAACCTGGTGTTCGGCATTCCCGCGATCTTCATTTACCTGATCGCGGAAATCGGCGTCGCCAACCTCTTCGTGAACTTCGTCAGCCAGCCCGACATCGCCAACCTGACGCATGAGCAGGCAGGCAAGTACCTCGCCTTCCTGTGGGGGGGCATGATGGTGGGCCGCTTCGTTGGCTCGGCGATCATGCAGCGCTTCGACGCGGGCAAGGTGCTGGCGTTCTTCTCGATCGGCGCCTTCGTGGTGATGATGATCACCGTGTTCGCGCACGGCCCTGTCGCGATGTGGTCGCTGATCCTCGTTGGCCTGTTCCACTCGATCATGTTCCCGACCATCTTCACGCTCGGCATCAAGGGCCTTGGCCCGCTGACCGAAGAAGGCTCTGGCCTGCTGGTCATGGCGATCGCCGGCGGCGCGCTGGTGGTGGTGCAGGGCTGGCTGGCCGACAACTACGGCCTCCAGACCTCGTTCCTGCTGACGGCGGTATGTGAACTCTACGTGCTGTTCTACGCCCTGTGGGGCAGCAAGACGACCAACGCGGTCGCCGCTCCGGAAGCGACTTTCGAGTAAGCTTTCGGCAGTCTGACAAGAAAAGCCCCGGCGGGATGACCGCCGGGGCTTTTTCGTTTTGGAAGAAGGGGAGAGCAGGGGTTTACCACCCCTGCACCCCGTGAACCGTCGAGGTCGCGCTCGCTGTTTGGTTTCGCGCTCAATTCGCGGCGGCAGATGTAAACAGCCTGCGGCGTAATTCCGGTTGAGGATGCTGCGCGCGCTACGCCGTAAGTTCACGGGGTGCAGGGGCGGTAAACCCCTGCGTACGTCACCCCTGCCGGTCTTCCATCGAACTGCGCGTATCCTCCAGCGCCATATCCACCAGCACGTTCATCGCCTCTGCCGCCGCGACCGGATCTCCGGCGGCGATGGCGTCATAGACCTTCACATGATCGGGGATGGGATTGCGCGGCAGGGCGCGGGCGCGCTGCTTGAACTGGGTGGTCCAGTTCACTGCGGCGCCGATCGAGGCGCTCAGCGTCAGGAGGGCGTCGTTGCGGGTGGCCTGCAGGATAGCATTGTGGAAATCGCGGTCCGCGGTGCGCCCGGCTTCGGTCGTGAGGGTGTGGCGGCGCATCGCGGCAAGGGCGTCCTTCATCGCCTTGAGGTCGGCCTTATCGCGGCGCTGGGCGGCAAGGCGGGCGGCGGCGGGTTCGACGATGGCGCGCAGTTCGAACAGGCTGCGCACGAATTCTATGTCGGGTTCGCCCGCGAAAGCCCAGCCCAGCACTTCAGGGTCGAGCAGGTTCCAGCGATCGCGCGGGAGGACGCGGGTGCCGGCCTTGGGACGGCTGGCGACGAGGCCCTTGGCGGTGAGCACCTGAATCGCTTCGCGATAGGCGCTGCGCGACACCTGCAGTTCCTCTGCGAAGGCGACTTCGCCCGAAAGGATGTCTCCGGGTGCATATTTGCCTGACAAGATCGCGGTGCCCAGCTTGTGTGCTATCGCTCCGTGCAATCGCCGTCCGGGGCCACGAGCATCGTCGCCCGACTTGAAGTTCGCGTCGGTGGTCGTCAAATCGGCATCTGGCACAGGTATGGGCTCCTCCTCCTGAGAAACTAACAGCGGTTTGCAGGAAGAGGAACGACAAACATTGCGTTTCGTCCGTTCTGCCAATATGTCGGAGTAAATAGGGAGTACCCAATGACCGAATTCCGTTCCATCGTCGCCGCTACCGGCGAGCCGCAGGGCGAGCCCATCGCCATCAGTACCACCGCAGACGTGGCCGCTGCCTGCGAAGCGGCGGCTGCCGCGTTCGACACCTATCGCGCCACCGACCGTGAGACTCGAGCTGCGTTCCTTGAGCGAATCGCTGACGAGATCGTCGCCATCGGCGAGCCGCTGATCGAAGCATACATTGCCGAAAGCGGCCTGCCGCGTGGTCGTGGCGAAGGCGAGCGTGGCCGCACCGTCGGTCAGCTGCGCCTGTTCGCGGACGTCGTGCGCAAGGGTCAGTGGCAGCAGCTGCGCATCGATCCCGCGCTTCCCGACCGTGCGCCGCTGCCGCGCCCGGACCTGCGCCTGCGCATGATCCCGGTCGGTCCGGTTGCGGTGTTCGGTGCCTCGAACTTCCCGCTGGCGTTCTCGACCGCCGGTGGAGACACCGCTTCGGCGCTGGCCGCAGGCTGCCCCGTGGTGGTCAAGGGCCATCCCGCGCACCCGGTCACCGGTGCGCTGATCGCCGGTGCCATCGCCAAGGCGGTGAAGGATGCCGGCCTGCCCGCGGGCGTGTTCCAGCACCTCGTCGGTCCGTCCAATGAACTGGGCGCGGCGCTGGTCCAGCACCCGGCGATCATGGCAGTCGGCTTCACCGGCTCGCGCGGTGGCGGTCTGGCGCTGGCGAAGCTGGCGCAGGCCCGCGAAGTGCCGATCCCGGTCTATGCCGAAATGTCCAGCATTAACCCCGTCCTGCTGCTTCCCGAGGCGCTCAAGGCACGCGGTGAAGCGCTGGGCACCGCATTCGTCGGTTCGCTGACGATGGGCGCCGGCCAGTTCTGCACCAACCCCGGCCTGATCCTCGCGGTAGAGGGTGAAGGCCTCGACGCGTTCATCGCCGCCGCGACCTCGGGCGTGTCGGAAGCCAAGCCGCAAACGATGCTGACCACCGGCATCGCCGCCGCCTACGCCAAGGGCGTGGAGACGCTTTCGGGTCTTCCTGGCGTCGAAACGCTGGCGAAGGGCGAAGAAGGCAGCCGCACCACTGGCGGCGCGGTCCTGTTCCAGACCACCGGCACCCAGTTCCTTGCCGACAAGGCGGCAGGTGACGAAGTGTTCGGCGCATCCTCGATCGTCGTGCGCTGCAAGGACGAAGCCGAGCTTCTGACCGTGCTCGAAGGCCTCGAAGGCCAGCTGACCGCAACCCTCCACATGGACGACACGGACGAGGGTGCTGCCGCCCGCGTCCTGCCCGTGCTGGAGCGCAAGGTCGGCCGTATCCTCGTCAACGGCTGGCCCACCGGCGTCGAAGTGTGCCACGCGATGGTGCATGGCGGCCCGTTCCCGTCGACCTCCGATCCGCGCACCACGTCGGTCGGCAGCCTGGCGATCGACCGCTACCTGCGTCCGGTCAGCTACCAGAACTTCGCACAGGGCCTGCTTCCGGCGGAACTGCGCGACGATGCCTTCGGTGACGGCGCCCCGCGCCTGATCGACGGCACGCTTACGCTCAACTGATCCAACCATCCGGGCGGCGCGTCCCTCAAGAAGGGCGCGCCGTCTTTGGGAGAATGCCATGACTTATCTTCGCCTGCTCCAGCACCTGAGCGCCGAGGGCGTTCGTTCCGTGATCCTTGCCGATGGCGATACCGCGCACTTCCTGCCGGGTGTCGCTTCGGTGCGCGAACTGGCGCTGGGCGCCATCGCCGCCGGCCAGTCGCTGGCCGATGCCGCGCGCGATGCCGGGCAGGGCGAAGCGGTGGACATCGCCGCCGAATACGCCGCCGGTCGCCTGCTTGCGCCGATCGACCATGAGGACGATGCGCACCTGCTGCTCGCCGGCACCGGCCTGACGCACCTGGGTTCGGCCGAGGGCCGCGACAAGATGCACAAGGCGGCGGCTTCGGGTGAGCACGTCACCGATTCGATGCGCATGTTTCTGGAAGGTCTGGAAGGCGGCAAGCCTGCTGCGGGCGCAGTCGGCCAGCAGCCGGAATGGTTCTACAAGGGCGATGGTTCGCAGCTTGTCGGTCCCGGCGCCCCGCTGGAAATGCCTGCGTTCGCCAAGGACGGCGGCGAGGAGCCGGAACTGGCCGGCATCTATCTGATCGGCAACGACGGCACCGCGTATCGTCTGGGCCATGCTCTGGCCAACGAGTATTCGGATCACGTCACCGAACGTCACAACTACCTGTGGCTGGCCCACTCCAAGCTGCGTCAGGCCGCGCTTGGCCCGGAACTGCTGCTGGGCGATCTGCCTTCGCACGTCGAGGGTTCCAGCAAGATCGTGCGCAATGGCGAGACGATCTGGGAAAAGCCGTTCCTGTCGGGCGAAGGCAACATGTCGCACACGCTGGCCAACCTTGAGCATCACCACTTCAAGTACGACCTGTTCCGCCGCCCCGGCGACGTGCACGTTCACTTCTTCGGCACCGCCACGCTGTCGTTCGCCGAAGGCGTGCAGACGCAGGAAGGCGACGTGTTCGAGATTCTGGCTGCGCCCTTCACGCTGCCGGTGTCGAACCCGCTGGTGCGCGTCGAGGAACGCGCCTTCGCGGTGAAGGCGCTCTGAGCGTGGATCCGATTCGTATTGCCGTGGTGGGCGTGGGCAAGATCGCCCGCGACCAGCATCTTCCCGCAATTGCCGGCAACAAGGCGTTCAGCCTCGCCGCCACCGTCAGCCCGCGCGACCCCGGCGTCGAGGGCGTGCCTCATGCGCGCAGCCTTGAAGAGCTGATCGCGAACGGTCCGGCGGTGGACGCGGTGGCGCTCTGCACCCCGCCGCAGGTCCGCTACGATCTGGCCGTGCAGGCGCTGTCCAAGGGCATGCACGTGTTCCTGGAAAAGCCGCCGGGTGCGACCCTGTCCGAAGTCGTCGCGCTGGAAAGCCGTGCCGAGAAGACCGGCGCGACTCTGTTCGCATCGTGGCACTCGCGCTTTGCCGCAGGCGTGGCTCCGGCTCGCGCGTGGCTGGCCGAGCGCCGGATCGACAAGGTGTCGATCGTCTGGCGCGAGGACGTGCGCGTGTGGCATCCGGGCCAGGCCTGGATCTGGGAACCGGGCGGCCTTGGCGTCTTCGATCCGGGCATCAACGCTCTTTCCATCGTCACGCACATCCTGCCGCGCCCGATGTTCCTGCAGAATGCGACGCTGGAAATCCCGGCCAACCGGGCTGCGCCCATCGCTGCGGACATCGAGTTCCGCGATACGGCAGGCGCGCCCATCCACATGGACCTCGACTGGCGCCAGACAGGCCCGCAGTCGTGGGACATCATCGTCGAGACGGATGCCGGCACGCTTCGGCTGGCTAACGGCGGCGCCGTGCTGACCCTGCCGACCGGCACCGAGCACAACGAGGACATGGAATATCCGGGCCTCTACGCCCGTTTCGCCAACCTCATCCGCGGCGGTCGCAGCGACGTGGATGTCGCTCCGCTCCGGCTGGTGGCGGACGCATTCCTGCGCGGCCATCGCAAGGCCGTCGACGAATTTCACGATTGATTCCCATCTGATTCCCTTGGGAGGGGACTGAAAATGACCAAGTTCTTCCGCCGTACGTCGCTCGCCATGCTTATGGCAGCGACGGTTCTTTCCACGCCCGTGTCCGCCGACACCGATGGGCAGCCCACCACCGCGACGCTCGAGGCCGACAAGCCCGGCGCCGTCTACCACAAGGAAGTCTTCACCCAGTTCGCAGAGCATCTGGGCGAGGGCATCTACGGTGGCCTGTGGGTGGGCAAGGGAAGCAAGATCCCCAACACCAACGGCTTCCGCAACGACGTGGTCAGCGCGCTGAAGGACTTGTCGGTGCCGGTCATCCGCTGGCCGGGCGGCTGCTTCGCCGACGAATACAACTGGCGCGAAGGCATCGGCCCGCAGGCCAAGCGCCCGGTCAAGATCAACACCCACTGGGGCGGCGTGACCGAGCCGAACACCGTGGGCACGCACGAGTTCTTCGAACTGATCCGCCAGGTCGGCGCCGAAGCCTATGTGGCGGGCAACGTAGGAAACGGCACCCCGCGCGAGATGGCCGAATGGGTCGAATATATGACCTCGCCCGCCGGTTCGCTGGCCGACGAGCGCGCGCGCAACGGCCACAAGGAACCGTGGAAGGTCAAGTATTTCGGCGTCGGTAACGAGCTGTGGGGCTGCGGCGGCAACATGCGTCCCGAGTTTGCGGCGGATGAAACGCGCCGTTACGCCACCTTCATCAAGCCGCCCGCCGGGACCAAGATCCTGAAGGTGGCCGCAGGCGCCAACGTCGACGACTACAACTGGACCGAGACGATGATGCGCGTCGCCGCGCCCCAGCTCGACGGCGTTTCGCTGCACTACTACGTCCACCCCGCGGGTGGCTGGCCGCCGCGCGCGCCTGCCGTCAACTTCGACGAACATGGCTGGGCCGACGCGCTGAACGGCGCACGCCGGATGGACGAGCTGATCACCAAGCACTCGGCGATCATGGACAAGTACGATCCCGAAAAGCGGATCTTCCTGGCCGTGGACGAATGGGGTTCGTGGTACGCGCAGGACGAAGGCACGCATCCGGGCTTCCTGCGCCAGCAGAACACCCTGCGCGATGCCCTGATCGCCTCGATCCACCTCGACATCTTCGCCAAGCATGCCGACCGCGTGCGCATGACCGCCATCGCGCAGATGGTGAACGTGCTCCAGGCGATGATCTTCACCGAGGGCAGCAAGATGGTGCTGACCCCGACGTATCACGTCTTCGAGATGTACAAGCCGTGGCAGGATGCCACCGTGCTGCCGATGCAGATCAAGTCGCCGTGGTACTCGAAGGACGAATACACGATGCCTGCGGTCAGCGGCTCGGCGGTCAAGGCGAAGGACGGCAAGGTGCACGTCGCCCTGTCGAACCTCGATCCGAACCAGGCGAACACGGTGACGATCAAGCTGGACGGCGTGGCGGCATCGGCGGTTTCGGGCCGCATCCTGACGGCGTCGGCGATCAACTCACACAACACCTTCGCCGCGCCTGAAGTGGTGAAGCCCGCTGCCTTCACCGGCGCCAGCGTGCAGGGCGGCCAGCTGGTCGTGGCTCTGCCCGCCAAGTCGGTCGTGATGCTGGAGTTGCAGTGATGAAGGCTGCCTTCATCGGCGCAGTGGCAGGTTTGGCGGCTCTGGCTTGTGCCGGCGCCGCCTCGGCCCAGACGCCACAGGTCGGTGAGAAGGGGGCGGGAACGCTCAATTCGCAGCTGACCGGCGATCTTACCGTGCACGATCCGGTCATCATCCGCGAGGGTGACACGTATTACGTGTTCAGCACGGTGGGCAAGTATATCGGCATCAAGACGTCCACCGATCTGAAGACGTGGAAGGATGCCGGTTCCGTCTTCGCCCAGATTCCCGCCTGGGCGAAGGAGGCGATACCCGGCACCGACGGTATCTGGGCGCCTGACATCTCCTACGTGAATGGCGAGTACCGGCTGTATTACTCCGTCTCGACCTTCGGATCGAACCGTTCGGCCATCGGCCTTGCCACCAGCCCGACGCTGGGCGCAAAGGCCAGGTGGAAGGATCAGGGCCTTGTCGTCATGTCGACGAAGGACGATGACTTCAACGCCATCGATCCGAACTTCGTGGTCGATGCGCAGGGGCGGCAGTGGCTGTCGCTGGGCAGCTTCTGGACCGGGATCAAGCTGTTCCCGCTGGATGCCAGAACCGGCAAGGTCGCCCCCGGAACGGAGCCCTATTCCATCGCGCGCCGCCCTGCGCCCGCCGGTGGGCCGGCCCCGGTCGAAGCGCCGTTCATCATCCCGCACGGCGGCTGGTACTTCCTGATCGCGTCCTACGACTACTGCTGCAAGGGCGTGAATAGCACGTACTATACGGTGGTCGGCCGGTCCAAGAAGATCACCGGGCCTTACCTCGGCCGCGACGGCAGCGACATGATGCAGGGCGGCGGCACCATCCTGCTGCGCTCCGACCTGCAGGAGCAGCAGCGCTTCCGCGGCCCCGGCCATGCGGGCGCGTTCACCGACAAGGACGGCACCACGTACCTGGCGTATCACGCCTACGACAAGCAGGCCGAAGGGCGACCCACGCTGCGCATTGCGCCATTGCGCTGGGACGCGGACGGCTGGCCTGTCGCCGAATACTGAACACCCACCTGACGGCGCCCCGGTTCCGGTCGGGGCGCCGCTTTTTCCAGTACCGCCAAAACACACGCAGAGGACGCCATGACCATCAGCCTGACGCGCCGCAGTTTCGCCGCCGCGACTTCGCTCATTCCGCTCGCCTGCACCGCGCCCGGCAAGACGGCGCTGACCGCCGCACCGGGCGTGGATAGTCCGGCCGCCAGCAACCCGCTGGTCAAGCAGCGCGCCGACACCCAGATCTTCCGCCACGACGACGGCTGGTACTACCTGATGGGCTCCGTGCCCGAGTACGATCGCCTTGCCCTGCGCCGGGCGAAGACGCTTGCAGGCCTTGCCGATGCGGAAGAACGCGTGCTGTGGCGCCATGAAGCGACCGGCCCGATGTCCGGCTTCCTGTGGGCGCCCGAACTGCACTTCGTGGATGGCCGTTGGATCGTCTACTTCGCAGCCGGGCCAAGCGGCGGCGGCGAGGACGTGTTCCGTATCCGCACCTATGCGGTGGTTTGCGACGGGCCGGACCCGATGACCGGCAACTGGTCGGTCCTGGGCGAATTCAAGGCGCCTTGGGACAGCTTCAACCTCGATTCGACGATCTTCACGCATCGCGGCACGCGCTACTTCTCGTGGGCGCAGCGCGAGCCGGGCATCGACACCAATTCCAACGTCTACATCGCACCGATGAAGGACGCGCTGACGCTGGCATCCGCGCCCGCGCGCCTGACGGTGCCGACGCTGGACTGGGAAATCCGCGGCTACAAGGTCAACGAAGGTTCCGCCTTCATCAACCGCAATGGCCGCTTGTTCATGACCTACTCGGCCAGCGCCACCGATGCCCGCTATTGCATGGGCCTGCTCAGCGTGGACGAGAACGCGGACATCATGAACCCGCGAAACTGGACCAAGGCGCCGAAGCCGGTCTTCCAGACCTGCCGCGAAACGTCGGTCTACGGCCCGGGCCACAACAGCTTCACCGTCGATGAGAAGGGGAACGACATCCTCGTCTATCACGGCCGCGACTACGAGAAGATCGAAGGCGACCCGCTGTTCAACCCGGATCGCCACACCCGTATCCAGCGGCTTTATTTCGATGCGAACGGCCAGCCGGACTTCGGCGTGCCGGTCGGCAACGGGCCGCTGCCTGAACGCTTCATTCCCGCTGTGCGCCGAACTGCGCGGCTGGTGCAGGACGGCGCTCGCCTGTCCGTCGGCGAAGGTGCCTTGCCGCAGACGCAGTTCCGCTCGCTTCCGGCAGGCAACGGTGCGGTGCGCCTGTCGCCGATCCTCAAGTCCGACCATTGCCTCGTTGCCCAGGCGGATGGCATCGTGACCCTAGCTCCCATCACGGCGACCGGTGCGCAGCCCGGTGCCGACCTGTTCCGTCGCGAAGCCGGGCCCGCCAGTGGCACCGTGCGCTTTGCATCCGTGGCTCACGAGGGCAGGGCGCTGGCGCATTCCTCCGACAAGGTGGTGCTGGCCGACGCTTACGAGGCGTCTGCTGCCTGGCTGGCTGACTGAACTGCCACTGACGCAGTCGAAGCCAAACCTGCGGGCTTTGGCTTCGACTGCGTCGGATCGGCCACAGTTGCATAACGAATTTGTCGGAGTTTTCGTTTTTCCTCTTGCGTCCTAATAGTCGGACTAATAATCAGGCCGGGTAAAGGATGGGGCATGGTAATGGGCCAGCCCCGATGGGAGGGTTGATCCATGGCTTTCAAGCCATTCGCTTTGTGCACCGCATCCGTTCTCGCTTTCGGCCTCGCCACAGCCGCGCAGGCCCAGGACGTGGCGCCGCAGGCTGCTGAAGATGCCAGCGCAGAAGACATCATCGTCACCGGCGTGCGCGCCTCGATCGTCGGCGCCATCAACAGCCGCAAGGACAATGTCCAGATCGTCGACTCGATCGTCGCCGAAGACGTGGGCAAGCTGCCTGACAACAACGTCGTCGAAGCGCTGCAGCGCGTCACCGGCATCCAGATCACCGACCGCGCCGGCGGCGAAGCGGGCACGATCACCATTCGTGGTCTGACCGACCCGCTGACTACGCTGAACGGTCGCAACATCTTCACCGCAGCGGGCACATCGTTCGCGCTGCAGGATATTTCCGCCAACCTCGTCAAGAAGGTCGACGTCTACAAGACGCGTTCGGCCGACCAGATCGAAACCGGCTTGGCCGGTCAGATCGACGTGCAGACGCGCCGTCCGCTGGACTTCGACGGCTTCACCATCTCCGGTCTGGCGCGCGGCGTCTACTCGGAACTGCGTGACAAGGCGAACCCCAACGTCGCGCTGCTGGTCGCCAACAAGTGGGATACCGGCATCGGCGAGATCGGCTTCCTGGTCAACGCCAGCTATACCCGCGCCGAGTTCCGCAACCAGAACCTCCAGGCCGGCGCCATGGTGCCGTTCCTGACCGCGACCGGCGCACGCCCGGAGGTGACCAACAGCAACCTGCCGGGCGCCTGTGCCGGCGGGGCGGCCTTCGTTGCGCTGGAGCGCCTGTTCACCACCGACTGTCGCGCGGTGACTGCATCCAACCCGCAGGGCAACCTGTGGACGCCGGGCCTCGACGCCGGTCTTTCGACCAAGGCGGGTTCGACGCTCAACATCAACGGCGTCGACGTGCCCTACTACCTCTCGCGCGACGCGGTGATCGCTTCCGACCTCTACGGCAAGCGCACCCGTCCTTCGGTGAACGCCGCGCTGCAGTGGGCACCGGACGATCGCTCGGTCTACACCGCCGAGGTGTTCTACACCGGCTTCCGCCAGAAGACGCTCAATAGCCTGCACTTCAGCTTCGCCGACTGGTGGGGCGACCTGCCGGCGGACGCTGCGAACAGCTTCGAGCTGTATGACGGCACCAACATCATCAAGTCGCGCCAGGTTGGCTCGGTTGCCGGCTTCAACAGCGGCGATACCGCCACCAGCAAGACGGACAGCTACGTCTATGCGTTCAACGCCAAGTGGGACGTGGGCGATCGGGGCAAGATCAACGCCGACGTCACGTACCAGGACAGTAAGAACGAGACCTCGTTCTTCGCCATCCGTACCGATCGCGCGCCGCTCGACATCGACGTGGACTTCAACGCCGGTGGCGGCCTGCCCGCGTACAGCTTTGCCAACCAGGGCGTGCTGACCGACGCTTCGCAGTGGACCGTGGGCAACCTGTTCGACAGCGGCACGAAGAACACCGGCAGCGCGCTGACCGTCATGCTCGACGGCGAATACGAATGGGACGAAGGCTTCCTGCGTCGGATCAAGGCGGGCTTCCGCTACGACGACCGCAAGGCCGACAGCTATGTGCGTGACCAGGGCGCCGGCGGCCTGCCGGGCGTGACGCTCGACCAGTTCGGTCAGGGCACTCCGTTCACGAACAGCGGCTTCTTCGACGGCCGTGCAGACGTGCCGACCAGCTGGGTGCTCGCCGATCCGCGCACCATGGACAAGGATGCCGTGCGCACCCTGTACCGTTCGGTCAACCCGGCGCTGCTGCTGTCCGACCAGCTGACCTTCGGCCACGTCTTCGGTATCGGCGAGATCAACACCGCCGCCTACATCATGGCCGATGGCGAGATCGAACTGTTCGGTCGTCCGCTGCAGGTCCAGGGCGGCGTGCGCTACGTCCAGATCGATACCGACTACGACTACTTCGATCGCGGCAACAACTTCGCGCGTACCTCGGTTTCGACCGGTTCGGCCAAGTGGCTGCCCTCGTTCACGGCGCGGTACGGCATCACCGACAACCTGCGTGTCCGCTTCAACTACGGCGAAACGCTGCGTCGTCCAGCATTCGGTGATCTCAACCCCAACGTGACGCTGGCGGGCGACCTTTCGCGCATCGGCTTCGGTACGGGCAGTGCAGGTAACGCCAGCCTTGGCGCCACGCATTCGAAGAACATCGACGTCGCCGTCGAGTGGTACTTCGAGCGCAACAGCGCGATCTACGCGACGGCTTTCCGCCGCGAGATCAGCGGGCTGGTCGTGCCGCTGGTTGCGCGGGAGATCATCCCGAACAACTACCTGCCGCGTAACGAAACCTACACCGAGACGTTCAACATCACCCGTCCGGTCAATGCTTCGGACGGCGTGCTGAAGGGCGTGGAACTGGGCCTGACCTACTTCCCGACCTATCTGCCCGGCTTCCTCAACGGCCTTGGTTTCACGGGCAGCGCCACGATCCTCGACTCCGAGCAGACCATTCCGGTGGTCAATACCGAGGGCGAGATCACCGGTTCCACCAAGTCGGCGTTCTTCGGCGTGTCGAAGCTCTCGTACAATGCCACGCTGGCGTATGATAACGGCCCGATCGGTGCCCGCTTGTCGTACATCTGGCGCAAGGGCTTCCTCCAGAGCAACGAAGGGCGTTCGTTCGCGAACCCGATCGGCTTCTGGCGCGCTCCTGAAAAGAGCCTCGACCTTCAGCTGACCTGGAACGTCAACGACGACATCGGCGTGACCTTCGACGCGGTGAACCTCACCAAGGCGAAGCAGCAGAACTACTACAAGTTCGGCGACGTCGGTAACCCGACCCAGTTCAACTCCAGCACGCTGCTGATCGACCGCACCTTTGCGGTGGGCGTGCGCTTCAAGTTCGACTGATCGGCGCGCCGCAATACGCAGAATGCCATTCCTGCGGATTGCGGCCCGCTCGGGCGGCCGGAACGGGTCGGGGCTCCTTCCTCTCCCAACACCCGGCACGGTTCGGCCGCCCTCTTTGCTGAGATACCCCGTCCCGGCATGGCCCGGGTCCGCTGGCTGGCTGCACTTGCGTAACATCGCGGGGAAGCCGGCAGCAACATCGGTTGCTCATGGTCAGCGGTCCCGGCCTTTGCCGGGGTGACGCGGACGGAGGACCGAGAACTTGCGCAAGAAACTGGCCGTCATGGCCCTTCCTGTTTTGGCACTCCTTGCAACGGCGGCCAGCCCGCCTGCGTCTGCCCCTGCATCTGGGCCGCCGATGGATACGCAGGCCATCGCCCGCAGCCGGTTCGGCAACGATGCGGACTGGTACCTCCAGCGCATTCCCTTCTTCGAATCCTCCGATGAGCGCATCGACGCGGTTTATTATTACCGCTGGGGCCTGTTCCGTGCCCATCAGCGCGATCTCGGCGAGCAGGGCTACATCACCACCGAATTCGCCGACGACGTGGACTGGCAGCGCCATCCGTTCGCCAGCCTGAACGACGCCAGCGGCTTTCACATCGCCGAGGGGCGCTGGCTGAACGATCGTCGCTTCACCGACGACTACATCAATTTCATGTACGAAGGCGGCAACGACCGCCACTTCACCGATCATATGGCGGATTCGGTATGGGGCCGCTACCTCGTCGACGGCGACCGCAAGGCGTTGCTGCGGCACCTGCAGGTGATGCGCCACGTCTATCGCCTGTGGGACGAAAAGTTCGATTTCACCAAGGGGCTCTACTTCGTGGAGCCGCTTCTGGATGCCACCGAATACACGGTGTCTTCGATCGATGCGTCGGGCGGCAAGGACGGTTTTAGGGGCGGCGATGCGTTCCGGCCGTCGGTCAACAGCTACATGTTCGCCAATGCCCGCGCCCTGTCGCGCATGGCGGCGATGGCGGGCGACACGGCGATGGCGAAGGAATACGCCGATCGCGCCGAGGCGCTGCGCACGCGGGTGCTGGCCGACTTGTGGAACCCGAAGCTTGAGCATTTCACCGACCGTCACCAGTTGACGAACGAGCACGTCAAATACTGGGACCCGATCCGCAACCGCGAACTCGTCGGCTATCTGCCCTGGATGTTCGATCTGGTTCCTGACGATGCGCGCTATGCCAAGGCGTGGGGCCACCTGACCGATCCGCAGTCGCTGGCGGGCAAGGCAGGAATGCGTACGGTCGAGAAGACTTACGAATACTACATGCGGCAGTATCGGTATCTCGGGCCGGACCCGGAATGCCAGTGGAACGGGCCGATCTGGCCATACCAGACCACGCAGGTGCTGACCGCGATGGGCAACCTGCTCGATCATTACGACCAGCACGGCCCCGTCAGCCGCGCCGACTGGATGCACATGATGCGCCAGTACACGCAGTTGCATTACCAGGGCGACAGGCTGGACCTTGAGGAAGACTACGATCCCGAGACGGGCAAGCCCATCGTCGGGCTGGACCGCAGCCACCATTATTTCCATTCGGGCTACATCGACCTTATCCTGACTGGCCTCGTCGGCATTCGCCCGCGTGCGGACGACATGCTTGAGGTGAACCCGCTGTCGCCGCAGACCGGCGGTCTGGACTGGTTCCGGATCGAGCGTGTGCCGTACCACGGGCACGAGGTTTCGGTGACGTGGGACGCGAAGGGCGCGCGCTATGGCAAGGGTCTGGCCATTGTGGTGGACGGTCGCGAAGTCGCGCGCCGGGCGGACCTTGGCAGGCTGGAAGTGCCGGTTTCGCGCAAGACCAACGCGCCGATCGTGCGGGAGGAGAACGTTGCGGTGCAGCTGGTGCGCGGCGGTTATCCGACGCCCACGGCCTCTTCGGGGACCGATGCGGAGAAGCTGCACGATGCCGTCGATGGGCGTGCGTGGTTCTATCCCGAACTGCCCAACGGGTGGGATTCCGATGCCGGCAGCAAGCCGCAGTGGTACGCCCTCGACTTCGGCAAGCGCATCACCCTGGGCGCGGCGGAACTGGCCTACTTTGCCGATGCCAGCCGCTTTGCCGCCCCGCGCAGCATCCGCGTCGAGCTTTGGCGCGATGGGCGCTGGCAGCAGGTCGCCGCTCCGAAGGCCGCGCCTCTGGCCAATGGCGTGACGCGGGTGACATGGCCCGCGGTGGAGGCCGAACGCCTGCGCGTCAGCATGCAGCCCGGCCAAGGGCGGGCGATCCGTCTGGCCGAGGTGAAGGCGTTCGCACGCTGAGCGTGGGCGGGTCTTACCCCCGCACACGCTCCAGCGGCACCACCATCGGCGCAGCGCCCGTCAGGTCGATCCGCCCGGTCACGCCGTAGACCGTACGCAGTCGTTCCCCCGTCAGCACTTCGGCGGGCGAACCCTGCGCCACCAGTGCGCCGCGATCGATCAGGAGCAGCCGCTGGCAATAGCGGGCGGCCATCGTCAGGTCGTGCAGCACGGTCACCACCGTGGCCCCGGCGCGGGCCTCTGCCGCCAGCAGTTCCATGACGTCGATCTGGTGCCCCGGATCGAGCGAGGCGAGGGGCTCGTCCGCGATCAGCCCCGGCGCGCCCACGGCGAGGGCGCGGGCCAGCATCACGCGGGCGCGTTCGCCGCCTGACAGTTCGGTGGCGGTGCGGCCTGTCAGATGCAGCACGTCGGCGCGCTGCATGGCATCGTGGATGGCGGCAAGGTCCGCCTCGGCAAGGCGCGACATCGGGCCAAGGCCGGGCAGGCGGCCCAGCGCCACCAGCCGTTCCACGCTGAGCGGCCAGTGCAGCGCCTGCCCCTGAGGCAGGTAGCTTAGCACGCGCGCCAGTTCGCGCGGCTGCATCTGCGCCACCGCGCGCCCATCTATGCCGACGCTGCCCTGCGACACCGGGGTCAGGCCCAGGATCGCCCGGATCAGCGTAGATTTGCCGGCACCGTTGGGACCGATCACGCCGGTCAGTTCACCCGGACGCAGGGTGGCGCTGATGCCGTGCAGCACGCCGCGCCGCCCTGCTTTGGGGCCAAGGTCGGCGGACAGGTTCTCTATCGTCACCGTCACCACAGGCGGCGCTCCTTCAGCAGATGGACAAGGAAGACCGGGACGCCCAGGAACGCGGTCACCACGCCCAGCTTCAACTCGCTGGCGGTCGGGATCAGGCGAACCAGGATGTCGGCGGCCGCCAGCAGCACGGCTCCGCCCAGCATGGACGGCAGCAGCACGGCAGAAGGGCTTCGGTCGGTCAGCGGACGCACCAGATGCGGCACGATCAGGCCGACGAACCCGATGGAGCCCGACACCGCCACTGCCCCACCGACGCCGATTGCCACGCCCAGCAGCAGCCGTGCGCGGGTGCGCCCCAGATCGACACCCAAAGACCGCGCACCGTCCTCTCCCAGCGACAGGGCGTCCAGCGCGCGGGCGTCGTAAAGCAGCAGCGCCGCGCCCAGCACGATGCACGGCAGCGCGGTCCACACATGCTCCATCGCGCGGTTCTCAATGGAGCCGAGCAGCCAGGTCATGATCTCCATGGCGGCGAACGGATTGGGGGAGAGGTTCAGCGACAGGCTGATCCCTGCGCCCGCCAGCGTGGAGACAGCAATGCCTGCCAGGATCAGCGCCAGCGGACCTTCGGCACGCCCTGCCAGCACGAACAGCAGGGCCAGACTGGCCAGTGCGCCGAGGATCGCCAGCACCGGCAGGACGGCGGGGTTGAGGTCTCCCAGCCCGAAATAGATCGCGGCGACCGCACCCAGCGCTGCGGAATTGGACGCGCCCAGAACCGATGGCTCTGCCAGCGGATTGCGCAGGTATCCCTGCAACGCCGCGCCCGCCAGTCCCAGCATCGCGCCGACCAGCAGCGCTATCAGCGTGCGCGGCAGGCGCAGTTCCAGCAGGATCGCGCGGACCACCGGATCGCCGTGACCGAAGGCGGCATCGGCAAGCTGCGCAATGGGGATCGGCACCGTGCCCAGCGACAGCGACGCCAGGAACACCGCGACGATAGCGGCGACAAGCAGGGGCACCAGCGCCGGATGCCGCAGACGCGGCTTCAGGCTGGACAGGGGAATTTCAGGCACGAACACCTCGGTCTGGATCGGCTCTCCGTCACGCTTGTGTCCCGGAGTCGTATTGCTATGGAAACGCCGGTATGGCGTTGACGGCTTATCTTCGTTCGACCGCGCTGGCTATCGGCGGACTTCTCGCAATCGCGGGCACTGCCGCCGGGGCAGAGCGTGGGGGCGCACCGGATGCGCGCCCGAAGCGCATCGTGTCGGTCAACCTGTGCGCAGACCAGTTGCTGGTCGAACTGGCGGATCGTTCGCAGATCGCGGGGCTGACGCGCTATGCCACCGATGCGCAGATGTCCGCCGTCGCCGCCCGTGCAAAAGGGCTGTCGCTCCTGCACAGTTCGGCGGAGGAGATCATGGCGATCAACCCCGATCTCGTGATCGGCATGCCTGCGCGGCGCAATCCCGCGATCAGGGCGCTGAAGACGCGCTACCCGGCGGTCGATCTGAAATCCGCCGACGATTACGACGCGATTCTGGCATCCATCCGCAAGGTGGCGCTGGCCGTGGGGCATCCCGAGCGCGGAGATGCGCTGATCGCGCGGATGAACCGCGATCTGGCGTCCGTGCCGCGTGTCAGACGCGGGCTTGTCGCGGCCTACTGGCAGCGGCGCGGTTACCTGACAGGTACCGGCACGCTGGTGGACGACATGATGACGCGCGTGGGCCTGACCAACCTTGCAGGAAAGCTGGGCAAGCCCGCACTGTCGCAAGTGGGCGTGGAGGAACTTGCCGCATCGCGCCCCGACGTCCTGATCGTCGACAGCGCGACCGATATAGTGGTCGATGAAGGTACTGCGATGATGCACCACCCGGTCATCGGCTCGATCCCGCGCATCGCCATCCCGCAGGCGTGGACGGTTTGCGGCGGCCCTGCCTATGTCCGGGCGGCACGCGCGATGGCTCAGGGAGCGGGGCGGATCAAACCTCGCTGACACAGGCGCTCACGTCCAGTCGGGCCTGCCAGCCGCGCCGCTCAAGTTCGGGGACAAGGTCCGGCTCCTGCGGATAACCCAGGCACAGCAGGGCCACGAAGCACCATGCAGGCGGGGTGTCCAGCAGGCGGGCGACCGTTTCAGGCCGAACGATGGACACCCAGCCAAGCCCCAGTCCCTGCGCCCGTGCTGCCAGCCACAGGGTATGGATCGCCATCACGACCGACCATTCGCGCGTCTGCGGCATCGTTGCGGCGCCAAGTCCCATGCCGACGGGCGTATCCTCGTCGCAGAACACCGCGATGACTTCGGGCGCATGGTCCAGCGCGTGGAGTTTCAGCGCGGTATAGGCGGCGTGGCGCTCGCCTTCGTAAGCGGCATCCCCGGCGCGAGCAGCTTCCGCGTCGGCATGAGCGGCCAGCGCCTGACGCAGCGGTGCGGAACGCACCCGCACGAAGCGCCAGGGCTGCGAATTGCCGACCGAGGGTGCCAGCTGCGCCGTGGCAAGCAGCTGCAGCACGACCGCATCGTCCAGCGGATCGCGGCGGAAATGCCGCACATCGCGCCGCCATGCGAGGAGAGCGGAGAGGTCGTCGCGGAATTGGGGGGTGAAGGTGGGCTGCACCTTGCGTCGGCCCTTAGAACTCGATGCCCGCCTGCGCTTTCACGCCCTGTTCGCGGAAGGGGTGCTTCACCAGCGTCATCTCGGTGACTAGGTCCGCGGCTTCGACCAGACCCTCGGGGGCGTTGCGCCCGGTCACGACGACGTGCTTCATGTCGGCCCGTCCGGTTAGCACTTCAAGCACTTCGTCCAGCGGCAGATAGTCGTACCGCAGGACGATGTTCAATTCGTCGGCCAGCACCATGTCGTAGGCGGGATCGGCGACCATGCGCTTCACTTCTTCCCATGCCTCGCGCGCAAGGGCGATGTCGCGGGCGCGGTCCTGGGTGTTCCAGGTGAAGCCTTCGCCCATCGGCTTGAACTCCACATGGTCGGGGAAGGCATCGAAGACCGCCTTTTCGCCGGTGGTCATCGCGCCTTTCACGAACTGGACGACGCCCACCTTCTTCCCGTGGCCGATCATCCGCACCACCATGCCGAGCGCGGCGGTGGTCTTGCCCTTGCCCTTGCCGGTGTTGACGATCAGCAGGCTCTTTTCCACGGTCTTGCCCGCCATGATGCGGTCGTGCGCGGCCTGCTTTTTCTTCATCTTTTCTGCATGCTGTTCGTCGGTGCGCTGGGCCATATTCATGCTCCTGAGACTTGTGCGAGCAGCAGGCCCGCGCTGTTCGATCTGGGTTTCCAAAGCCCGCGCTCCAGCGCCTCGGCCAGCCGGGCGGCAGTTTCGCGCAGGGCCGCGGGATTGGCCTCGGCCATGAAGGCGCGCACGGCCTCGTCCTCGATGAAGGCGGCGTGGACGGCGTCGAAGTGGTGATCGCGCACCGCGCTCGTGGTGGCGGCGAAGGCGAAGAGGTAATCGACCGATGCGGCTATCTCGAACGCGCCCTTGTAGCCGTGGCGCATGACGCCTGCGATCCATTTGGGATTGGTGACGCGCCCGCGTACGATCCGGCCGATCTCGTCCGCCAAAGTGCGGATCACCGGGCGTTCGGGGCGCGAGTGGTCGTTGTGGTAGGACAGCGGCGCGCGGCCCTTCAGGTGCTCGACGGCAGCGGCGATGCCACCCTCGAACTGGTAGTAGTCGTCACTGTCGAGCAGGTCGTGTTCGCGGTTGTCCTGGTTCTGGACCACGGCGTCGGCCTGGGTCAGGCGGGCGGCGTAGAGATCGCGCTCGGCCTCGCCCTCCACCCCCGATCCGTAGGCGTAGCTGCCCCAGTCGAGGTAGACGTTCGCCAGATCCGTGCGATCGTGCCACAGCTTTTCGTCGATCATCGCCTGCAGGCCCGCACCATAGGCGCCGGGCTTCGAGCCGAACACACGGGCCCCCGCGCGGCGGGCAGCGACCGACGCATCCTCGCCCTGCGCTGCAAGGGCGGCGGTTTCGGCGCGGTGGCGGGCGGCGGCGGGGTTGTCCTCGTCGCTTTCGTCAAGGGCCATGACGGCGCGGGCGGCGCTGTCGATCAAATCCATCTGTTCGGGGAAGGCATCGCGGAAGAAGCCCGACACGCGCAAGGTCACGTCCACGCGCGGGCGGCCGAGTTCGGCCAGCGTCATCATCTCGAACCCGGTGACACGGCCCGAAGTCCATTCCCAGCGCGGCCGCACGCCCATCAGCGCCAGCGCCTGCGCGATGTCGTCCCCGCCGGTGCGCATGTTGGCGGTGCCCCATGCGGACAAGGCGATGGCGCGCGGGTACTCGCCCTCGCGCTGGAGATAGTCTTCCACCAGCAACTGCGCCGACCGCTGGCCCAAATCCCACGCGACTGCGGTGGGCACCGCGCGCGTGTCCACCGAGTAGAAATTGCGCCCGGTGGGCAGAACGTCCGGGCGTCCACGTGTCGGCGCGCCGGAAGGGCCAGGCGTGACGAAGCGGCCGTCCAGCCCGGCGAGTAGTGCGGCAGTCTCGGCGGACCCACAGGCGTCCACACGTGGGGCGAGGTTGCTGGCGATGGCGTGGAGGACAGGCTGAACCTTGCTGTCCCCCACTTGGCTACATTCACGTTCCCCAACATCGTCACCCTGAACTTGTTTCAGGGTCCATCGCGCCTCAGACGCGGTGTTTTGCTGGGGCGAACCGATAGCGCCGATGGTGACCCCCACCTCAGAGGCAGGCGGAGAAATGGACCCTGAAACAAGTTCAGGGTGACGGGATGCGGGGGGCGGGGGCAGGGTGTCGATCCACTCTGCCGCCAGCAGTTCCAGCCGCTCCACCGTATCCCCCAGCGTGCGCCATGGTTCGTCAGACACCGCGGCCAGCACGCCCGGCCTTGGCCCCTCCCAGCAATCCGCCATGCGGCAGTCCAGCGGGTCGAAGGCAAAGCCGAAATCCTGCGCCAACGCCCGCAGCAGCGATGCCTGTTCCGGCCCGTCATACCCGCGAGGGGTACGGGCCAGCGCCACCAGCAGGTCGCGCCGCAGGCGACCCTGGGGCGATTGGCCGAAGACGTGCAGGCCATCGCGGATCTGCAGTTCCTTCAGTTCGCACAGGTAGTTGTCGATGGCGGACAGGGCATCGTCGCCATCGCCCTGCGCGCCTGCGTCCTTGTCCAGCCCTTGCGAGCGGGCAAGGTCGATGATGTCGCGCCGCAGCCGTTCCAGCCGGCGCGGGTCCATCCCGGCGGCCAGATAGTATTCGTCCACCAGCGCTTCGAGCTGCTTCAGCGGGCCGTAGCTTTCCGCGCGGGTGAGGGGAGGCGTCAGGTGATCGACGATGACCGCGCCAATGCGCCGCTTGGCCTGCGTGCCTTCGCCCGGATCGTTGACGATGAAAGGGTAAAGCTGCGGCACCGGCCCGGCGCAAATCTCGGGGAAGCAATCGGCGGACAGCGACACCGCCTTGCCGGGCAGCCATTCCAGATTGCCGTGCTTGCCGACATGAACCAGCGCCTGCGCGCCGAAATGGCGGTCGAGCCAGACGTGGAAGGCGAGGTAGGCATGCGGCGGCGGCAGCGCCGGGTCGTGGTAGGTTTCCTTGGCGTCGATGTTGTATCCGCGCGCGGGCTGCACGGCGACGCAGACGTTGCCGAAGCGATGGACCGCCAGCCGGAACGCGCCTTCCCTGACGAAAGGGTCGGCCTCCGGTGCGCCCCAGCGCGCGACCATGGCGGCCCGCGCGGCTTCGGGCACTTGCGCGAAGGCGGCCTCGTAATCGGCCAGCGGCAGCGTGATCTCGCCGGGCCTGTCCAGAGAGGAAAGGTCGTTGGTCACACCAGCCGTCATCAGGCGCATCAGGGCCTGCCCGTCGGTGGGCGCATCGGCGATGTCGTACCCCGCCGCTGCAAGGCTCGACAGGATAGAGGCTGCGCTGGCGGGCGTGTCGAGACCTACACCGTTGCCGATCCGTCCGTCGCGGTTGGGGTAGTTGGCAAGCACCAGCGCTACCTTGCGCGCCTTGGGCGGCGTGCGCCGCAGGGCCGCCCAGTTGGCGGCCAGGTCCGCAACGAAGGCGACCCGATCTGGGGCGACGCGGGGGACGACGATGCCGCACTGGGTCACTTCGTCAAACCGCTCGGCGGCCTTGAAGGCGACGGCGCGGGTGAACAGGCGGCCATCCACTTCGGGCAGGGCCACGTTCATCGCCAGGTCGCGCGGACCCAGACCACGCGCGGCATCGCGCCAGGCGCTTTCCTCCACGCCCGCGAAGGCGACCTGCAGGATGGGGCAGTCGGCGCGTTCCAGCACGCCGCCGACGCGCGGTTCGCCGCTGGAAGAGGACGCGAAGCTGGTGGCGTTGACGATCACGTCGGGCGCGATCCCGTCCATCAGACCGGTCAGCCAGTCGATCGCGAAAGGTTCCCGCAAGGCGCGGACGTGGACGGCGGCGACGTTGAAGCCGCGCAGTCGCAACGCTGCCACCATCGCATCGACCGCGTTCAGCGTGCCCGCGATCATCAATGCGCGGTAGAACACCAGCAGCACGACCGGCGCGTCCGGCTGCCATGACGCGCGCAGGTCGGCCAGCGAGGGACGGTCGATCCCGGCGAGGTAAAGGCCCGCATCGGCCACCGGCACGGGATCGTCGGCCTGACCGCAATCGGCGTGGATCAGGCGCGCGGCGGTGCGCAGGAAGGACAGGGCGTTGGCCGTGCCGCCCTGCCGCAGGTAATCGCGCAGGTGCTCCACGGTGGCGGCGGGCAGGGTGGATGCCCGTGCCAGCGCCGGGTCTTCCTCACGCCCGTCGGCTATGGCCGCGAAGGCGATGCCGCGCTCCCGAGCCACCAGCGCGATCTCGTCAATGCCATAGGGCCAGTAACTCTTGCCGCCCAACAGCACCACGCAGACGAACTTCGCGTGCGCGATCACCTTCTCTACGTAGAGGTCGACCGAATAGGGGTGGCGCAACTGCAGCAGATTGGCGAGGCGCACGCTTGGGCTGGTCCCGGAGGGCGCCCCTTGCGGCAGTTGCGCCGCCGCTTTCGCGAAGCACGCCAGTTCGCTGTCCGCCACCGTCAGGATCACGATGTCGCCCGGCTGCTGGTCGAGGTCGATCGCCTCCTCGCCGTTGGAGATCGTGCCGGGGGTGGCGGAAAGCAGGTGCATCAGGCGGCGACGGTGCCGAGCACGTCCGCCAGCGCGGTCTCTATCGCCGCGCGGTCCAGACCCTTCTGGCCGATGATCACCAACTGGGTCCGGCGCGGTTCCTCTGCCTTCCAGGCGCGGTCGAAGAAGTGCTGGATGCGCGGACCCACGCCCTGCACGACGAGGCGGCTGGGCTTTCCGGCAAGCGCCACCATACCCTTCACGCGCAGCACGTCATGCGTGGCGATCTGTTCCCGCAGCCCCGCCAGCAGCGCGTCGAGATCGGCCACTTCGCGCCCTTCGAGGATGAAGGTGTCGAAATCGTCGTGGTCGTGATCGTCGTCGAGGCCGTCGATGTGCGACTTGCGGCTGTCGAGATCGTCCTCTGCCGCCGCGACGATGCCGAGCAGTGCGGCGATCTCGACCGCGCCGTGATCCGCGCGCACGATCTTAACGCCGGGGCGGGTATGCGAAAGGACGGTTTGCTCCACTTGCGCCAGCACGTCGGCATCGACGAGGTCGGTCTTGTTGAGCACGACCATGTCGGCGCAGCCCAGCTGTTCCTCGAACAGTTCCTCCAGCGGGCTGTCATGGTCGAGGTTGGGATCGGCGGCGCGGGCGGCAGCCAGCGCATCCTCGTCAGTGGCGAAGCGGCCAGCGGCCACCGCATCTGCATCGATCAGCGCGACCACGCCGTCTACCGTGGCGCGGGTGCGGATGTCGGGCCACTGGAACGCCTTGACCAGCGGCTTGGGCAGGGCAAGGCCGGACGTTTCGATGATGATGTGATCGGGCGGGGTGGGGCGGTCCAACAGCTTCTGCATGGTGGGCAGGAAATCGTCGGCCACGGTGCAGCAGATGCAGCCGTTGGCCAGTTCGAGGATGTCGTCCTCCGGGCAGGCTTCGTCGTTGCAGCCCTTCACCAGTTCGCCGTCGACGCCAACCTCGCCGAATTCGTTGATGACCAGCGCCAGGCGGCGGCCATGCGCGTTCTGCAGCAGGTGGCGGATAAGCGTGGTCTTGCCGGCGCCCAGGAAGCCGGTGATGACGGTGGTGGGTACTTTGCTCAAGGTCTGCACTCCCGCGCCGGCGACGTTTCGCGGCGGGGCTTACCGCCGGGCTGACGGCGGCGCAGGCAAGGGCGACGGACAGGCGCGAAGACGCCCGGCGACCCTGTCCGCTGCGGCCCCATGCCGCATGCGTGTCGTCGCTCAGACGGTGAACCGTGCCGCGGCCATCCCCTGGGCCAAAGCAAGAGCGACCGGACGCAGGCAGGTCTCCTGGCTCGCGGGTCAACGCATCGATGCACGGCCTTCCCGAAGCCTCGCATGTCGCAGCGTCCGGCCTCAGTGGCTGCTTCCCGCGCTGTGGGGAAGCGATGTGCATCGCGCTCGCCGCTTACAGTTGCAGGGACAGCTGCGGATTCGGATGGAAGACCATCCCCACCGCCTTCCCTTTTAAGCCCCTTTCGGAGCACCGGCGCGATCTTTGCCCAGACGATAAGTCCGGACCCGGTCGCGGATACCGGGGCGCAAAGGCGCGCGCAAGTGCCGTGTTGCGGCAACCTTGGCGGTCTGCGACCATTGAGCGGTAAACTGCTGAAGGAGATATCGTTTTGCCAGCCCTGCGTTTCATCGGCATTGCCGCAGCTCTGGCGTCGGTCGTGGCCGTGCCCGCACGCGCCGATCCGATGCTGGCCGACGTCTCTTACGGCCGGCCTGTCCAGCACTTTGGCTTCACCAGCCAGAGCCAGACGCTGGACATGGCCTACCTCGATGTCATGCCCGCAAAGCCCAACGGTCGGACGGCGGTGCTGCTGCACGGCAAGAACTTCTGCGCAGGCACGTGGGATACCACGATCCGTGCGCTTTCAGGCGCCGGGTACCGCGTGATTGCGCCCGACCAGATCGGGTTCTGCAAGTCGAGCAAGCCGGAGCGCTACCAGTACGGGCTGCACACACTGGCCGCCAACACACACGATCTGCTGGTGCGGCTGAAGATCGAAAAGCCGGTGATCGTCGGGCATTCGATGGGTGGGATGCTGGCGATGCGCTATGCGTTGCAGTACCCGGCCGACGTATCACAGCTGGTGCTGGTCAACCCGCTCGGGCTTGAGGACTGGCGCGCCAAGGGGGTGCCCAACACCACGGTGGACAAGCTCTACGCCGCCGAACTCAAGACCACGCGGGCCAGCATCAAGGCCTATCAGCAAAGCACGTATTATGCAGGCCAGTGGCGCCCGGACTACGACCGTTGGGTGGACATGCTGGCGTCGATGTACGCGGGGCAGGATGGCGCGATCGTGGCGTGGAACCAGGCGCTGACGTCGGACATGGTATTCAACCAGCCGGTCATCCACGAAATCCAGCGCATTTCCGTCCCGACGGTGCTGATGATCGGCGAGAAGGACAACACCGCCATCGGCAAGAACCGCGCCGATCCGGTCCTGCGCGCGACGCTGGGTGACTATCCCCGGCTGGCGCGTGCGGCAGCGGCGCGGATCGGCGGAGCGCGGCTGATCGCTTATCCCGAATATGGGCACAGCCCGCAGGTAACGGCGCCGCAGCGCTTCAACGCGGACCTTGTCAGGGCGCTGGAGTGATCCGCGCCCGGCACTCGCCAAAGCCGATGGACACATAGCCGGGGGCAGAGGCAGTGGCGGACAGTGCCACCTCGTCCCCGTCTTCCAGAAAGGTGCGGGTTTCGCCGCCCGGAAGCGCCAGCGGGTTCCTGCCCCCTTCGGACAGCTCGAGCAGGCTCCCAAAACCATCGCGGTCGGGGGCGGAGATCGTGCCGGTGCCCAGCAGGTCGCCGGGGGAGAGGTTGCAGCCGTTGGACGCGTGGTGCGTCACCATCTGCTGCACGGTCCAGTACATGTTGCTTGCCGGGCCGCTGCTGAGCCGGTGCGGGGGCAGGCCGGCATCGCGCATCGCTGGCGTGGTGAGATGCACTTCGAGCGTCACGGCCAGCGAGCCGTGCTGCTGGTCATCGGCTAGCTGCAGGTAGGGCAGGGGCTGGGGATCGCCCTCGGGCCGGAGCGGCTGGGCGATGCGGAACGGCGCCAAGGCTTCGGGCGTGACGACCCAGGGCGAGATCGTCGTGTGGAAGTTCTTGGCGAGGAACGGGCCAAGCGGCTGGTATTCCCACCCCTGAATGTCGCGCGCGGACCAGTCGTTCAGGAGGCAGAAGCCCGCGATATGTTGCGCAGCGTCGGCGATCGCGATCGGCTCGCCCAGCGTGTTGCCGGGGCCGATCCACACGCCCATCTCCAGTTCGTAATCCAGCCTTGCGGAGGGCGCGAAGACGGGCGCGTCGGCGTCCGGAGCCTTGCGCTGGCCGCGTGGGCGCACGACGGGCACTCCGGACGGGCGGATGGAGGAGGCGCGTCCGTGATAGCCGATCGGAACGTGCTTGTAGTTGGGCAGCAGCGGATTGTCGGGCCGGAACTGGCGGCCCACATTGCCGGCGTGGTGGATGCCGACGTAGAAGTCCGTGTAGTCCCCGATGCGCGTCGGAAGGTGCAGCGTGCAGGCATCAGCGGGGTGCAGCATGGGTTCGACCGTGGACTGCCGTGCCACGTCGCTCAGTAGATCGGACAGCGCCCGGCGAAGTGCCGTGCGCTCCTCCGGCGGCAGGGCCAGCAGGCGGGCAAGCGTGGGGTCGCGGCAAATGCCCGTCACATGGGTGGGCACCAGTCCGGCGTCTGCAACCGCAGCGAGGTCCAGGATGAAGTCGCCGATGGCGACGCCGATCCTGCTCTCGTCGCCGGACGAAGGCGTGAAAGTGGCGAAAGGCAGGTTCTGGATCGGGAAGTCGTGGTGTCCCTGCGCGGAAGGCACCCAGCTGGCGCGGGCCGGATCGTGGGTTTCATCGATTGTCCACCAGTTCACGCGTCGCTCTCCAAAGGCGGCCTCGCCGGGCCGATCCACCCTGTGGAATAGCGGCGTCGGCACGCCAAGGCCATAGCGCGCCGATGCGCCCTCAGTTCTCGCCGGGATGCGGCACGTCCAGTCGCGCGATCAGCCCGCCATCAGGCGCGGCGGCGAAGGACAGGTGCCCGTCGAAACGCACCATCAGCCGGTGCGCGGTGGGGATGCCAAGCCCAAAGCCATTGGTATCCCGCGCCCGTGCGGTGTCGAGGCGGAAGAACGGATCGAGGATCGCGTCGAAGTAGGCGGACGGGATGCCTGGGCCGGAGTCGGCAATCTCGATACGCCAGTGCCGGTCGTGGCGCTGGATGGAGATGCGGGCCTCTCCGCCGAACTGGATGGCATTTTCCACCAATGCCAGCAGCGCCAGTGCCAAAGGTTCGCGGAACGTAACGGCATGGGCCGGGCCAGCTGTGACGATCCGCGCCTGCTCGGCATAGGGCGAGAGCACTTCATGGGCGAGTTCGACAAGGTCGAGCCGTTCCGGCTCCGCGTCCAGATGCTGGGCGCGCAGGAAGCGCTGGAGCGAGGCGAGAAGGGCCTCCATCTCGTCGACGCTGGATCGGATAACGCTGCCCAGTTCGGGATCGTCAAGGAGGTCGGCGGCGACCTTCTGGCGCGACAGCGGGGTGCGCAGGTCGTGGCTGATCGCTTCGAACGACTTGGCCTGGTCCTGCAGCAGCCGCGCAATGCGTTCCTGCATGAGGTTCATGGAATGCGCCAGCTTGCGCAGATCCTGCGTCCCCCCTTCCTGCACCATGACGTTGCGCCCCCGGCCGATGGCGTCGGCAGCGTCGATCATGCGGCGTAGCGGGCGGGTGAGGACGTGCAGCGCGATCAGGCCCAGCACGAAGCACGCGGTCGTCGTTGCCAGTGTCAGCACCGTGGCGCGCAGGGCGACCGGCCACATCGAGTTGATGTCCCGCGACCGGAAGTTGAGCCAGTGCCCATCCGACATGCGGATCGAGCCGACCAGATCGGACTTGCCGTGATGCGGCTGCTCCATCGCCAGCCTCAGGTCGCGCCCGGCAAGCCCCGGCTCCCAATCTATGATCCGCGCGCCGATCCGGCTGAGAGCGCCGTCCGCCGTCCGCGTTTTGACCGTGGGCTGCAACCCGACGGCTGCTGCAAGATGGCGGGTGCTCATCGTAGGCGCGGTAAGCGCGGGGTTGGCGGCATGGATGCGGTCGCTGACGACAAGCAGCTCCGCGATGCGGCGCGCGTGATCCTCGTCCAGCGTCTGCCGGTCTATCGACTGGTAGAACACCAGGCTGGCGGCCAGTTGCAGCACGCCCAGCACGATGAATACCAGCGTCAGATAAGCCGCGAAACGCGGCGCGAAGGCACGGGCCACCTGCAGTTCCTCTCCAGCCGCGCAAGGGTTCGGCGGCGTGATGCCCCTCGCGTTTACGGTTCGCTCACACCGCGCGGGCGTGGCGTCAACCGGGTGGCAATGATTTGATACGGAACCGCAGGCGCCGCCGCGCGGGGGTGCTTATCCGCGTGTGGCTCCGGGCCAGGTTTTCTGCGCCGCCCAGCCTTCTCCATCCAGCTTCTGCAGTTGTTCCTCAACCGTGCGGTTGATTTCCAAGCCCTTGGGCGATCGGCAACCCATGTTGTAGGAAAACCCGGTGCGCGCGCCTGTGGCAGATACCCATTCGACGGTCACCTGCGACATGTCGGTGGCGGCAGCATCGCAGGCGAAGTCCTGCGTCGTGCCCGAAGCCGGGCGAAGCGGGGCAAGGGACTTGCGCACCGCCTCGTACCCTGCCGGACCTACCGTGCGCGATCGCGTGCCGATCACGGTGGTGTGGCGCTCTCCGGTGAACTGCACCTGTCCGCCGGGCGCCACCGCGATCGAATAGACGGGGCAGAAGCCGAAGCAGGGACCGCGCGATATGCGGATTTCCTCTGCGTCGGCAACCGACGGTGCGGCGGGAAGGGAAGGGGCGCCGGGCTGCACGCGGGGGGTGCAGTTGGAAAGCAGCGCGGCGCCCAGAACGATGGCGCAGAGGAGTGGTCCGCGCCCGCGTTCTTTGCTGATCATGTTCGTCGTCCTTTTCATGCTCACCATCCGATCGTGACAGAGCCGCGCAGTGCCAGATCGACCCGTCCGTGCCGGTCTTCGGCAGAGACTTCGCCGCCCATCGTGAAGCCGGACGAGCCGCCGATAGCGCGCAGGCGGGCGAACCAGCCGCTGGTGGCGCCGTCGCCCTCAAGCGTGAAGTTCTGGCCGCCTTCGAAGTGGGCGGTCGTGGCGCCTACACCGCCGCTGACGATCTCGCGCCAGCCGCCTTCGGTTTCGACGCGGAACCAGTTTTCGTCCTGCGCCTTCATGCCCAGGAAATCGACGCCCACGGTCATGCTGGGGTTCACCGCCAGTTCGTCGCTCTTGCGGCCCGCGACTGTCAGGTTCAGCTTCTCGCCGCCGGTTTCGGTATAGCCGTCTTCCTTCAGGCGCACATAATCGACCGTGACGCCGGGGCGGAAGAAGAAGAACTGCGAACCGCCCTCAACCGAAACGCCGCCTGTCGCCGTGACGAAGTCGCCGTTCCAGCTGGCGTCCATCGTGCGGGTCACGTTTTCGGAACCGATCACGCCGTAGAAGCTGCGGGTGCCGTCGAAGTCCGCCTTGCCCATCGATCCGCGCGCGAAGGCAGCGACGGGGCCGAACTTGCCGCGCCAGTGCGCCGCCAGTTCGAACGCCTTGCCCTTCACTTCGGACACCGAGCCGTTCTTGTGGTTGTTGTCGATGTAGGCGACCGTCGCGCCAAACCGGCCGATGCCGGTCCGGTATTCCCCGGTAGCGGACCAGGCATAGCCGCTCAGTTTGTAAGCCGCGGTCTGGCCCGTCTTACGGTCGCTGCCCCAGATCGCCATGTTGATGGTGGTGCTGAAGCGGCTGCTGCCGATGATCGGTCCCTGCGGATCCTGCATCTGGCGGGCCAGAGCGCGCGTACCCAGGCTGATCCCTTCGAAGGCGCCGCCCGCGTGGTCGGGCAGCATCTGGCCCACGGCGGCGCGGAAGGCGTCGCCGTTGGTGATGCCAAGGAACACCTGCTCGACCTTGTCGTCCTTGCCGATCTGCTTGAACACCGCATCATAGGCCGATGCGCCCGAGCGGTTGAGGCCCAGTTCGCTGACCGTGCGGCGCGATACATCGACGACGATGGTGTTCGCGGCGGCGGTCTTGTCCAGTTCGGCCTTGAACATGAAAGGCACAAGGTCGCTGTTGGTCGCCAGCTTGTCGCGGCCAGTCAGGCTGCCGGCACTGAGTACCTGATAGCTGCCCTCTGCCGTTGCCACGTCGGCCAGGCGGATGGCCAGCTTCGACCCTTCCGCGAACGCGGCGTTGCCCGCAACCGTGTATGCCGAACCGGCGCCTGCGGACTTGTCCAGTGTCACCAGCAGGGTGCCGGTGGCGCCCACGTCCAGCGATGCGATGGATGCGGGCTTGTTGATGTCCAGCACGCCGCCGGAAACCTTGACTGCAAGCTGTGCGCTGTTGGCGATGGAGCCGCCAAAGTAAGCGCTTCCCGCCAGCGTAAGGGTGTCAGCGCCGCCACCGAAGTCCATCGCGCCCCTGTAGCTGGACGTTCCGGCCAGGCTGACCGTATCATTGCCCGACCCGAACAACACTGCGCCCGTCTGCGCCGCATCGCCCGACAGTTGCAGCGTGTTGTTGCCCGCGCCGAACGATACCGAACCTGCCAGCGTGCCGTCGGCAAGGTCCAGCGTATCGTTGCCACCTGCAAAGCGCACGTCGCCGACGATGGAGGGGGCGGTGAAGCCGGAGGCCACCTGCGTCTGGCGTACGGTGACGTCTCCGGTTGCCGCGGTCAGGTCGATGGCGACATTGCGCACGCCGTCCTTGGCCCCGGTGGCGGAGATCGTGCCCGCGTTCTCGACCAGCGAGAGAGTACCGCTGGCATCCGAGATCGCGGTGGCGGAACCCTTTTCGCCCGCGACCGCCTTGATCGTGCCGCTGTTCCTGATCGTTAGAAGGTTGCCGCCCGCGTCGATCCGCACGGCGGTGGCCAGCGCGTTGTCGGCATTGCCTGAACCGGCTGAGATGGTCCCGGTGTTCTGCAGCAGCGGCGTCGTCGCGCCGGAGCCGATGCGAAGGGCCGTGGCGTTTGCGCCCGCCGCCGTGGCGTTGACAGTGCCGGAAATGCCGATGCCGTTGGCAATCGTCACCGCGCCGCCGCGCCCGCCGATGACGAGGCCGTTCGCAGCCACGCCGGAATAGAGGCCCTGTCCGTCCACTGTGCCTTCGATGATAAGGCCGAACTTGCTTGCGGTGCCCGCGACGGGGCCGATGGTGACCGCGCGGTCCGTCGCGCCGACCTGCATCGCGGCGGCGCTGCCGAAGGAGACGACCTTGGCCGTACCTTCCTTGCTGTCGTCGATGCCGTCTCCATCCGAATCAGGCTTGGCCGGATCCGCCTTGGGCGCGGCGGCCAGGACGATGCCGCCGCTGACGTTGCCCTCCACGATCAGGGCAGAGCCGCCCTGTAACAGGTCGTCAGCGTCGAGCTTGGAGGGGTCGGCGGGGGGCGTGGTCGTGCGATAGCCGGTCGACGACACCGTACCCTGCACGACCATCGCGCCATTTACGTCACCGGCAAAGCGCGCGCCGATGGCGTCCTTGCCCTGCGCGGTGACGGTGCCCGCCAGCCGCACGTTGCCGTCGATCTGCTGCGCCGAAACGCCGACGCTGCGGTCGCCCAGAACGGTGGTGGTGCCGTCATGCGTGAAGTTGCCGGTCAGCGTGCCGCCAAGGCGGATGCCGGCGGAATCGTTGCCTTTGACGGTGATAGTGCCACTTTGCGTGATCTTGCCGGCGTGCGCACCTTGCGTGCGGATGCCGGTGCGGTTGGAGCCCAGCGCGAAGGGGCCGTCGAGATCGCCGTCCTTGTCGGTGTCGGTGGGGGCATACGTCTCGTCCACCGTGATGGTGCCGGTGTTGACGATATCGCCCGCGCCCGATGTTGACAGGATGCCGTTGGCGCCGTCCGAATTGGTGACGGTGATGGTGCCCGCGTTGGTGACGGCGTGGTTGCTGTCCTGCGTAACCGCGGTTCCGCTGGTCAGGACGACCGAACCGTCCTTGGTGATGGAGATGGCATCTGCGCCGCCGTTCCTGATCGTGGAGGTGCGGATGGGCGAAGTCAGCTTGGTCTTCACGTCCTCTGCATGCGCGCCGGTCGTGATGGCGAGCGCCGCCGTGGTGGCAAGCAGGGTCCTGGCAGTCATGTGGGAAGGCATCATCGTCCCTTTAAGGTCTGTAGTCTGACCTTTGAGACGGAAGCGTCATGAAAGAGCCTTGGAAAAAAGTTCCTGCCGCCGGAATTAAAACCGCGCGTCGAGCCCCAGCCGCACGCTTCTGGGGCGCAAGGGGGTAGTCTGGTCGCGGCCGGTGCCGAACGGCGTGCCTAAAGAGAAGCGGTTGCCCCGCGAATTGGTGAGGTTCTGGAGGGACAGCGTGACGCCGTAGCGCTCGGTCCCGATGCGCAGGTCGGCGCCGCTGTCGAGATAGTCTCCCTGCGGGTCGCCCAGTTCCGGACCGATGCCAAGGCGCGACTTGCCGACATAGCTGGCCCAGCCGTTGGCGTTCAGGCGCAGGTTGTCCCCGATCTCTCGCGTCCAGTTCAGGCTCAGGCGGCCGGAAAACTGCGCGATATTGGGCACCTGCATGGAGCGCGCCAGCGTCGCGTCCAGCAGCGAGCCGCCGAAAGCCTCGGCAGAACCCATCGTGCGGGCCACGAGGCCGAGCAGTTCGACGGGAGGCTGGTCCACCTTGCTGCGGTTCCAGGTGGCCCCGGCCTCCAGCCTCAGCCCCTGCGCCAGTTCGACGCCGCCCGTGACGCTGGCAGACCACACGCGGCCATCGCCGATGTTGGCGGTGCTGGGCAGGCCGGAATTGTCGATGAAGTCCGCCTGGATGTCCTGCCAGCGTGTGTATGATACGCTGGCGGCCAGATCGAAGGGGCTGATGCCGGGTCTGCCATGCTTGAGGCCGAATTCCCATGTCCGCGTCCGGTCGCTCTGGAAGCGGCGCACATAGTCGCTTTCGATCGCGAAGCCGCCGGGGCGGAAGCCTTCCTGATAGCGCATGTAGAGCGCCGTTTCGTCCAGCACCTGGGCATTCAGCGCCAGTGATGGGAGCACGGTGGTGGTCGAGCGATCCGCCGTAACCGCTGCGCGTGCCCTCGCGCTGGCAAAGGAGAGGGCGGGCATCACGTCCTCGCCTTCGCCGCCCAGCCGCGAATGAGTGAGCCTTCCGCCCGCCGTTGCGGTCAGGCCCCGGCGGATGCGCAGGCTGCCTTCGGCGTAGAGCGTTACTTCGTCGATGGTGTTGCGCACGCCGGTGCTTGCGGTGGTGGTGCCCAGTTCCTCGAAGCTGCGGGTCAGGACTGTGCGGTTGTGGGTATAGCTGGCCCCGACGAGCCAGCCGAAGCCGTTCGTTTCCGGCTGCCACAGGCGCGTTTCGTGCGCGATCATCCGCGTGCGGTTCCCTTGCGAGAACAGGCGCGGCTGCTCCGGATCGACGGTCGCGTCGTAGCGCTCTTCCAGATGCTGGCGCACCGCGCCCGTGGTGGAGCGCACGCGCACCGATCCGATGCGCCCGGAAATCACCAGCTGCCCCATCGCGTAATCGGCATCCGAACCTTCGCGCACCCGTGCGTTGCTGGTGAGCGGCGGCTGGACGTCGCGCCCGGCGTACTGGCTGTCGCGCGCGTCGGTGGACTGGCCAAGGCCGATTACGTCGACCGTCCAGTCCGGCGCCACGTTCGCCCGAAGCGCCGCGCGTCCGCCTAGGATGCGTGTGCGGTTGACGTTGTTGCGGCCCAGCACCGGCTTGTCGATGTATCCGCCCAGCGTCGCCGCATCGATGTTGGCGCGCAGGGCAATCGTTTCGCTGACGGGCAGATTGACCATCGCCGCGCCGTCCCCGCCGGGCGCTCCGCCCTGCGTCAGCGAACCGCCCAGCGCGATCGAGCCGCTGGTTTCGCTCATGACCGGCGGATTGGGAACAAGCCGGATGATGCCCCCCAGCGACCCGGCACCGTAAAGCGTGCCCTGCGGCCCCTCCAGCACTTCCACGCGCGCCATGTCGGACAGCCGCAGGTCGGGATCGGGGGCGTTGTAGCTGAGGCGCAGGTCGCCCAGATACTGGCCCACGGTGGCCTGCGTCGGCCCGGTGAAGCTGGAATCGGCGATGCCCCGGATGAACAGCTTGTTGCGTCCGCTGCCCAGGTGGGTGGAGGTGACCGTGGCGACGCGCTGGGTGATCTTTTCCGTTCCGCCGACGCCGCCTGCCTCAAGGCTTTCGCCGTCGAGGATGGAGACTTGTCCCGGAATCTCGCCCAGCGTCAGGTCGCGCTTGGAGGCGACGACGACGATCGGGCTTGTCGCAGCCGCGTCGGTCGGGATGGGCAGGGGGCGCACCAGCACGGGCCGGACGGGGACGGGACGCGGCACCCGGCCCGCCTCGATCCGCCAGGCGCCCGGCGCGACGGCGATCGCGCGGCCGCCTGCCTTGTCGGCCAGCCTGCGCACGGCCTCTGCCACGCTCATGTGGCCGCGTATCGCGGGCACCGCGCGGCGGGCGACGGCGGGATCGGCCACGACGATGCTGGACCCGGTCTGCCGTGCCAGTTCGATCGCGACCTGTCCGGCAGAGCCACGCCGCGTCTCCACCATCGCATCTTTGGCGATGGCGGTAGCGGGCATGGCCACCATGGCCGCCGCGATCCAGAGGCCCGTCCGCATCGCCTCAGCGCGCGCCGATCACCCAGCGTCCCTTGTCGGAGCGCACCGAAAGCCCAAGCAGCGGCCCGATCGAAGCGGGATCTTTGCGCAGCGGCGCGACCAGGATCGAACCGGACACCGGAGCCCCGCCGTCTGCCGCGACGTAGTCGATGCCGGTGGCGCGTTTCAGCTGCAAGGCGACGTCGGCCAGCGATGTTCCCTCGAACGTCAGGCGCCCCTCCTTCCATTCGCCGACCTGTTCGGCAGGCGTGCGGGTGAGGGTATAGGCGCTGGCCCCGGCTGGCAGATGCAGCACTTCGCCCGGCGATATGCGGGCGTCGGCGCCGTCGGGATCGAACTGCACCGCGCCTTCGGACACCGCCACGCGCAACCCCTGCGCATCGCTGCGCACGTCGAAGACAGTGCCGATGTCCACCAGCCGCGCCTCGCCAACGGTGACCTCGAACGGATGCGCGGCGTCGTGGCGCACGGTGAACAGCGCCTGCCCATGGGCAAGCCGGGCATAGCGCTTGTCCTTCCGGTCGAACTCGACGGCGGTGCCGCCGGCAAGGTCGATCTGGGTTCCGGCGTCGAGCATGACGTGCGTGGTTTCTCCCGGCGCGGTCTGCACGGTATAAAGCTCGCGCCGTTCGCCCTGGAAGGCCCAGACGGCTCCGACCACCGCAATGCTCGCGGCAATGGCAGTGGCCAGCCACGGACGACGGCGGCGAGGCGGCCCGGCTGCTTCCGCTGCATGATCGTCGTTCGCGGGACCGGCATCCGCCAGCAGCATGGCCGCATCCGCCACCGCAGCCGTCGCGGCGTCGTAAGCCCGTCCGTGCGCCGGGTCGGCTTCGAGCCAGAGGGTAAACGCCTCCCAGTCGGCAAACGCAGGGTCGCCCACGCGCACCGCCCAGTCGAGCGCCTCGGTTCGTATCAGTTCGTCATTCGCCATGCGGCGCTCCTTCACCGGCGAAGACGGAGGCGATGCGCGGGAACCTTGGAGCGGCAATCGTGCGGAGCATCATTGCGACCGATCCTTCCATTCGGCCAGCGCGCGGTAGGCGATCCGCAGGTCCGCCTCCACGGTGCTGAGGCTGATGCCCATCTCTGCGGCGATGACTTTCTGCGCAGTGCCGTCGATACGGTGGCGGCGGAAGATCGCGGCCACGCGCTGGCCCAGTCCATCCAGCAGCGCCATCACGCGCGCCGCTTCCTGCGCGGCGGCAAGGCGCCGTTCGGCGGAAGGCTCGGCAGAGACGCCGGGCGGATCGCCGGCGTTTATTTCCGTCCAGTCGCGGTCGCGCACGTCGGCCTGCCGGGTCGAGCGGAAACGATCGATCATCAGCAGGTCGGCGGTGCGGAAAAGGTAGGACAGCGGCGACGCCACCGGACCAGGGCGGCTTGCAGAAATCTTCAGCCAGACTTCCTGCACCAGATCTTCGGCAGCCTCTCCCGCTCCGCGCGCGCGCAGAAAACGCAGCAGCTTGTCCCGGTTCTCGAGAAAAGCCGCTTCAAGTCCGGCGGAAGGAGGAGGATCTGCGGTCAAGAAGGGATCAGTTGCTGGTGTCGGCCAGCCTGATAGACGTTCGCAACCGTTCGGGGAAGTACCGCCGTCCCGATGCGGGCGGGACGGCGCAGGTTATCTGTGCAGTTTCAGTTGACGGCTCGGATATGCGTCGCTTCGCCCGGCAGCATATGCGGCCCGGCAGCGATCATCGCATCGTGTTCGGCAAGGATGCGCTCTATCTCGGAGCGCTTTTCCAGGATCATCCGGGCCACGCCCGATGTCATCCCGCCTTCGTCTCCGACCCGCCCGAGGACCGCCGCGAGGTCTTCCAGCGTGGCGCGTTCGGCGCTGCTGTGCAGTCCTCCCTTGGCGTCGCGGTAGGCTGTGCATTCGCTTGCCATGTGCATTCCCCTTGATTGCTTACCTAGGGGTAAATGCTTTGAAGGGACGCCGGTTGCATGAACCGATCCTGGTTTGGACGATTGCGCAGATGGTACGTGTCTGCGCATTGCGACCCCGGCACTATTCAGCGACCGGAACCGGCATCCGGTCTGCTTCGCCACCATCGAACGATCAGGATCACCAGATACATGACCGCCGCTGCGGCCAGCCCGGCCAGCAGAAGGTGCGCCATGGATCGAACACGACCGAAGACGGCCTCGACGCCATCGCCGAAGGCATAGCCAAGGCTGGTGAACAACGGCCCCCATATACAGGCGGCGATGCCGTTCAGCAGCAGGAACCGGGATGCCGGAACCTGCGAAACCCCCACCGCGACGGGACTGACGGTTCGCAGACCGTAGAGAAAGCGGAAGCTGAGGATGAAGATGACGGGATGGCGTTCCAGGCGCGCCATGGCGCGGGCGAACGTCGGCCGGCCGATGATGCGCTGCATCCGTTCGGTGCCGCGAAACCGCCGCCCGGCCAGGAACAGGGTCTGGTCCGCGAGGAAAGAGCCCGCCACGGCAGCCGCTGCAGCGGCGATGGGATCGATCAGCCCGCGATGCGCGAGTATTCCACCCAGAACGACCACCGTTTCACCTTCCACGGCGGCTCCGACGAATATCGCGGCGACGCCGTAGCGCAGGATGATGGCTTCGATGGTCACTGCGGTTCGATGCCTGATTGCAACGGGTTACGCCAGCCGTCGTGCATCAGGTGGATGGTTCATGCCGCGGGTTCATGGAGAGGACATCCGTTGGTGGCAGCCCGAAAGTCTGCCGAATGCCGGTAGGCCCCGCGCCGTGCGCGGTTGATGTTGCCCAATGGGCGATGGGCGGCAAGCCCCGTCCAGACGGAGAAGCGCATGTTCTCATCCACTTCGCGCACGCGCCCGGCATCCCAGCTGTCCTGCCGGGGCATCCGCAAGGTCGCCACGCGCAGGAACGGGGTGTCCTCTTCCTTCCACTCCACCGATGCGTCCTCCACAGGCTGCCGTTCGGCATCGCGCTGCAGCTGTACTTCGAAGGCCCATTCCGCATCGATGGTGGCCATGCCCTCGCGGATGGTTTCGCGCAGTGCGTCGGGCCGACCGCTGGTGTCGACTTTGGTGCCGGTCAGCTCCTTCAGCGCGGGGGCTACGGGGCGCAGGCGGAACTTGGCGACGTAGGCACCGTACAGAAACGGGGTAACGCTGAAATACGTCTCGCCCAGAGGATCGACCTGCGGCGCGCCGCCCAGGCCCGCCAGCTTGATGCTTTCCATACCGGCTGCCCCCAGCGCGGCATTGACGACCTGCAGGACCTTGGACGCGGCGACCTTGGCACCTTCGGCGCGATCCGTCGTCTTGGCCAGCAGCTTCAGGTTGCCGGCGAACTTGGTGGCGTCCGGCGCCGTGAAGACCGGGCCGTTGACCATGATGAAATCCTGCGTGGCGCCTTCCGCATCGGGCAGCCGTTCTCCTTCCACGTCGAGCACCTTCAGGGCAATCCCGCGCGGCAGTGCGATCGCGTCGTCGAGGATGTCGCCGGGATTGGTGGATATCCGCAGGTAAGCCTTGTGGGTGCCGGTAGACGCGAACAGCCCCTGCGCCAGTTCAGGCGGCAGACCGGGATCGACGGTGAACGTCCCTTCGAGGATGCCGTGCGCCTTGGCATGAACCGCACGCACGGCATGGCCGTAATGCTCCGAAGTGGTGTGCAGGATCTCGTCGAAGGACCGGTTCAGGCTGTCGAGAGTTTCGGGCTCATCGTCGCGATATTCTTCGGTCGATGCGGAATAGGGAAGAGGCGGTTGCAGCGTCATGGATGGATCCTTGGCGTGTGGAAGGTGCGTCTGTGCAGAGGGTATGCGGCGGCGCCTGGCCGCCGCACCGGGTCAGGCGATGCCCGCGCCGCCCGTCACGCCATAGACCTCGCCGGTGATGTAGCTGCCTTCCTGCGAGGCGAGCAGCACGTAGACCGGCGCAATCTCCACCGGCTGGCCGGGCCTGCCGAAGCGACTTTGTTCACCAAACTTCGCGACCTTTTCCTGGGGCTGCCCACCACTTGGCTGCAGCACCGTCCAGAACGGTCCGGGCGCGACGACATTGGCGCGGATGCCTTTTTCCATCAGCTGCTTTGCGAGTGCCTTGGTGTACGCCACGATGCCCGCCTTGGTGGTGGCATAGTCCAGCAGGATGTCGGACGGCTCGTAGGCCTGCACCGATGCGGTGGTGATGACCGATGCACCGGCGGGAAGGTGCGGCACTGCGGCCTGCGCGATCCAGTGCAGGGCATAGAGATTGGTCTTCAGCGTCCGGTCGAAATCTTCCGAACTCACCTGGCTTACGTCTTCGCGGAACTGCTGGCGCCCGGCGTTGACGACCAGAATGTCCAGACCGCCGAGGCCGCTGACGGCGTCCTCCACCAGCTGCCTGCTCCAGGCTTCGTCAGTGATGTCGCCGGGCAGCGCCACGGCCTTTCGGCCTTCCGCTTCGATCAGGGCGATGACTTCCCGCGCGTCGGTTTCCTCGTCCGGCAGATAGGATATGGCGACGTCGGCTCCTTCGCGGGCAAAGGCGATGGCGGCCGCCCGCCCGATGCCGGAATCGCCGCCTGTGACAAGGGCCTTGCGCCCCACCAGCTTGCCCGCCCCGACATAGCTTTCCTCGCCGTGGTCGGGCCGGGGGTTCATCTGCGCGGCGACACCGGGCGCTGTTTGCGGTTGTTCGGGGAAGGGCGGGCGGGGATACTGGTGGCGGGGGTCCTGCAGCGCAAGGCGATCGGCCATGGGGTCTCCTGTAGAAATGGCGGGCGGCTGGTGCGCGCCAGGTGGATGCCATGTCTACGAAGGAGGTCCGGGTTAGGTTGCCGTGATCAGGGAAGAAGCCTTCGCCCGCCTGACGTCACGCCAACATGGATCAAGTTTCGCGAAGGGCCAGTCAGCCTGAAACCCTGACCGGTTCGCGCCCGACCTTGGCAGCCAGCGTGGCGGGATCATGGATGGTCAGCCGACCGCCCTTCCAGTCGATATCGCCCGCGCGGCGCATCTGCTGCAGGGTGCGGTTGATATGCACCGGGGTCAGGCCCAACGCATCAGCCAGCATTTCCTGCGTCAGGGGCAGGTCGAAACCGTTTTCGTCCGCCAGCCCGGCAAGGCTCAGCCGTTCGAGCAGTTCCAGCAACAGGTCGCCCATCCGCTCCTGTGCGTTGAGCCTTCCCAGCCTGCAAATCTGCGCCAGACGATAGGCCTCTTCCAGCGCAAGACCCGTGGCATAGGCATCGGCCAGTTGCGCTGAAATACCGGGAGATGGAGCGATGCACCACGCCACGTCGCTGAGCGCGATCACCGTCGTCACGGCCAGCGGGCGCGGCTGGGCGCACAGACCGATGAGGTCGCCGGGCAGCACGAAGCTCAGCAGCTGGCGCCGACCGTCGGCCAGTTGCCGTACCCGCGCAGCCCAGCCGCGCAGCAGCAGCCGGGGATACTTCACCGGAGTGCCTTCCCGCTCGATTTCCTTGCGGCTGATGACCTGACGCTGGTCGCCGGCTGCTTCGCACAGCATCGCGAGGTCGTCTTTGCCAAGCGGCGACAACCGGGCAAGGAGGCGAACGGCAGGCGGCAGTGAGTCAGCCTCTGTGCGGCTGATCATAATGGCGGCGGCCCGATGATCCGTCCTACCGCATCGATCACTGCCTGCATCGCGAACGGCTTGGCCACCACCGGGACAGAGCTGAACTCTGCAGGCAGGTACGAAGCATCATACCCCGTCAGGAATATGTACGGTATGTCACGCTTCTGCAGGTCGGTGGCAAGGGGGTAGGCGCTGTTCTGGTTCAGGTTGACATCGAGAATGACCGCATCGGGCGCCTCCTCGGCGATGAGCCGCGTGGCCTCGGCGATGTCGCCGGTCGGCCCGATGATCGAGGCATCTTCATCCGTCATCGCATTCGTCAGGTCGGAGGCGATGAAATATTCATCCTCGACGATCAGAATACGCTTGCCGGCGAGCGGGCCAGCCATTCTCGTCTCCTCCATGGATACTGCGCTTCCATCGGAAAGCGGTGTTATCGGGCAACGCTGTCTCCGCCGGTCGCGGAAACAGTGCTGCGCTCATGTAGGGGGAAGGCGCTATGGCCCTCTACAATCTAGGTTAAACCGGTCATGAAATTCGCTCCGACCGGTTCGAATTGATGAAAAACAATGGTGCGAAAGTGATGCTGCGCGGTCTTTCGCGCGGGGCGTTGCGGATCAATCCGCGTAGACGTTTTCCAACAGCAGATATTCCGGATCGAACCCAGCCAGCTTGGCGAGCCCGCGCCAGTCTTCGGTTTCCACGAACCCGCCCGACACCAGCAGCCCATTGGACTGCCGAAGGCCCATGAGGGTACGATTGACGTGCACCGACGTGATGCCGAGAATGTCGGCCATGTGGCCTTGTGTCAGCGGCAGGGCGAACCGCTCGCGGCGGCCGAGGCCCGCCACTTCCAGCCTGACACCGATCTCGCAGATCAGGTGCGCCAGCCGGGCTGCGGCATCCGCACGGCCAAGGTTTGCGGTCCATTTGGCAAGAATCGAAGCGTCGGTAACCGTATCGCGCCAGAACGCCATAAGGATCGGCGGGAAAGCCGCCGCAAGGGCACGTACGGCCTGGTGCGGCACCTGCATCACGGTGGACGGCGCCAAGGCCTCGATACCCCATGCCGGGACGGGCAACGGGACCGAGTGCAGATCCGACATGTCACCGGGAATGTGCAGGGTGGTGATCTGTCGGCTGCCATCGACCATCTGGTCATAACGGCCCAGCAGCCCGTCTATCAGCAGCGTGGCATGATCCACCGGATTTCCCGGCACCACGAGCTGGTGACCGCGTCCGACCTGGAGGACGCGGCCAGGCAGGTCCAGAAGCGCGTCCTGCTCCTCTGCCGTCAAGGCAGAACGCAGCAGCAATCGCCGGACGAACTGACCTGTTGCAGAGGTCTTGGACTGGGACAAGGCGCGCGGTTCCGATCATGCTGAGCGTTGCGCCGCCGCAACACGGGCAGCCGTGCAACGATGGCGGGTATTGCTGGAATGTCCGGAGGGCGCAGATGTTTCCGCGCATGCGCATTGCTGCCCTGCGCAGGGGAACCCGGTTGGAGCCAAGTGCATTGGCTAATTGAAATTACCGCCGTCGGAACCGGCACGCCAAGGAGCACCGACCTTGCCTGTCTATCACTTCAATGTCTGGAACGGGCATCCCAGCAGGGACGAGCGCGGAGTGGAACTCGCCGACCTGCGCGCTGCCCGTGCCCTGGCCGTCAGGTACATGGCCGAAGTCATGCTGGAGCAGAACACGCTCGTCGAAGATCATTCCGTATGGCGCATGGAAGTGACCGACGACCTCGGAGAGCGGCTGGTCGCGCTCAAGGTTTCAGTCGAAGGATAAGCGGCGTGGCGCTCGCCCATAAGCGCTCTACGATGATCGCGGAACTCAACCTATGTTGTATGTTCGCGAGCGCTCAGCGGCAGGGTGTGACGTTTTTAGGTCGGCCCTGCAACTGATCCGGCCTCCTGGAATTAAACGGGCAACACTTTCCTCTCATTGACGGTTGCTGAATGGCTCACCTGCCACTTTCCCAGGATATGGAGTTCGGTCACGAGGTCGCCCGGGTGCTTCCGCTGTTCGGAACACCAGCAGCTGCCGCCGCTGTCCGTCCTCTCCGCATTGCCCTGATCGGCAACTATGCCCCGCGCAAGTGCGGCATAGCGACCTTCACCACGGACATCTGCGAAAAGCTGCGCGAGTATTACCCTGAGATCGCCATCGACGTGCACGCGCTGGACGATCCGGCTGCGCCGCTGGCCTACTCCGGCGTTGCAGGGACCATCGCGCGCGACGATGCGGATGCCTACGCTCAGGTCGCGGGGCAGATAAACTCCGCGGGTGTCGATGCTGTATGGCTGCAGCACGAATACGGCATCTTCGGCGGTCCCGACGGCCAGATGGTGATCGATCTTGTCGATCGCATTGCCGCGCCGCTGGTGTTGACACTGCATACCGTGCTGAGTGAACCATCCGAGCGGCAGCGCGCGATCCTGGCGCATCTGGTGACACGGGCGTCGCGTATCATGGTCATGTCCCACCGTGCCCGCGATCTGCTGCAATCGCAGTATGGCGCGCCGGGTGAGATCGTGGAAGTGATCGAGCATGGCGCCCCCGACCGCCCGTTCGGCCGGCAGGAGGAGTTCAAGGCGCGGCTGGGCCTGCAGGGGCGCAAGGTGCTGATGACCTTCGGGCTGATCGGTCCGGGCAAAGGACTGGAGCATGCCATCCGTGCCCTGCCTGAAATCGTGCGGCGTCATCCCGATGTCCTTTACCGCATCGTGGGAGCCACGCATCCCAATCTGGTTGCGCAGGAGGGCGAGCGGTATCGCGAAGATCTGGTCGCGCTGGCCGAACACCTGGGCGTAGGCAAGCATGTCGAATGGGACAACAGGTTCCTCGATACGCCCGAACTGCTCGACCATCTCGAAGCGTGCGATATCTACCTTACGCCTTATCCGGGGCTGCAACAGGCGACTTCAGGCACGCTGAGCTATGCGGTGGCGCTGGGCAAGGCGGTAATCTCAACCCCTTACGTTCACGCGCAGGAACTGCTTGCCGACGGCGTCGGTCGCCTGATCGAGCCGCATTCCGAAGCCGCCATCGCCGAAGCGGTGACTGCGTTGCTCAATGCGCCCGAGGACATGACCGCCATGCAACTGCGCGCCTTCACGCGGGGACGCGAAACGATCTGGCCGCGTTTCGCGGAGGCGTCGGCGCGGCTGGTGGACAATGCAGTGCCACGTCCGGCCGATAACCGTGCCAAGCACACGATGCCCGGCATTTCCGCAGTCCTCGCCATGAGCGACGGCACCGGCATGCTCCAGCATTCGATCGGCATCGTGCCCGACCGACGGCATGGATACTGCCTGGACGACAACGCCCGCGCGCTGATGCTGATGAACCTTGCCGAAGGAATGCAGCCCGAACAGCGTACCGACCGGACGCTGGTCTATGCCGCCTTCATCCAGTCCGCCTGGAACCCGGACCTGCGCCGCTTCCGCAACTTCATGCGCTTCGACCGTAGCTGGTGCGAGGACGAAGGATCAGAGGATGCCAACGGGCGCGCGCTCTGGGCGCTGGGGCAGACGATCGAGCGATCGCCCGATCCTGCCGTGGCCGAATGGGCGCGGCACCTCTACGACGAAGTTGTCGGCATCGCAGAATCGCTGGGATCGCCCCGTGCCATCGCCTTTGCGATGCTGGGCGCCTGCGCCGTGCTGCGCAGCGATCCCGCGCACGCCCCCTCGCAGGAGGTGGCGCAGCGTGGCGGCGACATCCTGATGCGCCTGCTGGGCGAAGGTCGCCGGCCCGACTGGGCATGGTTCGAGGCCGTTCTGGGCTACGACAACCCGCGGCTGTCACAGGCACTGATCGAAGCGGGAACCGTGTCCGGCCAGAAGGAATGGGTGGACGCCGGGCTGGAGACGCTGCGCTGGATCTGCGACCAGCAGGTTTCCGCCGAAGAACGTTTCCGTCCGATCGGTTCGGAGAGCTTCCACAAGGCCTATGCCTACCTCCCGTTCGACCAGCAGCCGCTTGAGGCGCAGGCGGCGATAGAGGCGGCATATTCCGCTTCGCAGGTGAGCCGGGACAGGTTCTGGCCAGCCCATGCCGATGCCGCCTGGCGCTGGTTCTTCGGTGACAACGATCGCGGCGTGGTTCTGGCCGACATGGCTACGGGCCGATGCCGCGACGGGGTCACTCCGCGCGGGGCCAATGCCAATTGCGGAGCGGAATCAATCCTGGCCTTCCAGTTGTCGTATTATGCGCTTATGAAAATGGGCAACGCCGACTCTCTTCTGCCCGTCGAAGGAGGACTGATTGAACCGGCCTGAAAACGTCTGGTCAGAGCCGTTGCGCATCTTCGAGACCCGGCTGCATGCCGATCCGTCCAGAGTGGTCATTCGCCCGTTCCATCTGGGATGGCAGGCGAAGAACGCGCCAGGCGGCCGTGCCATGAAGCTGGTGGATGACGTCGCCGGCCTGACAGAGGAACGCGCGGCGCTGGAATATGCCCGCGTGCTGGCGGACTTCAAGGAGCGCCACTGGCAGACAGAATGCATCTTTGCCGACAGGTTCGCCGAAGTCGCCGCCAATCTGGGCCTTGATGCGGAACGGTTTTCGGTTACGCGCCAGCGCCTGATCGGATCCTATTTCTGCCACGAATATACGTTCGCCGCAGCGGCGCTGATGAACCCCTCCATCGTCCCTTCGCCGGACCAGTCCGGCCTTCAGGACGGTTGCGTGCGTTTTATCATGAGCCTCCGCGCCGTGGGTGAGGGGCACATCAGCTCCATCGCATTTCGCGAAGGCATCGCCGAGAGCGACGGCGATTTTCGCCTCTGGCCGCAGGCGGCCTTCGCCACGTCGGTCGAACTGAACGAAGAGGAGCAGGTGGACGCGGACTGCTGCGTCTCGGTGCACCGGCATGTCGATTCCAGCCTGTCCAACACCGTCATATTCCCCATCACCGAGCAACAGCGCGGCGGGCTGGAGGATCTGCGACTGGTGCGGTTCGATCATGGCGGCGGCGACTATGAGTGGATCGGGACATATACCGCCTATTCCGGCAGTTCGATCCGTTCCGAATTGCTGCGCACGCGCGATTTCCGCGATTTCGAGCTGGAGCCGATCCGTGGCGCCGCCGGTCGCAACAAGGGCATGGCCCTGTTCCCCGAAAAGGTCGATGGCCGGTTCGCGATGGTGGGAAGGCAGGATGGCAAGAACCTGTTCCTGCTACGATCCGACCGCGTGAACGAATGGGACGACGAGGGCGTGCTCCTGATGGAGCCGAAATACCCTTGGGAATTCATCCAGATCGGCAACTGCGGCAGCCCCATCCTGATCGACGAAGGATGGCTGCTGTTCACGCACGGCGTAGGAGCCATGCGCAAGTATTCGCTGGGATGCGCGCTGCTGGATAAGGACGATCCGTCCAGGGTTCTGGCGCGAACCTCCGAGCCCGTCCTGACGGCGGAGAATGCCGACAGGTCGGGCTACGTGCCGAACGTGATCTACACTTGCGGCGCCCTTAAGGTAGGGGACGGATTGCTGATCCCCTACGGTATTTCAGACAGCACCGTGGGCTTCGCCACCTGCTCCATCGACGGCCTGCTGAGCCTGATGGAGTAGGCCGGCAGACCTGCCCGCCAAGGTCAGCGGGTCAGGTCGCCGTCCTTGCGTTCCTGCTGCGGGTAATCCTCCGGATCGACTTCGTTGACAAGCGGGCGATCCTCTACCTTTTCCGGCTTCTGCGCGCCCTTTGTGCGCGAGTCGTTTTCATCGTCCGGACGCGCATCGCCGAACGTGCCACGCGGAGTGGTGGAAGGATTAACGTCCTTGGTCATAGGTCAAAGTCCTTTATCTTTGCCTAGTGGAAACCGCATGCGAATGTCGGTCGTTCCCCAAACGGGCTTCGACATTGATCTGGATCAGCCCGCGGCCTGCTGGATTGCTGCACGAATTCTGAACCACAACTGCAATCCCGATCAGATCATCGCGCCAGATCATCAAGTCGTCCTGAACAATTCTGGCCGATAACATAGGTCAGCCCTGCTGCCGGGGATGACGCGTATCTCAAACACTTCGGCAACATGTTGGGAGACGATCGATGTATCGAGATTCGGAGACGGCACGGTTCCGTCAGTTTCGTCGCCATGAACATGTAGCGCACAAGGATGACGCGCAGACGGCCATCCTCCAGATCGAGGAAGGGTGGGCCTGCAGCTACTGCCTCCTGCCGGACGGTCGGCGACAGATCACCGGGCTGTTCCTGCCCGGTGACTACTGCGAGCCCCACTGGCTTCTGTCCGGCAAAGCGGATCTTCCGATCGTGGCGCTCACTCCGGTGACGGCAAAGGCCATCCCCATCGCGGGCGTCCACTCCAAGCCGGGTGACGGTGTGATGAAGCTGCTGGGCGCGGTGCTTGAAACGCATCGGCGGCAGGTGTCGTGGATCATCGGCCTTGGCCGCAAGACCGCGCTGGAACGTGTAGGCGACCTGCTCATGGCGCTGCACCGACGGATGGCGGCGCTGGACCGGGTGGTGGATGGGCGCTGCACGATCCCCCTGACGCAGCAGGACATCGCCGATGTCGTTGGCCTGACCCCGGTCCACGTCAACCGGGTGCTGGGCGACTTGCGCAATCGCGGGCTGCTTCGCTTCAGCGGCAAGACGCTGCACATCCTGCAACCCGCAGCGCTCGACCGGCTTGCCCATGACACATATGGTGCGCCGGACGACGCTCCTCGCAGAACCGTTGCCGCAGCCTGACCGATCGCCTGTGTGCTGCCTTATCCCAGGTTGTTCATAGGCAACCGGGGCTGCCGTCTTGTCTTCAGTTCCCATCCGGAAAAAGAGGAAGAGACATGCAAAACAACGGACGCCGCGACCCCAGCGATCCCGGTTCCCGCCGCAAGGGCAGAGCGGCGATCACGGTCGTTGCCATCGTTCTGGCGCTGATCGTGGCGATCTTCGTCGGACGCAACATCTGGCATCAGGATGTGAAGGAGCAGGAGGAAGCGCCCGGACAGATGGCGACGGGCGGCACATCCTGACGCCGCCCCCGCGGCCGGTCTATTCGTCGGTTGCCGGCGGCGGCTCCGCTTCACGCACACCCTTGGCGGGCTGCCCTTCCGCCTTGGGTGGCTCGGCCTGATCGTTGTGCCAGCGGTCGCGCTCCTGCGTTGGCTGGCCGGTTACGTTGCGTTGATCGCGCGGTTCGTATTCACCGCGTCCTTCGCGCGGGTCTTCCTGCTGCCGCCAGGATTTCGATGGATCGCCGCTCGTTCCGGTAACCTTGCGGGAGTCCTGCGGTTCGTATTCGCCACCTCCGGGCATTGTCGTACCTTTCCTCTGGTGATGGATGGTCGTCATCCGGGGTATGAAACGGCGGGAAAGCACTATCGCCCCTGATCCGTTCAAATGGATCAAGATGGGCATCGTCGATCGATACTGCGCCGGAACACCCACCGCCGATCGGTGTTCGAGCGTCATTAACAGCCAGCCCAATGGAGCGAGACATGCCCACTGCCACTTTCGAAACACCCGACGGCGAAGAAATCCAGATCGATCCCGATGACGTGGTCCATCTTTCCGCAGGGCGCGAAGACGGCACGACGGTCATTGAACTTGAAAGCGGAGACGAAACCACGGTCGTCGCCACGGAACTTGAAGTGGCCGCCGAACTGGGCCTGAACCCGCTGGAATACATCGATGCCGAAGACGACGATGCCTCGATAGAGGATCTCGTCGACGAGAACGGCGATCTGGAAGAGGACGACTGAACATGAGCGACGCGGGGCTGCCTGACCGCGACGGCGGGCGCGCCGCGCTGCTGATCATCGACATGATGAACCGCTTCGATTTCGAGGGTGCGCAGGATCTGCTGCCAGACGCGATCAAAGCGGCCCATGCCACCCGTCGCCTTCGCGAACAGATGGAGGCCGAGGGTCTGCCCGTCATCTACGTCAACGACAACTTCGACGAGTGGCATTCCGAACGCTCACGACTGGTGGAAAGAGCGCTTGAAAGCGGACACGCGGTGGCTGCGATGCTGCGGCCTGCGGCGGACGACTATTTCATAATAAAGCCGCAGTTTTCCGGCTTCTATGCTACCAATCTGCCGGTTCTGCTACCCCGACTGGGGGTGACGCGTCTGATCCTTTCAGGGATAGCAGCGGACATCTGCGTGCTGTTCACGGCCGCCGATGCCCACATGCGCGACTATGCCTTGTGGGTGCCGGAAGATGCCGTTGCCGGTGCAACGCCCGAGCGCAAGCGCTGGGCTCTGGAGATCATGGCTCACAGTATGAAGGCCACCATCGAACCGACAGACCGGCTGAGCCCACGACAATGGCTGGACGATCTGAACTCAGCGGGCTGAAGCGACGTCCTCTATGTTTCGATATAAGGGAGCATCTCGCGGCCTTGCGCCAGGGGAATACGCAGCGAGCAGTGAATACCACCGCCCCTGAACTCCAGCCGGGTCTCGGCATTCAGCCTATACGGCAAGGCATTCTCGATCAGTTCGCAACCGAAGCCCCGGCGGGCCGGGCGCGCCGCAATGGCCGGAACCCCAACCTCACGCCACTCCAGATCCAGCATGGGCGCGGCACCTGCGGCGCCATGGATGCTCCACCGTATGTCGAGCCTTGACGCAGGGAACCTCAGCGCGCCGTACTTCAATGCGTTCGTGGTCAGTTCGTGAATGGCCAGGCCGAGCGCCTCTGCCACATCCGGGTCGAGAGCCACCTCGTCCCCCTGTATCACCAGATCGGGACCATCGCTGGCGCCCGCGCTCAGAAGTTCATCGCGAATCAGGTTTTCAAGGTCGATGGCGCGCCGTCCGCTTTGCGCGACCAGCAGCTGCGTACGCGCCAGGCTGTCGAGGCGTCCCTTGAAATGATCCGCAATCTCTTCGATCGCGCCGCCTGCATCGACCGTGCGCGCAAAGACCGAGCGAATGACCGTCAGGATATTGCGCACCCGGTGCTGCAGTTCTGCCAGCAGGCCCTGCAGATGCTGCTCACTCGTGCGCAGGGCGGCCTCTGCCATCTTGCGCTGCGCCACATCGCGGAAGACGACGATCAGTTGCCGTTCGTCAGGACTGCCAAAAGGCGCGGCATAGACTTCGTACCACCGTCCCAACGCCTCGGCCCGGTCTTCGAAGCGCTCGGCATTGCCGGTCCGGGCGATGCGGCAGAAGGTGTCGAACCAGTATTGCTCGTGTTTGGGCACCAGCGCGCGAGCGGTGCGGCCCACCGGATCGACGATGCCGGTCTGCCGTTCGAACGCGATATTGGCCTGCAGGAAGCGATAGTCCCGCCTGGCTGTATCGTCCGCATCAATGACTTCGATGACGCACACGGCATCGTCTATCGCATTGACCAGCGCCTGATGCCGACGCTCGCTCGCGCGCGCGATCTCCAGTTGTGCAGCGCCATCGCGCATGGCCGCCTCGGCAAAGGCAAGCCGTTGTTCAAGCTGCGCAATAATCGCGTCATCAGCCATCTAGGAAACTCTCGCCATTCGACTGCGGCTGTAAACCTCCTCTAGCGCGGGCAGGGCGCTGCCTTCAACCCGAAGCACCTGTTTCGGCGGACGAAACAGGTGGGTGATGGCGCTACGTGGCGAACGGCCCGGCGGAACCACTTCATGCGACCCGCGCGTCATCGTTGGAGAATGGCTTGGATGCTGGCTGGGGCGGCAGGAGCCGCATCCAAGTTTTTGTGCCCCAGCAAAACCGCAGTTCATATCAATCGGATGGCGCCGCTCGATGCTGACATTGTAGCAGAGGAATGTAGCGGCTCGTCAACCGAGTGCTTGTAACTCAGTTACCGTTTGATCTGACTAAAGGGTTCTGCGAACCAAGGCAGAGGCTTATCGCTTGAAGCCGCAAGCGCGTCGACAGATACGGGGGCAGGGTGGACTCTCTCAATTTTGGTTTCCTTGAAGCCCATGATAAACAGTTGGTGACGTTGGGAGGGCTGGCGGAACGCTATTTTTCAAGCGATCCTTCAACCGCTATCGTCAAGCTTCGCCAGTTCGCTGAATTGATGGCGAAGATGGTCGCGGCGCATCACGCTGTTTATCGTGATGAGCGCGAGACATTCGAAGAAACGCTCCGCCGTCTGTCGTATGATCGCCTTATCCCCAAAGAGGCAGCGGATATTTTTCATGCCCTGCGGAAAGCGGGCAATAGCGCGGTGCATGAAGCAAAGGGCAATCATTCCAGCGCACTGACGGCGCTAAAATTCGCTTGGTCGCTCGGCATCTGGTTTCATCGAACCTATGGCCGCGCTGCCAATTTTCAGTCCGGTGCATTCGTGCCGCCGCGCCAACCCGTTGATGCGACCGTTGCCCTGCGCGAAGAGATTGAAAAGCTCAGGCAGAAGGTGGCGGAAACCGAAGGTGATGCGGTCCGCGCTCGCCTTGAAGCAGACGAACAAACCCACGCGCGCGAGGCGATAGAAGAGCGACTGGCACGCGAGGCGGAGGAGCGAGCCGCTTGGGAGAAGATCGCCCAGGACATTGACGCCGAGAAGGCCGAAGTCACGAGCAAGCTCGCTGCTCTTCAGGCCGAAGCCGAAACTGTACCTCGCGCTGAGGCTGCTCAGTTGGTCAAGCGCGGTGAAAAGGCTGCGGTAAAGATCGACCTTGACGAAGCGGAAACCCGTGCGCTCATCGATCAGCAATTGCGCGATCGTGGATGGGAGGTTGATACTCGCGACCTCCGATACAGCAACGGTGTTCGCCCTGCCAAGGGGCGCAATCTCGCCATCGCTGAATGGCCGACCGCAAACGGCCCCGCCGACTACGCCCTGTTCGTTGGCACGACTCTGATCGGCGTTGTGGAGGCGAAGCGACGGCGAAAGAATGTATCAGCCGCGATCGATCAGGCTGAACGCTATTCGACCGGCATAAAAAACAGTGCCGATTTTACCTATGCCGGTGGGCCTTGGGGCGAATACAAGGTGCCATTTGTGTTCAGCGCGAATGGCCGATCCTATCTCAAGCAGATTGAGACAGAGAGCGGCATCTGGTTTCGCGATACCCGCCGCGCCGCAAACCATCGTCGCGCGTTGGTGGACTGGCCGACGCCGGAAGGCCTCACCGGGCAGCTTGAGGTCGATCAGGACGCGGCTGATGCGGCGCTTAAGGCGCAGCCATTCGAGTTCGGTTTCCCACTTCGCCATTATCAGGAAACCGCGATCCGCTCGGTAGAGGCTGCCTTGTCGGCTGAGCAACGCGCCGTCTTGGTCGCGATGGCGACCGGCACAGGAAAAACTAAGCTCGCAATCGCCATGCTGTACCGTTTGCTGTCGGCCAAACGGTTTCGGCGCATCTGCTTCGTGGTTGATCGCAGCGCCCTTGGCGACCAGACAGAGGGCGAATTTTCGACCACCAAGGTCGTGTCCGGAAAGACATTCGCCGAAATCTTTGGCCTCAAAGGTTTGGGCGACGTGACCCCGGACGTGGAAACTAAAGTCCACATCTGTACGATTCAGGGTTTGGTGAAGCGTGTCCTGTTCGCTGCCGATGGCGCATCCGTGCCGCCCGTTGACCAATACGACCTGATGGTCATCGACGAATGTCACCGCGGCTATCTGCTTGATCGGGAGATGTCCGACGCCGAGCTGAGCTTCCGGGGGCAGGATGATTATATCTCGAAATATCGCCGCGTGCTGGACTATTTCGACGCGGTGAAGATCGGCCTGACGGCTACGCCCGCGCTCCACACTACCGACATTTTCGGCGATCCGGTCTTCACCTATTCCTACCGCGAGGCAGTGGTCGATGGCTTCCTGATCGACCATGAGCCGCCAATTCGCATCGAAACTGCGCTGGCGCGAGCGGGCATAAAGTTCGAGAAGGATGAAGAGCTTGAACTGCTCAACACCCGGACCGGCGAAGTCGATTTGGCCCACGCACCAGACGAGATCCGGTTCGAGATCGAGGCATTCAATCGACAGGTCATTACCCCGGAGTTCAACCGCGTCGTGGCGGAGGAACTGGCGCGGCACATTGACCCGGCGCTACCGGGCAAGACGTTGATCTTCGCCGCGACCGATGCCCACGCGGACATGGTGGTCAGCGCCATCAAGGCCGCTTTCGCCGAGCAATATGGCGAGATTGACGATGCCGCCGTGAAGAAAATCACGGGCAGCGTGGACAAGGTAAAGAACTGGATTCGCGCGTTTCGCAACGACGCCAATCCGCAGATCGTCGTCACGGTGGATCTGCTGACCACTGGTATCGACGTGCCGAAGATCACCAACCTCGTGTTCTTGCGCCGGGTGAACAGCCGCATTTTGTATGAACAGATGATTGGCCGCGCGACACGCCAGTGCTCGGAAATAGGCAAAGAGGTTTTCCGAATTTTCGACGCCGTCGATCTCTATCCCTACCTCCAGAATATGACTGACATGAAGCCTGTCGTCGTCAACCCGTCGATCAGCTTCGCCCAGCTCGTCCGCGAGATGACGGAAGCGCAGAACGATGAGCAGCGGGAGGCCATTCGCGAACAGCTTGCCGTGAAGCTGCGCCGCCGGATCAAGAAGCTGACCGATGAGGCAAAGCAGCAGTTCGAAGCTGTGGCGGGCGAAACGCCGGAGGCGATGCTGCAACGGGTGATGTCCGGCGATGCACCGGGGCTTGCCGCTTGGCTAAAGGACCGCGCCGCGATCGGCCCCATCCTCGATTGGCAGGCTGATGGCGATAAGCCCGGCTATGTCCCGATTTCCAAGCACGCGGATCATGTCGTCGATGTGTCGCGTGGTTATGGCAGTGCTGCAAAACCGGAAGACTTTCTGGACAGCTTCGCCGCCTTCGTGCGCGACAATATCAACACCATCGCGGCGCTGAAGCTCGTCGTGCAGCGTCCCCGTGACCTGACCCGTGCCGATCTGAAGGAACTGCGCCTGGCTCTGGATTCCAAAGGCTTTTCAGACGCCAATCTTCGCCGCGCCTGGGCCGATGCCCGCAATGAGGAAATCGCCGCCTCGGTCATCGGCTTCGTCCGTCAGGCCGCACTGGGCGACGCGTTGATCCCCTATGAAGACCGAGTGCGGGATGCGATGCGCGCCATCATGTCGAGCCGGGCATGGACCGACCCGCAGAAACGCTGGCTCAAGCGGATCGGCGACCAGATTGAAAAAGAAATTGTGGTGGACCGCGCCGCCATCGACAAAGAGCCATTCATCGCCGATGGCGGCTTCAATCGCCTGAACAAGGTGTTCGGCGGGGAGCTGGAAAGCATCCTCGCCGGAATCAACGAAGAATTGTGGAAGAAGACCGCGTAAATGAGCACCACCACCGATATCGTCGCCAAGCTCTGGGGCTTGTGCAACGTCCTGCGCGACGATGGCGTCACCTATAACGAATATGTGACGGAGCTGACCTACCTGCTGTTCCTCAAGATGCTGGAGGAAACCGGCAAGGAAGAGCGATTGCCGGAAGGGTGGCGCTGGGGCCTTCTCACCAAGCGCGAGGGCATGGAACAGCTTGATTATTACAAGGCGATGCTGCTCGAACTCGGCAAGGCTAAGGATGCGCTGGTCAGCGCGATTTTCATCGACGCACAGACTCGCCTGCGCAAGCCCACAAACCTCAAGGCGCTGACCTCGAACATCGATCAGCTCGACTGGTTCTCCGCTCGCGAAGAGGGGCTGGGCAACCTCTATGAAGGCCTGTTGGAAAAGAACGCCGCTGACAAGAAATCTGGCGCCGGGCAGTATTTCACACCCCGGCCGCTGATCGACTGCATCGTGCGCCTGATGCAGCCGCAGCCGGGGGAAGTGATCCAGGACCCGGCAGGGGGAACGGCGGGCTTCCTCGTCGGCGCCGACCGCTACATCAAGGACCATACCGACGATCTCTATAGGCTGACGGAGCAGCAGGCCTTTTTCCAGCGGCACAACGCCTTTTCCGGCGCGGAGCTGGTGCCCGATACCCATCGCCTCAGCATGATGAACCTGCTGCTGCACGGCATCGAAGGCGGTATGGAGAATATCGACACACTCTCCCCCGATGGCGAGGCGCTACCCAAAGCCAATCTGATCCTGACCAATCCGCCCTTTGGCACCAAGAAGGGCGGGGGACGTCCGACCCGTTCCGATTTCTCGATCACGGCGGACACGTCGAACAAGCAGCTTGCCTTCGTCGAGCATATCGTGCGCGCTCTGGCCCCGGGTGGCCGCGCCGCCGTAGTCATCCCCGATAACGTGCTGTTCGAAGATAATACTGGCCGCCGCCTGCGCACCTGGCTGATGGACCTGTGCGATTTGCACACCATCCTGCGCCTGCCGACCGGCATTTTCTATGCGCAGGGCGTCAAGACCAATGTGCTGTTCTTCCGGCGCGGCAAGAGCGACAAGGGTAATACCAAGGCGGTCTGGGTCTATGACATGCGGGCTAATGCGCCCGCCTATGGCAAGACCCGTCCGCTGACCGTTGCCGATTTCACGGAGTTTGAGGCAGCCTATGGCGCGGACGCCAATGGCGGAGCCGCACGACAGGATCAGGGTGAGGACAGCCGCTGGCGCAAGTTTGATCGCGCCGCCATCACCGACCGCAATGACAATCTCGACATAAGCTGGCTTCGCGACACCGAAGCGGAGGCTGAAGAGGCGCTGACCGAGCCAGAGGACATCGCTGCCGCCATCATCGGCCATTTGAAGGCGGCGCTTGAGGAGATTGAAACGCTGTCGGAAGAGTTGGAGCCGGATAGCGTTGAAGAAGCCGGTGTTGCCGTGGCGGAGGCAGCGGAATGAGCGATTTGCCGGTTGGGTGGAGCCGTTCCCGTCTTGGAGATGCGGCGACTGACATAAGCTATGGTTTCACAACGGCATCCACCGCCGGTGGAGATCTCCCCAAGCTGCTCCGTATCACGGATATTCAAAATGGCTCCGTCAACTGGGAAACCGTTCCGCGTTGTACTGACCAGCCAGATGAGCGGACAACGCTTGGCGCAAGCGACATTGTAATTGCGCGCACCGGAGCGACCACAGGGAAAAGCTATTTAATAAACATGGTTCCAGAAAAAGCCGTGTTTGCTTCGTACCTTATCCGTGTTCGACTAAGTGCGGCGGTTGATCCGGCTTACGCATGGTCGTTCATGCAGTCCCGTGATTATTGGTCCCAGATACAAACCGTTGCGAAAGGAACCGCGCAGCCTGGCGCAAACGCATCCATTCTTTCAGGCTTATCCTTACCGATCGCTCCTCTTCCCGAACAGCAGCGGATCGTGGCGAAGATCGACAGCCTCACCGGCAAATCCAGACGCGCCCGCGACCATCTCGACCACATCCCCCGCCTCGTCGAGAAATACAAACAGGCCATCCTCGCCGCCGCCTTCCGGGGTGACCTGTGTAATGAGCGTCGGTCCCCGAAGCTGCAGCCGTTATCGGAATTTATTGATTCATTGGATCAGGGCTGGAGCCCCAAGTGCGCCAGCGAGCCAGCAAGCCCAAATGACTGGGGTGTCATAAAAACGACAGCGATCCAGTCCGTTCAATTTTTGCCGCTGGAGAACAAGCGCCTCCCTGCTGATCTCGCACCTCGACCGGGGATCGTCATCAACGCTGGTGACGTGCTCATAACCCGCGCAGGCCCGCGCAGCCGGGTAGGCATTTCGTGTCTTGTGACCGAAAATCATCCTAAGTTGATGCTGTGTGACAAAGCCTATCGACTTCGCATCAATCAGGAAATGGCTGATCCGGCGTTTGTCACTTATATGCTGAACACCCCTCAGTGCCTTTCAGAATTGGAGGCAATGAAAACAGGCATCAGCGACAGCGGCCTGAACCTCACGCAGAGCAAATTCATCGCATTGAAAATCCCGGCATTTTCTCTGCAAGAGCAGTCTGAGATCATCGGTCGCATCCAATTCGCTTTCTTGTGGATTGAACGGCTTACCGGCGACGCCACTAGCGCCCGCAAGCTGATCGACCACCTCGACCAGTCCGTGTTGGCCAAGGCCTTCAAGGGCGAACTCGTGCCGCAAGATCCCGCTGACGAACCCGCCAGCGTCTTGCTCGATCGCATCCGGGCGGAACGCGCTGCCGCGCCAAAGGCCAAGCGCGGCCGCAAGAAGGCAGCCTGATTCCATGGCCATTCCCGATTACCAGACATTGATGCTGCCGGTCCTGCGCCTCGCCGCCAACGGCGAACAGCGCGTGGCCGATGCCGCCGAACACATCGCCGACGAACTCGGTCTCAGTCCCGACGAACGCGAAGAAATGCTCCCTAGCGGACGGCAACGCCTGCTCCATAACCGCATCCATTGGGCAAAATTCTACATGTCCAAGGCAGGCCTCGTCACCTCGCCCAAGCGGGGGCGTTTCATCGCGACCGAAGCGGGGCTGGCGCTGCTGGCATCCAACCCCGCGCGCATCGGCGTGAACGAGCTGAAGGACTATGAGGGCTTCCGAGAGTTCTATAGCGGGCAGAAGTCCACCGATGACGATGCTGCGCCCGCTGTCATCGCCCCATCAGTTGAAACCGGCACGCCGGAAGAGCAGATTGAGGCGGCCTATCAGGCCGTGCAATCCGCTCTTCGCGCGGAACTGCTGGAACGCATTGTCCAGAACAGCCCGGCCTTTTTCGAGCAACTGATCGTCGATCTGCTGATCGCCATGGGCTATGGCGGATCGCACAAGAACGCGGCCACCCAGCTCGGCCGTTCGGGCGACGGCGGTGTCGACGGGGTCATCAACGAGGACAGGTTGGGTCTCGACCGGGTCTATGTGCAGGCCAAGCGCTATGCCGAAACAACGGTCGGTCGCCCCGATGTGCAGGCCTTCGTCGGCAGTCTGGTCGGTCATGGCGCAACCAAGGGCGTGTTCGTCACGACCTCCACCTTTAGCAGCCAGGCACGGGACTATGTCAAACACCTCGCCCAGCGTGTCATCCTAATCGACGGGGATCGTCTGACCGACTTGATGATCGAATATGGCGTCGGGGTTCGCGTCAGCCGCAGGATCGAGTTCAAAAGACTGGATGAAGATTTTTTCGTTGAGGAGTGACCTTCCCGGCCAAGGGGCAGGGCGATAGTTTGATGTGGAAAGGCGCCGATTTTGTTGCTTTAATGCAACTATTTTGGATTATTCCGCCGAGAAAGAGCATGAATCGGCATGAAGGAGGCAGCCGAGCTGCATAAAAATCCTCTTACTCATTATATTGTCAGGCGATAGCACCCTCGCTGTCGCATCGATCCAGAAAGGAACGATGCTTATGCCTGAACATTTCTCAGTCTTACCCGCCGACACTCCCAAATCCCAGACCCTTGAACCATGGATCGAAAGGGGCACTTTGGGCCAACTGCATCCCGCGTTATCCCGGCCCATTCGTCATGCGCCGAGTTTTGGAACGGCGGAGTATAAGCAAATGCTACGCCTCCATCGGAAAATTCGCGATGCGGCTGATTCCACGGAGATTCCGCGCGAGACACGAGCGCTGATCATCGCCCGCAAGCTGAGCGATGACCTTTACCATAGATCCAAAGCTGCGCCAACAAAGGCAATCCCGCACGAGCCCGCGCATCCGAATGACCCCGGTACGGTGCTCGTCGAAACGCTGCGGCATTTCTCCAATGCTGTATTTGCTCCGTCACCATATGACGATCAACCTGATGTGCCGTCCCTGCAGCGGCTGCATAATCGTTTGAGTGATTTCCTTTCGGGACCGCCTGCGCGGGACATTCGGCGTAACCCTCTGCAAGCGTTGCGTGTCATGACCGAGCGCCTCATCAGCTACTACGGCTAATAAATTCCCCTTGCCCGGCCGGTGCGATTGTGAGGCCGGGCAAATTTCCGGATTTCCCCATGACATTCTATCTGACCGAGGGCGAACTTTTCGCGCGTGAAACCATTCGCGAGCAGGCGGAGCGTTCGCATATTTTCATCCGCAAGCTAAGGCGCCGGGGTGGAGCCACCGATGCTAAACCAACACCGGATGCGGCAAACATCGGGATTGGTACTTTCGCCTCAACCCATGCAGCGGCGGAGTTCGCTTTGTGGGCAGGGCTTCCGTTAGATACGCTTATCACGCTCGATTGGCAGAGAATGGGTATTCATAGTGGGCCAGAGGCTCAGGCTGCTACGGGCGCATTCTTGAAGTGCTACAATGCCTGGGCGATCGATAAAAATGCGCACCCAGCTTGGATTTACGGCATCGAGAGGGCGAATACGGACCAAGGCTTGGGCTATCATTCCCACGTCGCGCTGCATATTCCCGGCATACCGGCCGCGCCGTTTAGCGGCGAATTGCCTCCGATAAATCATCGCGAACACTTCAGGAAATGGATTTCGGAGTACACTCTGCGCAGATTCGACCATCACATCCCAAGAGCAATTCGCGCCAATCTTCGGGCGCGAGAGTGCTCATTTCGACATTGGAATGCGGTCAGCTATCTTCTCAAAGGCTATGATTTGTCGGCAATCGTGCAAACCGCACGAGCAACCGTCGATGGTCGGACTACATACCTCGGCGATTTCATCCCGTGGCGGTATTGTAATCCTGGGGCAGTTGCATTGAAGAACCGGCTTCGAGTTTGTCATGCCCTCGGCCCAGCCCGTAGAGCAATCGGAGCGCCAACTGGTATGGAGCATTTGCTCCCAACTCGACCGAATTGGAGTGTGTTCAAAGTCGAAGGGCATGGTCCCATGACCGACCTTGAAAAAGGTCGGATCTCGTGGACATTACCCAAAGCCAAGCCGTTCGTAGCTTCTTGGGATGACGGCATCCGGGATGTGCGTGGGCTTTATTGTCATGAACTCTATCGGTTCGCGACGGGGCAGGAAGCATCGGGCTAATCTAGAGATTCTGCTGAACGAGCCTGCCATCGAGAAATGATGGCAGGCTTCCTGCAAAATGCAAGCCATAAGATGCTGTATGTATTGATTTAATTCCGTTTAAATTCGAAGTAGGCGTCCATATAGGCCCGCATTCTCCGCGTCGTGCTCAGACCCTAGCAATCTTGAAATCAGGCCCTTGGCGAGCTATTTAATTGGGTAAGCCGAACGCCGTAATCTCGTGGTGCCCAGCGATTACGGCTTTGGCCGTCAGCCTTCAACTCGCGGTAGTCGCTGCCTCTCCGCGCTTCAGGCTCGGGGTCGATGAATGCTCGGCCATTTTTGAGTTCTCGGATCGTACCGAAACCTTCAGAGCCGCGACCGGTCCAAAAAAACACCCGTTCGCCGATTTCGTATGGGGAATCTGGTTCGCTGGTGGGGAGCATCAAACGCCATCCTTGCTATTTGTTACGAACGGGCATGATGTCCTGATCGTAGCATTTTCAGCCCCAAAGGCAGATTTTGCTTTGCGCGTTTTCCCAGCAAGCTCCTTTGCGAGAGAGGGTTCCCAACTCATCTTGCGCATGAGTGGAAGCTCGACTGCCGCTCCAGAAGCCGATGCCATCAGCACCGTCGCGCTGAAGAATTGCGAAATAGCCTCCTCGACGGCTAGATGTTTCGTAAATGGAAAAGCTGCCGTTCTCGTCCAGGGAGTAGAAGCAGCTTCCGTCTATGTAGGTCGTGCCCTTGGCGATGAGCTTGCAGCGGCCAGACTTCAGCGCTGTTGCCGTTTCGGACTGTCCAGCCATTGGCTGATTGCCAGGAGTTTCGGAACTGGATTGCGATGCGTCGGCCATAGCCTTGCGATCATGATTGACGATTGCCCCTATGGCGGGGTCGATGGCAGCGCTTGTGTCACCATCTCTAGCGAACCGAGCCACTGCCACTGACCCGGTCGGGCAAAAGATGAGCGTGCTAGGAGCCGCTGCCGCGCCCCCGCATTGGTAAAACTCGAATGCTTCTTCATGATCGGTATCGGTCAGCTGGTCGTGCCAAGCCGTTCGCATAATCCAGTCCGGCCCGCTCGGCTCCCAAGTTACGTGACGGCCACGCTCTAGCCAAAGGTTTTCCATGGTTGCCAATCGCGCGCCTAGGGCATTGAACCCGAGAACAAGCATCAGATTTCGATAGTCGTCTGGCGGAGAAATTGCGGCTTTTGACGCGGTCGCATCTCGGATTTCGTCAGATTGATTTTCGCTGAAGGCATTCGCACGTGGTTCATTGCGTGCGACTTCGGCGCTGGCGTCACCAAAACCATCCGCGCGTGCAGCCAGGTATGTTACACCGGCCAGCGCAACGAAAATGGCGGCTGCGATCGCAATCTTTAGCTTTGCTGGCGTTAATCCTTTCCTCTGGGCCTCCCGATTGGACAGATCAGCGACTTCGCGTTCGTATTCGGCGTCGTTCAGTGCGCCGCTGTCGCGTAGGGCTCGAAGGCGTGAAATTTGATCGTTCCGGACGATCATTGCATGAATTTTCCGGCAGCATCGCACTTGGCAACATCGAAGCGGGTAATGGGTTCGCCATCTGTAAGGTCAGCCAGCGCTAACATTCCCTCTTCACCGACATTGAAATCAATTTGCTCGCCCGGTTTCACCACGCCGATTGTCCAACTGATGTCGCTATTCATCACGGAACCCTCAAGGTTGAGCGGCCGATTACTACTGTTAGCGACACGCATTTTCGTGTTCTCACAGAACGTCAGCGGGTTTGGTTCGACCTCCAGCGCCTCCCATTTCGGTCTGTGCGACAAAGTTTCGTCCGTCACGATCAAATCCGGTGGCGATCCGATGACAGGTTGAAATGTATTTTCGTCACCGGTTGCTGCGACAGACGGGGTTTCTACTGATGCGTTAGCCTCACGCGCATCTTCAAGGGCTTGCCCCCGCGTGAGAAAATATATGCCTATTAGCACGATGGCGGCGAGTTGAGTGAGCCAGAACCAACGTAGTACACGGCGGACGCCCCGCGACTTTTCCCGGCCTTCTTTCCATCGATCCGGCGAAGTTTGTGTCAGCCTTAGCAGGACTGGAAGCAAGCAACGCTGCCTTCTGATCGACAAATTCTTCTTCCGACAGGATGCCATCGGACTTCAGTTTTGCTAAGCGTTCAAGTGCTTCTAGCTTATCCGTCATGCGTTGCCCCCTATGTCCATCAGGGGCAACGGCCGAAGCCGGATGTTGGAAACACTGGCACAGCGCAGCGCGCATGCGCCTTTACCGGCAAGCCGGTTGGACATGCGCGCATGCCACCCGGCCGAAACTCGACCGAGGTGCTGCAACAAAGAGGTTTCCACGCCCCGCTCTCGATTATTGCGAGAGCGGGGCGACCCTAGGATATGAAGATTAAGAAATGCAAGAGCTTGGCATCTGGTCACGAGATGATCCTGCGCATTTGTCTGGCATCAACAGCATATGCTGACAGGGGTTTATCGCCGGTAAATGTGGCATCCCTTTCGACTGGCAGGCCCAGCGCGCCACGGATGTCGGCCAGTTCGTGTAGGCTCACATAGCCCAGTTCAGGCTCACCAAGCCCGAGATCGCAAAGTCCGAATGCGCGGTCATGATCCGTGGGATCAATTTCCGTCAGCAGCCACGTGGCCCCAGCGTCCGGGGTGAAGAGTTTCACTACCGGCGCTGGATCATGATGGCGACCCGTCGCACTGGCTCGACCATGTTCCAGCATCAGATCGAAAGCGATCCGGTCGATGAAGGGCAGCTGCATGCTCAAGCGGCTTTCCCGATGAGGCTGAGCGGAGCCGGAGGCGGTGGAGCGATGTTCCAATCCTCTATCTTGTCGCGAAGGCAGGCCTCGACCGCCTCGATGACAATGCCCCAATTCAGATAGCGATCGAACAGGGCATAGGCGTCGTCCTTCGCACCTGCCCAGCCCAGCGCTTCAACGAACTGCTCTAATTCGACATTCAAGAAAGAGGTTTGTCCCACACCGGGCGAAGCAAGAAATCGGCTGTAGAATGCCGCCCCCTGCTGGACATTGACGTTATGGCGCGGAGCGAGCAGCATGAAGTGGGTTTCGGCCCAATCGCCCCGCATCATTGCCGCTTGAGCAAGCAGATGCTCCCTGAAGAGTTGCTGGAGTGGATTAACCCGCAGGGCGGAGTGCATCGGTTCTTTGAACAAACCCGACGACGGCGCGAGGTCATTGTATCGGGCGTTCAACTCCGTAGGCGCGGGTTCGGTAAGGCTCTCGGAATATTTCACCTCAATGCCGATCATACCGTTAGCACCATCGCTGCGCTGATAGATAATCGCGACGTCGAAAGCGGTCCGGTCGCCGGTAAAGTCCGCCGCCCGCCGTCCAGGCGAATGCTCGAACCACACATGACGAACCGCAGCGATGTCGATGCTAGGGGCAATCGCCCGCATCACCTTGCCAGCGAGCGCCAGATCGAAACGAAGCGGCGCAAAGAGATTGAATGCCAGCGGCATCGAACTGAGCAGATTGCTGTAGAGCCGCTGCCGGTCGATCAGCGCTCCCGCTTCCTGATAAATGACCTCGCGGCGGGCTAGATGGGCGACAGCCGGGTCAAGGAAGTTGCGTCCGGAGGCGGCTGCGGTCGTGTTGAGTAACGAGCCGACCTTGCGTTTGCGGCCATCCCGTCCCTGATAGCTGCCGACAGGAAGGCCCTGACGCTCGCGCCAGAAGGCTTGGAGCAGACGGGCGCAGGCGCGGAAGCGCGTATCGAATTTCTCGTGGACGAAATGCGCTTTGAGCAGTTCGTCGGGTACGAGAGGAAGTTGGCCGATCGCGTGGCCGGGTTCTGGTGTCATGAATCCTCCATCGTTCGCCGGAGATCGTCCGGCAGAGAGGATTCGTTGATCGCCCTGCTATCTGTGCAGAATTTGTCATAGGGTCGGGCTTCGCAGGACGGCCAATAATGCCGCTAGACCGGTCTGCCGGTATGCAGATGGTGCGCTGTCTCGATAGATTTTTCCGGTCGTGGGATAATAGCTGAGGCCGTCCGGGAGTTTGAGCTGGAAGGCTGAGCCTATCGGACGCCGGACGTCGATCCCTTCACGTATCAGCCTGTCGATGGCGGCAACCATGGCCAAAGCATCGGAAGGTTCGGCCTGTGCTGTAGGCATATTATCGAATTTCATATCTTCTTCCTTTCAATTCTCTCCGAAGGGGAGGGAAAGGGGGGAGAGGGTATGATTAAAGGCAGGATAGTCAGGGAAGGCATAGTAAGGGGGGATATGGCGCTGGAGCGCCAGAAAATATTGCGCCTGAGTGCGGGCGGTGTCCATCGTTTCAATCTGCAACTGCCCTACCGTTTCCGGCTATTTTTCATGCAAGTGCGAAAGATCGACTCCGATGTCGATTGTGTCGACAGCTTGTTTGAGATTGGCGACGGTCAACCCTTTGTTGTAACGCGCAGTTTCACCTGCCGTAACATGGCCAGTAACTTCATCAACGACAGAAGCCGTTACTCCGGCCCTCTTCATAAATGTTGTGGCGCTATGTCGTAAGGAGTGGAAGTCGCGCTTCGGGACATAAAGCCCCGTGTCTTGCCGGTACCGCGTGAACCATTTCGAATAATTGTGCCCGAAGCGATCATCCGCACCTCCAGTTTTGAGGTTGGGAAATACTAGCTTTGCCGACGTCCTCCGCACTTCATCAATGTAACGCAGAAATCCCAAATCTATCAAACTATCGTGGATCGGAACCTTACGGATTGCTCTCACATTTTTGAGTTGCCGACCTTCTCCCTTTTTCAAATCGAATATCCAGATCCCGTCAACCTGCCGAACGTCATCCAAGCGCAACTGGCAGATTTCTTCCTGACGCATACCGGAAAAAACCGCGATCAGAGGCAGCCAGAATTTTTCATCTCGAAAGACCTGCGTTCCTGGCTTCGATCGCCGATGCTCTGATTGGCACCCCGTCCAGACCGGTGAATGAAACAGCACGTCAAGCTCCTCACTATGCCACATTTGACGCTGATCGCGCGCTTGTTTGGCAGCGTGGAACTTCCAGTCGTTGAAGATATTTGTCGTGACTGTATCTTGCTCGATAGCACTATCCCAAAGAGTGGATAGAGCCGCAAAGTGGCGTTGGACGGTGCGCGATGACAAGCGCGGGACGTCCATATCCAAAGCCAGTTCAACTATTGCCGTTGCCGAAAGGCCACGAAATTCGACAGCCTTACTATAATTGGCCGGAAGGTCTTCCAGCAGTGCCTTAAAGCGGCCGGCATCTGCTCGCACATACTGATTTAGGGGCCGATCGCCTGCAAACTCGGAAAAGATAGAGTAGGTTGCGCGCGCTTGCAGAAATGTTTGGCGCTCCCAAACAGCTCTACGCAATTGCGCCTCACGGAAAATTTCCGCCGCTTCCGAGAATAGGGGACCGCTGGCCATGGGTGACGTTCTAGCTTGCCCATCTGGCGAGGGAGATACTTGCGGAACCGGCTTCTCACGTAAAGCTTGTATGAGCAATTTATCGGTTGGCTCGTAGCTGAAATCGCCTTCGGCGCGGGCGCGCAGCGTTTCAGCAATTTCCACCCCGGCTCGGAGCATAGCTTGTCCGGTTTTGCGAACGCTGCTCTTATCAAATTTCGCATCCAGCCCATACCGGCGTGCGAGCATAACGGAAGTGATCTGTCTAACAGTCGCATAAGCGTTTTCGGCCAAATGCTGCTTCGCATTCCTAGCCAAAACCCGATAATTTTCCGCCCGCGCCTCTCTGAACTGATCGGGCATGTCAGCGTCCAAGCGAAATTGATCGTCCCGTGCCAGAACGGTGGTGTAAAAATCTTTCACCAGCGCGGCGATGTCCTCGTCGCTCAACGTCGATGCGCTTTCGACAGCCAAGAACAATTCCTCCGAACGCAAATACAGGCAGCGCGACAGAAATCGCGCTTCCCCTGCTTGATGCGTATGGAGGCTGCATGTCAATTCGCGGCGAGCTAGCCGGTCGCGTAAAGGCTGCGGGACTACCCGCCGAAAGTGATAGATGCCACCGCGCTTGATCGTATTCGGGATGCCTCCCATCCGCACAATGCCCCAACTTTGTAGCGGGGGTTTGTAGCAAATGCCCCACCACGGTTCCGGCGCCATCCGAAAATCAAGGTTTTGCGGTAGTTTGGGAGAAAACTGGCTGGGGCGGCAGGATTCGAACCTGCGAATGCCGGTACCAAAAACCGGTGCCTTACCACTTGGCGACGCCCCAGCAGAGAACCGCGCCATGCGCAGTGCCTCGGGAGAGGCCGCTTAGCGGTTTGTCCCGGCGCTGGGAAGAGGATTCGACAGCGCCGGGACGGTGTTATCAACGATCCAGAACCGTATCGATGTCTGCGGCGTTGTGACGCTCTGCTACCAGCCCGTCGCCCTTGCGATTGACGATCCGGCCACGGCGCACACCGTCACGCTCGCCCAGTTCTTGGCCCCAACGCATCAGATTGGTGTAGCTCTCTACGTCTAGGAAGGTCTTGGCATCGCCATAGGCATCCCCGCGCACGAAGCCGCCGAACCAGCCGTAGGCGGCAATATCGGCGATCGTGTAGTCGTTTCCGGCAAGATACTGCGTTTCGGCCAGCCGCTTGTCGGCGACGTCGAAGATGCGCTTGGCTTCCATGGCGAAGCGGTCGATCGGGTACTGGAACTTTTCCGGGGCGTAGGCATAGAAATGCCCGAATCCACCCCCCAGCAGCGGTGCCGTGCCCATCTGCCACATCAGCCAGTTCATGCACTCCGTCCGGGCAGGGCCGGAGGCAGGCAGGAAAGCGCCGAACTTTTCGGCCAGATGGAACAGGATCGAACCCGATTCGAAGACGCGCACCGGTTCGGTGCCCGAAAGGTCGAGCAGGGCGGGAATCTTGGAGTTGGGATTGATCGACACGAAGCCGGACGAGAACTGGTCGCTCTCGCCGATGTTGATCAGCCAGGCGTCGTATTCGGCATCGTGCCCGGCCGCCAGCAGCTCTTCAAGCAGGATCGTGACCTTCTGGCCGTTGGGGGTGCCAAGCGAATAGAGCTGGAGCAGGTGGTCGCCACGCGGCAGGTCGCGCTCGAACCGGGCACCTGCGGTCGGGCGGTTGATGGCCGCAAAGGCGCCGCCGTTAGGCTCGTCGTAAGTCCAGACCTTGGGCGGCGTGTATGTGAGATCGGCCATCTTCAGGAACCTCCTGTGAGGGGGAAAAGCCGCTCACAGGTAAGTTCGAGAATGGTTCGCGACAAGGGTCGCAGTTTAAATCCGGGCTTCGACCGGCTCGGCCCGAGCGGGGGTGGCAGGCAACGCCCGCTCACCCCTTGGTTGGCGGAACGATCAGCCGATCTTGCGGATCCACCCGTGAGTGTCCGGCGCTTCGCCGCGCTGGATCGAGACGAGGCGGTTCTTCAGCTTGCCGGTGAGTTGGCCGGGGCCGCCCGAACCGATGATGAATTCGCCATCGCGGCCCGAAACCTTGCCTACCGGAGTGACGACTGCAGCAGTACCGCAGGCGAAAGTTTCCACCAGCTTGCCGGAGGTCGCATCCTCGCGCCACTGGTCCAGGCTATAGCGGCCTTCCTTTACCGTCAGGCCTTCTTCGCGGGCAAGCTGCAGCAGGCTGTCGCGGGTGATGCCGGGTAGGATCGTCCCGGTCAGTTCGGGGGTCAGCAGGGTACCGTCCTCGAACGCGAAGTAGAGGTTCATGCCGCCCAATTCCTCGATCCACTTGTGCTCGGCGGCATCGAGGAAGACGACCTGATCATGACCGCGCGCGATGGCTTCGGCCTGTGGTACGAGGCTGGCGGCATAGTTGCCGCCGCACTTTGCCGCGCCGGTGCCGCCGGGGGCGGCGCGGGTGTAATCCGAGACCCAGATCGAGACCGCCGGTGCGCCCGACTTGAAGTAGTTGCCCGCCGGGCTGGCGATGACGATGAACTTGTACTGCTTGGCCGGACGGACGCCCAGGAAAGCCTCGGTCGCGATCATGAAGGGGCGCAGGTACAGCGACGCGCCTTCGCCTTCGGGGATCCACGCCCGATCCAGCGCCACCAGCTTCTCGATAGCCTCGACGAAGACATCCTCGGGCAGTTCCGGCATGGCCAGTCGCTGCGCCGACTGGTTGAACCGCGCGGCGTTCGCCTCGGGACGGAACAGGGCGATGGAACCGTCCGCCTGCTTGTACGCCTTGAGACCTTCGAAGATTTCCTGTGCATAGTGCAGGACCGATGCCGCCGGATCGAGGGGAATCGGCTGTCGAGGGCCGATGATCGCGTCGTGCCAGCCCTGTCCCTCGGTCCACTCGATCGTCACCATGTGGTCGGTGAAGTTGGTGCCGAAGCCCGGATTCGCCAATACAGCGGCGCGCGTCTCGGCGCTGACGGGGGCAGGATGGGCTTGGGTGGTGAAAGTCAGGCCGGCATCGGCGAGAGTCGCCATCGAACGTCTTCCTCAAGTCTGCAACGGGACTGCGCCGTTGACCGAAAATTTCGCCTGACGCAATCGAAAAGCAATATTGCTACTCGCCCTTAGACTATTAGCACAAAGGGTTGGAGAGGCAAATCAGGTCGGCGAGTGGCTGGCAAGTGAGAAGGGCCGCACCGGTCGCCCGGTACGGCCCTTCACATGGTCAGCGGCCGGGAAGTGCCGCCAGCGAAGCCTTTATCGCCTGTGTGTCAGCGATAATGCCTCACGACGGAAATTGCCGACCTCTCTGCTGAACCATGAGACATCGGATCACCTCCTTTCGCGCTGTTGAGCCATAGTGCGCCGCCCTGAAGCGGCTGGACTTCGGTAACCCCCGGGCGCGTATCCCAGGCCCCGCTGTCCTAACCAAAATGTGGGATATTCCGCGGTGCACAACAAGTCTTGAAAACAAATTTTTTGCCGTCATGATCGAGGCTTCCGGCCAGTTATCCCCAGCCGCGCGATGATTTGCAAACGGCGGTTTCCGGGGGTGTGACGTGCGGCCCGATCGGCCTGCCAGAGGGCCGATGCATAGCAGCAGAATCGCTTCGAACCGCCTTCAGCGGCAGTCTTCGATCACGCGGGAGATTTCGGTCCAGCTGGGCACGTAAAGCGTTGGCTGGCCAGTCATCGCGACGGCGAAGCGCCCCCGGCTGAACGCCATCGCATCCAGCACGGCGTCGCGGGGCTGCAGCGTCACTACCGCGCCGCGTGGCGTGGCAGAAGCGTTGAGCGCACGCGTGCCTGCCGACGTGGTGATGGACATGCCGACTGGCCCAGAGACGCCAACCCCCGATCGGATCAGCGACACGCCGGTCTTGCCGGGGTTGCACTGTACCGAGAACAGCCCGCTGCCGAAGCTGGCGACGGACCCGCGCTCTCCTGCCGAATAGGACCAGTCTCCCGGAGTGGCTGCAGCATCGCGCCAGTCGGCTGCGGGGCGCGCGGGCCGGGGCGGCGGCGTTGCAGGGCGCGGCATAGGACTCGGCGCCGGGCGCTGCTGAGTCGGCGAAGGCGTGCCGGGCGGCGGGGGTACGCAGCCTGACAGGACTGCCGTTGCGGCCAGACCGAGGGTGAAAAGAGCGGAAACGGGAGCAGTGCGGCTGCGCGGATTTGCCTTCATGCCCGTGGTATGGAATGAGGCGCGGCCCATCTCAAGTGCGTACCTGCCCATGACCGACCCGCTTCCGCCCCGTTCCATCGAAAAGAAACCTGCCAAAGTGCGGGTCGACCAGCTGCTGGTCGATCGCGGGCTGGCGGAAAGCCGCACGCGCGCCCAGGCGCTGGTGCTGGCGGGACTGGTGTTTTCAGGCGAAACGAAGATCGCCAAGCCCGGCCAGTCGGTGAAAGCCGACGCCGCGATTGACGTTCGCGGGCGCGACCATCCCTGGGTGTCACGCGGCGGTATCAAGCTGGCGCATGCGATCGAGCATTTCGGCCTCGACCCGAACGGCGCGGTGGCGATGGACATCGGCAGTTCCACCGGCGGCTTCACCGACGTCCTGCTCACTCATGGTGCGACCCGCGTCTTCGCAGTCGATTCGGGCACCAACCAGCTTGCCTGGAAGCTGCGGACCGATCCGCGCGTGACCGTGCTGGAACAGACCAGCGCGCGTATCCTTACCCCTGCGCAGATAGACGCGCCATGCAACTGGGTGGTGTGCGATGCCAGCTTCATCGGACTTGCCAAAGTTCTGGAAGTCCCCTTGCGCCTTGCCGCGCCGGAATGTCGGCTGGTGGCGCTGATAAAGCCGCAGTTCGAGGTCGGGCGAAGCGAAGTGGGCAAGGGCGGCGTCGTGCGCGATCCCACGCTTCACGCGCGTGTCTGCGATGAAGTGCGCGAATGGCTGGAGGGTAACGGCTGGGCGATCCAGGGGATCGTCGAAAGCCCGATCAAGGGGCCCGAAGGCAATGTGGAGTTTCTCGTTTCGGCACACCGGGGCGCGTGACCCTGCGCTGGCGATTGCACATGGCGCCGCCGCGTACCACAACCCCGGCCACCTTGGGTAAATTCCTGATTCGGGACTTTTTGCGCGCATGAAACTGCTAGCTTCGCCTGCTCAGTTGAGGGCCAGCCTGATGCGCTGGGCGCTGGTCTGCGTGCCGCTGATCGTGGCGCTGGGCTTTCTTTCGGGCAGGGTGGCGGGCAGCGGGCCGGGCAATCCCTGGTTCGATGCATTGGTGAAGCCGTCCGTCTTTCCGCCGCCGGTGACGTTCGGGATCGTCTGGACCATCCTTTACGTGATGATGGGCGTGGCGCTGGCCATGGTGCTGGCGGCGCGCGGCGCACGGGGGCGTGGGACTGCCGTGGCCGCGTTCCTGGTGCAGCTCGCGCTCAACCTTGCGTGGTCGCCGCTGTTCTTCGGCCTGCACCGGATGAGCGCGGCGCTGGTGCTGATCGCGGTGCTGGTGGTTGCCGCGCTGTTGACGACGGTGCTGTTCACCCGCATCAGGCCGTTGGCAGGGGCGCTGCTTGTGCCTTACGTGCTGTGGCTGGTCTTTGCGACGTACCTAAACTTCGCCTTTCTTCAGGCCAATCCCACGCTCGACGGGGTGCAGCATTCGGGCGCGGTCCAGCGCTTCGATATCTGACTGACGCGCGGAAACGGAAAAGCCCCTTGCGCGGCAGCCGGGGGCACTCCATTTAGGCAGAATGCAAAGCGAAAACCCCTTCGTCGCCGACTTCGCCAAGATGTTGAACAGCGCCGCCGGCACCCTGGCCGGCATGGGCCGCGAAGCGCGCGACGCCGCGCGGGAGCGGGCCAAGGAATTCATGGGCGACATGGATTTCGTCAGCCGCGAGGAATTCGACGCGGTGAAGGAACTGGCCGCAACCGCGCGCGGTGAAGTGGAAACGCTGAAGGCCCGCATCGAAGCGATCGAAGCCAGGCTAAATGCTTCCTGATCAGGCGTCAGTCGCCTTTCCCGCATCACGGCGTCTTTCCTGCTCGAACGCGGGCAATTTCATACCCTTTGTCCTGCTGGTAAGGTGATATTGGCGGCACAGACTGCACCGGTAGGGCCGCAGCGAGAAAGGTGCGCGGGCAGCAACCTCAAGCGCCGCCGTCTCGCTGGCATAGCGCGTCTTGCGCGCACATACGCCGGGGCGCGTCCGGATCAGGTGTCGGATTCCGCATCAAGCAGGGCGGGCCCCAGCAGCGACAGCAGCTTCACGTCCATCGCATAGCCCTGCGCACGCCACTCCGCGATGGCAGCTCCGATGCCGGCAACGGGCACGCGAAGCACGACGATGTCCTCTCCGTCCACGCCGCCGCCGTCAGCGACGCGCGTGAGATCATAGGCGCGGAACAGGGTGAAACTTTCGCTCACCATGCCGGGCGAGGAGAAGAACTCGCCGACCTTTTCCATGCGCCCGGCGCGGTATCCGGTTTCCTCTTCCAGTTCGCGCGCTGCAGCAACGGCCGCGTCTTCGCCGATGTTGTCGGCATGATCGCCGACAAGCCCGGCAGGCAGCTCGATGCAGCGCCGCCCCAGCGGCACGCGGTACTGGTCGACGAGGATGACGTGATCCTGCGCATCGACCGCCAGGATCACGGCTGCACGGATTCCGCGTGAACGGCTGACGTATTCCCACCGGCCCTGTTTTTTGGCGGTGATGAAGCGGCCTTCCCACATCGTCTCCACAGGCTGGTCGGCATCGAAATGGTCGGCCAGAGGGGCATCGGCAGGCGAGGAGGTCATAGTTCGATCAGTCCATCGGGCAATTCGTTGACGTCATCGGACAGGCGCGGAACGTGCAGGGCCAGGATAGCGCCGACCTTGCCCACGCCGGCGATCATGGCGTCGGCGGTATGGCCTTCGCGCAGTTCGGCCAGCATCGCGGCGATGGCATCGGCCCAGACTCCGGGTTCCACCTTGGCGGCGATGGCTTCGTCGGCAAGGATCTCCACGCGGTGTTCGCGCATGGAAAGGTAGATGAGGATGCCGGTGCGCCCGGTAGTGCGCCGCTCCGCGCTCATTCGGAAGCCGCGGGTGGCCTGCCCGTGGACGCGGGCGGTGCGGATCGGGGCGGGAATCAGGAAGAACTTGAGCGGCTGCCACAGTTGCAGCAGCACCATCGCCGCGAACTTGATCGTCGCCACCCCCAACGCCAGCGACAGGATCATGCGCGACGACCACTCGTGGCCCCAGTCGGCGATCAGGCGATCGTAAAGGCCCATATAGAAATCAGGCGCGATCGCCAGCACCGACAGCGCCAGGAACGCCACCAGCGCGGCCCAGGCTAGCGCGACGTCAGTATAGCCGTCCGAGCGATCGGTCAGCATCGTCACGATCTCGCCGGAACTCAGCAGTTCGGCATCGGCCACGGCGCCGCGAATGCGGTCGTGATCCTGCGGGGTCAGATATGTCGGTCTTGCCATGGCCTACCAGTCCCCGCTTGCACCGCCGCCGCCGAAATCGCCGCCGCCGCCAAAGAAGCCGCCGCCATCGGATCCGCCACCGCCGCCCCAACTGCTACCGCCTCCCCAGTTGCTGCCGCCCGAGCTGGGCGGGAACCAGATTATCGGCGTGTCGATGCCGCCATAACGCCCGCGTCGTCCACCCTTAGTGGCTGAGCGGATGATCGGCAGCACGAAGAAGAAGATGACGAAGAGGATGAAGATCACGGTGCCAAGCGGCACATCATCGCCACTATCCTTGCGGGCCTTGTCGGCTTCGGCAGCGATCTTGCGCGCTTCGTCCGGGGGCAGGGTCAACTGCCTGATGATCGCGTCGGTGCCGGCTTCGATGCCGCCGGCATAGTCGCCGGCTTTGAAGCGAGGTCGGATATCGTTGTTTATGATGAGGAAGCTGAGGCCGTCGGTCAGGGTGCCTTCCAGGCCATAGCCGACTTCGATACGGACCTTGCGCTCCTTGGGCGCGACGATCAGGATCGCGCCGTTGTTCGTGCCCTTCTGGCCGATGCCCCAGGCCCGGCCCAGACGATAGCCGTAGTCTGAAATCTCGTACCCCTGCAGGTCCGGGACCGTCGCCACCACCAGCTGTCGTCTCGACTGCGTCTCAAGCGCGGCCAGCTTCTGCGTGAGACGCGCTTCTTCGGCATCGGGGATGATGTTCGCATCATCGACGACGCGCCCCGTCAGCTTGGGGAACGTCTGCGCCCAGGCCCCCGGCGTCCCTGACACAAGGGCGACGAGGACCAGAAGCGCGGCCAGCGATGCGGCCCGGACGCGGGCCATCGGGATCAGAGCTTTCCTTCGAGGCTCGGGGCGGCTTCGGCGCCCGGCGTCACGGCCTTGTAAGGCACCAGCGGCTGCGCGCCGCGCAGGCGTGCGCCGATCATCGAGGGGAAGGTGCGCACTTCGGTGTTATAGCTCTGCACCGCGCCGTTGTAGTCGCGGATCGCCACGCGGATGCGGTTTTCCTGCCCCTCAAGCTGGCTCTGCAGCATCTGGTAGTTGGCGTTTGACTTGACCTCCGGATATGCCTCGACGCTGGCAAGGAGGCGGCCTATGCCGGCGCCAAGGTTGGCCTGCGCCTGCTGGAACTGCTCCATCTTCTTGGGGTCGCCCAGATCGTTCGCGCTGATCTGCACTGAAGTCGCCTTGGCGCGCGCCTCGGTCACGCCGACAAGGATCGACTTCTCCTGCTCGGCTGCGCCCTTGGCGACGGCGGCAAGGTTGGGGACGAGGTTCGAACGCTCCTGAAAGGCAGCCTCGACGTCGGCCCACTTGGCCTTGGCGGCTTCCTGCTTGGTCGGCACCGAGTTGAAACCGCACGCGCTGAGCGACAGGGCTGCACCCAGCACCAGACCGGTCTTCAACCTGCGAGCATTGATGAGCGACATCGGCGTCTTTCCTCCACTGCGCACCGGGCTGAACCGATGGCTTCCACGCGATAGATAGCGCGCCATCATGTCGGATCAAGGATGCTGCAAGGGCATGGGTGGAAACACGCAGGGTTAACAATCGTTTGAGAGCCCGCGCCGAGTGTGTCAAACAGCACATGTGCCAATCGGCACTCGGGCAGCTTTCCACAGCCGGCAGAAGGGGAACCAGGCGCATGGCAATCGTAGACGAATTCAAGAAGTTCATTGCACGCGGCAACGTGCTCGACCTGGCGGTGGGTGTGATGATCGGCGCCGCATTCGGCAAGATCGTGTCCTCGCTGAACGAGAACATGATCATGCCGGTGATCGGCTGGCTGTTCGGCAGCATCGATTTCTCGAAATATTTCTTCCAGCTGGGCGAGGCGCCGGCGGATTATAAGGGCAGCCTGACGGACTATGCCGCGCTGAAAGCGGCGGGCGTGCCGATGATCGGCTACGGCGAATTCGTGACGCAGGTGGTCAACTTCCTCATCATCGCCTTCGTGCTGTTCCTGCTGGTCCGTTCGGTCAACAAGATGATCGATTCGGTGCGCAAGCAGGAAGCGGAGGCTGCGGCAGCCGCTCCGGCCCCCGAAGCGACGGTGGATCCGCAACTGGTCGCGCTCAAGGAAATCCTTGAGGAACTGCGCAAGCCGAAGGCCTGATCGCCCAAAGACATGCTTTCACTTCACATTCAGGCAGGAGCGCCTATATGGGCTCCTGCCGGCCTCGGTCGGCTATGAGGATAAATTGCCCCGTGCAATAGACGCAGCGGACCCGGGGGCGGTACCCGGCGGCTCCACCATCACCCGTTTCCTCGCGGAAACAACCCTGTTGTCGCAGGGGTGATGACGGGGCCGAACTAGGATCGACGTGTGTTGAAAAGCGGTGTTTTCTTCCGGGCTGAGTAACCCGTTCAAGGCTCAAAACTCATAAGTGCCAACGACAACGAAGCACTTGCTCTCGCGGCGTAATTCTAGGGGCTAACGCCCTGAAGTTACAAAGTTAGAACACGGTTGGACCCACCGGGTAACAGAAGCGGATTCCAGGGGCTGGGGACGAGCCTGTCAACAGAATCGTCCCACCTTCCTTTTTCGTGTCACGCGGCCTTGCGTTCAGGTTCCATATCCTGATCGGGCGCCTGCTCGACCTTTGCCAGCAGGGCAGCTTTCTCGTACTTGATGCAGTCAAGGATTTTGGCGCCGCCCATGAACACGGCACCGGTGCAGGCCAGAAACAGCAGCTTGCCTCCGAATCCCGGAAATCGCGTAAGGTAGACGCTGCCGCGCTCGATCGCGCCAAGTGCCAGAGCGTAGATGACCATGTACGCTTCCCAGTTGCTCTTGATTACGAACAAGCGACCGATTTTGCGGAGCATTGTCATCCCTTTACCAGCGGTCACAGGTTCAGCAACGTTCGTGCCAGTCCCTGATTTCCGCCTATCCTGATGCTTAACATTGCCTTCAATGTAAGGGTTTTCGACGGTTAAGAAAGTCCGCCAAAACCCTTGTGCCATTTCGTGACCGGTCGATTTGGCGTGACGGTCTGGCTGCGGTTGCCAATCGTACAGGCTTGCGTCATACCTTTCACATCCTTCCCCGGGACAAACTGGTTTCAGATGCGGATGCGCCATGCATGATGGGCGCGTTCGAACCACCGCGAGGAAGGCAATGACTGACAGGATTGATCGTTCGGGGCTGCAGGTCGATGCCCGGCTGGCGTCGTTCGTGGAGGGGCAGGTTCTGCCCGCCATCGGACAGGACGCCGGGGGCTTCTGGCAGGGCTTTGCAGCGCTGGTGGCGACGTTCGCTCCGCGCAACCGGGTGCTTCTGGAAAAGCGCGATTCGCTCCAGTCGCAGATCGACGCATGGCATGGTGAACGGGCAGGCAAGCCGCTGGACCAGACCGAATACCATGCGTTCCTGCGCGAGATCGGCTATCTGGTCCCCGAACCCGGAGCGTTCATCATCGGTACTACCGGCGTCGATGCGGAAATCGCGACGATGGCGGGGCCGCAGCTTGTCGTTCCGGTGCTGAACGCGCGTTTCCTTCTCAATGCGGCCAATGCCCGCTGGGGCAGCCTCTACGATGCGTGGTACGGCACCGACGCGCTAGATGCCGCCCCGGCGCAGGGTGGCGGCTACGATCCTGCGCGCGGCGCGGCGGTCGTGGCAGCAGGTCGCGCGTTCCTGGACCGGGCGCTGCCGCTGAAGGCCGGATCGTGGCGCGATGTGGACCAGGTGGCCGCTGCCGAACTCGCTGATCCGTCGCAGTTCGTCGGCACGACCGATGCCGGGCTGTTGTTCCGCAACAACGGCCTTCACATCGAGATCGTCGTCGATCCGGCAAGCGAGGTGGGCAGCACCGACAAGGCGAGCATTGCCGACATCGTCCTTGAAGCAGCGCTGACCACCATCGTCGATCTGGAAGATTCGGTCGCCGCCGTCGATGCGATGGACAAGATTGCCGCCTACACCAACTGGCTGGGCGTCATTCACGGCGATTTGCAGGAAACCTTCACCAAGGGCGGTCGCACGCTGACGCGCGAACTGGCGGACGACAAGCGCGTTGCCTTGCCCGATGGCAGCGAGATCGCGCTGCCGGGCCGCTCGCTGCTTTTCGTGCGCAACGTGGGCCATCTGATGACCAACCCGGCGATCCTGCTGCCGGACGGGTCGGAAATCCCGGAAGGGATCCTCGACGCCGTCATCACCAGCGCCATTTCCGCGCAGGACGTCAAGGGGCTGACCCGCTATGGCAACAGCCGGTCGGCAGGCCGCAGCATCTACATCGTCAAGCCCAAGATGCACGGGCCTGAGGAATGCGCCTTCACCGATGCCTTGTTCAACGCGGTGGAGGATCTGCTGGGGCTGCCGCGCCATACGATCAAGGTCGGCGTCATGGACGAGGAGCGGCGCACGTCGGCCAATCTGGGGGCCTGCATCCACGCGGTGAAGGACCGGATCGTCTTCATCAACACCGGCTTCCTCGACCGCACCGGAGACGAAATCCACACCTCGATGCGCGCGGGGCCGATCATCCGCAAGGCCGCGATCAAGGGGGCCGCATGGATCGCCGCCTACGAAAAGCGCAATGTCGCCATCGGCCTGCGCCATGGCCTGTCCGGCATCGCGCAGATCGGCAAGGGCATGTGGGCGGCGCCCGATCGGATGCGCGACATGATGGACCAGAAGATCGGCCATCCCCGCACGGGCGCCAACACCGCCTGGGTGCCGTCGCCCACTGCCGCCACACTTCATGCCACGCATTACCACCAGATCGACGTCTTCGGCCTGAGGGGCGCAATTGGCAAGGAGGAGATACCCGGCCTCGATCAGCTGCTCTTGGTCCCGCTGGCCGAAGGCACCAACTGGTCAGAGGATGAAGTGCGCGACGAACTCGACAACAATGCCCAAGGGCTGCTCGGCTATGTCGTGCGGTGGATCGACCAGGGCGTGGGCTGTTCCAAGGTGCCCGATATCGACGATGTCGGCCTGATGGAAGACCGCGCAACCCTGCGTATCTCCAGCCAGCACATGGCGAACTGGCTGCTGCATGGCGTCTGTTCGGCAGAGCAGGTCATGGATTCGCTGCGGCGCATGGCGGCCAAGGTCGATGCGCAGAACGCGGACGACCCGCTTTATGAGCCGATGGCCGGCAACTGGGACACCAGCATGGCCTTTCAGGCGGCCTGCGATCTGGTGTTCAGGGGCGCGGAGCAGCCCAACGGCTATACCGAACCGCTGCTGCATGCCTGGCGCCTGAAGAAGAAGAAGACGGCCTGAGGGGCGGTAGCCTGCGGTTTAACCTCATCTTAGGCATTCACGCGGGATCATGCCGGCAGAGTCTTGCAGGGGACGGCGGGCATGTTCATTCACCGGCAGCGGATGGAGCCGCGCACGAGGGTGGCGGTAAAGGCAACCATGCGCGCAGGTAGCCGCGTACTTGAGGCCACCATCGCCAATGCCTCGTCGCGGGGTGTGCTGGCGATGGTGCCGCAGCCTCCTGTACGCGGCACCGTAGTGGATCTGGAAATCGGCGACCATATTCTTCGCGGTCAGGTGCGATGGCGCGCCCCTGACCGCTGCGGGATCATGCTGCGCGAAGCCATCGACGTGGCTGAACTGGCGCAGGGCAGCGCGGTGCCGATCGTTCAGGTGCCTCAGCGCCTCACCCGTCACAGCGCGATGGAACTGCTGCGTGGTTTGCTTGACTGAGCGGGCTTGGCCGGTGCCGGAACGACGAACGGCCCTGCGCCCGAATACCCGCGTCTAGAACGCGTCGGCGGCATTCATCAGCGCAGCCAGCTTCTTCGGCGCCACCGCGCGCCACGACCGTGAAAGCCATTCGGCCACCGCGTCCCAGTCGGTATCGCCAAGGTCGAGACGGACGCCCAGCCAGCCGTCGCCGAAGTAGGCGGGGCGGAAGTAGCGGTCCGCCTCCTGTTCGATCCGCATGGCCTGTTCGTCCAGCCCGCTGATCTTGACCAGCAGGGCCTTGCGCCCGTCCCCGTGATGATTACCGTTGAAGTAGGCGAATTTCTTGCCCTTCACGATGCCGAAGCAGGCCATGCCGTGGCTGACCGTCTCGTCGCTTTCGGGCAGAGCCAGGGCGCGTTCGCGGACCTGCTCCAGCAGCCACTCGGCACTGGTTTCGCGCGTGACCAGCGCGGCAAGGCAGCGGGAATAGAGTTGGTGTTCGGCGATCAGGACGCGGGCTGCAAGGTCATCGGCGCTGTCGCCCGGCAGGATCGCCACCGGCGTCTGGCCCAGTATCGGGCCGTCGTCCAGTTCCGCGGTGACGAGGTGGACGGAGACGCCGCCATGGCTGTCGCCCGCCTCGATCGCGCGCTCATGCGTGTGCAGGCCTGTGTATTTGGGCAGCAGGGACGGGTGAATGTTGACCATTCGGCCCTCCCACCCGGCGACGAACCCTGTGGTCAGGATCCGCATGTAGCCGGCCAGCGCCACCCACTGCGCGCCGCTTGCACGAATCGCCGCGTCCATCGCGGCGTCGTGCTCGGCGCGCTTCATGCCCTTGTGGCTGAGCGCAAAGGTTTTCACGCCTTCGGCCTCGGCAAGGCGCAGCCCCTTGGCTTCGGGATCGTTGGCGGCGACCAGCACGATCTCGTAAGGGCAGTCTGCCGCGCGGCTGGCATAGAGCAGCGCGGCCATGTTGGTGCCGCTGCCCGAAATCAGGACGGCGACTTTGGCCCTCTCAGCCAAGGTGGACGGCTTCCCACGGCGCGCGGGCGGACCATACCTCTGCCGAGCCGGCCACGGTGCAGCCCTTTTCGCCCGCCTCGATCATGCCGATGGTGAAGACGGTTTCGCCAGCAGCTTCGAGTTCGACCTTGAGCGATTCGGCTTCGTCCGCCGCGACGGCCAGCACCATGCCGATGCCGCAGTTGAAGGTGCGCGCCATTTCACCCGGCTCGATGTTGCCTTGCGCCTGCAGGAACGCCATCAGACGCGGCTGCGGCCATGCATCGGCATCGATGCGGGCATGCAGGCCCTTGGGCAGCACGCGGGGAATGTTTTCCAGCAGACCGCCCCCGGTGATGTGCGCAAGGGCATGGATACGCCCGGCACGGATGAACGGCAGCAGGCTCTTCACGTAGATGCGGGTCGGCGCGATCAGAGCGTCGATCAGCAGCGTGTCGGCATCGAACAGGGCGGGGCGGTTCAGCTTCCAGCCCTTGTCCTCGGCCAGGCGGCGCACCAGCGAATAGCCGTTGGAATGTACGCCTGACGATGCAAGGCCCAGCAGCACGTCGCCTGCCGCAACCTTATCGCCTGTCAGTTGCTCACCGCGTTCCACCGCGCCGACGCAGAAGCCGGCGAGATCGTAGTCGCCCGCGGCATACATGCCCGGCATTTCCGCAGTCTCGCCGCCAATGAGGGCGCAGCCGGAAATCTTGCAACCTTCCGCGATGCCCGCCACCACGCGTTCCGCAACGCCGTTCTCAAGCTTGCCGGTGGCGAAATAGTCCAGGAAGAACAGCGGTTCGGCGCCCTGCACGATCAGGTCGTTCACGCACATGGCGACAAGGTCGATGCCGATATGGTCGTGCCGATCGTGGTCGATGGCCAGCTTCACCTTGGTGCCGACCCCGTCGTTCGCGGCGACCAGCAGCGGATCCTTGTAACCCGCCGCGCGCGGATCGAAGAAGCCACCGAAGCCCCCCAGTTCCGCATCGGCGCCCGGACGCGCGGTGGATTTCGCGAGCGGGGCAATGGCCTTGACCAGTGCGTTACCGGCCGCGATCGAGACGCCGGCCTGCTCGTAGCTGTAGCTCTTCTGGGAGTTATCGTCGGACATGTGGGCGCGCCTAGCGCTTTGTGACTTGGATTTCCATCTTCGATTGGGCACAAGGCCCCCGGTTTCGACATGGCGATCACGATTTTCCCCAAGAGCCTGCTGGCCTCCCGTCCGAAAGTGGCGCGCAAGGGCGCTGCTTCGAAGGCCGTCCTCTGGTGGGGCGGCGCGGCCGCGCTGGCCGTTGCCGGCATCACCGGCGTGCAGCTTCTGGCCCAGATCGAGGGCGATCGCGGCATCGCTCCGCTGGCCAATTCGCAGGACATTCAGGTCAACGGCATCAGCGTTGACGTCACCGCAAAGACCGGCGCCGAAGCGCGCATCGCGGGCTGGAAGCAGGCGGAAAAGGAAGCCTGGAAGAAGCTTGGCGGCCCTGACATGCCCGTCGAATCGATCGACGCCATGGTCACCTCGGTGGTGATCGGGCACGAACAGATCGGCCCGAAACGCTACATCGCAACGCTGGGCATCATCTTCGACAAGGCGAAGGCCGGGCAATATGTCGGCGCAGGAGCGGGCACGGGTCCGCGCTCGGCGCCGCTGCTGCTGATTCCCGTGCTCGATTCGGGCGGCGTGCGGCAGGTCTTTGAAGTGCGCGGTCCATGGCAGCGTGCCTGGGCGGAATTCCAGGCGGCGGCCAGCCCGGTCGATTACGTGCGTCCGACCGGTTCAGGCGGCGAATCGCTCATCCTGACGGCGGGGCAGACCTCGCGCCGCAGCCGCCTGTGGTGGCGCACGGTGCTGGGGCAGTTCGATGCCTCCGACGTGGTAGTGCCGGTAGCGCGGCTGGAACGGCAGTGGCCGGGCGGCCCCATCAAGGGCACGTTTACGGCGCGTTATGGCCCGGACAGCAAGGTTCTGGGCACCTTCACCATGGACGCCGCCAGCGAGCAGGATCTGCCGCGTATACTCGAGCAGGCGGTGACCCGAATCGACGGCCTCTATCGTGATGCACTGGCCACCGGTGAGCTGCGCCCAGACCCCTCTATCAACGCCGGCGGCGAAGCGCTGGACCGCGCCTTTGCCGAACTGCGCGAGAAGCTGATGCCCAAAGGTGAAGCGCCGGTGATCGTGGCGCCGGCGGCGCCGCCGGTGATTCGCACAGAGGACGTATCCGGAGCGCCGGTCGAAGTCGTCACCGTGCAGTTCGCCACGCCCGATGCCGCTGCGGTGGATGCCGCGCTGGCGGCGGTGCGCGGGGTTCCCGGCGTACAGGGGGCAGCCACCGTCAGTCTGGCGATCGGCGGCACGTCGATGATGCGCGTCAACGTGGCGGGCGGGGGCGACCGTCTGGGCGCTGCGCTGCGCGGGCAGGGCTGGAAGGTTTCCGGCGGGGGCGCCTCGCTCAGGATCAGCCGCTAGGTTCCTTGCCATGCGACAGATCGCCCTTCCGCTGTCCGCCGCGAGCGACAGTCCGCCACGCATTGTCGTCGGAGACGCGAACGCGGCTGCCATCGACGCGCTGATGGAGCCGGGCAAGTGGCCTTTCCGCACCGCCATTCTGTCCGGCCCCCGGCGCTCCGGCAAGTCGCTGCTGGCGCGCTGGTTCGTCGAATCGGGTGCGGGCGATGCGGTGGACGATGCGCATACGGTGGCGGAGGACGAACTGTTCCATCGCTGGAACCGCGCGCAGGAGCGAGCAAGGCCGCTGCTGATCGTGGCGGACCGGCCCTTTGCGCCGGGCTCCGTTCCCGCCGATGCGGGCGCAGACGAAAGCACCGTCTGGCGGGTAAAGCTTCCCGATCTGGCCTCGCGGCTGGGGGCGGCGCTCAACATCGCCATCGGCGCGCCGGACGATGCGATGCTGCTTGCCCTGATGGAAGTGCATGCCGAAATGCGCGGGCTCGCGCTTGACCATTCTGCAACGCAATACCTTGCGGGACGTTGTACCCGTAGCCATGTGGGCGTCGAACGGGTGATCGCCGCGGTCGACCGGCTCAGTCTGGAGCGCAAATCGGCCCCCACGATGGCCATCTGGCGCGATGCGCTGGAAGAGACTAGGGGCGGCGCTGGCTGAGGCTTGGCTGACTTCGGCTTGAGTCCGGTAAAAACGTGAGGGTGCCTTTGCGGCAATAAAGTTGCAAAGCGGAGTGAATGATGGGAGTTTCCGGAAATGCTGGGTAATATCATCCGCTACCTGGATTCTGTCGTCGCGCGCGATCCTGCCCCGCGTTCGCGCTGGGAAGTGCTGCTCTACCCCGGTTTGTGGGCCGTGTTCTGGCACCGCATCGCGCACGCGCTGTTCGAAGCGGACCTGTTCCTGCTGGCCCGCGTAGTGAATCACTTCTCCCGCTTCCTGACCGCGATCGACATTCATCCGGGCGCAAAAATCGGGAAGAACTTCTTCATCGACCACGGCTTCACCGTCATTGGCGAAACTGCCGTCATTGGTAACAACGTGACGATCTACCAGTGCGTGACGCTTGGCGGGTCCAACCCCACGAATGGGGTCGGCGGCAAGCGGCACCCCACCTTGGAAGACAACGTCATCGTTGGTTCGGGCGCACAGATCATTGGGCCGGTCACCATCGGCCGCCGGGCACGAATCGGCGCCAGTGCCGTGGTGACCGAAGACGTGCCCGAAGGCGCGACGATGATCGGCCTCAAGGCCCGCTCTACGCTGGTCAAGGCAGAGACCTGGGCCAAGGAATTCATGCCCTACGGCACTCCCTGCAAGGAACCTTGCGAGCCCACCGGCGGCGGCCAGCGCGTGGAAGATCTGGAACAGCAGGTCGCCCTCCTGCGTGCGCAGGTGGAGGAACTGATGGCAGATCGCCAGCACGCCGCCCGTGAGAACGAGCGGTGGTGACCGGCTGAATGGCGGCAGGCGGGCCAGTTTCGGGCAGCCCAGTTTCGGGCAGCGTAGTCCCCTTTCCCGGTGCTTTCGGCGCGCAGACACCGTCGCAGGTCGGTTTCGACCGGCTGGAATTGCAACGCATCCTCGATCTCTACGGCCGCATGGTCGCGGCGGGGCTATGGCGCGATTATGCGATGGACTTTGCGCGCGAAGCCGCCAGCTTCAGCGCCTTCCGCCGCGCTGCCGAGCGCCCGCAGGCCCGCATCGAAAAGCGTCCCGCCCTGCGCGCAAAGCAGGGCATGTGGACGCTTTTCGGCGAAGTCGGCCAGGTGCTTAAGCGCGGCCAAGACCTCTCCAACGTCCTCAGCCCGCTGGAGCGCAAGCTGCTGAAGGTGGTGGAGGACTAGGCTCGGGTTTCACGCCGCAGCGGGCAGGCGGGCCTGCCATGACGCGGGGGTCAGCTTCAGGAACGTGCGTCGTAGCGGGGCCCAGAATACTGACAACGCGAGAAGCGCCACGCCCACGAACAGGGTGGAGATGGCAAGGTTCATCTCGATCGCGCCTGCATTACGAAGCAGGCCGTTCAGAGACGCCAGCACGTAGATGAGGGCGGAGACGAGGAGGGCGCGGCGGTCCACCAGCAGGGCGACCAGCGCGAACACCGCATAGGTCGCCAGCACGCCTGCGGCGTGGGCGGGGGTGACGTCGTTGCCGTCCAGTACGCCCAGCCAGTAGAACAGCGAGTGCGCGATCAGGGGCGCGGCCAGCAGGTGCAGCCAGAACGCGATGTCGGCGCGCTGGGTGCGGCGTTCCCGATCAGACAAGTCCCAGCGCATGGCAAAGGCAAACACCGCCAGCCCGCAGGCGAAGGCGGCGGGCGCCAGGACGGGGTTGGCCTTCAGCGGTTCTCCCGTGGCCCATGCCAGGGCTGACAGCAGCAGCAATACCAGTGCGCCCGTGCCGGCGGCGATGGTGATCGCCACGCGGAACCGCAGCCAGTGCAACACAGCCCCGATCCCCGCAGCAATCGCGGCGCTCAACGCGATGACCGCGTCTTCCCAGGGATAGCGCTGCATCAGCTGCCAGGTATGGCGCTGTTCCTGCACGTAGTAATACTGAGTTTCGGCGTGGGGTGGCAGGGCGTTCGCCGCAAGTGCGCCCGAGAACAGCCCCAGGCCCACCACGAACGATACCAGCACGATGATGGATGGCAGTGCCATGCGCCGCTTGCGGGTGAACATCTCTGCCATCAGCCAGCTGGCTATGGCGATGAGCAGGCCGCCCGCCCACCACCGCTGGTCGCTGGCTCCCCCGGCATAGAGGCCGGAGAAGATCACCAGCAGGCAGGCGATGCCAACGAAGATGTCGTTGAAGCTGGTGACGAGGCGGATGTTCTCTTCGTCCGCCATAGGTGCGGGGCGCGACGATGCGACGTGCGCGCGCAGGGCATCCGCCGCCTCGGCGCTGATGGCACCGGCGCCGACGGCGGATTGCAGGTCGTCTTCGGAATACAATGCGGTCCCCTTGACATGCTCGCCCGCCAAGGCTGCCCGCCGCTGCCGGATGCGTCAATGGCGATTGCCGCCAGATCGGCGCACGAAAACAGGCGGTCCGTGCCACTGCGTCGAGGATGCCATGCGTTCAACCTTGCCCCGGAGCCATGGAAACGTCATAGGCGCTGCCAACGAAGCTCCCTGGCGAATCCGCCCGCGATCGAAGCGAAAGGCCCGTCCGATGAAAGTCCGCGTCCACGTCAGCCTCAAGCCCGGTGTCCTCGATCCGCAGGGCCGTGCAATCCATCACTCGCTAGAAGGGCTCGGCTTTTCCGGCGTCAACGACGTGCGTGCCGGTCGCCTGTTCGAGCTGGACGTGGCGGAGAGCGTTTCCGACGAGGCGCTGGACGACATGTGCCGCAAGCTGCTGGCGAACATGGTGATCGAGAACTATCGCATCGAGAAGGTGGCCGCCTGATGCCCTTCAACTCCGCCGTCATCACCTTCCCCGGATCGAACTGCGACCGCGACATGGCGGTGGCGCTGGAGAAGGTTTCGGGCACCGCGCCGCATCGCGTTTGGCATGGCGACAGCGACCTGCCGCAGGGTCTGGACTTCATCGCGGTACCGGGCGGGTTTTCCTACGGCGACTACCTGCGCTGCGGGGCCATCGCCTCGCGTTCGCCGATCATGCAGGCGGTGATTGCCGCTGCCGAACGCGGCGTGCCGGTTCTGGGCGTGTGCAACGGTTTTCAGGTGCTGACCGAAAGCGGCCTGCTGCCGGGCGCGCTGCTGCGCAATGCCGGGCTGAACTTCGTATGCCGCGAAGTCGGGCTGGAAGTGGCGAATGCGCAGTCGCTGTTCACGTCGGGCTATGAAGCCGGGCAGGTGATCCGCATCCCCGTGGCGCACCACGACGGCAACTACTTTGCCGACGAAGACACGCTGAACCGGCTTGAAGGCGAAGGCCGCGTGGCTTTCCGCTACGCCGAGGACGTCAACGGTTCGGCCCGCGCCATTGCCGGCGTGCTGAACGATGCGTGCAATGTGCTGGGCATGATGCCGCACCCGGAACGCGCAGTCGAAGCCACCCACGGCGGCACGGACGGCCGCGGCTTGTTCGAAAGCGCGATTCGCGGGCTGGTCGGCGCGTAAGTTTAGGCCACTTCGCGCGTTTCGCCGCCCAGCCACTGGCGCATCACCAGATAGCGCCCGTGCAGGGCGCCCCGGTCATGCACGCCGAAGCCGAGGAGGGTGCCTTCGTGCCCCTCTGCGGCGGGCAGCCATTTCACCTGCTCCAGCCCGACGCGCACGCCTTCGCGGGTGAAGTCTGCGGCGCGGGCCAGTCCTTCTGCCACCAGACGACCGATGTCGTGGCCCTTGGCAACCGCCAGCGCCTGTCGCAACGGTGCCTGGAACGAGGCCATGACCGCCTTCAGCGTGGTGTTGCCGTCCGAATGCATGTCCACGTAGAACCAGCCGTCGCAGGCGCGGGCGAAGTCTCCCTCGTAGCCGCGCAGGCCCGCCATGTTCATGATGCGCGGGCCTTGCCATCCTGCGCAGTCCAGCGCGCGGGCGATCGGTGGGGCGGATTGTCCGCTGCCGAGATAGACGAAGCCGTCCGGTTCGCCCGCCAATAGTGCGCCAATCGTCGAATCGACGGTCTCCGCCAGCGGGGAAAGCCCCTCGCGCGCGGAAATCTCTACACCAAGAACCCGCGCTTCGCATTCCAGGTACTTCAACTGGCGCGTACCCACCGGCGACAGGTCGTAAGCCACGGCCAGCCGGCGCAGGCCCAGCCGCGCCATGTGCCGCGCGATAACGAGCGATTCGTCCTCGTGGCTGCCGCCCTGATGCTGGAACATCCAGCGCCCGCGCGCGCGTTCGGCAGCGGCCCAGTTGATCGTGGGTATGCGCCATTGTTCCGCCAGCGGCGTGACCACCAGCGCATTGTCGCCGATGGCAGGCCCCACGATCAGCGCTGCGCCGGCATCCGCAAGCTGGCGATAGGCCTGCTCCACCGCTTCGGCCGTGCCAGATGGCAGGCCCAGCGCATAGGCATGGATGAATTCGACTTCGGCATTCAGCCGCCCGGCAGCGCGTACCGTCGCGACTTCGCGCTCGATCCAGCCGGAAAGATCTCCGGGCATCGGTGCGCAAAGGTCCGGGCCGGGGGCATCGGTCACCGGATCTGCTCCCAGATCCGCCCCCAGGTCCGCCATATCGTTGAGTATGCCCACTTTGACCATGGCTGGCGCACTTGCTGGCATTGGTGTCCTCCGGTGGGCGATGCGCCCCATCGCGCCTAGCAATGAGCCAGCCGGAAAAAGGCTGCATCGCTTCAGGAAGAATGCCGGGGAAGAGTGGGTGAGGGCGGAAGAATGCCTAGCGGCGCGAACTGCGCACGCAGCGCATTTCCCCGTCGCTGCCGTCCGCCTCCACCTTGCGCAGGAAGGTGTCTTCCAGCCGGTGCAGTTTCAGGCCCCTCAGCTTGCCGCCCGTCATCGTCAGGTAGCGCCCGGTCAGCAGGTAGCTGCCCCTGATGCCGCCGGCCTTGTAGGACGATGCGTTGACGATGCGGAATTCGTATTCCGGCAGCGGCCTGCCGACCAGTCCGCCCGCATCGCCTGCCATCTCGCAGGTGTAGGTGCCCAGCGGCATGGTGGAGATCGGCCCCCCGGCCACCGGCGGGGGAGCGGTGTCTGCGGAGGCGCAGCCGGACAGGATCGCCAGCAGCACGACGGGAAGGGAAGCACGCTTCATGGCATTCAGCTAGCATCGGCGCGAAGCAATTGCCATGCCTCGCCGCCTCGTCTAAGGGCGCATCCTTTCGAGGGGTGCGCCGTTCCACTGTGAGCGCCGCCGCCCCGCGATCAGCTCTTTCCCATTCTGAAGGCCAAAACCCATGAAGATCAGCGGCGTCGATATCCGTCCGGGCAACATTCTCGAATACGAAAAGGGCATCTGGAAGGTCGCCAAGACCCAGCATACCCAGCCGGGCAAGGGCGGCGCCTTCATGCAGGTCGAGATGAAGAACCTGATCGATGGCCGCAAGACCAACGTGCGTTTCCGCAGCGCCGACACCGTTGAGAAGGTTCGCCTCGACACCAAGGACTTCCAGTTCCTTTATGCCGAGGGTGAAGACCTGGTGTTCATGGACATCGAGACGTACGAACAGATCAACCTCCCCGCCGACCTGCTGGGCGACGCTGCGGCGTTCCTTCAGGATGGCATGCAGGTTCTTCTCGAAATGTGGGAAGAACGCCCCATCTCGGTCCAGCTCCCCGAGCAGGTCGAAGCCACCATCGTCGAAGCCGACGCCGTGGTGAAGGGGCAGACCGCCTCGTCCAGCTACAAGCCCGCCGTGCTCGACAACGGTGTGCGCGTGATGGTGCCGCCGCACATCGAAAGCGGCACGCGCATCATCGTGGACGTCTACGAAAAGACTTACGTGAAGAAGGCAGACTGAATGATCAAGCGCGCCCTGACCGCCGCCGTCGCCACCCTGGCGATCGCCGGAACCCTCTCCGCTCCCGCTTTCGCTGCCGCCAAGGCCGCGGCGAAGCCTGCTGCGAAACCCGCTGCTGCTGCCCCCGCAGCGGCCGATGGGCCCGAACAGCACGCGATGCTGTACCTCAAGGTGCTCATCAGCGGGTTGCAGTCGGAGCAGGTTCCCGAACCGGTCAAGAGCGCGCTGGTTGGCTGCATCTACGACAATTCGTTGGGCAAGATCACCGAATCGATGGACAAGGTGATCGCTGAGAATTCGGGCAAGATCAGCCGCGACAATCCCAGCGAACTGCTGAGCCTGATGGCGCAGATCTGTGGGTACAAGCCTGCCGCAGGCGCTGCGGGCACTGCCCCGGCACCCGCCCCCGCCAAGCCCGTGCAGGGCCGTTGACGGTCGGAAGTTGTATTTTCGGGCCGGTTCGGCTCACAGGAGTGAAGTAAAGTCATGGCCGCCATTTCCGGTCTCATCCGCGTCATCGAAAAGGCCGCCCGCAAGGCGGGCAACCGCCTGCGTCGCGATTTTGGCGAAATCGAGCACCTGCAGGTCAGCCGCAAGGGCCCTGCGGACTTCGTGTCGAAGGCCGACCAGGCATCGGAACGCACCATCTGGGACGAACTGCGCGCAGCCCGTCCCGACTGGGGCTATCTGTTCGAGGAAGCGGGCGAGATCGAGGGCGATCCCAACATGCCGCGCTTCATCGTCGATCCGCTGGACGGCACGACCAACTTCCTCCACGGCATCCCGCACTTCGCGATCTCGATCGCGGTGCAGGAGCCGCGGCTGGACGGAAAGGGCTGGGGCGAAGTCACCGCCGGCCTAATCTACAACCCGGTCACCGACGAAAGCTACTGGGCGGAAAAGTCGCGCGGGGCGTGGCTGCACGACCGTCGCCTGCGCGTTTCCTCGCGCCGCCATCTCGACGAAAGCCTGATCGCCACCGGCATCCCCTTCGCGGGCCACGGCGATCATGGCCAGTGGACCAAGATCTACCACGCGCTGGCACCGCAGGTCGCGGGCATCCGCCGCTTCGGCTCGGCCGCGCTCGATCTGGCATGGGTCGCCTCGGGCCGCTACGAAGGGTTCTGGGAGTCCGATCTCAAGCCGTGGGATTCGGCAGCGGGTTGCCTGCTCGTACGTGAGGCGGGCGGCTTCGTTTCGGACTGGAAGGGTCGTTCGAACCCGATCTGCGACACCGAGATTCTGGCCGGAAACGACGTCCTCCATTCGCGTCTCCACAAGATCGTGGCGACTGCACTGAAGGCATGACTTGAGTATGAAGGGCGGCGGCGCTAAGTCGCCCTTCGAAATGCCTGCCCCTGTGGCGGAATGGTAGACGCGAACGACTCAAAATCGTTTGTCGCAAGGCGTGCCCGTTCGAGTCGGGCCAGGGGCACCATTTCACATGTCGTCGCTCAGAAGAGCGAGAGGACGACGATCATCAGCAGCAGACCGATCAAGGCGGCTGCGATCCACTGTACCAGCGGATAGGCGGCGATCAGCCGCGTCAGGGCCCAGGCTATGACCGCGCCCAGGGCGGTTCCGGCGAAGATGCCGGTCATGACACCCCACTCTCCCATTGCCCAGAGCAGGACGAGCGCGAACACGCCGACGGGGAAGAAGCCGGCCAACATCCGGGGCAGGGCCTGCCACCGCTGCGGCCTTGAGTTGGAAACGCCTTCGACCATGGCAGGAAAGTAGCGCGTTCCGAAGACGGCGGCGAATCGGCGCGGCGCGGGAATGGGGCGGTATGGCTCCGTTGGCGCGCGTTACGCCTCAGTTCAGGCCGCGCAGCCAGTCGGCGATCATCGCGCGTCCAGCCGCCACTGCGCCGGGGCCCAGTTCGTCGTGGGTGCGGCGCAGGGCTTTGGGGCAGCCGCCAGCCTCGACGACGGCTTCGGGCCACTGGTCGATCCACGCATCGAAGCGCGGGTCTTCGCCCATTTCCGCATGGAACTGCAGCGCCAGCTGGGTCTTGCCCCGACGGAACGCCTGATGCGGGTACAGCGCCGTGGACGCCAGGATCTCTACGTTGTCAGGGCGCGTGAAAGTGTCGCCATGCCAGTGCAGCACGGGCACTTCGCGCACATGGCTCAAGGGACTGTCGGCAACATGTTCGTGCACCTGCACGGGGTGGAAGCCGACCTCCTTGGCCGGGCCAGGGTAAACCTCAGCCCCCAGTGCACCTGCCATCATCTGTGCGCCGAAGCACACGCCCAGCGTCGGCCTGTCCGCCGCAAGCCGCAGCGACAGGCGGCGCATCTGGCACGCGATCCACGGATAGCGATCCTGTTCGTACACCCCCATCGGCCCGCCCATCATGATGAGCAGGTCCGGTTCGCGCAGGTCGAGGCAAGAAAACTCAGGGTCGGTCACGTCAATTCGGTTGACGTGATACCCGGCCTCTTCGATCGGCTGGCGATAGCCGGCGACGCCTTCATGGGGGACATGGCGGATTATGAGCGCGGTCTTCACGGCAATCACTGTGTCACATCATATGTTAACGGGCGGCATCGAAACTGGACCATGAAGGCCTGCCTTGTCGATGCCCCCCGGCACATCACAATCCCAGCCGCGACCAGAAGTCGCCAGCGTTGCGAATGGCGAGCGCGGCATCGCCGGGCGCCGGTTGCCGGGCATTGCGCCATGAAGGATGCGGCAGGCGCGGATCGGGCGCAGGACTGGACCGCAGCACTCGGGAAGCGCGGGTTACGGAATTTAGCATTTTCGTATCTCCATCGTGGAGGCACGAAGCCGACGTTGTCGTCCTGGTTTCGTGCGCTTTAGCGGTTGGTGACGCGGAGCAAGCTGACAGCCATCAAATGCCGCGGAAAAACAGGCGAACCCTGCCTTTCGACAATCAATCTATCTGTTCAGTAGAGAATGTCCATCATGCCTTTCTTTGGGCCGTGTGAGAAAAACTTCACGGCTGCGGCGGGAACCGCGATGTACGCGGATCACCGTAAAATTTTCCGACAGTGGGATGCGAAACCGGTGCTTTAGGGCGGCATTTTTCCTGCCACGATGGTAAAGGCGCCGCGGTCTGGGTGGTGTAATGGTAACCGACATTTTACGCCTTGCCCTTAGGCCTCAAACCCGGAGCCGCGATTTTCGGCCGCGAAGGATGGCGTAAGCGACGATGATTCGGCTGTTCAAACATTACATTCCCCACGCTGTCGTGCTGCTGTGGCTGGTCGACGTGCTGCTGCTGGCGGCGGCGAACGAGACGTCGTGGCGGCTGCGCGCACAGCAGATCGACATCGACCCCGCCCCGATCGCAGACCGCCTGATCGCGCACGGAGCCTTTGCCGCCGTTATCTCGCTGTCGATGGTCGCGGTGGGGGTTTACGGGGCAGAGGCGCTGCGTTCGATGCGGTTCGCAGCCGCGCGGTTGCTGGTGGCCATCTCGCTGGGTGTGATCGCGCTGTCCTTCGTGGACTTCCTTGTCGGGGGGCAGAACTACTGGCGATCCACGCTGGCCTATTCGATGGGGTTCGCGATCGTCCTGCTGATCGTCAACCGGCTGCTGCTCGGCAGTTTCGTGGGCACCACCGCCTTCCGCCGCCGCGTGCTGGTACTGGGCGCGGGCGAGCGGGCGCAGCGGCTGCGGCAGCTGGGAGAGCGGATCGAAAGCGGCTTCGTCATCGTCGGTTACGTGGGCATGAGCGACACCGCCCCCGCCGTGATCGAGGAGGCGATCCAGCGCTCCGCCATCAACAATCTGACGCGCTACGTAGAGAATCTGGGCGTCAGCGAAGTGGTGCTGGCGCTGGAGGAACGCCGCAACGCGCTGCCGCTGAAGGATCTGCTGCGGATCAAGACCACCGGCGTCCACGTCAACGAATTCTCCAGCTTCCTTGAGCGCGAGACGGGGCGTGTCGATCTCGACACCGTAAACCCCAGCTGGCTGATCTTCTCGGACGGGTTCTCTTCCGGGCGCGCCATTTCGAGCGCCGCAAAGCGCGTGTTCGACATCACCGTCAGCCTGTTGCTGCTGACCGTGACCGCGCCGGTAATCCTGCTGTTCGCGCTGCTGGTGAAGATCGACAGCAAGGGGCCGGCCTTCTACCGCCAGCCGCGCGTGGGCCTGTTCGGAGAGCACTTCGACGTCATCAAGCTGCGATCGATGCGCACCGATGCCGAGGCTGCAGGCGCCCAGTGGGCGTCCAAGGACGATCCGCGCGTGACCCGCATCGGCAGGTTCATCCGCAAGGTCCGCATCGACGAACTGCCGCAGGCCTGGACCGTGCTGAAAGGCGAGATGAGCTTCGTCGGCCCGCGCCCGGAACGGCCCGAGTTCGTCTCCGACCTTGAACAGCAGCTGCGCTATTATGCAGAGCGGCACATGGTGAAGCCGGGCATCACCGGCTGGGCGCAGATCAACTATCCCTACGGCGCGTCGATAGAGGATTCGCGGCACAAGCTGGAATACGACCTCTACTACGCGAAGAACTACACCCCGTTCCTGGATTTCCTCATCATCCTGCAGACGCTGCGGGTCGTGCTGTGGAGCGAGGGCGCACGGTGATCGGTTCGCCGTCCCTGTGGACGACGGCGGGGGTCAGCCTCGACTTGACCGGCGCGATAGCGCTGGCCAGTGCCGGGCTGTGGCTAATACCCCGACGGGACCGCTTCGGCGGCGCCGGCACCGCAGCGGTCGCTGCCCTGTTCCTGACCGCGCTGTGGGCGGTGATGGAGGCTGCGGCCAGCGCTTCGAGCGCGATCGCGGTGGATTTCGTCACGTCGCTGGCCGAATCGGTCCGCAACCTGGCCTGGCTGGCGGTGATCCATCGTTTCTTCGCGAGCGATGGCCGGCACGCCAGTCTGGCGCCGATCCGGCCGGTGATCGTGTCGCTGGCCTTCGTGGAAATGATGCACTTCGTCGTCGATCTGGTCTTTGCCCGGATGGAAATGGACGAGCAGATTTTGGGCATCGCGCTGGAATTCGGCGTGATGCTGCGGCTGCTGGTGACCGTGGGCGGGCTGGTGCTGGCGCATAACCTCTATGCCGGGGCCCCGCGAGAGGCACGCGCATCGCTGCGCTGGCCGGCGATGGGACTGGCGGTGCTGTGGGCCTTCGACCTCAACCTTTACACCATCGCCTATCTGGCGGGCACCTGGCCGTACGAAATCGCGGCGCTGCGCGGATTGTCCGCCGTCGCGCTTTCGGCATGCATCATCATCGGCGGTGCCGGAAACCGCGAAGACCTGCGGTTGCGACCTTCGCGCGCGGTTACGTTCCAGACGTTCTCGCTGCTGGTGATCGGCGTCTACCTTGTCGCGATGGTGGCCGTCGCGCAGTGGCTGTCCTATGCGGGCGGCAACTTTGCGCGGCTGGTCGAACTGGCATTTCTGACGCTGGGCAGCGCAGTGGCGCTGGTGGTTCTGCCTTCGCGCCGGGTCCGGGCGTGGCTGAAGGTGGTGCTGGCCAAGCACTTCTTCCAGCACCGCTACGACTATCGTGAAGAGTGGCTGCGCTTTACCGGCACCATCGGTTCCGATCAGTCGGCCCCGCTGGGCGAGCGCGTGGTGCAGTCCATCGCTGACGTCTTCGAAAGCCCCGCCGGCCTGCTGCTGACACCGGGAGAGACGGGCGAACTGACGCTTGCGGCGCGCTGGAACTGGCGCGAGATCGAAGTCCCTGCCGTGGCCATGGGCAAGTCCGCGATCGCATTCTTCGAGCGGACCGGCTTCATCGCCGACCTCGACGACGTGCGTGCGCAGGCGACGGTCGAAAGCGACATTCCCGAATGGCTGTGCGATCACCCGCGCGCCTGGGCGCTGATCCCGCTGGTCCATTACGAGCGGCTGGTCGGCATGGTCGTGCTGGCGCGCCCGCAGCTGGCGCGCAAGTTCGACTGGGAGGACTTCGACCTGCTGCGTGTCATCGGCCAGCAGGTGGCCAGCTACCTGTCCGAAAACGCCAGCCAGCTGGCCTTGGCCGAGTCCGCCCGGTTCGAGGATTTCAATCGCCGCATCGCCTTCGTGATGCACGACATCAAGAACCTGGCCAGCCAGTTCAGCCTGTTGGCCCGCAATGCCGAACTCCACGCCGAGAAGCCCGCCTTCCGCGCCGACATGCTGGTGACGCTGCGCAATTCTTCGGACAAGCTCAACGCCCTGCTGGCGCGCTTGTCACGCTATGGTTCGGGCGGAGTCGACCGGGTTGAACACGTTCCTGCGCACGATGTGGTGGCGCTGGTGATGGAGCGGTTCAGGGACACGCCGCAAGTGGTGCTGGCCGAAACGTGCGACGTGGCGGTCACCGCCAGCCGCCATTCGCTGGAGCAGGTGCTGGTTCATCTGGTGCAGAACGCGGTCGATGCCAGCGCATCTGACAAGCCCGTGTTCCTCTCGCTTGCGGTGGAGGGGCTGAACGCCCGGTTCGAGGTGCTCGACAGCGGCACTGGAATGAGCGCCGAGTTCGTGCGCAATCGCCTGTTCAAGCCGTTCGTATCGACCAAGCCGGGCGGCTTCGGCATTGGCGCGTTCGAGGCGCGCGAACTGGTCCGGGCCATGCGGGGGCGGCTCGACGTCGAATCCCGAGAAGGGCTCGGCTCGCGCTTCACGGTGCGGCTGCCATTGGCAGCGGCCAGCGATTTTCACCCGAACTACGCCGAAAAGGTGGCTTGATGACCCAGGTTCTGCCCAAACTCCTCGTCGTCGAGGACGATGCCGGACTGCAGGCGCAGTTGAAGTGGGCCTACGAGGATTTCGAGGTCTTCGTGGCCGGCGATCGTGCCAGCGCCATTGCCCTGCTGCGATCCGAGATGCCCGACGTGGTCACGCTGGACCTTGGGCTGCCGCCCGATCCCGATGGCACCACCGAAGGGTTCGCCATCCTGGATGAAATCATGGCGCTCAAGCCGGATACCAAGGTGGTCGTGGCCTCGGGCCACGGTGCGCGCGAATCGGCGCTCCATGCCATCGCACGCGGAGCTTACGACTTCTACCAGAAGCCCGTCGACATCGACGCGCTGGGGCACATCGTGCGCCGCGCGCTGCACCTCCACAGGCTTGAGGACGAGAATCGCCGTCTTGCCAGCAAGGTGGAGAAGGACGAAAAGGTGCTGGGCCGGATGATTACCGCCGCGCCCGAAATGGTGAAGGTGGCCCGCACCATCGAACGCGTGGCCAACACCAGCGTATCGGTGATGCTGCTGGGCGCCAGCGGCACCGGCAAGGAACTGCTGGCGCGCGGCCTGCACGAAGCCAGCGGGCGCGCCAAGGGCGAGTTCGTGGCGATCAACTGCGCCGCGATCCCCGAAAACCTGCTGGAAAGCGAGCTGTTCGGGCACGAGAAGGGCGCGTTCACCGGCGCGGTCAAGACCACGCCCGGCAAGATCGAGCAGGCGGCGGGCGGCACCCTGTTCTTGGACGAAGTGGGCGACATTCCGCTGCAGTTGCAGGTCAAGCTGCTGCGCTTCCTGCAGGAGCGGGTGATCGAACGGGTCGGATCGCGCCAGTCGATCCCCGTCGACACCCGCGTCGTCTGCGCGACCCACCAGAATCTGGAAGGGATGATCGCGGAAGGCCGCTTTCGGGAGGATCTTTTCTACCGTCTGGCAGAAATCGTCGTGCGCATTCCGGGCCTTGCCGAGCGACCGGGCGATCCCACGCTTCTCGCCAAGGCGTTCCTGACGCGGTATGCCAAGGAGATGAACCCGCGGGTGCGCGGTTTCTCCGCCGATGCGCTGGCAGCGATCGATGCATGGGGCTGGCCGGGCAACGTGCGCGAGCTGGAAAACCGGGTGAAGCGCGCGGTCATCATGGCCGACGAGAAGCTGATCTGCGCCGCAGACCTGGACCTCACCGATCCGGACGAGCAGATTGCTGCCGCGCTCAACCTGAAAACCGCGCGCGAGGCGGCGGATCGCAAGGTCATCCGCCATGCGCTGGCGCGCAGCGAGGGCAATATCTCCAGTACCGCCAAGCTGCTGGGCATCAGCCGACCCACACTGTACGATCTGCTCAAGCAGTACGACCTGCAACCGACCTGATCGACGATGCGCCGGGGGGCAATCACGCAGGGGGGACGATGGGTGGTGGCGGTGACGCCGCCGCTGCTGATCCTTGCCTTGTGCTTTTCCCTGGTGCTGACCACCGCCACCCCGACAGCGCATGGCGAAGGGGCCGCCGATACCGCGAAGGGCGGCGCCCTGATCGCCGCAGCGCGCCGGGCCATCGTTCGCGGCGACGGCATCGACGCCGAAATGAAGCTGCGCGCGGCGATGGAGCAGGGCGCGCGGCCTGAAGACGTCAGCGCCTTCATGGGCGAGGCCTACCTTGTGCAGGGCGACCGGGCGCACGCGCGCGAATGGCTGGCGCCCGGCCTGTTCGCACAGGGCACCGCGGCCGAAGGCTGGCGCGCGCTGGCGCAACTGGAAAAGCTGGACGGCGATCTGCCCGCATCGGGCCGCGCCTATGACAGGGCGCTGGCGATCATCCCGCGCGACGCGTCGCTGTGGGTGGAGATCGGACGTTTGCGCTATGCAGGCGGCCAGCACCTGCTGGCGATAGAGGCGGCGGAACATGCGCTGCGCCTTGACCCGGACAATGTGCGGGCCATCGAGTTCAGGGGCCAGCTTGTGCGTGACCGCTATGGCCTGCTGGCCGCGATCCCGTGGTTCGAACGCGCCATCGTCGGGGATCCGCGCGATGTTTCCGCGCTGCTCGAATATGCCGCCACGCTGGGCGAACTGGGCCACGCAAGCGAAAGCCTGACCGTGACGCGGCGCGTGCTGGAACTGAACCCGAAGAACCCGCGTGCGTTCTATCTTCAGGCGGTGCTGGCGGCGCGCGCAGGCAACTATGGGCTGGCGCGCGGCCTTCTGGCGCGTACCCGAGGCAAGCTGGACGATCAGGCGGGCGTGCAGATGCTGCGGGGTGTCGTGGAGATCGCCGCGGGCAATCCGGGCGCCGCTTCGGAGGCGCTGGAGACGGTGCTGCGCCAACGGCCCGACGACCTGCATGCGCGCGAATTGCTGCTGCGTGCCATCGTGATGTCGGGCCAGTATCGCTACGCGACGCTGCGCTTTGCCGACGCCGTGCGCGACGGGGCTGCTTCGCCCTACATGCTCACCACAGTGGCGCGGGCGTGGGAGGCGCTTGGGGATCGGCAGCAGGCGGGCGAACTGCTCGACCGCGCGGCCCGGCCTGCCAGCGCGGAACTGAGGGTGCTGGGCGATGCTGGGCGGATCGGCGAACTTCTCTCGCTGGGGCAGAGCGGCGCGGCGCAGGCGGCGGCAGAGGCCCGGCGCCGTTCGGATCCCGGCTTCTACGATGCGCAGGCGCTGGCAGGCGACGTGCAGCTTGCGCTGGGCAATGCGCAAGAGGCACAAGCGCGGTATGTGCTGGCGGCGCGGATACGGATGCCTGAAAGTCTGTTCGAGCGCCGCTTTGCCGCTTATGCGATGGCCCGCGACGCACGGGGTGCCGGCGTGCTGGTGCAGGACTATCTGCAGATGAACCCCACCAGCCGCTCGGCCTTGCAGGCGGCGGCGCGGCTTGCTGCCGGGCGAGGCGACATGGCACGGACGCGGGCGTTTCTGGTCTGGCTGCGCGACAATGGCGGGAAGCGCGACGTCGAATTGCTGTCGGATCTTGCGGTGGCGGAAACCGCGCTGGGCGACCCGCTCGCTGCACAGGGCAATGCTCTAGCGGCATATCGGCTGCAGCGGGCCAATGCGCTGGCGGCCCGGGCGCTGGGATATGCCTATCGTGCGGGCGGGAATGATCCCGCGCAGGCCGCCGCCCTGCTGGCAAAGGCGCAGGCCATACTGAGCGACAAGCCGGAGCCGGTCAGATCGCGCGCTGTTCCTGCGGCGCTGAACCTGCGTACCCCCGCGAGGTAGCCCACATCGCCGCCTGCGTGCGATTGGCCACGTTCAGCTTGCGCAGGATCGCCTTGACGTGGACCTTCACCGTGGCTTCGGTGACTTCGAGCTTGCGGGCGATCCGCTTGTTGGAAAAACCCGCCATCAGGCAGCACAAAACATCGTTTTCGCGCTGCGACAGGTTGGACCGGTCTTCGTCGCGGGGCTGTGCAAGGCTGGGCGGAGTGAAGCGGAAATCCTCGCTGCGAAGCACGTCGGCAAGGTCGGAAGGCATGACCTTGTGCCCCAGCGCCGCCAGTTGCAGCAGCACGATCAGCGTGTCGCAGGGCATGTCCTTCACGGCATAGCCCTGCGCTCCGTTGTCGAAACAGCTGAGCATGGATGGCAGGTCGAACTTTTCGGCCAGGACCAGGGTGCGCGAATGCTCACGCTCGCTGAGCGTCCGCAGCGAGCTGAGCTGTTCGGACAGGCTGGGCACGTCCACCACTACCAGATGTTCGGTATCCGGCGGCAGATCCGGCAGATCCTCCACGCAGGAGGATGCCGAATGCACGTCGATCCCGCCATCTGCAACGATCCTGCGCAGCCCTTCGCGAGAGATGAGGCTGGGGTTCACGATCGATACTGAAATTCCCAATGTCCGGCCTCCAGGATCGCCAATCAAGCGGATTTCCTATGTACCCCTTCGGCGCTGCAGCAGACATTGGGTTTTTTGGGAACAGGTTAGGCGAATGGGGTCGAAAGGCCTCTTTCGTCGGACGAACGGAAGCCTTCTCCGGGTATTTCAGAGCAGGGATTCCTGAACAGTTATGGTGTCCCCGGGTAGGATGATGAGCCCCGGATCGCCAACCGGCACCGTGCGGCCGCCTTGCCACGCCTTGCGCCGCACCACGACCTTGCCGGTCTGTGCGCGCGGCGTGAAGCCGCCGGCCTTGGCAATGGCCTGCAGCAGGGACACTTCGCCTACATAGGTATATTCGCCGGGCTTGTTGACTTCGCCCAGAATGTAGAAGGGCCGGGATGCCAGCACGTCCACGGCGATCCGGGGCTTGATGACATAGCCGCCCTGAGTCAGCCGGTTGCCGATGGCATCGCCCAGTTGCTGTGCGGAGTGGCCGGCGGCGGGCACCTGCGAAATAAGCGGCATCGTCACCGAACCGTCGGAGCCCACGTCGTACTCGCCGGTAAGGGTCGGTTCGTCGAAGACGGTGATCCTGATCCTGTCGCCCGGCTCCAGCCTTGCCCCCTGCGGAGCGCGGGCGTTCGCTTCGGCAACGTCCACCGCCGGATAGGTCTGCCCGGCGCAGCCCGCGGTCAGGACCAGCGCCATCAGGGCGGCGCCGGCGTGGCGGGTGGGGCGATGCATCTTTCGGATGGTACGGGCCAATCGAGCCTCCTTCATGTGGCATGGCAACCGGCCCGAGACGAAAATGCGGGGCAGGCGATGCAGGCGGATGATGCGCAATGATATTCGCGCGACCGCGCCAGTTCATCACGCGTTCGCCCTTGGGAAAAAGACGCACCGGACGCAGCCTAACTCCAAAGGATTAGGCCGCGCTAAGTCTTATGCCCGTTTGCCTGCGCGGTGCCGATGCCATCACTTTGCGTGTGTGCCGATCGCCTGGCCGCCGCTTCGACGTGCGTGCCGTTCAGGCCAGCGATCACTTTCGTAAGGGGGCCGTTTCGATGTCAGCGAACGCAGGCGAAATGCCGGTTTCAGGGCGTGCATCGCTGTCCCTGGGGTATGCTCATCCTCAGGCGCGTGCCTATGCGCCATGGTCTGCAGAGGAGGGGAGGTCCGCTCCGCCGATCATACCGGCGGCCCGTTCTCGCTGGGATAGCTGGGGCGATCTGGCCAACCCGGACCATGTGCTGGCGCGTCCGTTCGACGTGATCCTGGCATCGCTGCTGATCGTCGGCTTCCTGCCGATGTTCATCATCGTCGCCATCGCGATCTGGATCGACGATCCTGGCCCGATCCTGTTCGCGCAGCGCCGGGTGGGCCGCAACGGGCGGTGCTTTCCGTGCTTCAAGTTCCGTTCGATGCAGGTCGATGCAGAGGCGCAGCTTGCGGGGATACTGAAGGAGCACCCCGAACTGCGCGCGCAGTGGGAGCGGGATCACAAGCTGCCCGCCGATCCGCGCGTGACGCGGGTGGGGCGGATTCTGCGCGTGACCAGCCTGGATGAACTGCCGCAACTGTTCAACGTCCTGCGCGGAGAAATGAGCATCGTCGGTCCGCGTCCGATCGTGGCATCCGAAGTGCCCCGGTACGGGCGCTACATCCATCACTATTACGCGGTAAGGCCGGGGCTGACCGGGCTGTGGCAGGTGTCCGGGCGGAGCAGCGTCAGCTACCGCCGCCGGATCGCCGCCGACATCAAGTATGCGCGCGCACGGACGCTGACGTTCGACGCGATGATCCTTGCAGCGACGATCCCAGCGGTGGCCACGGGGCGTGGTTCATGCTGATCGGCCCGTTGCCGTGGCCCGGGGCGTTGCGGCGGGTGCGTGCGCTCTGGCTGGCGGCTCCGCTGGTGCAGATCGCGCTGCCGGATAGTGCCGGGGCACAGGATCGCCCGGTGGAAGTGCCCGAAACGATCGTGGAGGCCGGGAAAGTGCAGGGGCTTCCGGTCGGCAGCTTCATCGCCTTTCCGCGCGTCAATTTCGACCTGCGCGGTGACAGCAATATTTACGACCAGCGCAACGAGCGTTCTGATGTGGTCGCGGTGGTGCGCCCGTCGCTGCGGCTGGAGAGCGACTTTGCCCGCCACGCCCTGCGACTCGACGCCGCAGCCGAGGGTCGCCGCTATTTCGACACGCCTGCCGAAAACAGCAACCAGTGGGCGCTGGAAGGCAGCGGCAGGCTGGATTTCGCGGATCGCTTCGTGTTGGACGGCGACGTGGGCGTTGCCCGCCGGATCGAGCGGCGCGGCACCTTCGGCGACCAGTTCTTCACCGACCGCCCGGTATCCTACCGCGAGCTTTCCGCAGGCGCGCGGCTGTCGCGCCGGGGCGGCATCATCGAATGGCAGGCCGGGATCGACACCGAAGACCTGAATTATCGCGACGCGCGGCAGGGCGGGGTGCGGGCGGACCAGACGTTCCGCGACGTGCGGCGCGATGCCGCGACCTTGCGCGTCGATTATCGCCGCGCCGGGCGCCTTGGCCTGTTCGCCCGGGTGATGGGGATACGGCTGGACTACGACATCCAGCGCGGCCGCAATTCGCGCGGCTTCTCGGTGCTCGGCGGTGTGAACTATCGCGTCACCGATCTTGTCCGGGTGGAGGCGGGGCTGGGCTATGTCCGGCAGGACACGCGCGATTCGCGGTTCGCGGACATCGGCGCGCTCGATTACCACCTCAACGTCGACTGGACGCCCGACGCACGGCTGCGCCTGCAACTGCGCGCCGACCGCCGGGTGGAACGCAGCCCGCTGGCGATCGGCGCGGCGGTGCTGCAGTCGACCGTCTCGGCGCAAGGCACGCTGGCGTTGGGCAGCCGCACGTTGCTCGGCCTCGAGGCGGGGCTGCTGCGCAATCGCTACGACGGTTTCGACCGGCGCGAGACGCGGCTCTTCGCAGAAGCCAGCCTGCGCCATTTCGTGGCCCCCGGCATCGCCGCCTTCGCCGCCGTCAGCGGCCGGCGGCAGCGCGGATCGGGCACCGCTCCCAGAGAATACGATGGCGGCACGGCCCGCATCGGCGTGACTTTCGCGATCTGACATGCCCGCAACATCCTTCAGTCCGGATGGCAGGAGAACACGATGAACAGTTCCCATCACATCATCAGCGCCGCGCCGGACCCTAGGGATCTGCCGATGGCGCCGGGCCAGTCGCTCATGGTCCCTTCGGACCGCGTGGACCTGAGCGGGTCGGTGGCGTTCTTCCGACGGCGTTCCGGCCTGATCGCAATGGTGACCGCCGCCGCACTGGCGATCGGCGGCGCGATCACATGGTACACGCCCACCACCTACACGGCGGACGCGATGGTCAGCCTTCAGGCCGTGACCGAGGATCGCTCTAACGCGACCGGCGGCGCCGGGCGGCAGGCCGGCCCTGCACCCGACAGCGCCTATGTCGATACGCAGGTGGAGATCATCAAGTCACGCGACTTGGCGCAGCGCGTCGCCACGGCGCTGGGCGCGCTGGACGGGCTGAACCCGACGGAACGGGCGGAAACGATCACCCGCTTCCAGTCGAACGTCTCGGCCATCCGCAGCGGCGAGAGCTATGCGCTCAAGATCGTGTTCGATGCCGATAGCGGGCAGGCGGCGGCCAAGGCGGCCAACATGTACGCGCAGCAGTTCACACAGCTGGAAATGCAGGCCTCGCAGGAGAGCAACCGGGAGACCACCCGGCTGGTTGCGCCACGGCTGGAGGAACTGCGCCGTCAGGCCCATGCCGATACCGAGCGGCTGCAGCGCTATCGCATTGCCAATGGCCTGCTGAGCACGTCCGGTGCATCGCTGACCGAGCAGGAGATCTCCAGCTACAACCAGGAAGTCACCCGCGCCCGCGCTGAGACGGCGGAAAGCCAGGCGCGGCTTTCCACTGCGCTGCAACAGCTCCAGTCCGGCTCCTCGGGAGAGGACGTGGGCGAGGCGCTGGGATCGAGCGTGATTGGCAGCCTTCGCGCGCGTGAGACGCTGGTGGGCGGCGAAGTCGCCAACCTGTCGGCGCGATACGGCCCGAACCACCCGCAACTTGTGCGCGCGCAGGGCGAACTGGCCGAAGTGCGGCGCAACATCCAGAGCGAGATCGGGCGCATCATCTCCAGCCTTCAGGCGCGGCGTGATGTGGCGCAGCAGCGGCTGGCCTCGCTTAGCAGCAGCCTGGGTGCGGCGCGCGGCGACCTTGCCCGCAACAACGCCGCGATGGTGGGTCTGGACGAACTGGAGCGGGCGGCGCAGTCGTCACAGGCGCTCTATGAAAGCTATCTCAACAGCTATCGCCAGCTGGTGGCGCAAGACGGCACGCAGCGGCCCAATGCGCGCGTGCTGTCTCTGGCCGAAGTGCCACTGCTGCCCAGTTCGCCCAACGTGCCGCTCAACATGGCACTGGCGCTGGTGATCGGGCTAGGTGCGGGGCTGGCCGCCGCCTACGTGGCCGAAGCGCTGTTCCGGGGCCTCACCACCGCAGATGAAGTGGAGCAGGGGCTGGGTCATCGCTACCTCGGCTCCATCCCGCTGCTGGCGTCCGTCAGCCGCAAGGCGCGGCGCGAAGTGCCCGCCATCACGCAGGAACCGCGTTCTGCCTTTGCTGAATCGTTCCGTTCGCTGCGCACCTCGATAGAGCAGGCGGTCTACGGCCCGACGCAGGTGATCGCAGTCACTTCCGCACTGCCCAAGGAAGGCAAGACCACCGTATCGTCCTGCCTGGCGCAGACGCTGGCGGTCAGCGGACTGCCGACGATCCTGGTGGACTGCGACCTCAGGGGCCGGGGCGTTAGCCGCCTGCTGCGCCTGTCGCCCGAGCATCCCGGCCTGATCGAGGTTCTGGAAGGCCGCGTGTCGCTGGCCGAAGCGCTGGTGACCGGGGAATCGGGCCTGTGCGTCCTGCCCATTCGCCCGTCCGACAGCGACCCTGAAAACCTGCTGACCGGAGAAATCTTTGCGCGGCTGGTGCAGGAACTGCGCGCCTGTTTCGACCATGTCGTGCTGGATCTGCCGCCGGTACTGCCGATCGCCGCCGGGCGCACCATCGCCGGGCTGGCCGACGCGACGGTGCTGGTGGTCCGCTGGCGCAAGACGATGTCGGGCGCGGCGCGCTCGGCGCTGGGGATGCTCCCGCGCGATACGGTCAACGTCGTCGGCGTCACGATCAACCGGATGGACATGCGCCGCCGCCGCCTGTTCGGTCATGGCGATCCGGCGTATTTCTACCGTGAATACAAGGGCTACTACGCATGACCGCCTATGCTCCGGACTGGCCGGCGGCGGTACGGCCGCGCAGCTTCAGCGCGCCGCGCGTAGCGATCGTCCACTACTGGCTGGTGTCCATGCGCGGTGGGGAGCGGGTGCTGGAACGGCTGCTCGGCCTGTTTCCGGGGGCGGACCTGTTCACCAACGTCTATGACGAGGCGCGCATGTCGCATGCCATCCGCGCAGCGCGGGTGCAGACGACGTGGATCGACCGGCTGCCGCTGTCGAAGCGGTTCTATCAATATTATCTGCCGCTGATGCCGATGGCGCTCGAACAGCTGGACCTGACCGGCTACGACCTTGTCATCAGCAGCGAGAGCGGCCCGGCCAAGGGCGTCATCGCAGGGCCGCAGGCGCAGCACCTGTGCTACTGCCATTCGCCGATGCGCTACCTGTGGGATCACTACCACCTCTACCGCAAGGACGCGAACCCGTTGGCCCGTGCGGCGATGCCGCTGATCTATCATCGCATGCGGCAGTGGGACATGTCGTCCAGCGCGCGGGTGGACACGATCGTCGCCAACAGCAGCTTCATCCAGGACCGCGTGCGCAAATACTGGCGGCGCGAATCGCAAGTGATCCATCCCCCGGTGGACACGCGGCTGTTCACGCCCAGCCTTGAGGTGGAGGAGCATTACCTGTGGGTGGGCCAGATGGTCCCCTACAAGCGTCCCGATCTGGCGGTGGAAGCGTTCAACCGCACCGGCCTGCCGCTGCTGATGGTGGGGGACGGGTCTATGCTGGCAAAGCTGCGGCGCATCGCCGGGCCCAACATCCACTTCGTCCCGCGGCTGGGCTTTGACGACCTGCGCCGGGCCTATGCCCGCGCGCGGGGGCTCGTGTTCACCGCAGAGGAGGACTTCGGCATCGTCCCGGTGGAGGCGATGGCGTCGGGCCGCCCGGTGCTGGCCTATGGCCGTGGCGGCGTGCTCGACAGCGTGGTGCCGGGGGAAACCGGCCTGTTCTTCGACGAGCAGACGCCCGAATCGCTGGCCGATGGCGTCGCCCGGTTCGAACGCTGGCTGCCGCAGTTCGATCCACGGCAGGCGGTGGCCCGGTCCAACCTCTTCGCACCCGAACGGTTCGACGCCGCGATCCTTGCGGCGGTGAGGCAGGGGGCATGAGCTTAACCTTCGTCGGCCTGCTGCAGATGGTCGTCGGATCGGTGCTGCTGTTCCGGTCGCTGGCGGCGATGCTGGTGTTCCTGATGGTGTCGGGCCTGCTGGGCGGGGCGGCGGCGCTGACTGTGCCGGCGCTGGGCAACAGCACGATCCCGCCGGTCCAGTTTGCGCTGGTTTTCGTCTACCTGCGGATCCTGATGCCGCGCGGTGGGTGCTTCGCGGTGTGGACGCAAGGGGTGCGCGACAACCTGCTGCTGGTGCTTTTCACGCTCTACGGCGTCGCTGCGGCCATCGTCGCGCCGCGCATCTTCGCCGGCCACATCCAGGTGGCGCCGATGCGCTTCGATGGCGCGCGCAGCCTGTTCGACACGGTGCCGCTGCAGCCCACGCCGCAGAACATAACGGCGGCGGTGTACCTGATCGGCGCGCTGCTGGCGACGCTGGCGGCCTATGCCATCGTTCGCACGCGCGGTGGGGTGGAGGCGCTGGTGAAAGGCGCGGTCGCCATCGCCTGGGTCCATGCGCTGAGCGGCCTAATCGCCGCACAGACCAAGGGCACGGCCATCGGCGGGTTCTTCGCGCTGTTTCGCAACGGCGCCTATGCACAGCTGGACCAGTCCTATCAGGGGTTCGCGCGAATCGACGGGTTCTTTCCGGAAGCATCGGGCTGGGCGTCGTTCGGCTTCGCGTGGTTCGTGTTCGCGACCGAGTGCTGGTATCGCTCCGTCTGGGCAAGGCATACGGGACTGGCCGCGCTGGTGCTGGGCGGGATGCTGTTCGCCAGCACCTCCAGCACGGCCTACGTCGGACTGGCCTGTTACGGCGGGTTCTTTGTGGCACGCGCGCTGCTGGCGCCGACAAGCGCCGCGCCGCTGCGGATGCGACAGGCGGGCGTGGCGATGGTGGCGCTGACCGTTCTGGTCGCGCTGGCGCTGGCGGTAATGCCGGGGCTGGCCGCGAAAGTCTGGGACATGATCCTTCACATGACGGTGGAAAAGGGCGACAGCGATTCCGGGCGGCAGCGGCTGTTCTGGGCGATGCAGGGCTTCACCGCGTTCGTCGCTTCGGGAGGTCTGGGGATCGGGCCGGGCAGTTTCCGGTCGTCCAGCCTGTTCACCGCCATCCTGGGCACCATGGGGGTGATCGGGGTAGTGACGTTCTGCGGATACCTGTTGCAGATCATGCGCTGCACCCGGCGCGCGCAGGGGCCGGAGGAGGAGGCGATTTCGGCGGTCATGCGCGCCTGCGCCACCACCGCCCCGATCATCCTGCTGCCGGCGGCGATCTCCACGCCCAACAGCCATCCGGGCATCAACTTCGCGATCTTCGCCGGCGCCGCGCTGGGTCTCAGCGCAATGCTGCCCCGGCGGCGGCCGACGATGGACCATGCACTGCTGGTGAGCCGCCGAATGACTGGAGGGCCGCCGGTCGGCGCGGCGGCGGGCGGATCGTGAAGAACCCGCGTATCCCGCCGCCCGCCCGCGCCGTTACCCGCGCGCAGGTCTTCGTGTGCGGCGATCTGCACAACCTGGGCGATCTCAAGCTGCTGCTTCAGAACCTTGCGCTTACCGAGGGCCGGGGCGGGGTGGTCCGCCGCTGGGGCGCCTTGCCCGACGCGGTGGTCCGGCAGGTGGAGCGGGCAGGCGGTGAAGTCGTCTCCGGCAGACACGTACTGGCATTCGCCGCGCGCGCATTCGGGCGAGAAGTGGTGTTCGGTGGGGGCCAGCTGGTGCGTGACAACGTCTCTGTCCCCTCGCTGCTGGGCCTGCTGCTGACGGCATGGAGCGCGCGGCTTGGCGGCGGCCGCTTCGTCACGCGGGGGCTGGGGGTAAGCGCCATCCATTCACCGCTGCGCCGGTTCCTGTGGCGCGCCATCCTGCGCAACTGCGCGCTGGTGAATCTTCGGGATGAGACGTCCGCGCGCAACCTGGCACGCCTGCTGCCGGACAAGCCGTTGGCGGTGAATGCCGACATGGTGTTCCTGCAGACCGCAGGCTTCCCCGCAGCGAATGCACCCGCCGCCCGCCCGCGCTGGGTGGTCGTGGCGCCCTGCGTCGACGGCAGCGAAGCGCGCTCGCTGGAAGGCGAGGCGCTGGAGGCGACGCTGGCGGCAGCGCTGGCGGCGCTGCCCGGCGCGCGCATCGCCATCGCCTGTCACGACCCGCGCGACTGCATGGACCGGCCGGTGGCGCACCGGCTGGCGGCGCGCTGGAGCGAGCACGACCCCGCCGTGTTCGACAGCTTCGACTTGTCCCGCCTGACAGATCTGTACCGAGAGGCGGCGCTGGTGGTCACCAACCGGCTCCATGCTCTGATCTTCGCGGTACTGGCAGACGCCCCCGTGCTTGCCATCGAGGACGGCACGGCCAAGGTCCGCGTCGTGGCGGACCGTTTTTCCATCCCCGTCCTGTCGCGGCATTCGCCTGACGGGGCGGAGGATCAGGTGGGCGCGGCGCTCGGCTTCGATCGCGGTCAGCGGGCACGCGTGCGCGGCGACATGGCGTTCATGGCGGCGCTCAATCTCGCGTGACTTTCCCGGTTTTTACCCCTTGGCCCTACCCCCCCAACCGAGGAGACATGAAATGCCGCCTGAGCCATTCCCCCTTTCCCGCCGCCACCTGATCGCAGGCGCCGCGGCAGCCGCATCGCTGCCCGCCGTGGCGCGTGGAGCATCGACGCCGGTGCAGCGCATGATGGTGCAGGGGAGGCCGCAGGACACCGGTTCGCCCTACAAGCTGGCCAACATCCTGCCCGCGCTCGACAAGCTGGGCGGTGTGCGCAAGATGCGGTGTCGCGAGCCCTTTCGCGGCACTGCGGGCTGGGCGACATATGTGGGCCTTGCGCGCGCGGGCGTGCAGTTCTGCTTCACGCTTTCGGTGCGCAACATCCAGACGACGCTGGGCGATCTGCGCGCGTTCCTGGATACGGTGCCAGGATCGATCTGGGCGATCGAATTTCCGAATGAGCCGGACCTGAACCCGGTCACCTACAACGGCGTCACCGACAAGCGCTTGGGCTTTCGCACCGGGGATGCGCCGGCTCTGATGGCCTTCATCAAGGATTTTCACGCCGCGATAAAGGCCGATGCGCGTTTGCGCACGATCCCGCTGATCGCCAGCAACGACTATATGCAGGCGCAGCAGGGGCCGTTCAGCGCCTATGCCAACACGCACATCTATCCGCGCCTTCAGACCGACGTGGAGGCGCGGGTAGGCAGCCTCCAGGCGCTGGCGGCGCAGGGCGGGCACAGCCAGGTCGTCATCACCGAATGGGGGCGCACCACCGGCGGGGGCACCGCCAACGTCACCTCGCCGCCTGTGTCGCTGGCGGATCAGGGCAGGCTGCTGGCGTCCGACGTGCGGGCGGCGCTGGCCCGGCCGTATGTCTATACGATGAGCCTATACGAACTGTTCGCCTGGGGCGGGACGAGCGAGATGAACAACTTCGGGCTGTTCAACGCGGACCTGTCAGCCCGGCCCGCCGTGGCCGCTATCCGCGCCGTATTGGGGGCTTAAGCGGGCGCTGACGGGGGCGGGGCTGCCTTGCCGCGGCGTGTCATCGCGGCGCGCAGCAGGGCCAGCAGTTCCGCCTCCGCCCCGGCGCAGCGCCCGCTCGCCAGCCACAGGCCATGCAGCGCGGCCAGATAGGTCAGCGCTCCCAGCGGGGCCAGCAGCGCAAGCCGGGTAAAGGGTGCGGCCTCCATCGCCAGCAGGCGCTGGTCCGCCAGCAGCACCGCCACCGCCATGCAGGCCACAGCGGCCAAGGTGCGGCGATGGGCCAGGAACTGGTCGCGGATCGACAGGCCGATCAGCGTGCGCACCATCGTCGTCGTGATGAAGTAATCCAGCACCGCGCTCAGGAAGCGGCCCCAGATCAGCCCCGTCATCCCCCAGGCCATCAGCCCGGCGGTGACGCAGGGCGCGCGCAGCATGAGGCCCCACAGGTCACGCACGAAGAGGGTGCGGGTCGCGCCCTCTGCCATCGCCAGCGGGCGGGCGCCTGTGACCAGCGTCTGGATCGCATAGCACGCGCCGATCACCTTGATGAGCGGCACGGCCATCAGCCATTTCGGCCCCAGCGCCAGCCGCACGAAAGGGTCGGCCAGCAGCATGAAGCCCACCGCTACCGGCAGGGCTATCACGCCCACCGCACCCAGCGCCGTCTGGTAGGCATTGCGCAGCCGATCGCGATCGCCCTGCATCCTTGCAAAGCTGGGGAACAGGGTCTGGATCAGCGGCGCCGTCGCTTCACGCGTGGGGAGGGCGGAGATCGTCTCTGCCATGGAATAGGCGCCCAGCTGCGCGGGCGGCAGGAACAGGCCGATCACCAACTGGTCAAACCGCCAGTTCAGCGCGCTGGCCGCCTGCCCCACGAACAGCCACGACGAAAACCCCAGCAACTCACGCGAGCGGGCCAGCGTGAAGCGCGGCCTGTAGGGGATCACGAAATAGCTCAGCAGGGTGGAGATCGCCCCGCCGATGGCGCTGCCCAGAACGATCGCCCAGTAATTGCGCAGCCACAGCGCCAGCGCGATCGACAGCGCCACGGCGGACAGCTTCTGGACGATCTGCATCGTGATCATCGGCCGGAAGCTCATCTGTCGGGTGCACAGCGTGACCAGCGGACTGCCCATCCCACTCATCGCTCCTGTGATGCCCGATAGGACGAACAGCGGGGCCAGCCGGGCATCGCCGTAAAGGCGCGAGAGCGGGATCGCCGCCAGCGCGAAGCCCGCCGCGATCAGCAGGCCTCGGATCATCGCCATCGTCCAGGCGGTGTCGATGTGCTCCTGCGTGGTCTCTGCGCGCTGTACCAGCGCCGAGCCCATCGACAACTCGGTCATCGCCACAAGGACGCTCAGCACCGTCGTGCAGATGGCGACGAGGCCGAAGTCCTGCGGCGTCAGCAGCCGTGCCAGCAGCACCAGCGCGCCAAGGTTCGCCAGGTTGATCACCACCCGCGTCATGCCCAGCGCAGCGGCGCCCCGCGCGATCCCTGCCTTGCTCACGCGGGGCAGGCCCCGAGCGACGCAGCGGTCACAGCCGTTCCACCTTGCGCGGATCGATCCGGCCGGTGGTCAGATCGGCGATGGCGATGAGGTTGCCCAGCAGCCGCCCGCGCCGGTCGATATGCGATTCGGGAAAGAGGCTGCGCAGCGCGTTGGACGCAAGGTTCTGCAACAGCAGGCGTTGGCCCAGGCTGGGCTGCATCGTGCCCTTGCGCCACAGATGGACGAGGTTCGCGATCTGCGAATAGCCCAGCCGCTTGCCCGGCGACCGCGCGCTGCGGGTGCCAAGGTGAATGCCGGTCAGCCGATCGCCCGAAACCAGCCGTCCCCGGCGGCCCAGTTGCACGGTGAAATCGATGTCTTCCTGCCACCCGTACAGGGGCAGTGCCTCGTCGAACAGCAGGCCTTCCGCTGCCGACAGGCGGATCGCCATGTTGCAGCCGTACAGCGCGCGTCGGGGTCGCAGGTGCGCATGCACCGGCAGATCATGGCCGTCCAGCCGCCGGGCCGCCTGATCGAAGGGGATTTCGTCTCCGTGGATGCCGTCTGCCAGCAGGTCGCCCGTAGCGCCGACGATCGCGGGATCGCGGAACGTCTCCTCGATCACAGCGAGGTAGTCGTTATGCGGCACGAAATCGTCGTCTAGGAAGACGATGACATTGCTCTCTCCCGCAAGATGGCGCAGGGCGTTGTTGCGCTGGCGACACAGGCCGCGCGGGCCTAGGACCACCTGCGTCATCGGTGCCGCCCGTCCGAAACCATCGAAGTCGGCAGGCGCGGTGGCGGAAACCAGAACGCCGTCCGGCCGGCGCGTTTGGTCGGCCATGCGGTCCACCGTGTGCGCCAGCAGGGACGCCCGGCCCAGAGTTGCAAAGACGACGTGGATGCGCATTCCTCAACCTTCCTCCATCGCCGCCAGAGTCTGCGGGACCAATCTTGGCGAAGGGCGCGCGGGCGCGGCGACCGTATCCCCCGGCGCGACATGACGCTGGACGGCGGCGGCAAGTCCGGTGCGGCCCGCTTCCAGATAGCCGGCGTAAGCATCCAGCAGGGCGTCGATCCACTGGTCTGGCTCCAGTGCCAGATGGCCGGTGCGTTCATGCGCGTTGATGCTCATGCGACGGGTGCGGGCATCGTCGTCGAACATCGTGCGCAATGCCGCCGCAAAGGCATCCAGATCGCGCGGATTGAGGGCCATGCCCGCATCCGCGCCGACAATATCGGACGCCAGCAGCGAATCGGCGGACGCGATGACGGGGATGCCGCTCCACAGCGCTTCGACGGCGGCCAGGCCGAACGGTTCGATGTGGCGGCTGGGCATGACCGCAACGCGAGCTTTCGCCGCCAGCGCGCCGATCCCGGCATGGTCGCGCCGCCCCACCCAGTCCATCTCGGGATAGCGCCGGGCAAGCTCGTCTCCCAGCGCGCCGCTGCCCACCGCGATCAGCCGCACGCCCGCGCGGCGGCAGGCTTCGGCGGCAAGGTCGATCCCCTTGGTCGCTTCCAGCCGCCCGACGAACAGCACGGTGCGGTTGTTCTCGGCAGGCACACGCTCCGGCACGAACGCGCGCACCGGATTGGGCACCACGGCCATGTCCTGCGCCGCGATGCCGGAGCGGGCGAAGTAGCGCTTCATGCCGGCATGGATGAGCAGCATCGGCATGGGAAAGTCCGCCAGCGCTGCATTCTGTATGCCCTGCCGCGCCAGCCGCCAGGCCTTCGATGCCTTGCCGCGCCGGTCGCAGGCGGATGCAATGCAGGCGGCGCTCATCGGCGTTGCAGGGCAGGGGGCGTCCTTGCCGAAGTGGAACATCGCGCCGTTCGGGCAGGTCAGGAAGAAGTCATGGGCATGGACCAGCGTGCGCGCCTTCACCGGCAGCAGCCCGTTGAACAGCGCGGGCGACAGGATCTGCGACCAGCCGTGGACGTGATAGATGGTGCGCGGTGTATCGTTGCGCGCGATCCAGTTACGCACCATCGCAGCGGCAGGCCGGTTGTAGAGCCCGCGCAGCATCGCCACGGCGCGGTTGCCCTCAAGCAGCCGTTCCTGCCCCAGCGCGACCACCTCGATGCCTTGCTCAGCCAGTGCGGGATCGTCGCCCGAGCCGCACAGCAGCGTCACCCGGTGCCCCCGGCGGGCGAACTGGACGGCCGATTCAAGCGCCAGTTGCGACGCGCCTCCCTGGGGCCGGGACAGGTCGTTGATGACGACGATACGCTCGATCATCGCGCGCCGACCAGCTGCCCTGCCAGCGTGTGGATGGCGGTGCCCGCGCGGTCCAGCAGTTCGCCGTGCCGCTGCGGATCGACGCCCTGCGCCATCGCTTTGATGGCAAGTTCGGCAGTGTGCGGCGGACTGGCTTCGCGCGGGTCGATCACGAAATCACCTCGCCCGGTCTGCTCGAAGAAGCTGCGCAGCTTGCCGTCCCACGCAAAGCCGACGGTCGGCACCCGGTAGGAGTAAGCGACGATGCAAGCATGCAGGCGATGCGCCATCACGCAGTCGCAGGTCGCCAGGCAATGGGCGAGGTCCTGCGGCACGGCAAAGTCGGGAGCGAAGCGGATCGCCGGGTCATCCCCCAGCCGCGTCCTGATCCGGTCGCGGAACAGGCGGTCTTCGGGGCTGCCGTTGGTGAACAGCACCACATCGTTGCCAAGCGCCGACAGCTGCCGCGCAAGGGCCGTGGTCCAGACTTCCAGATGGCGGTCGTCGTGCGCGCCTTCGTGGTGCAGCCGCAGCGCAAGCGGCGCTGTGACGCACAAGCCCACGCGCGGGCGGGTTCGCGGCTCGGTGGCGGGCAGACCGTAATGGTATGCTGCGAGCAGGCCGGGATCGGGCGCAATCGCCGCTTCGCCCACGCCAATCACCGACCGCCATGTGCCTGCAGAGGCGGTGTCACGCACGGAAAGCCCGACCATCCGCGCCGCTTTCAACCGCGATACCAGCCGCCTGCGCCCTGCCTGAGACCAGTGCCCGGTAACACCTACGCTGGCGACGGCAACCGGCAGCCCGCGCGCATTGGCCAGCCGCAAGGCTTCCGCCAGCTTGACCGGGAAGTTCTGGTCGACATCCTGGAACAGCGCTCCGCCGCCGATGACCACGCTGTCACAGGCGCTCAGTTGCGTCTGCCAGCGCGGCGTCAGGCGCAGCCGCACCAGCGTGACCAGCAGCGCTGGAACCAGTCGCGCACGGAGGGGGCGGGGCAGGCGCTCGATAAGTGAAAGCAGCCGGGCGCGATGTTTGCCGTGGCCGGTGTCGAAGCCGCTGCGTCCGGCAAGGTCGATCGATGTCGGCACGATCCGCGGATCGGCGCGCCGCAGCTCGCCTTCCAGGCACTGCGCGATGATTCCGTCGCCCAGATTGGGGCTGTATTTGACGTTGAAGATGCCGACGCGATGGTTGAAGGCCGGGCGCGCCTGCGGCTGCGCGCCACTCTCCACCTGTTGCAGAGGGGCTGCGGGCAGCAGTGGGGAACGCCGGGATCGGTCGAGGGTCGGCGTATCGGCGAGCGTCATCTGGCATCCTTGCAGTCGCCGCTCGCTTGCCCAGCCCGCCATGGAAATATGGCAGGAAGGGGAAGTCCGCCTTGTCTTCCCGCAGGTTATGCCATCCTCCGCAGGCGGCGAAGAGGCGCAAAGGGGGCGCTACGAAAGGGGTACTCCCGACTGTTCAAGCCGGTCTGCCAGCGCGCGCAGGACCGCCGGCAACTCTGCCGTCATGCCGAAGCATTCGTAAAGGTTGACCGTGGCACCCAGCATGGCGGTGGCGACCGCGTGCTGCGGCATGCCCATCGCCGACAGCCGCGCATAGCTTGCCGTCAGCTGCTGCGAAACCAGCGCGAACTGGCGATAATCGAGCTCTGCGCACGCCGCGCCGCGCCGTTTTGGCAACCGGCCCTGCGTCCTGTCTTTCGATGAATGGATTTCCTGCATGGCGCACCTCGACCGAACGCGGCTCTGTCCAGCGAAACGACCGGACACCGGTAATCCGCAACCTTATCCTGCGCCGCCGGGACGACGACCACTGCGATGAAGGGCCTATCACTTTGGTGTCGGGCACCCCTCGGGCGTACCCCCTAAGAGCCGTTGGAGCGCCATGGCGGATCGGCGAATGAAGATGCCGGGCGACAGCGGCTTCCTGCCAGAAATACGGATCGAGCGATGGCAGAACTTCCATGGCTTCGTGAAATGCTGAACCCGGATGGCGCATCGCGTCGGCTTTCAGGCAGAACTGCGCGGCCAGCAGCGGTCGATCCGCGTCTCCAGCGACCGCGACTGTTCATCAATGGCCGGTTCGTGGTGCAGCAGGCCACCGGCGTCCAGCGCGTCGCGGGGGAGATCACGCGCCAGATCGACGCCATGGCGGGGCGGGGCGAAGTGACCGCCGATGTCGTGCTGATGGTGCCGCCGGGGCCGTGGGTGCAGGAACTGGCGCTGCGCCATATCCCGGTCGAGGTCGTCGGGCGCCGCACGGGTGTGCTTTGGGAGCAGATGGACCTCCCCATCCGCGCGCGGAACGGCACGTTGCTGTGCCTGGGGAACAGTGCGCCCGCGCTGTCGCTGCTGCGCCGCGATGTGGCGGTTGCGGTGATGATCCACGATGTGTCGTTCCTGGATCATCCGGGCGCATACACGCTGCGGTATCGGCTGGCGCATCGCTGGATGCTGCCCTTGGTGATGCAGCGGGCGCGCCGGATATTCACGGTGTCGCAAACCGAGTGCGAACGCCTGACGGCGCTCAGCCCCGCTGCTGGGGCACGGCTGGCCGTGGCGCCCAACGGCGGCTGGAGCGGCGAGTGCGTGCTGACGGCAGAGGCGGTCGGGGCGGGCGGGGCAGAAGCCGCGCCCGATGCTTTGCCGACCGAGCCCTTCGGCCTCTACGTGGGGTCGCTTTCCCATCGCAAGAACTTCGGCAGGACGCTGGCGGCAGCGATCCGGCTGGCGCGGGAGGACGGGCTCCACTTCGTGTTCGTCGGCGCATCGGGGCATGTCCTGCGCCAGCCGGATCGGCCGGTGCCGCCGGACGTCGCCGATCGCATCCACTTCCTCGGGCAGATCAACGATGCGCAGCGCCTCTCGCGGATATATCGCAAGGCGCGGGTCATGCTGTTTCCCTCGCTCTACGAAGCCTGCCCGCTGCCCCCGGTGGAGGCGGCGCATTTCGGATGCCCCGTGGTGGTGTCGAACATCGCCCCGATGTGGGAGCGCTGCGGCACGAGCGCGGTATACTGCGATCCGCTGTCCATCGATTCGCTGGTGCGTGCGGTGCGATCCGTGCTGGACGATTCCCCGCATCGCACCGCCATGATCGCAGCGGGCAGGGCGATGGCTGCCAGTCATCGGTGGGACGAGCAGGCCGCGCTCCTCTACGCAAGCCTGCCGGTGCCGACGGCGGGTTAGCCCTGCACGGAAAGCTCGCGAACGAGGGTTTCGGTTTCAGGTGCGATCTCCTCGCGATTGGCGGCCAGTACCGCCACCACCCGCGCGATGTCCGCAGCGCCAAGCCCGCAGCCCATCGGCAGGCCCAGCATGGCCCCCGCAAGGCGCTCCGTTTCGGGAAGCGCGTCGCGCGGGGCATTCAGGAGGTGATCGTGCCGGTGCAGGCCGTGGCCGTACCACAACCGTGCCTCGATATTAGCCGCATCCAGCGCGACGCGCAGCCGTTCCGCTGATCGTGCGTCACGCCGTCGGTGCAGGATGTAGGCCGAAGCCACGTCAGGATGCGCCATGAGCGTGTCGGCAGGCAGGCCTTCGCGCGCGGCGGCGGCGCGATAGGCCTGCGCAGCGCGGGCGAAGGCGGCGCGCTTGGCCGCCCAGCCGTCCAGTTCGGCCAGCGCCACGGCGGCGTGATATTCACTCATCTTGCCGTTGAGGCTGGCCGCCGTGCTGTTGCGCGAATCGCCAAAGCCGAAGTTCGTGGCCTGCCGCGCGTCGGCGGCGAGCGCGGGATCGGACCACACGATGCAACCGCCTTCGCCGCAGCCGAACGCCTTGGTGGCGTGGAAGCTGAGCGCCAGCGGCACGTTGGGTTCGGGGCGCATTGTCCCGGTCGCCAGTGCCTCGATCGCGGCGGCGGCATCGATGACGACGGGGATACTTGTCTCCTGCTGGAAGCGGCTCCATGCAGCCACGTCCAGGGGGCGCCCATAGGCGCTGACGGGGATGACCACGCCGATGCGCGCCAGCATCGGATGGCGCGTCACCTGATCCGGGTCCAGCGTCCACGTCTGCGCGCTGACGTCGGCAAGGTATGGCTCATAGCCGCAATGCCGCGCCGCCGTGGCCGTGGCCACGAACGTATAGGCCGGGCACAGCGCCAGCGGGCGCTCCGTGCTGGCCTCTCCGGCATGGGCAAGGATTGCGGCGGTCAGCGCCGCGGTGCCCGAGCTTGCCGCCACCAACGTGTCGGCGGGCAGGCTCAGCAAAGTGGCCATGCGCTGCTGAAGCAGCCGCACCAGCGGTCCCTGATTGGAATACATCCGAGCCTTGTCGATCAACCGCAGGTAGGGGGCGATCGCATCGGCGGTGGGCAGGATAGGCTCGCACGGCAGAAGGCGGCGGGACGATGCCATGCCCGGCGCGGCGAGGCGATCGTGCAGGCTGTGCCGCGATGTGGCCCCCAGCGGGTGAAGGATGCCGAAGTCGCCGGGCGCGTCGTCCTCGTCGGGAAGCGGGACGGGGCGTGCATGGGTACCGAAGAGGCCGATGGCGAATACTCCCGATGGAAGGCTTGGAAGAAACTAGGCGGCAGGCTGCGCGCGCTGGAGCGTCAGCCGATGCGCCCGCCTTGCCCCGGAACACGGCAGCACCCGTTGATAGGCGTGGCGCAGCGCCCGCACCGTCCGTCCGGGTGCCAGCAACAACGGCAGCGCCAGCGTCCACAGGCGCGGCTGGGCGGCATAGCGCCGGATCAGGTAGGCGGCGGCCTGAAGCGTGTCGCCGCGCGTCTCTCCGCAGGCCTTCGCGTTGACGATGCGCGCAATCACATGCGTATCGAAGATTCGCCGTGCGGCTGCCCTGCGCACCTTGGGATCATGGGGGAAGAGCATGGCCGCGATTTCGTCATAGCCGCGCACGTCGATCCGCAGCCGCTCCAGCCAGCCGACCCGCCGCTTGAGCTGGTCGTTGCCGGACCGGAAGCCGACGCAAGGCTCCCGCACCACGCCCCAGGTCCCCCGTGCGCCCACTGCAAGGCCGGCAATGAAGACCGGGGAATAGAGGTTGTCCATCGCCCGCGCGCGTGGGTCGGCGGCGGCCACTTGCCATGCATCCCGCTTCACCAGGGTGGCGGAAATGTAGCCGAGCAGCTCGGCGATGCGGCTGAAGGCAGCGCCGGCGCCGGAAAAGGTCTGCGTTTCCGGCATGGGTCGGATGCCGGTGATGCCCTGCATGAGCCGGTCGTAGTCGATCACACCGACGGTCAGCGCCACGGTGTCGGGCCAGCGCTCCAGCGCCTCCATCACGCGGCGGATGCCGCCCGGCTCGATCCGGTCGTCGTCGCCCACCAGCCAGACATAGTCGCCGGTGGCAGCGGCAGTTACCGCCGCCACGTTGCGATCGACGCCCAGATTGCAGGGCTGGCGCATATACCTGAACCGGGGCAAGCGCGAACCGTAGCGGGCAAGAACCTGCGCAGTATCGTCGGTCGATGCATCGTCGCTGACGACGACTTCGACCTGATTCATGTTCTGTGCGACTATGCTGTCCAGAAGTTCGATCAGCAAAGCCGCGCGATTGAATGTCGGAATGCAGATCGAAATCGTCGGCATACGCGCTCCGGGACCGCCATGGCCTTTATGATTTCTGAATTGTTACACGATGCCCGTTTGAGCGTCCATATCGCCGCCGCTTGCCCATTTGGCGCATCATGCCGAAAAATGGCTGTTTTCCGCCCCGCGCAGGCTCAACCTGCCCGTTTGGGAGCCTTGTCTGCGGTTGGGAGATTTCGGGATCAGCGCTGCCTTGGCCGCGTCCTTCGGCTTCAGGTGCACCCGCTTGTCGTTTGTTAATTTGCCACGAGCGCGGCAGCCGTTTTCACGATGCGGAAAGTTCAGTCACGCAGGCCGGCATCTTGAAAAACGACGTTCCCATCGGCCCACCGTCCTATGAAGAGAGCCGCACCGAGCCGCGCCGGGGGCTGTGGTCGAGACTGCGCGAGGGGGTGGCGGCCCAATGGGCGCCGGCAAGCGCTGCGCCTTCCCCATCGCGGCACGGTTCGAACCGCGCGCCGCGCACGCACAAGGAGCCCGATCCCGAGTTTCACGGCATCGGGCACCGCTCCCGTCTGCGCGCCCGCTTGATCGAGGGCGGCGCGGATGCCTTGGCCGACTATGAGGTGCTGGAGTTCATGCTCTTCGGGGCGATCAGGAAGGGGGACACGAAACCTACCGCAAAGAAGCTCATCAAGCGGTTCGGATCGCTGCCGGCGGTGCTGAACGCCGATCCCACCGCCCTGCTGCAGGTGCCCGGCGTCGGCCCGGCAAGCGTAGGCGTGATCAAGATCGGGATGGTGGCGGCGATGCGGATGGCGCGGGCGCAGATTCGCGACCAGCCCATCCTCGGCAGTTGGCATGCCGTGATCGACTATCTGTCGATCGACATGGCGCACCTGAAGCGCGAGCGGGTCCGGGTGCTCTATCTCGACACGCACCACAAGCTGATCCGCGATGAGCACATCAGCGAGGGCACCATCGACGAAGCTTCCGTCCACCCGCGCGAGGTTATTCATCATGCGCTGGATTCCGGTGCCTGCGGCCTGATCCTGGTCCACAACCACCCCAGCGGCAATCCCGAGCCGAGCAGCGAGGACATTGCGCTCACGAACCGGATCGCCGAAGCAGGGCGCCTGATGGGGGTGACGGTCATCGACCATGTCATCATCAGCAGCAGCGGCCATGTTTCGTTGCGGGCGAAAGGACTGATCTAGGGGGCGATCCCTTGGAGGGCAGGGCGCAAGACAGCGGCGCCCCAGAGGGGGTGATTGTGCCGGTCTGTCTGGAAGAAGTTGGCTCCCCGAGTAGGATTCGAACCTACGGCCATTCGATTAACAGTCGAATGCTCTACCGCTGAGCTATCGGGGAGCAGCCTGTCAGTGTTACCACCGCCGGGCAGGGGTGCGCCAATAACAGCTTCCTCAGCCTTGGCAACCCCATGAACGCAAAAATCTGATCCTGCGCGTAAATTTTTCTCAGACCTGGAACTGCTCGGCGAAGATCCGCTCTTCCAGCGTGAAGCCGGGATCGAACAGCAGCGTCAGTTCCTTTTCGGCGGTGGCGTTGATGCGCACCACGGCGACGTCGCGCACTTCCTTTTGGTCGGCCACGGCGGCGACCGGGCGCTTGCCGGGTTCCAGGATGCGCAGTTCCACCTGCGCGCTCTCGGGCAGGATCGCGCCTTTCCAGCGGCGCGGGCGGAACGGGTTGAGCGGCGTCATCGCCACCATGCGCGATCCCAGCGGCAGGATCGGCCCGTGTGCGGACAGGTTGTAGGCGGTGGAGCCGACCGGCGTCGCCAGCAGGATGCCGTCTCCCGCAAGTTCCTCCATCCGGACGCGGCCGTTGATGCGAATCTCAAGCTTGGCGGTCTGGCGTGTTTCCCGCAGCAGTGACACTTCGTTGAAGGCGTAATAGCTGAATTTCTGCCCGCTTTGCGTGATCGCATCCATGCACAGCGGGCGCACCGGCACGCGATGCGCCTCGACCACCCGCCCGGCCATCGTCTCACCATCTTCCAGCGGGCCGTTCATCAGGAAGCCGATAGTGCCAAGGTTCATGCCGTAGACGGGCTTGTTGATGCCGCGATCCAGCAGGTCGTGCAGGACGTGCAGCAGGAAGCCGTCGCCCCCCAGCACCACCAGCACGTCGGCCTCGTTGGCAGGAACCCAGGGGTGCGAATCGAGCAGCGCCCGTGCCCCGTCCTGCGCCTTGGCGCTGTCCGAGACGATAAGCGCCAGTTTCGAGTCGTTGCTCATCACGTTTCCTGCAAAGGCTTACGGTCCCAATGCGGGACCGGGCAGGCGTTTCGGCTGTAGAATTTTGAAGGGTTTTGCAAGGGGTTTGGGCTATGGCCACCCGATGGGCGCAAAACCGAACAGCTCCAAAGTGAACCAGAAAGTCCGCAATCCGGCCAAGCGGATCGAAGACCGCCTGTCCGGCATCCCCGGGCTTGAGGCGGTTCACGACCGTATTGCCGCATGGCGCGAAGACCCGGCACTGATGCCGCACCTGGCGCACGTCCACGCCATGCTGCTCAGCCTGCGCCGGCTGGATGCCATCAACATGGCGTATGGGGAGGCTGCGGGCGACGGCGCGCTGGAGGAAGTCGCCGCGCGCATCGGCCACTTTGCGGAACAGGAACTGGACGGGCCATGGCTGCTGGCGCGGGCGGGGGGCGGCAGCTTCGTCCTCATCGCCAACGAGGCATGCAGCCGCGAGCGCTGGCAGCTGGTGGCGGACCAACTGGCGGACATGATCGCGCGGCCCATTCCGGTCAGTTCGGGCGTGCTGCGTCTGTCCCCGCGCGTGGCGCTGATCCGCGCCTTGACCGGCGAAAGCGTGGAATCCATGCTCGACCGGCTGGGCCACGCGCTGGGCGAAGCTTACGAACAGACCGGCGCCCGCCTCGCCTGGGCCGACGGCGAGGTGACTCCGCCCGGCCGTTCGGCGCAGCAGCTGGAAGCGGACCTCCTCGTCGCGATCGACCGGGACGAGATCGAAGTGCTGTTCCAGCCCCAGTTCAACCTCGCGGACGATCGGCTGACCGGGGCCGAAGCACTGGCGCGCTGGAACCACCCGGATCTTGGCCGCATCGGCGCCGGCGCGCTGTTCGCGATTGCAGAGCGAGCGGACCACATCGGCCCGCTGTCGCGCCACATTGCGCGCAAGGCGATGTTCGCAGCACGCGACTGGCCGGGAAAGCTGCGGCTGTCGATCAACGTGACCCCCGCCGATCTCGCCTTCGCCAGCTACACCCGCCAGATGTTCGAGCTTATTCGGGAAAGCGGCTTTCCCCTGCGGCAGTTGACGCTCGAAATCACCGAGCAGGCGCTGATCGCCGACATAGAGATGGTGGCGCAGACGATGGCGGAGTTTTCCGCCCAGGGCATCCGCATCGCGCTGGACGATTTCGGGGCGGGCTTCTGCAACTTCCGCTACCTCAAGGTGCTGCCGATCCACTACCTGAAGCTGGACCGCTCGATGATCGACGGCGTGACCACCGACCGCCGCGACGTGGCTGTCCTGCGCGCCATCGTGGCGATGGCCCGGGCTCTCGACCTTGAAGTGATCGCCGAAGGGATCGAGGAAGAAGGCCAGCGCCAAGTCGCCGCGCGGGAAGGGTGTGCGTACTTCCAGGGCTTTCTGAGGGCGCAGCCAATGAGTGCGGCGATGTTCGCGAAGCTGGCACGGGCTGAAGGGAAGAAGGAAAGCAGGGAGGCATAGCCGCCTGCACTCCCGCCGCTGCCCCGTTGCCCGAGGACACCCTGAAACAAGTTCAGGGTGACGGGGTGAGGGAAAAGCGCCGCACGCCATCGACCCGACCCGTTGCAATGAGAGGAGAACGCCCCTGCACGCGCAACCTCGACGATATACGGGGTGCAGGGGTGGTAAACCCCTGCATAAATCACCCCTTCCGCGCCACCGCACTCAACCCCTTGGTAAGCTGCAGCAACCCGTTGAGCCTGCTCTTGGGATCGCCCCAGGCGCGTTGCAAAACCAGCTTGTTGTCGGGCCGCAGCTTCACCGTGCCGTTCAGTCTTTCCGCATAGGCGATCAGCCCCGCCGGATTGGGGAAGCTGTCGTTGTGGAAGCTGACCAGCGTGCCGCGCGGGCCGACGTCGATCTTGGCGATGTGCGCTTCGATCGCCTGCCGCTTGATCTGGATCAGCTGGACGAGGTTCGCGGTCGGCTGGGGCAGGGGGCCAAAGCGGTCGATCATTTCGGCGGAGAGCGATTCGATCTCGTCCTTGCTCTCTGCATCGTTGAGGCGGCGGTAGAGCGCCATGCGGACGGCAAGGTCCGGCACGTAGTCTTCCGGGATCATGATCGGCGCTTCGACGGTGATCTGCGGCGACAGGCCGCTGGTGTCCTTCTCCAGCCCGACGCCGCCTGCGCGCGCGGCCAGGATCGCGTCTTCCAGCATCGACTGGTAGAGTTCGAAGCCCACTTCGCGGATGTGACCGGACTGCTCGTCGCCCAGCAGGTTGCCCGCGCCGCGAATGTCGAGATCGTGGCTGGCCAGCTGGAAGCCTGCGCCCAGCGAATCGAGATCGCCCAGCACCTTCAGGCGCTTTTCCGCCACTTCGGACAGCGCCCGGTCGGCGGGCGTCGTCAGGTAGGCGTAGGCGCGCAGCTTCGATCGGCCCACGCGCCCGCGCAGCTGGTACAGCTGGGCAAGGCCGAAGCGATCGGCTCGGTGGATGATGATCGTGTTGGCGCGCGGAATGTCGATGCCCGATTCGACGATCGTGGTGGAGAGCAGCACCTCGTACTTGCCCTCGTAGAAGGCGCTCATGCGCTCTTCCACGTCGCCCGCCGACATCTGGCCGTGCGCGGAAATGTACTTCACCTCAGGCACGTTCTTGTGCAGCCAGTCCTCGATCTCGGCCATGTCGGAGATGCGGGGGACGACGATGAAGCTCTGGCCGCCGCGATGGTGTTCGCGCAGCAGGGCTTCGCGCATCACCATTTCATCCCACTCCATCACGTAAGTGCGCACCGCAAGGCGGTCTACCGGCGGGGTCTGGATGGTGGAGAGCTCGCGCAGGCCCGACATCGCCATCTGCAGCGTGCGGGGGATGGGCGTGGCAGTAAGCGTCAGCACATGCACGTCGGCGCGCAACTGCTTCAGCTTTTCCTTGTGATTGACGCCGAAGCGCTGCTCCTCGTCGACGATGACGAGGCCAAGGCGCTTGAAGCTGACGGTCTTGGACAGGATCGCGTGCGTACCGCAAACGACGTCCATGGTGCCGTCTGCAAGCCCGTCACGCGTGGCCTTGGCTTCCTTTTCCGGCACAAGGCGCGAAAGACGACCGACTTTGAGCGGGAAGCCGTTGAAGCGGTCCGCAAAGCCAGAGAAGTGCTGGCGCGCCAATAGCGTGGTGGGCGCGACGACGGCGACCTGCTGGCCGGCCATGGCCGCGACGAAGGCCGCGCGCAGGGCCACTTCGGTCTTGCCGAAGCCGACGTCGCCGCAGACCAGACGGTCCATGGGCCTGCCGCTGGAAAGGTCTTCCAGCGTATCGGCGATCGCGGCTTCCTGATCTTCGGTTTCCTGCCAGGGGAAGCGGTCTACGAACTGGTTGAAGCTCGATTCGTCGGCGACGAGGGCCGGGGCCTGACGCAGGGCGCGTTCGGCGGCGGTCTTCATCAGCTCGCCCGCGATCTCGCGGATGCGCTCCTTCAGGCGGGCGCGGCGCTTCTGCCATGCTTCTCCGCCCAGCTTGTCGAGCGCGACACCTTCCGCCTCGCTGCCGTAGCGGGAGAGGACGTCGAGGTTTTCGACCGGGATGTAGAGCTTGTCGCCGCCCGCATACGTCAGCATCACGCAGTCGTGCGGGGATTTGCCGACCGGGATCGACTGCAGGCCTTCGTACTTGCCGATGCCGTGGTCCATGTGGACGACCAGATCGCCCGGTGTCAGTGCCGCCAGTTCGGCGAGGAAGGCGTCGGAATCCTTCTTCTTTTTCTTTCGGCGGACAAGGCGGTCGCCCAGAATGTCCTGCTCGGTGACGACTTCTACGGCATCGTTGGAAAAGCCGGTTTCCAGCGGCAGCACCAGCGCGGCGGAGCGGCCCTGCACGGCAAGGCCGAGCGCTTCCTGCCACGTTTCCGCTACGCGCGGTTCCGGTCCCTGTGCTTCGCCGAGGATCGAGACGAGGCGCGCGCGGCTGCCGGGGGAATAGGCCGCAAGGATCGCCTTTCGCCCCGACTTGGCAACGGCGTGAAGGTGCTTCGAAGCTGCCTCATACGCATTGTCACCGCGGGCGCGTTCGGGTGTGAAATCGCGGGCATTGCCGAAGCCGAAGTCAATGACCTTCGCGCTTTCCGGCTGGGCGAAGGGATCGGCGCGATGGACGGGGTGGGCGGCCACCAGTTCGTCGAATTCGTCCTTGCCCAGATAGAGCGCGTCGGTCTTCAGCGGGCGGTAGGACCCGGCTTTCTGGCCCGACGTGTCGAGGCGGGCCTTGTGATAGTCCGCAATATCGTTCAGCCGCTCGTCCGCAGCACCAAGGGCGGCACTGTCCATGACGATCAGGTCGTCGGGTCCAAGGTGGTCGAACAGGGTGACCAGCCGGTCCTCGAACAGCGGGAGCCAGTGCTCCATGCCGGCAAGGCGGCGACCGTCGCTGACCGCCTGATAAAGCGGATCGGCGGTGGCGTTGGCGCCGAACATCTCACGATAGCGGGTGCGGAACCGCTTGACGGTATCGTCGTCGAGCAGGGCCTCGCTGGCGGGGAGCAGCAGATGATCGGGGATCGTGCCCGTGGAGCGCTGGGTGCCGGTATCGAACAGGCGCAGCGTTTCCAGCTCGTCCCCGAAGAAGTCGAGGCGCAGGCCGCCTTCCAGCCCCGAAGGCACGATGTCGAAGATCGACCCGCGCACCGCGAACTCGCCCGCATCGATCGCGGTGTCGGTGCGCTGGTAGCCCTGGCGGCGCAGCAGCGCGATCAGGCTTTCGTGGCCCACTTCCATCCCCGGCTTCAGCAGGCGCACCGATTCGCGGATGCGGAACGGCGTCAGCACGCGCTGGAGCAGGGCGTTCGTGGTGGTGACAAGCAACTGCGGGCCCTGCCGCTTGAGCTGCAGCGCGTGAAGCGCGGCTAGGCGGCGGGCGCTGACCGACAGGGCAGGGCTGGCGCGGTCGTAAGGCAGGCAGTCCCACGCGGGGAACTCTATCACCTCCAGCTCCGGCGCGAAGAACTGCGCGGCGCTGGCGACGGCGCTCATGGCCTGGTCGTTGTCCGCGACGAAGACGGCGCGGCCTTTGGCAGCGATGGCGCGGGCAAGGTCGGCCATGACCAGCGGCTGCGAACCGCGAGTGACCGAGGCGAGGGTCAGCGGCGCCGAGGCCGTGATGATGCGGGAAAAATCAGTCATGACAGAGGTGAAAGGCGGGATATGCGGGCCGGTTGCGAAATACAATCGTCTTGCAACGTCGGCGTCGTCCGGACTTGATCCGGGACCGCTGGCGGTCTTTAGATGAACGCATCGTGCATGGGGCCCTTCCGAGAGTGGGGCCGGGAGCGGGTCGGTGCCCTGCCAGCGGTCCCGGATCAAGTCCGGGACGACGGGAAGGATGGAGCAATGAACGGCAAGCGCGTACTCGTCACCGGCGCATCCAGCGGCCTAGGTCGACACTTCGCCCATGTCCTGAGCGCGGCGGGAGCGCATGTGGTGCTTGCTGCCCGAAGGATGGACGCTTTGCAGGAACTGGCGGCAGAGATCGGTGATGCCACTTGCGTGCCCCTCGACGTGACCGACGCCGACAGCATCCGCAGTGCCGTGGCGCAGGCAGGCAATATCGACGTGCTGGTGAACAACGCCGGCGTATCCAGTGCGCAGCCGGTCCTCGACGCGACGGTAGAGGATTACGACCACATCATGAACGCCAACCTGCGCGGCGCCTTCCTTGTCGCCACCGAGGTGGCGCGCGGCATGCGGGATCGGGGAGAGGGCGGCGCGATCGTCAACATCGCTTCCATCCTCGGGCTTGCGCAGGGCGGGCAACTGGCGGTCTATGCAATGAGCAAGGCCGGGGTGGTGCAGATGACGCGGCAGATGGCGCTGGAACTGGCGCGCTATGGCATCCGCGTCAACGCACTGGCACCGGGCTATTTCGCCACCGACATGAACCGCGACTTCCTGAGCAGCCCGCTGGGCGAGGCTATGGCCAGGCGCATCCCGCAGAGGCGCTTTGGGCGGTTCGAGGATCTGGACGGGCCACTCCGGCTGCTGTGCGGAGACGAATCGCGTTACATGACCGGCGTGGTGATCCCGGTGGACGGCGGGCACATCCTCGGCGGACTGTGACGCCCGTTCAGTCGCGCGGGATCTCGACGTAATCGAGCTTCATCATGCGGTCGAGCATTGGCCCGCGGTATTCTTCGGGAATGCTCTGAGTGCCCAGCGCCCACGCCATGATGTCGACGTCCTCTTCCTCGATCATCCGCTCAAACAGATCGATGTCTGATTCCGTCCATTCGGAATGAAAGCGGTCGAAGAAGCAGCCGATCATGTAGTCCGCCTCGCGCGTGCCGCGATGCCAGGCGCGAAACTTGAGGCGGGCGAGGCGGGGGGAAAGTTCGGTCATGCCCGCGCCGATACCGTGCGGCGCGGGCATGGGCAAGGTTGCATCAGGTGTGCAGCACCTTGATGATTTCCTGCGCAGGCCGTCCGGCAAGGTTCTTGGGCACTTCGGCCACCAGCACGCTGGACAGCTCCTTGTGATAGTGCCGGCGCATCTCGCCCAGAGACTTGGGATCGGCGACGACCACCAGCTTGTCGATCTCGCGCGCGAGCACCTGCGAGTTCAACCATTGCGCCACGGCGGTTGCGTGCGCGGCTTCCTCCATGTTGTCGAGCCGGTCCTTGGGCGCGCCGGACTGGAAACGGGAAATCTTGTCATGGTCCCGAGCCGCCGCGCTGTAGTTGGTGGCCTCAAGGTCGGGCGTGTCGAGGGCGGTGAGCTGCGGTTCGCTCTCCATGCCGGAATTGCGATAGAGCTCGAATTTCTCTCCATCGACGATCGCGAACACGGTTCCGTGCGGCAAGAGCATGGGCATCTCCTTCTTCACATGCATGACGCCAACAGGTGCCGGGGCGGCGAAGTTCCCCGGCGCTCTGGCGAAACGGTATAAACTCGCGCTAAGAGGCGCGGCATCATGCGGCCCGAAGCTCTCAATTCCCTGTTCGTCGAAGTCGAGGCGCTGGAAGGCGTCGGCCCCAAGCTGCGCAAACCGCTGGAAAAGCTGGGCCTGACGCGCATACGCGACCTTGCGTATCACCTGCCCGACCGCTTCGTGGAGCGGCGCGCGATCACCAACCTGGATGAAGCAACTGTCGGCGAGAACGTCATCGTGGCGCTGACGGTGCGCGAACATCGCTCTCCCAGCGGGCGCGGTCCGTTTCGCATCATCGCCGAGGATGCGATCGGCAATACTTGCACCATCACCTACTTCGGTCGCGCATCCTATACCGGCAAGAAGCAGCTGCCGGTGGGTGAACTGCGCTGGGTGGCGGGGCGGATCGACCAGTACGGCCAGATGCTGCAGATGGTGCATCCCGAACATGTATCGGAGGATTCGTCCGCGCCGGTGGGCCAGCTGTGCGAGGCAGTCTATCCGCTTTCGGAAGGCCTGACGCAGGGCCGCGCCGCCGGGCTGGTGGCACAGGCGCTGAAAAGCCTGCCGGATCTGCCGGAATGGATCGAACCCGGCCTGATAGCCAAAACGGGCTGGCCGATCTGGCGCGCGGCGCTGACCGAGGCGCATCGCGGCGTCAACGGACCCGCGCGTGACCGGCTGGCCTACGACGAACTCTTCGCCAATGCTCTGGCGCTGATGCTGGTGCGCGAAAGCAACCGATCGCAGCGTGGCACGCCCTTGGTGGGCGACGGCTCGCTGCGGGCGAAGCTGAAGCTGCCGTTCGCGCTGACAGGCGCGCAGGCGCGGTCCATCAGCGAGATAGAGGGCGATCTGGCGCAAGCATCGCCGATGCTACGGCTGCTGCAGGGCGATGTCGGTTCGGGCAAGACGGTGGTGGCGCTGTCCTCGATGCTGATCGCGGTGGAGGCAGGCGCGCAGGCCGCGCTGCTGGCGCCCACCGAGATCCTTGCGCGGCAGCATTACGAGACGCTCAGCCGCATGTTGCAGGGCACCGGCGTGGAGATCGCGCTGCTGACCGGGCGCGATAAGGGCAAGGCGCGAGAGGCGATCCTGATGGGGCTGCTGGGCGGTTCGATCCAGATCGTCGTCGGCACCCACGCGATCTTCCAGGACAGCGTGGCTTACAAGAACCTCGCACTGGTGGTGATCGACGAGCAGCACCGCTTCGGCGTGGGCCAGCGGTTGATGCTGGCGCGCAAGGGCCGCCGGGCGCCGCACACGCTGGCGATGACCGCCACCCCGATCCCGCGCACGCTGACGCTGGCGCAATATGGCGAGATGGAAGTCTCCAAGCTGGACGAACTGCCGCCGGGCCGGCAGGCGATCGACACCCGCGTGGTCGCGGTGGAGCGAATGGACGACGTGGTGGGTGCGCTCACCCGCCATATCGAGACGGGGCAGCAGGCTTACTGGGTCTGCCCCATGGTCAACGAGAGCGAAACCGACGACCTTGCCGCCGCAGAGGCGCGCTACGCTGCGCTAAAGGAGCGGTTCGGCGATGCCGTGGCGCTGGTTCACGGCCAGCTGAGGCCCGAAGTGAAGGACGCGGCGATGGAGCGGTTCTCACGCGGGGAGGCCAGCCTGCTGGTGGCGACCACGGTGATCGAGGTGGGGGTGGATGTGCCCAACGCCACTCTGATGGTGATCGAGCAGGCAGAGCGATTCGGCCTGGCCCAGCTGCACCAGCTGCGCGGGCGCGTGGGGCGCGGATCGGGCAAGTCCACCTGCCTGCTGCTGCGCGGCAACCAACTGTCCGAAACCGGTCGCCAGCGGCTGGCCCTGATGCGCGAGACGCAGGACGGTTTTCGTCTGGCAGAGGAAGACCTGCAACTGCGCGGCGGCGGCGAACTGCTGGGAACGCGCCAGTCCGGCGACACGCCGTTCCGCATCGCCAGCCTGGAACAGATCACCAAGCTGCTCCCGCTGGCCCATGACGACGCCCGCCTGCTGATCGAGCGCGACGGCGGCCTGTCCGGCCCGCGCGGCGAGGCGGCGCGGCTGCTGCTTTATCTGTTCGAGCGGGATTGGGGCGTGCAGCTGCTGCGTTCCGGGTGATTGCGCAGACTTTTTCCGGGAGCGTCATATTTTCCGTGAAAGCCCCTTGCCACCCCCGGAAGTGCCCTATATAGGCGCCCTCCTGCCCGGGGCGGTCTTCGGATTGCCCCTCCGGTCGGGGAATAGCTCAGCCTGGTAGAGCACTGTCTTCGGGAGGCAGGGGCCGGAGGTTCGAATCCTCTTTCCCCGACCATTTTCACCTTCTGGTGAAGCACAAGAACCCAGCGGAAACGCTGGGTTTTTTGCTTTACGCAGCCGATCTTGTGGACAGAGCGCAAAGGTTCGCTTTGAACCTTGCGCGGGCGGGCGGTAAACCCGTCGCATGATCACGTCCACGACCCTCGCTCCGCATTGGGAACACCAGTACCTCGACCTCATGCGCCGCATCTGGGAGCACGGGGACGAGCGGCGGGACAGGACCGGGGTAGGCACCCGCTCGGTCTTCGGGGCGACCATCCGGTTCGACCTGTCGGGCGGCGTGATGCCGCTGCTCACGACCAAGCGCGTCTACTGGAAGACCGCCACGCGCGAGATGTTGTGGTTCCTCACCGGCGATACCAACATCCGCTCGCTCTGCGCGCAGGGTGTGGAAATCTGGACCGACTGGCCGCTGGATCGCTATCGCCGCGAAACGGGGGAGGAGATCAGCCGCAAGGACTTCTCCGCAAGGATCGTGGCGGACGAAGCCTTTGCCAAGGCATGGGGCGATCTCGGCCCGGTCTACGGCAAGCAGTGGGTGGACTGGGACACCTACGAACCGGCGGGCGACGGACTGTTCCGGCGCGGTCCCGGCATCAATCAGGTGGCGCAGGTGATCGACAGCCTGCGCACTAATCCCGGCAGCCGGCGCCACATCATCGAGGGGTGGAACGTGGCCGAGCTCGATTCGATGGCGCTGCCGCCCTGTCACAAGACCTACCAGTTCCACGTCGCCGACGGACGCCTTTCGTGCCTGCTGTACCAGCGCAGCTGCGATCTGGGGCTGGGCTTTGCCTTCAACATGTGGTCACTGGCGCTGCTGACGCGGATGATCGCGCAGCAGTGCAACCTGGAACCGGGTGAAGCCGTTTGGACAGGCGGTGATGTTCACTTGTACCTCAACCATGCGGAACTGGTGGAAGAGCAACTGTCCCGCCAGCCTCAGGGCGAAGCGACGATGGCGATTCTGCGACGTCCCAATTCGATCTTCGACTATCGCGTCGAGGACTTCGAAGTGGTCGGATATGCGCCCCAGAGCCACATCTCCGCGCCAGTTGCGGTCTGATTGACATTGCCAAGGTTTGAAATATTATGACTTAACCGTGGAATTTTGAAACTCAATTTTCTCGCGGCCCGGCTTTGGCGGGAGAGGTTGAAAATGGCCGAAACTACGGCACCGAATGCAGGACGCGGGCGGGGCAATCTCCCGCCGCTGGAGCTTTACGTACCCGAGCCGCGCTATCGGCCCGGCGATGTCGTCGATTATTCGCATCTGGTCGTGCCGCCTGCCGGGAAGCTGGCGCGCCCCGACGAAACTTGCCTGGCCAGCGATACCTGGCCGCTGACCACCGACATGATCCGCGTGCTGGGCGATGACGATGGCGCGGTGGGCGCATGGAACCCCGGCCTCGACCCCGACACGCTGCGGCGGATGCTGCGCACGATGGCGCTGACCCGCGCCTTCGACGACCGGATGTATCGCGGCCAGCGGCAGGGCAAGACCAGCTTCTACATGAAGTGTACCGGCGAAGAGGCGATCTCGGTCGCCTGCGCGATGGCACTGGCGGGCGACGACATGGTGTTCCCCAGCTATCGCCAGCAGGGCATCCTGATCTCGCGCGGCTATCCGCTGCGGGACATGGTCAACCAGATCTATTCCAACCGCGCCGACCCGCTGAAGGGCCGCCAGCTGCCGATCATGTATTCGGCGAAGGACTACGGCTTCTTCTCGATTTCCGGCAACCTTGCCACGCAGTTCCCGCAGGCGGTGGGCTGGGCGATGGCCAGCGCGATCAAGGGCGACACCCGCATCGCTACGGCCTTCATCGGCGAAGGGTCGAGCGCGGAAGGCGATTTCCATGCGGCGATGACTTTCGCGGCGGTCTACAATGCGCCGGTCGTGCTGCATGTGGTCAACAACCAGTGGGCGATTTCCAGCTTCTCGGGCTTTGCCGGGGCCGAGCGCACCACGTTCGCCGCGCGCGCGACGGGCTACGGCATCGCCGGCCTTCGCGTGGACGGCAACGATGCGCTGGCGGTCTATGCCGCGATGGAATGGGCCGCCAACCGCGCCCGCGCCAATCAGGGGCCGACCCTGATCGAGCACTTCACCTACCGCGCCGAAGGGCATTCCACCTCGGACGATCCGAGCGCCTATCGCTCCGCGCAGGAGCGTGAGGAATGGCCGCTGGGCGATCCCGTCATGCGCCTGAAGAAGCACCTGATCGCTCTGGGCGAATGGTCCGAGGAGCAACAGGAGGCGATGGACCGCGAACTGGTGGAACTGGTGAAGACCGCCACCAAGGAGGCCGAGAAGAACGGCGTGCTGGGTCACGGCCTGCATCACCCGTTCCACACCATGTTCGAGGACGTGTTCGAGGAACTGCCCTGGCACCTTGAGGAGCAGGCCGCGCAGGCCATCCGGGAGCGTCAGACCAAATGGCCTGAATGGAAGGAGGACGGCGCATGACAGAGGAAAACGCCGTGAGCCTCCACGACGCGCCCACCCGTCAGATGAACATGATCGAGGCGATCAACGACGCGCTCGACATCATGATGGGCCGCGATCCGGACATCGTCATTCTGGGCGAGGACGTGGGCTATTTCGGGGGCGTGTTCCGCGCCACCGCCGGCCTTCAGAAGAAGTACGGCCGCAACCGCGTGTTCGATTCGCCGATCAACGAATGCGGCATCGTCGGCGCGGCGGTGGGCATGGCCGCCTATGGCCTGCGCCCGGTGCCGGAAATCCAGTTCGCGGACTATATCTACCCCGGGCTTGACCAGCTGGTGTCGGAGGCCGCGCGCATGCGGTATCGTTCGGCGGGCGAGTTCACTTCTCCGATCACGATCCGCTCTCCCTTTGGCGGCGGCATCTTCGGAGGGCAGACCCACAGCCAAAGCCCGGAGGCGCTGTTCACCCACGTCGCAGGGTTGAAGACGGTGATTCCGGCCACCCCGCACGACGCCAAGGGCCTGCTGATCGCGGCGATCGAGGACAACGATCCCGTCATCTTCTTCGAGCCCAAGCGCATCTACAACGGCCCATTCGACGGGTATTACGACCGTCCTTCGCGCACGTGGAAGGGGCACCCCGGCGGTCTGGTGCCTGAGGGATACTACAAGACGCCGCTGGGCAAGGCGCGCATCGTTCGCGAAGGCGCCGCACTGACGGTGGTGTCCTATGGCACCATGATCCACGTTGCCGAAGCGGTGCTGGCCGAAAAGGGCATCGATGCGGAAATCATCGACCTGCGCACGCTTGTCCCGCTGGACATCGCGACTGTGGAAAAGTCGGTGGAGAAGACGGGGAAATGCCTGGTGATACACGAGGCCACCCGCACTTCCGGCTTCGGCGCAGAACTGGTGACGCTGGTGCAGGAGCGCTGCTTCTACCACCTCGAAGCCCCGGTGGAGCGCGTGACCGGGTTCGACACGCCGTATCCGCACAGCCTTGAATGGGCCTATTTCCCCGGTCCCGTCCGCATCGGCGAAGCGGTCGACCGGCTGATGAAGGAATAAAGGGATGGGACGCTATATTTTTCGCCTGCCCGACATCGGGGAGGGCATCGCCGAGGCAGAGATCGTCGCCTGGCACGTCAAGGTGGGCGATACCGTCGAGGAAGACGGCCGCCTTGCCGACATGATGACTGACAAGGCCACGGTGGAGATGGAAAGCCCGGTTTCGGGTACCGTCGTCGAAGTGGCGGGCGAGGCGGGCGACGTCATCGCCATCGGCTCGCCGCTGGTGGTGATCGAGGTCGAAGGCGCCGGGAACGAGGAGGGCGCCCGCAACCAAAGCGCGCCGGCCCCGAAGGCCGACGTTGTTGCAGAGCGGATCGAGGTGGAGACGCCCGATGCCGAAGATGTGGACAGGGCAGTGACCGCTGCTTCTGCAAGCTCGGCACGAGCGGATGTCGTGGCGGAACCTGTGAAAAAGGCGCCTGAATCCACGCCTATCCCCGCTCAGGCCGACTCTGCCGAAGCCCGCAAGCCCACGCCCGCGCCGCAGACCAGTCACGCAAAAGTCCTGGCCAGCCCGGCGGTGCGCCAGCGCGCGCGCGATCTGGGCATCGATCTGTCCGAAGTGCGCCCCGCCGAGGATGGCCGCGTGCGCCACGGCGATCTCGACGCCTTCCTGTCCTACAACGCAACCGGCGGTTTCCAGCCCGCAGGCGTGAAGGGCAGGGACGAGCAGGTCCGCGTGATCGGCCTGCGCCGCCGCATCGCCGAGAACATGGCCGCATCCAAGCGCAACATCCCGCACTTCGCCTATGTCGAGGAGTACGATGTCACTGCACTGGAAGAGGCGCGCGCGCAGCTGAACTCCGGGCGCGGAGCCAATGCAGACGGGCGCCCGAAGCTGACGATGCTGCCGTTCCTCATCACCGCGATCTGCAAGCTTTTGCCCAAGTACCCGATGCTCAATGCGCATTATGACGACGAGGCGGGCGTGGTGACGCGCTACGGCTCGGTGCATCTTGGCATGGCCGCGCAGACGCCGGGTGGCCTGATGGTGCCGGTGATCCGCGACGCGCAGGATCGCAACCTGTGGCAGCTAGCCGCCGAGATCACCCGGCTGGCGAATGCCGCGCGTGACGGGTCGGCAAAGTCGTCGGAACTTTCCGGCTCGACGATCACCGTCACCTCGCTCGGGCCGATGGGCGGTGTGGCGACCACGCCGGTCATCAACCGGCCCGAAGTGGCCATCATTGGTCCCAACCGCATCGTCGAGCGACCGATGTTCGTGAAGGGCGCTGACGGGGTCGAGCGGATCGAGAAACGCAAGCTGATGAATATCTCGATGAGCTGCGACCATCGTGTGGTAGACGGCTGGGATGCGGCAAGCTTTGCGCAGGATCTCAGGAAGCTGATCGAGGCGCCTGCGCTGATCCTGGCGGGATAGGAAAGGGCACGAGATGGGCAGGGATCCGCGGGTGGACGAATACATCGCCGGCGCCGCGGACCTTGCCCGTCCGATCCTTGAACATCTGCGCGAAGTGGCGCACCGCGCGCTGCCCGGCGCAGACGAGGCGATCAAGTGGGGCATGCCGCACTTCCTGATTGACGGAAAGAACGTGGCCGGAATGGCTGCGTTCAAGGCTCACTGCACATTCGTGATCCACGGAGATGGCAGGCAGGGTGATGCGATGGGCCAGTTCGGGCGCATCGGCGGCATCGCCGACCTGCCTCCTGAACGTGAACTTGCGGAGAAGCTGCACGCCGCGCAGGCGCGCATCGAGACGAGAGGTACCGCGCAAAGGACCGACAGGCTGCGCAAGGTGAAGGCCGAAATCCCCATGCCGGACGATTTTGCCGCTGCCCTCGACGCCGCTCCCGCTTCGCGCGCCACCTACGAGAGATTTACCGCTGCGCAGCGCCGCGATTACCTGGAATGGATCACCGAGGCGAAGGCCGCTGCCACTCGCCAAAAACGCATGACGCAGGCAGTCGAATGGCTGGCCGAGGGCAAGAAGCGCAACTGGAAATACGAGAAGTGCTGACGTCGACCCGCCCTTGATCGGGGACGACGAAGCCTCTTACCTCACCACGCCCGAGTAGGCGATCCGCCCCTGTCCCAGCGCGGCGTAGCTGGCGGGAATGCGCCAGCGTACATGGGTGACGTCTTGCGGCATCGCCTGTCGTCCGTCCACCCGCATGGCCTCCAGTTGGCCCCAACTCCGTCCGCCGTCCACCGACACCTCCTGCATCTCGCTGGCGCTGCGCTGGTAGGCGAGCCGCGCGGGCAGGGGGTTAGTGAGCATGAAGCCGCCGGTGCCATGCATGCGCGTCCATGTGACCACGGTCACCACCCGGTCGCCGCGCACCAGCAGGCTGGCCGGTTCCAGGCGACGACCGTTGCGGGCGTCGATCCGTTCAACGAAGACGGTGCTGTCTGTCTGCACGCTCGACCGGCTTTGCGCCTGCACGGGAAGCGCGGTGCCGCAGCAGGCGGCCACGGCGGTGATCGTGCAGAGGATTCGCTTGGTTGTGTCCACGATTATTCTCCCCCGGCCGCCGATCGCGGCACCGCTGCAGACTGTCCTCCACTCGCAAAAATAGGGTTAATTTCGAGGCGCCCGGAAAAAATGAAAAAGCCGTCTGCAAAGCCGTTGACAGCCCTGCGAGGCTGGCCTAGTGGCGGCGCTCCCAAGCGGACGCAACCGTTTAGAACGCGGGTGTAGCTCAGTTGGTTAGAGTGCCGGCCTGTCACGCCGGAGGTCGCGGGTTCGAGCCCCGTCACTCGCGCCACTTGGGAAAAGGCTTGCTGTTCAGGCAGTTGGCCTTCCGGGCAACCGGAACAACATATCATCGCTGCGCGGGTGTAGCTCAGTTGGTTAGAGTGCCGGCCTGTCACGCCGGAGGTCGCGGGTTCGAGCCCCGTCACTCGCGCCACTTCCCGCACGGAAGTGGCCATAGCGCGCGATGATCGGATTTTCTCACAGCATCAATATCCGGAACGGACCAGTTGGTCCGGCACCTGTCGCGCGTATCTACCAGTTTCGCGCCATCCCCCATTGTCAGGCCGAACCTTGCGCAGCATAGCCGTGCGCGATGGAATTTTCGCGTTTTCTGCCTCTGCTGATCGGCCTCCTGCTGGGCGCCTGGACGATTGCCGCCGCCTGGGCCGTGCTGGCTGCCCGTGCGCGTCAGGGCCGGGCGGAGGCGCAGCTGCGCTCTGCCCGCCGTCTTGGCCGCATGGTGGAGGAATCGCCCGCGCTGCCGCTGCTGGTCCGCACCGATGGCCGGATAGAGGCTAGCCCGCGCCTTGCCCAATGGCTGGGGCTGGACGAGGTGCCGCAATTCCTCTCCGAACTGGATGGCAACGATCGCGGCCTGCCGGCAGAAAAGCTGGCCGAACTGACAGAGGCGGTGCGTCGCTGCCAGAAGACCGCCGCGCCATTCCGCATGGCGGTGACGCCGCACGGGTCCAGTCGCAGTCTGGCGCTGCGCGGCCATCTGGCAGACCCGCAGGTCAGCCCCGGCGGTGCGGCGCTGGTATGGGTGTTCGACTTTTCCGACAGCGAGACCGAGCTGGTCCGCCTGCGCGATGAAGCTGCCCGCGCGCGGGGAGATTTCCACGCGCTCGTCTCCCTGATCGAAGCCGCGCCGATGCCGATGTGGTTCCGCCGCCCCGACGGCGAACTGCAACTGGTCAACCATGCCTATGTTGCGGCTGTCGGAGCCAAAAGCGCGGACGATGTGGTCGCAAAGGGCACCGAACTGATCGAATCGGTCGACGGCCTCTCGCCCGCACAGGTTGCGCGGCAGGCGGCGGACAAGGGTACCCCGATCGAACGTATCGTCTCCACCACGATCGACGGCCAGCGCCGCGCCCTGCGCGTCAGCGACCTGCCGCTGGGGGAGGACGGGGTGGCCGGATACGCCGTCGACATCGAGGATCTTGAGGAGATGTCGCGCTCGTTCCGCGCCTTTCGCGAAGCGCAGCGCGCGCTGCTCGACCAGCTTTCGGCAGGGGTGGCGCAGTTCGACGCCCGTCGCCGCCTGTCCTTCGCCAACCAGCCGTTCCAGCGCCTGTTCAAGCTGGACGGGCGCGTGCTGGTCGACCCCCCGGCTTTCGAGCGCCTGCTGGACACCGCCCGCGATGCCGGACGCGTACCGGAAGCGCGCGACTTTCCGGCATGGCGGCGTGAAAAGGCGGCGTGGTTCGCTGCCGGATCGACGCAGGAGGAATCGTGGTCGCTGGCAGACGGCACGCACTTGCGCATCGTCGCGCAGCCGGTGCCCGACGGTGGTCTGCTGCTGATCGTGGAGGACCGCACCGAACAACTGCGCCTTTCGGCCATGCGCGACACGCTGCTGCGCACCCGCACGGCGACGTTCGACAGTCTGTTCGAATCGGTCGCCGCCTTTGCGCCCGATGGCCGGATGCAGATATGGAACCGCCGCTTCGCCGCCGACTGGGGGTTGGAAAGCGAATTCCTGGATACGCACCCGCATGTGGAGGCGCTGCTCAAGAAGATCGCGCCGCGCCTGCAACGCCCGGCAGAGGCGGAGACGGTCGGCAACGTGGTGCGTGCCGCCACGCTGGACCGTGCCCAGACCGGCGGGCGCATTGGCTTGGCCGACGGGCGTGTGCTGGAATACGCGGGTGTCCCGCTGCCGGACGGCAATGGGCTGCTGGCGGTGCTCGACATCACCGATTCGATGAAGGCTGAGCAGGCGCTGCGCGAAAGCAACGCCGCGTTGATAGAGGCGGATGCAATAAAGACCCGCTTTCTTGCCAACATGAGCAAGGAACTGCGCACCCCGCTGACGTCCATCGGCGGTTTTGCCGAGATGCTGGAACTGGGCCTTGGCGGCGATCTGAGCACTTCGGGCAAGGATTACGTCGGCTCGATCATCTCCGCATCGCAGCAACTGGGCGATCACATCGACAGCCTGCTGGACCTTTCGCAGAGCGAGGCGGGGCTGCTGCCGCTCAAGTTCGAGGAGATCGACCCCATGCCCTTCGTGCGCGGCGTGGTGGAAGAGCGCGCTTCCCGACTGCAGAAGGCCGGGCTGACGCTGGACCTTCAGGCCAAGGGGCTGCTGCGTCCGCTAGTCGCGGACCGGCGGCGGCTGGCGCGCGCGATCGGCCACATCGTCGACAATGCGATTGCTGCATCGCCGCGCGGGGGGCGCATTCTTGTGCAGTTGTCGCGCCGCCGTCAGGGTGATGCCGACACGCTGCAACTGCTGGTACAGGACAAGGGCGCGGGGATGGACAGCCGCACCCTGGCCCGTGCGCTGGACGGGATGAAGGTTAGCGCGGACGGCAAGGTGGAGAGCCGCGACGGGCTCGGGCTACCGCTCGCCCGCCAGCTGGTGGAGGCCCACGGCGGCACGCTGCGGCTCGATTCAGAACCGGGGCAGGGTACCAGCGCCGTGATCGAACTGCCATGACGATGGCGCTTCCCGATCTTGCCGCGATGGAGGCTTGGGGTCGCCGGATCGCCGATGCGCTGCGGCCCGGCGATGTCGTCGCGCTGAGCGGCGGATTGGGAGCGGGCAAGACGACGCTGGCGCGCGCGATCATCGCGGGGCTGGGGCATGACGGCGAAGTGCCGTCGCCCAGCTTCGCGATCATCGAGCCCTACGATCCCCCTGCCGTTCGCCTGCCGCTGGTCCATGCCGACTTCTACCGCCTGAACCACCCGGAGGAGGCGCAGGAGATCGGCCTTGACGATTATCGCGACGGTGCCGTCCTGATCGCGGAATGGCCCGATCATGCAGGCGGGTTCGCGCATGAGCCGGGCTGCCTCTCGATCGCGCTGGAAGTTGGTGAAGAGGGACGGATCGCCATTGTCGAGGGTGGGGCGGATTGGCTAGGGCGTATACCTGTATGACGCTCAGCTCTGTTGATCTGCCCGAGGGCCTCGACGCCTTTCTTGCCGCCGCCGGTTGGGGAGGCGCCGTGGTGGAGCCGTTGCCGGGCGATGCATCGTTCCGGCGCTATTTCCGCGTGCGCAGCGTGGATGGCGCCTGCGCGATGCTGATGGACGCGCCGCCACCGCAGGAAGACACTGCGCCGTTCCTGCGCGCTGCCCACTGGCTGGACGACAACGGCATGCGCGCCCCGCGCATTCTGGCCGAAAAGCCGGACCGCGGCCTGATCCTGATGGAGGATTTCGGAGAGGCGCGCATGCGCGACTACCTCGACGAATGGCCCACGGACGAAGCCGCCGTCTATTCCTCCGCGATCGACACGCTGGTGAAGCTGCACCAGCTGCCGGCGGGGCCTTTCCTCAATTACTCGCTGGCCGAATACCTGCGCGAAACGCGGCTGTTCATCGACTGGTACTGCACCGCGCAGAACCTCTACGTCGATGCGGCGGGCTGGACTTCGGCGTGGGAGCAGGCGCTGTCGCCGATGCTGCCGCGCCAACGGCCCGGCGTGACGGTACTGCGCGACTACCACGCCGAGAACATCATGCTGCTGGGCAGTCTGGAACGGCAGGGCCTGCTGGATTTCCAAGATGCGCTGGTCGGCCATCCGGCTTACGACCTCGTCTCCCTGCTGCAGGACGCCCGGCGGGACGTTTCGGCAGAGCTGGAGGCGCAGATGTTCGACCGCTACGTCCAGAAAACGGGCGTCGCGGTGGAGCCGTTCCTCGCCGATTACGCGCGCCTTGGCGCGCAGCGCAACGCCAAGATCGTGGGAATCTTCGTTCGGCTGTGGCGGCGCGATGGCAAGCCGCGCTACCTTGACCTGATCCCGCGCGTATGGGCGGCGATGGAGCGCGATCTGGCCCACCCCGCGCTGGCGCCCGTGGCGGCATGGTTCGCCGCCAACATTCCCGCGCACCTGCGCGAAGCGAACGGTGGGGAGTACGCCCGATGAACCCCGCGCCCCAGCCCCCGACAACGCCCCCGACAAAGCCCGCGAACCGACCTTCTCTGGCCAGCGATACCGCGATGGTCCTTGCCGCCGGGCTGGGCAAGCGCATGCGCCCGCTGACGGCGACTCAGCCCAAGCCGCTGGTGCGCGTTGCGGGCAAGTCGCTGATCGACCATGCGCTCGACAAGCTGGGCAACGCCGGCGTGACCCGCGCGGTGGTCAACGCGCATTACATGGCCGATGCGCTGGAAGGGCACCTGAAGCTGCGCAAGATCGCCCCCACCGTAGTCCTTTCCGACGAGCGGGAGCAGCTGCTGGAAACCGGCGGCGGCATGGTACATGCGGCGGGGCTGCTGCCCGATCCGTTCTTCTGCCTCAACAGTGACAACATCTGGCTCGACGGCCCGCAGGACGTCTTCGCCGAATTGTCGCAGGCCTGGGATGCGGAGCGGATGGATGCGCTGCTGCTGATGGTGCCGCACACGCGCGCGGTCAATTACCGGGGCGAGGGGGACTTTCACCTGGATCCCGAAGGCCGCGTGTCGCGCCGCCGTCAGGGCCGGGTGGCGCCGTTCATCTATACCGGCATTCAACTGGTGTCGCAGCGGCTGCTGCGCGATGCGCCGGAAGGGCCGTTTTCCACCAACCTGCTGTGGAGCCGCGCGATCGAGGAAGGCCGCCTCTACGGTATCTCGCATCAGGGGCTGTGGTTCGAGGTGGGTGAACCTTCCGCGATCCGGCCTACCGAGGAATGGCTGACCCGTGCCTGATAGGCCGGCGTCGGGAAGGCCGGGGCCCAAGGTCTACTCGATCGCTGCGCACCGCGGGTTTGCCGATGCCCTCGTTGCAGGCCTGATTCCGCGTTATTCCAAAGGCGAGTTGGGCCTTGCCCGGCTGACATTGCTGCTGCCCAGCCGTCGCACGGTGCGCACGGTTACGGAGGCGTTCGTGCGCCACTCCGGGGCCGGATTGCTGCTGCCGCGCATGGTGGTGGTGGGCGACCTCGATCTGGACGAGACGCTGGGGCCGCTGCTCGATCCGCTGGGCGCGGCGGACATTCCTCCTGCCGCCGATCCCACGCGCCGCTGGTTGCGGCTGGCCCATTACCTGCGCGAAGTGGAAGGCGGTGCTGCAGGCGCTCCGGCGATGGGGAGCGCGGCCTTGCTGCGCCGCGCGTTCGAAATCGGCCGCACCATGGATCGCCTGATCGCCGAAGGGATCGCCCCGATCGACCTGATGTCGGAGCGGGTGATCGGCATCGTCGGTGATCTGGCCGGGCACTGGACTGACAATACACGCACCTTTCTGATGGTGCAGCAATACTGGATTGCCGAACTGGCCGAACGCGGCGAGATCGACGCTCCGGAACGGCGTAACCGGCTGTTCGACCACGCCGCCACGGCCTGGCGCGAAGCCCCGCCGGCATATCCAGTGGTGGCCGCAGGCGTCACCGGGGCATCGCCTGCGCTGGCCCGATTGCTGCGCGTCGTCAGCGAGATGGAGCAGGGCAGCGTCGTCCTTCCCGACCTCGACCTGTCGCTGGAGCAGGCGGTGTGGGACGAACTCGGCACCGCCGGGAATCCTGCGCAGCATGACGACCCGCCGTTCGGCGGTGCCGACGCGGTCACGCATCCGCAGTATCACCTGAAGCTGCTGCTCAACCGCATGGGCATCGCGCGCGAGGAAGTGCAGCCGTGGCGCCGATCTGGCCTGTCCGCCGCGCCGCCGGAGCGCAGCCGGGCGATCTCCAGCCTGTTCCTGCCGCCCAGCGCCTCTGCGGCGTGGGTAGACCTGCCCGCCGAACGCCGTCGGCTGACCGGGGTGCGCCTGATGGAATCGACGCATCCCGGCGAAGAGGCGCAGGCAATTGCCGTGATGATGCGCGAGGCTCTGGAAGTGCCCGAACGCCGCGTTGCGCTGGTCACGCCGGACAGGGGCCTTGCGGCGCGCGTTGTCGCGCATCTGGGCCGCTGGGGGATCGAGGCGGACGACACCGCCGGCCGCCCGTTGCCGCAGACCGCCGCAGGGCGGTTGTTCCTGCTGCTGGCCGAAGTGCTGGCCGAGCAGGCCGCGCCGGTGCCGCTGATCGCGCTGCTGGTCCACCCGCTGTCGGGGGGCGGAGAGCGCCGCGCGCGCTGGCTGGAGAATGCGCGTCGTCTGGATCTAGCCTTGCGGGGGCCGCGTCCGCAGGCCGGGCTGGAGGCCCTCCGCGCCCGCGCCGAGGGTGCGAAAGCGGATCGCTGGTGGGCCGAAGTCGAACCCATGCTGGCCCCGCTGTTCGCGCTGGCGGACGCCGAGCCGCTCGAACGGCTGCTGGGCCTGCTGGCAGACGCGGCGGAGGCGTTTTGCGGCGATACGATCTGGAGCGGCGCCGATGGCCGGGGCCTGAGCGCCTTCCTTGAGGATCTGCGCGGCGCGGCGGGATCGGCGGGCACTGTGATCGACCCGCGTGAACTGCATGCCGTGCTGCGCGATGCGATGGACCGTGTGTCGGTGCGTCCACCGTGGGGCGGCCATCCGCGCGTGTCGATCTACGGCCTGCTGGAAGCGCGCATGGGCCGCGCCGATCTGGTCATCTGCGGCGGCCTTGTCGAAGGGGTGTGGCCGGCCAGTCCGGCGCAGGATTCGCTGCTGCCCCCCGCGGTGCTGCGCGCATTGGGCGTGCCGGGCGCTGACTTTCGCATCGGCCTTGCCGCGCACGATCTTGCCGCTGCGCTGGGCGCGTCCGAAGTGGTGCTTAGCTGGGCGCAGCGTGATGAAGGCGGGCCGGTCATCGCCTCGCGCTTCGTGCTGCGGGTGCGCGCGATGCTGGGCGATCAGCTGGGCCGCCACGTAGAAACCGACGCGCTGCGCCTTGCCCGGATGCTGGACGATGCGCCCCCTGTGCCGCCGCATCCGCGGCCGCAGCCAATGCCGTCGCCTGAGCAGCGGCGAGTGGAGCTGGCCGTCACCGGACTGGACCGGCTGCGCGGCGATCCGTACCAGTTCTATGCAAATGCCATCCTGCGCCTGCGCAGCATCGATGCGCTCGATGCCGAACCCAGTGCTGCGTGGAAAGGCGAAGTGGCGCACCTCATCATGCAGCGCTGGCACGAAGCGGGTGAGCCGGACGGTGGCCTTCACGCCATCGCGCAGGGCGTGCTGGGCGAACAGAACGCCCACCCGCTGATGCGCGTACTGTGGTGGCCCCGCCTGTCCGCAGCGCTGGAGACGTTCGAGCGCAGCATTCTTGCAGCGAAGGCCGAGGGGCGAACGGTCGTCTCGGTCGAGCAGTGGGGCAGCATGACCTATCGCGATGTCCGCATTCTGGGCCGGGCCGACCGAATCGACCGCAAACCCGACGGCGCGCTTGCCGTGGTCGATTACAAGACCGGGCAGCCGCCGACGGGCCGCCGCGTGCAGGAGGGTTTCGCGCTGCAGTTGGGACTGATCGGTCTGATCGCGCAGGACGGCGGCTTTCCCGGCGCCGAGGGTACGGCGGATGCATTCGAATACTGGTCGATGGCCAAGGGCAAGGACGGCGCGATGGGCTATGTCTTTGAACCGGTGCTGGAAGGCCGCAAGAAAAGCGGGATCCCGCGTGAGGATTTCTTGCCCGAGACCAGACGCTATCTGGACGAGGCGCTGAATCGCTGGATCCTGGGCGAGGAGCCGTTCACCGCAAGGCTCAACCCCGAACTGGGCAGCTATGCCGATTACGACCAGCTGATGCGACTGGACGAATGGATCACCTCGCTGGGCGGTTCCAGCAAGGACGACGCAGCATGAACGGCCCGCCCAAGGTCCACCCCCTGCACGGCAACCAGATGCACGCGGTGGACCCGCGTGAGACGGTGTGGCTTTCCGCCTCGGCGGGCACCGGCAAGACGCAGGTTTTGTCGTCGCGCGTGCTGCGGCTTTTGCTGCAGCCCGAAGTCGAACCTTCGCAAGTGCTGTGCCTCACCTTCACCAAGGCGGGTGCGACGGAGATGGCCGCGCGCATCAATGGCACGCTAGCCGAATGGGTGCGCCTGGACGACTTCAACCTTGGCGTGCGCCTTGCCGCCATCGGCGCGGTGGCGACCGACGATGCCAAAGCTCGGGCGCGCACGCTGTTCGCATCGGTGCTCGATTCGCCCGGCGGCGGCTTGCGGATCGACACAATCCACGCATTCTCGCAGTGGTTGCTGGCGACCTTCCCGCAGGAAGCGGACCTCATCCCCGGCAGCCGCCCGATGGAGGATCGCGAGCGTGATCTGCTGGCGCGGCAGGTTCTGGCCGATCTGCTGGTCGGCGCGGAAAGCGATCCGCTGGGCGACCCATCGTTGCTGCGCGCGGTGGAGGCACTGTCGCTGCGCCACGGGCCCGATGCGGTGACCGGCTTCCTGCTGCGCTGCGCGTCCGCGCGGGCGGCATGGTTCGGACCGGGCGCATGGCAGGCGGGCGACATGCGCGCCAACGTGTTGCGGCTGCTGGGCCTGCCGTCCGATGCCGACGCGCAGTGGCTGGCGGCGCAGTGCACGGACGATACGTTCGACGTGCGATCGCTGCGGCACTGCATGGCCGTCAATGCCGAATGGGGGACAAAGACCGGGCTGGGCGCCGTCGATGCGATCAGCGAGTGGCTGCTGGGAACCGGGCCGCAGCGACTGGACGGGCTCGAAGCGCTGGCGAAGGTGTTCGTCACACAGAAGGGTGAGCCGAAGTCCACCACATCGCAGGACAAGATCGACCCCGGCTATGCGGATTCGTGCGCGCGTGTCATTGATGGCATCCTTGCGGTGCGGGCAACCCGGGCGCTGCTGGAACTAGCCGAACGGCTGGTGCCGGCGTTGCGGCTCGGGCGGGCTTTCGCGCTGGCCTGGGACGCGGCCAAGCAGCGCGAAGGGCTGATCGACTTCGACGATCAGATCCGCCGCGCCGCCGACCTGCTGGCCAATCAGGCGCAGGCGGACTGGATCCGTTATAAGCTGGACCGCCGTTTCGATCACATCCTGGTGGACGAGGCGCAAGACACCAACGCCGCGCAGTGGGACATCATCCTGGCGATGGCCGGGGAGTTCTGGGCCGGGCTGGGCCAGCACGAAGGGCGCGTGCCTGAAGTGATGCGCACGCTGTTCGTGGTGGGCGACTACAAGCAGGCGATCTTCCGCTTTCAGGGCACCAGCCCCGAAAACTTTCGCCGCGCTGCCGACCGCGTGCGGCGCGAGATGGACCGCGCTGCCGACAATGCGCTCACGCTGCGCAGCAACGACCCGGTCCGCACCTTCCGCGAGTACGGGCTGGACCGCAGTTTCCGCACGGCCCAGACAGTGCTCGATTTCGTCGACCGCGCCATCGCCGGGATCGGCCACGCCAACTTCGGCCTCGACCGTCCGGCAGAGCGGCATGAGGGCGAGGATCGCCCCGGCTACGTCGCGCTATGGCGGCCCGTGGGCGAGGGGGTGGACGTCGAGGACGACGAGGTGCCCGAGGATGACGGCGAAGGCACTGCGCCCAACTGGCTGTCGCGCCCGGACCGGCAGATGGCAGAGCGCATCGCGCTGCAGGTGCGCGAATGGTTGGACCCGCAGGGGCCGGGTTTCACGCTGGTCAAGGGCGGCAGGCGTCGTGCCGGGGCGGGCGACATCATGGTGCTGGTGCGCCAGCGCAAGGAACTGGCGGGGCTGATCGTGGCTCGGCTTCATGCGGCGGGCGTCCCGGTGGCGGGCGTCGATCGCTTGCGCCTTGGCGCGCCGCTGGCGGTGAAGGATCTGGTGGCGGCGTTGCGCTTTGCGGTGCAGCCGCTCGACGACCTCAACCTTGCGGCACTGCTGGTCTCGCCACTGGTGGGGTGGAGCCAGGAGCAACTGCTGGCCCACGGCTGGCGTGAAAAGCATACTCGCCTGTGGGATCACCTGCGTCAGTCGCGCGAACCGGACGTCGCGGCGGCGATGGAACAGTTGGGCGAGCTGCTGAAACGCGCCGACTATGCGCCGCCGCAGGATCTGCTGCAGTGGCTGCTGGTCGGGTCGTGGCAGGGGCGGCGGCGGCTGGTCGCGAGGCTGGGCAGCGAGGCCAATGATCCGATCGACGAACTGGTCAACGCGACCAAGGCCTATGCCGTCACCGATACGCCCAGCCTTGCGGGCTTTCTGGCATGGTTCGATGCTGGCGACGGCGAACTGAAGCGCGAGGCGGATAATGCCGCGGGCCTTGTGCGGGTTATGACCGTCCACGGGTCCAAGGGGCTGCAGGCGCCGATCGTCATTCTGGCCGACGCCACCAGCAACCCCGACAATGCGCGGGAGCGAGGGCTGGATCTGCCCGATCCCGCCAATCCTGTGCGTGAGATTCCGCTGCCACCGCTGTCGAAGGACGAGAAGCAGGGCCGGATTGCTGCGCATATCGACGAAGGTCGGGCTGCCGACGAGCAGGAGCACTGGCGGCTTCTCTACGTGGCGATGACCCGCGCGGAAGAGGCGCTGTTCGTGGGCGGCGCGCTGGGCAGCCGGGACAAGGGCGTGCCCAGCCCGAAAAGCTGGTACGCTGCCCTGCGTGCGCTGTTCCCTGCGGAGGCGGAACTGGCCGACCCGATCTGGGGTGCGCGTTGCGAGGACGGGCAGCCCGGCGATCCGGTGCCGGTGCGTGCAGCATCGCCGCAACTGCCCTTGCGCGAACCGCTGCCGCGCTGGCTGGAAAGGGCGCCACCTGCCGAGCCGCGCCCGCCGCGCCCGCTGGCGCCATCGTCGCTGGGCGAGGACGACGCGCCCGATCCGCCGTTTCCGCCGGGTGCGGGGCGCGATGCGGCGCGGCGCGGCACTTTGGTCCACAAGCTGCTGGAACGGCTGCCCGATGTTGCGCCGCCCGGACGCGAGGATGCGGGGCGCGCGTGGCTTTCCCGCCATGCCGCCGATCTGCCTGCCGAGGATCGCGCTGCGCTCCTGTCGAGCGCACTGGCAGTGCTGGGCAATCCAGACTGGGCGGACCTGTTCACGCCGGACAGCCTGGCCGAAGTTCCCGTGGCCGCCGTCGTCGGCGGTCAGGTGGTGGCAGGCACGATCGACCGGCTGGTCGTCTCGTCCGATCGTGTTCGTCTGGTCGATTACAAGAGCGCGCGGCGACCGCCGACGCGGATAGAGGACGTGCCGCGCGGCGTGCTGCGCCAGATGGGCGCCTATGCCGCCGCGCTGGAGGCGACTTTCCCCGGCCGTCGGGTGGAAGTGGCGTTGCTCTACACCGCCGTGCCGCGTCTGGTCGAGGTGCCCGCCGAGATCCTCGCCGCACACAAGCCGGACTTGCCCGCGCGCGAGTAAAGCTATGCCCGTCGGGCGTTGCTTGGCCGTTGCGCTGGCCACTTTCGTCCCTAGATTGCAGCCCAACACCTATCAGGAGTTTTTCAATGTCCACCATTGCCGTCACCGATGCCAGCTTCGAGGCCGACGTCCTCAAGTCCGACAAGCCCGTCCTCGTCGATTTCTGGGCGGACTGGTGCGGCCCCTGCAAGATGATCGCCCCCGCGCTTGAGGAAATCTCGGAAGAACTGGGCGAGCAGGTGACCATCGCCAAGATGGACATCATGGCCAACACCGAAACGCCCGCCAACTTCGGCGTCCGCTCGATCCCGTTCCTGGTGCTGTTCAAGAACGGCGAAAAGGTCGCCGAAAAGCTCGGCGCCGCGCCCAAGAGCGCGCTGAAGGGCTGGATCGAAGCCGAACTCTGATCGCTTCGACTATTGGTTGAGCGAAGACCCCCGCCACGTGAGTGGCGGGGGTTTTTGTTTGGATGGGCCGCTTCGAAGGTGAAGCGAGTGTACCGAGGTCGTGCCGGATCAGGTCCGGCACGAGGTGGTCATCCCAGCTTTGCAGCCAGCCCGGCGAAGGCATCCCACAGCGCCGGACTGGAAGCTCCGATGAGGTCGCGGCGTTCGTATTCGTCCACGCGGTAGGGGCTGCCGTCAGGGCGGGCTGCCTTGCCGCCGGCTTCGTTGAGGAACAGCACACCAGCGGCGTGGTCCCACGGCAGGGTGCGGTTGAACACCGATATGTCGTTGGTGCCGTTCACCAGCCGGGGGTACTGTTCCGCCGCACAGCGCGGAATGTCGACCAGGCTGTAGTGCGGCGCAATGTGCGTCAGCACCTTTTCACGGGCGCCGTCTTCCAGGAAGACGGTGGAAATGGCCGCCACGGGTCGGTCTGCGCCGGTGGGCCGGGCGGCGATGCGTTGCCCGTCGATCCATGCGCCGCCGCCCACATGAGTATGGCAGAAGCGGCCCGTCAGGCAGTCCAGAATCCAGCCGCCGATCGCCTCGCCCCCGTCCGCCAGAGCAACGAGTACGCCGAAGGGCGGCTTTCCGGCGGCGAAGTTGTTGGTGCCGTCCAGCGGATCGACGATCCAGCACAACCGGTCCTTCAGCCGCTCCATCACCGATGCATCTGCAAAGACGGCTTCCTCGCCCACCACCGCCGCTTCGGGGAGGAGGGCGGAAAGACGCTCCGTCAGCAGGGCTTCGGCCTCCTTGTCGGCCACGGTGACGACGTCGTCCGGTGCCTTGGCGTCGATCTGGCTGGCCGCCAGCTTCTGGTAGTGCGGCAGGATCGCGCGTTCGCTCGCCTCGCGCATGATCGCTTCGACGGCGGCGTGAAGAGCAGGTGTCATCATGGTCATGTGAGGGGGATCATCACCTGCTGCGCGAAGCCGGGGCGCTTGACGATGCGTGCGTACCATTCCGCCACTGCCGGAAATTCCGGTTTGTCGAACGGCAGGCTGAACCAGGTATAGGCGTAGACCCCCATGGGGATGTCACCAATGCCGAACTGGCTGCCGGACAGCCACGGCTTTTCGCCAAGGTATCGTTCCAGCACGGCCAGATGCTCTGCGCAGGCGTCGATGCCGCGGGCGATGGCATCACGGTCCCATTCATCGCGCGGCGTGCGGGCGAAGGCGAGGAACGGCGCGCGCTGCGCATCGGCATACGTGATCTGCCAGTCCATCCAGCGGTCGGCCAGCGCGCGGTCGATCGGGTCTGCGGGAAACCACGCAGCGCCGCCATATTCCGCCGCCATGTAGCGCAGGATCGCGTTCGATTCCCACAGCGCCACCTTGCCGTCCTCTATCATGGGCACGAGGCGGTTGGGGTTCTTCGCCAGATAGTCGTCGGTGTAGCCGAACTTGCCGCCGATGTCGTGGCGCTGGTACTTCAGCCCCAGCTCCTCGGCGAACCACGCCACCTTCTTGACGTTGTGCGAGTTCAGGCGGCCCCAGATGGTGAAGAACGGCGCGCTGGTTGCAGTGCTCAAGGGGTCAGCTCCGGTAATCGGCGTTGATGGCGATGTAGCCGTGCGTCAGGTCGCAGGTCCACACCGTCGCCGTGCCTTCGCCCAGGCCCAAGTCCACCTCGATCGAAATGTCCTGCCCCTTGAGGTGCGCGGCCACCGGCGCTTCGTCATAGTCGGCCAGCGGCAGGCCTTCGCGTGCCGCCCAGACGCCGCCGAAGCCGATTGACAGCCGGTCGCGGTCGGCGGGTTCGCCCGCCTTGCCCACGGCCATGACCACGCGGCCCCAGTTGGCGTCTTCGCCGGCGATGGCGGTCTTGACCAGCGGCGAGTTGGCGATGGCCATGCCGACCTTGCGCGCGCTCTCGTCCGAAACCGCGCCGCTGACGGACACCGCGATGAACTTCTGCGCACCTTCGCCGTCGCGCACGACGAGATGCGCCAGCTGGCGGCAGACGTCGTGGATGGCAGCGGCAAAGGCATGGGCGCCGGGGCTGGCGAACGAAGTCAGCGGCGCGTTGCCGGCCTTGCCGGAGGCAAAGGCCAGCACGGTGTCGCTGGTCGACGTGTCCGAATCGACCGTGATGCAGGAGAACGTGCGGATGTTCGCTGCGGAGAGACACTCCTGCAGGAACCCCGGTTCCACGGCGGCGTCGGTGAAGATGTAGCCCAGCATCGTCGCCATGTCGGGCGCGATCATGCCCGATCCCTTGATGATGGCGCTGATGATCACCGTGGTGTCGCCGATTTTCGCGGTGGCGGTGGCGCCCTTTGCGAAGGTGTCGGTGGTGGCGATAGTGTTGGCGGCATCTTCCCAGCTGCACGGCTCGGCGACCAGCGCCTTGGCCACGCCTTCGCGCGCGGTGTCCTTGGGGAGCGGTACGCCAATCACGCCGGTGGAGGAGACGAAGACCTGTTCGCGCGGGCAGTCCAGATGCGCGGCGACCTGATCCATGATCTGCTCCACCGCCTCGCGCCCGCGATAGCCGGTGAAGGCGTTGGAATTGCCCGCATTCACCACCAGCGCCCGCGCGCGACCCTGTTTTGCGTTGTCGCGCCCCAGTTCGACTTCGGAGGAGCAGCAGACGTTGCGGGTGAACACGCCCGCGACGGCCGTGCCTTCGTCCAGCGTTACGTATGTCAGGTCGCAGCGGCCCCAGTCCTTGTAGCCCGCCCGCACGACATGCGGCGTCACGCCTGCGATTTCGGGCAGGGCAGGGAAGGGCGAGGCGAGCGGGGAGACGGGATATGCCATGGCGGGTTGACTAGCGCCATGGCCGGCAAATTCAAGCTGCCAGCGGCCTCAGTCCGGGTTCGCAGGGCGCGGGTCTGGTCTGCGCGCCCGCATCGTGGCGTTTCGCGGCGCGTGCGGGCATACCCGCGAACGCCATCGCTGCGGCCCAGACCAGAATGCCGCCTACTACATCGCTGACGTAATGGCCGCCCATAGGAACCGTCGAGACGATCGTGGCAGCGCCAAAGGCTGCGCCTGCAAGGTGGAGCCGCGTGCCCCGCAGCGCAGTGGCGATGATGAGCCCCATGACCGTATGGAACGACGGGAACACGCCGACGCCCGAAAGATTGGCGTTCCCTGCGATCTGGCCGCTTCCTTCATGGAAGTATCGGAATGCATCGAGATGGTACGTTCCGGCTCCCCAGGGCAACCCGTGGTTTTCAAGGAATGCGAGGTGCGAATAGGGGATGTTTCCGATTGCAGGCAGGAACGCGGTGGCGATGACGGACACGCTGAGACAAAAGGAATAAACGATCAGCGGGCGCCAGTCCGGCCTGGGGCGCAGGCACTGGCACAGAACGATCACCACCGTCAGCCAGTTCGCCTGGACATAAACCCATCCCAGCGCCTGCGTCAGCACGGGATGGCTCGCGAAATTCAGCACCAGCCGGGCGGAATCGAACCCGATCAGGTGATCCAGCGCCACGAGTTTGGCATCCACCAGCGGCATGCGCAGCCGGAGGGCTATGTTCATCGAGAAGACGTTGCAAACGGTCGTGCCCGACAGCACTGCCAGCGCCAGTGCCACATTGCCCATCCGCGCATTATTGCCTGCCACCCTGATGCCCAGCCCGATTACGAGGAACCCGGCGCTGAACCCGATGCAGGCGCCAAGGCCCGTCCAGTCGAGCGTCATGCCGGTGAGGGTCACCAGCGTAGCCAGCAGTGCGAAGCTAGCCAGCAACAGCCCCGCCGCGAACGGAGCAAGGTCGTCGGTCAGCAGGTTTCGCAGGCGGCTGTGGAATTCTGGCGTCATGATGGTTTCCGCACTTTCCCGCGCCTGATCGCATGAAAGGGTTAACAGGCGGTGGCAGTGGCGCTTTGCGCTTCATCGCAAACGCATGTGGACACATCCCGCCATCGACCCTATCTGCGTTGCCGATGGCCCATCGCCTGATCCTGACCCTGCTTGCCCTGTTGACCGGGTTCGCCGCACAAGTCGGCCCGGCAGAGGCGTGCGCGTCGCAGGTGTCTGCGGTGCAGGTGCTCGCTTCGCGCGAAGTCGCCGCAAAGGCGCCCCGTGCTCCGGTGGCCCTGGCGCAGTTGCCCGAACCGGGCCTGCGCAACACGCGCCGCCATGCGCCGCAGCAGGTTGCGGCTTTTGCGCCAGTTGCTGTCGCAACGGTGCTGACCGGAATAGACCGCGCCCGCGAATAAGCGGATCGCAGGCAACTTTTCGCACCTTCGCGAGCTTTCCGACGCGCCCGGCATGAGCCGTGGTGGCGCGCACATCGATCATACGCATTCACGAAAAACAGGGGTTCACCGCCATGCTCGGCGCACTCGTCAAGTCCATCTTCGGCTCGTCCAACGAGCGTTACGTCAAGTCGCTCGACAAGGTCGTGGCCCAGATCGCCGCGTTCGAACCGACCCTCGAAGCCCTGAGCGACGAGGAACTCGCCGCGCAGACACCCAAGTTCCGCGAAATGCTCGCGAACGGCTCCACCCTCGATCAGATCATGCCTGAGGCTTTCGCCACCGTGCGCGAAGCATCGAAGCGCGTGTTCGGGATGCGCCATTTCGACGTCCAGCTGATCGGCGGCATGGTGCTCCACCGCGGCGAAATCGCGGAAATGCGGACCGGTGAAGGCAAGACGCTGGTGGCCACCGCGCCGACGTACCTCAACGCGCTCGAAGGCAAGGGCGTCCACGTCGTCACCGTCAACGACTATCTCGCCCGCCGCGACGCCGAGCAGATGGAGAAGCTGCACGGGTTCCTGGGGCTGACGGTGGGCGTGATCGTCCCGAACCTCAACGAGTGGGAGCGCCGCGAGGCCTACGCCGCCGACATCACGTATGGCACCAACAACGAATTCGGCTTCGACTACCTGCGCGACAACATGAAGCACGAGCGCAGCCAGATGGTGCAGCGCCCCTTCAACTTCGCGATCGTCGACGAGGTCGATTCGATCCTGATCGACGAAGCGCGCACCCCGCTGATCATTTCCGGCCCGACCGACGACAAGAGCGAGCTTTACGTTCAGGTAGACGCCATCGTGAAGCAGCTTCAGCCCGAGGATTACGAGGCTGACGAGAAGACCAAGAACATCAGCCTGACCGAAGACGGCGTTGAAAAGGCCGAGCGCATGCTGGAGGCCGCCGGCCTTCTGGAAGGCTCGAACCTCTACGACGTCGAGAACACGCAGGTCGTCCATCACCTCGATCAGGCCCTCAAGGCCGTGATGATGTTCAAGCGCGACACCGATTACATCGTGAAGGACGACAAGGTCGTCATCATCGACGAATTCACCGGCCGCATGATGGACGGCAGGCGCTGGTCGAACGGCCTGCATCAGGCAGTGGAGGCCAAGGAAGGCGTCCGCATCGAGCCGGAAAACCAGACGCTCGCCTCGATCACCTTCCAGAACTATTTCCGCATGTACCCAAAGCTTTCGGGCATGACCGGTACGGCGGCCACCGAAGCGCCCGAATTCTACGACATCTACAAGATGAACGTCGTCACCATCCCCACCAACGTGCCGGTGCAGCGCGTCGATGAGGAGGACGAGTTCTACAAGAACACGCTCGATAAATTCGCCGCCATCGCCAAGCTGATCCGCGAGAAGAACGAGATCGGCCAGCCGGTGCTGGTCGGCACCGTTTCGATCGAGAAGTCGGAGCTTCTGTCGGACTTCCTCAACAAGGAAGGCGTCAAGCACTCGGTCCTGAATGCCCGCTTCCACGAGATGGAAGCACACATCGTGGCGCAGGCCGGCTCGCTGGGCGCGGTGACGATCGCCACCAACATGGCCGGCCGCGGCACCGACATCCAGCTTGGCGGCAACGTGGAATTCCGCGTCGAGGACGAACTGCGCGACATGCCCGAAGGGCCCGAGCGCGACGCCGCGATCGCGAAGATCAAGGCCGAAGTGGGCGAACAGAAGCGCCTCGTCCTCGAAGCCGGCGGCCTGTGTGTCATCGGCACCGAACGCCACGAAAGCCGTCGCATCGACAACCAGCTGCGAGGTCGTTCGGGCCGTCAGGGCGATCCGGGCCTGTCGAAGTTCTACCTCTGCCTGGAGGATGACCTGCTGCGTATCTTCGGCCCCGACACGCTGTTCTCCAAGATGATGAACAACAACCTGGCCGATGGCGAGGCGATCGGGTCCAAGTGGCTGTCCAAGGCCATCGAGACGGCGCAGAAGAAGGTCGAGGCGCGCAACTACGAAGTGCGCAAGCAGGTCGTCGAATACGACGACGTGATGAACGACCAGCGCAAGGTCATCTACGAACAGCGCGCCGACATCATGGACGCCGAGGCGGTGGACGACGTGGTCGTCGACATGCGCCACGACACCATCAACGCGCTGGTGGCCGACGCCTGCCCGGCCGGTTCCTACCCCGAGCACTGGCAGGTCGACAGCCTGAAGGAAAAGGTGAAGGACATCCTCGCCATCGACGTTCCGATCGAGGCGTGGATCGAAGAGGACGGCCTCGATCCGGAAGACATCGAGCAGCGCATCACGCAGCTGGCCGACGCGCATATGGCGGCCAAGATGGCGCAGGACGATCCGTCGATCTGGCGCCAGGTGGAAAAGTCGATCCTGCTCGACCGCCTCGACCACTACTGGAAGGAGCACCTCGCCACGCTCGACGCGTTGCGCCAGGTGGTGTTCCTGCGCGCGTACGCCCAGAAGCAGCCGATCAACGAATACAAGCAGGAAGCCTTCAGCCTGTTCGAGCGCATGCTCGACGGCATTCGCGAGGACGTGACGCGGATCATCTCCGTCAGCGAACTGCGCATGCCCGAAGCGACTCAGCTGCCCGAACTGCCGGACTTCCTGACCGGTCACATCGACCCGCTCACCGGGCTGGACAATTCCGCCGACGGGGACGGTTCGGCGCAGATGGCGCAGCTGTTCGGCAACCTTGCCGGCAGCCCGGAAGGCGTTGGGCAAGGCGCGGCAGAGGGCAATCCCTGGGCCGACCTGCCGATCAGCCGCAACGCCCCGTGCCCCTGCGGGTCGGGCAACAAGTACAAGCACTGCCACGGCACGCTGGCATAAGCGAAACGCGAAAGAGCGCTGTCGGTCATTCCGGCGGCGTTTTCGCTTCCGCGCCGAAAAACGGTCCGACAAACAGGAATATCGGATTCGGTCATTTCTCTGCAGAGAAACTGCTGGAATAATCCGGCGTTTCGCTGTTCTACGTTCCTCCGACACGATCCTCACCAGCACCTGGGAAAGGCACCCATGCAACCGATCACCCTGACGCGCTTCCTCATCGAGCAGCAGCGCCGCGAAAACAGCGCTTGTCCGGCCGAACTGCGGCTCCTCATCGAGACGGTCGCCCGCGCCTGCAAGACGGTGACGCATGCGATCTCCAAGGGCGCGCTGGGCGACGTGCTGGGCAGCCTGGGGTCGGAGAACGTGCAGGGCGAAGTCCAGAAGAAGCTGGACGTCATCGCCAACGAGATCCTGCTCGACGCCAACGAATGGGGCGGCCACCTGGCGGCGATGGCCTCGGAAGAGATGGAGACGATTCATCGCATCCCGAACCGTTACCCCAAGGGCGAATACCTGATGCTGTTCGATCCCATCGACGGGTCCAGCAACATCGACGTCGACCTTTCGGTGGGCACCATCTTCTCCGTCCTGCGCGCGCCGGAAGACGCCTCAGGCCGCGACGTTACGGAAGAGGATTTCCTGCAGCCCGGCACCGAACAGGTTGCAGCAGGCTATGCGATCTACGGTCCGCAGACGCTGCTGGTGCTGAGCCTGGGCGATGGCGTCTACGAATTCACGCTCGACCGCGAAATGGGCGCGTGGCGGATGACCGACGGTCCGCTGAAGATCCCGTCGGGCAACCGCGAAGTCGCCATCAACATGGCGCGCCGGGCGCAATGGTCGCCGGCGATCCGCCGCTACATCGACGAGCGCGTCGGCTGTGAGAGCGGCCCGCTGGCGGGTGAATACAACATGCGCTGGACCGGCTCGATGGTGGCGGACATCCACCGCATCCTCAAGCGTGGCGGCGTGTTCCTCTATCCCGCCGATCACCGCAGCCCCGGAAAGGCGCGCCTGCGCCTGCTCTATGAAGCCAACCCGATGAGTTACCTGATCGAACAGGCCGGCGGCAAGGCGATCGACGGGCGCGAGCGCATCATGGAAGCACAGCCTATCGGCCTGCACCAGCGCATCGGCGTGGCGCTTGGCGACCCGCATGAGGTGGACGCGCTGCTCGATCACGTCGTCGCCTGACGGCGGAGCAGTTCCCGAGTTAACGGGAACGCGGGGACCATTGGGCCTCGGTGCTGCAGGCATCGAAAGCAGATGGTACCCGCCTTCGCCCGAATGACGGTCGTTACCGGGTTCGCTGACCCAGTGCGGCGGCTTGCCTGTTCGCAAAGCGCAGGACGACATAGCCAAGGACGCCAGACAGCAGCGACCCGGCCAGGATGCCGATCTTCGCTTCCGATTGCAGCATGGGCGCGTCGGGGAAAGCGAGGAGAGCGATGAACAGGCTCATGGTGAAGCCGATCCCGCACAGCAGCGCAACGCCCAGCATCTGGAGCCGTCCGGCATGGGCGGGCATGTCGGCCAGGCCAAACCGCACTGCCAAAGCGGAGAACCCGAACACGCCCACCGGCTTGCCCAGCAGCAGTCCGAGTGCGACGCCCAGCGTCACCGGCGCCGCCAGCGCTTCCGCCGGCAGGCTGAGGAACGGCACGCCCGCATTCGCCAGCGCAAACAGCGGCACCACAAGGAAGCCGACCGGAACGTGAAGCGCCTTTTCCAGCCGATGCAATGGGCTGACGGCGTCGCGATCCGACTGTGCAGGGGTGGTGTCCATGGGGATGGTCAGGGCCAGCACCACGCCCGCCAGCGTCGCATGGATGCCGGACCGCAGCACCAGCACCCACAGAACCGAGCCCAGCAGCAGGTAAGGCGTCAGGCTTCGCACTCCGAAGCGGTTGAGGGCCACCAGCGCGGCCACCACCGCGGCGGCTCCGGCAAGATGGGGCACGGAAATGCCGGCGGTATAGAATAGCGCAATGATCACCACCGCGCCCAGATCGTCGATGATGGCAAGGGCGGCCAGGAAGATCCGCAAGGAACCCGGGACGCGTTGGCCGAGCAGCGAGATCACCCCCAGAGCAAAGGCGATGTCGGTGGCAGCAGGGATCGCCCAGCCGTTGATGGTCGCGCCCCGGTTGAAGGCGACGAAGACCAGCGCGGGCACGGCCATGCCGCCCAGCGCGGCTATTCCCGGCAGGACGCGGCGGGACCAGGTGGACAGTTCGCCGTCCAGCATCTCGCGCTTGATCTCCAGCCCGACGAGCAGGAAGAAGATCGCCATCAGCCCGTCGTTTACCCAGTGCGCCAGCGACAGCGGACCCATGTGGATGTGCAGCACCGCTTCGTAGGCGTGCAGGAGCGGAGAATTGGCAAGAGCGAGCGCAACCGCCGCCGTTGCCATCAGGACGATACCGGCGGACGCCTGGCCATGAAGGAAACGGCGCAGCGCGCTGGGGTGTGCAGCAAGGGTCATCGGGGGCCTTTCGGACGCAAGCATACATGCACCGGCGGCCCGACCGATGCTGCGAAACCTGCCCGCCTGTGCGCCGGACACCCGCGATGGCTATCGCAAACCCTTGCGGCTCCCGCAAGTGCGGCGAGGGCCTTCGGTCGGCTTACTTTGGCTGCCTATTTGGGCTGATACGTCTGCTCGACGCCGGGGAAGCTGCGGTCCCGCACCTGCTGCGCATACTGCGCTGCCGCCTCGGAGATCACCGAGGCCATGTCCGCATAGCGTTTCACGAAGCGGGGGACGCGTTCGAACATCCCCAGCATATCTTCGGTGACGAGCACTTGCCCGTCGCACTGCGCGGATCCGCCGATGCCGATGCTGGGGCAGGCGATCGCCTGCGTGGCGGCGATGGCGATCGGCTCGACGACGCCCTCGATCACGACTGAGAATGCCCCGGCCTCATCCAGTGCCTGCGCATCGGCGACGATCTTGGCAGCTTCCGCTTCGCTGCGGCCGCGTGCGTTGTAGCCGCCCAGCACATTCACCGCCTGGGGCGTCAGGCCGATATGGCCCATCACCGGAATGCCGCGCTCGTTGAGAAAGCGCACGGTCTCGGCCATCGCCTCTCCGCCTTCCAGCTTCACCCCTGCGCAGCCGGTTTCCTTGAGCAGCCGCGCCGCATTCTCGAACGCCTGCTGAGGCGACTGTTCATAGGAGCCGAATGGCATGTCGACGATGACGGCGGCGTGGTAGCTGCCGCGCACCACGGCGGCGCCGTGTGCGATCATCATGTCCAGCGTCACCGGCACGCTGGAGGGCAGCCCGTAGATCACCTGGCCCAGGCTGTCGCCGACCAGCAGCAGGTCGCAATGTGCGTCGAGCAGCTGTGCCTGCCGGGCGGTATAAGCCGTCAGCATGACGATGGGTTCGGCAGTGACGCCGTCCTTCTTGCGGCGGCGAATCGCCGGCACCGTCAGGCGCTTCATGGGGGCGGGCGTGGGGTTCGCGCGGCTGGTCGCGGTGTCGAGTTGGAAGGTCGTGGACATGGGACAGGCTTTAGCGCCCCATCTGGTCCCCGGCAAATCGGAAGACTGGCCCCTGTGCAACACCGGCGCACCATGATATGCCGCAATGTTGTAAGATTATTACAATCTTGGGGAATTTACGGGAGAGGCCTCTTGCCAAGTCGAGACTTGTCGTTAGCCTCCCGCCATTCGCAATTCGGGGGTCCACATGTTCGGACGCGTTAAGCCGCTCGACGCCATTCTGGCGACAGCGGAAAAGAAATCACTTCACCGATCACTGGGGCCTGTTCAACTGACGCTGCTGGGCGTCGGAGCCATCATCGGCACCGGCATTTTCGTGCTGACCGCCGCCGCTGCGCAGAAGGCCGGGCCCGGCATGATGTGGAGCTTCGTCATCGCCGGCTTCGTCTGCGCCGTGGCGGCCCTCTGCTATTCGGAGCTTGCTTCGATGGTCCCCGTTTCCGGGTCGGCCTACACCTATTCCTACGCGGTCGTTGGCGAAGTCCTGGCGTGGATGGTGGGCTGGGCGCTGATCCTGGAATACGCCGTGGCTGCGTCCGCCGTATCGGTGGGTTGGTCGGGCTACTTCATGGGCCTGCTCAAAAGTCTGACCGGGTTCGAATTGCCTGCAGCGCTCGCTGCGGGGCCTACCTGGTCGCTTACCGGCGTCGATTTCTCCAGCGGCATCATCAACGTGCCCGCGGTTGTGGTCGCGCTGGCGGTCACTTTCCTGCTGATGCTGGGCACCAAGGAAAGCGCCACCTTCAACGCCATTCTGGTGGCGATTAAGGTGGCGGCGCTGACGATGTTCATCATCCTGGCGCTGCCGGTGCTTGATACCGGGCACTTCGCGCCTTTCGCACCCAACGGCTGGTTCGGACCGGTCGGCACCAGCGGTCTCGGCATTGTCGGGGCCGCTTCTTCCATCTTCTTCGCCTATGTGGGTTTCGATGCGGTCTCCACCGCTGCCGAAGAAACCAAGAATCCGCAGCGCAACGTGCCGATCGGCCTGATCGGCAGTCTGGCACTGTGCACGGTGTTCTACCTTCTGGTGGCAGCAGCGGCGATCGGTGCCATCGGCGCGCAGCCTACGGCGCTGGGCGTCCAGCCCGGCTCGGCAGAGTTCGCGGCGCAGTGTTCCGCGCTTGTCGCCAAGGGCAGCGAGCCGCTGGTCTGCTCGCAGGAAGCGCTGGCCCATGTGCTGCGATCCATCAATTACACCCGCGCCGGCGATCTCATCGGCCTTGCCGCCAATCTGGCGCTGCCCTCGGTCATCCTGATGATGCTGTATGGCCAAACCCGTATCTTCTTTGTCATGGCGCGTGACGGCCTGCTCCCGGAAAAGCTGGCGACCATCCATCCCAAGTGGAAGACGCCGCATGTCGTGACGTTGATCACCGGTGTCTTCGTGGCAATCGCGGCGGCACTGCTGCCGGTGGGCCAGCTGGCCGACATCTCGAACTCGGGCACGCTGTTCGCGTTCTTCATGGTGTCGCTGGCGGTGCTGATCCTGCGCATGCGCGACCCGCAGCGCCACCGTCCGTTCCGCACGCCGCTGGTGTGGGTGGTGTCTCCGATCGCTATCCTTGGCTGCATCACGCTCTACTTCAACCTGCCGATGGAGGCGATGCTGGTGCTGCCCATCTGGGGCGCCATCGGCTTGGTGTTCTACTTTGCCTATGGCTACCGCAAGAGCCACGTCGGGCGCGGCATCATCGATGTTCCCGAGAGCGACGATGACGTGCCGCCGCAGCCGGTGCCGCCGATCTCCTGATCGCGCGGTCGCTCTCAGGATTATGGAAACAGGGGAGGGCGCCCGGCGCTCTCCCCTTTTTCATGAACAGCGCATGCCGGGTTGTGCCGCCCTTATCCACAGCCTTGCCAACAGCCAGAACGAAGTCGTGCGTCGCAACGAACCGGCGGCACGGGACTTATGGGAACCATGGTCCTTTCCCGTTTCGACCAGATGGCCCTTGTTGCTCTGTTGATCGGCTCGGCCCTGCTGATGGGCAAGGTATGGCTGCACGATCATCCCGAGCATGATCCGGGCGCGCCCCTTACGCTGGCCGAGCCGGACGGCTGGGCGACGCCACGCAAGGTGCATGCCCTGCGTACCGATAGAGCCGCGTGCAGGGCCTTTCTGGACCGCAGCGGCATAGCAGCGCAGCCCTTGCCGCCTGCAGGCTCTGGTGCGTGTCTGAGATCCGATCGTCAGGTGCTGGTCGCGCCACGGCGGCTTGACGCCCGGCTTGCTCCTGCCGGTGCGCAGGCGACATGTGCGATCGATGCCGGTCTGGCGCGATGGCTGAGCCATGGCGTGCAGTCGGCCGCCCAGGCTGCCTTCGGGGCCAGGGTGACGGGCATCGAGCATCTGGGCACAGCCAACTGCCGGCGGATCGGTGGGGGCGAGCAAGGCAACTGGAGCGAGCACGCCACCGGCAATGCGATCGACATCGCTGGGTTCGTGCTGGCGGACGGGCGGCGGATCAGCGTAAGGCGCGACTGGTCTGGCAAGGATGCCGCCGCGTCCGCGTTCTTGCGCACGGTGCGTGACGAGGCGTGCCGCAGCTTTTCCACGGTGCTGTCGCCGGACTACAACGCAGCCCATGCCGATCACCTGCACCTGGATCAGGCGCAACGTGCCGGAGGCTGGGGAGCCTGCCGCTGATGTGAGGGAGAAGCGGCGCCGTTGCGTCGCTGAACAGTGGTGACCCCTACGGGAATCGAACCCGTGTTTCAGCCGTGAAAGGGCCGCGTCCTAACCGCTAGACGAAGGGGCCATGGTGCCATCGCGAAATGGCGTCCCGATGCGTGAAATGGTGACCCCTACGAGAATCGAACTCGTGTTTCAGCCGTGAGAGGGCCGCGTCCTAACCGCTAGACGAAGGGGCCAGCTATCCATTTCGAGCCGCATCCCGTTGCACCGATGGTGACCCCTACGGGAATCGAACCCGTGTTTCAGCCGTGAAAGGGCCGCGTCCTAACCGCTAGACGAAGGGGCCAAACCGGGTTGCGCCGGAGGCAGGACCGGCCCTCTAGCGGTGGGTCCGGGGGTGGTCAAGCCTTAACGCGAAACTTTTTTGACCCTTCGGTTTCAGTCGCAGAATGCAGCATCGTCGAGGTGCAGTTCGGCGGCGGGGCGGCTGCCCCAGTCGTCGATCTTCGCCCGCCCGGCCAGCCACAATTTACGACCCTGCGCGGCATGGAGCAGGGCCTGCCCCATGTCGCTTTCGGCGCTGCGAAAGGCCATCGCCTTGAACCGCCCGCCGTCCGGGCCGGACACGATCAGCCGAACGTGATCGGCGCCCACGATGTCGGCCTTGACGATGCGCACCGGGCCGACAGCAACGCGCGGGCCGGGCCACCCCATGCCATAAGGCCCGGCGCTTTCCAGCGTCTCCACCAGCGAGGGCACCAGGCCCCCCGGCGACAGCGCAAGGTCGAGCAGCATGTGCCGGTTGGCATCGGCGCGCGTCACGTCTGCGGCCAGCCGTTCGTCCAGCCACTGCGACAGGGCTTCCAGCTTGTCTGGCGTGATGGTGAGGCCGCAGGCCATGGCGTGGCCGCCGCCCGCCACCAGCAGGCCCGCCTCGCGCGCGGCGATGATCGCGGCGCCCAGATCGACGCCGGGGATCGAGCGCCCCGAACCCTTGCCGTTGCTATTGCCGTCTTCCTCCGCACCCATGGCGATGACCAGAGTGGGCTTGCCGGTCTTTTCCTTGATCCGTCCCGCAACGATGCCGATCACGCCGGGATGCCAGCCTTCGCCCGCGCAGACGATGACGGAGCGGTTGTGCTGCCGCTCGATCTGGCCTTCCGCCATTTCCTGCACCGCCTGCTCGATGGCGCGGCGTTCGTCGTTGAGGCGCGAAAGCTGGGCGGCGATGTCGCGCGCCTCGTCCGCGTCGGTCGTCGTCAGCAGGCGCACGCCCAGCGTTGATTCGCCCACGCGGCCCCCGGCATTGATGCGCGGCCCCAGCGCGAAGCCCAGGTCGCTGCAGGTGGGCGCGCGGCCCAGTCGGCTGGCGTCGATCAGCGCCGACATGCCGATGTTGTCGCGCCGCGCCATGACCTTGAGCCCCTGCGCCACCAGCGCGCGGTTGAGGCCGTGCAGCGCCGCAACGTCCGCCACCGTGCCCAGCGCGACGAGGTCGAGCAGCGCGAACAGGTCCGGCTCGCGCCGCGTCTCGAAATAGCCGCGCCGGCGCAGCGTACGCACCGTGGCTACTGCCAGCAGGAACGCCACGCCCACCGCCGCAAGATGCCCGTGAGCGGCGGCAAGCTCTTCCTCGTCGAGGCGGTTGGGGTTCACCAGCGCGGCGGCGCGGGGCAGTTCGGGCGAGCACTTGTGGTGGTCTACCACGATCACGTCCACGCCCGCCGCGTGCGCCATGTCCAGTGCTTCGTGCGCCATGGCCCCGCAATCGACGGTGACGATCAGGCTGGACCCTTCGCCCGCAATCCGCACCAGCGCTTCGCCGGAAGGACCATAGCCTTCGAGCAGCCGGTCAGGGATATAGTAGCGCGCTTCGTGACCCAGGCCCCGCAGCAGCAGGATCAGCAGCGCCGCGCTGGTCGCGCCGTCGACGTCGTAGTCGCCGTAGACGGTGACCGTCTCGTTGGTCATGACGGCCTGCGCGACTCGTTCCGCTGCCGCGTCCATGTCGCGGAAGGCCGAAGGGTCGGGCAGGAAGGCGCGCAGCGACGGGGTGCGGTGGCGCTCCAGATCGTCGCGGGCGACCCCGCGCGACAGCAGCAGTTGCGTGACGATGTCGTCTTCGAGGCCGGCAGGACCGCCGCCGAAACGGTCGGACAGGTCCATGTTGCCGCCACGCCAGCGCCAGGCCTTGCCGGACAGCGAGCGGTCGATCCCGAAGACGGAGGCGGATCGTGATTCCATGTCGCCCGTTACCCGACCTTGCCATGCCGGTGCAATGCACGGCAGGCAGTTCGCGGCGGACCCGCTTGCGCTATGGTGAGCCAGGCCGGCGAAAGGGGACCGATTCCTTGCTTGCGATAGTGTGGCACAGTCGAACCGGCGCGGCGCGCGCCATGGCAGAGGCGATGCACGCCGGAACGGATGGATCTTCGCGCCTGATCGCCGCAATGGATGTAACGGTCGAAGATCTGTTTGGCGCGGCGGGCTATGCTTTCGTGTGTCCGGAGAATCTCGGCACGATGACCGGCATGATGAAGGAGATGTTCGATCGCTGCTATTATCCGCTGCTGGGCCGCATCGAAGGGCGCGCCTATGTCACCGCTATCGCAGCGGGGTCCGACGGGCAGGGCGCGCAGGCACAGATCGATCGCATCGTCACCGGCTGGCGGCTGAGGCGCGTGGCCGATCCGCTGATCGTCAACCTTGCCGCACAGACGCCTGAGGCGATCCTTGCGGACAAGCGCGTGCCGCAGGCTGGGCTGGACGCAGCCCGCGAACTTGGCGAAGCCGTTGCGCAGGGCCTGAGATTGGGAATTTTCTGAAGGGGTTTTCACAGTGCCGACGGGACTCGACGCTACGCTGGAAATGGTGCCTATTCGCCCGATGCAGCACGATGAACGCATTACCGGTCTCACCCTGACGTTTCGCGCGGGGGAACGGCCTGACGCCGATGCGATCGCGCGCGTCATCGCGGCATCGCGCGAGGCGGGGCTGCCCGCCAGCATCAGCCACCGGCCCCCGGGGGCGGCGCACTGGCTGGAACTGCTCGCCAGCGGCCTGACCTTTGACCTAAACGGACTGGCGCCGGGGGCGCCGGGCCCGGTCGCGAATTCGCAGCAGGAATGGGGGTTCGAAGGCAGCGGTCCGGTCGGAGGAGAAACGATCGAACTCGTTCCTTCGGGGCACATCGCGGGCGGTGCCGGGATTCTGCCGGTGCTCCGCACGATGATGGGGCTGGCGGCCAACCTGGTGCTGGAACTGCCGGTGCAGTCGGTCGGCTGGGGCGCTGCGCAAACGGCGATGGAGCCGCGCTATTTCTGCCGCGCGGTGCTGAACTGGCTGGGCGGCGGCCCGTTTCCCGGGCTGGGGCTGACCGCCCTGCTGCCGGCGCAGGACGGCAGCATCGCCAGCCGGGGCCTTGCGCATTTCACCGGGCAGGAAATGCAGCTTGAAGGGCGCGCAGGCGAAGCGCCTGCCGACACCGCCAAGCTTGCCGTCCGCGTCATCGACCGGCTGGTGACCATGGGGCGGCTGGCCGCGCCCGTGCGGATCGATGCAGGCGACCAGATCCTGACAGCGGAGCCATCACAGGTGGGCAGGCTGGTGCTGGTCTGGCGTGAGGGCCGCGGCTGAGCGCGATCCGGCGTCCTCTCTCCTTTCGCGCCATCAACCGCAGCGGCGCTCCCGGCTACGACCCCGGCCTTCAGCGGCATCACCTGCTGCCGCGTCAGTTGCTGAGCCGCGCTGCCTTCGCGCGAATGTTCGACGGGATCGGCAGCCATCGCTACCGGTTCGAGGATTTCCGTGCAAACGGCCTGCTGCTGCCGTGCGACGAACCCGCAGCGCTGCGCATGGGCCTTCCGCTGCACCGGGGGCCGCATCGCCTCTACAGCCAGCTGGTTGTAGAGCGGGTCAGCCAGATCGAAAGCACCTGGGCCATGCAGGCGCCGCGCAACCCGCAGGCCGCCGCCGTGCAGGCGCACATGCGGCTGGACCTGCTCCAGCGTGCCTTGCGCCGCTACCTGCTGGATGGTCGCAGACGGCGGCTGACGCTTAACCGCAACGATCCGTTGGGGGCGGGGGTGGACTTCACCGAACTGGATGCCATGGTCGATGCGCTCTGGGACGTGACCCGCAGCGCGGCCCGCGTGGTACCCGTTCAGACCATGCCGGCGCGCGCATGCAGTTCCTCACGAGCTGATTGATACTGCGTCACCAGCGTTTCGACCCGCCGGGCCACCGGCTCCACCGCTTCGACCACGCCGATGCCTTGCCCTGCGCCCCAGATGTCCTTCCATGCCTTGGCCGCAGTGGTGCCGCCCGATCCGAAGTCCATCTGGCTCTTGTCGCCTTCGGGCAGCGCATCGGGGTCCATGCCCGCCGCCGTGATCGAGGCGCGCAGGTAATTGCCGTGAACCCCTGTGAACAGGTTGGAGTAGACGATCTGCGAGGCGTCGCCGTCGACGATGGCCTGCTTGTAGCCGGCCGAGGCGTTCGCCTCCGTTGTCGCGATCCAGGGCGTGCCGACATAGGCGAAATCCGCACCCATTGCCTGCGCCGCCAGGATCGAGCGACCGCACGCGATCGCGCCCGAAAGCGCCACCGGGCCATCGAACCACGCGCGAATCTCCTGCATCAGCGCGAACGGTGACTGCGGTCCGGCATGGCCGCCCGCTCCCGCTGCGACGGGGATAAGGCCATCGGCGCCCTTTTCGATGGCCTTGCGCGCGAACCTGTCGTTGATGACGTCGTGCAGCACCATGCCGCCCCAGTCGTGCACCGCGTCGTTGACCTCGACATTGGCGCCCAGCGAGGTGATGACGAGGGGCACCTTCCACTTTCCCAGAACTGCCAGATCCTCTTCCAGCCGCTGGTTGGTGCGGTGGACGATGAGGTTGACGGCAAACGGCGCGGCGCTGCCGGCGGTCGCTTCGGTGATCTGGTGAAGCCACTCGTCCAGCTGCGCGGCGGGGCGAGCATTGAGCGCCGGAAAGCTGCCAACGATGCCGCTCTGCACCTGAGCGATGACGAGTTCGGGGTTGGAGACGATGAACATCGGCGCCGCGATCACCGGCAGGCGCAGGGATTCGAACAGGGCCGAATGCTGAGGGGGGATGGCCATCTCTTCTCCGTTTAATCGTGTGATTAAACGCAGGCATAATCGAAAGGAGGCGGCTCCGGCAAGAGCCGCCTCCTCCCCCCGTTGCGTCACCGCATCGGGGGCGCAGCGTGTCCCCCCTGGGGGAGGGCAACAGAGCGGAAGGACACGCGGGCCTTCATCTCAGTTGCCCGAGCCGCTGACAGGCAGCCCCCCGACAAGTCCGGTGACAAGACCAGTAATGGGTGCCAGCGCGTTGCCCGCACCTGAGCCGCCGCCCAGCAGCCCGCCGACCAGTCCTCCACCAACAGTGGCGCTGCCTTCCGCGCTGCCGCTGACGGTGAGGCTGCCGGTGATGCCGCCGACAAGGCCGGCGACGGGCGCCAGCAGGTTGCCTGAACCGGACGTGCCGCCCAGCAGGCCGCTCACCGCGTTGGTGGCGGGGGCAAGGACGTCGCCGCCTGAGCCGCCGCCCACCAGTCCGCCGCCCAGCAGGCCGGTGACGACGCCCGTGACAGGAGCCAGGGGCGATCCGGTTCCGCCCAAGCCTCCGCCGACCGGACCGACGACGCCGCCAACCGCTCCATTGAGCGTGTCCAGCACCGGCGACGCCACGGCATCGACCACGCCCGTGACCGGGGCGACGACGGGCGCCAGGCCATCGGTCAGCTGCGTCACGCCGCTGCCGATCTGCTCACCCAGCAGCGCGCCTGTCAGTGTGCCGACGGGGGCCAGTCCTTCGGCCACTGCCGTCGCGGTGGTGGGCAGCGCCACGTCCACGACCGTGTTGCCGGACAATACGTCGGCAGTGACCAGCGTGCCGGATACCGATCCGGCCTCGTTCGCCAGAACGTTGGCGCCGATCAGCGTGCCTGCGGTGCTCGGCCCGGTCAGGCCGTTTCCGCCCACATCCGCGCCGACCAGCGGGCCGGTATACGTGGGTGCCGTGCCCGAAGCGCCGCCCGGCAGCGCGCCGGTTAGGCCGTCGACCAGTCCGCCGAGTTGTCCGGTTACGGGTGACAGCAGTCCGCCGTCGCCGACGACCGGTGCCAGCACGCCGTTCACCGTTCCCAGCAGCGGAGTGGTCACGCCGCTGACGGTGGATGTCACGGCGGCCACGGTGGGCGAAAGGCCGTCCGTTACGGTGTTGACCGTGGCGCCTGCCTGCGGGCCAAGCAGGGCCCCGGCAAGCGCGCCAGCCGGGGCAAGCGCCTGCTGGGTCTGCTGCGGCGTCGTCGGCAGCGTGACGCCAAGGACGGTGCCGTCGCCGCTCAGGACGTCGACCGCGACATTGGCCGTGGACTGCCCGGCCGTCGGCGGGGCCACGTTGACGTCGATCAGCGTTCCCGATCCGCTCTGCCCCAGGATCGGGGTGCCGCCGATGCTGACGCCCGCCGCAGGGCCGGTGTAGCTGGTGGTCGTGGGAGTGGGGGTAGGCGTCGGGGTAGGCGTGGGTGTTGGAGTAGGCGCAGGGCTGGGGGTTGGCGTTGGTGCCGGGCTGGGTGTCGGCGCGGGAGTGGGGATGCCGCCGGGGCCGGTGTTGAAGCCGCCGCTGTCCGCACACGCGCCGAGCATGAGCAGCGGAATGGAAACGGCGCACAGCAGCGCGTGCCGGGCAATTCGTCGTGAAGTGATGGTTGTCATGTTGTCCTCCATGAATGCTCTGTGCGGGAGAGCCTATGCCGGAGCCGGGCAGCCGGCGCGGCCAGACGCAGCCGCGCTGGCGGCTTCGCAAGCGGCACCGGAAAGCGGCGCATGGAAGATCGCCGGCGCGGGAACGCGCGGAAGGTCGCTGCTGCCCCGATGCCCGAAAAAGCAGGAATGGAGGCGGGGAGGATACGCAAAGAGGGGGCTGAAGCGCGCAAATTGGCCTTGCAGCGGTTGCCGCCGCTCCGGCAGCGATTGCAAATTCCTCCTCGAGCGGCGCTGGGAGAGGAATGCGCGCGGGGCATCGTCCGCTGGCGAGTGCGGGCTTTACGCCAAGGGTAGAACGCGGACGGGTGCGGTCGGCGCGTGTTGGGTCGCCGGCGTCAGGCGACAGTGCCGGGTGCTGCCTTCATGTGCGAATGGCCGGGAGAGGGGCAGACCAGCTTAGGTCACTCTTCCGGCGCGGCCCTTCGGTGCGCGGGGATGATGGTGCGGGCTCGCGTCCTTGCCATCGACCCTAAGGGCATACCCTTAATTCATCCGTGCATCCGGTAGTGTGGCTTTGTCCGGGTTTCCACGACCGGACGCCGACCGCGTGCGAGGATGAGGAACATCAGCTTCACGCCCTCGCCCCGCCGCTGCCAATCCGAAGACTGACAATGCGCATATAACCTAAATGGTTATTAAAGTCAAGTCGAAGGCTGTCCAAACGAAGACGCCCGCCGGATTGCTCCGGCAGGCGCTTCGTGTTCAAACCTCGAGTTAGCCTCAGGCCGCGTTGGCGGCGCTCAGGACGGCGCGGACGCTGGCCGTGGCGACGTCTTCGTCGATACCCACACCCCAGACGGTGCAGCCATCGGGCAGGGTGCATTCAACGTAGGCGGCAGCGCGCGCGTCGCTGCTGTGGCCCATCGAATGCTCGGCATAGTCCTTGACGTCAAGGCTGACACCGAAGCTTTCGGCCAGTGTCGCGGTCACCGACGAGATCAGACCGTTGCCCTTGCCGGACACTGACTGCTCCTTGCCTTCGACACCGATCTTACCGGCAAAGACACGAGTGTTGTCAGGGCCCTTCGCCTCGTCCCAGTCGATCAGCTGGAAGCGCTGTTCGCCGTTCAGGCGGTAGGCCTTCTGGAACACGTCCCAGATGTCGCCGGCCTGCAGCTCGCGGCCGAGTTCGTCGGCCAGTTCCTGCACGTGCTTCGAGAAGTGGGCCTGCATCCGCTTGGGCAGCTTGAGGCCCTGGTCCTGCTCGATCACCCAGGCAAAGCCGCCCTTGCCGGACTGCGAATTGACGCGGATCACGGCTTCGTAGCTGCGGCCCAGATCCGCGGGGTCGATCGGCAGGTAAGGCACGGCCCAGACCTGATCGTTGCGCTTTTCCTGCGCCGCAAAGCCCTTCTTGATCGCGTCCTGATGCGATCCGGAGAACGCGGTGAAGACCAGTTCGCCGCCATAGGGGTGACGCTCCGCGACCTTGAGCTGGTTGCAGTATTCCACCGTCTGGATCACTTCGTCGATGTCCGAGAAGTCCAGCTCAGGGTTCACGCCCTGCGTGTACATGTTCATCGCAACCGTCACCAGGCAGCAGTTGCCGGTGCGTTCGCCATTGCCGAACAGGCAGCCCTCGACACGATCGGCGCCGGCCATCAGTCCCAGTTCCGCAGCCGCGACGCCGGTGCCGCGATCGTTGTGGGTGTGCAGCGAGATGACCGCGCTTTCGCGATTGGGCAGGTTGCGGCAGAAATATTCGATCTGGTCCGCGTAGATGTTCGGCGTTGCCGCCTCGACCGTCGCGGGCAGGTTGAGGATGATGGGGTTGTCCGGCGTGGGCTGCAGGATGTCCATCACCGCCGCGCAGCATTCGATGGAGAAATCGAGCTCGGCGGTGGAGAAGGTCTCCGGGCTGTATTCGAAGTGCCACTTCGTTTGCGGATACTTCGCGGCCTGATCGCGCAGGATCTTCGCGCCGGTTTCCGCGATGCCGCGGATTTCATGCCGCTCCATCCCGAACACCACGTTGCGCCACAGCGGCGACACGGCGTTGTAGAGGTGAACGATGCCCGCAGGGGCGCCGGCCAGGCTTTCGAAGGTACGCTCGATCAGATCCTGGCGCGACTGGGTCAGCACCTGCACCAGCACGTCCTCGGGAATGCGATCCTGATCGACGAGGCCCCGGATGAAGTCGAACTCGGTCGCGCCGGCGCTGGGGAAACCAACCTCGATTTCCTTGAGGCCGACTTTGACAAGCAGGTCGAAGAAGCGGTTCTTCTTCTCCGCACCCATCGGATCGATCAGGGCCTGGTTGCCGTCACGCAGATCGGTGGAGAGCCAGCGCGGCGCCTTGGTGATGACCTGCGAGGGCCATTGGCGATTCGGCAGGTCGATCTGCGGAAAGGGGCGATACTTGACCGAAGGGTCTTTCAGCATGGTCATGGGGTATTCTCGCTCGGTAATTCAGTCTGCAGGCAAAGTCGGTTCAGGTCCCCTTGAGCGCCGAGCGCGCCGCAGGCCGACGCACTACTTCACGCCCAAGGGCGGATAAGTCGCAGGGTAAGGCCGAGCAGAAGGTTCATGACGCAGCGTATGAGCATCCGGCAGCGTGATGTAAAGGGGCAATGCGGTCTGGCCGGCAATTCGACTGCGAGCGGCGCGGGGTAAGCGCGCCGCCGCAGCAGGCAGACCGGCGCCGGACTTGCCGGAAATTGCTGGAGGCTCAGGAGCAGGCGAAGCGCGTTATCGTGCCGGCATCGTCCACCGAGACGTTCAGGCGTTCGGCGCGATAGTCCATGGTGACGGCGGTGCCCGGCTTCAGCACGCGCATGGGCTCGTCGCCGTGGCGGGCGCGGATCGCGGCGATGACATCGTCGGTGGCCTTCTTTCCGATGTAGTCGGCGAACTTCTCGGCGCCGCACGACGTGCCTTCGGCGACACCTGCGGTCGGCGGGGGCGGGGTAGTGTCGGCGGGCGGGGTCTGTGCCGAACAGGCGGCCAGGGTCGCGAGAAGGGCGGAAGCGGCGAGGGGCTTGAACGACATGATGGTCTCCTTTGCCCGAACATGGCCGGGCGATGCTGAATACACGATCAATGACGGAGACGTCGCGGCCAAGCCTTTTTCGCAGGGTGGCGGGGAGCGGATGCAAAAAGGGCGCCGCCGGTTTCCCGACGACGCCCCTTTCGGTTTGCTTTGACGAAGATCAGCCTTCGACGTGCTCGGCCAGCACGGTCAGGCCCTTGTCACCCACTTCGGCGAAACCGCCGGTGATGCGGATTTCCTCAGGCGCGCCGTTCTCGGTCCGGTAGACCTTGAGGGCACCGTCGGCGATCGTCGACATGAAGGGCGCGTGGCCCGCCAGCACGCCGAACTCGCCTTCCGTGCCGGGAACGACCACCATGTGGACCTCCTCGGAACGAACCAGCTTCGCAGGCGTGACGAGTTCGAAGTGCAGGGGCATGATCAGGCGTCCGCCGCCAGCTTCTTGGCCTTCTCGACTGCTTCGTCGATGCCGCCGACCATGTAGAAGGCAGCTTCGGGCAGGTGGTCGTACTCACCGTCGACGACAGCCTTGAACGACTTCACGGTGTCTTCCAGCTGGACGAACTTGCCCGAGATGCCGGTGAACACTTCGGCGACGTGGAACGGCTGCGAGAGGAACTTCTGGATCTTGCGGGCGCGGGCGACCGTGATCTTGTCCTCTTCCGACAGCTCGTCCATGCCCAGGATCGCGATGATGTCCTGCAGCGACTTGTACTTCTGCAGGGTTTCCTGGACGCGGCGCGCGGTCTGGTAGTGCTCGGCACCGACGATGCGCGGCTCAAGCACGCGCGAGGTCGAGTCGAGCGGGTCGACTGCCGGGTAGATGCCCAGCTCCGAGATCGCGCGGTTCAGCGTGGTCGTCGCGTCGAGGTGCGCGAACGAGGCTGCCGGTGCCGGGTCGGTAAGGTCGTCCGCGGGGACGTAGATCGCCTGGACCGAGGTGATCGAACCCTTGGTGGTCGAGGTGATGCGCTCCTGCAGCGCGCCCATGTCGGTCGACAGGGTCGGCTGGTAGCCCACGGCCGAGGGAATACGGCCCAGCAGAGCCGACACTTCCGCGCCCGCCTGCGTGAAGCGGAAGATGTTGTCGACGAAGAACAGGACGTCCTGCCCTTCCTGGTCGCGGAAGTATTCGGCCATGGTCAGGCCCGAGAGGGCGACGCGGGCACGGGCGCCCGGGGGCTCGTTCATCTGGCCGAAAACGAGCGCAACCTTCGAACCGTCCGAAGTGGCGTTGCCTTCGGCGTCCTTGGCGATGACGCCGGCGTCGAGGAATTCGTGGTAGAGGTCGTTACCTTCGCGGGTGCGTTCACCGACGCCGGCGAACACCGACACCCCGCCGTGGCCCTTGGCGATGTTGTTGATCAGTTCCTGAATGAGAACCGTCTTGCCAACGCCGGCGCCGCCGAACAGGCCGATCTTGCCGCCCTTTGCGTAAGGGGCGAGAAGGTCGATGACCTTGATGCCGGTGACCAGGATCGCCGCTTCGGTCGACTGGTCGATGAATTCGGGAGCCTTGGCGTGGATCGGGGCGAACATGTCCGAACCGATGGGGCCACGCTCGTCGATCGGGTCGCCGACGACGTTCATGATGCGGCCAAGCGTCTTGGGGCCAACCGGCACCGAGATCTGCTTGCCGGTGTTCGACACGGGCTGACCGCGGGTCAGGCCGTCGGTGCCGTCCATCGCGATGGTGCGCACGGTGTTCTCGCCGAGGTGCTGGGCGACTTCGAGAACCAGCTTCTGGCCGTTGTTCTCGGTCTCCAGCGCGGAGAGGATGGCAGGCAGTTCGCCTTCAAAGGTCACGTCGACGACAGCGCCGATGACCTGGCTGATCTTGCCGTTGGTGGTGAGGTTGAGCACGGGTGCAGTGGCCATTTCGGTTTCCTTAGCCTGCGGTTCTTAGAGCGCTTCCGCGCCCGCGATGATTTCGACGAGTTCGGTGGTGATCGCAGCCTGACGGGTGCGGTTGTAGACGATCGTCAGCTTCTTGATGAGGTCGCCGGCGTTGCGCGTGGCGTTGTCCATCGCCGTCATCGACGCACCCTGTTCGGACGCGGCGTTTTCGAGCAGCGCACCGAACAGCTGCGTGCGCAGGTAACGCGGCAGCAGGGCGGCGAGGATTTCCTCTTCGTCCGGCTCGTACTCGGTGACGGCATCGGCAGCCGGGGCAGCCGCCTTGGGGGCGGGAACCGGGATGATCTGCTGGTCGGTCGGTTCCTGCAGCAGAGCCGAACGGAACTTCGAGTAGAACAGGTGCGCCACGTCGAACTTGCCCGCGTCGTACAGCGCGACGAGTTCATCGGCGATGCGCTCGGCCTCGTTGAAGCCGGGGTCGCGCACGTCGGTGGTGTCGAACATGTGGGCGATCTGGTTCGGGTATTCGCGGCGGATCACCGCGCGACCCTTGCGGCCGACGAGGTAGAACAGGACGGTCTTGCCCTGCGCTTCCAGTTCGCGTGCCTTGACCAGAGCGGCCTTGACGATGTTCGAGTTGAACGCGCCTGCCAGACCCTTGTCCGAGTTCATCACGACAAGGAGATGCACCTTGTCGCTGCCGGTGCCGGCGAGCAGCTTGGGGCTGTTCTCGGAGACCGTGATCTTCGAGGCGAGCGAGCCCATCACTTCGGCCAGACGCGCGGCATAGGGGCGCGCGGCCTCGGCGGCGGCCTGCGCCTTGCGCAGCTTGGCCGCGGCGACCATCTGCTTGGCCTTGGTGATCTTCTGGGTCGACTTGACCGAGTTGATGCGGCCTTTGAGTTCCTTGAGCGAAGCCACTCGTTGTTCCTCGTTGCGTCGTCCCGGACCTGATCCGGGACCGGTGGCGGTCTTTAGGCCGAACCTCTCTTGCGAGGGTGCTTCAAGACCGCCTGCGATCCCGGCTTTCGCCGGGATGACGGTTTAACTTAAGCGAACTGCTTGGCGAAGGCGTCGAGCGCGGCCTTGGTCTTGCTCTTGGCTTCGTCGCCGAAGTCCTTGGTCGAGCGGATCAGCGCCAGCACGTCCGCATGTTCGGAGTGCAGGTAGCTGAGCATCTCGGCTTCGTACTCGGTGACCTTCGAGACGGGCAGATTGTCGAGGTAGCCGTTGGTGCCGGCGAAGATCGACACGGTCTGCTCTTCGAACGACAGCGGCGAGAACTGCTTCTGCTTGAGCAGTTCGGTCAGGCGCGCGCCGCGGTTGAGCAGCTTCTGGGTCGAGGCGTCGAGGTCCGAACCGAACTGGGCGAATGCCGCCATTTCGCGGTACTGCGCCAGCTCCAGCTTGATCGAGCCGGCGACCTTCTTCATCGCCTTGGTCTGCGCCGAGCCGCCCACGCGCGACACCGACAGACCCACGTTGATGGCCGGACGGATGCCCTGGTAGAACAGGCCGGTTTCAAGGAAGATCTGGCCGTCGGTGATCGAGATCACGTTGGTCGGGATGTAGGCGGACACGTCGCCGGCCTGCGTCTCGATGACGGGCAGGGCGGTCAGCGAACCGGCGCCGTTCTCGTCGTTGAGCTTGGCCGCGCGCTCCAGCAGGCGGCTATGCAGGTAGAACACGTCGCCGGGGTAGGCTTCGCGGCCCGGCGGGCGGCGCAGCAGCAGCGACATCTGGCGATAGGCGACGGCCTGCTTGGAAAGGTCGTCGTACACGATCACGGCGTGCATGCCGTTGTCGCGGAAGAATTCACCGATGGCGGCGCCGGTGTAAGGCGCGAGGTACTGCAGCGGAGCAGGCTCAGACGCGGTCGCGGCGATGACGATGGAGTATTCCATCGCGCCGTTCTCTTCGAGCTGGCGCACGATCTGCGCAACGGTCGAGCGCTTCTGGCCGACGGCGACGTAGATGCAGTAGAGCTTCTTCGATTCGTCGTCGCCCTTGTTCGCTTCCTTCTGGTTGATGAAGGTGTCGATGGCGACGGCGGTCTTGCCGGTCTGGCGGTCACCGATGATGAGTTCGCGCTGGCCGCGGCCCACGGGAACCAGGGCGTCGATCGCCTTGAGGCCGGTCTGCACGGGTTCATGCACCGACTTGCGCGGGATGATGCCCGGAGCCTTCGATTCGACGCGGGCGCGCTTTTCGGCGACGATCGGGCCCTTGCCGTCGATCGGATTGCCCAGCGCGTCCACCACGCGGCCCAGCAGTCCCTTGCCGACGGGAACGTCGACGATGGTGTTGGTGCGGCTGACGCTGTCGCCTTCGCGGATTTCGGCGTCCGAGCCGAAGATCACGACGCCGACGTTGTCTGCTTCGAGGTTGAGCGCCATGCCCTGCACGCCATTGGCGAACTTGACCATTTCGCCGGCCTGCACGTTGTCGAGGCCGTGGATGCGGGCGATGCCGTCACCGACCGACAGAACCGAGCCGACCTCGGAAACCTGGGCTTCGGTGCCGAAGCTGGCGATCTGGTCCTTGATGACCTTCGAGATTTCTGCTGCGCGGATATCCATTGTTCTGCCTTTCTTAGCCCTTCATGGCCTGGGCGAGCGAATTGAGACGGGTGCGGATCGAGCTGTCGATGCGCTTGGAACCGATGGTGACGACGAGGCCGCCGAGCAGTTCCGGATCGACGCTGGTCCTGATCTTGACCTTGCGGCCTTCACGCGCTTCGAGCTTGTGGCGCAGCTGTTCGACCTGATCGTCGGACAGGGCATGCGCCGAAGCGACTTCGGCGGTGGCCTCTCCGCGCTGGGCGGCAGCGATCGCGGCGAAAGCGCGGATGATCTCGGGCAGGGCCGACAGGCGGCGATTGCCCGCCAGCACGCCGAGGAAGTTCTTCGTCAGTTGCGAGGTGCCCAGCACGCCCGCCACCGCTTCGATCGCCTTGGCGGCGGCATCGCGGCTGATCTGCGGATTGCGAATCAGCGCGCCAAGCTCATCGCTTTCGCGCAGGGCCTGGCCGAGATTGTCGAGGTCGGTCTCAACGGCAGAAACGACGCCGTTTTCGCTGGCGAGATCGAACAACGCCGAAGCGTAGCGTCCCTGCAAGCTGGCCTTGATGCCTCCGGAATTCTCCACGCCTGTCCTATCCTTACATCGCAGGTGGGTTCGGGTCGGGGGCGCAACGGCACAGCGTGCTCCCCCAGCCCGCTGACGGGGCCGCGCATAGCGACGATACTGTTACAACGCAAGGTGCCCCTTCGGTCCTGGGGACAAAGGACAGGTAACTGCTTTAAAAGCAAGCACCGGGACGCGCGTGGTCGAGGCGACGTGCAAAGCATCGGACGAACTCGACAGGAGCGTTTTCGATGACCTACCGAATCACCGGTCTGCCCCGCGTGGAATTTACCAGGTATTTCGCGGCAGACACCGAAGAACTGCGGCGAATGGGTGGGATGCGCGTGGTCGCCGATGCGGATGCCGGGTATCCCTGCCGCGTGTCGCTGGAAGATGCGCGGGCGGGGGAAAGCGTGCTCCTGCTCAACTTCACCAGCCACGATGTGCCCGGGCCGTTCCGCACCGCCTATGCGATATATGTCCGCGAGGTGGACACTCCGGGCGAGGGCAGGTCGTGGCTGGGCGAACTGCCGCCCAGCCTTGCCGTCCGCACACTGTCGTTGCGCGGCTTTGATGTACAGGGGTTGCTGCGCGCAGCCCGTCTGGCCGAACCGGCGGGCATCGAGGCCGGCATCGCGGACCTGTTCGCGTCGGGCGAGGTGGCCTACATTCACGCCCACTACGCGACGTATGGGTGCTTTGCTGCCCGGATCGACCGGGTTGGCGTGGGAGACGAGCGGTGACGACGGCCACGATGAACGACGAACGGGCCTGGCAGGCGGTGCTTGCGCGCGACAAGGCGTTCGACGGGCGCTTCGTCACGGGCGTGCTTTCCACCGGGATCTACTGCCGCCCGTCCTGCTCCGCGCGGCATCCCCGGCGCGAGAACGTGCGCTTCTTCGACGGGCCGCAGCAGGCGGAAGCGGCGGGCCTGCGCGCCTGCCTGCGCTGCCGCCCCGGCGATACCGCGCGTGACGAGCAGGCGGTGACCCGCGCACTGGCGCTGCTTGCGGGGGTGGACGAGGCGCCGTCGCTGGGCGAGCTGGCGGGGGCGGTGGGCTACAGCCCCACCCATTTCCAGCGGGTGTTCAAGCGCGCGGTCGGCCTTTCTCCGGCTGCTTTCGTGCGGGCCCGGCGTGTGGAGCGCGCCGGCGACGTGCTGAGCGAGGGCGGCCGCGTGACCGACGCCATCTACGATGCGGGGTTCGGGGCCTCCTCGCGGTTCTACGAAGCGGCGCAGGGGCGCATGGGGATGGCCCCTTCGGCATGGCGCGATGGCGGGCGCGGGGTGACGATCCACTGGGCAGTGGTGCCAACGACGATGGGGCCGATGCTGGTTGCGGCGACCGGGAAGGGCGTGTGCCGGCTTTCCTTCGCGGAAGGGCGCGAGGAACTGGCGGCGCGTTTCCCAAACGCGCGGCTGGTGGAGGGCGACGAGGGGTTCGCGCGCCTTGTGGAACAGGTGGTCGGGGCGGTAGAGCAGCCGGGACAGTCGCGTGACATCCCGCTCGACGTGCAGGGGACCGCGTTCCAGGAGGCCGTCTGGCGCGAATTGCAGCGTATTCCTGCAGGAGAGACGCGGACGTATGCGCAGATCGCCGCCGCCGTCGGCAGTCCGGGCGCGGTGCGCGCGGCGGGGTCGGCGAACGGGGCGAACGCCGTGGCGGTGCTGATCCCGTGCCACCGCGTGATCCGGTCAGACGGGACGATCGGCGGCTATGCCTATGGCCCGGCGATCAAGACCGAACTGTTGCGGCGCGAGCACGGAGAAGGCTGACCGTCAGTCGCGCTCCCAGCCCGACCTTGCCGGGGTCAACGTCCGAAGGAAGCTCTCGGCGCTGTCTAGGTATGCCTTCTGTTTGTCAGGGTCCATGCGGTCCCAGTTCGCGTAGACGCGGGCAAGCCGCCGGTTGCGCTGGAACAGGCTGCGGTGGCGGTGCATGAAATGCCAGTATAGCGGGTTGAACGGGCAGGCGCCCGGGCCGAACTTCTTCGACACCTTGTACCGGCACTGGCCGCAGTAATCGGACATCGTGTTGATGTAGTTGCCGCTTGCCGCATAGGGCTTCGATGCCAGCCGCCCCTTGTCCGCCCACAGCGCCATTGCCGCGACATTGGGCAACTCCACCCATTCGTAGGCGTCGGCATAGACCACCAGAAACCAGTCCTCCACCTGCTGCGGTTCTATCCCGGCGATGAGGGCGAAGTTGCCCAGCACCATAAGCCGCTGGATGTGATGGGCATGGGCATTGTCGCGGGTGGAGCGCACGCAGTCCGCCATGCAGCGCATGTCCGTCTCGCCGGTCCAGTAGAAGTCGGGCAGCGGGCGGCGGGCATCCAGTGCGTTCGCCTGACGAAGCTGCGGCATTTCCAGCCAGTACATGCCGCGGATGTATTCGCGCCAGCCGATGATCTGACGGATGAAGCCCTCCACCGCGTTCAGCGGCGCCTCGCCCGCGTGATAGGCGGCCTCCGCCCGGCGGCAGCAGTCCAGCGGATCGAGGAGGCCCAGGTTGATCGAGGTCGACAGCAGCGAATGGAACAGGTCATCCTCGCCGCAGACCATCGCGTCCTGATACTTGCCGAAGCGGGGCAGCCGCTGGTTGATGAAGGCATCCAGCGCTTCGTCCGCCTGACGGGCGGTGACGGGCCAGTCGAACGCGGCAAGATCGCCGAAGTGATCGGCGAACCGTTCGTTTACAAGGTCGATGACTTCGCCGGTTATCGCATCGGGCGCGAAGCGGGGCACTTCGGGCGGAATCAGGTGGCGGTCGGGCGGGGCGCGGTTCTGCTCGTCGTAATTCCACTGGCCGCCTTCGGGGCCGACATCCGGGCCATCTCCCTGCATCAGCAGGCCGGTCTGGCGGCGCATGGTGCGGTAGAACGTCTCCATCACCAGTTCGCGGCGGTCCTGCGCCCATTCCCGAAACGCATCAATGGTGCAGATGAAGCGATCGTCAGGCAGGATGTGCACCGGCAGCCCGAAGGCGTCGGACCAGCCCCGCATCATCTCCAGCACGCGCAGTTCGCCGGGTTCGACGACCCGGATCGCCGTGGGACGATGCCGCTCCACCGCGCGCTCCACTTCGCCGGTGAAACTGCCGGAATTGCCTTCGTCCGTCAGCTTCACGTAGTCGACCCGCCAGCCGTCCCGCTCCAGCGCCGCCGCGAAATGGCGCATCGCGGCAAGGATCAGCGCGATCTTCTGCTTGTGGTGCTTGACGTATTTTGTCTCGTCCCAAACCTCCATCATCAGCACGATGGTGTCGGCCTTGTGCAGCCCGCGCAGCGACGCGATGGTGCGGGTAAGCTGATCGCCCAGTATGGGGACGAGGGTTTTTACGGTCATGCCGCTCGAACGCGCGAGCGGCCTGCCGGGTGCCTCAGACGAACGAATAGGGGTCGATGTCGATGTTTACCCGCACGCCGCGCGGGAACTCCAGCGGGTCCAGCCACGCGCGCAGGGTCTTCTGCAGTTCGGCGGAGCGGCGCGCGTTGATGAGCAGGCGGAAGCGGTGCCGCCCGCGCAGCAGCGCCAGCGGCGCGGGGGCCGGGCCAAGCACCAGCATGTCCGGCAGGTCGGGCGCGGTGCCGCCGATGGCGCGCGCGGCGGCAAGCGCTTCTGCCTGATCTTCCGAACTGACGATGATCGCCGCCCAGCGGCCGAACGGCGGCGCGCCGGCATCGCGGCGGGCCTCGGTTTCGGCGGCATAGAAGGCGTCGCGGTCGCCATTGGCCAGTGCGGCGATGACGGGGGCGTCGGGATGGCGGGTCTGGATCAGCACTTCGCCCGGCTTCTCCCCGCGACCGGCGCGGCCGGCCACCTGCGCGATCTGTTGGTAAGTGCGTTCGCCGGCGCGCAGGTCGCCGCCTTCAAGGCCAAGGTCGGCATCGACCACGCCCACCAGCGTCAGGTCGGGAAAGTGATAGCCCTTGGTCACCAGCTGGGTGCCGATGATGACGTCGATCACCTTGCTTTCGGCCATCGCCACGAACTCGCCGATGGCGGCGGGGGTGTTCATGGTGTCGGAGGTGACGAGAGCGGTGCGCGCCTCGGGCAGGATCTCGGCCACTTCGTCGGCGATGCGCTCCACGCCGGGACCGCAGGCGACAAGGCAGTCGCCGGTGCCGCATTCGGGGCAGGCGTCGGGCACCGGCGTTTCATGCCCGCAGTGGTGGCAGGCCAGCCGCTTGCTGAAGCGGTGCTCCACCAGCCAGGCCGTGCAGTTGGGGCACTGGAAGCGGTAGCCGCAGTTGCGGCACAGCGTCAGCGGCGCATAGCCCCGGCGGTTGAGGAACAGCAGCGACTGTTCGCCCTTCGCCAGCCGGTCCTTCATCGCCTCCACCAGTTTCGGTGCGATCCAGCGGCCGCGCTCGGGCGCCTGTTCGCGCAGGTCCAGGATATTGATGTCGGGCAGCGTCGCGCCGCCGAAACGCGCGGGCAGGTCGATTTTGCGATAGACGCCCGCCTCGGCCAGCTGCATCGATTCGAGCGCGGGCGTGGCGCTGGCCAGAACCACCGGGATGCCTTCGAACTTGGCGCGCATCACCGCCACGTCACGCGCGTTGTAGCGGACGCCGTCATCCTGCTTGAACGAGATTTCGTGCGCTTCATCCACCACGATCAGGCCCAGCCGCGCATAAGGCAGGAACAGTGCGGAACGTGCGCCGACCACCACCTGCGCGCTGCCGCCGGCGATGGCCCGCCAGGCCCGGCGCCGTTCGCTGGATTTCAGAGAGGAATGCCACAGGATCGGCGGCACCCCGAAGCGGTGCTCGAACCGGCGCAGGAAGTTCTCGGTCAGCGCGATCTCGGGAAGCAGCACCAGCACCTGCCGGCCCCGTAGCAGGGCTTCGGCCACCGCCTCGAAATAGCACTCCGTCTTGCCCGACCCGGTGACGCCATCGAGCAGGAAGGGCGCGAACTTTTCGGCGCGCACGGCTTCGACGAAGATGTCGGCGGCCTCCTGCTGCATGTCGCTGAGCCGCGGTTGCGCAAATTCCGGCCGGGCGGGGGGATAGGGCCGGTCGAGGTCCACCGTCACCGCTTCCAGCAGGCCCGCACCCACCATTCCGCGCAGGACGCCTTCCGAGACGCTGGCCAGTTCCGCCAGTTCGCGGATAGACCCCTGTTCCCCCTGCAGCGCATCGAGCGCGGCGGCGCGCTGGGGCGTCAGGCGGGCCGGCTCTTCCCCCGTCAGGCGGTATTCGGTGGTGGTGCCGCCGCCGCGCAGCGCCGACATGCTGCCCAGCGCCATGCGCGCCACGGAGGACAGCGGCGCGCAGTAATAATCGGCCGTCCACTCGATCAGCCGCCGCAGCTTCGCCGCGATCGGCGGGGCCGGCATCACCCCCATCAGAGCGCGCAGTTTTGATTCAGGCACTTCCTGCGCGTTCAGGCGTTCCGCTTCCCAGACGATGCCCAGCACCTGTCGCGGGCCAAGGGGGGCAACGACGATCGATCCGAATTCGATCGTCATTCCCTCCGGCACGCGATAGTCGAGGACGCCGAGAGCGGCGTTGAAGACGAGGAGTCGGACACGTTGCATTGGCGCCCATATAGGCGCGCATGGTCAGGGTCGTGAAGGAGCAGACGCGATGAATGGGGGATCGGGCATGATGACGATGGGACGCCGTGCGGTATTGGGCGGTTTTCTGACCGCCGGGGCGCTGGCGCTGCCGGGCTGCGCGACGATGGGCAGGCCCAGCTATACCGACATCGTGGAGAACCTGCTGATGCTCTCCAGCCAGCGCGCCTTTGCGCGGCTGACGCAGCCCGACGGGTTCTGGGACAGCCAGGTGGCGCGGATCAACCTGCCGGTGCTTTTCGGCCGCCCCGGTTCGGTGGCGGAAAAGGTGTTCCGCTCGCCGCTGTTCAAGGAAAAGCTGCAGCACGAACTCAACCGCGTGGCAGAGGACGGCGCCCGCGTGGCCGCGCCGCTGGTCTATGACGCGGTGCGCCGCCTGACCGTTACCGATGCGCTGGCCCTGCTGCGCGGCGGGGATACTTCTGCCACCTCGTTCCTGCGCCAGTCGATGGCCTCGGGGCTGGTCAACGCCATGATCCCGGAACTGGACCGGGTGATGCGCGTGGCCGAGGATCCGATCCTCAACACCGCCGTCAATGCGCTGACCGGTGTGAACATGGCCGATGCCGCCCACGCGCTGGCGCTGGAGGCGGACAACGCCATCTGGTACGAGATCGGCGCGCAGGAAGCCGAAATCCGCGCCCATCCGGAAAGCACCAACGACGCGAGCCTGATCGCGGCGCTTCGGGCTGCGAAGGCGCTCTAGGCCTTCTGAGCCGGGCGTCATCCGCCGACATGGCTGGTCCCCCGGCGCGTGGTTCCCTATAGGGGCGGCCAGAATCGCTGCCCCAAGGACACACGCACCATGAAGTTCTTCGCTGACACCGCCGAAATCGCCGACATCAAGGAACTGGCCGACACCGGCCTGCTCGACGGCGTGACCACCAACCCCAGCCTGATCGCCAAGTCGGGTCGCGATTTCATGGAAGTCACGGCAGAGATCTGCAAGCTGACCGATGGCCCCGTCAGCGCCGAAGTCGTCGCGCTCGACCACGCCGGCATGATGCGCGAGGCCGAAATCCTGCGCAAGATCGCCGACAACGTCTGCATCAAGGTGCCGCTGACGATCGACGGCCTCAAGACCTGCAAGGCGCTGACCGGCGAAGGCACCATGGTCAACGTGACGCTGTGCTTCTCGGCCAACCAGGCGCTGCTGGCGGCCAAGGCCGGCGCGACCTTCGTGTCGCCCTTCGTCGGTCGCCATGACGACAACGGCTTCGACGGCATGGGCCTGATCGGCGACATCCGCCTGATCTACGACAACTACAACTTCGCCACCGAAATCCTCGTCGCTTCGGTCCGCCACGGCGTCCACGTTCTGGAAGCCGCGCGCATCGGCGCCGACGTGATGACCGCGCCGCCGTCGGTCATCAAGGGCCTGTTCAAGCACGTCCTCACCGAAAAGGGGATCGAAGGCTTCCTGGCCGACTGGGCCAAGACCGGCCAGTCGATCTGATCGCGATCCTTCGACAGGCTCAGGATGAGCGGGGTTGGTGACGCACGTCTCAACCCGCTCAGGCTGAGCTTGCCGAAGCCCCGGCGTGCAGGGGCGCCCCATCGTGAATGGTGCCCTCGCACATCGGCCATTTGAGCCGCGCGTCCCGATGCGCTAGGCACCGTCGGCAATGTCCGACGAATCCCCCACCGATCGCTTCAAGTCCGTCCTCACCGGAGCCTCGCGCGCCATCGCGCAGGAGGCGGAGGTGGAAGTAAACTGGACCGCCGACGCGCCCAGTTCCACCGGCAACACCTTCCGCGTGCCGATGCCCGGCCGCAGCCTGCCGCGCGCCGCCGCGATGCAGGCGCGCGGGTTCGCCGACAGCTTCGCGCTGAAACTGCGCCACCACGACGAAAAGCTGCACATGCGCAATGCGCCGGCAGAGCCGACCGCGCGTGCGGCCTTCGATGCGGTGGAGGCCGTCCGCTACGAAGCGCTGGGGGCCAACGCCTATGACGGCATGCGCGACAATCTGGACGCCGCGCTGCTGACACGCATCACTTCCGACCCGATTGCGCGGGCCGAAACGCCTGATGCCGTGCCGGTGCCCGCCGCGCTGGCGCTGCTGTTGCGGGAACGTCTGACCGGTCAGGAAATCCCCGAGATCGCGCGTCCCGGCGTCGACATGGTCCGCAAGTGGATCGAGAGGAAGGCCGCGACCGACTTCGATGCGCTGGCCAATTCGCTGGACGACCAGAAGGCGTTCCAGACCCTGTCGCTCGATATGCTGCAGCATCTGGAACTGACCCGCGCCGAGGAAATCCCGCAGGAACCCACCGACGCCGAGGACATGGACGGCGAGGAGGAGACCGAGCAGGAGGAAGAGGGTGGCGAGCAAGGGCAGGAACAGCAGCCCGCCGAAATGGCCGCCGAACCCTCGCAGGGCGACGACGAGGGCGAGAGCGAGGCCGAAGGCGAAACCTCCGACGACATGGAGGAGGGCGACGAGGGTCAGGATGGCGAGGAGGGCATGCTGCCCGTCCGCCCCAATCGTCCGTGGACCGACATTCCCGACAGCTTCGACTACAAGGTCTTCACCGAGGCGTTCGACGAAGTGGTCGGTGCTTCCGACTTGTGCGACGAGGAGGAACTGACCCGCCTGCGCGCTTATCTGGACGCGCAGCTGAAGGGCCTGCAGGGCGTGGTGACGCGCCTTGCCAACCGCCTGCAGCGTCGCCTGATGGCGCAGCAGAACCGGTCCTGGGACTTCGACCAGGAAGAGGGGCTGCTGGATGCCGCGCGGCTGGCCCGCGTCGTCGTCTCTCCGGGGCAGTCGCTGTCCTACAAGATCGAGCGCGACGTGGAGTTCAAGGACACCGTCGTCACCCTGTTGCTGGACAATTCCGGCTCGATGCGCGGACGGCCGATCTCGATCGCGGCGATCAGCGCCGACGTGCTTGCCCGCACGCTGGAGCGCTGCGGCGTCAAGGTGGAGATCCTGGGCTTCACCACCCGCGCCTGGAAGGGCGGGCAAAGCCGCGAAAACTGGCTGGCGAACGGCAAGCCCGCGCATCCCGGTCGCCTCAACGACCTGCGTCACATCGTCTACAAGAAAGCAGACGAGCCCTGGCGCCGGGCCAAGAAGAATCTTGGCCTTATGATGCGCGAAGGTCTGCTGAAGGAGAACATCGACGGCGAGGCGCTGCTCTGGGCGCACAACCGCATGCTCGCCCGGCAAGAGGACCGCCGCATCCTGATGGTCATCTCGGACGGCGCGCCGGTGGACGATTCGACGCTGTCGGTGAACTCGGCGGGCTATCTTGAGGCGCACCTGCGCCGCGTGATCGAATGGATCGAAAGCAAGTCCCCGGTGCAGCTGGTAGCCATCGGCATCGGCCACGACGTGACCCGCTACTACCGCCGCGCCGTGACCATCATGGACGCCGAACAGCTTGGCGGCACGATGATCGAACAGCTCGCCGGCCTGTTCGAGGAGGAATAGGCCGGGGCTTGCCGTCTTCCCCGCAAAGGTCCGCGACGACGAGGATTGACCCCGCAGCGGCGTGCCGCTTATGCGCGGACGTCTATGACCGACGCACCTCAACTCGCGCTGTTCAACAGCCTGACCCGCAAGCTCGAAGCGTTCGAGCCCGTCCATGCCGGTGAGGCGCGCGTCTATACCTGCGGGCCGACGGTCTACAATTACCCGCATATCGGCAACATGCGCGCCTATGTCTTTGCGGACGTGCTGGGACGGACGCTGAGCCACAGGGGCTACAGGCTCACCCACGTCATCAACATCACCGACGTCGGCCATCTGACGGACGATGCCGATGCGGGTGAGGACAAGATGGAGAAAATGGCGCGCGCGCAGTCGCAGTCCATCTGGGATATCGCGGCGCATTACACGCAGGCCTACTGGGCCGACATTGCCGCGCTGAACATCCGCCAGCCCGCGAAATGGTCGATCGCGACCGACTACGTGCCGCAGATGATCGCCTTTGCCGAGAAGATCGCGCCCGCGCACTGCTACGAACTGGACAGCGGCCTCTACTTCGACGTCTCCACCGTCGCCGACTATGGGCGCCTTGCCCGCGCCGTGACCGACGAGGGTGAGGGCCGGATCGAAGCGGTCGAGGGCAAGCGTAATGCCGCCGACTTTGCGATCTGGCGCAAGACCCCTGCAGGCGAGACGCGGCAGATGGAGTGGGATTCACCCTGGGGCCGGGGCGCGCCGGGGTGGCATCTGGAATGTTCGGTGATGAGCGGCGATCTGCTGGGCTTCCCGTTCGACATCCACACCGGCGGCATCGACCACCGCGAGATCCATCATCCCAACGAGATCGCCCAGAACCAGGCGTTCTGCTGCAATCCCGGAGACGCGTGCGACCTCGACACGCCCGCAAATTCGGGCGCCAGGGTATGGATGCACAACAATTTTCTGGTCGAACGCTCCGGCAAGATGAGCAAGTCCTCGGGCGAGTTCCTGCGGCTGCAACTGCTGATCGACCGGGGTTATCATCCGCTTGGCTATCGCATGATGTGCCTTCAGGCGCATTACCGCAGCGAGCTGGAATTCAGCTGGGATGGCCTTGCGGCGTCGCTGGTGCGGCTCAAGCGCATGATCATCGTTGCCGAGCGGCTGGCGGACGTTGAAGCCGGGGAACCTTCGCACCCCAAACTGGCGCCGATGATCGAGGCTTTCGAGAAGGCCATGGCCGAGGATCTCAACACCGCCGTCGCGCTGACCGCGCTGGAGGATGTGCTAGCTGCAAAGAAGGTCGATCCCGCCGCCAAGCGCGCCGTGGTGGAGCGGATGGACGCGGTGCTGGGCCTCGACCTGTTCGGCACTTCGCGCGCCGACCTGCGGCTGCGCCCCAAGGCGGCCGCGATCGACGAGGCGGAGATCGAGGACGTGCTGGCCCTCCGCAAGCAGGCCCGCGCCGACAAGGACTTCGCCACATCGGACGCCCTGCGCGACGAACTGGCCGCAAAGGGCGTGGAGGCGATGGACGGCGATCCGCTCGGCTGGGAATGGAAGCTGGGCTGACTGCCCGGCCCAGTTGGCTCGCATGATTGCTTTGGGCGCAAGGGCAGGGGCGTAACCCGCTCTTGCGTTCCCGCTCCGATGGCTAAAGGCTGGTAACTCATTGTGCCAGCCCGGATTCGGAGTTCTTCATGACCGTCGCCCTCATCAACGCCAATTCGCGATCCTGGCTGGAGGGTAAGCTGCCCGATGGCGTCGATCCGCTGTGGTTCGAGGATGCGGAGCAGCTGATCGAACTGGCCCCGCGCGCCGAAGTGGCGTGGCTCGACATGGTCGCCCAGCCCAAGGCGCGCGAGGCGATCGCGCTGATGACCGGGCTGAAGTGGTACAACGCCATGTCCTCGGGTGTGGACTGGCTGCCGCTCGACCTGTTCCGGGAACGCGGGGTGCGGCTGACCAACGGCGTGGGCATCCATGCGCAGACCGTGTCGGAATTCGCGCTGATGGGCATGCTGACGATGGCCAAGGGCTGGCGGCAGGTGGTGCGCGCGCAGGATCGGCACGAATGGCTGGCGCAGCCGCCGGGCACGCGCGAGTTGCTCGATTCCGAAGTGCTGGTGATCGGCGCGGGAGAGATCGGCGGCCGGATCGCCGAGTTGCTGCGCGCGTTCGGTGCCCGCGTGACCACGGCGCGCCGCCGCCCGCAGGCCGGAGAGCTGGGGCAGGACGAATGGCAGGGCGCGCTGGGCCGGTTCGACTGGGTGATCCTGATCGTTCCCTCCACCCCGCAGACGACGGGGATGTTCGGTGCGGAGCAGTTCGCAGCGATGAAGCCCGGCGCCACCTTGCTGAACTTTGCGCGCGGTTCGGTGATCGACCAGGACGCGCTGCTGGCCGCCATCGATTCGGGGCATCTGGGCGGCGCCTTTCTGGACGTGACCACGCCCGAGCCTCTGCCGTCCGACCATCCGCTGTGGTCGCGAGAGAACGTGCATATCTCCATGCACCTGTCGGGCCGGGCGCAGGACGCGCTGTTCACCCGCGGGTCGGCGCGCTTCCTCGACAACCTAGCGCGTTACCAGCAGGGCGAGCCGCTGGCGCATCAGGTCGATCTTTTGGCAGGATACTGACCGGCCCGGCCTGCAGGCTGGTCAATTCATCAGGGACACCACGGGGGTAGATCGCGTATCAGCCCCGACAGGACAGCCGGCGTCAGGGACGGCGCGCAGACAAGAGGAGACACCGGGACCATGGCCGAGAGCGACAAGCGCAAGGCATCTGACCTGTTCATCGAATGCCTGGAGCAGGAAGGCGTCGAATACATCTTCGGCGTGCCGGGCGAAGAGAACCTCGATTTCCTCGATTCGCTGTCCCGCTCCAAACGCATCAAGCTGATCCTGACCCGGCACGAGCAGGGCGCCGGTTTCATGGCGGCCACTTACGGGCGTCATACTGGCAAGGCGGGCGTGTGCCTCTCCACGCTGGGACCGGGAGCGACCAACTTCGTCACCGCTGCGGCCTATGCCACGCTGGGCGGCATGCCGATGCTGATGATCACCGGCCAGAAGCCGATCAAGAAGTCCAAGCAGGGCCGCTTCCAGATCCTCGACGTCGTCTCGATGATGCAGCCGATCACCAAGTACGCGCACCAGATGGCGTCTTCCGACAACATCCCCAGCCGCGTGCGTGAGGCGTTCCGCATCGCAGAGGAGGAAAAGCCCGGCGCTTCCCACGTCGAACTGCCCGAGGACATCGCCGACGAATATACCGATTCGCGCCCCGTCCCCCCGTCGATCGTGCGGCGCCCTTCGGCAGACGTGAAGTCGATCTCCCAGGCGGTGGAAGCGCTGCAGAACGCCCACCGTCCGGTGCTGGTGATCGGTGCGGGCGCCAACCGCAAGATGACCAGCAAGATGCTGGGCGAGTTCGTCGAGAAGACCGGCATCCCGTTCCTGACCACGCAGCTGGGCAAGGGCGTGATCGACGAGCGGCACCCGAAGTTCCTGGGCTGCGCGGCGCTGTCCGCCGGAGATTTCGTCCATCGCGCGATCGAGGATGCCGACTGCATCGTCAACATCGGCCACGACGTGATCGAAAAGCCGCCGTTCTTCATGCACAACGACGGCACCCGAGACGACCGCGTGGTGATCCACGTCTCCACCAAGACCGCCGAAGTCGATCCGGTGTACTTCCCGCACATCGAGGTCATCGGCGACATCGCCAATGCCATGTGGCAGATCAAGGAAGCGATCGTGCCGTCGCCCGGCTGGAACTTCGACGCGATGCTGCGCTTCCGCGCCGCCGAAGTGGCGCACACCGCGAAGCTGGCGGCGGACGAACGCTTCCCGATCTTCCCACCGCATGCCGTGCAGCAGATCCGCGACGCGCTGCCCGACGATGCGATCGTGTGCCTAGACAACGGGGTCTACAAGCTGTGGTTCGCGCGCGGCTACTGCGCGATCAAGCCCAACACCGTGCTGCTCGACAATGCGCTGGCGACGATGGGGGCGGGGCTGCCCTCCGCCATGGCCAGCGCGATGGTCTATCCGGACCGCAAGGTGCTGGCCGTGTGCGGCGACGGCGGCTTCATGATGAACAGCCAGGAAATGGAAACGGCGGTCCGGCTGGGGCTGAACCTGACGGTGCTGATCCTCAACGACAATGCCTATGGCATGATCCGCTGGAAGCAGGCCAACATGGGCTTTGCGGACTTCGGGCTGTCCTATGGAAACCCGGATTTCGTGCAGTATGCCAAGAGCTACGGCGCCAACGGCTACCGCGTGGAAAGCGCCGCGCACCTTAAGGAACTGCTCGCCCATTGCCGGGATACGCCAGGCGTCCACCTGATCGATTGCCCGGTGGACTATTCCGAAAACGATCACATCCTCAACACCGAGATCAAGGAACTGTCGCGGGCGCTGTGAAGCCGGTTCGATAAGCGGCCGCCCCGGAGCAGGGACCGGGGCGGATTGCGCATCATGCGTCCACGATCACCAGCAGTTCCACTTCCACCGCCATGTGCGGGGGTGACTGGCGATGCTCGACCGAGGCGATCACCGCGTCGGCCACCAGATGGCGCGGCACGGTGAATTCGTGATCGGGCAGGGCGGCGATGAGCGCTTCTGCGGCAGCGACCGCCTGCGCCCCGTCGAACGCCAGCGCGATGCTGTGCCGCGCGCCCGAGAACGTGGCGCTTGCCCAGTCGCGTTCGCCGTGATGCACGAACTCGACTTCGGGCCCGGCGAGGCGCAGTACCTCGGACAGCAGCCGCAGCCACGGGCCGCGCGCGGGTGCTTTGGCCGGCACGAGGGGGAGAGGGCTTTCGAGAACGAGTTCAGAGTGCATGGCGGCTCTCTCCGGCGCTGGCGTGATAGGATTGCATGAAGTTTTCGACCCGGGCGATGGTGTCGCCGCGCGGAACGCGTCCGTTGCGAAGGTCGGCCACGAAGCGCGGATCCTGCGCAGCCAGGCGACCGAATTTGGTCCAAGGCATCCGCGTCTGGCGAAGAAAGCGCTCTATCTGGCGCAGCAGCATCCGGTATGGTCCTTTCCTGTAGAATTTCGCTTGATGTTTCTGCTATGTTCCTATCTAAATCCTACATGTCTAGGAAATTTCCTACGGATACGGATTACATTATGGTAAGTGAGCCCGCACCTGATCCAGTCCGCACCCGGTTGTTGCAGCTGGCGGATGAAAAGCGCGTCAGCCTGCTCAAGCTGTCGCAGATGCTGGGCAAGAACCCTAGCTATCTGCAACAGTTCGTGCGCAAGGGCAGCCCGCGAAAGCTGGAGGAACAGGACCGCGGCATGCTGGCCCGGTTCTTCGGCGTGAGCGAGGAAGAGCTGGGGCAGGCGAAGGAAAATTCCTACGCCGTTCCGGAGCAATCGGTGCGGAAGGGTAAGGCGGACTGGATCGACGTTCCCCGCCTTGCTGTCGGCGCCTCGGCGGGGCCGGGGACAGAGCCGGACGGCGAACTGGTGTTCGACACCATCCGCTTTTCGCGCCGCTGGCTGCGCACGATGGGCCTTCAACCGGGCGAGCTCTCGACGATCGTGGTTAGCGGCGATTCGATGGAGCCGACCCTGCGCGACGGAGACGAAATCCTCGTCGACCGCACCCTGCGCCCCTCGCGCGATGGCATTCACGTGGTGCGGCTGGGCGACAGCATACTGGTGAAACGACTCGACACGTCACGGCCCGGCATGATCGTGCTGATCAGCGACAATCCCGCCTATCCTCCGTTGGAATGCCCCGCCAGCGACGTGCAGGTGACCGGGCGCGTGGTGTGGAAGGGCGGGCGGATCTAGCCGGCGCGGGCAGGTTGCATTTGCGCGGCGCAGCGGCCATTTCCTGCAGCATGACGCAAGGCACCGAACGACAGATGCGCGTGGGGATCATTCCCGTCACGCCGTTGCAGCAGAACTGCTCGCTCCTGTGGTGTACTGCCACGATGAAGGGCGCGCTTGTCGATCCCGGCGGCGACCTGCCCAAGCTGCGGCAGGCGCTGGAAAAGACCGGGGTGCAGATCGAGAAGATTCTCGTCACGCATGGCCATCTCGACCATTGCGGGCAGGCCGGAGTGCTCGCCGCCGAACTGGGCGTGCCGATCGAGGGCCCGCACGAGGACGACCGGTTCTGGATCGCCAAGCTGGATGATGACGGGCCGCGCTGGAATATGGAGGCCCATACCTTCGAGCCGGACCGCTGGCTGCAGGACGGCGATACCGTGACCGTGGGCGAACTGGTGCTGGACGTCGTCCATTGCCCCGGCCACACGCCGGGCCATGTCGTGTTCCATCATGCTCCCAGCAAATTCGCGATGGTGGGTGACGTCCTGTTCCAGAACGGCATCGGCCGCTGGGACTTCCCGCGCGGCAATCTGGAAGACCTGCTGCACTCGATCACGCACAAGCTGTGGCCGCTGGGCGACGACGTGACCTTCGTGCCTGGCCACGGCCCGGTCAGCACCTTCGGGCAGGAGCGCCGGACCAACCCCTACGTCAGCGACGAGGCGATCGCGCGAGGCGTACCGGCTTGAAACCGATGGTCGTCCCGGATCGCGTCCGGGATGACCCAGTTCCTTCAGAATCGCCCCGTCGCGATCAGTACGGCAATGGCGGCAAGCCCCAGCAGCGTCAGCATCGACACGCCGAATCCGGCAGCCCGCAGCGGAGATTTTTCCGCCTTGTCCATGCCGATGCCATGCGCGATCCGGGCCAGCAGATAGACCCCTCCGACGATCGGCAACCATTCCCCGCCCTTGCCCGCAAATTCGATTCCCGCGACCAGCACCAGCACGAAGGGTGCGCTCTCGCCAAAATTGGCCTGGGCGCGCATACGCCGCAGAAGCAGGGGATTCTCGCCGTCCCCGTGCCACACCCTGGCTGCAAGGCGCGCCCTGATCGTCCGTACCGCCAGCCAGAAGGCCAGCACGGCGGCAGCGGCGGAAAGGCTGAGGGTGGTCTGCAGAATCATATGGGCCTACTCTCCAATGGTGACAGCTTCATGCTTGCGGGAGTAACGGGTTGCAACTCGCGTGGAATGCGGTATAGGCGCGCCTTCGCAAGCCGCCGTGCCCCTACCCGGTCACCGGCGGCCTTTTTGACAGAAACGTATTTGCAGGAACAGGTGCCGAAATGGCTGTCCCTAAGAGAAAAACGACCCCCTCCCGCCGGGGCATGCGCCGCAGCCATGACGCGCTGAAGGTTGAAGCATTCCACGAATGCGGCAACTGCGGCGAACTGAAGCGCCCGCACAACCTGTGCAATGCCTGCGGCCACTACAATGGTCGTGAAATCGTCGCGGTCGAAGTCTAAGACTTAGATCTCAAGACGTATTTCGGAGAAAGCCCCATGAGTTTGCCGCGTATCGCTATCGATGCGATGGGCGGCGACGAGGGCGTGCGCGTCATGATCGAAGGCGCCGCGCTTGCGCGCCGTCGGCATGACCGCTTCAAGTTCCTGCTGGTGGGGGACGAGGCGCGGATCAAGGCCGCTCTCGAGAATCACCCGAACCTGAGGGCCAGCTCCGAAATCCTGCACACCGATGGCGTCATCAGTGGCGAGGAGAAGCCCAGTCAGGCGCTTCGCCGCGCCAAGGGCACGTCCATGGGGCGCGCAATCGAAGCGGTGAAGCTGGGTCACGCCGGGGCTGCCGTCAGCGGCGGCAATACCGGCGCGCTCATGGCGATTTCCAAGCTTTCGCTGCGCACGATGCCCGGCATCGATCGCCCCGCGCTGGCGGCTCTGCTACCGACGCTGGGTGACAACGACGTCATCATGCTCGACCTTGGTGCCAACACCGAGTGCGACAGCCGCAACCTGGTCCAGTTTGCGATCATGGGCGCGGCCTATTCGCGCGTCGCCACCGGCCGCGATGAGCCGCGGGTGCGCCTGCTCAACATTGGGACTGAGGAAACCAAGGGCACCGAAGAGCTGCGCGATGCCGCTGCCGTTCTCAAAGGCGCTGCGGAAAACCTCGCAATGTCGTTCGACGGCTTCACCGAGGCGGACAAGATCAATCGCGGTGACGTCGATGTGGTCGTGACGGACGGGTTCACCGGCAACGTCGCGCTCAAGGCGGTCGAAGGCACGGCACGGTTCGTGGCCGACCTGCTGCGGCGCGGGTTTACCAGTTCGCTGCGGTCCAAGATCGGGTTCCTGATCTCCAAGCCGGCGACCGACCTGCTCAAGCACCATCTCGATCCCAACAATCACAATGGCGCGGTCTTCCTTGGCCTCAACGGCATTGTCGTGAAAAGCCACGGCAGCGCCAATGCCGCCGGTGTCGCCAACGCCGTGGCGGTCACCGCCCGGCTGCTGGAGGAAAACGTGACCGAGCGCATTTCTGCCGACCTTGCCCGTCTGGGAGGGGCGACCTGGCGCATGCCAAGGGGTGCATCGAACACGGCTCCCGGTTTTGAGGAAGAGCGCGCGTGACGCTCCGTTCGGTTTTGATCGGCACCGGATCGGCCCTGCCGCGCACCGCCGTCAGCAACGCCGAACTGGCGACCCGCGTCGACACCAGCGATGAGTGGATCGTCGAGCGTACCGGCATTTCAAACCGCTACATAGCGCAGGATGACGAGACGACTTCCAGCCTTGCCACCGAAGCGGCGCGCAAGGCGCTGGAAGCGGCTGGGATCGAAGCGGCCTCCATCGACCTGATCGTGCTGGCCACGGCGACGCCGGACCAGACGTTCCCCGCCACCGCCACGATCGTGCAGAGCCAGCTGGGCTGCCGTCCGGGCGGCATCGCCTTCGACGTGGCTGCGGTGTGTTCGGGCTTCCTCTATGCCGTGGGCGTGGCCGATTCGATGCTGCGCACCGGCATGGCGAAACGTGCGCTGGTGATTGGCGCAGAGACGTTCAGCCGCATCCTCGACTGGGAAGACCGCACCACCTGCGTGCTGTTCGGAGACGGCGCGGGTGCGATCGTCCTTGAGGCGCAGGAGCAGGACGGTCCGGCACCGCGCGGCGTTCTCGCCTCGCGCCTGCACGCGGATGGTGCGCATAATCAGCTGCTGTTCGTCGATGGCGGGGCATCGACCACCGGGACGGTCGGCAAGCTGCGCATGAAGGGTCGCGAAGTCTTCCGCCATGCGGTCGTCAATCTTGCCGAAGTTCTGCGCGAAGTCGTTGAGGAAGCGGGCATTTCCGCTTCCGAAATCGACTGGCTGGTGCCGCATCAGGCCAACGCCCGCATCCTGGAAGCAACCGCCAAAAAGCTGAACCTGCCTTCCGAAAAGGTCGTGATGACGGTGGGCCAGCATGCCAATACGTCCGCCGCCTCGGTGCCTCTTGCGCTTGACGTGGCGGTGCGGGACGGACGGATCAAGCAGGGCGATCTGGTCATGCTCGAAGCGATGGGCGGCGGATTTACCTGGGGTGCCAGCCTCATTCGGGTCTGATCGAGCGATCCATTTGGCATGATGCGTTCAATATTGGACGCACCGTTGATTTATTCCAACTTTATAATATTATGCTCTCCATTGCGCACTATGGGGATGCGGGAACGATGCGCTCTACGGAAACCTTGCCGTCTACCGATACTCTGACCAGAGCAGAGATCTCAGAGGCGATTCATCGTAAACTGGGCATATCCCGTGCCGAGTCGCTTGCCATGGTGGAAGCGATCCTGCAGCACATGACCACGGCTCTCGGCAACGGAGAGAACGTCAAGATCTCGGGCTTCGGCACGTTCCTGCTCCGCGACAAGGGTGAGCGGATCGGGCGAAATCCCAAGACCGGCGTCGAAGTGCCGATCACGCCGCGGCGCGTCATGACCTTCCGGGCAAGCCAGATGCTGAAGGACCGTATCGCCGCGGATTGACGGGAAGCCCCGTCAGGAAAAGGCAGGCATGGATACTTTGGCGACTGATACCCCTGCGGCGAACCTTTTCGAAGATGTCCGGTCCGACCACGTTCGTGCGGATGACCGCGCGGCTGAGCAGGCACCGTTCGCCGACGGCAAGGACCCGCAGGCGCTGCGCACGATCGGCGAAGTCGCCAAGGCGCTGATGTTGCGTCCGCATGTGCTGCGTTACTGGGAGGAACAGTTTCCCACGCTGCAGCCGATCAAGCGCAGCGGCAATCGCCGCTACTACCGCCCGCAGGACATCGCCCTGATCGCCGAAATCGACCGGCTGGTGAATCGCGAAGGGTATACCCTGCGCGGTGCGGCCAAGGCGATCGAGGGGCAGGTCATCGAACCGCTGGCTTATAAATCGCAGCCGGCGGCGCAAACAGAGCACGACAAGGATCTGCTGCACAGGATTGCCGCGATTCGCGATGATCTTGCGGAGGCCCTGCGCCAAGCCTGAACTGGGTATTCAGGTGCGGAGCATGTGCAGTACGTTTTCCGCCAGCCAGTCTTGTGCTTCCGGTTCGACGTAGCTGTGCGAAGCCTGGGGGCAGGTTGTGAGCCGGGAATCCCGCTTGTCCCAGTGCGACAGGAAGGCGAGGCCGGTGCGGTCGCGTCCGGCGACTAGGAAGCGGATGGGGCCGCCGAACTCCGCGATGCCTTGAGCAATTTCGCTGGCAAGACCTTGCGGCGCGGGCCGGGCAGGTCGAACGGCGCCGATCAGGCTGCGAGCCAGCTTCACCAGCGATACCTTGCCGCTGAGCAGCCGCCGGATCGCTGCCGCATTGGCAAGGCGGCGGCGATAATGGTCGCGCACGACTTCGGCGGGGGCGTCTTCGGCGCCGTCGTCGATGGTCCAGGGGTTGGAAAGGATCAGTCCGTCGAGGCCGGCGCCGCCTGCCAGCATCAGCGCGCTGGCAGCGTCGCAGTTGCCTAGCGCGATGATGCGATCGACATTCGGTGCAGCAGTGTGCAGAGCGCGGGCTGCGGCGGCGATATCGGGCGCGCTATGGCGGAAGCCGCGATTCTCGCCTTCGCTGTCGCCCACCCCGCGCCGGTCGAAGCGCAGCACTGGAAACCCCTGCGCGGCGATTCGGGCGGCGAACCGTGCCTGCCCGTTCCAGGCGCCTGCCCGCACTTCGTTCCCGCCCGAGACGATCAGAAGCGCGGTCCTGCCCGCCGCTTCGTCCAGCGTGGCGACCAGTTGCGCGCCCTCGCAGGGGAAAGTGAAATGCCGCCGCGTCATGCGTCGATCCGGGAAGCGAGCACGGCGCACAGCACTTCGGCCTGCGCGGGATCGTGCGAAGGTTCGGCGCGCAGCCATAGACCGCTGCCGCCGATTTCTTCCTGCGTGAGGACGCCGGTGGCGGGCTGAGGTGCCATCGGTTCGAAATGGCGGTAGAAGTCCGCACCCAGATCGTAGCCCGCCAGCGTTATGCCCTGTGTCACTGCTGCCTGTGCCAGTGCCTCGCGGCTTTCTTCGCGCCCGGCTTCGCGCGAGGACAGGATGCGGGCGCGCAGCATCTGCCGCAGGATCGCGGCGGCGCGTACCGGCGCGTAGTGGAAAGCCGAAAGACCTTGCGGCACGAACAGGCAGCCGCCCCGGATGCCCAGCGCATGCGTGGCCCGGAAGTGACGCGCGGCGGCGGTCATCGCGTCCAGCCAGTCGGTAGGATCCTGCGCCTGCAGCGGCAGCAGGCTTTCGTTGCAGCCCGGCAGGTCGGGCAGCACGCTGTCGATCCCTGCTGCGTCCAGCCGTCGCATGAGATCCACGGTGAAGCGTCGCAGCTTGTTGCCTTCGTCGAACAGCGCAGGGACGATGAGCAGGCGGGCGCGGCGGCTCCGGTCGAACGACAGCGCAAATTCGTCGCTGGTGCCGCCGCCGGGAAGCGGGCAGGGCCAGCGCGCAGGTGTCATCGGCCCCGGACCATCATCACGCGGCGCGCTTGGCCTTGGCGAAGGCCAGCAGGCCGCCGTAGGTTTCCAGCATTTCGCCGTCCATCTCGTCATCGTCGATGATGATGTCCAGGCGGTCCTCAATCTCGGTGAGCAGACCGGCAACGGCCATGGAATCGAGTTCGGGCAGGTGTCCGAACAGGCCGGTTTCGGCATCGAACGCATCGGCCTGACCCGGCTTCAGTCCAAGCACATCCGTCAGGATGCGGCGCAGCAGCAGGTCGGTGTCGTCTTGCATGGCGTTCATTCTGTTCCGTCTTCCCCAACCGCCGCCCTCTAGCTGCGCTTCGCAACTGCGGCAAGGGCGCGCGCGCCGATCTTCGCCAGCGCGGGCCAGTTGCGCGGGTTGAGGGGCCGGAACATGTCAAGCCGATAGCGCGGGCGCTGCTGCTCCATCCAGTCGCGCTTGTAGGGATCGTCGCCGGTGCCGAAATCGACCGTCGCGACGCCGTCGTCATCGATGACGTGGCGCATCAGTGCGGCGGTCAGGACCGAGCCGGGCGACAGCGGCTTTGCGGCTTCGCGGTGCGCCAGCTTGTGGATGAAGGCGGTGCCGCCCTCCACCGTCCACATCTGCGCGGCGATGGCAGGGCAGCCGGGATGCACGGCAAGGTCGTCGGCGGCATGGGCCAGCGCCAGCCGCAGGCGTCCCGCTGCGCCCTCGCGTTCGGCGAAGGCGCGCAGGAACGCGGGCGAGCCTTCTTCCGGCTTCCAGCTTTCGGCGTAGATCGCTTCGTACTGCGCCCAGGCGGCCTCGTCGAAATGCGTCAGGATGCGCGTGGCGACCTTTGCGGACTTGCGCTTTAGGGTGGTGCGCAGCTTGCCGGGGCGGGCGGTGATGTAGTCGGCATAGCTGCGCCCTTCGACGGCGAGAACGCGGTTGGTGTCACAAACGATGCGGTGGACGACCCAGCCTGCGGAACGGAACGCACGGGTCAGGCTGGTGGCGCTGCCGTCCTCGTCCGGAACGCCGTTCAGCGTCACGCGGCGGCAGCGGCTGCGCAGCGAGCGGGCAAGCGGCACCAGCAGCGCTTCTGTCGTGAAGATCGGACGGAAGCGGAAGGTGTACCAGTTCGCCAGCGAGCGGAGATGGCCCGCATCGGTGCAGTCCAGCGCCAGCACGGCCCGGTCCGCGCCTGTGCCCGTAGTGACGATCAGCGGCTGCGGCCCGCAGTGCTCGGCAAGACCCTGCCACCAATCGAGCCGGTCGAACGGCGCGTGCTGGGCATCGTCGGACAACAGCGCGGCAAGCGCATCGTCCGATTGGACTTCCTTAACGTCGCGGTGATAGGTCGTTTCGACCACAATGTCCTTCATTCGATCGCGGAGCCATTTTGCATCATGTCCGGCAGCCCCGCAGGCCCCGTCCTTCCCATCGACCATCTGGCCTTGCGTGGAAAGGACGAAGACGACGCGCTGGTGCTGCGCGATGCGGTGCTTAGCTGGAAGGACTTAAGATCGGGTGTCGCCCGGCTGGCTGCATGGCTGGCCGATGCGGTGCCGGAACGCGGTGCGCGCGTGGCGACGTGGGCGGCCAAGGGCGAACTTACCTGCCTGATGCCGCTGGCGGCGGCGCGGGCAGGGCTGGTCCATGTGCCGGTGAACCCGCTGCTCAAGCACGCGCAGGTCGCGCATATCTTGGCCGACAGCGGTGCGGTGCTGTTGATCGGCACTCCGGCGCGGCTGAAGACGCTGGAGCCGGGGGACATCCCCGAAGGATGCCGCTTGGTGGCCGAACAGGACGCGCTGGGGCTGGCGGGCGAACTTGACGGCGCTCTGCCCCGGTCCACGGCGTCGGCGGATGAACTGGCCGCGATCCTCTACACCAGCGGCTCCACCGGGCGGCCCAAGGGCGTGATGCTGAGCCATGCCAACATGTGGCTTGGGGCGGAGAGCGTGGCCGATTACCTCGGCATGGCGGCGGACGACCGGACGCTGGCAGTGCTGCCGCTATCGTTCGACTATGGGCAGAACCAGCTGTTCTCCACGTGGTATGCCGGGGGCTGCGTGGTTCCGCTGGATTACCTGATGCCGCGCGATGTCGTGAAGGCGGTGGAGCGCCACGCGATCACCACGCTGGCGGCGGTCCCCCCGCTGTGGGTGCAGGTGACCGAACTGGACTGGCCGCCCGAAACGGCGGCGCGGCTGCGCAGGCTGACGAACAGCGGCGGCGCGTTGACCGTCGATCTTGTACGGCGGCTGCGCGCGCTGTTCCCGCATGCACGCCTGTTCCCGATGTACGGACTGACCGAGGCGTTCCGCTCCACGTACCTCGATCCGGCGCTGGTCGATACGCATCCCACGTCCATGGGCCGGGCGATCCCCCATGCCGAGATCCTCGTCGTCAACGATGCGGGGGAGATCGCCGCCGATAATGAGGAGGGCGAACTGGTGCACTGCGGCCCGCTGGTGGCGCAGGGGTACTGGCAGGACCCGGAACGCACCGCGGAACGCTATCGGCCTGCGCCTGCCGGATCGCGCTATGGCGGGATCGCGGTATGGTCGGGCGATCGGGTGCGGCGCGACGGCGAAGGGCTGCTCTATTTCGTCGGGCGCCGCGATGCGATGATCAAGAGCGCGGGCCACCGCATCTCTCCGCAGGAAGTGGAGGAAGCCGCGCTGGCGACCGGCCTCGTCGCCGAGGCGGTTGCGCTCGGCGTCCCTGACGAACGGCTGGGGCAAGCGGTGCACCTTGTCGCCCGCGCGGCCCCCGGCCAACCCGACGCGGCGCAGGAACTGCCGCGCGCACTCATGCAGGAACTGCCCAACTTCATGCAACCTAAAGTCATCCACTGGCGCGCGGCGATGCCGGTCGGCCCCAACGGCAAGCTGGACCGTACCGGGCTGGCCGCCGAGATTGTTGGCGAAATCCTTGCAGGAGCATCGGCATGAAGCCGCTCGGTCCGATCCCTGCCGGCTATCCGGCCATCGACGGCGTCCTGTCGGTGGCCGGGCGTCCGGTTACGCAGTGGGTGGAGCAGGCAGGTGATACGCCGCTGTTCCTCTACAGCGCCGATCTGGTGCGCGCCCGCGTGGCGGCCCTGCGGGCGGCGCTGCCGCAGCGGGTTGCGCTGCATTACGCGGTAAAGGCGAACCCCTTTGCGCCGCTGCTGGCGCTGATGGCCGGGCTGGTCGACGGGTTCGATATCGCTTCGGGCGGTGAACTGGAGATAGTGCGCGGGGCAGGGCTGGCGCTGGACAAGGTCAGCTTCGCGGGGCCGGGCAAGCGCGATGGCGAACTGGAAGCGGCGATCCGGTCGGGTGTGACGCTCAATCTGGAATCCGAGGGTGAAGCCCGCCGCGCCTTCGCCATCGGTGAGAAGCTGGGCCTGATGCCGCGACTGGCGATCCGCGTGAATCCCGATTTCGACCTGAAGGGGTCGGGCATGAAGATGGGCGGCGGCGCCAAGCCCTTCGGCATCGATGCCGATCGCGTGCCGGCGCTGGTGCGCGAAGTGGTCGCCAGCGGGGCGGAGTGGCGGGGCTTCCACATCTTTGCAGGCAGCCAGGCGCTGGACGCGGAGGCCATCGCAGAAGCGCAGGGTCACGCGCTGGCACTGGCGGCGCGGCTGGCGGAAGAAAGCGGCGTGGTCCTGCCTCACTGCAATCTGGGCGGAGGGCTGGGCATCCCGTACTTCCCCGGCGACACGCCGCTGGACCTGCCGCTGGTGGGCGAACGTCTTGCCGAAAGGATGGACGATCTGCCGGAAGTGCTGCGCGATACCGCGTTCTGCATCGAACTGGGGCGCTACCTTGTCGGCGAGGCGGGGGTCTATCTGGCCCGCGTCATCGACCGCAAGGAGAGCCATGGCGAGGTGTTCCTTGTCACCGACGGCGGCCTGCATCACCAGCTGGCCGCGTCCGGCAATTTCGGCACCGTCGTGCGGCGCAACTACCCCTCGGCCATCGCCACGCGATTCGGGCACGAAGTGGAAGAGGAGTCTTCCATCGTCGGCTGCCTGTGCACCCCGCTGGACAAGCTGGCGGACAAAGGCGGCTTCCCCCGCGCCGACGTGGGCGATCTGATCGCGGTGTTCTGCGCGGGGGCTTACGGCGCCAGTGCTAGCCCTGCGAACTTCCTGGGTCAGGGGCCGGCGCGCGAAATGCTGGTGTGACCCTCCGTTAACCCCGATCTCATCGTCGTCCCGATTTGGGACCACGGCGGAATTAGCCTTGCAAGGCTAACGCAATATTCACCGTTTGCACGGATACGGAACGCTGATTTCACCCTCTTCACCCCTGCGTGCCGACCACGCGGGAATGCAGGGCCAAGACGAGGACTTGTTCATGCCGCATCTTCCAGCCCGACTTCTGGCCGTATCAGCGCTGGCCAGCGTCGTCCTGACCGGCTGCGGCGGGCCGGGACCGGCCAAGGAACTGCCGCCCGCCTCGTTCGTGGCGATGCAGGAAGGGCCGGGCGAGGAATACGTCATCGGCCCGCTCGACCAGCTGACGGTGTTCGTCTGGCGCAATCCGGAACTGGGCGCCAAGGTGCAGGTCCGGCCTGACGGACGCATTACCACGCCGCTCATCACCGATATGCCCGCAGTGGGCAAGACGCCGTCGATGCTGGCCGAGGATATCCGCCTGCAGCTTTCGCAATATATCGAGGATCCGCTGGTTTCGGTGATCGTCGACGGGTTTTCCGGCACGTTCAGCCAGCAGATCCGCGTCGTCGGTGCCACTGAAAAGCCCGCGTCGATCCCGTATCGCGCCAACATGACCGTGCTTGACGCGATGATCGCGGTGGGCGGCCTGTCCGAATATGCGTCGGGCAACAGCGCCCGCCTGATCCGCTTCGACAAGGAAAGCGGCAAACAGCAGGAATACAAGCTGCGCCTTGGCGACCTGCTCAAGAAGGGTGACAGCAAGGCCAACGTGATGCTTGCCCCTGGCGACGTCATCATCATTCCGGAGAGCATGTTCTAAATGGAATCGCTCTACGAGGAACTGCTGGCGGGGCTGCACAGCATCTGGCACCGGCGCTGGATCGCGCTGGCCGTCGCCTGGGCGATCTGCCTGGCGGGCTGGCTGGTGGTAGCGCTGATCCCCAACAGCTATCAGTCCAAGGCGCGCATCTTCATCCAGCTGGACGATGCCCTGGCCGAACAGGTGGGCATCGGTGTGGCGGACAAGAAGCGCGACATCGAGCGTATCCGCCAGACGCTGACCAGCGCCGTCAATCTGGAGAAGGTGGTGCGCGCAACCCGCCTTGGCGACACGATAGACAGTCCCAAGGCGATGGAAGCCGCCGTCCTCAGGCTGGGCAAGAACGTGCAGGTGGTGAGCCAGGAGGACAACCTCTTCGAGATCACCGCCTACGCCGACGACAAGTCGTTCTCGGATGCGGAAAACGCCAAGCTGGCGCAGAACATCGCGCAGAAGATGATCGACATCTTCCGTGAGGAGAACCTCTCCGGCGACCGTGGCGACATGGTGGAGACGCTGGAGTTCGTGAACCAGCAGTTGCGCGCCCGCGAGCGCGAGCTGGAAGCGGCGGAAACCAAGCGCACCGCGTTCGAAGCGGCGCATCCCGAAATGGCGCTGGGCGGCGCGGCTGTGGCGCAGCGGCTGGAAGGTTCGCGCACGTCGCTTCGCGATATGGAAGCCGATCTTTCGGCGGCACAAAGCGCGCTGGCGGCGATCGACGGCCAGTTGGCCGGCACCCCGCGCACGATCGCGGGCGGTGCTGCCGATGGCGGCGCGCAGTCCGCTCTGGCCCGTGCGCAGGCGGAACTGGCGGCCATGCGCGCGCGCGGCCTGACCGAGAATCACCCCGATGTCATCGCTGCCCGCAATCAGGTGGCGGCGCTGCGCGGCCCCGCTTCGCAGGAAGCGGCAAGCGGCGGCGGCACGATCAATCCGGCATACAGCTCGCTGCAGTCGATCCGGGCAGAGCGGCAGGCCAACGTGCAGGCGCTGCAATCGCGCAAGGCGGCGGCGCAGTCCGACATCGCGCAGCTGACCGCCTCGGCGATTCAGGATCCCGAACTTGCGACCGAAGCCCAGCGCATCAACCGCGATTATGACGTGCTGCGCCAGCAATACGACAAGCTCCTGCAGGACCGCGAGGAACTGCGCCTGCGCGGCGAGGTGAAGACCGAGCGCGAGGCGGTGAAGTTCCAGGTCGTCGATCCGCCGACGAGCCCGCGCGCGCCGATCGCGCCCAACCGCCCGGTGCTGCTGTTCGGCGTGCTGGTCGTGGGCCTTGCGGGCGGGTGCGCGGCGGCCTTCGCGCTTGGTCGCTTCCGGTCGGTCTTTGCGACGACGGGGGGGCTGGAACGGGCGACCGGGCTGCCGGTGCTGGGTGCGATCTCGCACAGCCTGACAGACGGCGCACGCGCGCTGCGGGCAAAGCGGCTGAAGTATTTCTACGCCGGGACGGCGGCGCTGGGCGGGCTGTTCGTGGTCCTTCTCGCGGCGGAATTCATCCAGCGCGGAATGGTGGCATAAGGGGCGCAGACATGACCGATCACCGCAAGATCCCCGTACCCGACCAGCCGGAAACTCCCGAAGGCGAATCGCTGTTCGAGCGGGCCAATGGCCGTTTCGACTTCGACAGCCTGATCGCGAAGCCGACCACGTTCCCGGAACGCCCCGTGCGCCGTGGCGCATCGATGGCGCCGGTTGTCCGCAGCTCTCCCACCACGTCTGCTTCGATTGCTCCTGCGCCGGTTGCTCCAGTGGCCGACCATGTGCAGTCCACCCCGGCTGAACCTGCTCCCGAACCGGCGCGGTTCAGCACCACGTTCCACCCGGTGGATCGGGAGCATCTGCGCGAACAGGGCCTTATCGTTCCGGAAGGGGCCGTTACCGAACTTCTGGAAGAGTTCCGCATCGTCAAGCGCCAGCTGCTGGTACAGGCCGCCGACCTGCGCCGCCAGAAGGCCGGGCCGATGGCGCAGCGGGTGCTGATCTCCTCCCCCCATCCCGGAGAGGGCAAGACGTACTGCGCGCTCAACCTGGCGCTGTCGATCGCGGCGGAACGGGAAAGCGAAGTGCTGCTGGTCGATGCCGACTTCGCCAAGCCGTCGATCCTGTCTGGCCTTGGCCTGCCGGGCGGTCCGGGGCTGATGGACGCGCTGATGGACGACAGCATCGACGTGGCCGACTGCGTGCTGGGCACCGACATTCCGGGCCTGTGGGTGCTGCCCGCGGGCGATACCACCGCGCATGATAGCGAATACCTGTCCAGTTCGCGCACCGCGCGCATTCTCGACCGGCTAACGCAGGGCGCGCCCAACCGCATGGTCGTGTTCGATTCGCCGCCTGCGCTGGCGGCGTCCCCGGCGGCGGAACTGGCCAAGTACGTGGGCCAGACCGTGGTGATCGTGCGCGCCGACAGGACCGGGCGCGGTGCGCTGGACGACACCATATCGCTGCTCAACGCCTGCCCCAACGTGCAACTGCTGCTCAACGCGGCGCAGTTCAGCCCCAGCGGCCGCCGGTTCGGCTCGTACTACGGATATAAGGGATGACGTTCAGGGGGATCACCACATCGGCCGGCGTGGTGCTGCTGGCCGCGCTTGCCATGCCAGCGACCGCCGGAGCACAAGGCATCGGCTCGGCGGGGGCAGGCAGCGGCAGCGATGCCGGGGCCTCGTCCGGCAAGGACCGCGATGTGCGCGGCCATGGCCGCGACCGCAAGCGCGGGCAGGGCGGCAAGCGCGTGGACATCGCGCCCTATATCGAGATCGACCAGATCGTCACCGCCGAACTTTCGCCCGGCGATCAGGTGCTGACCTACACCCAGGCGGCGGTCGGCGTCGATGCTTCCATCCAGGGCCGCAACAACGGCCTTGCCGCCTCTGTCCGCTACCAGCGGCAGTTCGGCTGGGGCCGGCGTGCAGGCGATGGAGACGCGATCAGCGGCTTGGTGCGCGGCTATACCACCGTAGCGCGCGGCGTGACGATCGAGGCGGGCGCGCTTGCCTCGCAGGTCAACGTCGAGAACGGCGGCCCCGCGCTCGCCCCCGGCACACTGTCCGGCAACGGCAAGACGACGGTCTATTCGGCCTATGCCGGGCCTTCGGTGCAGACCCGCGTGGGAGACCTCGACGTTTCGGGCAATTACCGCGCCGGCTTCACCAAGGTCGACCAGTCCAGCCGCGCACAGGACGCGCAGACGGGTGCCGCGGCGGACGTGTTCGACAAGAGCGTATCGCATATGGCGGACGTGCAGGCGGGCTTTGCGCCGGGCACGGTGCTGCCAGTAGGCATGGGCGCGGCAGGCAGCTTCTATCAGGAAGACATATCCAACCTCGATCAGCGGGTGCGCGATGCACAGGCCCGCGCGCTGGTGACGGTGCCGGTCAGCCGCACCGTGCAGGTGGTCGGCGCGATCGGCTATGAGGATGTCGAGGTGTCCAACCGCGACGTCCTGCGCGGTGATGACGGGGTTCCGGTGATCGGCTCTGACGGGCGATACCGTACCGACAAGTCGGTGCCGCGCCAGCTGTCGTATGATGTCAGTGGTCTGATCTGGGACGTCGCGGTGATGTGGCGGCCCAGCCGCCGCACCTCGCTGTCGGCGCATGTCGGGCGTCGCTACGGATCGACCACTTACGGCGGCACTTTGGCCTATGCGCCCAACGACCGCAGCCAGTTCAGCGTCAACGTCTATGACAACATCGCCGGTTTCGGCGGTCAGTTGAACCGCGCGCTGGACCAGTTGCCGGACGATTTCGAAGTCGTGCGCGATCCCGTCACCGGCGAACTGCGTGGCTGCGTGTCTTCGCTGGAAAGCGGCAACTGCCTGTCGGGCGTGCTCGGCTCGGTGCGCTCTTCGGTGTTCCGCGCGCGCGGCGTGGCGGCGAATTACACGATGCAGATCGGCCGCATCAACGCGGGGATCGGCGCGGGCTACGACCGCCGCCGGTACATCGCCGCAGAGGGCACCATCCTGGCATCGGCCAACGGCGTGGTGGACGAAAACTGGTGGATGACCGCCTATGTCGGCGGCGATCTGGGCCGGGATGCGGGCTGGTCGGCCAACGTCTACGCCAACTGGATCGACAGCAACGATCCGCTGACCACCGATGTCTCCGGCTACGGCGCGACTGCCAGCTACTACAAGATGTTCGCGCCGCGCCTGCGCGGCACCGTTGCGGTGTCCCTCTACGGACAGCAATCCGCCGCCCCCTCCATCGACGACCTGTGGACCGCTTCGGCGCTCGCAGGTCTGCGCTACACGTTCTGAGAAGGAGCAATCCGATGTTCGACGACTTCTACGGGCTCGACGCCAGACCCTTCCAGCTGACCCCCGACCCCGCGTTCTATTTCGAGAGCAGCACCCATCGCAAGGCGCTGTCCTACCTCGGCTATGGCCTCGCGCAGGGCGAGGGCTTCGTGGTCATCACCGGCGAGGTCGGCGCGGGCAAGTCCACGCTGGTCGCCTACCTGATGGCCACCATCGACCCGGCGCGGATGACCGCCGCCAACGTGGTGACAAGCGCGCTCGACGGAGAGGAGATCGTCCACGTCGTCGCTCAGTCGTTCGGCCTGCCGGTGCAGGGGCACGACAAGGCCTCGGCGCTCGGCACGCTGGAGGCATTCTTCCACGAGGAAGCACGCGCCGGTCGCCGCTGCCTGCTGATCGTGGACGAGGCGCAGAACCTGTCGGTCAGCGCGCTGGAAGAACTGCGCATGCTGTCGAACTTCCAGCTGGGGTCGCAGCCGCTGCTGCAGACGCTGCTGCTGGGCCAGCCCGAGTTCCGCGAAACGCTGCTGCAGAGCAACCAGCTTGAGCAGCTGCGCCAGCGTGTGATCGCCACCCATCACCTTGGCCCGATGCAGGCGCGCGAAGTGCAGCCCTATATCGAGCATCGCCTGGCCTGCGTCGGCTGGAAGGGCAACCCCGGCTTCGATGCCGAAGTCTTCCCCGCGATTCATGACGCCACCGACGGCATTCCGCGCCGCATCAACCAGCTGGTCAATCGCCTGCTGCTGCTGGGCGCGGTGGACCGGCGCGAGCATCTGGACGCGGCGATGCTGCAGCAGGTGCTGGACGAGATGAACGACGATGGCGCACTAGCCGTGGTCACCCGCGTGGACGAACCTGCGGTTCCCGCGACCTTCGCGCAGGCCCCGTTCTCGTCCGGTGAGTTCGGAATGGCGCAGGGGTTCACGGCGCCCACTCCGGGCATCGACGAGGCGGAAGTTTCCGCCATGATCGACGCCGCGCTTGCGGGTCGCGATGGGCTGGACAGCGCCGCTGCCATCCGCCTGATCGAGGATGCGCTGGCAGATCGTGATGCGCAGATCGGCGAATTGCAGTCTGCGGTGGTGGAACTTGCTTCCGTTGCCGAGGAACGCGAGGCCGCCGCCGCACAGGCGCGTGCCGACCAGACCGGCCACGCCGATCAGGTCGCGGCACTGCAGGCACAGCTCGCGGATACCGGCGCCCGCGCGGAAAAGCTGGAAGTGCGGCTGGCCGAAACCGAGCGCACCCTGCGTCACACGCTGACCATGCTGATCGAGTGGATCGAAAGCGGCGACGGTCAGCGCAACGTCGCCTGAGGGAGCATCACGGGAATGTCGGTGCCGATCAACGGCCTGTCGGTCGACGTCGAGGACTGGTTCCAGGTCGGCGCCTTTGAAAAGGTGATCGACCGCGCGAACTGGAACGCGCTGGCAACGCGGGTGGAGCGCAACTGCGACGAGATCCTGCAGCTGTTCGCGGATGCGGGGGTCAAGGGCACGTTCTTCACGCTGGGCTGGGTGGCGGAGCGCCATCCCGCGCTCATGCGCCGCATTGCCGCAGAGGGGCACGAAGTTGCCAGCCACGGATGGGATCACGAACGCGTGTTCCGGCTGGGCCAGGAAGCCTTCGCCGCCGACATCGAGCGTGCGCGCAAGGTGATCGAGGATGCATCCGGCCAAGCGGTGAAAGGATACCGCGCGCCCAGCTTCTCCATCGATGCGCGCACGCCCTGGGCGTTCGACGTGCTGGCGGAACAGGGCTACGCCTATAGCTCCAGCGTGGCCCCGATCGCGCACGACCACTACGGCTGGCGCGAGGCGCCGCGCTTTGCGTTCCGGCCCATCGCCGATGCCCAGCTGGTGGAGATTCCCGTTACCACGGCGCAGTTCGCCGGACGCCGTCTGGCGGCGGGCGGTGGCGGGTTCTTCCGCGTGCTGCCCTACGGCTTTTCGCGCTGGGCGATCCGGCAGGTCAATCGCGAGGACAAGCGTCCTGCGGTGTTCTATTTCCATCCGTGGGAGATCGATCCCGGCCAGCCGCGCGTCGAAGGCGCACCGCTGCGCTCGCGGCTGCGGCACTACACCAACCTGTCGGTCATGGCGGCCAAGCTGAGCCGGCTGGTCGGTGAGTTCCGCTGGGGCCGCATGGACGAACTGGCCGCCCGCGAAGCCCTGCGCGCAGAGCCGCTGCCAGCGGCGGCGCTGTCCGCGTGAACGCACCCTTTGCCTTGACTACGCCGCAGGTGCGCCTTGTCGACCTTGCGGATCCGGGCGAGATTGTGCGGCTGGAAGGCTTCGTTTCGCGCCATCCGCAAGGCACGCCGTTCCACCGGCCCGCATGGTTCGTGTCGGTCGCCCATGCCACCGGCAACGGTGCGCTGGCGCTGGTGCAGGAGCGCGCGGGAGAGATCGTCGCCTTCCTGCCGCTCGACGCCATCCATTCACCCGTGTTCGGGCGGCTGTTGGCGTCCACCGGCTTTGCGGTGGGCGGCGGGCTGCTGGTGACCGAAGGCGCGGTGCCGCAGGCAATGTTCGCGGCGGCCAAGGAACTGGCGGTGCGCCTGTCCTGCCCGACTATCGAACTGCGCGGCGGCGTTCTGCCTGACGCCGGTGGAGGCTGGGCGCTCAAGACCGAATCGCACGCCAACTTCGCGCGCGCCCTTGCCGCCGACGATGAAGCGCAACTGCTGGACATTCCGCGAAAGCAGCGTGCCGAAGTACGCCGGTCGCTGGGTATCGACCTGACCATTGACGTGGGCACCGCCGAGCGGGACCGCGCCGCGCATTACGCCGTGTTCTGCGAAAGCTACCGCAATCTCGGCACCCCTGTGTTTCCCCGCGCACTGCTGGATGCGGTGGTCAACGGGTTCGGCAGCGATGCCGACATCCTGACGGTGCGGCATGAAGGCAGACCCGTCGCCAGCGTCATCAGTGTCTATCATGCCGGGGCGGTGATGCCGTACTGGGGCGGGGGGACATGGGATGCCCGGCGGCTGCGGGCCAACGACCGCATGTATTACGAACTGATGCTCCATGCCCGGCGGCGCGGTTGCACGGTGTTCGATTTCGGACGCTCGAAGACGAACAGCGGCGCGTATCACTTCAAGCGCAACTGGGGCTTCGAACCGGAGCCGCTCACTTACGCCACCTGGACTGCGCCCGGCAGCGTAAAGCGCGAAGCCGATCCGACCAGCGCGGGCCTTTCGCTGCAGATCAAGGTATGGCAGCGCCTGCCGCTGGGGCTGGCCAACCGGCTGGGCCCGCTGATCGCGCGGGGCATCGGGTGAGGCAGTCGCGCCATGGGTGAAATCCTGTTCCTGTCCCACCGCATCCCCTTCCCACCGGATCGCGGCGACAAGATCCGCTCACATCACGTGCTCAAGGCACTGGCCGCGCTGGCGCCCGTCCATGTCGCGACGTTCTGCGACGATGCGCAGGACCGCGCGTTCGAGCGCGATATGGCGCAGGTAGCGGCCAGTTATCGGCTGATTACCCGCAGCAAGTCGTTGCCGGTGGCGGGTCTGGAAGCGCTGGCGACCGGCAAGCCGCTCAGCCTTGCAGCGTTCCATGACCGCGCTCTGGAACAATACGTGCGCCGGGTTCTCGCCGAGCATCCCATCGACACGATCTACGTCTTCTCCGGCCAGATGGCGCAGTACGTGCCCGCCGATTTCGCGGGTCGCGTGGTAGCCGATCTGGTCGATGTCGATTCCGCCAAGTTCGAGGCTTACGGTGCCCGTGGCCGTGGCTTCCGGTCGTGGATGGAGCGCCGCGAAGCCCGCCTTCTGCACCGCGAAGAAGCGCGCATCTGCGCCAGCGCCGACGTGACGCTTCTGGTCAGCCGCGCCGAGGCAGACCTTCTGCGCCTGCGCGTGGGCGAACACGGATCGCGCGTTCGGGCGATGGGCAACGGTCTGGACGCCGCGTTCTTCGACCCGGCAGGGGTTGCGCCAGAACCGCGCATGCTGGCGCACGCGGGGCCGCGCATCGTGTTCACGGGGCAGATGGACTACGCGCCCAACATCGAGGCGGCGACCCGCGCGATCGACAGGATCATGCCGCTGGTGCGGGGCACCTGCCCGGACGCGACGCTGCACATCGTCGGTCGCAACCCGTCGCCGTCACTCACCGCTCGGTCCGGCAGCGGTGGCATCGAGGTATGGGGCAGGGTGGACGACATTCGCCCCTGGCTGGCTGCCGCCGACGTCGCCTTGGTACCGCTGGAGATCGCGCGCGGGGTCCAGAACAAGGTGCTGGAAGCGATGGCGATGGCGTTGCCCGTGGTGCTTTCCCCCGGTGCTGCGACCGGGATAGAGGCGCTGGATGGACGCGATTTCGCTATCCGGGATAGCGACGCGGCGATGGCGCAGGCAGTTGTCGACATTGCACACGCGCCGGAAACCGCAGCCGGGATCGGCCGGGCCGCCCGCGCATGGATTCTGGGCAACGCAAGCTGGGAAGCCGCCCTGATGCGCCTGCCAGAACATCTCGGCAGGTGTCCCGCAGACAGACGGGAAGGCATGACCGATGCAGTCTGACTTGCCCGGTGCCGACACCGGCGTTGCTCTGGCTTCACGCAGGCAGCAAGCGCTGACGCCGGCGTGGCGCGCGGCGCTGCTGCGGCTGGCGGGGGGCTGGCTGGCTCTGTTTGTCGTCTTCCTTCCCGACTGGGCGACGATGGCGCGGCAGTGGTGGGATATTTCCACCTACAACCACATCCTGCTGGTGCCGCTGATCGTGGGCTGGCTGGTGTGGCAGCGCTGGCCGCAACTGCGCCAGCTGGCGCCCGCTGCGTGGTGGCTCGGACTGGTGCTGCTGGGCGGTGCCTGCTTCCTGTGGCTGCTGGGCGCGATGTCGGGCCTCGACCTTGCACGACAGGCTGGTGCGGTTGCCATGCTGGGATCCTGCGTGCCGCTGCTGCTGGGTGTCCGCGTCAGCACGGCGCTGCTGTTTCCGCTGTGCTACCTCGCCTTCCTCGTCCCGGTGGGAGAGGAACTGGTCAAGGTTCTGCAGACGATCACCGCCGACATCACCATCGCACTTACCCATCTGAGCGGCATCGAGGCGGTGATCGACGGTGTGTTCATCGACACGCCCGCCGGCCTGTTCGAAGTGGCGGAAGCCTGTTCGGGCGTGAAGTTCCTGATCGCGATGATCGCCTTCGGGACGCTGGCGGCCAATGTCTGTTTCATGCGGTGGTCGCGCCGGGTGGCGATGCTGGTGGCCTGCGTCGTGGTGCCGATCCTTGCGAACGGCATCAGGGCCTGGGGGACGATCTACGCCGCGCAGATATTCGGCATAGAGGCCGCCGCAGGGATCGACCACATCATCTACGGCTGGTTCTTCTTCGCCATCGTGCTGGCGCTGGTGATCGCCTCCGCCTGGCGTTTCTTCGACCGCCCGCTGGATGGCCCGGCGGTGGACATTGCCGCGATCGGGCGCATGGCGTGGATCGACCGGGCGGAGCGCTTCTCCATTTCTCACCGCGCGGCACTGGCGGGCTTCGTGCTGGTGCTGGGCACCGGGCAATGCTGGGCCTACGCGGCAGACACCATCGAAGCGCCCATGCCGAACCGGATCGACCTTCCTGCCGTACCGGGCTGGACCCGCGTGGACTATGCTCCGACGATTGCCTGGGCACCCCGCGCAGAGGGCGCCGATCACCGGCTTCTGGGTCGTTACCGGGACCGTCATGGCCACGAAGTGGACGTCTTCGTCGCCCTCTACGCCAGCCAGGGCGAGGGGCGTGAGGCCGGCGGCTTCGGTCAGGGCGCGTTGATCCCGAACAGTCCGTGGTCGTGGCAATCCACTGCACCGGCGTTCGACGGCGGTAAGGGCGAGCGTCTGCTCGGCAATGGCCGGGTGGAGCGCGTGGCCATGACCTGGTACCGGCAGGGCGGACTGCTGAGTGGCAGCAACGCGCGGCTCAAGTTGGCGGTTATCGCCGATCACCTGCTGTTCCGCGCCGAACCCACGACCATGCTCATACTGTCCGCCGAAGACGCGCCGCGCGGGGTCGCTCAGGCCTCCATCGCCGCTTTCCGCCAGTCCACCGGTCCGATCGAAGGCTGGATGGACGGTATCGCGCAGGTCAGGTAGGGCATCTTCGCATGTGCGGTATCGCCGGGATATATCATCTGGAAACGCCCAAGCCGGTCGATCCCGCCCGAGTGGAGGCGATGTGCGATGCGATCGCCCACCGCGGGCCTGACGGGCACGGGGTGTGGACCGCACCCGGCGTTGCGCTGGGGCATCGCCGCCTGTCGATCATCGACATTGCCGGATCGCCGCAGCCGATGGCTTCGCCCGATGGGCGCGCCATGCTGGTCTTCAACGGAGAGATCTACAACTTCCGCGAACTGCGCCACGAACTGGCAATGCTGGGAGAGCAGTTCCGCACTGACGGCGACAGCGAGGTCATCCTTGCGGCATGGCGGCGATGGGGGCCAGGATGCGTGACCCGACTGCACGGCATGTTCGCCTTCGCCATCTACGACGTCGATGCCCGCACGCTGTTCCTTGCGCGCGATCGGCTGGGCGTGAAGCCGCTTTATTACGCGCAGCTCAGCGACGGCAGCGTGGCATTCGGTTCCGAACTGAAGACCCTGACCGCGCATCCGCTGCTGCGGCGCGAGATCGATCCGCTGGCGGTGGAGGATTACCTCACCTGGGGTTATGTCCCCGACGATCGCGCCATCCTGAAAGGCGTGTGCAAGCTGCCCGCCGGTCATTCGCTGCTGCTGCGTCACGGCGCGCCCCTGCCGCGCCCGTCGCAGTGGTGGGATGTTTCCTTCGCAGACCGGCGCAAGGGCAAGCCTGCCGATCTGGAAGCCGAACTCCTCCACCTGATGCGACAGGCGGTATCGTCGCGCATGGTGGCGGACGTGCCGCTGGGCGCGTTTCTTTCCGGCGGGGTCGACAGTTCCATCGTCGTCGCATTCATGGCCGAAGCCAGCGGGCATCCGGTCCAGACCTGCTCCATCGGCTTCGACGTCGCCGCGCTGGACGAGAGCGCCTATGCTGGCAAGGTCGCCCGGCTGTTCGGGACCAACCACGCCGCACGCATGGTATCGCCTGACGATTTCGCGGCCGTGGACACGCTGGCCGCCATGTTCGACGAGCCGTTCGCGGACGCCTCTGCCCTGCCTACATGGCGGGTGTGCCAGCTCGCGCGCGAATCGGTGACTGTCGCGCTTTCCGGTGACGGCGCGGACGAAGCGCTTGCCGGTTATCGCCGCCATGTGTTCCAGGCCGGCGAGGACAAGGTGCGTGCCCTGCTGCCCCAGGCGCTGCGCGGACCGGTGTTCGGCACGCTGGGCCGCGCTTATCCCAAGGCCGACTGGGCACCGCGTCCATTGCGGGCAAAGTCCACGCTGCTGTCGCTCGCAGGCGATTCGGCCAGCGGCTATGCCCGGTCGATGGCCTATCTTGCGCCGGAGCAGCGCGACGGCCTTTATTCCCACGAGTTCCTGCGCCTGCGCGGTGAGTACAGGGCAGAGGATCCCGTGCTCGCGCGGATGCGGGATGCTCCCGCACGTTCCGGGCTTGACCGCGCGCAATACGCGGATCTGAAGGTCTGGCTTCCCGGTGACATCCTAACCAAGGTCGATCGCACCAGCATGGCGGTCAGTCTTGAAGCGCGCGAGCCGCTGCTGGATCACCGGCTGATCGAATTCGCCGCCAGCCTGCCGGAACGAATGCGCGTGCAGGGCGGGCAGGGCAAATGGCTGATGAAGCGCGCGATGCGCCGCTATCTGCCGGACGATGTGCTCTATCGCCCCAAGCAGGGCTTCGTGACGCCGATCGCGCAGTGGTTCCGCGGCCCGCTGGCGCAGACCGCGCGCGAGATCGCGGGCGGTGCGGCCCTGTCGCGGACAGGGTGGTTCGATCAGCGGCGGATGCTGTCGCTGGTGGATGCGCACGTTGCCGGAACCGCAGATAATTCGCGCTTGTTGTGGCAGATGCTGATGCTTGACAAGGCGTTTACCGGGTTAGGTATCAGTTAAAGCGCCGTTTTTCTGCCATTCCCTGTGCAAACCCGGTGGGTGACAGCGCCTGCGATTAACTACACGGATTCTTAGTACCTTTGTCTTAGTCCATGCGCATCGAAGCCTCTTTCGCAGGGCATGAATGAACAGACACGGTCGCCATTGCCGGTATTCGGAGCGGATTATCCCCGCGTCGAAGACCTGTGTCCCGCACCGTGTCTGCGCTTGCCCAGGAGAGGCGACATGACAGGGGCCTGGGGGCAAATCCGCGATTTCTGGAAGAAGCCGCGCGTCCGGATCGTGTTCTGGGCGGCGCTGACCGGCTTGGCCATGGGCATCAGCGGCCTGGGGCTGCCGTTGGAGGATTACCTGCGCAATGTCCGCTGGATGTCCCGCACGCAGGAAGCCAGCGGTACGATCGCTGTTGTCCAGCAGGATACACAGACCCTGATCCAGCTAGGCGCCAATGACATCTCTCATGGCAATGACGCCGATACCATAAATCAGCTTTTTTCGGCGGGTGCCAAGCGCATTTTCTTTACGCGTTCCTTCGCGATGCCCGGCAGTGCTGTAGACGATGCCAAGTTCATTGCCGCACTGAAGGCTCATCCTGGACAAGTGGTGCTTGGTGCAGGTCTGGACGCTGAAGGCCGCCGCGGTAACTACGCGGGGAAGGTGCCGCTCGCGGCCTACAGGGATCACGCGGCGGTCGCATCGATGATCGTCCGCCATCGCCCGCTGAACCAGAACGTCCAGCTGCCATATGCGTCAGACAGCCCAATAGGAAAGATTCCGTCGATCGCCGCCGCAATCGCAGGGGTGGCCGGAGAGCCGGACGAATTGTTCTTTCCCGATTTTTCGATCGCTGTCGGTTCGTATCCGTCGTTGAGCTACATTGACGTGCTACGGGGGCATTTCGATCGTTCACTGGTTCGCGGTCGCGATGTGCTTATTGTCCCGGCAGCCGTGACCCTGAACGACATTCATTCGATCCCCGGTCAGCGCATCAATGCCCCCGGCGGTTACTTTCAGGCCATAGGCGCCGACACTCTGCGGTTAGGCACGCCCCGCGATTACGGTTGGTTCCCGGCATTTCTGCTCGTGCTGGTGGTGATTGCGTCTGGGTTAGGCCGGGGACGAGTTCTTGACGTCTATCGTTTTTCGGGCCTCGTCGCGGTGGTCGGTGCCGTGCCATTCCTCTTAGCTTATGCCAACGTGCAGGTTGAGATTATCCCGGCCTTTTCTGTAGCGCTGGTCGCCGTCATTCGCATGCGCAACCTCGACAGAGTGGAGGAAGCGGGCGAAACCAATGCAGGGTCAGGCCTGCCTAGCGTTCAGGCGCTGCGCAATTCACCTGACCTTTCGACCCGCATCCTCGTAGCGCTGAAGATCCGCAATTATGGCGGCATCATCGGCAGCTTTGCCGAGCATGTGGAGGGGCAACTGGCGAAAGAGATCGTCCGGCGTATCCGCATCAGCGACGAAAGCGTTCTTATCTACCACGAAGGCGGCATGTTCGTGTGGCTTTCGTCGATCCGCAGCACCTTCGATCTTTTCGAGAATCTCGAAGGGCTGCACAGGATCGTTCAGAACGGGATCCAGGTTGGCGGGATCGACATCGACCTGTCTTTCAACTGTGGCGTCGATTCCGATTTTGACCGTCCGCTGTCCGGACGCGTCGCCAGTGCCATGCAGGCGGCAGAGGAAGCGGTGCGCAACGACGAACTCGTCTATCAGAACGACGACCGCAAGCATGAGGCGCAGTGGGAAATCTCGCTGCTCACCTCGCTCGATCGTGCGATAGACAATGGCGAAGTGTGGGTCGCCTACCAGCCAAAGCTGGATCTGCGCTCCAACCGCATCAGCGGCGCGGAGGCGCTTGTCCGCTGGACCCATCCGGAGCGCGGGCCGATCAGCCCGGACAAGTTCATCCGCATCGCAGAGGAATTCCACCGTATCGAGCGTATCACGCGCTTCGTCATCAATGACGCGGTGCGCGTAGCAGTCGAACTGGAGCGTCACGGCTATGAGATGACGATGTCCGTCAACATCTCTGCCCAGCTGCTGCGCAATCCGGGGCTTCCCGGGATGATCGCAGAAATTCTTTCAGCCCATGGATTGTCGCCCAATCGTTTGATCCTTGAGATTACTGAGACCGACCGCCTCGATCGCAGTTCCAAGACATTCCAGATGTTGCAACGCCTGGTGCAGTCCGGCCTTCGTTTGTCGATCGACGATTTCGGCACCGGGAACGCGACCATTGACTACCTGCGGTACCTGCCCGCAAGCGAGGTGAAGATCGACAAGACCTTCGTTTCGTCGATGGAAGGCAGCAAGGAAGACCTGTTGCTCGTGCAATCCATCATCGAGATGGCGCACTCGCTGGACCGCGTCGTGGTGGCTGAAGGGGTGGAAACCGCAAAGGTTCTCGAAATGCTCTCAGGGCTGCACTGCGACTTGGTGCAGGGCTATCATGTCAGCCGGCCTGTCCCATTTCGGGATTTTCTGGACTTCGTGTCCGGAAGAAGGGCCCGGCTCATTGGTTAAAAAATTCTTGATGACTTGTTAACTAACTATTATCCATGAGGTCGACCGCATGTGTGCGGTCGTTCACATGGGGAATAATGATGAACAAGGACCTCTGGGGCGGTGGTTGGTGGGGCAACGGTCTCTGATAGAGACTCTGTTGCGCTAGTTCAGGTTTGATAACCTGAGCCACTGCAAAGAAACGAAGCGCTTTCCAGAAGAACTCCTGTCTTTTGGAAAGCGCTTTTTCTTTGTCTGATTTCCGTGATTTTCGAGCTTCGTGTGGAGATCGCCAAAGTGGCCTCCTACGTAAGCTCCTTGGGCGAGCGGCGGGGCACTTTTTCAACTTACCTCAACGCCGCCTGACAAGTGCGACGGTAGGCAAGCCGACGGCCTCCCGATTCGAGACCCGTTAACCTTTGTATTAACGCGTGACTAACTTAGTTAGTCTTCGCCGTGGCCAAGCGCCAGATAGTCGGCGCTCTGCATCTCGTTAAGACGGCTGATGGTGCGGTCGAATTCGAAACGCCCGGTCCCAGCCTGATACAGATCCTCGGGGGCAGCATCGGCAGCGGCGATCAGTTTGACGCGGTGTTCATAAAGGGCGTCAATCAGCGTGACGAATCGGGCGGCCTCATTGCGGCGGTCCGGGCCCATCTTCGGGATGCCTACCAGGATCACGGTGTGATAGGCACGGGCGATCGCCAGGTAGTCCGCCGCGCCGCGCGCTTCGCCGCAGAGGCGCTTGAAGCTGAATACGCCCACGCCTTTGAGGCTCTTGGGGACGTGGAGCAGGCGCCCGCCGCCGACGTCGAGATCGGCGGACGGAACGTGTTCGGCGTCTTCGGGCGGATAGTCGGTCAGGCGGTAGAAAGCTTCACGCGCCGCTTCGGTCGCGGTTTCTCCCAACGGCTGGTGCCAAGTGTCCATCCCGCCCAGGCGCTGCATCCGGTAGTCCGTAGGGCCGTTTAGCGTCAGCACGTCCAACTGCTCTTCGATCAGGCTGATGAAGGGGAGGAAATGCTCTCGGTTGAGGCCGTCCTTGTAGAGTTCGGACGGAGCGCGGTTCGAAGTGGTCACGATCGTCACGCCTTCGTTCACGATCAGGTGCGTGAACAGGCGGCTCATGATCATCGCGTCGGCGGAGTTGTTCACCACCATTTCGTCGAAGGCAAGGCAGCGCATGCCGCGGGCGAGGGTTGCGGCCACCGGCGGAATCGGATCGCCGGTCTCCTTCTTGCGTTCCTCACGCAGCAGGGCATGCACTTCGAGCATGAAGGCGTGGAAGTGCACACGGCGCTTTTCGGCGATGTCGAGCGTGTGGACGAACAGGTCCATCAGCATCGACTTGCCCCGCCCGACGCCGCCCCACATGTAGATCCCGCGCGGTGCCGCGGCCTTCTTGCCCAGCAGCTTGCCGAACAGGCCGGTCGAGGAGCCCGCCTTGTAGAATTCGCGCTGGAGGCGGTTCAGCCGCTCGGCTGCAGCTGCCTGCTCGGGATCGGAGCGCAGTTCGCCTGTGGCGACCAGCGTCTCGTATCGTTCGAGCATGGCGCTCATCGTGGCGCGCCCGGCTTGCGCAGGGTGCCCATGAAACTGGCGACGAGATGATCGCCCTGTTCGACCGTGCCGCGCACAAAGACCAGGCGATGGGTTTCCTTCATCACTTCGCCCACGACATCGAGCGGTTCGCCCAGGCGGCCGGCACCGATGAACTGGTTGCTCAGTTCAAGTGTGACGCCGCCGATCGCTTCGGGGCCCAGAACCACGAAGGCGGTGGCGAACATGCCCGTGTCGATCAGCGCCAGGGTGACGCCGCCGTGAACCGCGTCAAGTACGTTGCTGTGCTGCACATTGACGTCGACAAGGCGGACGCGGGCGCCGCGCTCTCCCTCGGGCCGGACGATCATGCGTCCCAGCCCGTGCGAGTTGAAGCGCCGACCTTCGTTCAGCGTCCAGCTGTGCCAGCCCGGAAACTCCGGGTCCGGCTCATGGACGAACATGCCCTGCACCATGTTGACGCAGTCCTGCCGGATCAGGCCCGGATCAGACCTGGCGCTCTGCCTGCATCTTCTTGATTTCGGCGATGGCGCGTGCAGGCGACAGGCCCTTGGGGCAGACGTTGGCGCAGTTCATGATGGTGTGGCAGCGGTAAAGACGGAAGGGATCCTCCAGCTCGTCCAGGCGCTCGCCAGTCATCTCGTCACGGCTGTCGGCCAGCCAGCGGTAGGCCTGCAGCAGGATCGCCGGGCCGAGGAACTTGTCGGAGTTCCACCAGTAGCTGGGGCAGGAGGTGGAGCAGCACGCGCACAGGATGCACTCGTACAGGCCGTCCAGCTTTTCGCGCTGCTCGGGGCTCTGCAGGCGCTCCTTGCCCGACGGAGTGGTGGACACCGTCTGCAGCCAGGGCCGGATCGAGGCGTACTGAGCGTAGAAATGCGTGAAATCGGGGACCAGATCCTTGATCACGTCCATGTGCGGCAGCGGGGTGATGCGGATGTCACCCTTCAGATCCTCGATCGCGGTGGTGCAGGCCAGGCCGTTCTTGCCGTTCATGTTCATCGCGCACGAGCCGCAAATGCCTTCGCGGCACGAGCGGCGGAACGTCAGCGAGGGGTCGATCTCGTTCTTGATCTTGATGATCGCGTCGAGGACCATGGGGCCGCACTGGTCGAGGTCGATCTCGAACTGGTCGTAGCGCGGGTTCTCGCCCGAATCCGGGTCGTAGCGATAGACGGTGAACTTCTTGACCTTGGTGGCGCCCTCGGCCTTGTGGACGTTGCCCCGCTTGCCGATCTTGCTGTTCGCCGGGAGGGTGAAGGTCGCCATGGTAGAATCCCCGTGATCTTGCATTGCGGCATGAGCCGCTTGTGGACCCCTCTAGCGATTCGTCTGCGCAGGGCAAGGGGTGACTATGGAGAGGAAGGCCGTGCAAACCCGGTAAATGTCCCGATTACCGCGATGTGAGCGCATTTGGTGCAGCGGCGTTTGCAAGTGCGGTTGCGAAACTCGCGGCGGTGCCATGATGACTCTTCATGATGCAGGGCGGCTGCAAACCCGCTCCTTGCGATCCGGCGCGTTCCCGGCTAGGGGCGCGCGCAACGATAACGCCCTTTCGCAAGGAACATTCCCATGGCGGTCACCCGTACCTTCTCGATCATCAAGCCCGACGCCACCCGCCGCAACCTGACTGGCGCCGTGACCCGGATGCTTGAGGAAGCCGGCCTGCGCGTCGTCGCCTCCAAGCGCATCCAGATGACCAAGGAGCAGGCCGAGGGCTTTTACGCCGTCCATGCCGAGCGTCCGTTCTTCAACGACCTCGTCTCGTTCATGATCTCCGGCCCGGTGGTCGTGCAGGTTCTGGAAGGCGAAGACGCCGTGAAGCGCAACCGTGACATCATGGGCGCCACCAACCCCGAGAACGCCGATGCCGGCACCATCCGCAAGGAACTGGCCGAATCGATCGAGGCAAACTCGGTCCACGGTTCGGACTCGGAAGAGAACGCGGCGATCGAGATCGCCTACTTCTTCAAGCCGGAAGAGATCGTCGGCTGATTGCCGCGATTAATTCTTGGTAATTCAGAGGAAGGTCGCCGCTTACGGCGGCCTTTTTCTTTGCCCGCAAAGCAGCTTGGGGTTTATACTTAGAGAAATCCTGAAACTTGGGGGCTTTCGGTGGCAAGGACGATTCTGGTGGCGGCAACCCTCTCGTTCTTGGGGGCGGTGCTGATGGCGCAAGTGGCAGCGCCGGATTCGTCGTCGGCGAATGGCCCGCTTGCGGCACGCGCCGCCACGTCGGGCATGCGCTGAGGGTCAACGCGCGTCGAAGTCGTCGCGTGCCGACTGCACCCGCTCCAGGTTTGCCGCCGCCCACATCCACACGCCGCAGAACGCTTCGCCAAGGCTGGCTCCCAGCGGGGTGAGGGCGTAGTCCACGCGTGGTGGCACCACGGGATGGACGGTGCGCGTCAGCATGCCGTCTCGTTCCATGCGGCGCAGGGTCTGCGTCAGCATCTTCTGGCTGATGTCGGGGACGAGGCGGGCAATCTGCGTAAAGCGCAACTGGCCATGGTCCTCCAGCAGTTCGAGCAGGATCATCGTCCACTTGTCGGCCACGCGGCCTATGAGTTCGGTAACGAGCGCCTCCACGCGCGGATCGATTTCGTCGCAGGGAAGGGTGGGGGCCGGGTTTGGTGCACGGGTGGCCATCGCAGATCGCTCTCTTTGGGGTAAGTATCAATCTTTCAGGTGCCTTCTACCCGAGAGAATGTGAAGCGCTACATCGGCAGGCGTCAACCAAGGAGTGTCTTCATGAAAACGACCGGCAACACGATCCTCGTCACTGGCGGCGGATCCGGCATCGGTGCCGCGCTGGCGCAGCGGTTCCACGATCAGGGCAATGTTGTGATCGTCGCCGGGCGACGGCTCGATGCTCTTGAAGCGGCCTGCGCGGGGCGGGAAAACATGCATGCCGTCACCCTCGACGTGGAAAGCGCGGGCGGCGTGGCGGCCTTCGCGGCGACGGTGCTGGAACGCTTCCCGGCGCTCAACGTGCTGGTGAACAATGCCGGGATCATGCGGTACGAGCGGCTCGACCGAGCCCGCGACCTTGCCGATGCCGAGGCGCAGATCACCACCAACCTGCTGGGTCCGATCCGGCTGATCGACGCGCTGGTCGGGCATCTGGCGGAGCAGGGCGGGGCGATCGTCAACGTGACGTCCGGCCTGGCGTTCGTGCCGCTGCCGGGAACCGCCACCTACAGTGCCACCAAGGCGGCGATGCACAGCTACACGCAGTCGCTGCGCGAGATGCTGCGGGGGCGCGTCGAAGTCATCGAACTGGCCCCGCCGGCGGTGCAGACCGACCTTACCCCCGGCCAGAGCACCCGCGAAGGGTACCAGCCGCTGGAAGAGTTCGCGGACGAGGTCATCGCCCTGTTTGCGCAGGATCCTACGCCCGAGGAGATCCTGGTGGAGCGCGTGAAGCCGCTGCGCCATGCCGAGGCGCAGGGCAATCACGCGCAGGTCATGAGCCATCTCACCGCCGCCAGCACGCAGATGCTGGAGCAGTTGGACGTCTGAACGAGCGGCGTGGCGTCCTCCACTGGCCTACCAGGGGTGACGCTCGCCGTTCCACTTGAAGAACTCGCCGGTTTCCTCGATCGTCCAGCCGTCCGTCAGCTGGATGATCGAGGCCGCGCTGTCTTGTGGCGCGATGTCGGCACCGGCGCCGCCCATGTCGGTCTGAACGTAGCCCGGATGGATGATGCCGACGATGATGCCACGGTCCTTCAGGTCGAACGCCACCGAGCGCATCAGGCGGTTCAGCCCGCCCTTGACGGCCGCATAGGACCAGAAGCCGCCGTAAGGCCAGGTAGAGGCGCCGATCTGGCTGGAGAAGTTGATCACCTTGGACCCGCTGCCAAGGCGTGGCAGAAACGCCGATAACACCCGAAGCGGGCCCTTCAGCATGATCTCGATCGAATTGTCGAAGTCGGCCCAGTCGACGCCGTCCAGTTGCGGCTCCGATCTGCCGATGACGCCTGCAACGTTGTAGAGGATGTCGATGGGCTCGTTTCCGGTCGCGGCTGTGGCTGCGGCAACGGATGCGTTGTCCGCCACGTCCATCGCATGGATGCTGACCAGCCCGTTCGATTCTGCCGCCAGCCGGTTCAGCGCGTCGGCCTGTGCGGGATCGCGCGGGAATGCCAGCACACGGTCGCCGCGCTGTGCATGCTGCTTCACCAGTTCATACGCGATGCCGCGCGCCGCGCCGGTTATTGCTACTGTCGCCATCAGAGGTGCCTTTCCTGGAAGTTGCCCGGTTCTGCCCGATTAGTCATGCCAGTCTGGAAGACGCAGTGCGATGGGGACAGCTGTAACTTTTGAGAGAAGCGCTCACTCGCGCCCTTGCTCGCTCAGCCGCTGCATGGTGCGAGCGGCGAAGCGGCGCAGGCGGTCGATCCGCTCTGCGCTGGCGAAGATCGGCTGATGCAGCAGCATCCCGGCGTGCATGGCGCTGGTGAAATCGTGCGCCAGCTTCAGGTTTTCCCAATCGTCGCGCCATTGGGGGAAAGCCTCGATCATTTCGCTGGTCCACACCGCGTCGTAGCGGCGTGCGGCAGGCTCGAAGATCGTCGCCAGTTCAGGGTCGGTCCGCGCAGCCAGCGCCAGTTCCAGCCACGCCGCATAGTCCCGCGTCTGGACCGAGCGCCAGTGCGCATCGCAGGCCAGTTCTATCATCGGTTCGTCCGTCCGCCGTGCGACGGTGTCGAAGTAGTCGGCGAGGAAGGTGCGCATCCGGTGGTAGACGACATGGTCGACGACGGCGGAAACCAGTTCCATGCGGGTCTGGAAATGATGGTGCATGGCCCCGCGCGACACATCACACGCCGCCGCCACCGCCGCCGTGGTGAGGCCAGCATAGCCGCCGTTGACGAGGCAGTCGATGGCGGCGCTCACCAGCCGGTCGCGCATCAGGGCGCTCTTGCGCTGCTGCCATTTGCCGGGCGCGCCGCTGTCAGGCAGGCGCGCGTGCAGTTCTGGCATGAGCGCACTGAGCATCCGGTCCTGCAAGGCCTGCGCCTTCATGCTTCCTCGCGTGTTCTGACCCTGTCGTCCTGCGCCACGAAGAGGCTGCGTTGAACCTGACTAAAGTCGCAGGTAGGCCTGTGTCACAGGGCGTAGCATAAAAAACCGGCAGTTGAGTCGGTTTATGTGCCGGGCGCTGTACATCATGGTCACAAGGTGCGCAGAAACAGACGCGCCGTGGCCGGGAACGGGAGAGTGAACGGCATGCAAGGCACCCGCGTGCAATCCGTCCGGAGGGTGGTCCGCTGGATGCGCTGACCCCGACTCCCGCTGCCGCCGGCTTCGACCTTGAGGCGCAAGTGCGTGATCTTGCCGCCCGGCGCGACATCGCGGACGCGGCCGCGCGCTACATGCGCGGGCTGGACCGGCTCGATCTCGAACTCCAGCGCAGCGCGTTTCACGACGATGCCGTGATCGACTGCGGGCTGATGAAGGGCGGAGCCGACGACTTCGTGGCCTTCGCGCAGGGCTTTCTGGCCGACATGAACGCCACGCACCACCTGCTGGGCCAGTCCCGCATCGAGGTGACAGGCCAGACGGCCCGCGCTGAGTGGTACTTCCAGGCCTGGCATTCGGTGCCGTCGGCAGACGGCGGGGTGCGCGACCTGTTCATTTCGGGCCGCTATCTGGATGCATATGCCTGCCGCAATGGCGACTGGCGCATCGTCAGCCGGGTTCTGGTGACCGACTGGGTAAAGGACGATCCCGGCACGCTCGACTTCTTCGCCGCCAATCCTGCCGCCCCGCGCGGGGGCCGCAAGGGCGCCGATCCGAGCCAGACCTGACAACGATAATCGAGAGGAACCTTCCAGCCATGAACGTCCAGACCAGAGTGTCGCGCTATTCGCAGGAGTTCGATCCGCCGGTGCGCGGCGATCCCATCACCGCCGACCGCTACATCTCGAAAGAGTGGATGGACGGCGAGATGAAGAACCTGTGGCCCAAGGTCTGGCACCTTGGCGGTCTGCTGGCGGAACTGGAGGAGCCGGGGGACATCATCCGGCACAATTTCGCCAAGGAATCGGTCATCATGGTCCGCCAGGAAGACAATTCCATCAAGGCGTTCTACAATTCCTGCCCGCATCGCGGAAACCGGCTGGTGCTGGGTGAAATGGCCAGTGTTCCACGCATCGTGTGCGGGTATCACAACTGGACCTTCGACCTCGACGGGACGCTGGCCAAAGTTCAGGATCCCGACGACTTCGAGGGTGGTAGCCCCTGCGGCAAGGTCCATCTCTCCGAGCTACGTTGCGAAACGTGGGGGCCTTTCGTGTTCTGGTGCATGGACGATGATGTTGCCCCGCTGCACGAGTGGCTCTCGCCGTTCCCGGAGCGACTGAAGGGCTATGGCATCGACAACTGGGTGCGCGTGCTCAACGTCTCTGCCGACGCGGATTTCAACTGGAAGATCATCCGCGACAACTTCAACGAGAGCTATCACCTCCCCACGATCCACCCGGAACTGGCGACCTTCATCAACGACGGGCTGCCCGATACCCTGTTCGAGATGTACCCCTCCGGCCATAACTCTATGTGGATGAAGGGGCACCAGGCGACCACCCGCGTCGATTATCACACCACCGAAGTGCCCGCTCCGCTGGGCGAAGCGGCGCGCGCATGGGGCATCGATCCGGAAGAATACAACGGTCGCACCGGCGATCTGCGCGAAGCCATCATAGAGGCCAAGCGCCGTCTGGGGCCGGGCCGGGGCTATACCAACTACGACAACATGAGCGATCAGCAGCTGGTGGATTACTTCCACTGCACGCTGTTCCCCAACCTTACGCTTACCATGAGCCCAGAACAGTTGCAGGTTCTGCGCACCGAACCGCATCCGACTGACCCGGAAAAGTGCGTGTTCCAGCACTGGTGCCTCTATCCGCCGGTGGAAGGCATGAAGGAGGTGTTCACGCCGCTGGGCATGCTGCCGCTCCAGCATGACGCGGTGGCGCGCCATTCGGTCTATGGCGATGGCGTGTCGGTGGGCTATGTCGCGGATCAGGATCTGTCGATCGGCACCAGCCAGCAGCAGGGCCTCAATTCGCGCGGCTTCAAGGGCTGCATCTTGCCCGGCCAGGAAAAGCGCATCCAGCGCTTTCACGAACTGCTGAACGACTACGTGAAGGGCGCGCCCGAATGACGGCATGTCCCGTCGAGGACCGGCTGGCGATCGAGGATCTGCTCGTCGCCTACGCCCATGCGGTGGACAGCTTCGACGTCGACGGCATCCGTGCCGTCTTCGTCGAGGATGCGGTGTTCGACTTGTCGGGGATCGGCTTTCCGATCCTGAACGGCCACGCCGAGATCGAACGCTTCTTCGCGGACACGTTTGCGGCAATGGCGGCGCAGGCGCATTATCTCAGCAACTTCGCCGTCACCGCCTATGACGGTGACAGCGCATCGGTGCGGGCCTACGTGACCGGCATCGGCAGGTACAGGGCGGGCGGCGGCATCACCGTGCAGGGGCGCTATTACTTCGACGTAGTGCGTACGGCGGCAGGGTGGAAGGCCAGACGCTACACCATGGACTTCCTGCTGCCGCCAGAGGGGTGACAGGTCAGGCTTGGGCCAGCGTCACCCCGAAGATTTCCCTGCGCGGCCAGCCATCGTCTCCATACACCGGCTCCACGCTGCCGGCGCCGTACATCTGCACGCCGAAGCCGGTGATCTCCCACTGGCCCAGGTGGTCGCGCATCTGGGCGTATGCGGGGTCGATGAAGTGACGCAGCAGATCCTGCTCGCTTTCCCACTCCTCGTAGACCTGGATCACACCGGGATCGATCGGGTCCACGGCCCATGTATAGGCCACGCAGCCCCGTTCCTCGCGCGCGGCGAGGATGTAGTCGCGGCCGGTGGTGATGATCTCGGCGCAGGTCCTGTCGTCACCTGCGTAACGCAGCCATCCGGCCACTATGATGCGCATGGAAATGTCCTCTCTCGCTGGTTCGCGAAAAAGAGGATAGGGCGCGCATCGACGCCGCACCGCTGGTATTTAGGCGAGTTCGGGCTCGGTCGGTTCCGGCACCCGCTCTCCCAGTACGCCCTTCCAGAAGCGGACGATGTTCTGCGCGTTCACGCCCCAGGAAAAGCGGCTGACATGCTCGGCCACCTGCGCCTGGCTGGGCGGGTCGGCAAGAATATCCTCCACCGCCGCGGCGATGGCATCGGGCGTGCGTGCGGCGATCCGTCCGGCGCTGGCATCGCTGACGATCTCGCGCGCACCGCCGATGTCGGGGATGACGATGGGGGTGCCGCAGGCCAGTCCCTCGACCCAGACATTGGCCAGCCCTTCGCTTGCGGAAGGCAGCACCAGCACGTCCGCCGCGCACAGCACATGCGGTAGCAGTTCATGATCGACAAGGCCGAGGAACTGCACACGCTCGTCCACGCCAAGCCGCTTTGCCAGCGTACGCAGCCTCGTTTCATCCTCCCCAGCGCCCGCCAGCGCCAGTCGCGCCTGAGGCAGGCGGGGCAGGGCCTCGATCACCAGCGCCTGTCCCTTGCGCGGGATCAGTGCGCCGGGCGTGACGATCAGCGGACCTTCGGACCAGATGCCAAGGTTGGGCATGGCGGACACCAGCGCCCGTGCAGCGCCGCGTTCGATCGGGTGGAACTTTTCCCGGTCGAGGCCGGTGTAATGGATCTCGATGCGGTCGGCGGGCATGCCCAGCGTGATCATGTCTTCGCGCAGGGCCTGGCTGACGGCGAGCAGACCGGCGGAACCGTTCGCCGCATCCAGCATCTGCTTCAGCGCGTGGGGGCGCTGGCCCCAGAAATGGATGTCCGCCCCGCGCGACTTGATCGTCAGCGGCAGGCCCAGTTCGCGCGCCACGATCGCCGCTGCCGGGCCATCGGGAAAGAAGAACTGCGCATCGACCAGATCGAACGGCTTCTCCCGGTGCAGCTTGCGGACCAGCGGCAGCACGGCCCGGGCGATGCGCCCAGGATTGGTGTCGCCGCCGACCTTGGGATACGTGGTGAATTTGGGATAGTAGACGCTGAGGCCCGCCACATCGCTGACCTCCGGCACGTCCTTCAGCCGGACATAGGGCTCGCGCATCGACAGTGGCCAGGGCGGGATGCCGATGGGACTGACAACGGTCAGGTCCACTTCACCCCGCGCCACGACCGCGCGCATCTGATTGCCGACGAAAACCCCGAACGAGGGCTTCACCGGGTTGGGAAACAGCGTGGCGATGGAAAGGACGCGCATAAATCCTAGAGCTTGCGGACCAGCATCTCGGCAACGGCCAGCCATGCGGGTTGTTCCACCTTGACCGGGCTTTTGCCGCTGGCAGGCGGCAGCACGGTGACGACTTGCGCGCTGGCCTCGGTCAGCCGCCCGAACGCGAAACGCCCGCCCGGCACCGGCGCCAGCACATCGCGGTTGAGCAGTTCGGCGGCGTCTTCGGGCGCGTACTGGCGCAGCCAAAGCTGATCGCCCTCGCGATACTCGCCCACGGCGCCTTCCACCGAAACCACAACCCACGGCGCGTCTGCCGACAGGTCGTTGGGCAGCACCGCATCAATGGGCTTGCGCAGGGCTTCGGCGCCCTTGGTGCCCAGCGTCGCGACGAGGCGTGCGGGTTCCGCCCCTTCGGAGCGCAGCAGCGTCTCCGGCTCCACCTGCAGCGCGGCGGCGATACGGTTCATCCACACCAGCGACAGGTTGCGCATTCCGGTTTCGAGCCTGCCGATGGTCTGCGCCGTCGTCGGCGGATCGCAGGCGAGAGCGACGTCCGCCAGCGTCATGTTCTTCTGACGACGAATGTCGCGGATGCGGTTGATCATGGCATGCCCCTATAACCGATCTGGTTTTTGTAAGCCTATCCTACGATTGACGCTACTTGGCAAGAGCGATGGCGTCCGACATGCGAAAACCCTCAGCCTTCGACCTGCTCTGCCAGCTCCAACCAGCGTTCCTCGGCGCTGTCCTTCTCAGACCGCGCCCTCGCTATGGCGTCGGTCAGGCTGGCGAACTTCGCCGGGTCGCGGGTGTACAGCGCCGGGTCGGAGAGAGCCGTTTCGTCACGCGCGATCAGGGCTTCAAGTTCCTCGATCCGCTTGGGCAGCAGTTCGTAGTCGCGCTGATCCTTGTACGAAAGCTTGGCTTTCTTCGCAGGCATCTGCGGAGCGGCTGCGGCGGTTTCGGCCTTGGCCTTCTTCGCCGCGCCGACGGTGCGTTCGCGGCGCTTGGCTTCCCAGTCGGCATAGCCGCCGACGATCACGTCAATGTGCCCTGATCCGTCGAGGCCCAGCGTGATGTTCACCGTGCGGTCGAGGAAGTCGCGGTCGTGGCTGACGATCAGCACGGTACCATCGTAGTCGGCGATGACTTCCTGCAGCAGGTCCAGCGTTTCGAGATCGAGGTCGTTGGTCGGCTCGTCCAGCACCAGCAGGCTTGAGGTGGTGGCGAATTCGCGCGCGAACAGCAGGCGCGAACGCTCGCCACCGGAAAGCGTCCCCACCTTTGCTTCGACCAGACCCGGATCGAACAGAAAGTCCTTGAGATAGCCCTGGATGTGCTTGCGGACCCCGCGCACGTCGATCCAGTCGCTGCCTTCGGCCAGAACGTCGCGGATGCGCGCTTCGGGGTTCATGCGGCTGCGCTGCTGGTCGATCACCGTCGCATCCATCGTCGCGGCGCGGGTGATGGTGCCCTTATCGGGCTCCATTTCGCCCATCAGCAGCTTGAGCAGCGTCGTCTTGCCCGAACCGTTGGCGCCGACGATGCCGATGCGGTCACCGCGCTGGATGCGGAGCGAAAAGTCCTTGATGACCGTGCGGTCTCCGAAGGTCTTCGTCACCTTTTCGGCGACGATCACCGACTTGGTCTTGCTGTCGTTGGCGACCACCGCCAGCTTGGCAGCGCCTTGCGGGCCGACCATGGCGGCGCGTTCCGCGCGCATTTCCCACAGCTTGGCAAGGCGGCCCTGGTTGCGCTTGCGGCGCGCGGTAACGCCGCGTTCCAGCCAGTGCGCCTCGATCTTGAGCTTGGCGTCCAGTTTCTGGGCGGCGCGCGCTTCCTCGGCGTAGACTTCCTCTTCCCACGCCTCATAGCCGCCGAAGCCGATGTCCTTGCGGCGCAGGCCGCCCCGATCCAGCCACAGCGTGGCGTTGGTCAACCGGGTCAGGAAAGTGCGGTCGTGGCTGATGACCACGAAGGCGCCGTTGTAGCGCTGGAGCCAGGATTCCAGCCAGTCGATCGCGGCAAGGTCGAGGTGGTTGGTCGGCTCGTCCAGCAGCAGCAGGTCGGGCTCCATCGCCAGCGCGCGGCACAGCGCGGCGCGGCGGCGTTCACCGCCCGACGCGCTCTTCGCCTCGCGCGAAAGGTCGATGCCGAGCTGGTCGGCGATGGCCTCCACCTCATGCTGGGCAGGAGCGTCGTCGCCGTGGATGGTGAAGTCGAGCAGGGTGTCGTAGCCGGTGAAGAACGGATCCTGCTCCAGCGTTACCACGCGCGTGCCGGGCTGTACCGAGCGGGTGCCCTTGTCGGCATCGACGATCCCCGCGATCAGCTTGAGCAGCGTGGTCTTGCCTGCGCCGTTGCGCCCGATCAGCGCCAGCCGGTCGCGCGGACCGATGTTGATGTCGAGGCCCTGGAAGAGCCAGCCATTGCCTTGGACGAGGCCGAGGTTTTCCCAGCTGAGGATCGGTGCGAGTGCCATGGCGCGCGCCCTACAGGGGAGTGGCGGGGAAGGGAAGGGGACCAGCGTGCCGTTGCGCCCGCGCAACACCGGAAACCTGTCTGCTACCTTCCCGCCACATTCAGGACTTGTTCAACGCCGCAAGTTTAGGCACCGAAGCCGTGATGAACAGGATTGCCTCTCTTCTTCTGGCGGCGCTGGCCGTGCTTCCCGCTCTTTCAGCCACCCCGGCCAATGCCAATTCGGGCGGCGAGCAGGGGGAACTGCGCCGCGATCGCCGCGCCGGCAACATCCTCCCCCCGCGCGAGATCGAGCAGGACATCCTGCCGCGCATGGCCGGAATGCAGTACCTTGGCCCGGAATACGATCCGTCGGCGATGGTGTACCGGTTGAAGTTCATCAAGAACGGCAAGGTCTATTTCGTCGATGTGGATGCCCGGACCGGGCGCGTCATCAGCCAGTCGCGATAGGCGACAGGGCGGAACGCTCCGGCAACATTCGGGGAACTTACGCGGTTTCCGTTGCTTGACGGTTACAGCCTTTCGGCCCATCTCAGCTCCGTTCATGTTAGGAGGACCGACCATTGCGCATCCTGATCGTCGAGGATGAGCCCACCCTGGGCAACCAGCTCAAGACCACGCTGGAGCAGAACGGCTATGCGGTCGATCTCTCGGTCGATGGCGAGGACGGGCACTTCCTTGGCTCCACCGAAGACTACGACGCGGTCATCCTCGACCTCGGCCTGCCCGAGATCGACGGCCTGACCGTACTGGGCATGTGGCGGCGCGAAGGGCGCACGTTCCCCGTGCTGGTCCTCACCGCGCGCGACAGCTGGTCCGACAAGGTCGCCGGTCTCGATGCCGGTGCCGACGACTATCTCGCCAAGCCGTTCCAGACGGAGGAACTGATCGCCCGTCTGCGCGCTTTGATCCGCCGCGCTTCCGGCAATACCTCCAGCGAACTGACGGCAGGGCCGGTGCGCCTCGACACCCGTTCGGGCCGCGTCACCCTGTCCGGCGAACCGGTCAAGCTGACGGCGCAGGAATACAAGCTGCTGTCCTACCTGATGCACCACAAGGGCAAGGTGGTCAGCCGCACCGAACTGATCGAGCACATCTACGATCAGGATTTCGACCGCGATTCGAACACGATCGAGGTCTTCGTCACGCGCATCCGCAAGAAGCTGGGTGCCGATGTCATCACGACGATCCGTGGCCTTGGCTACAGTCTCGACGATCCCGCCGAACCCGGCCGCGGCTGAGGCCGCCTCCCAGGATGTGACCGCGCGGCGGCCCGCCAGCACGGGTTCGCTTGCGCGGCGCATGATGCTGATCGCGGCGGGGTGGATATCGTTCCTCCTGCTCGCGGGGGGGCTGGCGCTCGACCATACCGTAACCGGCATCGTCACGCGCAACTTCGACGATCAGTTGGGCTATATGCTGACGGGGATGATCGGCTCGGCGGAGATCGGGCCGGACGGGGAGGTGTTCTTCATCCGCCCGCTCGGCGACCAGCGCTTTCTGGAGCCCAATTCCGGCCTCTACTACCAGATACGCGCCAAGGGGCATGAAGACTGGCCCTCTCGTTCGCTGTGGGACCGCAGCCTGAACGTGCCCGACAACCACTTCGACGCCGAAACCCATATCTACGACAGCTTCCAGTTCGAGAACGAACCGCTGCGCGTCATGGAGCGGTCGATCATCCTGCCCGGCAGCGACACCAAGTGGATGTTCACCGTCGCCGCCAGCCGCAAGGATCTGAACGAACAGATCAAGATGATCCGCTCGATCCTGGTCTACAGTTTCGTGGCGCTGGGCTTCGGGCTGATGCTGATGGCAGCGATGCAGACGTGGTACGGCCTGTTCCCGCTGCGCCACGTCCGCCGCGCGATCCAGAAGCTGCGCACGACAGGCGCCAGCCGCGTCAACGACCCTCTCCCGCGCGAAGTCGAGCCGCTGGTGAACGAACTGAACGCACTGCTTTCGCATACGGAGCGGCAGGCGGAAGAGGCGCGCACCCATGCCGGCAACCTCGCCCATGCGCTGAAGACGCCGCTGACGGTGGTGATGAACGCGGCCACTGCGCAGGCGCCCGACCTTGCCGATACCGTGATCCGCGAAGCGGCGGTGATGCGGCGGCAGGTGGACCATCACCTCGCCCGCGCCCGCGCCGTGGGGCGCCGTGCCGTGGGGCAGTCCCGCGCCGAAGTCTGGCCCAGCCTGGAAGCGGTGCTGCGCGCGGTGGAGCGGCTCTACGACAAGGCCCGCTTCGACCTCGATGGCAACCATGACGTCACCGTCGCCATGGAGAAGCAGGATCTGGAGGAGATGCTGGGCAACCTCATTGAGAACGCGGCAAAGTACGGCGGCGGCAGCGTCTTCGTCACCGTCGATGCGGCGCGCAATGAGCGCTTCTGCGAAATCTGGGTCGAGGATGACGGTCTGGGCATCCCCGAGGCAGAGCGCATCCGAATCTTCGATCGCGGCGCGCGGCTCGACACCGGCAAGCCCGGCACCGGCCTTGGCCTCGCGATCGTGCGCGACGTGGTCGAAATCTACGGCGGCACGGTGGAACTGGACGAGAGCGAGGATCTGGGCGGATTGCTGGTGAAGCTGAAGCTTCCGAGAGCCTTTGCCTGATGGGCTTTCGCCTGACTGGCGTTCACCTGACATTTTTCCGGGGTAAGCTGTCGCGCCACGGTTGCGGTCGTAGGCAGGGTAACTATCTGCGGCGCATATCTGACCTGAGGAGCATTCATGAGCAATCCCATCAACGTCCCGCTGACTTCGGACGAGATCGAAATGCTGGTAGACGCGCTGGAAGTGGACCTTGAGGGCTACCTCGAATCCGCCAAGGAAGCGCGCGGCAACGGCAACCGCGACGACGTTGCCACTTTCACCGAAGCAGCCACCCGCATCCAGACGCTGATGGCGCGCCTGCAGGCGCTGGTGGAACAATAAGCCAGGTATTTCCTCCCCGATCCTGTTTCGGGGAGGCACCGCCGGCGCGGCGGATGGTGGAAGGGCTGCCCGGAAGGGAAGCCCGATCAAGGCGCGCATTGCCGAACGGGAAATCCTTCCGCCGGGCGCAACTAGAACGGGTCGCCCGTCCCCATCAAACTTCGTTCTTCGCCCGTTCGTGATGGTGGATCACTTCGTCGATCACGAAACGGATGAACTTCTCTCCGAAATCCGGGTCCAGATTCGCGTCTTCGGCCAGTTTGCGCAGGCGGGCTATCTGGCGTTCCTCGCGGCCGGGGTCGGACGCGGGCAGGTCCGTCTTCGCCTTGTATTCGCCCACCGCCTTGGTGATCCGGAAGCGTTCGGCGAGCATGTGGATCAGCGCCGCGTCGATATTGTCGATGCTGGAGCGGAAGCCGGCGAGGACCGGGTCCACGGTTCCGACAGTCTGAGAGGTTTCCTGAGTCATCGCCAAGCGCGCTAGCACGGCTTTTTCGCCTCTTCCAGTCGGGTAACGACACCGTTTGATACCGTTTGCGCTTGCGTTGGCCGCAGCTTCGCCCCAAAGCGCCCAGCGATGAGTGCAGATGTCGTCCCCCTGCAGACGCGCAGGCAGCAGCCCTCCCTCGCTCCCATGCTGGCGCTGACCGCGCCGGGCATGAACAGCGTCAACTCCGTCATTCTCGACCGCATGCAGAGCGAAATTCCGCTCATACCGGCGCTCGCGGGACATCTGATCGCGGGGGGCGGCAAGCGGATGCGCCCGATGCTGATGGTCGCGGCGGCGGAACTGTGCGGCTATCAGGGCACCCGGCACCACAAGCTGGCCGCAGCCGTCGAATTCCTGCACACCGCCACCCTGCTGCATGATGACGTCGTCGATGGTTCGGACATGCGCCGGGGCAAGGCCGCGGCCAATATCGTGTTCGGCAATCCGGCGACGGTGCTGGTGGGCGACTTCCTGTTCACCCGCGCCTTCGAACTGATGGTCGAGGACGGCAGCCTCAAGGTGCTCAAGGTCTTTTCCAAGGCCAGCTCGATCATCGCCGAGGGCGAGGTGGACCAGCTGACCGCCCAGCGCCGGATCGAGACGAGCGAGGATCACTACCTCAAGATCATCGGTTCCAAGACCGCCGCGCTGTTTGCCGCCGCCACCCGCATTTCCGCCATCGTCGCGGAGAAGAGCGAGGCGGAGGAACTGGCGCTCGACGCCTATGGTCGCAACCTGGGCATCGCGTTCCAGCTGGTGGACGATGCGATCGACTACGATTCGGAAGTCACCGAATCGGGCAAGGACAAGGGCGACGACTTCCGCGAGGGCAAGATGACCCTGCCGGTGATCCTCGCCTACGCGCGCGGCAACGCCGAGGAGCGCAAGTTCTGGGAGGACGCCATCGCCGGCTTCCGGACCGAGGACGAAGATCTTGCCCACGCGGTGGAACTCATCAACCGCCACGGCTGCGTAGAGGCCACCCGCGAACGCGCGCGGCTCTATGCCCAGCGTGCGATCGATGCCATCGCCGGTTTCCCGGCAGGCGAGGCGCGCACTGCCATGGCCGAAGCAGTCGAGTTCGCGGTCGCCCGCAGGTACTGAAGGTTCGACAGGTCGGGCAGGCGGGGTCGGGGGCATCTTCGCCGGACCCGCCCGGTTTGCGACAGTCTGCAACAAAGCTGCAATTGCCGTGTGAGCGCGGCTCGCATATTGAGGCGCGCCATGCCTTCCTTCGCCGATCGGGACGTTTCCGGATATCAGTCCGGGTCGCCGCGCCAACGTCTGATCTCTTCGCTGCTTTCGGCGGCGATCATCATCATTGCCCTGCTCATAGCGATCTACCAGACCGCCGTGGCGCCGGAGCTGAAGAAGAAGGCCAGCAACCCGGTCACCTTCAACATCGAGGGTGAAGACGCCGACAGCGGCGCGAAATCCCCCGAGAAGACGAAACAGGCCGAAAAGAAGACCGAGGAAAAGACTCCGCAGCAGGAAGTACGGGTCGAGACGCCGGTCACGCCGGTGGAAAAGCCGACCACGGCTCCTGAAAAGCCCGCATTCTCTTTCCTGAAGGTATCGCGCGCCGACATGGCCGCCGCCGATATCGGAGCGATGAAATCGTCGGGTAGCGGCAGTCCTTCGGGCGGCGGTAGCAGCGGTTCGACTTACGGACCGGGCGAGGGGCCGGGCGGGGCGACGCTCTACAATGCGGCATGGTATCGCGAGCCGACCGATGCGCAGCTGGGCGGCTACCTGCCGGCAAATTCGCCTCGCTCGGGCTGGGGCATGATCGCCTGCCAGACGATCGAGCGCTACCGGGTGGAGAACTGCCAGATTTTGGGTGAATCGCCGCGCGGGTCGGGCTTTGGCCGGGCAGTGCTCAATGCCGCGTGGCAGTTCCAGGTGCTGCCGCCCCGGGTCAACGGCAAGCCGCAGGTCGGTGAGTGGGTGCGCATCCGCATCGAATACGGGGCGCGCGGCGCAGAAGCGGGCGCGGGCTAGGGCAGGTTCAGCCAGCCGCGCTCCAGCGTACTTCGCCGGGCTGCTCAAGGCGCGCCAGCATGGCATCCAGCGTCATTGGTCGCGCGATGAAATAGCCTTGCGCAAGCGAGAACCCCGCAAGCCGTGCGCTAACCAGCTGGCTTTCCGTTTCGATGCCCTCGATCACGCACTCCAGCGATAGGGAGCGGGCGAGATGCCGGATCGCGGTAATCAGCCTGCGCCCGGCAGCTTCGTCGAGCCGCGTGGCAAAGCTGCGGTCGATCTTGACCATGTCGAGCGGCAGCTGATGCAGCGACGACAGGCTGGAGTAGCCGGTTCCGAAGTCGTCGAGAGCGATGCGCATTCCCGTTTCGCGCAGTCGTTCAAGCGCTGCACTGGCCGTATCGAACTCTGAAATCAGCGACGATTCGGTGATCTCGATCAGCAGTCGTCGCGGATCGCAGCCGGAGGCGACGAGGCGCGTGAGCAGGGCGTCGATTGTCTCGGGGTTGCAGATGTCGTTGCCCGAAAGGTTGAACGAGGCGCGCAAGGCGGGCGGCAGCACCGCCAGCGCCGCCAGCGCCTTGTCGAACAGCGTGATCGTCACCTCGCGGCCGCGGCCGACGCGTTCCGCCGAGGCGATCAGCAGTTCGGGCGCGATGTCTCCCAACCGGGGCGAACGCCACCGGGCAAGGCATTCGACGCCGATCGTCTCCAGATCGTCGGTGGAGACGATCGGCTGGAAGTTCAGCGACAGTTCGCGTGGCAGGTCCGCAGCTTGCAGTGCCGAATCGAGCGCCTGCTCGGTGCGGATCAGGCGTTCCAGCTCCTGCGAGAACAGCACGCATTGCCCACGCTTCTGGTTCTTGGCGTGGTAGAGTGCGAAATCGGCGCGGTCGAAAAGCAGGTCGGCGCTTCCGGCGGCTTGCGGATGCACCGCCAGCCCTGCCGAACAGCCTACCGTCACCATGCTGTCACCGATGCGGGCCGGTTCGCGGATCGCGCGGCACAAATCGTTGGCGACCGCTTCCCCCCGTTGTGCGCCGCCCATGACGATCAGCCCGAACTCGTCCCCGCCCAGCCGTGCGACGATGGCGTCGGCAGGGCAGCTGCCGGTCATGCGGTCCCCGATGATCTGCAGCAGCCGGTCGCCGTGCGCGTGGCCGTGGGTGTCGTTGATCGGCTTGAAGCGGTCGAGATCGATGAGGCCGACGCTGAACGTGTCCCCGGCGTCGGACCGCTCCAGCAGGCTTTCCAGCGTGGCGAAGAAGAAGCGCCGGTTGGGCATCCCGGTCAGCGCGTCTGTCTGGGCAAGGCGGGCGTTCTCCTCGCCCAGCGCCTGCGCCTGCCGTCGTTCCGCGTCGAGTGCGCGCTGCGAGGCTTCGAGGTTCACGAACGAGTGATAGGAATCGCGCAGCATCTTGAGGATGCCCACGGATACCAGCGCGATGTTGGTGGCGATGGCCATCAGCACCGATGTGCCGGTAAGCAGCGTATAGAGCATGAACGTGCCCAGCACGGTCACGCTTACCATGACCGCCGCGCGCGGCAGGAAGCTGAGGCAGAACACGCAGCCCAGCACCGTCACGGAGATGAACACCGCGACATGGCCATGCTCATAAGGCCCGCCGTAACGATCGAGGGCCAGGGCCCACGCGACGAACGCCAGCGCGAGCACGATGGCCAGAATATGCGTGCGCCTGAGCCGGGCCTGTGCGACTTCCGGCTGAAGGTCGTGCTGCGTGACGGGCCGGCGCCAGATCATCATGCGAAACAGGCAGGCCGCAATCAACATGGCCGGCACGGTATAGACCAGCAGGGCCGGGGCAAGCATACGATGCGTGAAGGCCAGCACTGCCGCGTTGATCGACAGCAGCACATAAAGCGGCGGAATGTGTTCACGCAGGCGCAGATATTGCGCCACGTGAAGGGGGTATTGGCCGGCAGTATACATGTGTTGCTTGTCTTGGCCTGTTTTCAACGGGAGGACGCCAAGTCCGCCTGCATAACGTTCGAGTCTTGAGGAAGGGTGCATCGAATATGGAGATTGCACCGGATGTGATGTAATTTGCGGCGGCCAGACGAGGCTTGGCCTTTCCCCGCAGCGATCTGCGCTCTAGATGCCTCCGAAGTGAACATGCTTCCCATTCATGCCGTCCTGCCGGACCTTCTCGCTGCGCTGCGCGACGCAACCGGAGCCGTGCTGATCGCGCCGCCGGGCGCCGGCAAGACCACCGCGCTGGCACCCGCTTTGCTGGCCGAGCCGTGGTGCGACGGCACGGTCATCCTGCTGTCCCCTCGCCGCGTAGCCGCCCGGGCCGCAGCCGAGCGCATGGCCGAGCAACTGGGCGAAACCGCAGGGGAGACGATCGGCTACGTCACGCGTCTCGACGTCAAGCGCTCGGCCCGCACGCGCGTGCTGGTCATGACGGAGGCGATCTTCGTCTCCTCGATCCTGGCCGACCCGGAACTGCCCGACATCTCCGCCGTCCTGTTCGACGAGGCGCACGAGCGCCACCTCGACAGCGATCTGGGCCTGGCGCTGGCGATCGAAAGCAGGGCGGTCCTGCGCGAGGATTTGCGCGTGGTGGTGATGTCCGCGACGATTGACGGCAGCCGCTTCGCCCGCCTGCTGGGTGAAGGTACGCCGGTAGTCGAAAGCGCCGGCAAGGCATGGCCGCTGGAGTTGCGCTGGCTGGGTCATGCACCAGACAAACGCATCGAGGAGGCGATGACCTCTGCCCTGCTAACCGCATGGCGCGAGCAGGAGGGCGATGTGCTGGCCTTCCTCCCCGGGGTGCGAGAGATCGAGCGGGTGGCCGAGGCGCTGGCAGGCAGGTTGCCCACGGCGCTCGTCCTGCCGCTGCACGGCCAGTGCGAACCGGGCGCCCAGCGTGCCGCGATCCGCCGCGACCCCGAAGGCCGCCGCCGCATCGTGCTGGCGACGGCCATAGCCGAGACTTCACTGACGCTGGATGGCGTTTCGGTGGTGGTCGATGCGGGCCTGTCGCGCCGGGCCGAGTTCGACAAGGCCGCAGGCGTCACGCGGCTGGTCACTCATCGCGCCAGCCGCGCTTCCGCTGCCCAGCGTGCAGGTCGTGCGGGGCGACAGGGCCCTGGCGTGGCTTACCGCCTGTGGGAGGAGGCCGCGCACGCCGGTCGGCCCGAGTTCGATCCGCCCGAGATGCTGACGAGCGACCTTTCGCCGTTGACCCTGTCGCTGGCGCAGTGGGGCGCAGGCGATGCAGAGGCGATGGCCTGGCTCGATCCGCCGCCGCCGCCTGCGCTCGAGGCCGCTCGCAAGGGGCTGTGCACACTGGGCGCGCTTGACGGTGAAGGGCGCATTACAGCATTCGGGCGCAAGGTCGCCAGCCTGCCGATGGACCCTGCCCAGGCGGCGATGATTCTTCGCGCTGCCGAGCACGGTGCTGCAGATGATGCCGCAAAGCTGGCGCTGTTGCTGCAGGAGCGCGGACTGGGCCAGGGCCGGGGCGGGCGGAGCGACGATCTGGCGCAGCGGCTGTCACGCTGGAATGATGATCGCTCGGCCCGCGCACAGGCATCGCGTAAGCTGGCGTCGGGCTGGGCTAGGCGCGCCGCGGGACTGGTAGCCGCAGCGGAGAGGGACGAAATTCCTGTCGGTGTACTGCTGGCGCTGGGCCGCCCGGACATGATCGCGCGGCGTCGTGACGGCTCGGGCGAAACCTGGTTGAGCGCCGGGGGCAGGGGCTATGTGCTGGACCCGGCCTCGCCCCTCGCTGCGAGGGAGTGGATGGTCATCGGTGATGCGCAGGGACAGGCGAAAGGCGCGCGCATCCTGTCTGGCGCGTCGCTGGAACCGTCCGAAGTGGAGGCATGGCTGGGCGAGGCCATCGAACGGCGCACGGTGCTGCGCTGGAACGATGCCGATGCGCGGGTGGAAGCGCGGCTGGAGCGGCGGCTGGGTGCGATTACGCTGGCCAGCGGGCCTGATCCCTCGCCCGATCCGCAGGCTATCCGCGCCTTCCTGATCGAGCGGGTAAGGGCCAGGGGTCTTTCGCTGGTGCCACTGGGCAAGGGAGCGCAATCGTTCCTGCGGCGCGCGCGCTATGCGGGGATTGCCGCGCTGTCCGAGAAAGCGCTGCTGGCCGATCTCGAAGACTGGCTTGGCCCGCTGCTGGGCCGCAGGCTGGATGCGCTTGACGGCGGCGCAGTGGCGCAGGCCCTGCGCAATCGGCTGACCTGGGACGACCAGCAGGCTATGGATCGGCTTGCCCCGCCCGAGTTTCGTAGCCCCGCCGGCTCGACTCATCCCATCGACTACGAGGACGAGGGCGGCCCGTCTGTAGAGGTGCGGGTGCAGGCGCTGTTCGGGCTGGATCGACACCCCGGCTTCGGCCAGCCCTCGCAGCCGCTGCTGCTCAAGCTGACCTCTCCCGCCGGGCGTCCGATCCAGACCACGCGCGATCTGCCGGGCTTCTGGCGCGGATCGTGGCGCGATGTGCAGCGCGACATGAAGGGCCGCTACCCCCGCCATCGCTGGCCGGACGAACCGTGGACCGAAGATCCCAGCCTCAAGACACGCAATGCTTTCGAAGCAACGCGCAAAAGGTGATTCCCGCTTGATTTCGGCCCTGATTCGGGGGCAAAGCGCTGCCTCATGAGCGCACGCATCTATCAACGCCCGAAGAACGCCATGCAGTCCGGCAAGGCGCTGCTCGACCAGTGGACCCTTGAGTTCACCCCGGCCGAGGCGAAGAAGCCCGATCCGCTGATGGGCTGGGCCGGATCGGGCGATACGCAGCAGCAGGTGGTCCTGCGCTTCCCCACCGCCGAAGAGGCGAAGGCCTATGCCGACAGGTACGGCATCGAGGCGGCCATCCACACCACACCGCCGCGCCGCCTGAAGATCCAGGCCTACGCCGACAACTTCCGCTGAGTTTTCCATCGCCCCGGACCGCTTCCGGGGCGATGTCGTTCTAACCGCTTGCAATCCGGTCAAACCCCCGTCATAGGGCGCACCGGGAGTCGGACGGGCGTTTGCGTCCGCCAACTTGGTCAGGTCCGGAAGGAAGCAGCCACAACGGGTTGCGGCGGGTCGTTCGGCTCCTTCATTTCTCACATCGCTGAATTTTTCGCGCTTTGTGCCCGTGAGGGTGCGAAGGCTGTGGAACATGACGACCGCTGTGCCGCTTTCCCCCTGACATCCCGGCCATGAACCCCTAGTTTGGGCGACGATGGACGATTCACGCGACATGTTCGGCAACACGCCCCCCTGGGAAGACGACGATGCCGACGATACGCCCGACGCCGCCGAACTTGAGGCGGCCGGGCAGCAGTCGATGTTCGGCGATCCCGAACCGGTGCGCGCCGCCAACCCCGAGCAGGCGGGGGAGGCGCCCGCGGCACCCGTTGAAGCTCCAGCTCCGAAACCGGCGAAGGCTGAGCCTGTCGCAGCCCCCACAGCGAAAAGCGTCGCCGGGGGAACTGCTCAGCCGTACCGCGTCCTGGCGCGCAAGTATCGCCCGCAGACCTTCGCCGAACTGATCGGGCAGGAGGCGATGGTGCAGACCCTCGCCAACGCGATCAAGCGCGACCGGCTGGCCCATGCCTTTCTGATGACCGGCGTGCGCGGGGTGGGCAAGACCTCAACCGCGCGCCTCATCGCCAAGGCGCTGAACTGCATCGGCCCGGATGGGCAGGGCGGCCCGACCATCGACCCCTGCGGCCAGTGCGAACCGTGCATCGCAATCGCCGAGGGGCGTCATATCGACGTCATCGAGATGGACGCCGCCAGCCACACCGGCGTCGACGACGTGCGCGAGATCATCGAGGCGGTACGCTATGCCGCCGTTTCGGCGCGCTACAAGATCTACATCATCGACGAAGTCCACATGCTTTCGCGGAATGCTTTCAACGCGTTGCTGAAGACTCTTGAGGAACCACCCGCGCACGTGAAGTTCCTCTTCGCGACGACCGAGGTGGACAAGCTGCCGGTGACGGTCCTGTCGCGCTGCCAGCGCTTCGACCTGCGGCGCATTCCCTCGCCGCTGCTGGCGGGCCACTTCGCCGGCATCTGCGCGAAGGAAGGCGTCGAGGCCGAGGACGAGGCACTTGCGATGGTGGCCGCCGCCGCCGAAGGTTCGGTGCGTGACGGCCTGTCGATCCTCGATCAGGCCATCGCTCATGCCGATCTCGACGGTGAGGGGCAGGTTCGTGCCGACAAGGTTCGCGACATGCTCGGCCTTTCGGACAAGAGCGTGCAGCGCAAGCTGCTTGCCGCGATTCTGGACGGCAAGGGCGCGGACCTGCTCGATTTGGTCGCACACCAGTTCGCGCTCGGCGTGGAGCCGATCGCGCTGATGCGCGGCCTGATGGACCTGTCGCACCGCGTTGCCGTGGCGCAGGTCAGCGGCAGCGCGGACGCGCACTCCATGGAGGAGCGCGAGGCCATCGAGGGCTGGGCAAAGTCCTTGCGTGCCGGCCAGCTTCATCGCTTGTGGCAACTGCTGCTCAAGGGCCACGAGGAAGTGAAGTCCGCGCCCGATCCGCTGGTGGCGGCGCAGATGGCGCTGCTGCGCATCATGCACGCCAGCGACATGCCAGATCCCGGATCGTTGGTGCGCAAGCTGGAGGAAATCGCCTCGCAAGCGCCGGTCGCGCCGGTGGCTCACGGCGGCAGCGCTGCGCATGCGCCAGCGACGCTCACCCCATCCGCTGCCTCGCCGCGCTGGGAAGCGCTGGTCGATGACGTCGAACATGCCGGGGAAATGTCTGCTGCCAACACCATGCGCATGCAGGTGCGGGTAGTCGAACTGGCGCCGGGCCTGTTGCGTTATGCCCAGCCGCCGGGCTTCAACGAAGACATTGTCACGGTCCTGCGCAACGGCCTTCAGGCCGCCACCGGCGAACGCTGGCAGGTGGAAAAGGTCGTCGGAGAAGGTGCTCCCACGCTTGTCGAAGTGCACGAGGTGAGGAAGACTGCTGACGCCGAGGCGCTGCGCAGTTCCCCGCTGGTGGAAGCGACGCTGGCGGCATTCCCCGGCGCCGAACTCATTCAGGAAGATCGCCAGGCCGCCGTCGGCGGCGGCGGACGCAATTGGAGACGTTGAAATGAAGTCGATGGAAGAGATGATCCAGGCCGCGCAAGCTGCCGCCGAAACCATCCAGAAGCAGATGAACGAAACCCAAGGCAAGCTGGACCAGCTTGAGGTCGAAGGGCTTTCGGGCGGCGGGCTCGTCAAGATCCGCTGCTCCGCCAAGGGCCGCGTCATCGGCGTGGCGATTGACGACAGTCTGATGGTCGCATCGGAAAAGCCGATCTTGGAAGACCTGATCGCGGCGGCCTACAACGACGCACGGGTCAAGGCGGACTCGGTGGCGAACGAGGAGCTGGCCAAGGCACAGCAGGGCATGGGCCTGCCGCCGGGCTTCAAGCTGCCGTTCTGAGCCGGGCCCGCCAGTAAGACGGGGCCACGACATACCCAGCCTGAGCCGGATCTCGGGCTGGGTTTTCTTTTAACCTCAATCACGCGATCTACCTGCTTCAAAGCCGCTCGGTCTGAGCCTCTCGAAGGCTTGACGCTACCATTTGGCCGTTGGCCTGAAAGTGGGATATTGATCTGAAACGGTGGCGCTGGGGCCATCATACCTCGAAATCGGACCCATCCGTAGATGCCCTGAGCGCGTAGAGGGGGTAGATTCGGCCAGCAGGCACGGGTTTCCACGGTCTTTCGCCTCGAAAAGATTGCAAGGCCGGTAAAACGCCCCATATCCTGCCGGTAAGCCGGGGTGGGCCACAATGCCTGCTCCGCGCGTGATGATTGGACAAGTGCATTGAACCTGCTTCCGCTTCTGCCGCTGCGTGACATCGTCGTTTTCCCTGGCATGGTCGTGCCGCTTTTCGTGGGCCGTGAAAAATCCGTAGCCGCGCTGGAGGCAGCGATGGCCGGGGATAAGGACATCTTCCTGCTCGCGCAGCTGGATCCGGGCTGCGACGATCCCGATCGGGATGACCTTTACGACACCGGCGTGGTCGCCAGCGTCCTGCAACTGCTCAAGTTGCCTGACGGCACCGTGCGCGTTCTGGTCGAAGGCCAGGAGCGGGCGCGTCTGGAAACCCTGAGGTCCGAGACGACCGACGAGGGTGAGATGCTGGTCGCGGGGGTTGAGGCGATCGAGCCGACCGAAGCCGAAGGGACCGAAGTCGCCGCGATGATGCGCACGGTCGTCGATCAGTTCAACGAATATGCCAAGCTCAACAAGAAGCTGAGCCAGGATGCGGGTGAACAGCTCGGCGATATCGAGGATGCGGCGAAGCTTGCCGATACGGTGGCCGCGCAGCTATCCGCAAAGGTGTCCGACAAGCAGGCGGTGCTGTCTGAATCCGATCCGCTCAGGCGCTTGGAAATGGTCTATTCCTTCATGGAGGGCGAACTTGGCGTCCTGCAGGTGGAGCGCAAGATCCGTGGCCGTGTGAAGCGGCAGATGGAAAAGACCCAGCGCGAATATTACCTCAACGAGCAGTTGAAGGCGATCCAGTCGGAGCTCGGCGGCGGCGAAGGCGACGAGGGTAACGAACTGCAGGAACTGGCCGAGCGGATCGAGAAGACCCGCCTGTCCAAGGAAGCGCGCGAAAAGGCGACGACCGAGCTGAAGAAGCTCAAGTCGATGCAGCCGATGAGCGCGGAGGCGACCGTCATCCGCAACTACCTCGACGTGCTGCTGGGCCTGCCCTGGGGCAAGAAGAGCAAGCTGAAGCGCGACATTTCCTCCGCTCAGGAAATCCTGGATGCGGATCACTATGCCCTCGACAAGGTCAAGGACCGCATCGTCGAATATCTGGCAGTGCAGGCCCGTACCAACAAGCTGAAGGGACCGATCCTGTGCCTCGTCGGCCCGCCGGGCGTGGGCAAGACATCGCTGGGCAAGTCGATCGCCAAGGCCACAGGGCGCGAATTCATTCGCCAGTCGCTGGGCGGCGTGCGCGACGAGGCTGAGATCCGAGGCCATCGCCGCACCTACATCGGCTCACTGCCTGGCAAGATCGTCACCAACCTGCGCAAGGCCGGCAAGTCGAACCCGCTGTTCCTGCTGGACGAGATCGACAAGCTGGGTCAGGACTTCCGCGGAGATCCGGCTTCGGCCCTGCTCGAAGTGCTCGATCCCGAACAGAATGCCAAGTTCCAGGATCATTATTTGGAACTCGACATCGATCTGTCGGATGTGATGTTCGTGTGCACCGCGAACAGCCTGAACCTGCCGCAGCCGCTGCTGGACCGCATGGAGATCATCCGTCTAGAGGGGTATACTGAGGACGAGAAGGTCGAGATCGCCGAGCGTCACCTGATCCGCAAGCAGGTGGAGGCGCACGGTCTGAAGAAGGGTGAGTTCACCCTGACGCAGGACGGACTGCGCGATCTGATCCGCTACTATACCCGCGAAGCCGGCGTACGTACGCTGGAGCGCGAGGTTGCCCGGCTGGCGCGCAAGTCGCTGCGCCAGATCCTGGAAGGCAAGGCCAAGGAAATCACGATCACGCCGGAAAACCTTTCCGACTTCGCTGGCGTGCGCAAGTTCCGCCATGGCGTGGGCGAGGAAGAGCATCAGGTAGGCGCCGTCACGGGCCTTGCCTGGACCGAAGTGGGCGGTGAACTGCTGACGATCGAAAGCGTGACCGTGCCGGGCAAGGGGCAGATCAAGGCGACCGGCAAGCTGGGCGACGTGATGAACGAGTCGATCTCGACCGCGTTCAGCTTCGTGCGCGCCCGCTCGCCCGCCTATGGCATCAAGCCCAGCGTGTTCCACAAGAAGGACATCCACATCCACCTTCCCGAAGGTGCGGTGCCCAAGGATGGGCCGTCGGCCGGCATCGGGATGGTTACCTCAATCGTATCAACGCTGACCGGTAATCCGGTGCGCAAAGACGTGGCCATGACGGGTGAAGTGACCCTGCGCGGCCGGGTGCTGCCGATCGGTGGGCTGAAGGAAAAGCTGCTGGCGGCGCTGCGTGGCGGCATCAGTCTGGTGCTGATCCCGGAAGAGAACCGCAAGGATCTGGCCGAGATTCCGGACAACGTGAAACAGGGGCTGGAAATCATTCCGGTCAGTCATGTCGACGAAGTTCTGGCCAAGGCGCTGACTGAGCCGCTGACCGCCATCGAATGGACCGAGGCAGACGAACTTGCTGCGGCTCCGGCAGCACACACTCCTGCGCAGGGCGCGACGGCGCACTGAAATGGTGACGTCCGGGGCAGATGATGCCCCGGGCGCTCGCGGATGCCGTATCGGCGCAAGTACGTCGAGTCCATGAAACCGAAGACCCAGGGCGACGAACGTCACCCCGGGTCTTTGCTTTTGGATTCGGGCTATCGCTGCGCGCGGTGGGCTGCCAGACAGGTCGCCACGCTTGCCACCACCAACGCAAAGGCGATCAGTTCCATCGCCGTGGGCAGTCTCTGCTCCCACAGGAAACCGTAGAGCAGCGCGAACAGCGTTTCGAACAGGATCATCTGGCCCACGAGAGTTAGCGGCAACAGGCGGCTCATCCGGTTCCATAGCGCATTGCCGAGGATCGAGGCGAAAATGGCGACACCTGCACTGACGGCAGCGAACGTCAGCCATTGCGGGGCGGGATGGCTCCAGTCGTCCAACAGGAAAGAAGCCGGTAGCAGAACCAGTGCCTGCGCTCCGGTGACCAACCCGGCTGACAGGTTCCATTCGTGCACAGACACCAGTGTCCGTGCGAGGGCGCGGGTGTTGCCGACCGCGAATGCCGTCCAGGACACCAGCGCGCCGATCGCGCAGGCAAGTCCCGTCAACTGCTCGACCGGATTGCTGGATGCAGGTGCCACGACTGCCTGCCAACCGATGCAAACGGCACCACCGACGCATAGGAGCAGCGAGGGGGTCAATCGACGAAGCGGTATCGCCCCATGATCGCGACTGCCCACGATCGTCACGGCAACCGGCAGAAACCCGATGACCAGCGAAGTGGTGGCGACGCCGGCGCTCTGTACGGCTGCGGAGAGGAATATGAAATACAACGTGTTGCCGGCCATCGCCAGCCAGACCAGACTTAGCCAGTCATGGCGGGTGAGCGAGGCACGGACGTGCTGCCATCGTGGCGCCAGCAGTAGCGCGGAAGTCACGCCGTAGCATAGATACCGTCCGATGGTGAGTTGCAGGGGAGAGAAGCCACCCGCGATCTCGGGTGCCAGAAAGACCAGACCCCATAGCGCCCCGGCGCCGATGCCACTGAGCAGGCCCGGTACAAGCGTGGAGGGTTGGGGTGCGGTCTGTGTCATCTGCGTCATGAACTGGCGAATATCACCCGGCTTGTGATTTGTGTGCTCTTGATTCGGGGATGGAATGCAACAAAACCTCACGCATGCGTGCACTCGACTCCTTTGACCGCCAGATCCTGCGGATCCTTCAGCGCGACAGCAAGACACCCCAGCGGACCATCGCGGATGCGGTGAACCTGTCCGCGGCGGCGGTGCAGCGGCGGATCGCAGCGATGGAGCAGGCGGGCGTCATCCGTGCGAATGTTGCGCTTGTGGACCCGGATGCTCTGGCGCTGACTGTCACCGCAGTGGTCGAGGTGTTCCTGCGTGACGAACGCACCGCCAGCATCGATCGCGCCAAGACACTGTTCCGCGAAACGCCGGAGGTGCAGCAGTGCTACTACACGACCGGCGGCACCAGTTTCGTGCTGGTCATCGTCACGACCGACATGCGGGCGTACGAGGGGCTGACGCGACGGCTGTTTTCCGACCACGAATGGGTGGCCAGCTTTCGTACTCTCGTCGCGCTGGACAGGGTAAAGAGCGATACTGCCGTGATCGTGCCTTGAAGCGCGATCACGTCAGGAATTGCGGCGCGCATTATCCAGCGTGCGCAGCCTTGCCGCAGTGTCGGGCTGCGCGAGCAGGTCCGGCAGCGGCACGGCCCATCGTCGGCGCCAGTTGGGGTGCTCGGTGATCGTGCCGGGCAGGTTGGGCTGATCGGGCTCGGCCAGCAGATCTTCCAGCGGCGCTATCGCCAGCGCGCAAGGTGTGGCGCCGATATGGTGCAGGGCGGCGTCCACGACCGGTGCGGGATCTTCGGGAGCGGGCCGCGGCTGCGTGTCGCCGGTCAACGTTGCCCAGAGCAGGCCCCGCTCCCAGGCGCGGCGAAGGGCAGCTTCCTGCGGCGTCGTGTCGGTGGGCAGGCGGCCCAGGGCTTCGGCCCATTCAAGGTCGCGCCCCGTCCACCATCCGGCGACGGTGGCGGTGTCATGTGTGCCGGTCATTGCCGCAGCCTGCGCGTCGTAATCGCGCGCACCGATAAAGCCATCGTCCGCCGCGCGTTCGAACCAGAGAACTCGCATGCCCAGGATGCCACGGGCCGCGATCGCCGGGCCAAAGTCCTGCGGCATCGTTCCCAGATCCTCTGCCACCACCAGTGCGCCGGCAAGATGCGCCTCCAGCGTCACCAGCCGGATCAGATCGTGGAACGGATAGCGAAGGTAGGCCCCATCGCTGGATTCTGCGCCTTCGGGCACGACCCAAAGCCGGGCGAGGCCGAAAGCATGGTCGATACGCAGCGCTCCGGCAGTGGCAAGAGCCGCGCGCAAGGTGGCGATCCACGGCGCGTAGCCCGATCGTGCCAGACCGTGCGGGGAGAAGCCGGTCAGCATCCAGTTCTGGCCCAGCGGCCCCAGCGGATCGGGCGGGGCGCCGATCGTCAGGCCGCGCAGCATGGTGTCGCCCATAGCCCATGCGTCGGCGCCGCCGGTGTGGACGCCCACGGCCAGGTCCGCCAGCAGGCCAACAGTCATCCCTGCATTGCGCGCGCGCTGCTGGACTTGCGCCAGGCTTTCCCGCGCCAGCCATTGCGTGAACAGATGGAAGTCCACTTCGGCGGCATGGTCACGCGCGAATGCAGCGGCGGCTTCGCCATCAGGGTCTTGATAGGGTAACGGCCAGTCCTGCCAGCCTTTGGCGCCCTTCCTACGGAAATGCACGTCGAGCGTATCGTAAAGCGCCTGCCTTCGCAGGGCCGCGCCGTAAACCTCGTTTTCACGGTCAATGCGGAGGCGGGTTTCGGCATCGAGGCTGGCGAACAGGGCGCGCAATTGGCAGAGACGGCGGGGGAGGGCGGTTTCCCAGTCGATCAGATCCGCATCCGTATCGCAACCGTCCACGGGAAGGGCAGGAAGCCCGACCAGCGCGGGGTCTCCCATCGCGGTGTTCAGGTAGAGGCGACTGGATGGGGAATAGGGGCTGAAATCATGACCATGGCCGGCGAACAGAGCGTGGACAGGGTTGATCGCCACCACATCGGCCCCCTCCGCCGCGAATGCCTCGACCGCTTCGGCCAGTTCGGCGAAGGTGCCGAAGGCCTGCGGACGCGCCCCGCGCAGGGAGGGTATCTGGATGGCCGGTCCCCAGATCCGTGGCTCGCCAAGCGAAGCGACAGTGGGTGCCGAGCGGGGTGCTACGGCCAGGGTCAAGGCATGGCCGTTGACGGTGAGGGCATAGTATCCCGGTTCTGCGATCGGGGGCAGGGTCCATGTCGATGTGTCGATGTGCTGCACGGAACCGTCCGGCGCAGTCAGTTCCGCGCCAACCAGCGAAGGGGGCAGGGATGTCGCCGCGCCCGCTTCGGTGACGATCATTGCAGGAGGGGTGGCGCGTTCTTCCGCAAGGCGACTATGGCTGGCGGCGATCTCGGCGTCAGTCTCGGCAGGATAGCCAAGCGCGGCGGCGATCCTGCGTAGGGAGGTGTCGCTGACGACATGATCCCGCCCATCGGCGTCCCACCAGATTCGGCACAGGCCAATCGCTTCGGCAAGCGCGTGCAAGTCCTCCATCCGTCCGGCGGCTCCTTTCATGACTGGCGCAAAGGCTGGCGAGGGGAGCGGTTTCCCGCAATCGCCGGGAGAACAACGCAAGTTGTCGTTCTCAACTGCGGCATCACCCGCCCTGCACCGGTTTTCCGCAGGTCATGCCCGAGTTGTCCACAGACTTGGACACAGCCTGCAACTCAGACCTCCAGCAGGCGCGGCATCAGTTCCACGAAGTTGCAGGGGCGGTTGCGGCTGTCGAGCTGTTCAGCAAGGATGCCGTCCCACCCATCCTTCACCGCGCCGTTGGAGCCGGGCAGCGCGAACAGGTACGTCCCCTTGGCGACGACCGCCATGGCGCGGCTTTGCACCGTCGAAGTGCCGATGGTCTTGTAGCTGAGCCAGCGGAACAGTTCACCGAAGCCAGGAATCTCGCGCCCGCCTAGCTTGCCAAGTGCTTCGGGCGTTACATCACGCCCGGTCAGCCCGGTGCCGCCGGTGGAAACGATCGCGTCTACTTCCGGATCATCGATCCACTGGTTGAACAGTGCCGCGATCGTGTCGGCATCGTCGCGTTCGATGCGGCGGCGCGTCAGCCTGTGCCCGGCATCGGTGATGCGCTGGGCCAGGATGTCGCCGGAAGTGTCGTTTTCAGCCGTTCGCGTGTCGGAAACGGTCAGCAGGGCTATGTTGATGGGCTTGAAAGTACGCTCAAGGTCGATGGCCACGTATGATCGCTCCGTTCGCAGCGATGCGTACCCCTTCGGAACCGGCAAGGCCGGGGAAGGTCGGCCACATGCCCTGCACCAGTTCCATGCGGCTTTCCGAAGCGCCGCCTGCCTGGCGTTCGTACATCCAGTAGTTGCGCATCACAATGTTCACGTAGCCGCGCGTTTCCCAGTAGGGGAGGGATTCGATCCACAGCAGCGGGTCGCCCTGGCAGTTCACTTCGGTGTTCCAGCGGCGCACCGGCAACGGCCCGGCGTTGTAGGCGGCCATGACCTTGGGCAGCAGGCCCTGCGTGCCGGGGTCGTTCTTCAGCGTTTCCAGATGGCGCTGGCCGAAGGCAAGGTTCACCTCGGGCTTGTTGAGGTCGGACGCGTTGCCAGAATAGCCCAGCGATCCGGCGTGGTCCTGCGCGGCGGCAGGCATGATCTGCATCAGGCCCCGGGCGCCCGCGGGGCTTACGGCACCTGCGCGGAACACGGATTCCTGCAGGGTGTGTGCATAGACGAGCGCCGGATCGACCTTCCAGCCGCCCACGGGGGTCCACTTGGGCGTGGGGAAGCGGGTCGCAGGTTCGGGCTTGCCGCCGTAGGGGGCGTTGTAGGCCATCCACAGCTGCGTGCCAGGCAGGCCGAGATCACGCGCAAGGCGGGTGAGTGGCGCATACTGCGAAGCGTCCCCGATGCGGGCCTGATGGCGCAGCACTTCGTCGGCCAGACCGTCCTGACCGATTTCGGCCAGTTCTACGGCGGTGCGTACGTTCGGGCTGGCGCGCAGTTGCTGCCAGTCGGCCTGCGTGAAATCGGCGGCGGCGTGCTGTTCGGGCAGTTTCAGGCCAAGCTGCTCGGCGGCAAGCATGCCATACAGAGTCTCGTCACGCGCCGCAGCAAGCCGCAACGCGGCGCTGGCCTGCTCGGGCTTGCGGCAGCGAACCAGCGAGCGGCTGTTCCAGTAGTGCGACGCGGCGGTAAGTTCGGCGTTGTCGGAAGAACGGGCGGCTTTGGCGAAGGCATCCGCCGCGCCGTCACAGTCGCCCAGGCGCCATGCCGCAAGGCCTGCGGTCCACCACGCCTCACCCACCCAGGGGCCGGTGCCCATGGCCGCAATCTGGGCCATCTGATAGGCGCTGGCGTCCTGGTTCTCGATGTAGAAGCTCCACGCCACCTTCTGGCGCCATTCGGCCTGCGAGGAGGGGCTGAGGCTGGCGTCGATCCCGTCGAGCAGGACGCGGGCGCCCATCGGATCGTCGTTTTTGATGCGGTCGTTGATGCTGCTGGCAATGCTGGCGGGCATCGAGCCGTCTTCGATCGACGAGGGACGCACGCGCTTGGCGATAGTCGGCAGCCGGGCGAAGCTCTGTTCGCTGGGCAGCGAAGGCACGCTGGCAGCGCCGCGCTTGAGCGCAAGGCGGCTGATCTGGTCGGCGCCGGGCAGTTCGGTGCCCTGAGCCAGCCAGTTCTGAAGTTCGGTAAGCTGGATCTTGGGCGAACCCGACGCAAGGTAGTATTCAGCGCGAGCCTGCTGGTGCAGCGGGCCGTCTGGCCGGTCTGCCAGCATCTTTTGGACGGTGGCCCAATCCTTGCCGTCGATGGCCTTGAAGATCTGCGCGTAGTACGTCCGGTCGTCCTGGCTGAGCAGCGAAGGTACTGCCGTACGGTCGGCGCGGGTGCGGAAGTAATCGACCGCAGCGCTGTTGGCGAAGGCCGGTGCCGCCGATGCACATGCGGCGATGCATGCGCCTGCTGACAGTCCGGCCCTGATAAGTCGTTTCAAAGGTATTCCCCGCGATCCTGTGCGATCCGTCTGTTCCGGCTGGCTGGCGGCCGCACCTCTCAGGAAGCGGTCCACTCCAGCCAGGCCCTCCAGAGCACCGGCTTTGCGCGCGGTTGCGCGAGCAAGGCAGGCAGCGCCCAGGAGGCGAGCAGGGGTATCGAGCCCCCTTCATGCTCGAAAGTCCTTAACATGGCAGGCCGATGCGGCGATTCGTGGCCGATAAGCGGTAGGACGTTTCCACCAAGGACAAACAGGCGCCTTGGAGCCACCAACCTGATGTGATGCGCCAGAACTTGGCCGATTCCGCGCTCTGACATCGCTGCCCAGTCGACCCCCGGTGTATGTCGGGGCAAGGCGCTGGCAAGGTAAACGTCGGCGCGACGCGTACCGAATGCTGCAAGGATCGCATCCAGCAACTGACCCTGCGGGCCGGACAGCAGTGTGTCGCCGTCCTCGGCCTCGGGTTCCTCGACTACGATCATCAGGTCGGTGCCCAGCGCCCCCTGCGGCGCTACGCGGGCGGCGGGACCACCTTCGCACAACAGCGGTTCGTTGAGCCACCATGGCGTGAAGGCGGCAAGATCTGCGGGCAGTGCGGCCCGGTCCAGCTTTGCTGCCACAGGTGCAGCATCTGCGACCTGTTTGGGCTCCGGGCGACGCCGCAGCGCGGGCGCATCGGGTGCGGGTTCGGGCGGAGCCAGCCATTCGACCGGCTCGTCCAGAAAGTCGCAGTCCACCCCGGCGTCCCGCCACCAGTCGAGCGCACCTGTGATTTCTTCCAGAAATTGCGGATTTGGCGGTTGATCCATCGCGTGGGTCTTGACCTGACGCGCGGGAGCAATCAAGGCATTCATGAATTTAATCGCTCGGCTAAACACAAAAAGATTGCACGGGGCTTCCATGATCGAACGCGAAGAGATGCCTTACGACGTTGTCGTCGTCGGCGGCGGGCCTGCAGGTCTGGCGACTGCGATCCGGCTCAAGCAGGTGGATCCCGAACTGCAGGTCTGCGTGCTGGAGAAGGGGTCGGAAATCGGCGCCCACATCCTGTCGGGCGCGACGATCGATCCCAAGGCGCTCGACGAACTGCTGCCGACATGGCGCGAGGACGGCTGCCCGCTGGCGGAAACCCCGGTCACCGACAACTGGCACTGGCATCTGACGAAGAAGGGCAAGTTCGCCCTGCCGCACCTGATCCAGCCGCCTTTCATGTCGAACAAGGGCAACTACACCGGGTCGCTGGGCAACCTGTGCCGCTGGCTGGCCGAACAGGCAGAAGCGCTGGAGATCGAGATCTTCCCCGGCTTCCCGGCGGCAGAGATCCTTTACGACGATGCTGGGGCCGTGATCGGCGTGCAGACCGGCGACATGGGCGTCGACCGCGACGGCAACCCCAAGGGCGATTTCCAGCCGGGCATGAACCTGCTGGGCAAGTACACCGTCTTCTGCGAAGGCGCGCGCGGCCACCTGACCAAGCGGCTCAAGGCGAAGTACGACCTTGAAGCGAACGCGGAGCCGCAGATCTACGGCATCGGCATCAAGGAACTGTGGGACATCCCGGCGGACAGGCACGTGCCGGGCCGCGTGATCCACACCCAGGGCTGGCCGATGAGCGAGAACGACGCTTGGGGCGGCGGTTTCCTCTACCATCAGGCGAACAACCAGGTGGCGCTCGGCTTCGTGACGGCGCTGGATTACAAGAACCCCTACATCTACCCGTTCGAGGAATTTCAGCGCTGGAAGCAGCACCCGGAAATCCGCGCTATCCTCGAAGGCGGCAAGCGCGTGGCCTATGGCGCGCGCGCCATCAACGAGGGCGGCTGGCAGTCGGTGCCGCAACTGGCGTTCCCCGGCGGCGTGCTGGCGGGCTGTTCGGGGGGCTTCGTCAACGTGCCGCGCATCAAGGGCACGCATACCGCGATGAAAAGCGGGATGCTGGCCGCCGAAGCCATCGCGGCCGCGATCAAGGCGGGGCGTGAGCAGGACACCCTGCAGGAATACGACACCGCCGTGCGCGAAAGCTGGATCGCCAAGGAACTGAAGCTCGTCCAGAACGCAGAGCCGCTGGTGGCGAAGTGGGGCGGCGAACTGGGCACGATCCTGGCGGGCGCCGACATGTGGTTGCGCACGCTGTTCGGCTTCGGCGTGGCCAAGCCGATGAAGCACCACCGCGACAGCGAGGCGCTGCAGCGCGCCGACCTCTACAAGCCGATCGCCTATCCCAAGCCTGACGGCGTCATCAGCTTCGACCGCCTGACCAGCGTGTCCTACTCGTTCACCAACCACGAGGAGGATCAGCCGGTCCACCTGAAGGTGGCGGACATGGACCTGCAGAAAACCAGCGAGCTGGGCGTGTTCGCCGGGCCTTCCGCGCGCTACTGCCCGGCGGGCGTCTACGAATGGCTGACCGACGATGCCACCGGCCAGCCGCGTTACCAGATCAACGCGCAGAACTGCGTCCACTGCAAGACCTGCGACATCAAGGACCCCAACCAGAACATCACCTGGGTAACGCCCGAAGGCGGCGGCGGGCCGAATTATCCGAACATGTGACCGGCCATACTTTTGACGGAAAGGGCGCAGGCGAGCTTCGCGCCCTTTCATCATGGCGGGGCAGGCCCTATCAAAAGGGCATGCGACAATTCTTTCTTCCCGCCGTATTCGCTGTCCTTGGTCTGAGCGCCTGCTCCGGGGACAAGGAACCCGGCCCCGTCGACATCGCCCGGGAACACATCGACTGCGCGCTTGGCGGTTCGAGTGAACTGAAACCCGCCTGCTCGGTGGAGCGGCTCGAGGGTGAGGGCGGGCTGACGCTGGTGGTCCACCACCCCGACGGGGTTAAACGCCGCTTCGTGGTGAGGACTGACGGCACCGGCCTCGTTCCGCAGAAGGGCGCAGAGCCGAGCCGCTCAAGGCTGGTCGATCACCGGCTGGAGGTGACCGTCGGCGCGGACCGCTATCTGTTTCCCGTAACGGTCACGCCCGATGCCTCGCGTTGATCAGGCACTGGCTGAACAGGTTCTGGCCGTTGCGCAGATGCGTGAGGCCGAAGCTGCGCTCATCGATGCCGGGTCCAGCGTAAATGCGCTGATGCAGGTCGCGGGGCGCGGCGCCGCGGAGTGGGTCTGGCGCATGGCGGGTCGCCGTCCGGTGACGGTGTTGTGCGGGCCGGGCAACAACGGCGGCGACGGTTATGTGATTGCCGAGGCATTGCGAGCACGAGGTGGAGAAGTCACCGTCGTGGCTTCCGCAGCCCCGGCCAGCGGCGCCTGCCGCAATTCCCGCGCGCTTTATGGCGGGAAAGTGCTGGCCCGCGAGGCCGAAGTTCACGGCGAAGTGCTGGTCGACTGCCTGTTCGGCAGCGGCCTGAACCGCCCCCTGTCGGCAGGCGACGGTGCTCTGCTCGCGCGGCTGGCGGCTGCGCACCCACGCCGGATCGCCATCGACGTGCCCGGCTTCGTCCACGCAGATTCCGCCGCGCTGCTCGGCGACGAAGTGGCATACGACCTCACCCTGGCGCTGGGCGCGTGGAAGCCTGCGCATTTCCTGATCCCCGCAAGTGCTCTGATGGGGCGGTTGCGCCTGATCCCCATCGGCATCGACGGGGTGCCGGACGCGGCGCAGGTCATCGCCCAGCCCCAGCTGAGCGCGCCCGCTGCGGATGCGCACAAGTACCGGCGCGGAATGCTGGCGGTTGTCGGCGGCGCGATGCCGGGTGCGGCGGTCCTTGCCGCCATCGCCGCGCAAGGCGCAGGCGCAGGCTATGTGAAGCTGTTCGCGGAAGATACGGGCAACGTGCCCGCCGATCTGGTCGTCGATCACGGCGCGTTGAAAGAGGTGCTGAACGACGATCGCAACGCGGCGGTTCTGGTCGGGCCGGGGCTCGGGCGCGATGCCGCCGCGCGCGGGCGGCTGGCGGTGGCGCTGGTCGATCGCGCCGCGGTGGTGCTGGACGCCGATGCGCTGGTGCTGCTCAGCCCCCACAATTTAGGCGAACGGGCCGCGCCGACCATCGCCACCCCGCATGAAGGCGAATTGGGCGCACTGGAACGCGCCTTCGATCTCGGCGGGGCGGGGACGAAGCCGGACCGGGCGCGGGCTCTGGCACGGTCGAGCGGGATGATCGTCGTCGCCAAGGGGCCGGACACAGTGGTCGCCGCTCCCGATGGCAGGCTGGCTTTCTCCACCCGCGCCACCTCGTGGCTGTCGACAGCGGGCACCGGCGACGTGCTGGCCGGAACGATCGCCAGCCGCCTTGCCGTGTCGGCGCACACCGGGCAGGACGCTTTCGCCGCCGCATGCGAGGGCGTGTGGCTTCATGGAGAGGCGGCGCGGCTCTGCCCGCCCGGTTTCACGGCGGGACAGCTTGCGCGAATGGTGCCCGCTGCGCTAGCGGCCTGCCTGTGACTGAAGAAACCGAAATTCTCCGCGTCGAGGAAATCCTGCGCATCGCGTCCAAGGGCGATGGCGTAACTGCATCCGGCCGCTTTGCATGGGGCGCGGCGCCCGGCGACAAGCTGCGGATCGATGGCACTCTGGAATGGGGGCCGCATCACGTGACCCCGCCGTGCCGCCACTTCGGCCAGTGCGGCGGCTGCCAGCTGCAGCAGCTTGACGAGGAAAGCCTGACCGCATTCGTCGAGGGCCGCGTGGCCAATGCGTCTGCCGCGCAAGGACTGGGCGCACAGCGGCTGGCGCCGCCGCACCTCTCGCCCCCGTCCTCGCGTCGCCGGGCTTCGTTGCGGGCGGAAAGTTCGGGCGGGCGCATCGTCATCGGCTTTCGCGAAGCGAAATCGCACCGGCTGGTCGAGCTGGAGGAATGCCATGTCCTCGTCCCGGAAATGGTGGCGCTGCTGGGGCCGCTGCGCAAGCTGCTGATCACCATGGGCAAGGCGGCTCCGGCCAAAAAGGGCCGTCACGGCAAGGTACAGCCCGGCAAGTCCGCCCCGCGCATGGCTGCCGATATCGAGATGACGCTGACCGATCAGGGCATCGACCTTGGTGTCAAGGGCCTGACCGCAGAAGGTCTGGCCGCGACCGAGGCGATGCTCGACTTCGCCCGCGAGCACAAGCTGGCGCGGCTGACGATGGACGGCGGCTATGGCTTTGAAACCGTGTGGGAGCCGCAGCAGGTCACCGTCACGCTTGGCCAGACCAAGGTGCCGTTCCCGCCCGGCACGTTCCTGCAGGCGACGCTGGATGGTGAAGCCGCGCTGGTAGGGGCTGCGCAGGAATGGCTGACCGGCGCGTCTACGGTGGCGGACCTGTTTTCCGGTCTTGGCACCTTTGCTTTCGCACTCGCCGGGCCGCAGACGCGGGTTCTGGCCGCCGAGGCTGCGCGCGACGTCCATCTGGCATGCAAGGCCGGAGCGGACCGGGCGCAGCTGCCGGTGTTCAGCGCACACCGCGACCTGTTCCGCAATCCGCTGCAGCCGGACGAACTGAGCAAGTTCGAGGCCGTCGTGCTCGACCCGCCCCGCGCCGGAGCGCGTGAGCAGGTGGAATGCATCGCCGATTCGACAGTCGGCCGCGTGGTCTACATCGGCTGCAACCCGTCCAGCTGGTCCCGCGATGCAGCGCGCCTGATCGAGGCGGGCTTCCGGCTGGAGGAACTGCGTCCCGTCGGCCAGTTCCGCTGGTCCACCCATGTGGAACTGGCAAGCTACTTCGTGCGGGACTAACCGCCGCCTGCCTGATCCATCATGTCCATGAAATCGCGCGCGGCGTTGCGTTCGTCCTCATGTTCGAACGCAACGTCGAGGTCGGGTGCGGCGCCCAGGATGTACATCAGCGCCCACAACGCGAAGCGGCGACCCTTGTCCTGCTCCATGCCGAAGTCGACCTTCATCCGCTCAAGCCCTGCCTCAAGCCCGGACGGAGTGACGGTGGCAAGGTCTTCGGTGGCGAAGTAGCGGCGCAGCTGGTCGTCGAAATCCATCGCGCGGCTCTAGCAGGCGGTGGGCAGGGCGATCAATCGCCCTTGCGGTCCCACCCGCAGCAGCCGCCGCACATGGGATAGGCGAACAGGCCCCAGACGCTGGCCACCAGACCAAGCAGGAAGACGCTTAGCCCCAATCCCCAGTTCGCGCCGAGCAGCACCTCCACCAGCGCCGCCAGCGTCAATGTCACGACACCCAGAACCACGACGGCGAACAGCACCTTGAAAGGTCTGACGGCGCGGAAAGAGAGTCCCTTGGCCACGATCTGATGCTCCCGATGTGTTTTTCTTACCTCGGGATATACGCTGCAATCGTTGCCGGTTCCATGGGAACTTTACGTGGTACGCGCCGTCCCTCAGCGGGACAGGCGCACCATCTGGTAGTAGCCGCAAGCGCCGCGCCGGTGCTCCATAAGCAGCCCCCGTTCGCGGGCGATGCGGGCGGCGGCGATCGCCAGATCGAGGCGAGGGCTGACGTGGAAGCGGGCCAGCCAGCCCAGCAGCGCCTTTCGCAGGGGCAGCGGCAGGCCTGCGCAGTCGCCGAAGTCGACAACATGCAGCGAACCGCCGGGCTTGAGCGTCGTTGCGGCCTGTTCGAGCGCACCCTGCCAGTCCGGGATCATGGACACCGCGTAGGACAGGATCACCCGCTCGAAACCCGGCTGGCCCAGCAGCGCGCCGGCGTTGAAGCGGGTGGCGTCACCCTGTGCCAGTGTGGCCTGCGGGCCCAGCGTGGCGCTGGCGCTGCGCAGCATCTCGGTCGAGATGTCGAGGCCGAACAGCCTGACGCCGGGCCATCGCCTGCCCACCAGTGCCAGATTGCGCCCGGTGCCGCAGCCGATCTCCAGCACCGCCATGCCGGGCCGGGCATCGAGTTCGTCGATCAGCCGGTCACGCCCGAACAAGTAGTATTTGCGCGTCAGGTCGTAGATGGGCCGCTGCCACCGATAGATGCGGTCCATCAGCGCGGCGTGGCCGTCCGTCACGGTCGATGCCACGGTGTCAGCCCTTGAACACGTAGAGGTGGACGCCGCCATAGATCGACGAGCGATCCGCCAGCGTGGCCGTGCGCGATTCGTCGGTGCGGTAGTCCCAGCGGTCAAGCAGAGCATCGGGCACGCGGCCCGGCAGCAGCGAGGGTTCGGCAGCGGTGCGGAACAGCACGCGGGCGCCGGGGCGGGCAGTGCGGGTGATCTGCGTCCACAGTTCGGTCAGTTGCACGTCGGTCATCCAGTCCTGCGCATCGAGCAGAACGTAGCGGTCATAGCTGGCATCGTCCGCTGCCATCAGCACATGAGTGAAGTTGGCATGGCGCAGGTCCAGCCGGTCCAGCCGGGCGCGTACCTGCGGCAGGTTGGGTTCCTGCAGATACGGGGGCAGGGGCGCTTCCTCTCCTTTGCCATACCCGCGCGAAAACGCCTGCCAGGCAAAGTAGTTGTCGTTGACCGGGAAGTGGCAGGCCAGTTTCTCGAGCCGTCCGCGCAGCACGTCGGCCATGGACTGGCCGCCGGCCAGCGCGTCGTACTGTGCCGGAGGAATGCCCAGACCGAAAAGCGATGCGGGGTGGCGCGTCAGCCAGCGCACGAAGGGACGCTCGAACACCGGGGCGATGCGCTCATCGAACACGCGGCGCTGGTCTTCCATAGTGCCGGCGTTCAGGATTTCCGCCGGGTTCACCTTGTGCAGGCGGGCGATGACATGGGCCGCGCCGATGAAGCCGCCCAGCAGGCCGTGGCGATAGACGCCGCGCGTGAAGGCGCCGATGCGGCGGCGACCGACCAGATCGCGGCCTTCCCAGTAGCGGCGGGTTGCCTCGTCCAGATGCGGGGCCAGCTTCTCGCGGTAGAGCGCGATGTTCTCGGGCCGATCGGCGTCGGCGATGAAGCGGCGCACTTCGGCGTGGCTCAGGTGGCGAATGGCGGCATGCTTGAGGTTGTTGAGGGCGATGTGCGCGGTGTTGAGATCCACCACGGTGATGTGCGCCGGGTCTGCCGTCAGATAGGACAGCGCATTGCAGCCACCGCTGGCGATGGTGATGATGCGGCTGTCCGGGGTGATTTCCATCGCTGCCATGTCGGCCACGGGATCTTCCCAGATCTGCGCGTAGACCAAGCCCTTGAAGGCCATGGCAAAGGCCTTGTCCAGCAGCCGGGTCTTGCGGGACGCTTCGTCGCGGACGACCGCGTTCTCGATGAGATTGGACCGGGGAGTGGGCATCGCGGCAGGCTCCTTCGTAGGGTTGCCGCGCAATGCCACCGTGGGGTGACCGGTCGATGACGTCTCCATGGCGGTTTGTGACAACTCGGGCGCGTAAGGGGCAAGGTACAGTTGAGTTGTCACACAGGGACACTATATGGCCCGCTTTGTGTTTAGGCCCCTCAAGGCCCGAAGGCCGAAGGAGACAGGTTGGTGAGCAAGGTTCTGGTGATCGGCGCAGGCGGCGTCGGATCGGTCGCGGTCCACAAGATGGCGATGAATCCCGATATCTTCAGCGACATCCATCTCGCCAGCCGCACGGTGTCCAAGTGCGAGGCGATTGCCGAATCGGTCAAGGCGCGCACCGGCGTGACCATCGGCACCTATGCGATCGATGCCGACGACGTGGAGGCGACCTCGGCCCTGATCCGCCAGATCCAGCCCAAGCTGGTGGTCAACCTTGCGCTGCCGTATCAGGATCTGGCGATCATGGATGCGTGCCTGGCAACCGGCACGCACTACATGGACACCGCGAACTACGAGCCCAAGGATGTGGCCAAGTTCGAATACCACTGGCAGTGGGCCTATCAGGAGCGCTTCAAGCAGGCGGGCCTGATGGCGCTGCTGGGTTCGGGCTTCGATCCGGGCGTCACCAGCGTGTTCGCGATGTGGCTCAAGAAGCACAAGCTCAAGACCATCCGCACGCTCGACATCCTCGATTGCAACGGCGGCGACCACGGCCAGGCCTTCGCGACGAACTTCAACCCGGAAATCAACATCCGCGAAGTCACCGCACCCGCGCGCCACTGGGAGAACGGCGATTTCGTCGAAACTCCGGCCATGGGCAAGAAGGTCAGCTTCGACTTCGAAGGCGTCGGCCCCAAGAACATGTACATGATGTACCACGAGGAACTGGAAAGCCTTGCGAAGTTCATCCCCGAAATGGAGCGCGGGCGCTTCTGGATGACCTTTGGCGATGCCTATATCCAGCACCTGACGGTACTGCAGAACGTCGGCATGACCCGCATCGACCCGGTGATCTACAACGGCGTGGAAATCGTGCCGCTGCAGTTCCTGAAAGCCGTGCTGCCCGAGCCTGCCTCGCTCGGCGCCACGACCAAGGGCAAGACCAACATCGGCGACATCGCCACCGGGGAAGCGCTGGACGGTTCGGGTGAGAAGACGTTCTACATCAAGAACATCTGCGACCACGAAGATGCCTATGCCGAAACCGGCAACCAGGCCGTCAGCTACACCACCGGCGTCCCGGCGATGATCGGCGCGGCCATGGTCGTGACCGGCGCATGGAGCGGCGAAGGTGTGTTCAACATGGAGCAGTTCGATCCCGACCCCTTCATGGACATGCTGAACAGGCACGGCCTGCCCTGGACGGTGGAAGAACTGTCCGAGCCGCTGCCGTTCTGATGCGCCTGCTGACCCTGGCTGCGCTGGGCGCCCTGTCGCTGAGTGCTCTGTCGCTGGGCGCCTGCACACCCGCAGAAGCACCGCAGCCGGGGCCGGTTGCGCCCACGGCGCCTGCCGGCCCTTCCGAGCCAGCTGGCAATCAGTCCCTTGGCCGGGACATGAGCGCGGCAGATCGCGCGGCGTGCACGGCTAGGGGCGGCACCGTCCAGCGGCGCGGTCGGATCGGGGCGGAACTGTGCGTCCGTCCCTTCGCCGACGCGGGAAAGCAGTGCACCGATTCCGCGCAGTGCCAGGGCAAGTGCGTGGGCAGTGCAGGCGCTGCTTCCGGTACGGAACCGACGACCGGCCAGTGCCAGGCGGATGACAGGCTGTTTGGCTGCTATTCGGAAATCAGGGGCGGCAAGTCGGTCCACGCGATCTGCGTCGACTGACCCTGCCATGAACTGGTCGTTCGTCGCGCCCATCGCGTTGCTCGCGGGGTCCAACCTGTTCATGAACACGGCCTGGTATCTCCACCTGAAGGTGCCCGGAAAGGCGCTTTGGGTGGCGGTGCTGATGAGCTGGGGCATCGCCTTCTTCGAATACTGCCTTGCCGTTCCTGCCAATCGCATCGGCAGTTCGGCCTATTCGCTCGGCCAGCTCAAGGTCATGCAGGAGGCGTTCTCGCTGCTGGGCTTCGTGCTGGTGGCATGGGCGCTGTTCGGGCAGAAGCCCGGCTGGAACGAGATCGTGGGCTTTTGCCTTGTAGGGGCAGGGGCGTGGTTCATTTTCAAGGGTCCGCTGGGATAGTCCGGCGCGCCGATCAGGATTCACAAGCATGGAAACCAGGGCCGGCGATCCGGGCGCATTCGCGAACTTCGACCTGTCGCGCGTGGACAGTCCCGCCTTCGTGGTAGATGCCGCCAAGCTGCGCTCGAACTTGCGCATCCTGTCCGAGGTCGGCGAACAGTCCGGCGCCAAGGTGCTGGCCGCGCTCAAGGCGTTCTCGATGTGGTCGACCGCGCCGATCGTGGGTGAATACCTCGACGGCGTATGCACCTCCGGCCTGTGGGAAGCGCGCCTTGCATCCGAATTCTACGACGGCGAGATCGCGACCTACTGCGCCGCGTACAAGGAAGAGGACATGGAGGAAATCCTGCGCCTCTCCGACCATGTGATCTTCAACAGCCCCGCCCAGATCGAACGGTTCTGGCCGCAAATCGAGCTGGCCCGCGCGCGCGGCGAGGATTTCGACATCGGCCTGCGCGTCAACCCGCTGCATCCCGAAGGCGAAGTGCCCAAGTACGATCCCAGCGCGCCGCATTCGCGTCTGGGCTTCCCCATCGACCAGCTGACCGAGGATCATGTCGGCCTGATCGATGGCATCCACTTCCACAACCTGTGCGAACAGGATTTCGAGCCGCTCCAGCGCACCTGGGACAAGGTGTTCGATTTCCTTGAGCCGTTCTTCGGCCAGCTCAAGTGGATCAACATCGGCGGTGGCCACCACGTTACCCGCGCAGACTACCAACGCGAGGAACTGGTCCAGTTCCTGTCCGACATGGCGGACGATACCGGCGCCGAGATCTACATCGAACCCGGCGAAGCCGTGGCGCTGGACGCCGGGATTCTCGTCGGCACCGTGCTGGACGTGGGCTGGAACGGCATGCCGGTGGCCGTGGTCGACATTTCCGCCACGTGCCACATGCCCGACGTGATCGAGGCACCCTACCGCCCGGCGATGCTGGGCGAGCGGGGCGAGGACGAAGCCGAGGCGATCCGCCTGGGTGGCCCGTCGTGCCTCGCGGGCGACGTCATCGGTGATTACGTGCTGCCGGCAGATCCGGAGGCCGGGCAGCGCTTCGCGTTCCTTGACCAGGCGCACTATTCGATGGTCAAGACCACGACGTTCAACGGCGTGCCACTGCCGTCGATCTGGCTGTGGGATTCCGAAACCGACGCGCTCGAATGCGTCCGTCGGTTCGATTACGAGGATTTCCGTAGCCGCCTTAGCTGACGTTCTAGGCATCGGGATTGCAGTCCGTCGCAAGATGGGCGCGTCCAATCCCGAATCCCCGACCCACTATGGAGCGACCGGGGGGCAGGCACGTTCCATACACCGATACACGACGCTGGATGGTCACCGTACCGTCATCTTGCTGCAATGGAGCATATCGATGCAACCCACTGCAAATGAACGTAAAATCATGCTGCTTTCAGCCCATCCCAGCATCTGCTTTCAGCGCCATGACATTTTTGTGAAAACACCCCTTTTTCACTTGCGATTCATGATCTGAGCCGTATATCCGCCCCTCGCTGCCCCATGGGGACTTCCAAACCGCAAGGCAGCTTTGTCGTTAACACACCGTTTGGGGGTCCCTTGAGTTGCACGCATTCCTCGACGCACCGGCCGTAGCGCGCACCCTCGCGCCTGACGAACCAGTCATCCTGAACCGCCCGCATGCTGCGGCGCGCGCTGCCCGATTCTTCGCCACGAAGTTTCCGGGCAAGTCGCTCTATGCGGTGAAGGCGAATCCGTCGCCCGACCTCGTCCAGATCCTCTGGGACAACGGCATCACGCACTACGACGTCGCTTCCATCGCGGAAGTGCGCATGGTGCGCGGCGTTCTGCCGGACGCGACCCTGTGCTTCATGCACCCGGTCAAGACCGCCAGCGCGATCCGTGAAGCCTATTTCCAGCATGGCGTGCGGACATTCAGCCTCGACACGATCGAGGAAGTCGAGAAGATCCTCGACGCTACCACCGATGCCGACGGCAATCGCGCCACCGACCTGCGCCTGTGCGTGCGCCTGCGCGTATCTTCGGAGTATTCGGAGCTGAGCCTCGCCTCGAAGTTCGGCATCGACGTCGCGGACGCGGGCGAACTGCTGCAGGCCACCCGTCAGGTCGCTGACTGGCTGGGCGTTTGCTTCCACGTCGGTTCGCAGGCGATGACGCCCTTCGCCTATGTGCAGGCGTTGGAACGTGCGCGTGCGGCCATTGCGGCTGCCGGCGTCGTCATCGACATGGTGGACGTCGGCGGGGGCTTTCCCTCGTCGTACCCCGGCATGGAGCCGCCGCCGCTCGAAGACTATTTCGCGATCATCCATCGCCACTTCGAAGCGCTGCCGATCGCCTATAACGCGGAACTGTGGTGCGAGCCCGGCCGGGCGCTGTCGGCGGAATACAATTCGCTGATCGTCAAGGTCGAGAAGCGTCGCGGTGATGAGCTTTACATCAACGACGGTGCTTACGGCGCGCTCTACGATGCGGCTCACGTCGCATGGCGCTTCCCCGTCAAGGCCATCGCGAAGGATGGTGAGCGTTCGTCGGAACTGCAGGAGTTCTCCTTCTACGGCCCGACCTGCGACGATGCCGACTTCATGGAAGGCCCGTTCCTGCTTCCCGCCGACATCAAGGCGGGCGACTGGATCGAGGTGGGAATGCTGGGCGCTTACGGCGCGGCGATGCGCACTGCCTTCAACGGTTTCGGCGGCGGCGAAGTCGTCCTGGCTCAGGACGAGCCGATGACCAGCCTCTACACCGGGCGCAAGGATCCGCGCGTTTCGGACAACGTCGTGTCGCTGCGCTGACTTAACCGACAATCGCATAACGAGAGGCCCCCGGAACTTCGCGGTTCCGGGGGTTTTCGTTTGTCCAGTGGGACAAGGCAGACTCACCTTGGCCAGCGGTGCGACAACAGGTGCCGCACCGCTGGATCGATGGTCAGGCCACGAAAAGATCCTTGTAGCGCCGGGGCTGGCTGCGCAGGAACTGCGGGGAAACCTTGATCTTCGCGCCCAGCGCCGCGGCTGCATGCCAGGGCCAGCGCGGGTCGTAGAGCACCGTGCGGGCAAGGCCGATCATGTCCGCCTCGCCGGTGGCGACGATTGCTTCTGCCTGCTCGGGTTCGGTGATGAGGCCCACCGCGATCACCGGCACTGACACCGCATCCTTCACCGCCCGGGCCAGCGGCACCTGATAATTGGGGCCGACGGGGATCTTCTGGTCGATGTGAAGCCCGCCGCTGGATACGTGGATGGCGTCAACGCCGCGCGCCTCCAGCGCCTTCGAGAACGCCACCGTCTGTTCGGCATCCCAGCCGCCGTCCACCCAGTCGGTGCCCGAAAGGCGCACGGTGACGGGCTTGCCCGCCGGGAACGCGGCGCGCACCGCGTCGAACACTTCGAGCGGGAAGCGCATGCGGTTTTCAAGGCTGCCGCCGTATTCGTCGGTCCGCACGTTCGACAGGGGCGACAGGAACTGGTGCAGCAGATACCCGTGCGCGGCATGGATCTGGACCGCGTCGATGCCAAGGCGGGCAGCGCGGTGGGCGGCTTCGGCAAAGGCATTGCGCACGCGAACCAGTCCGGCGCTGTCGAGCGCCACAGGAGCGTTCTCGGCGCTCTGGAACGGCAGGTTGGAAGCGGAGACGGTCTGCCAGCCATTGGCATCGTCAGGTGCGATCTGGGCGCCGCCGTCCCAGGGCTTGGCGGTGCTGGCCTTGCGGCCGGCGTGGGCAAGCTGGATGGCGATCGGCATGTCGGACCAGCGGCGCACGCTTTCGATGACCTTGCCCATCGCTGCTTCGGTTGCATCGTTCCACAGGCCGACGTCGGCATAGGAGATGCGGCCCTCTGGCAGCACCGCGCTCGCCTCGATCGTCAGAATACCTGCACCGGACTGCGCCAACTGCCCCAGATGCATCGCGTGCCAGTCGGTCATGCGGCCGTCTTCGGCGGAATACTGGCACATCGGAGCGATGACGATGCGGTTGGAAAGCGTGAGGTCGCCGAGGGTAATGGGCTCGAAAAGCTTGGCCATGGATGGTCCTCTGGTCTGCAATAGGGGGGCAGCAAGGCATTGCTGCAGCGCGTCATCACGTGGGCATCTTTTGCCATGAAAAAAGGCCCCCCGCGTCGACGGAGAGCCTTTTTGTCGCAAAGATTATCTTGCGTGTGCGAAATGGATCAGGCGGCGAGGCGCATGTCCAGACGATCCCAGATTTCCACCAGCGCATCAGTCAGTTCGCGCATCATCGCTTCGGTATGTGCGGGGCCGGGGGTGAAGCGCAGGCGTTCAGTGCCGCGCGGCACGGTGGGATAGTTGATCGGCTGCACATAAGCACCGTATTCGGCCAGCAGGATGTCGCTGATCTGCTTGGCACGGACGGGGTCGCCAACCATCAGCGGCACGATGTGCGTAACCGAATCCATCACCGGCAGGCCGGCCTCGCGGAACATCCGCTTCATCGTGGCGGCAGACGCCTGCTGCCCGTCACGCTCCACGCTGGAGCTTTTCAGGTGGCGCACCGAAGCGAGCACGCCTGCCACGAGCACGGGCGACAGAGACGTCGTGAAGATGAAGCCGGGCGCGTAGGAGCGGATGCAGTCGATGATCTTGGTGTTGGTGGCGATGTAGCCGCCCATGACGCCGAATGCCTTGCCCAGCGTGCCTTCGATGATGTCGATGCGGTGGGCGGCTTCGTCACGGTCGGTGATGCCGCCGCCGCGCGGGCCGTACATGCCGACGGCGTGCACTTCGTCGATGTAGGTGAGGGCGTTGTACTTTTCCGCAAGGTCGCAGATCGCATGGATCGGGGCGACGTCGCCGTCCATCGAATAGACCGATTCGAACGCGATCAGCTTGGGCAGGCTGGGGTCAGTTTCCGCCAGCAGTTCCTCAAGATGGTCGAGGTCGTTGTGGCGCCACACCTTCTTCTCGCACCCGGAATTGCGGATGCCGGCGATCATGCTGGCGTGGTTCAGTTCGTCGGAAAAGATCACGCAGCCCGGCAACAGCTTGGCCAGGGTGGACAGCGTGGCGTCATTGGAAACGTAGCCCGACGTGAACAGCAGCGCGCCCTGCTTGCCGTGAAGGTCCGCCAGTTCGGCTTCGAGATCGACGTGGTAATGCGTGTTGCCGCCGATGTTGCGGGTTCCGCCCGAACCGGCGCCGACGTCGTGCAGCGCTTCTTCCATGGCCTCGATCACCTTGGGATGCTGGCCCATGGCGAGATAGTCGTTGGAACACCACACAGTGATCGGCTTGGGGCCGTTATGGCCGGCAAAGCAGCGGGCGTTGGGATAGGCACCCTTGTTGCGCAGGATGTCGATGAAGACGCGATAGCGGCCTTCCGAATGGAGACGCTCGATGGCCTGATCGAAAATGTGTTCGTAGTTCACGGTGTAGACTTCATCCTGCCTTGCCGGATCGCAACAGTCAGATCCTGACTTGCCCGCCCCGGCGCCTGCCCCACTCGTCCTGTCCGTTGAATTCGGACCGCTTTTGCCGTTGCCATTAGCGTATTGGACTGCTCATGACCAGTCGCTTGTGATGCCGCCTCAATCGGAAAACGTGCCTGCCGAGAATGGGATTTCCGATGGCTCGTGGCCGGTCACGATCGTCATGCGCGGTGCCGCGCGGTGCAGGGCATTGATCGTCATCAGCCACGAAAGGTTGGATTCACGGAACGTCCGCGCCTCGCTGCGGGTGGCGAGCCGGGCGGGAAGGCGCAGGTCGTGCCAGCTGCGATGCAGCGGGGCCACGTCGCCGGTGAACAGGTATTCATGGTCATCCGAAAGGCGGACATAGACCATGGCGGTGCCAGGGGCGAGGCCACGGGCGGGTATCACGACGACACCGGGGGCAAGCGTATAAGGGGCGCCGCCGGAAGCGAGGAAGGCGTCCTTCACTCGGCGCGTGCCAGTGGCATGGCCGCCATTGTGGGAAGGGCGATCGGAAAGCTCAATGACGTGCGTTGCCCGGGCAATGGCGGCACCCACGCGCGCCTGAGCCTGCGTATCGAAGCTGGCGAAGCCGTGTTCGGCGGCGGCTGCGCGCGATATGCCACGGTCGATGATGAGGGGCGCAGCGCCGGGCACGATCAGTTCGTAGGCACGCACCACGTTGGGCAGTTGGCGCAATCCGCTTCCCGCCACCAGCATGTTGCGTGAGGTAAGGCGCAGGCCCACCGTCTCCACGCGCAGTTCGACGGGCGACTGACCGTTGCCGGTCGTCGCCATCCTGCGCAACATGTCGATGGTTACCGGCTGCGGCCTGACGTCGTTCGCTCCTGGACCGGCCCCGGCGTCGGCCAGGAACCAGTAGTAGGGGACGGCGATGATGAGCAGTGCGGACAACAACCAGATATTCAGCCGTCGCGTCAAAACCTCTCGATCCTCAAGAGCCCGTATCGTGCCAATTGTTCGGCATACGCGCCGGGCAGTTCTCCCTGTCCGGTAAATAGCGCCAGATCAGCAGCCTGGCGAGAATATTCCTGTCCCGCGACGAGACGCGAGACCTGCCGCGCGATCCCCTGCGCACCGTGGACGAAGCGCACCTCGGGGCCGAACGCCTCGGCCAGTTCGGTCTCCACCAGCGGGAAGTGGGTGCAGGCGAGGACCACGGTGTCGATCCGGTCGCCATCGGGCTGGCTGCGTAGGGCATGCGCGGCATCGCGGATGATGGCCGGGTCCACCGGCTCGCCGCGCAGCTTGGCTTCGGCGGCTTCGACAAGACCCGGTGCGCCATAGCGCAGCAGGCGCTTGTCCGCGGCGAATTCCTGTTCGAGCCGATCGACGTAGAGCTGGCGGATCGTCGCTTCGGTGCCCAGCAGGCCAATGACCCCGGTACGCGTCATTTCGGCGGCCGGCTTGATCGCGGGCACAGTGCCAACGATCGGCACCTCCAGCACTTCGCGGACCATCCCCAGCGCGATGGTGGACGCGGTGTTGCAGGCGATACAGACGAGGCGCGGGCGCAGCCGTTCGGTCATGCGGCCCAGCAGCCCGGCGACTCGGGCCGCCACTTGTGCTTCGGTCTTGGTTCCGTAGGGCAGGCCGGCGGTGTCGGCGGCGTAGATGATCGGCGCATCGGGCAGCGCGCGGCGCACCTCGTCCAGAACGGTAAGCCCGCCGACGCCCGAATCGAACAGCAGTATCGGAGCAGCCGGATCGACGGCTGCGGTCATTTCGGCGGCCCTTGCCGGCGCGCGCAGTGTATCGGAAGCCATCGTCAATCCCTGGACCTTGCCACCTGTTAACCGGTGGAACGGCAATCCGGCAACGCCGAATGCTGCAACCTGTCTTCTGCAAAGCGCGATAGGGCGCTAAGGCCGGTGCCATGACGTGGATTCTCCCCCTCCTGCTCGGTTACCTGTTCGGTTCGGTGCCGTTCGGCCTCATCCTCACCCGCCTGACCGGCGCGGGCGACCTGCGCGCGATCGGATCGGGCAACATCGGCGCCACCAACGTGCTGCGCACCGGGCGAAAGGGACTGGCGGCGGCAACGCTGCTGCTGGACCTGTTGAAGGGGCTGGTCGCGGTTCTCGTCGCCGCGCACCTGTGGCCTGAAGGCGCGCCGCTGGCCGCGCTGGGCGCGTTCCTGGGGCACTGCTTTCCGGTCTGGCTGAAGTTCCGGGGGGGCAAGGGCGTGGCGACCACGGCGGGGGTGGCGTTCGGCCTCGCCTGGCCGGTGGGGCTGGCCTACGCGGTGACGTGGATCGGCCTGCTGGCGCTGGTGCGCATTTCGTCGGTCGCGGGCATGACCGCAGCCGTCGTCGCGCCGCTGGCCGCCTTCGTGCTGGGCTATCCCCAAGCGGGGCTGGTGCTCACGGTGATCGCGCTGCTGGTGCTTTTCCTGCACCGCGAGAACATCGCCCGCCTGCGCGCCGGGACCGAACCGCGCATCGGCGGCAGCAAGAGCAAGTGAGCGCTGCGGGCGAACTGTCGCAGGATGAGGCCTTCGCCCGGATCCGGCTGCTGCGTTCACCAAACGTAGGCCCCGTTACCTACCGCCACCTGCTGGCGCGTTTCGGTGATGCCCGCCGCGCGCTGGAGGCCTTGCCCGATCTCGGCGGAAAGACAGGTCGTGCCTACGTTCCCGCGCCGGAGCATCGCGTCCAGGCCGAGATTGCCGCCGCCCGCAAGGCCGGTGCGCGCTATCTGTTCCATGATTCGCCCGACTATCCGCCACTGCTGGCACAGGCGGAAGGCGCGCCGCCGATCCTGACCTATCGCGGCGATACCGCGCTGGCCGCCCGGCCATGCGTCGCCATGGTGGGCGCGCGCAACGCCTCTGCCGCCGCGATCCGGCTGGCCCGCGAGTTCGCGCACGATCTGGCCGGGCAGGGGTGGAGCGTCGTCTCCGGCCTCGCCCGCGGCATCGACGGCGCCGCCCATCGAGGTGCTCTGGCTACGGGTGCAACCATTGGCGTGATCGCCAGCGGCATCGACGTCACGTATCCGCCAGAGCATGCGGACCTGCAGGAAGAGGTCGCCCAGTCCGGCCTCCTGCTGGCTGAGCAGCCGCCTGGCACCGAACCCCTGGCGCGGCACTTCCCCACCCGTAATCGCATCATCGCCGGGCTGGCGGCCGGGACCGTGGTGGTCGAAGCTGCGCCCCGCTCCGGCTCGCTCATCACGGCAAGGCTGGCGGGAGAGATGGGCCGACATGTGATGGCGGTTCCCGGCTCACCGCTCGATGCCCGCGCGCATGGCTGCAACCAGCTGATCCGCGATGGCGCTATATTGGTGCAGAGCCCGGCGGATATCATCGAGATGCTGTCCGACTTTGCCGGTAACCCCAGCTTTCCGTTCGTTCCGCAACAATCCGCACCTATGCCATCGGGCAACCATGCCGACCCCGCACAGGGCAGCGCACAAGTGCACGCGATGCTTACCACCGCGCCGGTGGCGGTGGACGAATTGATCCGGCAGGCAGGGGGCGGGACCGCCGCCGTTCATCTCGCCCTGATGGAGCTGGAACTGGACGGGCGGCTTGTCCGACACGCCGGCGGGCGCGTCAGTCTTGCGTGAAACGCTTTATCCCGTCACGCGAATGCGCCATGGAGCTTTTCGACAGGGGTTGACGTCGCTTTGGCGGCGGACCCACCTTGTACGTGTATGTATGCGCGCACACGCGTAAGGCGGAACAGAGTTAAATAATGCAGCTAGTCATCGTAGAATCGCCGGCCAAGGCAAAGACCATCGAAAAGTACCTGGGCAAGGACTACAAGGTTCTCGCCAGTTACGGCCATGTCCGCGACCTGCCGCCCAAGGACGGGTCGGTCCGCCCGGACGAGGAGTTCGCGATGGACTGGGAACTCTACGGCGACAAGCAGCGCCAGGTGAAGGCCATCACCGACGCGGCCAAGCAGGCCGACCGCCTCATCCTCGCGACCGACCCTGATCGCGAAGGCGAAGCGATTTCGTGGCATGTGCGCGAACTGCTGGCCAAGCGTCGCGCACTGCCCAAAGACGTGCAGCGGGTGACGTTCAACGCGATCACCAAAGAAACCGTCACAAAGGCGATGACCCAGCCGCGCGAGCTGGATCAGGATCTGATCGACGCCTACCTTGCCCGTCGCGCGCTGGACTATCTGTTCGGCTTCACCCTGTCGCCGGTGCTGTGGCGCAAGCTGCCGGGCGCCAAGTCGGCGGGCCGTGTGCAGTCGGTGGCGCTGCGCCTGATCGTCGACCGTGAGCGTGAGATCGAGGCGTTCCGTCCGCAGGAATACTGGTCGGTTGCGGCGCTGCTGGCGCATGACGGCACCGACTTCTCAGCCAAGCTGGTGACATTCGAAGGCCAGAAGCTGGACCGGCTGAGCCTGGGCGACGAGGGCGTGGCCCTCCGCGCCAGGACCGCGGTGGAGCAGGGCGCCTTCAAGGTCGAAGGCGTCGAGACCAAGCCGCACCGCCGCAACCCGCAGCCGCCGTTCACCACGTCGACCCTGCAACAGGAAGCCGCGCGCAAGCTGGGCTTCTCGGCCAGCCAGACGATGCGCGTGGCGCAAACGCTCTATGAAGCGGGCGCGATCACCTACATGCGTACCGACGGCGTGCAGATGGACCCCAGCGCCATTTCCGCCGCCCGCGCCGCCATTGCGGAGCGGTTCTCCGGCCATTACGTGCCGGAAAAGCCGCGCCACTACGAAACCAAAGCGAAAAACGCGCAGGAAGCGCACGAGGCGATTCGTCCGACCGAGTTCACGAAGGACCGCTTCGGTTCCGGGGACGAGGCACGCCTTTACGACCTCATCTTCAAGCGCGCGATGGCCAGCCAGATGGCGTCGGCCCAGCTGGAACGCACCACCGTCACCCTGCGCGACGGCACTGGCCGCAACGAACTGCGCGCATCGGGGCAGGTCGTGAAGTTCCCCGGCTTCCTTGCCGTCTACGAGGAAGGGCGCGACAACAAGTCGGACGATGATGACGACGGCGGCCTGCTGCCGTTCATGAAGGCGGGCGACATGCCGGCCAAGAAGGACGTCACCGCCGAACAGCACTTCACCCAGCCGCCGCCCCGCTTTTCCGAAGCCAGCCTCGTCAAGCGGCTGGAGGAACTGGGCATCGGGCGTCCGTCCACGTATGCCGCCACGATCCAGGTCATCAAGGACCGCGCTTACGTGCGGACCGAAAAAAACCGTTTCTTTGCAGAGGAAACGGGTCGACTTTTGACATCGTTCCTCGAACGCTTCTTCCCCCGCTATGTGGCTTACGAGTTCACCGCGGGCATGGAGGACGAACTGGACGACGTGTCCGGCGGTCGTCAGGAATGGAAGGCGCTGCTCGAAGCGTTCTGGCGTGACTTCAAGCCCAAGTCCGATGAGGTGATGGAGAAGAAGCCCTCGGAAGTGACTGAGGCGCTGGACGAATTTCTCTCCGATTACCTGTTCCCGCCCAAGGCCGACGGCACCGACCCGCGCGTCTGCCCCAAGTGCGGCGAAGGGCGCCTGTCCTTGCGCGGCGGTCGCTACGGGGCCTTCGTGGCATGCTCGAACTATCCGGAGTGCAAGTTCACCCGGAAGTTCGCGCAGCCCGGCGGTGCCAACGATGGCGGCGATGACGAAGGGCTTGGCAAGGATCCGGAAACGGGCATGGAGATCATGCGCCGCACCGGTCGCTTCGGGCCCTACATCCAGCTGGGCGAAGGCAAGGAAGCCAAGCGCGCGTCGATCCCCAAGGACATCGACGAACTGACGCTGGAATGGGCGATCAAGCTGCTCAGCCTGCCGCGCACGGTGGGCCCGCACCCGGAAAGCGGCAAGGATATTACCGCCAGCATAGGGCGTTACGGCCCGTACCTCGCACATGACGGCAAGTACGCGCGGCTGCGCTCGACAGCGGAAGTGTTCGACACCGGGATGAACGCGGCGGTCTCGATGCTGGCCGACGTCGCCAATCGCGGCGGGGCTGCATCGCGCACCAAGGCCGAGCCGCTCAAGGTGCTGGGCGCACACCCGACCTCGGGCGGGGAAATCAAGGTGATGGCGGGCCGCTACGGTCCCTACGTCACGGACGGCACGACTAACGCCACCCTCCCGCGCGACCAGAAGCCCGAAGACCTCACCGCCGAACAGGCGATCACGCTGATCGACGAAAAGGCGGCCAAGGGTCCGGCCAAGCCCAAGAAGAAGGCGGCCGCGAAGAAGGCCGCGCCCAAAAAGGCAGCCGCCAAGACGGACGGGGCAAAGAAGCCCGCGGCAAAGAAGGCGCCTGCGAAGAAGGCTCCCGCGAAGAAGGCTGCGCCGAAGAAGGTGGCTGAAACCGCCGGAACGGACGATGCGGCACCTTGGGACGCCGACGCATGAGCGACAAGGTTGCCAAGCACAAGCAGCCCTGGAAGCCCGAGGAACTGCAGAAGCTGCAGACCCTGGCCGGCAAGGGCAAGGGCCTCAAGGAAATCGCCAAGGCGCTTAACCGCACCGAGGAATCCACCAAGGACGCGGCGCGCCAGCATGGCATGACCATCGCCAAGGCGCGCTGAGGTAAAATCCTCCCTGCGACGGAGGATTACTAAAGAACGGTAGGGCACGCGTCATGCGCGTGCCCTTTCGTGTATCGGCAAGGTGCGCCAGCGACGGCAGTGCCTGCACTGCAGTCCACTGATGATGTTATCCCTTCGTTACCCTGAACTTGTTTCAGGGCCCCTGGTACGGTTGGCGCCGGAATGTGGTGTCGCTAGTGGCGCTTTCGGTTTGCTGTCCCAAACAACGGACTACGCTGCGCGATGGACCCTGAAACAAGTTCAGGGTGACGAGGGCACGAACATGCGCCTGCGGGCGAATGTGACCCCTAACGCCGCAGCGTCCAAAGGCCGAATTTGCGTGTTCCCAGCGTGATTTGCGCATAGCGGCGGTAGTGCTGCCCCAACACGGTCGCCACAATGCGGCGGTTATCCAGATTGGCCTGGTTGGGGCGCCGCGATTCGGCTATCACGATGACGCCGGGGCGGCTGGCGAGCACCCGGCGGATTTCGGCGTGGGCGTCCACACCGAGTGCTGCGGCTTCATTCCGGGCGTTGAGGTGGCTGGGATAGGCGAAGCGCGTCGGGATGCAGGCGTTTGTGGTGCGGTAGAGGGCGCTGTCGCCTTCGTAGACGTACAGACAGCGACCATGCAACTCGCCCATGATGGCTCGAGTAGCCTTGGCGAACTGGGCGGCGTCACCCTTTTCTACCACTTGCGCCACGGGAACCGCGACGGCGCCGAGCAGGCCACAGCCAAGCAGCAACCTGCCATACCAGCGCTCCCCTGTAACGGTGCGCCCCAGTGCCGGGGCGGCCAGCACGCAAAGCGGCACCAGCACCGGGCCGAGGTAATGATCGTACCAGGTGCCGAACAGCAGGAACCCGATCACTGCCGCAACCGCCCACAGGCGGATGCTGCCCAGCGTGGCGGGTGCGTTGCCGTTCACCGGAGAAAGGCGGCGCGGGGCAATAAGGATGGCAAGGGCGAACGGGATCATCGCCAGCGCCTCCTTGCCGAGTTGCGCCAGCGCGTCGGTCATGTCGGTGCTGCGTCCGAAGATGGAGACGAAGTTTGCCTGCACGAACGCGTCTGCATGGCCGATGGCGGCATAGCCCAGCAGTACCGCCGCAGTGGGGGCCAAGGCCACCGCGATCCAGGTCGCCCCGGTCGCTGCGAGCCTGAGCGGAGACCAGCCGTCTGTCCATCCGCGCGCCAGCAGCATGAGGCCCAGCGCCAACCCTTCGAACACCACGGTGTACTTGATCTGCATGGCAAGGCCCAGCAGCAGCATGGCTGACACGCCGTGCCGGGCCAGCAACGGATCGAGCGGGCGACTACGCGCCTCGACAACGATCAGCGCAGCCATTGCCACCGGCAGGGTGTAGAACACCGGAGACTGGCCCAGCGCCACGTTGAACACCGGCTGCCATACCAGATAGGCGAGCCCTGCCAGTCGCGCGGCGTGAAGCGGCGCTATGTTGCGGGCGATGCGTTCGATCACCAGCGCGGTCAGTGCCGAACTTACCAAGCCCAGCACCTGATACGTCAGCACCGGATCGAACGGCAGGGCATGGACCCCGCGGAAGATGGCGAACAGGCCCCACGGCTTGCGGTCCCAAATGTCGACGTAGGGCAGGGCGCCTTGCGCCATGCGCTGGCCGACCAGCAGGTAGAACTGCTCATCCGACTGAAACGCTGGCTTTCCGAACATGACCAGCCGCAACACGAACCCTGCGGCAAGGTAGAGCGGCAAGGATCCCGGCAGGGCACGGCTTTCCGAAAAGCGCAGCGGCCATGACGAAATGGCCTGTCTCAGTATACCCGCACCCATCGACCGGCCTCTCATCATGCCGGTCGCTACAGGCGCTTGCCGGACGCCGCGCCCCTATCGGGCCAACGTTGCAGCCGCATGTCGGCACGGCACGATCGAGAACCGAAGGGCGGTCAGCGCTTGGGCGGATTGCCCGTGGCCGGGACCGGAACGGCGGGAACAGGCTGGCCAGGGGCGGGCCGGGTGGGCTGCTGGCCGGGCGGGTTGGAGCCGGGCTTCACCGCTGGCGCAGGGCGCGCGGGCTGCACCCCGTCCTTGATAAGCAGCGTGGCGATGCCGTCAGCGGTGGCCTGCATCCCGGTCTTGTTGAGGTGCCATTGCAGGCCCTGCCGCCCGTCATAACCTGCGGGCGAACCGATCATCCACGGCTCCCTGTCGCACGGCGTATGCGTGGCCGACGAACGATCCATGCCGACGATGATCGTACCGTTGGCCTCTGCCACGCGGGCTGTGATTTCCGACAAACGCTTACCGATTTCCCGGACGATTGCGGCGTCGGTTTCGCTGACGGGCGTGTCGGCGCAGAGCTTGCCGGGTTGGGGCAGCGGGGTCAGGTACTGGACGAAGACGACGCGCGCCTGAGGGGCGGTGGCGCGGATGCGGCGCACGATCTCGGTCAGCTGGGCTTCGTCGCGCACGTAATCGGCTTCGGTGGGGACGCGGACGGGGCCGCAGCCCTTGCTCTTGGTGCCGGGCGCGGCAAGTCTGGCGTTATGCGCGCAGGTGGCCGAGAACAGGTTGCCGATGTACGACAGGTCGTTGCCGCCCATGGTGATCGTCACCAGCCGGGTTTCAGGCGTGACGCTGTTGATCTGCGGCGGCACTTCGCCCCAGGGGCCAAGCACGTTGTCCGTCACCGCGCCAGAACAGCTGCGGTCGATCAGTTCGAGCCCGAACTGTTCGGCCAGCAGCGTGGGGTAGTTGTTCTGGCTCTGGCCGCAGCGCGCGGGCCAGCTGGGCTTGGCCGGGGGCAGCTGCGGACCCGCCGCGAAGGACGAGCCGATCGCAACGTAGCGCTGGCCGATCAGGCTTTCCGACAGTACCGGGCGCACCGCGTCCATCGGGATGACGGTACGGGGCTTCTCGATCTCGACGACCTGCGCCTTCTTCGGCTTTGCCACCTTGGCCGGTTTCGGCAACTTGGCGACGCGCACGGTGGGGGCGGCCAGCGCCGAGGTACAGGGCGCAGCCGCGCAGGTCAGCAGAGTCGTTGCGGCAAGTAACGTCGCGGCGGCCTTCATCATTTCACCCAGTCGAGCCCGATTTCTTCATAGATGTCCTTGGCCTCGGCCCAGTTTTCCTCGACCTTGACGTGGAGGAACAGGTGCACCTTCTGGCCGAGCACTTCGGTCAGTTCCTTGCGCGCGGCCTCGCCGATGGCCTTGATCTTCGAGCCGCCCTTGCCCAGCACGATGGCGCGCTGGTTGTCGCGGGTGACGACGATCTGCTGGCGGATTTCCACCGAGCCATCCTTGCGCGGGGTATAGGCCTCGGGCCGGACGGCGGCGTCGTAAGGCAGTTCCTCGTGCAGCTGGCGGTAGAGCTGTTCGCGCGTGATTTCGCAGGCCAGCAGGCGTTCGCTGGCGTCGGAGACCTGGTCTTCCGGGTAGTGCCAGGGCCCTTCGGGCATCAGCTTCGCCAGCCAGGTCTTGAGTTCGGGCACCCCGTCGCCGGACAGGGCGGAGACGAAGAACACCTCGTCGAACTGCACCTCGGCGGTGAACTCCTGCGCCAGCACCAGCAGCTTTTCCTTGGCGCCGGCATCGACCTTGTTGAGCACCAGCACCTTGCGTTCAGGGCGGTCCTTCAGCGTTTCGAGCAGGGGCATCAGTTCGTGGCGGCGCAGCTTCACCGTGTCGACGATCAGCAGGATCGCGTCGGCCTCCTGCGCGCCTTCCCATGCGGCGGCGACCATCGCACGATCGAGGCGGCGGCGCGGCGCGAAGATGCCGGGGGTGTCGGCCAGGATGATCTGCGCGTCACCTTCCAGCGCGATGCCGAGCAGGCGCGCGCGGGTGGTCTGCGCCTTGGCCGAGGTGATGGCCACCTTCTGCCCGACGAGCGCGTTGACGAGCGTGGACTTGCCCGCGTTGGGGGCGCCGATGACGGCGACAAGACCGCAGTGCTGGGTCATCCGAATTTCCTCATGAACTCTTCTGCAGCGCCGGTTTCGGCGTCCTGCTTCGAATTGGCGGTGGCCTGGGCCGAACCGACGTTGTGAACCGATACCTCGACCGTGAAGCGGGCCGCGTGATCGGGGCCTGAACGGTCGACGAGCTTGTATTCGGGCATGCGGCGGCGATTGCCGGCGGCCCATTCCTGTAACGCGGACTTGGGGTGCTTGCGCTTGCCGGTCTTGCCCTGCAGCGTGTCCGCCCACAGGCCCAGCACCATGTCGCGCGCGGCGTCGAACCCGCGCTCGGTGAAGCAGGCGCCGATGATCGCCTCCATCACGTCGCCAAGGATATTTTCCGAATCCTGGCCGCCGTCGTCGCGTGCCTGCTTGCCAAGGCGCATGTGCGGGCCAAGGCCGATCTCACGCGCAATGGTGGCGCAGGTGGCGCGGCTGACGAGCGCGTTGAGGCGCTGTGACAGGCGGCCTTCGGCCTCGTCGCTGCCCCGGTACAGCCATTCGGCTACCGACAGGCCAAGCACCCGGTCGCCCAGGAACTCCAGCCGTTCGTAATTGCGCTTTTCTCCGGTGGAGCCGTGCGTGAGGGCTGCCTGCCAGAGCGCTTCGTCGAGCGGCTCCTGGCCCGAATGCCTGATCAGGAAGTCGCGGGTATTGGCTTCAAGCACTCAGATCACGCTCCCGATGCGGCTCCAGCGCGCGGCGGTGAACCAGGTCCAGGGCTTGATCCATTCCGCCGCCCCATCGGTGGAGAACATCATGATCGCCGCCTTCCCGACGAGGTTCTCTTCGGGCACCATGCCGACGCCGCCGCCTTCGACTGCCGGGAAACGGCTGTCCATGGAGTTGTCGCGGTTGTCGCCCATCATGAACAGGTGGCCTTCGGGCACCACGAAGACGCCGGTGTCGTCCTGCGGGGTCGGGCCCATGTCGAGCACGGTGTAGCTCTTGCCGTTAGGCAGCGTTTCGCGGAACTGGGGGTACGAGCATACCTCCCTGCCGCCTTCCGTCACCTCGAAACCGGGGCCGCAGTCCGTGTTGGGGCTGACGGGCACGGTGAAGTTGGCGACCTTCACCTTGGGCACGGCCTTGCCGTTGATCCACAGTGCGCCGCCCTTCATCTGGATCTCGTCACCGGGCAGGCCGATGACGCGCTTGATGTAGTCCACGTCGTTGTCCGGCGGTGCCTTGAAGATCACCACGTCGCCGCGCTCGGGCTGGCTGGCGAGGATGCGGCCCGGGATCAGCGGCACGCTGAACGGCAGCGAATATTTTGAATAGCCGTAGGACCACTTGGTGGCGAACAGATAGTCGCCGGTCAGCAGCCGGGGCAGCATGGATTCGCTGGGAATGTTGAAAGGCGAGATGATGAAGCTGCGCAGCACCACCACGCCCAGCACCAGCCAGAACAGGAACGAGAAGAAATTCTCGTCCTTCTTCACGGGCTTGCCGGTCGCGGTATCGGCGGGCTTTTCCGCAGGTTCGATTTTGGTCGCGCTAGGGGTATCGCTCATGGCCAAACCCTTGCTCATGAGCACGCGCCGTCGTCAAGAGCGATCCCGACCAACATCGCAGACTGGCCGATAATTGCACAACTCGGGCTTGGATTTCGCAGTTGCGGCATCCATAAGGCGGGTGCCTAAGCCTGAATGGAGTGGAATTGCATGAGCGAAGCGGTGTGGAACAAGCTGCAGGGCCTCGACAAGCCGACCCTGAAGCAGCTCTTCGATGCCGATTCCGGGCGTCTCGACACCTTCGCGACACGCTTTGGTCTGGGTGAGGAGGAAAGCTCCACCGGCATCCTGTTCGACTGGTCGAAGACGCATCTGGACGCCGCCCATGTCGCCGCGTTCGAGGAACTGGCGACGGCGCAGGACTTCGACGGTCGCCGCGCCGCCCTGTTCGCAGGCGATATCGTCAACCCGACGGAAGGACGCGCGGCAGAGCATACGGCCCAGCGCGGCGTCGGCAACGAAGACAGCGTGCGCACGGCGGCGGAGAACCACCACCGCATGGCCGCCATCGTCGAGGCGATCCACCGCGGTGCCATGGGCGAGGTGAAGCACCTGATCCACGTCGGCATCGGCGGCTCTGCGCTTGGTCCGGCACTGGCGATCGACGCGCTGGCGCGGCAGGGTTCGATGGTGGACGTGCACGTCGTCTCGAACATCGACGGTTGCGCGCTGGAGCAGGCGTTCGCGAAGTGCGATCCGGCCACCACCATGCTGGCCGTCGCGTCCAAGACCTTCACCACCATCGAGACGATGACCAACGCCGACAGCGTGCTGATCTGGCTGCGCGAAAACGGCGTCGAGGATCCCTATGGCCGCGTGGTGGCGCTGACCGCGGCTCCGGCCAAGGCGGTCGAATGGGGCGTGGACGAAACCCGCATCCTGCCGTTCTCCGAAAGCGTGGGCGGGCGTTACTCGCTGTGGTCGTCGATCGGGTTCCCGGTGGCGATGGCGCTGGGCTGGCCCGATTTCGCCGAGTTCCTGGATGGCGCCGCCGCGATGGACGAGCATTTCCGCGACGCTGACGGTCTTGCTAACCTGCCGCTGCGTGCCGCCTTCGCCGACCAGTATTACACCCGCCTGCGCGGCTGCCAGACCCGCGCTGTGTTCGCCTATGACGAACGCCTTGCGCTGCTGCCCGACTATCTCCAGCAGCTGGAGATGGAATCCAACGGCAAGCAGGTGACGTTCGACGGCCAGCCGGTGGACGGCCCCACCGCGCCGATCACCTGGGGCGGCGTGGGCACCGATGCCCAGCACGCCGTGTTCCAGTTGCTGCATCAGGGCACCAACCTGGTGCCGGTGGACTTCATCGCGTCCATCGCCCCCGGCGATGATCTGGCCGAGGATCATCACCGCATCCTGCTGTCCAACTGCTTTGCGCAGGGCGCGGCGCTGATGGCGGGGAAGCACAGCGACGATCGGGCCCGCGCCTATCCGGGCGACCGTCCTTCGGCGACGATCCTGCTCGACGACCTGACGCCCGCCACGTTCGGTGCGCTGGTGGCGTTCCACGAACATCGCACGTTCGCCAACGCGGTGCTGCTGGGCATCAACCCCTTCGACCAGTTCGGCGTCGAACTGGGCAAGGAAATCGCCAAGCAGATCGAGCAGGGCGGGGTGAAGTTCGATCCGTCGACCACGGCGCTGCTGGCGCTGGCAGGCATCGGCTGAGACGGCCGACCAGACTGAAACGACCGTCGACCCGGACCCGATGCGGGCCGACGGTCGGCTTCAGGCCCGGAACTCCAGCCCTTCCGCCCAGTCTCCGTGGTTTACGTCTCCATGTTGTGCGGGCAACGCAGCGTCTGCGGACGGGGCGGCCCCGTCCACCAACTGCGCCAGCAGGCGTTTTCCGTCCTCCCAGCTGCCGAGCCCGGAATCGGCATTGATGTGCCCCGCGTGACCGGCATCCACGAACGTGCTCCCCCAGCGGCGAGCAAGGCTCCTGGATGTTTCGTAGCCCATCCACGGGTCGTTGCGGCTGGCCACCAGCAGTGATGGGAAGGGCAGCGCATCGGCAGGCGTCGGGGCAAAGCCGGTCAGCCTTTCGTCGCGTGGGAAGAAATCGACCTCTGGCGGGGCGACCAGCATCGCGCCGATGACAGGCGCCGACCAGCTGGGCTGCTCGAACTTGGACCACCACGCGGTAAGGATACAGCCCAGGCTGTGAGCCACGATGACCACAGGGCGTCCCGCGCGGTGGACGGCTAGGTTCAGCCGGTTGATCCAGGTATTGCGGTGCGGTTCGTCCCAGGTGCCGAGTTCGACCACCTGCGCATTGTCGAATTCTTCCGCCCAGCGGCGCTGCCAATGGCGCGGACCGCTGCCATCGAGGCCGGGGACGAGGAGGATCAGCGGTTCCCGTCCATCGGAACCGGACGGATATGAGGACGTGAGGGGCGAGCGGGGCATCAGCCATCTCCCTTTGCTATGCACGGGAATGTAAACTCAACCAATGCGGTTGACAATAGGTTCCCAAGGCCCTGCGGCGGGAAGAAATTCTTCGGCGTCGGATGGAAATCGCCACCGTACGGATGCACCCCCGCTGGCAATCGTGATGCCCATGTCCCATATGCCCCGCGACCAAAGGAGCTTTGTGCATGTCCGACGCCGACTACGATTACGATCTGTTCACCATCGGCGCCGGTTCGGGCGGTGTGCGGGCCAGCCGCGTCGCGGCGGCGCACGGTGCGCGCGTGGCCGTGGCGGAAGAGTTCCGGGTTGGCGGAACGTGCGTGATCCGCGGCTGCGTGCCCAAGAAGATGCTGGTCTACGCCGCGCACTTCGCAGAGGATCTGGAAGACGCCAAGCACTTCGGCTGGGACGTGGGCGAACCCCGGTTCGACTGGAAGACCCTGCGCGACAACGTGCTGGGTGATGTGGACCGGCTGAACGGCCTCTACACGCAGACGCTGGACAACAACAAGGTCGAGATCTTCCACGAGCGTGCGGTCATCACCGGGCCTAACGAAGTCACGCTTGCCAGCGGCGAAAAGAAAACGGCGAAGCACATCCTCATCGCCACCGGCGCGCGTCCGCATGTGCCGTCCTGCCCCGGCCACGAACACGGCATCACGTCGAACGAGGCGTTTCACCTCGATGCCATTCCCCGCCGCGTGCTGATCGCGGGGGCAGGCTACATCGCCAACGAGTTCGCGGGCATTTTCCACCAGTTCGGCGCGAAGGTGACGCTGATCAACCGGTCCGACCAAATCCTGCGCGGCTATGACGAAAGCGTGCGCGACCGCCTGCTGCAGATCTCGCTGATCAAGGGGCTGGAGTTCCGATTCAACGCCAACTTCGAGAAGATCGACAAGCAGGACGATGGCTCGCTGCTGGTCCACATGAGCAACCACGAACCGCTGGAAGTGGATTGCGTGCTGTTCGCCACCGGGCGCGTGCCCAACATCGAAGGTCTGGGCCTTGACGATGTCGGGGTGAAGCTGACCGACAAGGGCGCGATCGAGGTGGATGAAAATTCGCGCACCAGCGTCCCCAGCATCTACGCCGTGGGTGACGTGACCGACCGCGTGCAGCTTACCCCCGTTGCCATCCGCGAAGGGCAGGCATTTGCCGACAGCGTGTTCGGCGGCAAGCCGACGACGGTCGATTACGCCTGCATTCCGTCCGCCGTGTTCAGCCACCCCCCGATCGCCGGCGTGGGGCTGACAGAGGCGCAGGCGACGCAGCAGTTCGGCTCGGCCAAGGTTTATACCAGCGACTTCCGGCCGATGAAGAACGTGCTGGCCCAGCGCAACGAACGCTCGCTCTACAAGATGGTCTGCCATCCCGAGACGGACAAGGTTCTGGGCATCCACATGATCGGCCCGGACGCGCCCGAGATCATGCAGCTCGCCGCCGTTGCCGTGAAGGCGGGTCTCAGCAAGGCCGATTTCGACGCCACCGTGGCCATCCACCCGACGATGTCGGAGGAAATGGTGCTGCTGAAATAGCACTGCGGAACTAAGGTCGGGGGCGAAATCCGTCGCCCCCGACCTGACCCGGGACCGCCGGCCGGAAATGGCCCACGTAGCGATGATGCGTGGGCAAGCTCCGCCCCGAGACGGCCCCGATACGCACCCGGCGCGGGCCGACCATCCGCCAGGCGATCATCCGCCGCGCACCTGTGACAAGTGTTAACCGCGCGATTAAAAACAGTTGACCCCACCGTTCAACCCGTCCTACGCAGATGCAGCAATTGACGCCGCAGGCGCTGAGGCAAGGGAATCCGGATGTCAGCAAATATCGCCGAAATGGAGAAGCGCCGGGATGCGGCCAAGCTGGGCGGCGGGGAAAAGCGCATTGCCGCGCAGCATGCCAAGGGCAAGCTGACCGCGCGCGAACGCCTTGACGTGCTGCTGGACGAAGGCAGCTTCGAGGAGATGGACCTCTACGTAGAGCATGACTGCGTGGACTTCGGCATGCAGGACCAGAAGATCCCGGGCGACGGCGTGGTGACGGGTTCGGGCACGATCAACGGGCGGCTGGTCTATGTCTTCAGCCAGGACTTCACGGTGTTCGGCGGCTCGCTGTCGGCCCGTCATGCGCAGAAGATCTGCAAGATCATGGATGCCGCGCTGAAAGTCGGCGCACCGGTAATCGGCCTCAACGATTCGGGCGGCGCGCGCATTCAGGAAGGCGTCGCTTCGCTGGGCGGCTATGCCGACGTATTCCAGAAGAACGTGCTGGCATCGGGCGTGGTGCCGCAGCTTTCGCTCATCATGGGCCCTTGTGCAGGCGGCGCGGTCTATTCCCCGGCGATGACCGACTTCATCTTCATGGTGAAGGACAGCTCCTACATGTTCGTCACCGGCCCGGACGTGGTGAAGACCGTCACCAACGAAGTGGTCACGCAGGAAGAACTGGGCGGCGCGATCACGCATTCCAGCAAGACGTCGGTATCCGATCTTGCGCTTGAAAACGATATTGAAGCGCTGCTGGCGGCGCGCGATTTCTTCGACTTCCTGCCGCTGTCCAACCGTGATGAAGTGCCCGAACGGCCCAGCGCCGACGCGTGGGACCGTCTGGAGCCGACGCTGGACACGATCATCCCGCCCAGCGCCAACCAGCCCTATGACATGCACGAAGTCATCCGCAAAACGGTGGACGAGGGTGAGTTCTTCGAACTGCAGCCCCAGCACGGCGGCAACATCCTGATCGGTTTCGGTCGTATCGAAGGCCGCACGATCGGCATCGTCGCTAACCAGCCGATGGTCCTGGCGGGCGTGCTGGACATCAATTCCTCCCGCAAGGCGGCGCGTTTCGTGCGCTTTTGCGATGCCTTCAACATCCCGATCGTGACTTTCGTGGACGTGCCCGGCTTCCTGCCCGGCACCGATCAGGAGCATAACGGCATCATCAAGCACGGCGCCAAGCTGCTGTTCGCCTATGCCGAGGCGACCGTGCCCAAGATCACCGTCATCACCCGCAAGGCCTATGGCGGCGCTTACGACGTGATGAGTTCCAAGCACCTGCGCGGCGACCTCAACTATGCCTGGCCCACGGCGGAAATCGCGGTGATGGGCGCGAAGGGCGCGGTGGAGATCATCTTCCGCGGTCAGGACGCTGACGGCATCGCCGCCAAGACGAAGGAATACGAAGACCGCTTCGCCAACCCGTTCGTGGCGGCCAGCCGTGGCTACATCGACGAGGTTATCTACCCGCACTCCACCCGCCGCCGCATCGCGCTGGGCCTGCGCAAGCTGCGCAACAAGGAGTTGGAGAACCCCTGGAAGAAGCACGACAACATTCCGCTGTGATCCGTCAGGTGGCCTTTTCGAGAGTACACTGATCAGGATCGAAAGCCGAATACGGCATCCGGAAACCTAGGGATTGGAAGTCAGGTCATGGAAGACATCTACATCATCAGCGGCGTACGCACGGCGGTCGGCGATTTCGGCGGTGCATTGAAGTCGTTCATGCCGGCCGATCTGGGTGCGCTGGTCGCGACCGAGGCGCTCAGGCGCGCGGGCGTGGAGGCCGATGCGGTGGAGCACGTCGTCATCGGCCAGGTCATGCCCACCAGCGCCCGCGACCAGATGCTGGCGCGCGTGATCGGCATCAATGCCGGCATCCCGCTGGCCACTCCTGCGCTGACGCTGAACCGGCTGTGCGGTTCGGGCGTGCAGGCGATCGTATCCGCGGCGCAGATGATGAAGCTGGGTGAGGCTTCGGTGACGCTGGCGGGCGGCGCCGAATCTATGTCCAACGTGCCTTATCACGATCACGGCGTGCGCTGGGGTCGCAAGATGGGTCCGAACACGCAGGAAGACGCGCTCGTGCTGGGCCTGTCGGATGCGATCGGCGGCTATCACATGGGCATCACCGCCGAGAATGTGGCGGAGCGCCACTGCATCAGTCGGGAGGAAATGGACGCGCTGGCTGTCACCAGCCACCAGCGCGCTGCCCATGCCATCGCCGAGGGGCGATTCAAGGACCAGATCCTTCCGGTGGAGATAAAGACGCGCAAGGGCGTGACCGTGTTCGACACAGACGAGCATGTGAAGGGCGACACCACGCTGGAAGTGCTTGGCGGCATGCGGGCGGCTTTCAAAAAGGACGGCGCGATCACCGCAGGCAACGCCAGCGGCATCAACGACGGTGCTGCCGCCGTGGTACTGGCAACAGGAGCCGAGGTGGAGAAGCGCGGGCTGAAGCCGCTTGCGCGTATCGTTGCCTGGGGTCACGCAGGCGTCGAGCCGGAATATATGGGCGAAGGCCCGATCCAGGCCGTGCCCATCGCCCTGAAGCGCGCCGGGGTGACGCTCGACCAGATCGACGTCATCGAAAGCAACGAGGCATTCGCCGCTCAGGCCGCCGCCGTTTCCAAAGTGCTGGGCTTCGATCCGGCGAAGGTCAATCCGAACGGCTCGGGCGTGTCGATCGGCCACCCGGTCGGCGCTACGGGAACGATGCTGACGATCAAGTGCATGTACGAACTTCAGCGCACGGACGGTCGATACGGCCTTGTGACCATGTGTATCGGCGGCGGGCAGGGCATTGCCCTGGTCATCGAGAACGCTGGAAGGCAGGCGGCGTGAAGCTGGGCCGCCTCAACCACATCGGTGTCGCCACGCCCGATCTCGACGCTGCCATCACGTTCTACCGGGACGTGATGGGCGCGACGGATGTGACCGAGCCGTTCGTGCTGGAAAGCCAGCAGGTACGCGTCTGCTTCGTGAACACACCCGGAGAGGGCGGGACCGCCGGCACCCAGATCGAGCTACTCCAGCCGACTTCCCCGGATTCGGCGGTGGGCAAGTGGCTGGAGAAGAACCCGCTCGGGGGACAGCACCACATCTGCTATGAAGTGCCCGACATCCACGCCGCCAAGGCCTGGTTCGAGAGCCTCGGCAAGCGAGTGCTGGGCGAGCCGCGCATGGGTGCCCACGGGACGCTGATCTTCTTCGTCCACCCTCGCGACATGGGCGGCCAGCTGACCGAGATCATGGAAACGCCCAAGGGCGCGCACTGAATTGCCAGGGAAACCGATCATGCCCGACATCAACGACTGGAAGGCAGCCGCCGAAAAGGAGGTCAAGGGCAAGGACCTGACCTGGGAAACGCCCGAAGGCATCGCGGTCAAGCCGCTCTACACCGCCGAGGATGTGACGGCGGATCCCGGCCTGCCCGGCTTCGCGCCTTTCACGCGCGGCGTGCGCGCCTCGATGTATGCCGGTCGCCCCTGGACCATCCGCCAGTACGCCGGTTTCTCGACCGCAGAGGAATCCAACGCCTTCTACCGCCGCAACCTCGCTGCCGGGCAGAAGGGCCTGTCGGTCGCCTTCGACCTTGCGACGCACCGTGGCTATGACTCCGACCACCCGCGCGTCGTCGGCGATGTCGGCAAGGCAGGCGTCGCCATCGACTCGGTCGAGGACATGAAGATCCTGTTCGACGGCATCCCGCTCGACCAGATGTCGGTGTCGATGACCATGAACGGGGCGGTGATCCCGATCCTGGCGTTCTTCATCGTCGCAGGCGAGGAACAGGGCGTCGATCGCAAGCTGCTCGACGGGACGGTCCAGAACGACATCCTCAAGGAGTTCATGGTCCGCAACACCTACATCTACCCGCCCGAACCCAGCATGCGGATCATCTCGGACATCTTCGGGTATACCAGCCGCGAGATGCCCAAGTTCAACTCGATCTCGATCTCCGGCTACCATATGCAGGAAGCCGGCGCGACGCAGGTGCAGGAATTGGCCTTCACCATCGCCGACGGCATCGAATATGCCCGCTACGGCGTGGCGTCTGGCCTTGATCTGGACCAGTTCGCGGGCCGGCTTTCGTTCTTCTTCGCCATCGGCATGAACTTTTTCATGGAAGTCGCCAAGCTGCGCGCCGCGCGCGTGCTGTGGCATCGGGCGATGACGAAGCTGGGCGCGAAGTCCGAACGCTCCAAGATGCTGCGCACCCATTGCCAGACCTCGGGCGTGTCGCTGACCGAGCAGGATCCCTACAACAACGTGATCCGCACCACGATCGAGGCTATGGCCTCGATGCTGGGCGGCACCCAGTCGCTGCACACCAATGCGCTGGACGAAGCGATCGCGCTGCCCACCGATTTTTCGGCCCGCATCGCCCGCAACACGCAGATCATCATCCAGGAAGAAACCGGGATGACCAAGGTGGTCGATCCGCTTGGCGGCTCCTACTACGTCGAGGCGCTGACCCAGCAACTGGTCGATGCCGCGCAGGAGATCATCGACCGTGTGGAGAGCGAAGGCGGCATGGCCAAGGCGGTCGCCGCCGGCTGGCCAAAGGCGATGATCGAAACCGCCGCCGCCGCCCGACAGGCGCGCGTGGACCGGGCGGACGACGTCATCGTCGGGGTCAACAAGTATCGCCTCGCCAACGAAGACCTGCTGGAAACGCTGGAGGTCGACAACACCAAGGTGCGCGAGGCGCAGATCGCCCGCATCGAGAAGGTGAAGGCCAGCCGTGACGAAGCTGCCTGTCAGGGCGCGCTCGATGCACTGCGCAAGGCTGCTGCTGCGCCGCAGTCGATCGAGACGAACCTGCTGGCCCACGCCGTCGATGCCGCCCGTGCCCGCGCCACGCTGGGTGAAATCAGCTCGGCGATGGAAGAGAGCTTCGAGCGTTACGGCACCCAGCCAACCCCGGTGAAGGGCGTCTATGCCGCGCCTTACGAAGGTGACAGCCGCTGGCAGCAGGTGCTCGACGGGGTGCAGGCGGTGGAGCGTCGGCTGGGGCGCAAGCCGAAACTTCTCGTCGCCAAGATGGGACAGGACGGGCATGACCGCGGTGCCAACGTGATCGCCTCCGCCTTCGGCGACATGGGGTTCGAAGTTGTCTCCGGCCCGCTGTTCCAGACGCCGGAGGAGACGGTGGTGCTGGCGCTGGAAAGCGAAGTCGATGTGGTGGGCGCTTCGTCGCTGGCGGCAGGGCACAAGACCCTGATCCCCGAACTGATCCGCCAGCTTCGCGAACAGGGCCGCAGCGACATCAAGGTGATCGCGGGCGGGGTGATCCCGCCGCAGGACTACGATTACCTGCGCAATGCCGGCGTGCAGGGCATCTACGGCCCCGGCTCGAACGTGGTGGAATGCGCGGCGGACGTTCTGCGCCTGCTAGGCCACAACATGCCCCCTGCTGGTTCCGAACTGCAGGCTGCCGAGTGATGCTGGATCGTTGCCCGACTAGCGCCTATGGGCGTGGTTTGGCTTTGGCCAGCTAAGGAATGACAATGACCGATACCCGCTCCATCACCCCGCGCCCTGTGGCCCGCAACGACTGGACCCGCCAGGAAATCGCCGCGCTTTTCGACCTGCCGTTTACCGAACTGGTCTTCCGCGCTGCCGAAGTCCATCGCGCCAGCCATCCGGCGAACGAGGTGCAGTTGTCCACGCTGCTCTCGATCAAGACGGGCGGGTGCGTGGAGGATTGCGGCTATTGCTCGCAGTCGGTCCACGCGGAAAGCGGGGTCAAGGCGACCAAGCTGATGGAAGTGCAGCAGGTGCTGCAACGCGCGGCGCAGGCGGCCGATCAGGGCTCGACCCGCTTCTGCATGGGCGCTGCCTGGCGCAACCCCAAGGACCGCGACATGCCCGCCATCATCGAGATGGTGAAGGGCGTGCGCGCGATGGGCATGGAAACCTGCATGACGCTGGGCATGCTGACGCCCGATCAGGCCGACATGCTGAGCGATGCGGGGCTGGACTACTACAACCACAACATCGACACCTCGCCCGAGCGTTACGATCAGGTCATCACCACGCGCACGATGGAGGACCGCCTCGACACGCTGTCCAACGTGCGCATGGCCGGGATCAACGTGTGCTCGGGCGGGATCGTCGGCATGGGTGAAACCCGCGCCGACCGCGTTGGCTTCGTCCACACGCTGGCGACGCTGCCGGATCACCCGCAGTCGGTGCCGGTCAACGCGCTGGTTCCCGTAAAGGGCACCGTGCTGGGCGACATGCTGGCCGACACCCCGCTGGCCAAGATCGACGACGTGGAGTTCGTCCGCACTGTCGCCGTCGCGCGCATCACCATGCCGCTGTCGATGGTGCGCCTCTCCGCCGGGCGTGAATCGATGTCGGAGATGACGCAGGCCATGTGCTTCATGGCCGGCGCCAACTCTATCTTCACCGGCGACAAGCTGCTGACCGCGCCCAACGCCGGCGACGACAACGATCTGGCGATGTTCGCACGCCTCGGCATCAGGCCGATGGCCATCGAACTGACGCCCGCGCAAGTCGAAGCCCAGCGCATGCCCAAAGGCTGCGCCAAGCTGGAAGCGGCTGAGTGATGCGTCTGGCAGGATCGATGCTGATGGCGTTGTCCTGCCTCCTTTCGGTGCCGGGCGTTGCGGTGGCCGCATCGCCTGCGCCTGCTCCGATCACGATCGGGGAAACGCACCTCGTCCAATTCGCCGACGACGATCTGCGGCAGGTCAACGTCTACCTCCCGGAAGGGTATGCCGGGGGGACCGAGCGCTACCCGGTGCTTTATCTCATCGACGGCGGCCTGTCGCAGGACTTCCTGCACATCGTCGGAACCAGCGCGCTCAACGCGATCTGGGGGCGCTCGCTGCCGGTCATCGTCGTCGGGATCGAAAGCAGGGATCGCCGCGCCGAACTGATCGGCAGCGCGGGCAATGCCGCGCAGCGCAAACAATATCCCACCGCCGGACAGTCCGCCCGATTTCGCGCGTTCCTGCGCGACAGGGTAAAGCCGCTGGTGAACGCGACCTATCGCTCCGATGGCAATGACGGCGTGATCGGGGAATCGCTTGCGGGGCTGTTCATCGTGGAGACATGGCTGCGCGAACCGGGCCTGTTCCACCGCTATGCTGCCATCGACGCGAGCCTGTGGTGGGACGATGCGGCGCTTTCCAAAGCCGCTGCGAACCTGGTGGCTGCCAATCGCCCCAGCGCGCCCTTGTACCTCACCTATTCGAACGAAGGGCAGGAAACTGCTCAAGCTGCGCAGAGCGTCGCCAGGGCAGGGGGGGCGCGGGTCTGCCTTGCGCCGCGTCCGGACCTGACCCACGCAACGGCGTACCACGTGCTTTCGCCGCAGGCGCTGCAATTCCTGTTTCCGACCGTCAACAAACAAGATCCCGAATGGGGCTTCGAGGTGCCATGTTCAAAAAGATTCTGATCGCAAACCGGGGCGAGATCGCCTGTCGCGTCATCAAGACGGCGCGACGCATGGGTATCGCCACGGTTGCCGTCTATTCCGATGCCGACGCCCGCGCGCCGTTTGTGCAGATGGCCGATGAGGCGGTTCACATCGGACCGGCCCCTGCCGCCCAGTCTTACCTGATCGCGGACAGGATCATCGCCGCGTGCAAGCAGACCGGCGCGGAAGCGGTCCACCCCGGTTACGGCTTCCTGTCGGAGCGGACGTCGTTCGCTGAGGCGCTGGCGGCGGAAGGCATCGTGTTCATCGGCCCACCCGTAGGCGCGATCGCGGCGATGGGGGACAAGATCGAGTCCAAGAAGCTGGCCAAGGCGGCTGGCGTCAACGTCGTCCCCGGCTTCGTCGGCGAGATCGAGGATACCGAACACGCGGTGCGCATCTCGAACGAGATCGGCTACCCGGTGATGATGAAGGCATCGGCGGGCGGCGGCGGCAAGGGCATGCGTCTTGCCTATACCGAGCAGGACGTGCGCGAGGGCTTCGAGAGCGTCAAGCGCGAGGGCCTGAACTCCTTCGGCGACGACCGCGTCTTCATCGAGAAGTTCATCCTCAACCCTCGCCACATTGAAATCCAGATCCTGGGCGACCAGCACGGCAATATCCTCTATCTGAACGAGCGCGAATGCTCGATCCAGCGCCGCCACCAGAAGGTGGTGGAGGAAGCGCCGTCGCCCTTCGTAACGCCTGCGATGCGCAAGGCCATGGGCGAGCAGTGCGTCGCCCTGTCGCGCGCGGTGGGTTACTATTCGGCGGGCACGGTGGAACTGATCGTCTCGGGCGCGGACCCGACGGGCGAAAGTTTCTACTTCCTCGAAATGAACACCCGTCTTCAGGTGGAGCACCCCGTCACCGAAGCGATTACCGGCATCGACCTCGTCGAGCAGATGATCCGCGTCGCGGCGGGCGAGAAGCTGGAGATGACGCAGGACGATGTGAAGATCGACGGCTGGGCCATCGAGAACCGCGTCTACGCCGAAGATCCCTATCGCGGCTTCCTGCCCTCCACCGGACGCCTCATCCGCTACAATCCGCCGGTCGATGGCTGGACGGATGATGGTGAGGAGAATGGCCGCCGGGGCATTGACGGCATCCGCGTGGATGACGGCGTCTACGAAGGCGGCGAAGTCTCGATGTTCTACGACCCGATGATCGCCAAGCTGATCACATGGGGCGACACGCGCGACGAGGCAGCGGACAAGCAGATCGCCGCGCTCGATGCTTTCGAGATCGAGGGCCTTGGGCACAACATCGATTTCGTATCCGCGATCATGCAGCATCCGCGCTTCCGCTCGGGCGAGCTGACGACCGGTTTCATCGCCGAGGAATATCCCGAAGGCTTCCACGGCGCGCCTGCGTCGGACGGCCTGAAGGTGCAGCTGGCCGCGATCGCTTCGTTCGTGGCGACTGCCCGCGCCGACCGTTCGCGCCGGGTCGAGGGCCAGCTTGGCGCCCCGCTGGACCCGCCGGGCGAATGGACCGTCACTATCGACGGCGACGTCTTCGCGGTCGAACTCGACGAGGATCTGCTGACCGTCAACGGTAAGGAAGTCGAGCTTGAGCTGGAATACACGCCCGGCGACCGCTTCGTGGACGCTGAAGTGGACGGCGAAGACCTGACGCTCAAGCTGGAAGTCACCCGCACCGGCTTTCGCATGACCACGCGCGGGGCGATCCACAAGGTGGACTGCCTGCCTGCGCACATCGCGGGGTATACACGGCACATGATCGAGAAGATCCCGCCCGATCTGTCGAAGTTCCTGATCTGCCCGATGCCCGGCTTGCTCGTCTCGCTCAACGTGGGCGTGGGCGACAAGGTCGAGGCCGGGCAGCCGCTGGCGGTGGTGGAAGCCATGAAGATGGAGAACATCCTGCGTGCGGAAAAGTCCGGCACGGTGAAGACCGTCAACGCCAAGGCGGGTGAAAGCCTGGCCGTGGACGCGGTGATCCTCGAAATGGAGTGATCCCTGCTACTTCGGGCAAAAGAAAAGGGGGCGCCGCGCGGTGCCCCCTTTTCTTTTGCCGGCGATGTAGCGGGGTTCGATCCCGCGAACGGCAGAACCGGATCAGGCGGTGCCCAGCAGTCGTCGGGCGAAGAACAGCTTGAACAGACCAAAGCCCACCGTGGCGACGACCGCCGAACCCATGTGCAGCAGCCAGAACTGCGTTGCAGGCATGGTCTGGAACAGCGTCCCGATCTTGCCCACGGCCAGGTTCGCGCCGAAGAAGGCCAGGTAATAGATGCCGACGATGGACGCGTTGAGCGCCCTCGGCGCCAGCCGCGTGAACAGCGCAAGGCTGACCGGAAGAAGGTGCGCGAAACCGATCGAGTTCACGAGGTGGAACAGCACCGGCCAGAACAGGCCGATCTTGCCCGCGCCCTGTGTCGCCGCGGCCATGTAGAGACACGCGCCGCCGCCAACGATGAACACGCAGCCCAGGATCATCTTGCCCAGTTCATCCGGCTCCTTGCCGATGCGCTTGCCCACGAAGGCCCAGAACGCCGCCACCACGACCAGCATCGAGAAGCTGAGCGTCGCATCGATCGTGATCATCCAGCTGGTCGGCAGGGTCTCCCCCATGAAGGTCAGCTGGAATTGCTGATCGGCCCAGACGAGATAGGCGTTGAAGATCTGCTGGTTCGTCAGCAACGAAATGCCCATGATCGGCACCAGCAGCAGCACCGCCAGCAGGCGCGGGCCGTCACCCTTTTGGAACCGGGCGCGGGGCGTGGCGGACTTCGCCGGCTTCGTGTTCGCAGGCAGCCACGGACGGGCATACAGGTAGATCAGCAGGCCCAGCACCATCACCACGCCGGCGCAGCCGAAGCCCCAGTGCCAGCCGATTTTCTCGCCCAGAGTGCCCGACACCAGCGGCGCGGCGATGACCGATACGTTGATGAAGATGTAGAAGATCTGGAACGCCATCGCGCGGCGGATATCTCCGGGGCGGTAGAGTTCGCCCACCTGGCTGGCGATGTTGCCCTTGAACAGGCCGACACCAACCACCAGCGACAGGAGCGCGAGGAGGAACGCGCTTTCGAAGGCCATCAGGAAATGGCCCAGCGACATGACGATCCCGCCCGCGATCAGCGCCGCACGCCGCCCCAGCAAGAGGTCCGCAAGAACTCCGCCCAGGATCGGCGTCAGGTACACCAGCGCGGTGTAGAGGCCGAAGATCTCGGAAGCGAGCGGCTGGCCGTGCAATCCGGGGAACAAGTGCGTGCTGACCCAGTCGAGGCCAAGCACCTGTTCCTGCCGTCCCGGCACCAGCAGGTACTTCACCATGTAGAGCGTCAGCAGCGTCTGCATGGAATAGTACGAAAACCGTTCGCACCCTTCGACCACGCCCAGATAACCCAGACCCTTAGGATGGCCGAGGAATGCCCGATCATCCCTCGTGGCGATTTCAGGGAAGTCGAGCTCGGGTGTCGCTTCGGCTGCAGTCATGTCGGTCCAGTAATTATCTTGTTCACAGGCGCAATCGCGCTTCGTCGGCGAGCAATGTCACGCCGATGTAACAAGGTCAAACATGAACAGGCACTGGCTGCATGTCCGCGCAAAAGGCGGCAGGCCGATCGACCTGCCGCCTCCGCAACGCCCCGGGGGATTCACGCGGGGCGTCTAGGCCCCCCGGCCAGCGTGACAAACGCCTACTCCGAAAAAGGAGTGTGCATGGTGGAATAACGGCGGAATGGCCGCGACGATCCGGCTTTCGTCGCGGCAGGAATGCGCGTCGTCCTGCTAGCGAGCCAGTTCCTCGTCTAGGAAAGCCGCCACGTCGTCCAGCGATACCTGCCTGTCGAGGTACGTCTGGCCGATGCCCTTCATCAGCAGGAAGGGCAGGGTGCCCGCGTCCATCTTCTTGTCGTGCAGCATGTGCCGCACAAGTGTGCCGCCGTCGCAATCGAGGCCGAGCGCCTTCAGGCTGGACGGAAGGCCGATGTCGCCGATGTGCTGCGCGACGTGTTCCGCGCTGGCCGGCGGCATCAGTCCGCGCCGCGCCGAATAGCGCGCGGCCAGCACCATGCCCAGCGCCACGCCTTCGCCATGCAGCAGGCGGGCGGAGAAGCCGGTTTCCGCTTCCAGCGCATGACCGAAGGTATGGCCAAGGTTCAGCAGCGCGCGGCGCCCGGTCGTCTCGAATTCGTCTTCGGCGACGATGCGCGCCTTTGCTGCTACCGAGTGAGCGACGGCATATTCGCGCAGAGCGGCATCGCCCGCGATCATGGCCGCCGCGTTGCCGTCGCACCAGGCGAAGAAGTCGGCGTCGTCGATCAGGCCGTACTTCACGACTTCGGCATAGCCCGCCAGCAGATCGCGCGTCGGCAGGGTTTCCAGCGCGGCAAGGTCGGCCAGGACTAGCGAAGGCTGGTGGAATGCGCCGACGAGATTTTTGCCCGCGGGCGTATTGATCGCAGTCTTGCCGCCGACGCTGGAATCGACCTGTGCCAGCAGCGTGGTGGGCACTTGGATGAACTTGCAGCCGCGCTTCAGCACTGAGGCGCAGAACCCGGTAAGGTCGCCGATGACCCCGCCGCCAAGCGCGATGATATGGTCGCCCCGCTCCACCTCGAGGTCGAGCAGCCAGTTGACTGTGGCGGCCAGTTCTTCCCACGACTTGGTCTGTTCTCCTGCGGGAAGAATGCGCCACTGCGGTTCGTGGCCGGCATCGCGCAGCGACTGTTCGACCACTGCGCCCCATGCCGCATGGACATTGACGTCGGTAACGATCGGCACCGCACGCTTGCGCAGCCTGCCTTCGCAGTTGGTGGCGAGTTCGGCCAGCAGCCCGGCGCCGACGCGCACTTCGTAGGGGCGACCGGCGATGTCGACGGGGATTACAGCCATTGCGAAATTCCCTGGAGAACCTTGTTGATCGTCTGCACATGCGGCCCGCTGCCGCTCAGGATGTGGATGGGGGCCTGGCAATAATGCTGCGCGCGTTCCTCGCGCAGGCGACCCAGGATCTCGCGCGGATCGCCATTGCGCAGCAGCGGGCGGTTTTCCTTGCGGGCGGTCCGCTCCACCAGGGTATCCACGTCACTGTCGAGCCAGACCGTGATCGCCTTGTCGAGGATCAGCGCGCGCGTCTCGGCGTTGACGAAGGCGCCGCCCCCCGTGGCGATGACGATGCGACGGCCGGATTCCACGCTGTCGGCCAGCAGGCGCGCGATGACTCGGCGCTCTCCATCACGGAAATACTGTTCGCCGTATGCGTCGAAGATCTCGGGGATAGTCATCTGCGCGGAGCGTTCGATCTCGTCATCGGCATCGACGAACGGGCAATCCAGTAGATGCGCCAGCCGTTTGCCCACGCTGGACTTGCCCACGCCCATCATGCCGACAAGCACGATGGGACGGTCCACACGGCGGGCAAGCGCCGCAATCTCCTGCGCGGAAAACCGGGTCTGTTGAACGTCCATTGCCCGATCGCCTATAGTTGCGCTAGGTCGCAGCGCAAGCATGGTGAAGGAAGCCGAGTGAACATCGTCAAGCGTGGGCGCCCTGGGATTTCCCGGAAAGGTGCCTCGGTCATAGCCATCCTCGTGCCGCTGGCGCTTATCGTGCTGGGCATTGCCGCGTGGCGCGATGCGGGCGTTCAGCCGGTTACGGACCAGACTGTGGCCGTACCGCTGCCGGCGGTCGCTGCGCCGGCTGGCGGGGATGGTGCCCGGTGAAGGCGGTCCACCTGCTTGCGGGTGCCGCGCTGGCACTGACTTCGGCATGGGTGGCGGCGCAGGATTCGCCCGAATCCCTGCTTCCCAAGATGTTCGACGAGCCGGCCCCGGCACCTTCGCGCAGTGCCGCGCCCCGGCCCCAGCCATCCCGCCCGGCGGCATCGCAGGCGCCACGCCCGGCAGCCAGCGCCGCCGCAGCCACCGCGCCGCGTCCCACGGCCACGTCCACGCCGGTGGTGCAGGCGCTGCCCACCGGCACGCCTTCCGCGACGCCCACCACCCTCGCGCAGGACGACGGCACGCTGCGCCGCATTCCCAGCCTTGAAGAACTCGAACGCATGTCGCCCGAGGATTTCGAGAGCCTGCTGGGCTCCAAGGTGCTGATCGACATGCCGCCCGCCTCGCGCCGTTCCGCTGAAGAAGCCGGGCTGCTCGATGCCGAGGAAGGTGGTCTGCCGATGGATTCGCTGCGCCCGCAGAACGGCGCGCTGATCCGTACGGTGCTGAACGGCAATCGTGGACAACTGGTGTCGCGCTGGGGGCACATCCTGCTGCGCCGGGCGCTGGCCTCGCGCCTCAACCCGCCGCAGGGGATGAACGCGGCGGATTTCCTGGCGATGCGCGTCGGGCTGCTGCTGCGCATGGGCGAAACCGACGCGGCCCGCGCGGTGCTGCAGGATCTCGACATCGCGGACTATACCCCCGCGTTCGGCCAGGTCGCGTTCGACGTCTACGCCCGCAACGCCGACTTCACCGGCCTGTGCCCCGTCATGGCGACGCAGGGTTCGCTGCGGGACGATGCGGCGTGGAACACCTCGCGCACCATCTGCGAGGCGTTTCGCGGCAACAGCACGGCGGCGATTTCCAAGCTGGAGCGCGATCGCGTGCGCGGCAAGATGGACCAGATCGACCTGCTGCTTGCCCAGAAATACGCAGGTGCGGCTGGCAAGACGCGGCGCGCGGTGACGATCGAGTGGGACAAGGTCACCACGATGACCCCGTGGCGCTACGGCCTGGCCATCGGCACCGGGCTGGAGCCGCCGACATCGCTGATGAAGACCGCCGGGCCTTCGTACGATGCAATCACCGCACTCGCGCCGATGGTCGGCCTTGCGCGGCGGGCGGCGGCTGCAGATACGGCGGCGGCGACGGGCGTTCTGTCGAACGCGGCGATGGTCGATCTCTATGCGCAGGTCTTTGCAGATCCCGGCGTGACCGGCGAATGGCAGGACCGCGCCGAATCGCTGCGGGATGCCTACGTGCAGGAGGATCCGGCGGCGCGTCTGGCCGCAATGAAGTCGCTATGGAACGTCAACGGCCCCACCGCTTATGCGCGGCAGGTGCTGACCGCGGCGGCGGCGGCGCGCATGGCGCCCAGCGCTGACCTTGCCGCAGATGCGCCCGCGCTCATCGCATCGATGTTGTCTGCCGGGTACGATGCGAATGCCTTGCGCTGGTCCGGCGTGGTGGAAGCCGGATCGCGCGCATGGGGCATGCTGGTGCTGGCCGCGCCGGGTCGCGTCAACGCCGTCGATGGCGGCGCGCTGAACACTTACGCCGATGACGATGACAGCCCGGCCAAGCGGCGGTCGGCTTTCCTTGCAGCCGGTCTTGCCGCGCTTGGCCGTGCCGATCGCGGCGCGGCGGAGCGGCTCGCGGCGGAATCGGGTATGAGCATGACCGGCGAAACCCGCTGGACCCGCGCCATCGAAAGCGCTGCAGGGCGGGGCGATCAAGTCAGCGTGGCGATGCTGGCCGCGTTCGGCATGCAGGGCGACAGCTGGCAGCGTATGACGCCGCGCTACCTGTTCCATATCGTCTCTGCCCTGCGCGAAGTCGGGCTTGATGCCGAAGCGCGGATGATCGCCGCCGAGGCGGTCGCGCGGGCCTGACGCGTCATGGCCGCCGCCACCGGGCGCGACGACCTGCCTGAGCGCTTCCTCGCGATGCTGGCGGCTGAGCGCGGTGCTGCGGCCAATACGCTAGCGGCCTATCGGCGCGACCTTGAAGCGGCGCGGCAGGCGCTTGGCGATGTCGCCGGGGCCGATACGGCGGCGCTGGAGGGTCTTGGAGCCGCATGGAGCGATCTTGCCGGGTCCAGCCTTGCACGCCGCTGCTCCGCCTTGCGCCAGTTCTACGGGTTCCTGGTGGACGAAGGGCTGCGGGAGGACGACCCTTCAGGAGCCTTGCCCCGCCCACGCACCCGCCGCCCGCTGCCACGCCTGCTCAGCCATGAGGAGGTGGAGCGGTTTCTGGCGCGGGCCGATCAGGAGGCCGAGGGTGACCGCCCCGATGCGGTGCGGCTGCTGGCCCTGCTGGAGCTGCTTTACGGATCGGGGCTACGGGCGACCGAACTTGTGTCGCTGCCGCTTGCGGCCGTGCCGCGCGACGCGCCGTTCCTGCATATTACAGGCAAGGGCGGGCAGCAGCGCATGGTTCCGGTCAGCACCCGGGCCCGCGCCGTCCTGTCTCGCTGGCTGGTGCTGCGCAGAGGTAATTCGCGGTTCCTGTTCCCGTCGAGTGGTGCCAGCGGGTATCTGACGCGGGTACGGCTGTTCCAGCTTCTGCGGGGTCTGGCGGCTCGCGCCGGACTGGATCCCGAGCGCGTGTCTCCGCACGTCCTGCGCCACGCCTTCGCCACGCATCTGCTGGAAGGCGGCGCGGACCTGCGGGTGCTGCAGATGCTGCTGGGCCATGCCGACATCGCCACGACGCAGATCTACACCCACGTGGACAGCGCGAAGCTGGTGGCGCTGGTCAATTCGCGCCATCCGCTGGCGACGGGAAGGTTTTGACGGGGAACAAGCGGGGCAGGCGCCTCGTTCCTCGCATCGGTATCGATGAAGCGGTTGGCGGACCGCGTCATTGCGGCAGGACAGGAAGGGAGCGACAGGCTATGGACATCAAACGCACTTTGAAGGGCACTTGTGCGGTTTCGGCGCTTGGCCTGCTGGCGCTTGCAGGCGGTCCGGCGCGGCTGGATGCACAGGCAGCCAAGGCACCGCGCGTCTATGCGATCAGCGCGGCCGACAAGTCGCAGGGCGCCAAGGCCCATCCCGAACTGCTGGCAGAGTTCGGCGGCGCGCTGACAGGGCCCCAGGCGAGCTATGTCGAACAGGTGGGCAAGCGAATCGCGGTGCAGTCTGGCCTGTCCAACGCGACGGGCGATTTCACCGTCACGCTGCTCAACTCGCCAGTGAACAACGCCTTCGCGATTCCCGGCGGCTATATCTACGTCACGCGTCAGCTGACCGCGCTTATGAACGACGAGGCCGAGCTGGCGGGCGTGCTGGGGCATGAGGTCGGCCACGTCGCCGCACGCCATTCCGCACAGCGCCAGAAGGCGGCGCAGCGCAACCAGATACTGGGCGTGCTGGGCTCCGTACTGGCCGGCGCAGTGCTGGGCGACAACGCGCTTGGGCAGTTCGGGCAGAAGGTGTTCTCGCAAGGATCACAGCTGCTTACGCTGAAATTCTCACGTTCGCAGGAATTGCAGGCCGATCAGCTCGGCATCACGTACCTGAAGCGCGCCGGCTACGATCCGCGCGCCATGTCGAGCGTCCTTGAAAGCCTGGCGCGGCAGAACGCGCTGGAGGCGCAACTGCGTGGCAGCACCAACCAGACGCCCGAGTGGGCTTCGACTCACCCCGATCCGGCTTCACGCGTGCGATCGGCAATGACGTATGCCGGATCGGCAACGGGCGGCACGTCCAACCGCGACACGTTCCTCTCGCGGATCGACGGGCTGGTCTACGGCGACGATCCCAAGCAGGGCGTCATCGATGGCCGCAGGTTCACGCATCCGACACTGCGATTCGCGTTCGAGGCGCCGGACGGCTTCTACATGGTCAACGGAACGCAGGCGGTGACGATCAGCGGATCGTCCGGCAAGGCGCAGTTTTCCGGCGCCAAACTGTCGGGCAGCCTCGATTCGTACATCACCAATGTCTTCGCTGGCCTGACCGAATCGAATCAACCGCGAATCACGCCGTCGAGTATCGAGCGCACCACGGTGAACGGCATGACTGCGGCTTACGGCGTCGCTCGGGTGCAGCAGTCCGGCGGGGCTATCGACGTCGTGGTGTTCGCCTACGATTATGGAAACGGGCAGGCGTACCATTTCGTGGCGCTTGCGCAGGCGGGCGGGGCAGAGGTGTTCACGCCGATGTTCCGTTCGCTGCGGCGCATTTCCGCTGCGGATGCAGGCAGTGTCAAGCCGCGCGTGTTGCGGGTGCAGACCGTGAAGCAGGGCGACACCGTCCGATCGCTGGCCGCGAAGATGGCCTATACCGATGCGGCGGTGGATCGGTTCCTGGTGCTCAATGGCCTTTCTGCGGACGCAAAGCTGATTCCCGGGCAGAAGATCAAGCTGGTCACGTACTGAAAGACGCGCACATACGAGAAGGGCGGCAGGTTGCCCTGCCGCCCTTCATCTGGTGCTTCGAAGTAAGGCTTACTTCGTGGTGCCTGCGGTGACGCCGGCAGACATCTTTTCCGAGGTGGTGTTGAAGGTGGTCTTCAGCTGCGAGCCGAGGCCCTGCATGGCTGCGATCGCGGCGACGGCGATGAGAGCGGCGATCAGGCCGTATTCGATGGCGGTCGCGCCCTTTTCGTTGCGGCGCAGCTTGGCGAGAAACTTCATGGTGGTCTCCTGAAAAAAGCAGTCTTGGTGTACCCGGTCCGCCTCGCTTCAGTCTCTCTTCTGCGCCTTGGACATCCTCTATCTACGCTGCAATCGTTGACAAAGATTTAAGCGCGATCATCCTTTGGTTTGCGAAATCGCATTGCCGGAGGTGTCGAAGACGTAGTTCCATATGGCAAGGTTCTGGCCGGCCAGTGCCTGGAGCGCGACCAGCATCGCCAGGACGATGAAGGCCAGGATCAGGGCATACTCGATCGTCGTCGCACCGCGCCGATTTTCGATGATCGTCTTGAGAAGGCGATGGAGGCGCATAGTCACCGTGCTAGTTCGCGCGAGGATCGTGAAGATACCGGGGGCGCGTTAAATTGGCATTAAGGCAGGAGGCAGAGCTGGATACCCCACCCACACCCTTGATCGTGGTCGCTGCGGCGCTGCTCCGTGACGAAGAGGGCGCGCGCGGCGTTAATGTACTTATGCAGCAGCGCGATTTCGGCGGGGTGCATGGCGGCCTATGGGAATTTCCCGGAGGCAAGGTCGATCCCGGCGAAACGCCCGAAACTGCGCTGGTGCGCGAACTGACGGAGGAACTGGGCATCACGGTGGCCGTGCAGGACCTGCGCGCCGTCGGCTTTGCCAGCGGCCACACCGTTCCGCCGCATGAAGGTGGGAAGGGCCCGTCGCGCCCGCTCGTCATCCTGCTCTACGCGTGCGATGTATGGCTGGGCGAGCCACGGGCGGTGGAGGCGGCACAAGTCGCGTGGGTGGCGCGTGGGGCAATCTCAGCGCTGGACATGCCGCCGCTCGACTATCCGCTGGCAGGGGCATTGGGCCATTATTTTGAGGCTGTGGAAAAATATCGGCCACATGGCGATATAGGCGTTGACCGACGTCGATTCCCCTCCTAGAGGCAGCCCTCCAAGGCGCCCGTAGCTCAGCTGGATAGAGCATCAGACTACGAATCTGAGGGTCGGACGTTCGAATCGTTCCGGGCGCACCACTCTCCCTCTTCGGGGGGTAAGTGGTTCAGGTCTTGGGTAAAAATTGGTATGCGCCCGTAGCTCAGCTGGATAGAGCATCAGACTACGAATCTGAGGGTCGGACGTTCGAATCGTTCCGGGCGCACCATTTTACAGACTGAAAACCCCGCCCTTGCCGGCGGGGTTTTTCGTATCTGGAACCAGCGCCAGCTTATGCTTCCACGAAAAAGCCGGATGCGACATGTCGCACCCGGCCTTCGCAGACCCGCCGCAAGGGCGGGCCCTGTTCAGTAAGGCTTACTGGCCTTCGGGGGTAGTGCCCGCAGCAGCGGCAGTGCCGCCAGCGGTTGCAGCCGCATCGGCGCCCGGCTGACCGGCCGCTGCCGACTGGGTCGCCTTGGCGAAGTCGGCAGCGCTCATGCCGAGGGCCAGCGAACCGTCGGCCCCCAGGCCCAAGTAGGACTTCTTGAGCTGTGCCGAAGACCCGCCGCTAAGTGCGAGGGTGACGTTGTCGCCTTCAACCTTGCTGACGGTGCCGAGCACGACACCGTCGCTGCTCTTGATCGGAGCATCGGCGACGATGGCCGCGTCCTTGGCGGCGGTATTTTCAGCCTTGGCGCCGTTCACAGCCGATTCCAGCTCCGCCTTGGTCATGCCGATGGTCAGGCCCTTGTCGCGCGTCACGAAGGCGTTCAGCGGAAGCCCCGCGCGCGCCGTGCCGGTGGATACGGTGACGACACCGTTCTGCACGGCTTCGACAGTGCCCACTTCCGCGCCCGAGGCGTCGAAGACCTTGGCACCAGCGGTCGGGTTGGCTGCAGCCGTCGCTGCGGGAGCCGCAGTCGGGGCAGGGGCTGCTTGCGCCATCACGGCGGCGGGAGCAAGGGCAGCAGCGGCGATCGCGGCGGTGATGAGGGTTTTCTTCATGGCGTACTCCTTGTCTTGCCGGGCCGTGGGAGGTCGGACCCGGAACAAGCCCCCCTGAAGGGGCGAGAAATGCGGCCTGACGTGCCGTGGCACTTCAGGCTGGGTGCGTCCCATCCGGCTTGCGCCGGACTTGCCGGGTCGAACGTATCGGCCGTGGCAGCAGGGTGCCGGATGGGTATAGTCAGGCAAATTCAGCGCGGGGTGAACGGTTGCGCAAACAAGGGGCGAGCCGAGACTTCCGCACGGTGAATGGCATTCGGCTTGTGGAAAAGAACGGAAATCCGCCATTCCGTGTGCACACTAATGGAACTAGCGATGGTTTGAGGGCTTCAACCGGGGTGGTGGAAGCTCCAGGTGGAAGACATGGACGACAAGAGGGACGAAGGCGCTGCGCCTTCGGCGTGGCGGTTTGCCATGGCGACGCGCGCGCGCGTGGTGATCGACGCGGCAGACTATTTCGAGGCGATCCGTGAAACGATGGAAGGTGCTCGCCAGCGCATCTTCATGATCGGATGGGACTTCGATTCTCGCATCCTGCTCACGTCCGGAAGGCGGTGGTGGCAGAAGGGGCGGCGGCGCAAGTTTCCGGCGCGGCTCGGCTCGTTCATGCTGTGGCTGGTCAAGCGCAATCCGCAGCTGGAGATCCGGCTGCTGAAATGGAACGTGGCCATGCTCAAGTACCTGTTCCGGGGTACGATGCTGTTCGACGTGGTGCGCTGGGCCAAGCACCCACGCATCGATTTCAAGTTCGATTCGGCGCATCCCGTAGGGTGCAGTCATCACCAGAAGATAGTGGTCATCGACGACGTCGTGGCAGCCTGCGGGGGCATCGACATGACCTCCGATCGCTGGGATACGCCGGACCACCTGCCCCACGACAAGCGCCGCCGTCGTCCCACCGGCAGGCTCTATGGCCCGTGGCATGACATAACGATGATGCTGGAAGGGGACGTTGCGGCCAGCCTTGGCGAATTGGGTCGCGATCGCTGGAAGGTGGCGGGGGGCGAGGCGCTCCAGCCCTGTCTTCCGCGCCAGGACAGTCCCTGGCCCGAGGGTCTGACCGCCCAGTTCGAGAACGTCGAGGTGGGCATCGCCCGTACCCGCGCCGAGTACGGCGATTGCCCGCAAGTCAACGAGATCGAGCAGCTGTTCATAGAGCAGATCGCGCGCGTGAAGACCTTCATGTATGCCGAAACGCAGTATTTCGCCTCGCGCGCCATCGCGGAAGCGATCTGCAAGCGCCTGACCGAAGAGAACCCGCCCGAGTTCTTTATTGTCAACCCGCGCACGGCGGACGGGTGGCTGGAGCAGCAGGCGATGGATACCGCACGCGTGCAGCTGGTGGAAACGCTGCAGGCGGTGGATCACAGGGGCGCTTTCCATATCTACAATCCGATGACTACGGAGGGAGAGCCGATCTACGTCCACGCCAAGCTGACCATCATCGATGATGAGGTGCTGCGCGTCGGCTCGGCCAACATGAACAACCGGTCGATGGGGTTGGACAGCGAATGCGACGTCTTCATCGACGTGACGCGGCCCGCCAACGCCCATGTCGATCCTGCCACCATCACCGCGCTGCGCCTGCGGCTGCTGGCCGAACATTGCGGCATCGCGGAGGAGGAAGTGGCCGAAGGGATAGAGCGCCATGGCTCGATGACCGCCATGGTAGAGGCGCTCAACCGCGATGGAGCCAGAGCCGGGCGCAAATATCTCGAACCCTTGCCCTTGAAGAACCTCTCGGAAGCTGAAAGAGCAATCGGCGAAAGCGGGGTGCTCGATCCGGAACGCCCCGATGAGATGTTCGAGCCTGTCGCGCAGCGCGGTCTGTTCCGTCGCAAGGGGCACCTGATCCGGGCGCGGCTGAAGGCGAAGTTGAAAAGGAACAAGTCGGATGAGCAGTCTGGTCGGTCCCGATGAGGACAATCCCCTCGGCAAGCCGCAAGTGCCCGAGCATGTCCAGGATGCCGTCCGCACGCTGATCGAATGGGCCGGTGACGATCCGACCCGGGAAGGCCTGATCGACACGCCCAAGCGGGTCGCGCGCGCCTGGCTGGAATATTGCCAGGGCTATCAGGAGGATCCGGCGATCCACCTCAGCCGCATCTTCGAGGAAGTGGGCGGCTACGACGAGGTTGTCCTGTTGAAGGACATCCCGTTCCAGTCGCACTGCGAACATCACATGGCGCCGATCATCGGCAAGGCTGCGATCGCGTACCTGCCGCGCAATCACGTCGTCGGGATTTCCAAGCTGGCGCGCGTGCTTCACGGGTTTGCGCGGCGCTTGCAGATCCAGGAGCGACTGACTGCCGAAGTGGCGCAGTGCATCTGGCAGCACCTGAAGCCGCAGGGCGTCGCCGTGGTGATCGAGGCGAACCATGCCTGCATGACGGCGCGCGGCGTGCGTACGCCCGGCGTCGGCATGATCACCAGCCGCATGATGGGCACTTTCCTGGAGGACGAACGCTCCCGCAAGGAAGTGCTCAGCCTGATGGGTTACTGACCGCTTCGGGAAAAGGCGCTTGAACCGGCACGCGGGGAAAGCCAGAGGCGCGCGTCCGGGCGCGACTTTCCGGTGGGCAGGCAGGAATGATCGGGCAGATGCGTAGCGGGGGGCCAGATGAGGGGAATTTGCAGGACGGCCTGACGACTGCGCTGCGTGTAGCCTGCCTGCTCGTCCCGGCAATGATGCTGTATGTCTTGCTGCGCCGACCGATCTGGGACGTCGACATCTTCTGGCAGCTCAAGCTGGGCGAACTGATCCTCGATCGCGGCGGCCCGCTGGCCACGGAGCCATTCGCGGCTTTGCACATGGATGAGCCGCTGCCTGCCGTCGCCTGGGCCGGACAGGCATTGATGGCGCTGGTGCGCAGGGCAGGGGGCTGGGATCTGCTGCGCCTGTTCGATGCGTTATGCTGGCTGGGCGGGTTCTGGGCAGTGGCGATGGCATGCCGCGTTCGCGGCGCCACTGCGGGAGCGGTGGCCCTGGCATTGGCGCTTGCCTTCATCGTCACCATGACCACCGCCAGCATCAGGCCGCAGACGTTCGGATGCCTGTGCTTCGGGCTGCTGCTGGCGCTGCGACAGCTGGACTATCGGCCGATCACGACGATCGCGCTGGGGGCGCCGCTGCTGGTCGTCTGGCAGAACCTTCACCCTTCGGTAAGCGTCGGTGTCGCGGCGATGACCTTTGCGTCTGTGCCGGGCTGGCTCGGATGGCTGCGCGGGCGAGCAGCCATGCCGGTTGCGCCGACCGCGCTGGCGGCAATCGGAACCGCTGCGATGTTCGCGACGCCTGACGGGTGGAACACCCTTGCCGTCGCCGCGACCAACGCCCGGGCCAGCATCGCCATCGGCGCCAGCGAATGGTTTCCGTTGTGGATTCCGGCCAACCAGCCCAAGGCCGTGCTGGCGGCGCTGGTCGTCCTTGTCACCGCATGGCTCATCGCGCGGTCTCGTCGCTTCGATGCGTCGGAAGTCGCAGTGGCGCTGGGATTGCTGCTGATGGCGGTCATGACATACCGCTTCGTGCTGTTCTGGGGCATGGCGATGATCCCCGTGATCGCCCGCGCAGTTACAGGCGGGGGCGGCAGCAGGGCCACAGGTCCGGATCGCCGCGAAGTGGGCGTGGTGCTCGGATCGATCCTGCTGGTGGCGCTGGTCATGCCGGTGCTGCAGCCGACACGCTTTGCCCCCACGCTGCCGCTCGACGCCTTGCAGCATCTGCGCCAATATCCGGTGAAGGGCACGATCTATGGCGACTTCCCATTCGGCGGGGCCATCATCGACACCGGCTATCCCGACTGGAAGGTGGCTTACGACGGTCGCTATTACCGCTACACGCGGGAGGAGTGGCAGTACAACGGCGGGATCGAAAACGGCATCGTCCCGCTGGTGGACGTGGTGCGCAAGTGGAACCCGGCCGCCTTCGTGCTGGACGAACGCCACAACCGCCCGCTGGCAAAGGCGCTGGCCAACAGCCGCGCCTGGCAGCGGATCTATGCGGGGGGCCACGTCGTCGTCTACGTGCCGCGCATCGTCAGTCGCCGCAGCCGATGAAAAAGGCGATCTCCCCGCAGGAAGGCCGCCCTTTCATTCTGTTATGCTCGAACGCTCACAGCTGGCCGAGCAGGTAATCCGCCGAGCTGACTTCGAACGTGCCGGGCGCCTCGACGTTGATCTGCGAGACGACACCGTTGTCCACAACCATGGAGTAACGCTGGCTGCGGGTGCCCATGCCGAAGCCCGAGCCGTCCATGACCAGATCCACCGCCTTGGCGAAGTCGGCATTGCCGTCAGCCAGCAGCGTGACGTTCTCGGCCTCGGAAACCTTGCCCCAGGCGCCCATCACGAAGGCATCGTTGACGGACACGCAGGCGATCTCGTCGATGCCCTTCGCCTTCAGTTCTTCAGCCTTTTCGACAAAACCCGGCAAGTGCTTGGCCGAACAGGTCGGGGTAAATGCGCCCGGCACTGCGAACAGCGCCACCTTCTTGCCGGCGAAGTATTCGGAAGACTGCACCGGCTCGGGACCGCTTTCGCCGACCTTGATGAGCTTTACGTCGGGCAGGGTGTCGCCCACGGCGATGGTCATGACATTCGTCCTTTCGTGACGGGGAATTGCGTTGCCCCGCAGATATAGGGCACGTCGCCGTGTGGGCAACCGGCACCGCACAGGCAAAGGCGAACGCGGCGGATATAAAGATATCTTTATATTTGCTTCGGGCGGGCTGAGCGGGTAGGGACGCGACATTGCCGGCATCGTTGGTGGTCTTCACCACGGGCGGTCCCGGCGTGACGCTATCCAATGGAGACCCAAGTGGCCACCACCATCGCCCCCGACTATGCCATCACCGACATCGGCCTTGCCGACTTCGGTCGCACCGAGATCGCCATCGCTGAAACCGAAATGCCGGGCCTGATGGCTCTGCGCGAGGAATTCAGCGCGTCGCAGCCGCTCAAGGGCGCGCGCATCACCGGCTCGCTGCACATGACGATCCAGACCGCCGTGCTGATCGAGACGCTGGTCGCGCTGGGCGCAGAGGTCCGCTGGGCCACCTGCAACATCTTCTCCACCCAGGATCACGCCGCTGCCGCGATCGCTGCTGCCGGAATCCCCGTTTACGCGATCAAGGGTGAATCGCTGGCGGACTACTGGGACTATGTCGGCAAGATCTTCGACTGGTCGAGCGAGGGCAACCCGGACCTCACCGCCAACCTCATCCTCGACGACGGCGGCGACGCCACCATGTTCGCACTGTGGGGCGCGCGCGTCGAAGCGGGCGAAAAGCTGTTCGAGCCCAGCAATGCCGAGGAAATCGAGTTCGTCCGCGCGCTCAACGCCTTCCTCAAGGCAAAGCCCGGCTACCTGACCGCCAGCGTCAAGGCGATCAAGGGCGTGTCGGAAGAAACCACCACCGGCGTCCACCGCCTGTACCATCTGGCGAAGGACGGCAAGCTGCCGTTCCCCGCGATCAACGTGAACGACTCGGTTACCAAGTCGAAGTTCGACAACCTCTACGGCTGCCGTGAATCGCTGGTCGACGCGATCCGCCGCGCCACCGACGTGATGCTGGCCGGCAAGGTCGCCTGCGTCGCCGGCTTCGGTGACGTCGGCAAGGGCTCGGCTGCTTCGCTCCGCAACGGCGGCGCGCGCGTTCTGGTTACCGAAATCGATCCCATCTGCGCCCTGCAGGCCGCCATGGAAGGCTACGAGGTCGTCACCATGGAAGATGCCGTCGCGCGTGCCGACATCTTCGTGACGGCCACCGGCAACGAAGCCGTCATCACCGGCGAGCACATGGCCGCGATGAAGGACAAGGCGATCGTCTCGAACATCGGCCACTTCGACTCCGAGATCCAGATTTCCGCGCTCGACAATTACGAGTGGAAGGAAGTGAAGCCGGGCACCGACCTCGTCACGTTCCCGGACGGCAAGCAGATCATCATCCTGGCCAAGGGCCGCTTGGTGAACCTCGGCTGCGCCACCGGCCACCCCAGCTTCGTGATGTCGGCCAGCTTCACCAACCAGACGCTGGCGCAGATCGAACTGTTCACCAAGAGCGACGAGTACAAGAACGACGTCTACGTGCTGCCCAAGCACCTCGACGAGAAGGTCGCCGCGCTGCACCTTGAAAAGCTGGGCGTGAAGCTGACTAGGCTGTCGAAGAAGCAGGCCGACTACATCGGTGTGCCGGAAGCCGGCCCGTTCAAGCCGGACCACTACCGCTACTGATCGGACAAGCGGTGCGCCCTGAAAAGGGTGCACCGTCGTCGGATGGAACAACACCCGGGAGCGGCAGCGCCGCTTCCGGGTGTTGTTGTGTGTGAGATCATCTATGGCTGCTTGCGGCGCTTTGAGGCCCTTGCTTCGCTTGAGTTGCACTGGCACCAAGTTAACATGACCGAGCCTCTTCAAATCATCGCGACCGACGTGCTTTATTACCATGAGGCTGACGAGAGAGCCTTTTTTGAGTGGCTGGACCGCATGGCGTGTGTCGCGGATTACCATGGCGAATTGAGGGATTTGTTCATCAACCTCAACCGATTCCCAACAGACGATGATATGTGGGAGATAATCGGATTCTGCCGCAGGTACGGCGTTAAAATGGCGCAGCTTGCAAAATTCGAGACGCCTGAAAACACTGCATGGCTACGTGACGATACGATGATTTGGCACCGAGAAATCTTCGGCGGCCTGAGCGAACGGAATGGCAACTAGCCCCGAAGCCTGCCATCAACAGGGCGCACTCCAGCGCCCAGTCTCCATCCAGATCAGGAAGCGCTTGAGTGGCAACAGCCACACCACGCCCAGCACGATGTAGACAGGAGTCTGTGCCAGCGCGTTCCATCCGCCGATTACCGGGGGAACATAGCTGGCGACCAGCATCGCGTAGACCCCCAGCGCCACTACCAGCAGCAGTACCCCAAAGGGGATTCGCCAGGTCGGTGTCTCGCGCATGTGGGGCCTCTCTTATCCGTTGTATATCCGCGTCGGCGTGACCACGGCGGCGAGGGGCCGGTCGTGAGGTTCGACCGGCAGTTTCTCGGCCAACTGACAGTCCCATGCAAGCCCGATTGCGGTCACGCCTGGATGTGCTGCCAGCCAGCGGTCGTAATGGCCGCCGCCCTGGCCCAGCCGGTGTCCCCGCGCCGTGAAGGCGACCAGCGGCACCACCACTACGTCGGGCTTTGCCGGTTCGGCATCTTCGGCGGGTTGCAGCGCACGCCAGGGGCCGGGTTCAAGGCTCGCTTCATCCCAGGGATTGTCCCAAAGACGGAACCCCATGGCGCTATCGCGCGTGGCGAAGAAGGGAAGCGCGATACGGTGCCCGTTTTCGGACAGCCAGCGCGCCCAACCGATCGAGGGCGCTTCCGAGCCCGCCGGGTGGTACAGGCCGACCGTCGCGCCTTCCGGGATAAGCTCCAGCACAGGCGCTGGCGGTCGATTGAGGATCAGCGCGCGCAGGTTTTGCGGCAGGGCCTCTACATGGGCGACGCGCGCCTGACGGTAATTTCTGCGGAGCGCAGCCTTTTCAGCTGCCAGATCGAATGGGGGTGACGGGTCCACCATGGGTCGTTTCCTAGAAATCCTCTGACGCCTCGACGTCAGGTGGGGACCATGTGTTCCGGACCAGGATCCGGGCAGGGACAGCCCCCAATGGATTGCTTATAGCCTCAGGGATGTTCGAACGGCACGTGCCGGGCAGATCCCGTCTTGCCCTATCTAGGCGTTCGCGGCTTCAGTCTCAAGAAGGTCGGCAAGATTTTCGACACGCGCCGCGATCTTTACCAGCCGTTCCGCGAAAGGCGCCGGGATTGCCGGCACTTCGATGGGCAGCGTGGGTTGCGGTTCGGGGCGTGAGCGCAGTTCGTGCAGTTCGTCGGCCATCATCAGCGCCGCGAACAGCAGCATTCGCGTCTCGGTCTGCCCGACTGCGCCGGAGGCCGTCACCTTCGAATCGATGAGGCGCGCCAGCCGCAGGACATGCGCTTCCTCTCCATCGGCGCAGGCAAGCATGAATTCGCGGCCGCCGATGCCAAGCGTAACGTTGCCCATCAGATATCCTCCTCCGGAGCCTGCTCAGGGCGGGCGGCAACCGCCAGCAGTTCGTCCAGCCCGGCAAGGGATTGGGCCACGCTGGCTTTCAATGCGTCATGGCGGCGTCGCAGATCGCCGTCGCGGGCGACGCAGGCAGGCGCGGCACCTTCGATACGCGACAAGGCAGCCTCGATCCGGTCCAGCGCCAGCAGCGACAGCGCCAAAGGGGTTGGGGCTGTCGGAGCAGGGGGGGCAGCCCCGACCCGATCTTTGTGCGGGTTGGTCATCGGGTTGCGCTGCGCCGCTCCGTGCGCAGGGGCAAGGACTTGGCGCGGGTTGTTCACAACCTTCTCATTCATTTCCGCTCCAAGGGTGCGCGACATGCGACGGAACGCGAATTAATGATGGCCGTACGCCGGGGGAGGGTGAAAACCGGCGGTGAACTTGACGCGGGACGGCCTCTGCCTAAAGGGGGTCGCGAAATACGAATCGTAGCCGCATTTCCGCGCGTACCCGGAGTAATCCCATGACCCTCGCTTCCGACCGTCTTGCGCCGATGGCCAATGCCATCCGGGCGCTTTCGATGGACGCGGTTCAGGCTGCGAACAGCGGCCACCCCGGCATGCCGATGGGCATGGCCGATGTTGCCACGGTGCTTTTCGCCAAGTTCCTCAAGTTCGATCCCGCCAACCCCAAGTGGGCGGACCGCGACCGCTTCGTGCTTTCGGCGGGCCACGGCTCGATGCTGATCTACTCGCTGCTGCACCTGACCGGCTATGCCAGCCCGACGCTGGACGACATCAGGAACTTCCGTCAGCTGGGATCAGTCTGCGCCGGCCACCCTGAGAACTTCCTGATCGAAGGCGTGGAGTGCACAACCGGGCCGCTGGGCCAGGGCGTGGCCATGGCCGTGGGCATGGCCATGGCAGAGCGTCATCTGGCCGCGACCTTCGGTGACGAGATCGTCGATCACAACACCTGGGTCATCGCCGGTGACGGCTGCCTGATGGAAGGCGTGAACCACGAAGCGATCGGTCTGGCTGGCACGCTCAAGCTGGGGCGCCTCAAGGTGCTGTGGGACGACAACAAGATCACCATCGATGGCGACGCCTCGCTGTCGACTTCGGAAGACATCCCGGGCCGCTACCGCGCTTCGGGCTGGGACGTGTTCGAGTGCGACGGCCATGATTTCGCCGATATCGAGCGGGCGCTGGGCCAGGCCGCCGCTTCGGACAAGCCGACGCTGGTTGCCTGCCGCACGCTGATCGGCAAGGGCGCTCCCAACAAGGAAGGCGGCCACGACGTTCACGGCTCGCCGCTGGGCGACGCCGAGATCGCCGCTACCCGTGCGAACATCGGCTGGACTTCGGAGCCGTTCGAGATCCCTTCGGAGATCGCTGCCGACTGGCACCTGATCGGCAAGCGCAACACCGCCGTCCGTCAGGAATGGGAAGCGCGCCTCGCCGTCCATCCGAATAAGGCCGAATTCGAGCGCCGCATGGCAGGCGACCTGCCCTCGGGTGACGAAGCCGCGAAGACCTTCGCCAGCTGGCTTGAGAATGAAAGCACCGTGGCCACCCGCAAGGCGTCGGAAAACGTGCTCAACGTCCTTGCTCCGCTGGTGCCCGAAATGGTCGGCGGATCGGCGGACCTTACCGGATCGAACAACACCAAGGCCAAGTGCCAGTCGGCGTTTTCGGCAGAGGACTATGCCGGTCGCTACGTCTACTACGGCATCCGTGAATTCGGCATGTCGGCGGCGATGAACGGCATGGCGCTGCACGGCGGCGTGATCCCTTACGGCGGCACGTTCCTGATCTTCTCGGACTATGCCCGCAACGCGATCCGCATGTCGGCGCTGCAGCAGACCCGCGTGATCTACGTGCTGACGCATGACAGCATCGGCCTTGGCGAAGATGGCCCGACGCACCAGCCGGTCGAAACGGTCATGTCGCTGCGCCTCATCCCTAACCTCAACGTGTTCCGCCCGGCGGACGTGATCGAGACGGCGGAATGCTGGCAGATCGCGCTGGGCAGCGCGGAGACGCCCTCGGTCCTGGCGCTGACCCGCCAGAACCTGCCGCAGCTGCGCACTTCGGGCACGATGCTGTCGGCGCGCGGCGCCTACACGCTGCGCCGTGCCGAAGGCGACCGCAAGGTGATCCTGATCGCCACCGGTTCCGAAGTGGAACTGGCGGTCAAGGTGCGCGACGCGCTGCAGGGCCAGGGCATTGGCGCAGATGTGGTTTCCATGCCCTGCATGGAACTTTTCGCGGCCCAGGACGCTGCCTACAAGCACGAAGTCCTGCCGAACGACCCGTCGATCCTGCGCGTCTCGATCGAGGCGGGCGTGACTCACGGTTGGGAACGCTTCACCGCATTCAGCCGCAACGGCGGCCTCAACATCGGGCTGGACCGCTTCGGCGCGTCTGCCCCGGCCAAGGTTCTGTTCGAGCGTTTCGGCTTCACCGTCGATGCGATCGTGCCGCAGATTCTGGAAAAGCTCAGCGTCTAAGTCTAAGAGGAGATTAGGATTATGGCGATCAAGGTTGCGATCAACGGTTTCGGACGTATTGGACGCAATGTCGCCCGCGCCATTCTGGAGCGGACCGACCATGACCTGGAACTGGTGTCGATCAACGACCTTGCCAGCGCCAAGGCCAATGCCCTCCTCTTCAAGCGTGACAGCGTCCACGGTGCGTTTGCGGGCACTGTCGAAGTCGACGGCGACGACCTGATCGTCAACGGCAAGCGCATCAAGGTGACGGCGGAGCGCGATCCCGCGAACCTGCCGCATGCCGCCAACGGCATCGACATCGCGCTGGAATGCACCGGCTTCTTCACCGACAAGGCTTCCGCGTCGAAGCACATCGAAGCCGGTGCCAAGCGCGTGCTGATCTCGGCTCCGGCCAAGAACGTCGACCTCACCGTCGTCTACGGCGTCAACCACGACCAGCTCACCGCTGAGCATACCGTGGTGTCGAACGCATCGTGCACCACCAACTGCCTCGCGCCCTTCGCCAAGGTTCTGCACGAGAAGATCGGTATCGAGCGCGGTCTGATGACCACGATCCATTCGTACACCAACGACCAGAAGATCCTCGACCAGATCCACTCTGACCCGCGCCGCGCCCGCGCCGCTGCGATGAACATGATCCCCACCAGCACCGGCGCCGCCGTTGCCGTGGGCTTGGTTCTGCCCGATCTGAAGGGCAAGCTGGACGGTTCTTCGATCCGCGTGCCGACCCCAAACGTCTCGGTCGTGGACCTGACTTTCGTGCCGCAGCGCGACACTACGGCGGAAGAGGTGAACGCTCTGCTCAAGGAAGCGGCAGAGGGCGAACTGAAGGGCGTGCTCGGCTACACCGAGGAGCCGCTGGTCTCGATCGACTTCAACCACGATGCACACTCGTCCACCATCGACAGCCTTGAAACCGCCGTGCTCGAAGGCAAGCTGGTGCGCGTGCTGTCGTGGTACGACAACGAGTGGGGCTTCTCGAACCGCATGGTCGATACGGCCGGCGTGATCGGCGGCCTGCTCTGAGGCCATAGATGGAGACGGGCCGCATCATCGGTATCGCGCGGCGGGCACGCCCGCGCGCACCGATGGAGGAACTGCGGTCCGTCACCGTCACTACCGCCGCGGGAGTCCACGGGGACTTTCGCGGCGCGGTGCGTCCGGGCCGGCGGCCCCGGCGGCAGGTCTCCCTGATGGAAATCGAAAGCTGGCGGGCCGCGCTGGGCGACCTGAACGTCACGGACCTGTTCGGCAACATGCCGCCCTGGCATGCGCGCCGCGCGAACCTGCTGGTGGAAGGGCTGCGTTTCCCGCGCGAAACCGGCTATGTCGTGGCGATCGGGCCGACTTTGCGCATCGCGATTACCATGGAATGCGATCCGTGCAGCCGCATGGAAGAGGTGGCGCCGGGTCTCAAGGGCGCGCTCATGCCGGACTGGCGGGGTGGCGTACTGGGCACGGTGCTGGATGACGGCGCGATTGCCGTCGGCGACGAGATAAGGATCGAGACATGAGCGCTTTCAAGACCCTTGATGATCTGGGCGACGTGAACGGCAAGGTCGCGCTTGTGCGTGTAGACCTCAACCTGCCGATGCAGGACGGTGCGGTCACTGACGATACGCGCATCCGCGCCGCCGCGCCGACCGTACTGGAACTGAGTGAAAAGGGCGCCAAGGTTCTCCTCCTCGCGCACTTCGGCCGTCCCAAGGGCGAGCGCGTCTCAACCCAGTCTCTGTCGATGGTGGTCGGCGCGGTCGAGAAGACGCTGGGCAAGGAAGTGATGTTTGTGCCCGAGATCGCGGGTGACGTCGTCAGGCAGGCGGTCGGCATCTTGCGCGCGGGCGACATCGCGATCCTGGAAAACACCCGTTTCTGGAAGGGCGAGGAAAAGAACGACCCCGAACTCGCCGCCGCAATCGCTGCGAATGCGGACTTCTACGTTAACGACGCCTTTTCCGCCGCGCACCGCGCCCATGCCACCACCGAAGGTCTGGCGCACGTTCTGCCCGCTTATGCCGGTCGGTCGATGCAGGCGGAGCTTGAGGCGCTGGACAAGGCGCTCGGCACTCCCGAAAAGCCGGTGGCGGCGGTCGTGGGCGGCGCCAAGGTGTCGTCCAAGCTGGACGTGCTCAAGCACCTCGTCACGCAGGTCGACCACCTGATCATCGGCGGCGGCATGGCCAACACCTTCCTTGCGGCGAAGGGCGTGGACGTGGGCAAATCGCTTTGCGAGCATGACCTGACGGACACCGCCAACGAGATCCTCGCCACTGCAGATGCCTCGGGCTGTACGGTCCACCTGCCATACGACGTCGTTGTCTCCAGGGAATTCGCCGCCAACCCGGCGTCGCTGCGCACCGTCAATGTGCACGAAGTCGCTGCCGACGAAATGATCCTCGATGCCGGGCCGAATGCCGCTGAAACGCTGGGCGACGTCCTCAAGACCTGCCGCACGCTGGTGTGGAACGGCCCGCTCGGCGCGTTCGAGATGCAGCCCTTCGATGCCGCCACCGTGGCACTGGCGAAGACCGCTGCCGCTCTGACGGCGGAAGGCTCGCTGGTGTCGGTCGCGGGCGGCGGAGACACCGTGGCGGCGCTCAACCATGCGGGCGTGGCTCAGGACTTTTCCTACATCTCGACAGCGGGCGGTGCCTTCCTCGAATGGATGGAAGGCAAGGAACTGCCGGGCGTCGCGGCGCTTTCGGTCTGATCAGGGCGTGATCCCGGCCTTTGCCGGGACGATGGGGGGATGTTTTGGGATGATGCGCCGCGCATGAACGCCAGTGAACGCACCGCACCGCCCTGGCAGGGCCGGTACGTCACGCTGGACGGCATGCGCGGGATCGCCGCGCTGGCCGTGGCGCTGTTCCACTACAACATCTCGCAGGCCCCGCACGGCTATGTCGCGGTGGACTTCTTCTTCGCGCTTTCGGGCTTCGTGCTGTGCCGGACCTACCTGCCGCGATGGCGCGCCGGGCTGACCGTCTGGGGCTTCATGAAGCAGCGCGTGGTGCGGCTCTACCCGCTGTTCCTGGCGGGGATCGTGATCACCACGCTGTCGGCGATGTCCAATCACTGGACCGGCAAGGGCGACGTCTACAGCTACGCCAAGATCGCCAAGTCGCTGCCGTTCAATCTGCTGATGCTGCCATCTCCCTTCACCAACACGCTGTTCCCCACGAACGTCCCGGCGTGGTCATTGTTCTTCGAACTGGTGGCGAGCGTGGGGCTGGCGGTGGTGCTGTTCCGCGTGCCCCGGATGGCGCAATTGGGCATCGCGCTGATCGCCGCTTGGTTCTTCGCGCCCGAAGTGCTGGACCGCAACGGCGGCAACCTTGGCCCGCTGTGGAGCCAGCTTGGCATCACGATGCTGCGTACCACGATGTCGTTCAGCATCGGCGTCTGGCTTGCTGGCCTGCCCGCCAAGGACGTGCGTCACCCCGGCTGGCTGGGCTTGTTCTGCTTTGTCGCCATCGTGGCGATGCTGGTGGCGGATCCCGCATTCGTCCCGAAGGGTTGGTACGATCTGGCATGCGCCATCGTGGTTGCGCCGCTGCTGGTCTGGCTGGGATCGCGGGGAGAGCCTTCGCGCGTGCTGATGCCGATGGCGTGGTTTCTGGGGGAGGTGTCCTACGCCGTCTATGCCGTGCACTGGGCGCTGATGGAGCCGCTGCGCTACTTCAAGGACGACCTGGGCTGGAACGATGTGCTCATGGGCGCGATATACCTGGCAGCGTGCGTGGGGCTGGGCTGGCTCTGCGTGCGCTATGTGGACATTCCGTTGCGGAGGCGGCTCAACGTTATGCTGCACGCACGGGCCCGACACGTGCCGCCTCGGGCCATCCCTAGTTGAGTTCCCACGGGCCTATGCCGCAGTTGCGAACGCAGGGGGCGCGGCGTAGGCTGATTTTCAAGTTGCCGAACACCTCAGGAGGAGAAACCATGCAGTATTCGGAAATGACCGCCAAGATGGCGGACGGAGACGGCTTCATCGCCGCACTCGACCAGAGTGGCGGGTCCACGCCCAAGGCGCTCAAGGGCTATGGCGTAGAGGAGGACGCCTGGTCGAGCGAGGAGGAAATGTTCGGCCTGATCCACGAAATGCGCGCGCGGATCATCTCGTCGAAGGCCTTCACGGGGGAGAAGGTCATCGGTGCGATCCTGTTCGAGCGGACCATGGACGGAACCGTGGACGGCGTGCCGACCCCGCAGGCGCTGATCGCCAAGGGCGTGGTGCCCTTCATCAAGATCGACAAGGGTCTTGAGGACGAAGCCAACGGCGTGCAGCTCATGAAGCCCATGCCCACGCTGGACGAGCTGCTTGCGCGCTCGAAGGCGCTGGGCGTCTATGGCACCAAGGAGCGTTCGGTCATCAACTCTGCCAATGCCGAGGGCATCGCCGCCGTGGTGAAGCAGCAGTTCGAGATCGGTGCGCAGGTGCTCTCGCACGGCATGATGCCGATCATCGAGCCCGAGGTGAACATCAAGAGCGAGACCCGCGCCGAGTGCGATGCGATCCTGCTGACGGAAATCCTCAAGAACCTCGACGAACTGCCGGAAGGGCAGAAGGTCATGCTCAAGCTGTCGCTGCCGATCGTGCCGGGCACGTTCGACCCGCTGGTGGAGCATCCCCGCGTGCTGCGCGTGGTGGCGCTTTCGGGCGGCTATTCGCGCGCCGACGCCTGCGTCGAACTGGCGAAGAACAAGGGCATCATCGCCAGCTTCAGCCGAGCGCTGCTGTCAGACCTGCGCGCGCAGATGAGCGACGACGAATTCGACGCCGCGCTGTCCGAAGCGATCGAGACGATCTACGTCGGATCGACCCAGAAGGTGGAAGCGGCAGCCGCCGCCTGATCCGTTCTACCGGTTCGCGACAACAAGGCGGTGCCCGCAGGGGTGCCGCCTTTTTGCGTCGCCCGGCAGGACGGTTCAGTATCCTCCCGAGAAGCGGAATCCGAAGCGGTAGGCGGATTGGGCCACCGTTCCGTTGTTCTGTCCGCCCGCGGCCTTGTCAGGACGCACCTCCACCAGTTCCAGCGCGCCGTCGGCGACCGACACCGGCTTGCCCGACGTCATTTCCACCTCACCCCCGCGGCCGCTGTCGATGCGGACGCGCAGGCGGACTTGTCCGGCCCACACGCAGCGCGCGTTCATCGGACAGCGGCTGTCTTCCAGCACGGCAAGCGGCGTGATGCGCGGCCCGCTGACGGTGACGGTCTGGCCGATGGCGGCGTAAGTCAGCGGTGCTGCGGGCGGGAGTTCGCTGGGCGCAGGGGGCGGAGCATACGGCGGCGTGTATGTCTGGGCGGGGGTGTAAGGCGCAGGCGCGGTTTGGGGAGGATAGCCTGCAGGGGGCGGCGCATCGGCAGGCGCGTAGCCCTGCATCCGTGCCGGGTCGGCCGGGGGGATCATGGTGCAGCCGGGCAGCAGAGCCGCCAGCAGCGCCGCAGCAGGGGCGAGCTTCGGGGAAATCCTCATGGCGCGCGAATGAACACGCTTGCGCCTGAATGGTTCCCGAACGTGCGCAACTTCTCCGATACTTGGCGCGGCGCCGTTATCGGGCTAGAGCACCGGCATGAAAGACGAAGCCGACATTCCGCGCGAACCCACGCAGCTTTACCTGATCTCGCCGCTCGACGTGGGCGGGGCGTTTGCCGACCGTCTGGCGCGGGCGCTGGACGCGGGCGAGGTTGCGGCATTCCAGTTCCGGGTCAAGGACGTGGATCAGCACGAAGCCGCGCGGCTTGCCGAACCGCTCCAGAAGATCTGCGCGGACCGGGGTACTGCCTTCATCGTCAACGATTCGATCGGCCTCGCCAAGCGGCTCGGTGCGGACGGCGTCCATCTGGGACAGGAAGACGGCACCGTCGAGGAAGCGCGTCAGGCGCTGGGCCGGGATGCGCAGATCGGCGTGACCTGCAACGCCAGCCGCCATCTTGCCATGGAAGCCGGAGAGAACGGCGCCGATTACGTCGCATTCGGAGCCTTCTTCCCGACCACCACCAAGGTGACCAAGCACGTCGCGGGGCTGGACCTGCTGGAATGGTGGCAGGCGATCTTCGAGATTCCCTGCGTCGCTATCGGCGGCATTACGCCGGATAACTGCGGCGATGTGGTGCGCGCGGGGGCAGACTTCCTGGCAGTGTCCGGCGCTGTCTGGAACGGCGACGAGGAAGTCGCAGTGCGTGCATTTCACGACGCGCTGGCAGCGGTTCGCGGCTGAAGCACTGCCCTTCGAACCCCGTCGCCTTGGGAAGGGCCGGGGCTTGAGGACGCATCGACAAGGGCAGGCGCGCTAAGCCACGCTTTCCTGCGATGAGTGTCGCCGGAACAGCGCGCTTGCATCGGTGGCCGTCATGGGACGGCCGAAGAAGAAGCCCTGAATCTTGCGACATCCCAGTTCGCGGATGATCCGCACTTCCTTTTCCGTTTCCGCGCCTTCCGCCGTGGTCGACATGCCAAGGCTGTCGGCCATGGCGACGACGGCGCGGATGATCGCCAAGCTTTCGGGGTTGCCGGTTGCCGCGCCCTGTACGAAGGAACGGTCCACCTTGATGGTGGAGAAGCGCATCTTGCGCAGGTACCCGAGCGAGGAATAGCCGGTGCCGAAATCGTCGAGGGCCACGGCGCAGCCCAGCGCCATGACCTGCTCCAGCGCGGTGCGGGCCTGCGTGGCGTCGCGCAGGAAGATGCTTTCGGTGACTTCGATCTCCAGCCGGCTGGCGGGCAGTCCGCTGCCGGACAGCGCGCCCACTACGCTGGCCGCGAAGTTGGCATCCAGCAACTGCTCGCCCGAGACGTTCACCGCGATCCGGATATGCGCGGGCCAGTTCATGGCCTCCCTGCACGCCTCGCGCAGCACCCATTCGCCGATCGGGATGATCAGCCGGGTATCCTCCGCCAGAGGCACGAACTTTGCGGGGCTGACGGGGCCGTGTTCCTTGCTGTGCCAGCGCAGCAGCGCCTCGAAGCTGACGATGCTTTCGGAATGCGCGTCGACCACGGGCTGGAATGCCAGGCTCATCTCGTCCCGATCAACCGCGCGGCGCAGCGCCACTTCCAGCTTGCGGCGTTCCTCCGCATGGGCGTGGAGTGCCGGCTCGTACGTGCGGTGCGCATTGCCGCCGCCGTCCTTGGACCGGTACAGCGCAAGATCGGCGTTGCGCATGATCTTTTCCACCGTCGACCCATCGCGCGGACCCACGGCAGAGCCGATCGAAGCGCCGACGAAAAGCGTGTGGTGATCGACTTCGTAAGGCTGGGAAAGCCGCTCTATCACCCGCCGCGCAAAGCGCTCGACATGGGCAGCGTCAGTCACGTCGCGCAGGACCACCGCGAATTCGTCCCCGCCCAGGCGACCGCACAGCTCGTTCTCGGTCATCTGCTCTTTCAGCCGTTCCGATACGCGCGCCAGCAACTGGTCGCCGACATGGTGACCCAGCGTGTCGTTCACTGCCTTGAATCGGTCGAGGTCGATCATCAGGAAAGCGCAGCGGGTCCGCCACCTGGCCGCGTCACTCAGCGCGGTTGCCAGCGTTTCGGTCAGCATAGTGCGGTTGGGCAGGCCGGTCAGCGTGTCGTAGCGGGCCATCCAGGCGATCTTGTCGGAATTCTCGCGCGCCTCGGTAACGTCGGAGCCGACGCCGCGGTACCCTTCGAACGTGCCGTTCGCAGCGAAGCGAGGGGTGCCCGAAAGCTCCCACCAGCGGGCATCACCGCGCACCATCACCCGCACCAGCAGGTTGGCGAAGGGTTCGCGATGCTTCAGCCGCTCTGCCAGATCGTGCAGGCTGGGCGGAAACTGGCCGCTGTCCCAGGCCGACCCGGCGATCAGGCGCAGCAGGGGCATGCCCTCGATCTCGGCGGCGGTGCTGCTGAGCGCAAAGGCGAAGCGGGGGGAGACGGAGCGGACGCGGCGCGCGGTGTCGGTCTGCCACAGCCAGTCGGCGTCGCCTTCCTCGAACTCGCGAAGCAGCAGCGATACGACCTGATCCTTTTCGACGATGCCCGCTTCGGCGATCTGCCCGGTCAGGTATCGGCGCGCGCCTTCGACCGCGCCGATGGCGACGATGCAGAGGAACAGCGAGGCGATGGCGGCCATGTCGAGGCTACCGGAAACGACGAACCACGCGATCGCCGACAGGCCCACCACACCCGAAAAGACGAGCGTCACCAGCGGCACCGCCGGTAGCAGGATGACGGAGGCGGCCATCAGCATCGCCAGCACCGTCCACAGCTTGACCAGTGTCTGCGCATCCACGAACGGCCCGAACGCCCACAGCGGCAGCGCCCAGACAAGGGCGTTGAGCAAGGGGCCGAGGGCGTGGCGGCGCACTTCTACGGACGTGATGCGACCATGATCGGCCCGCGTAAGCCGCCTGTCGAGGCGGCAGGCGTACCACTGCGTTGCGGCGACTGCTGCGATCCACGACAGGATCGCCATCGGATGGATGCGTCCCAGCAACAGCATGCCGGCAGCCAGCGCGCCCGCCGCCTGCGTCCCCAGCCGCGTGACCAGGGCATGCCGCAGGGTGGCGTACTGCATCGCGCGAAGCCGCACCCAGTCCCCGTCGCCCGGATCTGAGATGCCGAGCATGGCGGAAAGGGGCAAGCCCTGAGACAGGGCTTTGCTGGAGACCGTTCGCGTATTCACGACCAAGCGATAGGGTTGCAATGGTTAGTAGTAGGTAAAGCTACGCGGGCTCGGCCGGGGATAACAAGGTTCTATTCGACCGTGACACTCTTCGCCAGGTTGCGAGGTTGATCCACATCGGTGCCTTTCACGCAGGCGACATGGTAGGCCAGCAACTGCACCGGCACGGCATAGACCAGCGGCGCGATCAGGGGGTGGACACGCGGCATCTCGATCGTGGCGATGCAGCCGTCGCCGGCTTCGGCGATGCCTTCGGCGTCGGAGATCAGCACCACCTTGCCACCGCGCGCGCGAACTTCCTGCATGTTGCTGACGGTCTTCTCGAACAGCGGACCCGACGGGGCCAGCACGATAACCGGCACCGCTTCGTCGATGAGGGCGATGGGCCCGTGCTTCATCTCGCCCGAAGCATAGCCTTCGGCGTGGATATAGCTGATTTCCTTTAGCTTCAGCGCACCTTCCAGCGCCAGCGGGTAATCCGGTCCGCGGCCCAGATACAGCACGTCGCGGGCGGGGGCGATGAGGTGCGCCATCGCGGCAATTTCCTCATCATGGTCGAGCGCGGCGTTGAAGCAGGCGGGCACCTCCAGCAGATGCTGGACGACCTGCGCCTCTTCGTCGCGATCCATGCGCCCGCGCTTCACTGCCAGATGCGCGGCCAAGGCGGCGAGTACCGCCAGCTGGCAGGTGAACGCCTTGGTCGAGGCGACGCCGATTTCCGGCCCCGCGTGCGTGGGCAGCAGGAGGTCGGCCTCGCGGGCCATGGTGCTGGTGGGCACGTTGACGACGACGGCGATGGTCTGGCCCGCCGCCTTGCAGTGGCGCAATGCAGCCAGCGTGTCCGCCGTCTCGCCCGATTGCGAGATGAACAGGGCAAGGCCGCCGTCCTCCAGCACGGGATCGCGATACCGGAATTCCGACGCAACGTCGATGTCCACCGGCAGGCGTGCGAACGTTTCGATCCAGTATTTGGCCACCATGCCGGCGTAGAAGCTGGTGCCGCAGGCGACGATGGTGATGCGCTTTACCGTGCTCAGGTCGAAGTCGATCTGGGGCAGCGCCACCGACTGATCGACCTGCCGCAGGTACGACCGCAGCGTTTGGGCGACGACGGTGGGCTGCTCGAAGATTTCCTTCTGCATGAAGTGGCGGAAATTGCCCTTCTCGATCGCGACGGCGGATGCGCCGGACGTTACAATCTCGCGCTCGACCCGGTTGTTTTCGGCGTCGTAGATCTGCGCGCCGTCGCGGGTGATGACCACCCAGTCGCCTTCCTCAAGGTAGGTGATGCGCTGCGTCAGCGGCGCCAGCGCCAGCGCATCGGAACCCAGGTACGTCTCGCCCTCTCCATAACCGACGACCAGCGGCGAGCCGAGGCGCGCGCCGATCAGCATGTCGGGGAAGCGGCGGAAGGCGATGGCGAGCGCGAAGGCGCCGCGCAGTTGCGGCAGTATTGCCTTCACCGCGTCTTCGGGAGCGATGCCGGCTTCCACCTGTTCGGAGACGAGGTGCGCGACGACTTCGGTGTCGGTCTGGCTCTCGAACTTGCGGCCGCGCGATTCCAGCGCTTCACGCAGCGGCTTGAAGTTCTCGATGATGCCGTTGTGAACCAGCGCCAGTTCGGCCGTGGCGTGGGGATGGGCATTGGCCGCAGTCGGCGCGCCGTGAGTGGCCCAGCGGGTATGCGCAATGCCGGTCAGCCCCGGCGCGGGGTTGCCTGCCAGTTCCTTGACGAGGTTCATCAGCTTGCCCTCGGCGCGGCGACGAACCAGTTGGCCATCGTCGAGGGTGCAGACGCCGGCGCTGTCATAGCCGCGATATTCCATCCGGCGCAGTCCGTCGACCAACCGCTCTGCCACGTCTTCCTTGCCGACGATGCCGATGATGCCACACATTTTGCCGATGCTTTCGATCTAGAGAGAATGAGGCCGCTCAAAGCGAATAGGGAACGCGGATGCCCGGCATGCTTGCCGGGAAATCCTTGGTATTTCGTGTAACCAGAATGCGCTGCCGGACTTGCGCCGATGCCAGAACGATGGCGTCGGGCAACTTCAGCCTTGGCCGTTCCCGTCGCAGCGCTGCGGCGTGGCGGGCAATCTCGGCGTCCACTTCCTCTATCAGGAAGCCGGACAGGAATATTTCGATGTTGCGCAGGGTAGGGCCGCTTTCCCTGGAAAGCACCTCGGTCCAGACCAGACGGCTGATGCACGGGCGATCGACGCGCGCGATCTCGAAGTGCGCCGGGCGGTGTCCGTTCAGCGCGTCGATCAGGATGTTGCTGTCGAAGGAATAGCCGCTCACTGGGCAGAAGGCTTTCCGTCGGACCGATCGAGGTACTGCGCGCGTTCGCGGCGTTGCCCTGAAACGGCATCTTCGCAGCCCGCACGATCCTTCCAGATCCCGAACGCCTGATCGAGCCATTCCTTGCCGCTGGCCGGCTGGGCCTGTGCCTTGTAAGTGGTCACCGCTTCGCGCAGCACCGCCGCGCGCGACTGGCCGAGTTCGGCGGCGCGCGCGTCGAGCCAGCGAATGTCTTCCTCAGGCAGGTCGGCAAGGATGCGGGTCATGATAGCGCGATATCATATCGTGATATCACCGGCAAGGAACAGGATCCAGCGTTCATGCCGGGACAGTGCGCCACAAGCTATGACGGCGCGCTGTCCCGGACATTACATCGGCGTCATCAATCGCCGTCGATAAGGTTGCCGAACGATCCCAGCAGCGAGCCTTCGCCCCGGCTCTGGCCGCCCGTGGACCCGGCCGCCGCCAGCATCCGCCCGGCGAGGCGCGAGAACGGCAGCGACTGAATCCAGACCTTGCCGGGGCCGCGCAGCCGGGCGAAGAACACGCCTTCGCCGCCGAAGATCATCGACTTGACCGATCCGGCACGCACCACGTCGAATTCGATGCTGGGCTGGAATGCGGCGACGCAGCCGGTGTCGACATGCAATTCCTCTCCGGGGCGCAAGGTCCGTTCGATCACGGTGCCGCCCATCTGGACAAAGACCCAGCCGTCGCCTTCCAGCTTCTGCATGATGAAGCCTTCACCGCCGAACAGGCCGGTCATGATGCGCTGCTGGAAGTGTACGCCGATGGACACGCCGCGCGCCGCGCACAGGAAGGCGTCCTTCTGGCAGATCAGCCGCCCGCCGACGTCGTCCAGCTTGATTGGCAGGATGGCCCCCGGCACCGGCGCCGCGAACGAGACGCGCGCCTTGCCCGAACCCCTATGCGTGAAAACGGTGGTGAACAGGCTTTCCCCCGTCACCAGGCGCTTGCCCGCACCCAGCAGCTTGCCCATGAAGCCGCCGCCCTGATCGGCGGACCCGTCGCCGAACACGGTGGTCATGTCGATCGAGGCGTCCTTCCACACCATCGCGCCTGCTTCGGCAACGGCACTCTCGCCGGGGTCGAGTTCGATCTCGACGAACTGCAGTTCCTGGCCCTTGATCTCGAAATCGACGTCGTCCGAAAGCGATGCGCTGCGGGTGTGGCTCCAGGGGCTGTTGGCCATGGGAATCTCCGTGTCCGGGCCAGGATCGGCCCTGCTTGCGATGAACGACGATTTGATTTCACCAAGATGACTTGTCAAACCGCGTCCGTCGGATATTCTTCGCAGTTCAACGAACACTGTCTGACGACTGGCCCAAATTACAGGGCTCGGCAAAGACCGGCGCGGTATCGGTGTTTTTGGGAGAGGAAAAACACGGATGAACGCTCGAATTGCGTCTTCAGTTCTGGTCTCGCTGCTACTGGCGGGTACTGCGCATGCCAATCCATCCGACAGCCCGCGACTGGTCGCCACTGCATTTCAGTCGCCGGTCAGGGTCACTGATACCCGCTTCGATGCGGCGGGCCACGTCCAGCAGGGATACACCCTGTTGCGGCAGGGCAAGCAGGCGCAGGCGGTCAAGCTGTTCGACAAGGTCATCGCCGATGCCGACCAGCGCCTTGCCGGCGATCTTCGTCCGCGCCTGTGCCGCGAAGGCGGATCGGCGGCAGGTTCGGTCGAAGTCGAGGCGGCCCTGTGCGAGGCGCATTTCGGTAAGGGCTATGCACTGATCGACCTTGGCCGGGGCGATCTGGCCGAAGCGGAACTGCGGGCCGCCGCGCAGATGGCGCCGGGCAATGCCCATTTCGCCAACGAGTATGCCGAACTGTTCAAATCCCGCCGGGACTGGCAATCAAGCTATGATCTCTTCGCCAGGGCGTGGGCGGTGGTGGACAAGTCTACCACCGGCAAGGACACCCGCATCGCGGCGCGAGCCCTGCGCGGCATGGGCTTCACCAAGGCGGCGATGGGTCAGTACGACGACGCGGAAAAGCTCTACGATCAGTCGCTGCAGTACGATCCCAAAAGCGAGATCGCGAAGGCCGAACTGGGCAACATCGCCCGCAGGAAGGCGATCGGTTCGTAACGTGCATCTGCCGTCATCCCTGCGAAGGCGGGGATGACGGGCGCTTTGCTGCAGCGCGAACGCGTTAGCCCTTCAACTCTGCCTTTTTCTTCTTCATCGCATCGTGAAAGCGGTCGGCCCAGCCGGGCTTGACCAGCTGTTCGCCGCGCACAAGCCGCAATTCCCCGGCGGCCACGTCGCGCGTCACCGCGCTGCCCGCCGCCACTATGGCGTCGGCACCGATCTTCACCGGAGCCACCAGCGCGCTGTTCGATCCGATGAAGGCGCGCTCGCCGATGACAGTCTTGTGCTTGAAGTAGCCGTCGTAATTGCAGGTGATCGTACCCGCGCCGATGTTGGCACCCGCACCGACAGTGGCATCTCCCAGATAAGTCAGGTGGTTGGCCTTGGCGCCTTCGCCCAGCACCGCGTTCTTGATCTCGACGAAGTTGCCCACCTTGGACCCGGTCTTCAGCACCGCGCCGGGGCGCAGGCGGGCGAAAGGTCCGATGGCGACGCCGCTTTCCAGCGTGGCGCCCTCCAGGTGTGAGAAGGCATGGATCGTGACGCCGTCCGCAACGCTCACGCCGGGGCCGAACACCACGTTCGGCTCGATGGTGACGTCGCGGCCGATGGCCGTGTCCCAGGCGAAGAAGACGGTTTCCGGCGCGATCAGCGTCGCGCCGTTCACCATGGCGCGGATGCGGCGCTTGGCCTGCCAGCGCGCTTCCGCCTCGGCCAGTTCGCCGCGGCTGTTGATGCCGCCCACTTCGTCGGCGTCGTCGGTGACGATGACGGCACAGGCGCGGCCTTCCAGCGTGGCGATGTTGACGATATCGACGAGGTAGTATTCGCCTTGTGCGTTCTCGTTGCCGACTTTGGCCAGCAGGTCGAACAGGTCGGCGGACTTCACCGCCATCAGGCCGGAGTTGCACAAGGTGCAGGCGCGCTGTTCCTCGGTGGCGTCCTTGTATTCCACCATCATCGCGATGCGCCCGTCGTCATGGGCCAGTACGCGCCCGTACTGCAGCGGGTCGGCGGGCTGGAAACCAAGCACGACGACGGCGGGGGCGTCTTCGGCATGAAGCCGCTCTATCATCGCGCGCATCGTTTCGGGGCGGACGAAGGGTACGTCTCCATAGAGGATAAGGACGTCACCGTCGAAACCCTCCAGCGCGCCCTCTGCCTGCTGGACGGCGTGGCCGGTGCCCAGCTGTGGATCCTGCACCGCGATGGTGGCACGTGATCCCAAGGCCTTTTCCAGCTGCTCGCGCCCGTGCCCGGCGACCACCACCTGCCGCTGCGGCGCCAGCTGCGCGGCGCTGGCAAGCAGGTGATCCAGCATCGGGCGGCCCGCAATGGGGTGGAGCACCTTGTGCAGGTCGCTCTTCATGCGTGTGCCCTTGCCGGCGGCGAGGACGACGATCGCGAGGGGCGCGGCGGAAGCGGGCGTGCTGGCAGAAGTCATGGGTGCTCTCCTGCCAGCAAATTGTTGCGGTTTCCATCCCGAGCCTGCACTGTTCGGCGCATGAATGATTTTCCTTTCGATATCGTCGGTTTCGATCTCGACGGCACCCTTCTCGACAGTCTCGGCGACCTTGGTCACGCGGTGAACCACGCGCTGGCCATGGAAGGTCGCCGCGCTGTTCCACGAGAGGAAGTGCGCGGCTTCGTCGGCGGCGGCGCGCGCAAGATGCTTGCCAATGCGCTGCTGGCAACGGGCGGTGCGGTGGAGGACGCGCGATTCGAGGAACTGCATCAGGCGCTGCTGACGTATTATGAAGCCAACATCGCGCGGGAAACCCGCCTGTTTCCGGGTGGAGAGCCGATGCTGGACGCACTGGATGCGCGTGGTGTCAGGATTGCCGTCGTCACCAACAAGCTGGAGCGGTTCGCGAAGAAGATCTTCGCCGAACTGGGGCTGACCGACCGGTTCTATACCGTCATTGGCGGGGACACTCTCGGCCCCGGACGCGCCAAGCCGCAGCCGGACCTGCTGCACCTGATGCTGGAGCGCGCGGGTGGCGTGGGCAGGGCGGCCTATGTCGGGGATACGACCTATGACACCCGCGCCGCCGCTGCGGCGGGGTTGCCGTGCGTGGTGGTGGACTTCGGTTTCAACGACATGCCGCCCGCAGAGATGGGTGCAGCGGCGGTGATCAGCCATTTCGACCAGCTTGTGCCTGCGCTGGAGAGAATCGGCGCGGAGCAGCCGGTTTCCTGAGGGGGGGCACTCTCGGAGAGAAGCTCCGGTAGGACTACCTCGTCGTCCCGGACTTGATCCGGGACCGTTGGCCGTGAACAGCCCACATCGCAGCAAGCCGCCCTGCCGATGGCTGGCGCCTAAAGACCGCCAGCGGTCCCGGAGCAAGTCCGGGACGACGGACACGCGGAAACATCCGCTGGCGAATGCGGACCTTGTGCCGGGGTAAATTCTCGACCGAAGTTGTAACATCGGGTCGGCGTCGGGGCGTCCCTGCGGGTGTGCGAGGGAGCATGGCACTGCATGATGCGACCGGACGGGTAGTGGCCACCAACACCCCGTCTCGACCCTTGGCGGAAGAACGGTCCGGATCGTCGGCGCGGGCTCGCGGACGGCGACGATCCTGCCTGCCGTGCCGTGCTGGACCTCGCAAGGTACAGGCTCGGGCGCGGCAGATTGGGTGGGCAGGCGAAGTTCCACAGACTGAGCCGGGGAACGGGATCGCATGGCCGGTGAACCGTTTCCGGGAGGACGCTCGTGGCGTGGTCCACGGCTTTACGCTCGTACACCGCCCACGACACCGACCCGATACACCATCTTTCCAGCGGCCGCAGGATCGACGGATGCTGGAGCGTATAACCTAAATGGTTACATATGTCAATCGCGTTTCGGCTCTGGAGCATCCTTGGGCAGCACCAGCACCTCGATACCCTGGCCCGGCACCAGATAGCGCTGGGCAACGGCATGAACGTCCGCCGCAGTCAGCGCCAGCAGACGGTCCTTCGCCTTTTCAAAACGCGCGATCCGTTCTGGCTGTGACTGGACGTGTTCGGCCAGCGCCATCCACCCGGCATCCGTCTTCAGAGCGTTGGTCAAGCCTTCCACTAGCGGCTGGCGGGCGCGGCGCAGGATGTCGTCGCTGATGGGGGCGCGGCGCAGTTCGTCCACGACCTGTGCGATGGCAGCCCGCGTCGCCGGGACTTCGGCCACATCGACCGAGGCGTTGACTGCGAAGGTGCCGTAGCCTTTCCACTCATGCGACATTTGGCTGGCGGCGGACGGCGAATAAGCCTTGCCCAGCGCCTCGCGCAGTTGGTCGGTCAGTTCCACGCGCATGACGCGTTCCAGCAGTTCCAGCCGCAGCGTCTCGACCGGGTCGGCGTCGTCGCGGGTGGGCCAGATCAGGCGCAGCAGGGCCTGATCGGCGGGTCCGGTGTGACGAACGACGCGAGCCGACCGATCCTTTGCGAAGACGCGCGGTTCCTGACCCTGTTCGTCGTGAAACTCGGGTTCGCGCGCGGGCAGGGCGCCGAACGTGCGCGCAACCAGCGAAATCGCTGCGTCCTCATCGATGTCGCCGACGATCGCGATTTCGATGGCGCCTCTGGCCAGCCGGTCTCCGATGTCGGCCTTGAGGCGGGCGTAGGACAGATGGCGATAATCCTCCACGTTGCCGAGGCTGAAGCGCGGATCGTCATCGCTGAGGATGGCGCCCAGTCGCGCAGCGAGGGCAGACGCCGGCGTCGCGTCCAGCTGGGCGAAGTAGTTGTTGATGGCCTGCCGGTACCGCACTTCGCCTTCGGGGCGGTATCCGGGATCGGTGACGAGCGCGGCCAGCAGCTGCAGCTGGATCTCCAGATCGCGCGGAGTCGTCGTGGCGCGCGAATCGAACGAAGCGGCGCTGCTGGAGAGGCCGATCCCGACGCTGCGCCCGGCCAGGATCGTGTCCAGCGCATCGCGGCTGTGCTTGCCCAGACCCCCGTCGTCGAGGTTCGGCACCAGCTGCGTGGCGTGGGGGTTGGCGCGGGTGTCCAGCCGGTCGCCGCCGTCGATCGCCAGGCTGACGCGCACGCGGTCCTTTTCCAGCCCGGTCTGCTTCAGGTTCAGCATTACGCCGTTGGCGAAGCGGATTTCCCGGATGCCAAGATCCGCGCGGCGGGTATCGGCCACGACCTTCCCGGCCGGGCCGAAATCGGTATAGGCGAACTGCGCCGTGTCGGTCGCCGCTTCGCGCGTGACGGGCGCGCGCATGACGTCCTGCCATGCCGCGCGCAGGGCTTTGGCCCCCCCTTCGGGCGCCTGCCGACCCTGGAAGCGGATCAGCGGTGCGTCCAGCGGCAACGCTTCGCGGCGCAGGGCGGCCAGCACCGCCTCGGGCGTGATGTGCGGGGCGAATGCCTCGAACCGCTGCAGCCCGGACTGCGGCGTGGAAGGGACCATCCTGTCATCCACCAGCGAAAGCGCCAGCTGCGCCAGCGCGCCGTTGCTGCGGGTCGACGCGGAAGCGGCCGAGTTGGTCACGCCGGTGCGGACCTGCGCCACCTGTTCGGCCACTTCGGCAGCGGAAAAGCCATAGGCCAGCGCGCGCCGATATTCCCGCCCGGCAGCCTCAACCCCTGCGCGCCACTTGCCGTCCACGGTATCGAGGATCAGGCGGGTGGAGCGGCCCGCCTCGAACACGTCGCCGGTGCCAAAGCCGGCGCCGCGGAAGGGCGGCTCGGCACTGCGGGCCAGACGCTGGAGCCGGCGGTTGACGATGTCGTACCCGATGGAGCGCAGCAGCGTTTCGCGCCGCTGGGCAATGGAATCCGGCTCGTCCATCCACTTCCCGTTGCGCTGGATCGTCACCCGCTCCGACAGCGCCGGGTCGAGGTAGATGCCGGTGCGGCCCTTGTCACGCGGCCTGATCGGGCCGGGGGCGGGTTGCGGTGCGGCGGGCCTGGCCGCCCAGTCGTTGAAATGGCGCACGATGCCGGCTTCGACCGCATCGGGGTCGAAATCGCCGACGATCACCAGCGTCACATGCGCAGGCACATATTCGCGTTCGTAGAAGGCGCGCAGCGAGGCGGCGGTGGCGGCGTTCAGCGTCTCGGTCGTGCCGATGGGGAACCGCTGGCCGTAAAGCGATCCCGGATAGAAGAAGCGCGTGGTGTCGATGGCATTGCGCAGCGACCACGAATTGCGATCGCGCATCTCGGCCAGCACCACACCGCGTTCGCGCGCGACTGCGTCCTGCGAGATGGTGAGATTGCTGGCCGTCTCGCGCATCAGCATCAGCGCGGTGTCGACCAGCGCCGCGTCGCTGCGGGGCAGGTCCAGCTTGTAGAGCGTCCGGTCGAAGCTGGTAGAGGCATTGGTGTCTGCCCCGAAGGCCAACCCCTCGCGCTCAAGCAGGGGAACCATCTGGCCTTCGGGCACGCGCTGCGATCCGTTGAAGGCCATATGTTCGAGGAAGTGGGCATAGCCCTGTTCGGCAGGCGTTTCGTCCAGCGATCCTGCCGCCACGTTCATGCGGACGACGGCTGTGCCCGCCGGGGTCGCGTTGCGCCGGATGACGTAGCGCATGCCGTTCGCCAGCCGCCCGAAGCGGAAGTCGGGGTCAACGGGAATGTCGCTGTGCTCGAACGCCCAGCGGGTGTCGTCGATGGCGGGAATGTGGTCCTTCGCGGCCAGCGGCGCAGATGTCAGGGTGACAGGCGCCAGCGCGACGAGGAGCGCGATCAGGGAAACTCTCATCGCAGGCAGAAGTGCCAAGGCGCGAAGGGCTTGGCAAGGCGACATATGGAAAAAGGCGGCGCTCCTTTTCGGAACGCCGCCTTTTCATCGAACCCTTGAACTTCGGGGCTTACTTGCCGCGCAGCTTGCGGTGCTTGGTCAGGTCCAGCACTTCGCTCGGGCCGTTGTCGTCTTGCAGCAGGCCAAGGCGGCGGGCGACTTCCTGGTAGGCTTCCTCTTCACCGCCAAGGTCGCGACGGAAGCGGTCCTTGTCGAGCTTTTCGCCGGTGGTCATGTCCCACAGGCGGCAGCCGTCGGGGCTGATTTCGTCGGCGAGGATGACGCGGCTGTAGTCCCCATCCCAGATGCGGCCGAATTCCAGCTTGAAATCGACCAGACGGATGTTGATCGCCGCGAACATGCCGGCCATGAAATCGTTCACGCGGATCGCCATGGCGGCGATGTCCTGCATTTCGTCATGGTTGGCCCAGCCGAAGCAGGCGATGTGCTCTTCGGCGACCAGCGGATCGCCCAGCGCGTCGTCCTTGTAGTAGTATTCGATCAGCGTGTGAGGCAGCATCTCGCCCTCGGGGATGCCGAGGCGCTTGGAGATGGACCCTGCGGCCACGTTGCGCACCACGACCTCGATCGGGATGATCTCGACCTGGCGGACCAGCTGTTCGCGCATGTTGAGGCGGCGGATGAAGTGGTTGGGAACGCCGATGTGGTTGAGGCGCGTGAACACATACTCGCTGATGCGGTTGTTGATCACGCCCTTGCCCTGGATCGTGCCCTTCTTCTGCGCGTTGAAGGCGGTCGCATCGTCCTTGAAATACTGGATCAGCGTGCCCGGCTCGGGGCCTTCGTAGAGGATCTTGGCCTTGCCTTCGTAGATCTGGCGGCGACGGGACATGCGCGTGGTCCTTGGATAACGTGCGAAAGAGCAAGCCCCGGCTGCTGGTGGGAGACCACCGCCGGGGCCGGGGGCATTCGAGCGCGCATATAATGCAACCGGGTCCAAAAGCAAACTGCGCGCGCGGCAGGCCGGATGCGGGTCGCCGGAAGGCGGGACGGGTTGGAAAAATTCAGCCGTCTGCCAGTTGCGCCACCAGTCGGCGCGCGGCTTCGCGCACCTGCGTCCATGTCAGCGCGAATCCCTCCGGCCCGCCGTAGTAGGGGTCGGCAACGTCCGATCCCTCCAGCCCCGGTACAAGATCAAGCAGCAGCGAGAGGCTGGCCGTGCCATCTGCCGGGGCGATGCGCTTCAGGTCCGCAAGGTTCGCCGCGTCCAGCGCCAGGATCCGGTCGAAGCGGCGGAAGTCTGCGGCCTCCACCTGCCGGGCGCGGTAGGAGCGGATGTCGATGCCGTGGCGCGCGGCCTCGGCGCAGGAGCGCGGGTCAGGCCCCTTGCCGACATGCCACGATCCTGTGCCGGCCGAATCGACCAGCACGTCCAGCCCGGCGGCGGCAGCTTCGTGCCGCAGGGCGGCTTCGGCGAGGGGCGAGCGGCAGATGTTACCAAGGCAGACGAACAGCACGGAAGGAACCTGGGTCATCCCGTGCCGATAGCGGGTCGGCGGGCGCGCGGCTAGCTGACCGGGGCGTTTGCCTCCTGCGCCAGATGCGCCAGCATGGCGCGCACGTCGGCGGGGATGAACGGCTTGTTGAGCATCGGCCGCCGTTCGTGCCGCGCGGGCAGGTGTTCGCGGTCGTACCCGCTGACGAAGGCGAACGGGACATCTCGCGCGGACAAGGCATCGGCCACGGGATCGATCCGGTTTCCGTTGAGGTTGCCGTCCAGCAAGGCGATGTCGGGCTGGCCTTCGCGGATCATGGCCAGTGCCTGTTCGCAGCTTGTGGCCGGGCCAAGGGCGATGCCGCCACCGTCCTCGATCTCCATCATCAGTTCCATCGCCACCAGCGGTTCATCCTCCACCACGAGGACGCGCATCGGCGGCAGGCCTTCGCAACGGGCAGGGGCGGGCGCGGGCTGGGCCGGTTCTGGTTGGGGCTCCGGGACGCCGGCCTGAGCACCGGAAATCCCGCCATCGGGCAGGGGCAGGACCATGGACCAGCGCACGCCTTCTGGCGCGAAGTCGCAGACGATGCGTGCGCCGTCGGCGGCCATGCTGTGCTCTATAAGGGTAGAGCCGAAACCACGCCGGCTCGGCGGCGCGACGGATGGCCCGCCCCGTTCGCTCCATTCCATCGTCAGCATGCCGTCCTGGGTAGTCCAGATCAGGCTCACGGTGCCGATGGCGTTGGAAAACGCGCCGTACTTGTGGGCGTTGGTCGCCAGTTCGTGGAACACCAGCGAGAAGCGCAGCGCCAGTTCGGGCGGAAGGTCTATGTCGGCGCCATCCAGCAGCAGGCGGTCTTCACTGAGCGCCCCGATCGCCACCTGATCGGCAATCAGGCGGCGCAGGCCCGCGCTTTCCCACGTCGTGGCGCTGAGCATCGAATGCGCGCGCGACAGGGCCTGGAGGCGGCCGGTGAAAGCATCCTGAAATTCATCGTGCGAACGGGCATGGCGGAACCCCTGCGAAGCGATCGCCTGCACAGTCGCCAGCGTGTTCTTCACCCTATGGTTCAGTTCGCCGATCAGCAGGCGCTGGGTATCCTCGGCCCGGCGGCGCTCGGTGATGTCGAGCATTTCCACCATCACGCTGCCCGCCCGCTGGCCGGTGCTGGCAAGTGACGAGCAGTACCATTCGCCATCGCGCACCGTGCCATCCGCGCGGCGGAAGCGGTGGGTCTGCATCGCCCGACGATCACCGCCCTGCAGCAGGTCGATCATGCCGTCCAACAGCGCCTCGCGACCACCGTTGGGCGGCAGGAACGGCGCCAGGGCCAGGGGAGCGCCCAGTACCTGGTCCGCGGTGTAGCCCAGTGTGCGCTCGGCGCTGCGATACCAGCTTACAATGCGCAAGTCGGCGTCGATCTCGAAAACGGCAAGCGGGGAATTGTCGCCATGCGCACGCAGGCGGCCCAGCGCAGCGCCCAGTTCGTCGCGCTGGAACGCAATCTCGCGCCGCTGGCGGGCCAGTTCGACGAAGACCGCGACCTTGGAATTGAGCACCATGATGTCGATCGGCTTTGACAGGTAATCGACCGCACCCGTCTCGAAACCCCGGAACCGTCGCCGTTCGTCCGTGGCGATGGCGGTCAGGAAGATGATGGGAACGCCGCGCGTGCGATCGGTGCCGCGCATCAGTTCGGCCAGTTCGAAGCCGTCCATGTCCGGCATCTGCACGTCCAGCAAAGCCAGCGCGAAATCCTGCCGTAGGAGCAGCTCAAGCGCCTCGAACCCGGATGACGCGGTGACCAGTTCCACGCCGGGCTGCTCCAGCGCAGCTTCCAGCGCGATCAGATTTTCCCGCGTGTCGTCCACCGCCAGAATGCGGAGCGGTTCATCCGCCAATGATCTGCTCCAGGGCAGGGTAATACGGCTGGAACTGCATTGCGCGCGCAATCTTCATTCTATGGTCCCGCAAAGGGCTTTGCCGGCACCGCGCGATCGCTCCCCCATGAGGCGACCTTTTCCGGATCGCGCGCATAACGCCCCGTCTTTGCGCAAGGTTCCGCAAACACACGAAAAAATTCCGACATGAGGGATGCTATCGTTTGCGGCCGCCGATGCTGCGCCAAAACTTCCTTAAGACATTCGCGCTATGACTGCCGGATTATAGGGGCAATTCCAAGAGCGAGCCTGGTTTACGATGCGTCGAGCATTTCCTTCGGTCACCACGATCCTGCGGCAGGTGGCAATCAGCGAGCGCGGCAATGTCCTGCCGATCGCGGCCATGGGCCTGCTGATCGCGGTGATCGTCGTCGGCTCCGCGGTCGATCTGGGGCGCAACTATCTGGTGCGTGAACAGATCCAGTCCGCCTGCGACGCGGCGGTGCTGGCCGGGCGGCGTACCGTGACCACTGCGGGCTTCGACGCGGCGTCAAAGACGGCGGCGACTTCTTACTTCAACACCAACTTCAACGACGCGATCCAGGGCACGCGCTCCACCACTTTCACCGTAACTTCGCCAGACAACGGCCAGACGGTTAACGCCACGGCGACCACGATCCTCGACACGCTGCTGATGCGCATCGTCGGCAAGGACAATTTCCCGATCAGCGTCACCTGCGCCAGTTCGATGGGCGTGGGCAACGCCGACGTGATGATGGTGCTCGACACCACCGGATCGATGGACTTCACGCTGTCTGGTTCGCAGACGCGCATCCAGGCGCTGCGGGCGGCGATGAAGAACTTCTACACCACGATCTACAACGCCACCGCCGCCAGCAATGCGCGCGTGCGCTACGGGTTCGTGCCGTTCAGCTCGACCGTGAATGTAGGGCGTTTGTTGAACGCGATCGACAGCCGGTATATCGTTGATAAGTACAACTACCAGTCACGCGTCTACGAGCCCGACGATTCCGGTGACAGCGACACAGCCAGCGGCTGGACCCTGTATTCCAACAAAAGCTACAGCGGGAACAACTGCAACAACGAGGTTCCGGCCGGTACCGGCTTTGCCGACACCGGCTCCGGCTCGGGCAAAAAGCAGACACGCACGGAATACTCCTGCCGCTATACGGGTCTGGTGTTTGGATCTTATTACATCTATTCCCGCACCATCACTCGCCCCTATGCGATGCGCTATCGTCAGGTGCTGAACGTGGATACGAGTGCGTTCAAGCGTTTCAGCTCGGTGACCACGCCGACGGGCGATTACGGCTCGAATGTATCCTCCACCTGGGGCGGGTGCATCCAGGAACGTCAGACGGTAAACCAGTCGAGCTTCAGCTATTCCAGCGCCACCGGCATCACGCCCAAGGCCGCGCTGGACCTCGATCTCGACAATGCGCCCGATGTGGCCAACGACGCTACCAAGTGGGCACCGCTGTGGCCGGAAATTTCCTATCAGCGGTATAACAACCGAGGGAACTACACCACCGACATTTCGTCCTACGGCCAGCTTGGCGGCACATACTGCCCGGCGCAGGCGCAGCTTCTGCAGACGATGAGCCAGTCGTCGTTCAACACTTATGCGGACTCGCTTCAGGCCGTGGGCGGCACGTATCTGGACATCGGCATGATCTGGGGCGGGCGCATGATGTCGCCGCAGGGCATGTGGAAATCGCTTGTCAATGATGAGCCTTCCAACGGCGGCGAAGTGTCTCGCCATATCATCTTCATGACCGACGGCCAGATGGAGCCGGCGTATCACATTCCGCAGGCGTGGGGCATGGAGTTCTGGGATCGCCGCGTCACCACCGACGGCAGCAGCGGCGACGCTTCCCGCCACACCCAGCGTTTCCTTGCGACGTGCGAGGCGATCAAGGACAAGGGCATCCGTGTCTGGGTCATCGCCTTCACCTCTGGGCTTAGCTCGGACCTGACCACCTGCGCGTCTGACGACAGTTCCTTCACTGCCAGCAGTTCGGGCGAACTCAATGCCGCGTTCCAGGAAATCGCCAAGCAGGTGGGCGAACTGCGGGTGGTGGAATGATCGCGCGTTCGCTTCATCGGCTGAGGGCAGAAACGCGCGGATCGGCGGTGATCGAATTCGCCATCGCCGCTCCGGTGCTGCTGTTGCTGCTCATCGGCATCTACAACATGGCGTGGACGGCGTATCTTACGATCGTCCTGCGCGGGGCTGTGCAGGCGGCTGCGCGCGGCGACGGGCTGGAAACCGCCAATAACGTCAAGGCTGACGCCTATGTCACCAACATCGTCAAGGGCGTTGCCCCGGACGCGACGGTGGCGTTCAAGCGGATGAGCTACTACGACTTTGCCGACATCAAGCGGGCCGAAACCTGGAACGACCGCAACGCCAACGGCAAGTGCGACGCGGGCGAAGCCTACACGGACGAAAACAAGAACGGCAAATGGGATGCCGACGTGGGCAGCAACTCCAACGGGGGCGCAAACGACGTCGTGCTCTATACCGCGACGGTGACTTACAAGCCGGTCTTCATCGTGCCATTCATGTCCGGCGCTTCTGACCAGCGCCAGATGAGCGCCACCGCCGTGCGCAAGAACCAGCCCTTCGCGCTTCAGGCGAAATACGGCTCTGCAGCGGGGACATGCCCGTGATGCGGCGCGCCATCAACACCCTCGTCAGGCGCCTGCGCCGCGACGAGCGCGGCGTGTCGTTCGTGGAGTTCGCGCTGATCCTGCCGGTGCTTGTCACGCTGGGGTTCTACGGGACGGAACTGGCGTGGATGTCGATGGTAAACATGCAGGTCGGCCAGATCGCGTCCTCGCTGGCGGACAACGCCTCGCGCCTTGGCCAGACGGACAACAGCGCCGTGACGCCCAACGTCAAGGAAACCGATATCGATTCGGTGATGAACGGCGCGTTGGTGCAGGGATCCTACTTCAATTTCGCCGCTACCGGGCGCATTATCCTGTCCAGCCTTGAAAGGGATACGGCTACCGGGCGCCAGTACATCCACTGGCAGCGTTGCCGTGGCAGCCTCAAGGTCAAGTCGCAGTACGGCGTGGAAGGCGCTGGCAAGACCGGCACCATCCTTCCCGGTATGGGCAAGCCGAACCTGACTGCCGTTGCAAATTCCGCAGTCATGTATGTGGAGGTGAACTACGTTTACCAGCCGCTGTTCGGCAGCTGGTTCGTAGGCAATCCCACCTTCCGCCGCGAAGCCGCCTTCATCATCCGCGACGATCGCAACCTGACGTTGGGCGTCACGGGTACGAACAACTCAAGCTGCGCCTGAGCGGAGAGAGACGAGGCCCCGGAACCTGGTCCGAAGCCTCGTGTTGCCTCAGCGCGGTTCCAGCCGGATGGCGGTGCCGCCGCCCGGGGCAAGCCACACATCCAGCGTATCGCCCTTCTTCACGGTGCGGGTATCGTAGGCGATGTTGTGGCGCGCTTCGGTTTCGTAAGTGGCGCCTTCGCCGTCCTTCCACACGCTGGCCTTGTAGCTCTTGCCCGCGTCGAGGAAGTCGAACTTCAGCGTCACGTTACGCGCGGTGGCATCGTTGACGCCGCCCACGAACCAGCGATTGGAATTGCGGTCTTTGCGCGCGAAGATCGCATAGTCGCCCACTTCGCCCGCGATCAGGTGGCTTTCCGCCCAGTCGGTGGGAACGCTTTCGATGAACTTCATCTCGCGCGGATACTTGTCCAGCTGCTCGATGAAGTCCGCTGCCATCTGGATCGGTGAGTAGATCGCGAGGTACAGGCCCAACTGCTTGGCCAGCGTGGAGGCCAGCGCGCCCTTCGCGCCTTGCAGGCTCAGGACGCCCGGTGTGAAGTCCATCGGCCCGGACAGCATGCGCGTGTAGACCAGCGTCGGTTCATGCTCCGGCCCGTTGGCGAACTGGCCCCAGGCGTTGTATTCCATGCCACGGGCGCCTTCGCGCGAAACCCAGTTGGGATAGGTGCGGCGAAGGCCGGTGTCCTTGACCGGTTCGTGCGCATCGATGGAGATGTGGTGCCTGGCCGCATCCTCCACGACGGCAAGGTGGTGCTGGACCTGCCGCTGGCCGTCGTGCCACTCCATCCGCAGCGGGCCGACCGGGCCGCCGGGATAATCGGTGTTCGCGATGATGCCGCCGTGGTCGGCGACATAGCCGGTCTTCACCGTGTCCACGCCCAGCTTCTGGTATAGCGCGAAGCCTGCATCCATGTTGGCTTCGTAATTGGCGATGTTGCCCCCGGTTTCATGGTGGCCGATCAGCCTGACGCCTTTCTTCGCGGCGTACTTCGTGACCGCGTTGATGTCGAAATCGGGGGTCGCCTGCGTGAAGCTGAACTCGTCGCCGTGGCCGAACCAGTCGCCGTTCCAGCCCTTGTTCCAGCCTTCCACCAGCACGCCGCGGAATTTGTGCTTCGCGGCATAGTCTATGTACTGCATGGTGCGTTCGGTGGTAGCGCCATGCTTTGGCCCTTCCGCCCAGCTCCAGTCGTTGCGGATCATGCCCCACCAGATGCCGATGTAGCGGCCCGGCTTCACCCAGCTGACGTCGCCCAGCTTGTTCGGCTCATTGAGATTCAGTTCAAGGTCGTTGTCGACCAGCTCGGCGGCATCATCCGCGATCCGCACCGTGCGCCAGGGCGTGGCAAAGGGCAGGTCGCGCACCACGCGCGGCCCGCGCGAGGACGGGGACAGCGTGGTGCGGAAAGTCTGGCCCTGTTCGCGCTTGAACCAGTAGCCCGCGTAATCGACCAGCGCGGCTTCGTGGAAAGACAGGTGCGTGCCGTCTTCCAGCTTCATGGTGATGGGGGTGTGTGCGGTCGGCACGGCATCGATCGGGGTCTGTTGATAGACCTGTTCGTAGCGGTTCCACTCGCCACCCGGAATCCACCATGCAGTGCCCTTGGGGACGATATCGAACTCGGTCGTCTCGTCGGCGATCTTCATCGTCTTGAGCGCGGGTTGCTCAGGAATTTCGTAGCGGAAGCCGACACCGTTGTCGAAGAGGCGGAAGGTGACGTTCATCATCCGCTCGCCGTAAGTCTGGCCCTGTTTGAAGCGGACGGTGACCTGGTTGTACTTGTCCTTGACGAAGCGGCGCTCGCCCCAGGGCTGTTCCCAGGTGTCGTCGCCCTTTGCCGTGTCGCTGCCGGTGATCGCGAAGCCGCGCGTCATGTTGAGGCCGTTGGTCAGGATGAAGCCCAGCTTGCTCGGCGCGATCAGCAGCTTGCCCTTGCGCGTGAGCGACCACAGGGGGCGGCTGTCGCCGTCGGTGGTGACGGTCAGCACGATTGAGCCATCGGGCGATGCCGCAGTGACCTTGGGCGCTTCCTGCGCGATTGCAGGCGCAGCGATGACGATGCCAGCAGTAGCCAGCAGGGCGAGCGGCTTCATGCCTCTTCTCCTTCGATGATCCAGATGCCGCCCCATGCAGGAAGCGACCCGATTTCAGTGTCGTTGACGGCGGCAATGACGGTGCCGCCGGTGGGAATTGCTGCGGGCCATGCTGCGGCCTGCGCGCTCATGTTGAACACGGTCAGCACGCGGCGACCTGCAATTTCACGGCGCAGCACCAACCGCGCATCGTCGGCGACCAGCACGTCGCACGAGCCCCGGCGGAGGGCCGCGTCGCCCGCGCGACGGTGCAGCAGGTGTCGCGTCAGGTTGAGCAGTGATGCCGGGTCGGCCTCCTGCCGGTCCACCGCGCGTGACAGGTTCTGTTCGCTCAGCGGTAGCCATGGCCGGTCTGCGGTGAAGCCGCCATGCTCGCTCTGCGCGATCCACGGCAGCGGGGTGCGCACGCCATCGCGCGACAGGGTGAGCGGCCAGTTGGCGATCGCTTCGGGATCGCGCAGCATCTCGAACGGAATCTCGTCCTGCAACAGGCCCAGTTCCTCGCCCTGGAACAGGATGGGGTTGCCGCGCAGCGACAGCAGCAGCATCGTCTTCATCCGGGCGAAGGCGTCGATCTGGTCGGGCGCGCACCAGCGGGAGAGGGCGCGCGGGGCGTCGTGGTTCTCGAACGCCCAGCTTGGCCAGCCGGTATCCGGTTCGTCCGGCCAGTAATCCTGCGCGGCGGCGATGCGCTGCGGGGTCAGGTTGTCGGCATAGAGGAAGTCGAACCCATAGGCGCTGTCCAGCCGGTCAGGGCCATGCGTGAAGGTCTTCATCTCCTGCCCTGCGCGCGCGCCGCCGACTTCGCACAGCGAATACGTGTCGGGATAGCTGGCGATCAGCGCCTGCAGCCGTTCGATGAAGGGCAGGATGTCGGGGTGCGACTGGTTGTGCAGCTGCGTCTGGAAATCGTAGGGGCGCGTGCGCGGCTGGCCGGTGTCGGGCGCGGCTGGGTTGTCACGCAGGTCCGGATCGAACATCGAATGGTTCAGCGCATCGATGCGAAAGCCTGAGACGCCCCGGTCCAGCCAGAACTTCGCCACGCCCAGCAGCGCGTCCTGCACGGCGGGGTTGTGGCAGTTGAGCTGCGGCTGCTCGGCCAGGAAATTGTGCATGTAATACTGCCGGCGCCGCGCATCCCATCGCCACGCAGGACCGCCGAAGATCGACTGCCAGTTGTTGGGAGGGGTGCCGTCCTGCTTGGGATCGGCCCAGACGTACCAGTCGGCATGGGGATTGTCGCGGCTGGACCGGCTCTGCGCGAACCACGGGTGACGGTCCGAGGTATGGGCATAGACCTGATCGACGATGATCTTCAGGCCCAGTTCCCTTGCTCGCACCACCAGCGCGTCGAAATCCTCCAGCGTGCCGAACATCGGATCGACTGCGCAGTAGTCGGAAATGTCGTAACCGAAATCCGCCATCGGCGACTGATAGAACGGCGAGATCCAGATCGCCTCCACCCCCAGCCGCGCGACGTGATCGAGCCGCGCGGTGATGCCGGGCAGATCGCCGATGCCGTCGCCGTTGGAATCGGCGAAGCTGCGCGGATAGATCTGGTAGATCGCCGCACCGCGCCACCAGGGGGCCGTGTTGGGGGTGTCGTTGGTCATGGTCGTCTCGGTGGGATCAGGGTTGCGCGGCGCAGACTGCGAAGCCGAGCGGCGGCAGCGTGACCGCGACGGAGCCGGGCGCGGTTGCCGTCGCGGGACAGCCGGTGCCCGCCAGTGTGTGGAACGCTGCGGAGGCAGGCTCCACCGCCACGTTGCCGCTCACCGCCTCGGCCGAGGTGTTGAACGCCAGCAGCACTTCGCCGCCGGTTTTCGGGTCGAAGCGGGAGACGGCGAAGAGGCCCGGCTTGTCCGATGCCGCGCGCACTTTCGTCTCGCCCGAATGCAGCGCCGGGGTATTGCGCCGCAGCGTCGCCAGCTCGGCGATCAGCCGGTAGAGCGGATGCGTGGGGTCGAAATGCTCGGCAGCGGGCGCGCGGTCGGTGCCCAGCAAAGGCTCGTCAGTCAGGCGTTTGTCCTTCGACGCGAACATGTCCTGCCTTGACCACTGGTCGCCACCGTGGCCGACGAAGCCCTGCTCGTCGCCGTAGTAGATCGTCGGCACCCCGCGCAGCGTCAGCAGCATGGCATGAGCCAGCATCGAGCGCTGGAGCAGTTCGCCGTTCCCCGCCAGCGGCTGGCCCAGCTTGAGGAACGCGGCCACGCGCCCGGCATCGTGGTTGCCCAGGAACGTCGGCAGTTGCCGCGCGCCCTTCTTGCCGCCTGCGTACAGCGCATCGTCATCGAACAGGCGGGCGAGCGTTTCGGTGCCGCCATCCTTCGCGCCACCCGCCGCATCGTCCACCGCCCGCATGAACGCGAAGTCCAGCACGCCCGGCAAATCCGCGTTGCGCGTCCACGAGGCGAGGAGGGCGGGATCGTAGTCGCCGGTCGCCACTTCGCCGAAGATGTGGAAGTTGGGAATGCCCTTTGCCTTCGCCCGCTCCAGCATCGCGGGCACGAACTTGCGCCAGAGTTCGGCGTTGACGTGGCGGGCGGTGTCGATGCGGAAGCCGTCGATCCCGAAGCGGTCGATCCAGCCGCCGTAGATGTCGATCATGCCATCGACGACGCGCGGGTTCTCGGTGGCGAGATCGTCGAGGCCCACGAAATCGCCGTACTGCGCGCTCTCGCCCTTCCAGTCGGTGTTGCCGCGGTTGTGGTAATAAATCGGGTCGTTCAGCCAGGCGGGGACTTTCACGTCCTTTTCCGCCCTAGGCACTACGGGAGTATAGGCGAACGAGGGGTCCGTCAGCTTCGCCCAGTTCTCTGCCGTGGCGACGGCATCGCCGGCAAAGCCGCTGTTGATCGCGGCACCCTTCAGGCCGCCGCGCGTGGAGAAGGGATAATCGGCCTTCGACCGGTAGGGATAACCTTCGGCCGTGCCTTCCCGGAACTGGATCACGTCCGCCGTGTGGTTGACGATGATGTCCATGTAGACCTTCATGCCGCGCGCGTGCGCCGCCTGAACCAGCGCCGCGAAGTCTTCGTTGGTGCCGAAGTGCGGGTCCACAGCTGTGAAGTCGGTGATCCAGTAGCCGTGATAGCCCGCGCTTTCGTTGCCCTTGGGGCCCTGTACCGGCTTGTTCCTGAAGATCGGCCCGACCCAGATCGCGCTGGCGCCCAGGTTCTGGATGTAGTCCAGCCGCACAGTCAGGCCCTTGAGGTCGCCGCCGTGGTAGAATGCCTTGTCGGTCGGATCGAAGCCGGTCTGGAGCTTGCCACCGGTCAGACCGCCGGTGTCGTTAGCGGGGTCGCCGTTTTCGAAACGGTCGGGAAGGACGAAGTAGATGACTTCCTGCTCGGGCGTGCGGGCGCGCATGTCCTCCACGGTTCCGGCGACAGCGCCGCCGTGGGAGAGGGCCAGCGCCATGGCGGCAACGGAAGATGTCAGGCGGTTCATCGGGCAATCTCCGGATGGCCGTCAGGGGAAGTAGTAGGCGGAACCGTCGAATGGAGGGAGTTTTCGACGGTTCCGCCCGGTCGGCGCCGGTCAGGAGGAGGAGGGTTCCATCCCGGCGCCGGGGGGGGAGGCGTAAGGTCAGAACTTGTACGTGAAGCCGGCCAGGAAACGGCGGCCGTACCTCTGGTAATCGATGACCTCGCGGCTATCGCCCGGATTGGTCGTGACGAACGGCGCGTCGGTCAGGTTCTGGCCCTGAATGTAGAGTGACAGCCCCTCAAGTGCGCTGCCCGGCTGGAAATCGTAGCCGATCTGCGCATCCACGATCGTTTCCGAAGCCGCGCGGCGACGCACGCGGTTGGCCGCGAAGCCGGAGACTTCGCCCAGGAAGGTCGAACGGTAGCGCACCGAGCCGCGCGCGTTGAAGCCCCACTTCTCGAAGTAGGCGGTGCCGTTGGCGACCCACTTCGAATAGCCCGGAAGATCGCCGGTGGGCGAGTCCGGCGTCGCCTGGATCTTGCTCTTGGTATAGGCGACCGAACCCGTCACGCCGAAGCCTTCCAGCGCGGGCAGGAACGTCTCGAACGGCAGGGTGGTGGCGATTTCCACGCCATAGAGCTTGCCGCCCTTGCCGTTGATCGGGATCGTGTACTGTGCCGTGGGAGAGAGCACCACGCCGTTGCCCGGATCCTGCAGTGCCAGGCTGTCGGTGGGGACCGTGCTCTGGTTGTTGTAGATGTAGCTCTTCAGGTCTTTCCAGAAGAACTGGGCCGCGATCACGCCCTTGCCGCCGAAATACTGCTCGAAGGTCAGGTCGAGCGCATTGGCGCGCCATGGACGCAGGTACGGATTGCCGGCCTCACCCGTCACCTGCGCGACGCCGCCGGTCAGCGTGTAGTCGAACTTTTCGGACGCTCGCATGTCGTCCAGGCGCGGACGGATGATTTCACGCGCCGCTGCGAAGCGGATCACCGTCTCGCTGGGGAAACGCAGCGAAAGGTTGAGGCTGGGCAGCACGTCGAGATAATCGACGCTGACGTTGCGGCGCAGACCGCCGATGTTGGGAGAGCCGTTGGGATTAACCGGCGGCTGCAGCAGGATCGCGCTGGCGCCGACCGAGTTCTGATCAGTCCACTGCGCCTGCACGCCGAAGTTGCCGGTCAGGTGAGCCGAGCCCAGTTCCGCATCGAGGTTGCCCTGAACATAAGCCGTCATCAGGCGTTCGCGGATGGCGTAGCTCTTTACCACGACATCGCCGTAAGGATTGGCGACGCGGTTGTATATGCCGTCGCGCACCAGTGCGAGCGGATCGTAGCTGACCACCGGACCAAGGCCGAGGTAGTTCAGCTGCGTTTCGCCTTTCAGGCGGTATTCCGCAGGGATGGCAACGCTAGTCAGGCCATCCGTATTGGCAGCCAGACCCAGGAAGTATTCCTCGGGAACCAGCGTCTTGGAACGATTGGTATAGTTCCAGCCGACCTGGACCGAATGGAGCGCGCCGCTCTCGAACTCATGCGCAACTTCGACGCGATACTGCCACAGCTCGTCCTTGATATGACGATCGTTGTAGTAGCCGTCCTGACCGTTGCGAATGCGGGTTCCGTCCACGGCGGTCTGGTCGCCGCCCCATCCCTGCGGGCTGGTGAGCAGGATCGAGCCATAATCGCCATAGTTCAGGCCGGGACGGAACACCGCGCCGCGATCGCTCATGGAGAAACCGATCGAGTCCAGTGCACCCACAGTGTTGCGGCCTGTACCTGCCAGGCTTTCAATGTTGAGTTCGCTGCGGTCGGTCTTGGAGTAGCTGACGTCGAAGAAGGCGTTCCAGCCGTCGTCGCCTTCCCACTTGGTGTTCCAGCCGAACGAGTAGAGCTTCGCGTGACGCTGGAACACGTCGTTGCGCACGACGCCCTTTACGCCGTTGAACGTGCCGCCGGTAACAAGGCCGTTGTCGACCGTGGCGTTAGCCAGCGTGACGGTATCCGGGTCCTGGTACAGCGGCAGTTCGATCCCGCGCTTGATCTGGTCATCCTTGAAGTCGGAATAGAAGGCGTCGAGCGTGGTGGTCAGGTTCGGCGTCGGTTTCCATTGCAGCGTGCCGTTGAGGCCCAGCCGCTTCAGGTTGGTGGACGTGACGTAGGATTTCGAACCGCCGATGACACGGTTGCCGTCCAGCGTGTCGGCATACCCCCAGGCGTTGAATTCCTGGATCTGGTAAGGCTCGTCGATATAGCTGGCGCCTAGCGCGATGCCGATCGTGTCGTTCGCGAACTGATCGACATACGTGCCGGTCAGGCGGTAACCCTTGTCATTCGATCCTGCGTTCAGCTTGCCAAGATCCGCGTAAGTTCCGCGTGCACCGAAGGAGATGATGCGCTTGCCCGTCTCGAGCGGACGGATCGTGCGCATGTCCACCGTGCCCGAAAGACCCTGACCGACGAGGCTGGCCATCGGCGTCTTGTAGACGTTGACGCCGCTGACCACTTCGGACGGATACTGGTCGTACTCTACGGCGCGGTTGTCGCCGGTGGAGGTCTGCTCACGCCCGTTCAGCAGCGTAGTCGAGAAATCGGGCGCGAAGCCGCGGATCGCGATCGAATTGGACCGTCCGTTGACGCGCTGCGAGGTCAGACCGGGCAGGCGTGCGATGGATTCGGCGATCGAGGCGTCAGGCAGCTTGCCGATGTCTTCCGCCGAAATGCTTTCGACGATCTGTTCGGCGTTGCGCTTCTGGTTGATGGCGTTCTGCAGCGATGCGCGAAAGCCGGTGACGACGATCGTGCCGGCATCCGTGGATGCACCTTCGGCAGGATCGGCAGCTTCTGCGGCGGTGTCCTGCGCAACGGCGGGGAAGGCCGCCGTCATGAGGGCGGCGGCGATGGCCATGCGCGACGACGCGCGGACGACCGAAAATTCGTTACGAAGCGACATCATGTCCCTCTCCTGAAACCTTGTGCCGGCCCACTTCTCATGGTGTCCGGCTCTCCTCCTGCGAAGCCCGGGGATTTCGCCCGCGACTCCATTCGACCCCTCTTGCTTAAGATGCTCCTTCGTTGCGCATAATATGGCATACGTATACGTAGATGCATGATAGGTACGTGACGTGTCCTGAATGCCACGCGTAAACCTGCGTAGAACCGCGCATTTTCGGGGAGCGACGCGGCGTAGGGCGCAGCATTGTTGCAGCGCAGTACCGCTGATGAGAGAGACGATGGGACGCAAGCCGACCAACCGCCCGACCAGTTTCGACATCGCCTATCGCGCCGGTGTCTCGCAGCCCACCGTCAGCCGGGCGCTGCGCGGCAGCAAGTCGGTCAGCGCCGCCACGCGCGAAAGGATCGAGGCCATCGCGCGTGAGCTGAACTACTCGGTCGACAAGAACGCGTCCTCGCTGCGATCACAGCGGTCCAACACGATCGCGCTGCTGTTCTTCGAGGAACAGTCTCCCGACGATTCCAAGATCAACCCCTTCTTCCTCGCCATGCTGGGCGCGATCACCCGCGAGTGCGCCGGTCGCGGGCTTGACCTGCTGATTTCGTTCCAGAAACTGGAGGACGACTGGCATGTCCGCTATCAGGACAGCCACCGTGCCGACGGGCTGATCCTGCTGGGCTACGGGGATTACACGCTTTACGAAAGCCGTCTGCAGCAACTGGTGGGGCAGGGCACCCACTTCGTGCGCTGGGGTAGCGTGGATGCCAGCGACATGGGCAACATCGGCGTCACGATCGGCTCGGACAACCTTGGCGCAGGGCGCATGGCGGGCCAGCATCTGCTCGGGCTGGGGCGGCGGCGCATCGCCTTCCTGGGGCAGGCGGACGAGCACTATCCCGAATTTGCAGACCGGTATCGCGGTCTGTGCGAGGCGCTGGCGGCGCAGGGGCTGCCGGTCGATCCGCTGTTGCAGCGCGATGCGGTGAATCTGGAGGACATGGGCCACGCCGCCATGCGCGGACTGCTGGACGAGGGTGTGGCTTTCGACGCGGTGTTCGCAGCCAGCGATCTCATCGCCATCGGCGCGATGCGCGCCCTGACCGAGGCCGGGCGCTTGATCCCGCGCGACGTGGCGGTGATCGGCTTCGACGACCTGCCCGCCGCCAGCATGACCAATCCGCCGCTGACCACGGTGATGCAGGATCTCAAGAGTGCGGGCGCGGTGCTGGTGGAAACCCTGGCGCAGCAGATCGAGAACGGAGAAGCGCCATCGCGCACTTTGCCCGCGCGGCTGGTGGTGCGGCGCAGTACGGTGGGCTGACATAGCCCCGATCGATGATGGTGGCGCGCCCACGCATTCGTATGCATGTTGTCGGCGTCCGCCGCCCGTGCAAGGCGCTGTGATCCGGCGCGGCGGCAAGTTCGCGAGGGTGTTGGGAAGGAGCGCGATGATGGAAGCCACGATGGAAAAGCCGCGGCAGGGCTGGGCAGGGCTGTGGAACATCAGCTTCGGCTTCTTCGGCATCCAGATCGGCTTCGCGCTGCAGAACGCCAACATGAGCCGCGTCTTCCAGTCCCTCGGTTCCGGGATCGACGACCTGCCTGCGCTGTGGGTGGCCGCTCCGCTGACCGGACTGCTGGTGCAGCCGATCGTCGGGCACATGTCGGACCGCACCTGGCTGGGTCGTCTGGGCCGCCGCCGTCCCTATTTCCTGGCAGGAGCGGTGCTGGCGACGATCGCACTTCTGGCAATGCCTGAAAGTGCAGGTTCATCATCCGGGCTGCTGATGGCCGCGCTCCTGCTGTGGATGCTGGACGCCAGCCTCAACATCTCAATGGAACCGTTCCGCGCCTTCGTGGGCGACATGCTGCGCAAGGACCAGCACACTGCCGGGTACGGCGTGCAGACCGCCTTCATCGGCGCGGGTGCGGTGGTCGGCTCGCTGTTCCCCTATGCGCTGGAGCATATGGGCGTCTCCAACGTCGCGGGCGCGGGCGAGATACCCGATACCGTGCGCTACAGCTTCTGGGTGGGAGGCCTCGCATTGCTGGCCGCGGTGCTGTGGACGGTGCTGACAACGCGCGAATATTCGCCGCAGGAACAGGCCGCATTCGGCGACGCGCACGAGGCCGAGACCACTGCTGCCGCGCTGTCCGACCGCAGCCTGTGGAGCGCTCTGCCGTGGATCATCGTGGGCGGGATCGTGGCCGTGGCCGTGCAGGGGTGGTCGCTGGAAAAGGAAGTCTACTTGCTGGCGGCGCTTCTCGCAGGGTACGGTATTGCCACAATGGCCGCAATCGGACTGGCGCGCTCGGGCCGCAGCGCATCGATGCTGGCCGGCATCGTCGGGGATTTTGCAGGCATGCCGCCACTGATGAAGCGGCTGGCTTTCGTCCAGTTCTTCAGCTGGTCGGCGCTTTTCATCATGTGGATCAACACCACCCCGGTTGTCGCGCAGTATGCCTTCGGTTCCGCCGACCCTGCCAGCGCGGCCTACCAGCAGGCGGGCAACTGGGTGGGCGTGCTGTTCTCGGTCTACAACGGCGTCGCAGCCGTGGCTGCGCTGGCCTTGCTGCCGGTGCTCTCGGCTCGCCTGGGCAAGGCGCGCACGCATGGTCTTTGCCTGGTGGCGGGCGCGCTCGGCTTCGGCGGGTTCATGGTGGTGCGCGATCCGACCGCACTTATTGCTTGCGAGGTGGGCATCGGCATCGCCTGGGCCTCGATCCTGGCGATGCCTTACGCGATCTTGGCCAGCAGCCTGCCGCAGGCCAAGCTGGGCATCTACATGGGCCTGTTCAACGTCTTCGTGGTGCTGCCGCAGTTGCTGGTGGCGACAGTCATGGGATCGATCATGAAGGCGTTCTTTCCGGGAGAGCCGATCTGGACGATGGCTTTTGCAGCGGGAACCCTGCTGGTCGCCGCCGCCGCTTCGCTGCGGATAGAGGATCGCTAAGCCCCGCTTACGATGCCGTTAGCGGCACGATAGTCTGCGCCAGCCGCTCCACCTCGGCCCTGTCGTGGCTGACGTAGAGGACAGGCAGGTGCATCTCGTCGCGGATGCGCTCCACCAGCCGGATGATCTCTTCGCGCCGGGCCAGATCGACCGAAGCCAGCGGCTCATCCATCAGCAGGAAGGCCGGGTTGCAGAACACCGCGCGCCCGATCGCCACACGCTGCGCTTCGCCGCCGGACAGAGTTGCAGGCATCCGTTCCAGCAAATGAGCGATGCCCAAGAGATCCAGCGTGTGATCGCGGTCAAGCGCCTGTCCACGGGACGACCGATGCCCGAATTCCAGGTTCCAGCGGACGGTACGATGCGGGAACAGCCGCAGATCCTGGAACACGTATCCGCAGCGCCGCCGTTCGGGCTTGAGGTCGATCCTTGCCGCTTTGTCGAACAGAGTGGTTCCGGCCACGCGGATATGGCCATCGACCGGGCGCAGCAGTCCGGCCATGGCATCAAGCAGCGTAGTCTTGCCGATTCCTGAAGGCCCGAACAGCGCGGTCAGGCCGCGCCTGGCGGTGAACGCATAGCGCAGATCGCGGCCACCCCGGCGCAGGGTCACGGCGATGTCGAAGGTGGGGGGGTCAGAAGACACGGCGCGCCCTGTCCTGACCGCTGCGCCGCACCAGCCATTCCGAAATTGCCAGTGCAACGATCGAAAGCAGCACCGAAAGCACCGCCAGCCGCGCCACCTGCACGTCCGAGCCGGGCACCTGCAACGCGCTGTAGATCGCCAGCGGCAGGGTCTGCGTCTCGCTGGGAATATTCGAAGCGAACGTGATGGTCGCGCCGAACTCTCCCACCGAACGGGCAAACCCCAGCACCAGCGCCGCCAGCACACCATTCAGGCTTAGCGGCAGCGTCACGCTCAGGAAGGTGCGCCATGGGCCTGCGCCCAGCGTGCGGGCGGCCTGTTCCAGCCTGCGGTCCACCCCCTCCAGCGAGAGCCGCATCGCGCGCACCATCAGCGGCAGCGCCATGACTGCAGCGGCCAGCGCAGCGCCGGTCCAGCGGAACAGGAAGGTCAGGCCCATCGTCCGCTCCAGCAGGCTGCCCAGCGGCGCATTGGGGCTGAAAGTGATCAGCAGTAGCCATCCGGTCACCACGGGAGGCAGTACCAGCGGCAGGTGCACCAGAGCATCGACCAGAACCTTGCCGGGAAAGCGCCACCGTGCCAGCACCCATGCCAGCGCGAAGGCGACCGGCAGCACCGCCGCCATCGCCACCGCGCCGATCTTCAGCGACAGGAGCAGGACCTCCCATTCAGCCGGTGAAAGCGCAGTCACGGCGGGCTTACTTCGTTCCGAAGCCGAAGCGGCGGAACACCGCCTTGCCCTCGGCAGAAATCAGGTATCGGCGGAACGCTTCGCCTTGCGGATTGCGGGATGCGGCCAGCGTGGCCACCGGGTAGCTGATCGGATCATGGCTGGCGGGAGGGAACACGGCGACCACACGCACCGCCGGGTCGGCGCGCGCGTCGGTGGCGTAGACGATTCCCAGCGGTGCAGTGCCTCGGCTGACGAGGGCAAGCGCACTGCGCACGCTGTCGCCCGGCGCAATCTGGCTCTGCACAGATGGCCATACGCCCAGCCGGGTCAGCGCCTGTTTTGCATAGATCCCGGCGGGAACGCCTGCAGGATCGGCCACGGCAAGGCGGCCCTTGCCCAGCGCTGCGCTCAGCGGCATCCCGCGCGCGATGTGCAGCCGTGCCTTGCTGGCACGCGGGGCGATCAACACCAGATCGTTGCGCAGGAACGAGACACGCGTGCCCTTCCGGATAAGGCCCTTGCGCTGCAGGTAGTCCATCCAGGGTTCGTCTGCGGAGACGAAGAGGTCGGCAGGCGCTCCCGATGCGGCCTGTCGGGCCAACGCTGACGACGCCGCAAAGGAGATGCGCGGGCGCGGGTGCCCCTTGCGCGCCCAGGCATCCGCGGCGGCGTTCATGGACTCCTGCAGGCTGGCGGCAGCCAGGACCAGTGGTGGTCGCTCTCTAACAGCGGCCAGCGCGGCAGAGGCTCCGTGCGTCAGGGTCAGCACAGCCAGCAGGAAGGCCACGAACTTGCGCATGGAAAAGGGCACTCCGGGTCGAACCGTATCGAGCTGTATACGGTGGCGCCGTGAATGGAAAGCCGCGCCGGCTTACTCTTTCTGCGACAGGCGGGGTTCGCAAAGCAGTCGGGCGGCAAGCGCATCGTAAGCCGTTCCACGCGCGGCATTGCCGATCTCCTCCTGCAGCGCGCGATACTGGGCCAAGACATCCTCACCCAGTGCGGTCAGGCGCGCTCCGCTGGTTGCCGAGCGACCGGGCGCGGTCTGCACCAGCGGTGCGTCCCAGCAGCGGTTCATGGCGTCCACCAGCAGCCAGGCCCGGCGATAGCTCATGTCCATCGCCCGCCCGGCAGCCGAGATGGAGCCATGATCGCGAATGGCATCGAGCAGGTCGGCCTTGCCGGGCCCCATGGCGATCTCATCGCCGGAATGGATCTGGATCTTGATCTTCAGGCGCGGCGTATCTGTCATGCGGTCAGCGTAAATGTGCCCGCTCCGCCTCGCAAGACGGCACGATCGATGATCGACCGCGGTAACGAATCACTGGGTCTGCACGGTCATGGGGCCGAGGCCTTTGCATCCATGACGAAAAAAAGACGGTCAGCTGTCACTTCGGCGTTGTTCTGGGTGGGCTGCTGACAGGACGGTGCTGCCGTGCGGCAAAAACCCTGCCCAAGTTGATGGTCATCGTTTGCAAAAGCTGCCGGGCTAAAAAGCCCGGAGTGGTTTTTGCACTGCAAAATGCCTTGGTACGCGGCCGAAGTGATATTTCACCAGACTTTCATAAAATTACCGCCTCATCGACTATAATAATCCATTCTGTTCGAGGGTTAAAATGATGTGATGCAGTCTGGATATTCTGGAAAAGTTCGCTCGATTTTGGTACACCATCGTCAGGACGAATGGGATGAGACGTCAACAAGGCGCCGCCCGTGGATTGATCCGGGAGAAGCGATCGCATGAACAGCGCGCGAACCATCCCGGCAATTTGAGGATGCGCTATGAAGGTCGCCGACGACAATATTATCCGTTTCGAACGTATCCCCGACGCGGGGCGTAATTTCTCCGCGCGGCTCTCTGCCGATGGTGTGCCGGGTGGCGTGTATGCTGCCCAGCGCATGGATCGCGGGGAAGAGCACGATGGACGCGGCCTGACGATCGCCATCCTGCTGTGCATGGCCTGCTGGGCCGCGCTGGGATATTTCCTGCTGTCCTAATCTGCCGCCTTGGGCGCGCGGACCTTTGGGTCGCACCAGGGTCGATCAGGCTGGTTCCGGGCCGGACCGGTTCCAGCCTGCTTCCTGTGTTCAGGACAGGAACGCTCGCAAGTCCTGCATGAAGCGTTCGAACTGATCGTGGTGGAGCCAGTGGCCGGCGTCCTCGTACTCGATCAGACGGGCGGTGGGCAGGTAGTCCAGCCTTCCGTCGCCCGCCGGGCTGCTGGCGAAGCTGTCCTTGCCCCACAGCAGAAGCATCGGGCAGGTAATCGCCTGCCACAGCGCGACCACATGGTCGGTCGGCAGATCCGAAGCGTTCCACAAGTTCAGGTAGTTGTCGAACTTCCAGCTCCAGGTGCCGTCCTCGTTGCGACTGGCGCCGTGGACCGTGAGGTGCCGCGCCTGTTCGACCGTGAGAAAGTCGTTCTCGGCCTTCATCCGCTCATAGGCATCGCGCAGCGTGGCATATTTGCGCACTGTTCGGCTCGAGGCGGCGCGCTTCTGCTCGATCCATTCGCGCAGGCGCCCCGCCACCGGCCGCTCCTCACCCTGGCGGCGCAGGCCGGGAGGAGGACCAAGCCCTTCGATGTTGACCAGCCTGTCGACCTTGTCGGGATAAAGGCCGGTGAACCGCGTGGCGATGTTTCCGCCAAGCGAGTGCGCCACGACGGTCACGCGGTCGTACCCCAGAGTATGGACCAGCTGCGCGAAGTCGTAGACGAAGGCATCCATTCCATAATGCGCTTCGGGTGACCATTCACGGTCCCCGTGGCCGCGCAGGTCGGGGCAGATGACGTGCCAGTCCTGCCGCAGTTCTTCGGCCACCCAGTCCCAGCTGCGACAATGGTCGCGCCCGCCATGCTGCAGGATCAGCAGCGGTGCATCGGGATTGCCCCAGTCGACATAATTCAGCCGCAGGCGCTGCGAGATGAAGCGGTTGGAAGTGGGGCCGTGCCGGATCGTCATGGCCGATGGATTGGAGCCCCGCGGCGGTAACGTCAATCTGGCAGGCCATATTCGATTTTGCGGGGATGAAACGAAAGCTTGGCATCGGTCATGCTTGGCGAGCGCGGCGCGACGTCCTATCTCCGCCCCAACGAATTCACGCGAAAGTTACGATCATGGCGACCACGCACAAGACCCGCATGCTCATAATCGGTTCCGGCCCGGCGGGCCTTTCTGCGGCCATCTATGGCGCGCGGGCGGGGATGGAACCGATCGTGGTTCAGGGTCTACAGCCCGGCGGCCAGCTGACCATCACCACCGATGTAGAGAACTATCCCGGTTTCCGCGAAGTGATTCAGGGGCCCTGGCTGATGCAGGAAATGCAGGCCCAGGCGGAGCATGTCGGCACGAGGATGATGTGGGACACCATCACCAACGTCGATCTTTCCGGCGACACGTTCGTCGCTACCGGCGATTCCGGTGACAGCTACGAAGGCGACACGCTGGTCATCGCCACGGGCGCGCAGGCCAAGTGGCTTGGCGTTCCCGGCGAACAGGAACTGTCCGGCAAGGGCGTGTCGGCCTGCGCCACCTGCGACGGGTTCTTCTATCGCGGCAAGAAGGTGGTTGTCATCGGCGGTGGCAACACGGCGGTAGAGGAAGCGCTCTACCTGACCAACCACGCGACCGAGGTGGTGCTGGTCCACCGGCGCGATTCCCTGCGCTCGGAAAAGATCCTGCAGGATCGGCTGTTCGCGCATCCCAAGATCACCACGGTCTGGAACAAGAAGGTCGACCGCTTCCTTGCGGCAGAGGACGGCACCCTGCGTGCTCTGGCGCTGATCGACACGGAAACCGGCGAGCAGAGCGAACTGCTGGCCGATGGCGCCTTCGTGGCGATCGGCCACGCGCCCGCGACCGAACTGTTCAAGGGCAAGCTGGCGATGGACGAAACCGGCTACCTCATCGTCGAGGCCGGTACGCCGCGCACAGAAATCCCCGGTGTTTATGCGGCGGGCGACGTGTCGGATCACGTCTATCGGCAGGCGATCACGGCGGCGGGCGCAGGCTGCATGGCCGCGCTGGATGCCGAACGTTATCTGGCGGAAAAGCTGCACCTCGCCGGGTTCACCGAGACGGTCCAGTATTGATCGGGGCCTGACGGACTTAACCGGGGGGCGTGTGCGCTCCCCGCCGAGGGCACCTAATCGGTCAGGCTCGGCCCCAGCGCCGGGTCCAGATCACGCGGTCGGACCAGATGCGTCAGCCGCCCACAGCCTTCGCGCAAGTCGGACCAGTGCTCGATGTCCAGTTCCACGACGGCATAGGCAGCCGTTGGGAACTTGTCCTCCACCACATCGCGCAGGGGGCTTGAGCCGTCGTCGGGCACGAGGTCAAAGATCAGGTCTTCAAGCCCCGGATTGTGCCCCACCAGCAGGATCGAGCGGGGATCGGCCTCCTGTTCGCGCAATACGTCGATCAATGCAGCGGAACTGGCAAGGTAGATGCGCCGGTCCCAGGTGACGGGCGGGGTTTCCCCCGCGGCCTCCCCGGCCAGTTCTATGGTCTGAGTCACGCGCACGGCGGGCGAGGCGAGGATATAGCGCCAGCCGACGCCGTGCTCCATGATGTGCTTGCCCATGACGCCCGCGCCCACGCGCCCGCGCTGGTTGAGCGGACGGTCGAAATCGCGAAGGCGCGCGTCGGTCCAGTCCGATTTTGCGTGGCGGAAGATGCCGAGGATTTTCATGGACGCTCTTTCTTGCGGCGGATCGGGACGGCGGGGTTCAGATGAGGGGCCGCGAGTCTTCCGCCGGGTCCACCGTGGCCCCTGAAGCATGACCGGCCACGCGCTGTAAAGCCTCCTCCAGCGTCACCCGCCGGATCGGCGTGCCTTCGGGGAACGCCGAAAGCAGGCGCGAAGGGAAGGCGGGGGAGAGCACCACGAAGTGCCCGCGATCCTCCCGGCTGCGGATCAGCCGACCGAACGCCTGCGCCAGCTTCGCACGGATCAGCGTGTCGTCGTAGGCGCTGCCGCCGTTCGCCATGCGCCGCGCGCGGTGCAGGATCGTCGGGCGCGGCCAGGGCACCTGCTCCATGACGACGAGGCGCAGCGAATCTCCCTGCACGTCCACCCCATCGCGCAGGGCGTCGGTGCCCAGCAGCGATGCGGCGGGATCGTCGCGGAAGATGTCCACCAGCGTGCCGGTGTCGATCGGGTCGACATGCTGCGCGTAAAGCGGAAGGCCACCGCGTGCCAGCCGGTCGGCAATGCGGCCATAGACCGCACGCAGGCGGCGGATGGCGGTGAACAGGCCCAGCACGCCGCCCCGCGAGGTTTCGATCAGCCGACCGAACGCGGCGGATAGGGCGGGGATGTCGCCCTTGGGCACGTCGGTGACGATCAGCACTTCGGCCTGGCTGGCGTAGTCGAACGGGCTCTGGTGGATCGACAGTCGCGGCATGACCTCGATGTTGGTGGCACCCGACCGCGCGATGGCCTTGGCCCAGTCGTCCCCGTCGCGCAGCGTGGCGGACGTCATGACGACGCCGTGCGCCGGCTCCAGCACCACCCGTGCGAACGGCTTCATCGGATCGAGCCAGCGGCGGTGGATGCCGATGTCGAACTCGCGCGATTCCGATCGGTCCAGCGCCAGCCAGTCGACGTATTCGGGGTCGGCAGGGCCGCCGAGCCGGTCGAGCAGCGATTCCCACGCGCCAAGAGTGTCGACCCGCCAGGTCAGCGAATGACGCGCACCTTCGATGCGCGCGCGACCGGGGCCGTCGAGCCAGTCGGGCGGTTCTTCCAGCAGAGCCTCCAGCCGCATGCCCAGCTTGATGAGGGGCTGGCGCAGTTCGGCCAGCGCCACGCGCGCGGCCTGCGCGATCTCTACGAAGGAACCTTCCAGCCCGGCGGCTTCGGTTTCGAGGCCATAGCCCGCTTCCTGTCCGCCGCTTTCGTCGCGGGCGTAGACGGTGGCGCGAACGGCGGCGAGCAGGTCTTCCAGCGGGCCGCTGGGGGCGCCTTCCGCAATGCGCTGCATCCACCCGTCGCCGGGCAGTGCCTCTGCCGCGTCGCGGGCGTCGGTGATGGCCTTCGCGCCGGCCTCGTCATAGCTGGCGACATCGGCAAGGCGCGCGGAAAGGCCTCGACGGCGGCCCTTCGATGCCTTTTCCGGCCCGATCACCCAGCGGCGCAACTCGATCGCCTCCGCCCCGGTCAGCGCGGCGGCAAAGGTGGAGTCGGCGGCGTCGAACACATGGTGCCCTTCGTCGAACACCACGCGGGTAGGGCGTGAAGCCGGATCACGCCCGCGGGCGGCATTGACCATGACGAGGGCGTGGTTGCCGATCACCAGATCCGCGCCGACGCTGGCGCGGGTAGCGCGTTCGATGAAGCACTTTCGATAATGCGGACACCCGGCATAGACGCATTCGCCGCGCCGGTCGGTCAGCGCCGCGATGCCGCGCTGGCGGAACAGCGTTCCGAGCCAGCCGGGCAGGTCGCCGCCGATCATGTCGCCATCCTGCGAATAGGCGGCCCAGCGCGCCACCAGCTGCGCCAGGATCGCCGCGCGGCCGGCAAAGCCGCCCTGCAGCGCGTCTTCCAGGTTGAGCAGGCACAAGTAATTCTCGCGCCCCTTGCGCACAACCACGGGCCGTGTGCCGTCTGCGCGCCGCTCAGGCCAGGCGCGGCGGCTTTCGGCACGGAGCTGGCGTTGCAGCGCCTTGGTATACGTGGACACCCATACGGTGCCGCCGGCCTTCTCTGTCCACAGCGAGGTCGGCGCCAGATAGCCCAACGTCTTGCCGATGCCGGTCCCTGCCTGCGCCAGCAACACATGCGGATGGCCCGAGCGTTCCCGCGGCGCAAAGGCATGCGCGGTTTCGACCGCATAGGCGCGCTGGCCGGGGCGCTGCTCCGCCGTGGAGCCGGTCAGCTTGCCCAGCCGGTCGAGAACGTCCTGATCGTCCAGCACCACCTGGCGGGGCTGCGGAACCTCGGGCGTTTCCTCCCACTCGGGCAGGCGCGTGAACAACCAGCGTTCGGCCCGTTCGGGACGGCGGATGCGCCCCGTCAGCAGCGTGGCCCAGGGCCAGCGCATGCGGATGAGCGATTGCAGCGCGGTCCATGCGCCTTCCCGTTCGGACCAGGCGCCGTTCTCGCACATGTCGAGCAGGGCGCCTGCCGCATCCTGCAACAGGCGTGGGACGTCGGCGTCGTTTTCCGGCTCTGCAAGGTTCAGTGCATGGGCCAGCCCCTTGGGCGTGGGCACCACGAAGCGCGCCGGATGCACGAAAGCGTAAAGTTCCAGCAGGTCCAGCCCGGACAGATCGGGATAGCCAAGCCGTGTCGCGAGCAGCGGCGCGTTCAAGATCAGCAGCGGCGTATCGGCGGCGGCCATAACCGCTTCGCCCTTGGAGATCGGGCGGGTTCCGGTCCCGGTCAGATCCTTCTCGCGCAACCAGCAGCCGCCATGACTGGCGTGAAGGGCAGGAAGGGGCAGGGCGGCCATGGCCCTGTCTTAGGGACGGCGTGTGCGGTTGAAAACGGCAGGGGCAGGCGCTCCACGGAAAAAATTACGCTTCGATACAAATATGCCTCTTGTCGAAGAAGGCATAAGATATATCTTAGAGCCATCATGAAGCATATGGAACATACAATGATCGACATTCACAACGACGACCGGCGCGACCGTCGCGGCCACCGCCGTCACTGTCGCCATCCCTTCGGACGCGGGATCGACCGCGCAGAGATGATTGCCGCCGCCATGGCGGGCGCTGAAGGCTTTCGCGAAACCTTTGGCCGACGCTTGCATGGCATGCGCGGCGGTTTCGGGGGCGAGTTCGGCCGCGATTTTCGTGGCGGCTTCGGTGGGCGAGGCGCAGGTGGTCCCGGGGGGGGGCATGGTGGCGGCCGTCGCGGCGGCGGGCGACGCAAGCGGCTGTTTGACCAGTCTGAACTGCAGACGCTGCTGCTGGCCCTGATCGTTGACGCACCGCGGCACGGCTACGAACTGATCCGCGAGGTTGAGGCGCTGTCGGGCGGCGACTATGCGCCCAGCCCCGGCGTGGTGTACCCCGCGCTCATCTACATGGAAGAGACCGGCCTCATCGCTCCTGTCGCCGGAGACGGCGCTCGCAAGGCGTTCGAGGCGACCGAGGAAGGCCGCGCCAGGGCGCAAGCGGATGCTGACAAGGCTGCGGAACTCAAGGGCCGGCTCGCCGCACTTGCCGCGCAGCGCGACAGGGTCGATCCTGCGCCCGTGCGCCGCGCCTTCCACGCGCTGAAGACCGCCGTGTTCGACCGCCTATCGCACGAAGGCGCCGACCGCGACTTCATCCTGCAAGTGGCGGACGTGATCGACGAAGCGACGCGCAAGATCGAAAGGATCGAGAAGTGAGCACCATCGCCACCATCGTTAAAACGCAAAACGGCGGCAAGTACGTCCGCCAGCTGTGCAAGCACTGGAGCCACAAGCTGGAAACGCAGGTGGACGGAGACACGGGAACGGTGACGTTCCCCAATGCCGTCACCGTGATGGCCGCTGACGCTGACGGCATCGCCATCACCATCACCGGCGAAGATCGCGATGCGGTGCAGGGCCTGACGGATGTGGTCGCCCGCCACATAGACCGGTTCGCATTTCGCGAAGACCCGCTGGTCTACGACTGGGCGTGGCGGGACTAAGGCTGCCCCGGCGTCGTCCCGGATTGCCTCCCGGGGCGGCGCCGGATCGACGAGGGCCTTGCGAAAATCGCGCTTTTCGCCTTAGAGCGCGGGCATGACTGAAAACGCCCTGATCGAAGCCGCACGTGTGTCCAAGGCCTGGCCCTTCCAGGAGGCCCAGAAGCTGCTCAAGCGGTTCCCGCAGGGCAAGCCCGATGGCGCGCCGGTGCTGTTCGAGACGGGCTACGGTCCCTCGGGCCTGCCGCATATCGGCACGTTCCAGGAAGTGCTGCGCACCACGCTGGTGCGCCGCGCCTACGAAGCGCTGACGGGCGGCGCGCCGACGCGACTGGTGGCTTTCTCCGACGACATGGACGGGCTGCGCAAGGTGCCGGACAACATCCCGAACGCGGAGGTGCTTTCGGCCAACCTTGGCAAGCCACTCAGCCGCATCCCCGATCCATTTGGAACGCATGAGAGCTTTGCGCATCACAACAACGCGATGCTGTGCGACTTCCTCGATCGCTTCGGCTTCGACTACGAATTCGTTTCCGCCAGCGATCGTTACAACTCGGGCCAGTTCGATGCCGCTCTGGCGCGCGTACTTGAATGCAACCAGTCGATCCTCGACGTCATGCTGCCGACGCTGCGCGAGGAACGTCGCAGGACGTATTCGCCGGTGCTGCCCGTCTCGCCGACCAGCGGCGTGGTGCTGCAGGTTCCGGTCGAGGTGCTGGATGCGGCGACTGGCCTGATCCGCTTCACTGATGAGGACGGCTCCGTCGTCGAGCAGTCGGCATTCGGCGGCAAGGCCAAGCTGCAGTGGAAGGTCGACTGGGCCATGCGCTGGTACGCGCTGGGCGTCGATTACGAGATGTGCGGCAAGGACCTGACCGACTCGGTCATCCAGTCAGGCAAGATCGTGCAAGTGCTTGGCGGGCGTAAGCCCGAGGGGCTGATCTACGAACTTTTCCTGGACGAGAACGGCGAGAAGATTTCCAAGTCCAAGGGCAACGGCCTCACGATCGAGCAGTGGCTGACTTACGGGACCGAGGAATCTCTGGGCTTCTACCTCTTCCGCGAACCCAAGAGCGCCAAGCAGCTTCACGTCGGCGTCATCCCCAAGGCGGTGGACGAATACTGGCAGTTCCGTGGCAACCTTGCCGGGCAGGCGCTCGACAAGCAGCTTGGCAACCCGGTCTGGCACCTGCTGCGCGCCAATGGCGGAACAGGCGGCGCGGGCGACAGCGTGCCGGTGACGTTCGCGCTGCTGCTCAACCTCGTCGGCGTGCTGGGCGCAGAGGCGACGGCGGATCAGGTCTGGTCGTATCTCGGCAATTACGTGGCCGATGCCAGCCCCGAGGCGCATCCTGATCTGGCCGACATGGTCCGCGCCGCCCTGGCTACCAACCGCGACTTCATCGCGCCGACGCTCCAGCGCCGCGCGCCGACCGCCATCGAGGCTGCGGCGTTGAAGGACCTCGACGCGCAACTGGCCAACCTCGACGCCGACGCGACGGCGGAAGACCTGCAGAACATCGTCTACGAGATCGGCAAGGCGGAAGCCTACGGCTTCGAGAACCTGCGCGACTGGTTCAAGGCGCTGTACGAGACGCTGCTCGGTTCCCCGCAGGGGCCGCGCATGGGCAGCTTCATCGCGCTTTACGGCGTGTCCGAAACGCGCCTGCTGATCGCGGAGGCGCTGGCGCTGCACAGCGCCGCCACCTGACGGGCCGGAACCCATGCACAAGACCGAGTGGACCGCGAACGAACTGTGCGAGGAACTGCTCGGTCGCAAGCTGATCGACGTGGATGCCGAAGAGCGGCGCGTTCTCGAACGCATCGCTTCGGGCGTAGTGATGGGCCCGGATGCGCAGGAAGAGGCGTCGCTCCACGCCAGTTTCGGCGACCGTCTGGCGGACCGCGTCGCGGCGATCGGCGGGTCGTGGGGCTTCATCATCGCCTTTGGCGTGGTGCTGGGCGGATGGATGCTGGTCAACAGCCGCATCCTTGAGGATTTCGGACTGCATCCCTTCGATGCTTATCCGTACATCTTTCTCAACCTGATGCTGTCGATGCTGGCGGCAATCCAGGCGCCGGTCATCATGATGAGCCAGAACCGCGCCTCCGACAAGGACCGCATCGCCGCCCGCCACGACTACGAGGTGAACCTGCGCACACAGCTGGAGATCATCCGGCTGCACAAGCGGATGGACCACCTGTTCGAAGTGCTGGAGGCGAAATCCTGCGCGCCCGACGCCAGGGAGCGGTGAGCCTGTCCCAGCCTTCGTAGTGACGGGGTGGCGCTATTGCCAGGTGCGGGTCCGAAACCACTTGGTTACTACGTATTTCACGCCGCGCACTACGGGGCGGGCCGCGTGCATCGTCCAGGGATTGGGCGTGCCGTCCGGGAGGGCGTTGTTCCACAGCAGCAGCGTCCCGGCGCAGGGCGGCACGGTCAGGGCAACGCGGGTGAAATCGGTCATGCCACCCTCGTCGACGGAATTCAGATAGACCATCGCTGTCCAGCTGCGCTGGCCGCCGCAGCGCCGCTCGTCCGGCCAGTAGCCGGCACTGGTGTCGAACCAGTCGCAGTGCTCATCGAAATACTGCCCGCACTGATAGCGCTGCCCCTGCGCGGACTCTCCGCAGGCAGAGGCGATGCCGGTAAGTGCGGTGAGCCGCGCCTCCAGATCGCGGACACACGCGTCGGCTTCGTTGATGTCGCCGGAGTAGCTGGTGCGGTAGTTCGGCCAGAGCGCATTGTCGACGAGGTTGGAGGGGCAGGCCACGGCGTCGATCATGGCCATCAGGTGTGCGCAGGCCGTGGCAGGCAGGAAATCGGCGATGGCGTAGATTTCCGCGCGGTCCTCCGGCATTCGACGGACCCGGGGGTGGGTCGCCAACCGTTCGCGCACCGCCGTGCCGATACGGGCAAGGGCTTTGCGATCGGGATGGGCTGCGGCGGTCATCGGCAGCAGAGTATCGCTATTCGACGGCAGATCAATGGTCTTGCGAAGTAGCGGGAAAGCATGGCTCATATCATGAAAAGAAGACCTCCGGATTCTGGTACCCGGAGGTCTTCATCAGGTGTACTTACCAGAAGAAATCGTAGATCACGTCCATAACTTCGCCGCTGTAGGTATCGATCAGCAGCACGTCGTCATAGTAACGGACCCAGCGATAGGGGCCGTAGACGGGCGGAAGGCGATAGGAATAAGGGTCGTTGATCCAGTAGCGGTTGCCATAGAACATCGAACCCAGCGAGAACCCGATGCTCAGGCGGCGATAGGAGTAGCCGTTGTAAGGCGCGTAGTACCGGCCCGGGCGGTAGATGCTGCGATTGCGGTCGCGGTAGCTCTGCCAGTTGTATCGATTGTCCCGGCGCCAGTCGTTGCGGTTCCACGCCTGATAGCGATCGCCCCGGCCGTTGTTGCGCCAGGCGTTGTTGTCACGCCCACGATCGTTGTCACGCCAGCCGTTGCTGCCCCGCCAACCGTTGTTTCCGCGCCAGCCATTGTTGTCGCGGCGGTCGTTGTCCGAGCGCCAGCCGGGATTGCGGTCACGGTCACGATCGCGGTCACGGTTCGCATCGGGGCGACGATCGTTGTCGGCGCGCCACGAAGGGTTGCGATCGCGATCGCCGCGATCCGGGCGACCGTCGTTGCCTGGCCGCTGCCAGTTGCCGTCAGGGCGATTGCCCGGGCGGTTGTCCCCGCCGGACCAGCCCGGCCGACCCTGCTGGCCACGGTCCGGTCGGTCGCCTCGATCAGGCCGCCCGGCGTTGGGCCGCCCATCGTTCGGGCGCGAACCCTGCCAGCTGGGGCGCTGGTCCGGGCGGGCCTGTTGTGGCCGCGCCTGAGGCTGGCGCTGCTGTTCGCGCATCTGACGCAGCTGTGTGCCGAAGTCTGCGCGGGCGTTCTCACGCGGGGCGGGCAGGGCACCGCGCCGGTCTTCGCCACGATCCTGACGCTGTGCGAAGCTGGGTGCGGACATACCGGTGACGGCCATCGCCATCGTTGCGACGGCGAGCAGTATCCGGGCTTTTCTATTCTTGGTTGCCATTGTTCCGGTTCTCCAAAACCGAAGTGCCGGACGGCGAAGCGCGGCTCATCGTTGGGTCTTGTCTACCGGACAAGCGCTGTCGCAAAGGTGAATGGCACCGATGCGCATTGTTAAGTTTCGTAATATGGCAGCGACATTTGCTGAACGACTGCCGCCGCCCGGATAGCGAGCGGCGGCATCGTCATCAATGCCTCAGCGCGTCAGCTTCTTGTATGCCAGCGCGGTGGGGCGATCTGCGGCATCGCCCAGGCGACGGCGCTTGTCCTCTTCGTAGGCGGCGAAGTTGCCTTCGAACCATTCGACATGGCTGTTGCCTTCGAACGCCAGGATGTGCGTGGCCAGACGGTCGAGGAAGAAGCGGTCGTGGCTGATGACCACGGCGCAGCCCGCGAAGTTTTCGATCGCCTCTTCCAGCGCGCCCAGCGTTTCCACGTCGAGGTCGTTGGTCGGTTCGTCGAGCAGGAGGACGTTGCCACCCTCCTTGAGCATCTTGGCCATGTGGACACGGTTGCGTTCACCGCCCGACAACTTGCCGACGTTCTTCTGCTGGTCGGCGCCCTTGAAGTTGAACGCACCCACGTAGGCGCGGGTCGACGTGTCGTGACCGTTGACCTTCATGTAGTCCAGACCGTCGGAGATTTCCTCCCAGACGTTCTTCTTGGGGTCCAGATGGTCGCGGCTCTGGTCGACGAAGCCCAGATGCACGGTCGAGCCGATCTCGATCGAACCTTCGTCCGGGGTTTCCTTGCCGGTCAGCAGCTTGAACAGCGTGGACTTGCCCGCGCCGTTCGGCCCGATGACGCCGACGATGCCGCCCGGCGGCAGGATGAACGAGAGGTTCTCGAACAATAGCTTGTCGCCATAGGCCTTGGAGATGTCCTTGACCTCGATGACCTTGCCGCCAAGGCGCTCGGGCACCTGGATGACGATCTGGGCCTTGCCGGGGCGACGGCCCGACTGCGCTTCCTGCAGCTGTTCGAACTTGCGAATACGCGCCTTCGACTTGGTCTGGCGGGCGGCGGGGGTCTGCCGGATCCACTCCAGCTCTTCCTTGATCGCCTTCTGGCGGCCGGATTCCTCGCGGTCCTCCTGCTCCATGCGCTTGGCCTTCTTCTCCAGATAAGTGGAGTAGTTGCCTTCGTAGGGGAAGTATTTCCCGCGATCGAGCTCGAGAATCCAGCCCACCACGTTGTCGAGGAAGTAGCGGTCGTGGGTGATCATCAGCACCGCGCCCGCGTATTCCTTGAGGTGGTTTTCCAGCCATTCGACGGATTCGGCGTCGAGGTGGTTGGTCGGTTCGTCGAGCAGCAGGATGGACGGCTTCTGGATCAGCAGGCGGGTCAGGGCCACGCGGCGCTTTTCACCGCCCGACAGGCTGGTGACGGGCCAGTCGCCCGGCGGGCAGCGCAGCGCTTCCATGGCGATTTCAAGCTGGTTATCGAGCGTCCAGCCGTCGACCGCGTCGATCTTGCCCTGCAGGTCGCCCATTTCCTCCATGAGCGCGTCGAAGTCGCAGTCCTCCGGCGGATCGCCCATGATGTTGGAGATCTCGTTGAAGCGATCGACGAGATCGGCGGTTTCGCGCGCGCCGTCCTTGACGTTTTCGAGGACGGTCTTGCTCTCGTCCAGCTCCGGTTCCTGTTCCAGGTAGCCGACGGTGATGTTCTCACCGGCCCAGGCTTCGCCGGTATAGTCGGTGTCGATGCCGGCCATGATCTTGATCAGCGTGGACTTGCCGACGCCGTTGGGACCGACGATGCCGATCTTGGCGCCTTGGTAGAACTGGAGCGAGATGTCGCTGAGCACCGGCTTTGCAGCGCCGGGGAAGGTCTTGGTCATGCCCTTCATGACGTAGGCGTATTGGGCGGCCATGGGGTTCCTCTGGATGGAAATTCAAGTCTGGAAAAGTTGGGGCCGCTCTACAGGTGCAAGGCCGGATTGCCAAGGGCGGGGCGGGGACGCGTCGACGAGGCGTGCGGACCGCGCCCTGGTTGAACCGGGGTGTGTTCGAAGTGAATGGCGAAGTGACGACTGAAGAGCGATAAAAACTATGCCGCATCAGAGACTTGCATGCATGTTCGTGATTGAGCCTCAAGCATGTGGTGTGACCTTTCTCCATCCGCCTCCTGAACTGGGTTGCCGAAGAAGGGGCGGCGCAGCATCGCAAATCGACGCGGTGTAGGAAAGCGGCCAGAGGGGAAGTCGGAACGTGCCTTGGCAGCGGCGGACGGCTCGGTTAGCACTTGGGCCATGAGCACATCCCCTTTCTTACGCGCAGGGCTTCTGGCCGCCGCGTTCTCCGCTGCCGTTCCGGCTTTCGCAACTCCGCAGCAGGGCACCGGCGTCGCCTGGGACATCGTGGAGGGCATCACCACCGAAATCGGGCCGCGCCCCGCCGGTTCGCCCGCCGAAGGCCGTGCCCGCGTCTGGGGCGAGGCGAAGCTGAAGGCGCTGGGGTTCCAGAACGTCAGGGTGGACGAGTTCAGGACTCGCGCCTGGACGCGCGGGCCCGAAAGCGCCGCGCTGACCGCTCCTTATGCCCAGCCACTGGCGATCACCGCGCTCGGCTTCTCGGTGCCGACGCCCAGGGGCGGGCTGAAGGCGCCGCTGGTCTACTTCCCGACGCTAGCCGCGCTGGAAGCCGCGACCGAAGGTTCGCTGAAGGGTAAGGTCGCCTTCATCGACCACGCCATGCGCGCGGCGCAGGACGGATCGGGTTATGGTCCCTATGGCAACGTGCGGCGTCAGGGGCCGACCATTGCAGCGCGCAAGGGCGCAGCGGCGGTGGTGATCCGCTCGGCGGGCACCGACAGCCATCGCAATCCGCATACCGGCGTGACGATCTTTGCCAAGGACGTGAAGCCGATCCCGGCGGGCGCGGTGTCCAACCCCGATGCCGACCTGATCGCCCGCACCGCCGCGCGCGGCGCGCCGCTCGCCATCGACCTCAGGCTTGAGGGCAAGCCGTTCCCCGATGCGCCTTCGGGCAACGTCATCGCCGAACTGCCGGGCCGCGATCCCTCGCTGCCGATGATCCTGCTGGGCTGCCATCTCGACAGCTGGGATCTGGGCACCGGCGCGGTGGACGATGCATCGGGCTGCGCCATCGTGACGGCGGCGGCGCTGGCGGCACAAAACGGAGGGCAGCCGCTGCGCACCATCCGCGTCCTGTGGGCCGGCAATGAGGAAATGGGCGTCGGCGGCGGTGGCGGCGCCGACTATGCCCGCGTGCATGGCTCCGAAACCCACGCCGTGGCGATGGAGAGTGATTTCGGCGCCGACAGGGTGTGGCAGGTCAAGTTCAACACCGCGGCTGAAAGCCAGCCGCTGGTGGACAAGGTGAAGGCCGCGCTCTGGCCGATGGGCATCGTCCCGCACGAAGGCGAGGCCGACGGGGGCGAGGACGTTTCGGCGATCATCAAGGCGCAGAACCTTGCCGTGATCGATCTGGGCCAGGACGGCACGCACTACTTCGACCTGCACCACACGCCCGACGATACGCTGGACAAGGTCGATCCGGCGGCGCTGCAGCAGAACGTCGATGCCTGGGCAGCAGTGCTCAGGGTGATCGCCAACGAGCCGGGCGTGATCGGCAAGGGCAAGTAAAGGAAAGTCGATCGGCGGGCGCTTAGCCCGCCGCCCCGATCTGCTCCGCAATCGCGACCAGCCGCTGCGCCTGTTCCAGATGCAGCAGTTCGGTCATCCTGCCGTCGACCTTGATTACACCCTTGCCCCGGTTCTCCGGCAGGGCGAAGGCGGCGATGACGGAGGTGGCCCACTCCAGTTCCGCCTCGCCCGGAGAGAACACCGCGTTACACGGATCGATCTGCGCCGGGTGGATCAGGCTCTTGCCGTCGAAGCCGAACAGGCGGCCCTGACGCGCCTCTGCCGAGAAGATGTCAAGGTCGCGAAACTCGTTGCAAACCCCGTCGAGAATGGCCACCCCGTGCATCCGCGCCGCTGCGACCGCCTGCGACAGGAAGGGCAGGAACGGCGTGCGATCGGGCGTCAACTGCGCGCGCATTTCCTTGGCAAGGTCGTTGGTGCCCATGATCCACAGCGACAGCCGGGTATCCCGCGCCTGCGCGGCGATCGGCTCAAGGCTGAGGACGCTGGAGCAGGTCTCGATCATGGCCCATAGCTGGAGATCCGCAGCGGCCGACGCCAGCGCCATGTCATAGCGGTCGATGTCCGCCGGACCATCGACCTTGGGCACCAGAACCGCATCGGCGTTCGATCCGGCGACGGCGGCAACGTCTGCTGCGCCCCATTCCGTGTCGATGCCGTTGACGCGGATCGCCACTTCGCGGTGGCCGAAGCCGCCTTCCGCCACGGCGGCGACGGCGGCCGCGCGCGCCTCTTCCTTGGCATCGGGGGCAACGGCATCTTCGAGGTCAAGGATCACGACGTCGCAGGGCAGGGTGCGCGCCTTGGCGATGGCCTTGGCGTTCGAGGCGGGCAGGTAGAGCGCGCTCCGGCGCGGGCGGTCGGTAGCGGTCGTGGCGCCAGTCATGGAAAGTCCCGGATCAAGGATGGTCCGCATTCTTGGGCCGCGATGCGACACCGCGTCAAGCATGGTTGCCACACCGTCAATGCCGATCCCGGTACCCCTCTCTAATCGGACAGTACAATTTGCAATCGTTTGTCCGTTATGTATTCAGGCAGTAGCCGATCATTGATCGCCGCGCATCGCGATCAGGGTGTGGGGGAAATTCCGCCTCCGCTTCCACACCCGGACGGCAAGCCCTTTCGAGGGTCGCAACGTCGCCCCGTGACCTGCCTCCCCTGGCAGGCGCGGGGCGACACATTTTCTGGAGCCACTGGCTTTTTCTGCAGCGATTGGCGCCGTGTACTGGACAGGCGCAGGCTTGCGCGCCACATTCCCGCGCATGAACCGCATCCTCGCCGCTGTCGCCGCCTTTGGGCTCCTTGCCGCTTCGGGTACCGCGCACGCCAGCCTTGCCGTGGGCGCCAAGGCCCCGCAATTCGCGGCCAAGGGCGCGAAGGGCGGCAAGGAGGTGGACTTCGACCTTGCCCGCGCGCTGAAGAAGGGGCCTGTGGTGCTCTATTTCTACCCCAAGGCGTTCACGCAGGGCTGCACCCTCGAAGCGCACGCCTTTGCCGAGGCGACGCCGGAATTTGCGGCGCTGGGCGCAACCGTGGTCGGACTGTCGGCGGACGACCTGCCCACGCTCAAGAAGTTCTCCACCGAGGCCTGCCGCGACAAGTTCGCAGTCGCCACCGCCAGCCCGGCAGTGACCAGGGGATATGACGTCGCACTCAACCGTCCGGGCGTTCCGGCGGGTATGACCCAGCGGGTCAGCTACGTCATCGACCGCAGTGGCCGCATAGCCTACGTCCACGCAGACATGGACTATCGCGAGCATGTTTCCGGCACGCTTGCGGCCATCAAGGCGCTCAGGGCAAAGCGCCCCGGCTGACGCCATCCCTTGCGGATGGTGGCGTGAGCGCCACTTTACAAACAGGCATACTGCGCTAAGCGGGGCGGCTTGATCTGTCCGGCCATCCGTTGGCGCCGGTTCTTTGGAGTTTTTGTCATGCGTGCCGAGGGGCAGGCCCACATTGTCCGCATCGAGAAGGCCCTTGCGCTGGTCCGCAAGTTCCTCGACTGGGACCGCGCGCTGCGCCGGTTCGACGAGTTGAACGCCCGCGTCGAGGACCCGACCCTTTGGGACAAGCCAAAGGAAGCCGAAGCGGTCATGAAGGAGCGTCGCCGGCTTGAAGCCGCGATCGGCGCAGTCAACACGATCAGTGCCGAAATGGCCGACGCCGTCGAATTCGTCGAACTGGGCGAAATGGAAGGCGACGAAGATACCATCGCCGAAGGTCTTTCCGCGCTGGCAGCCCTTGCCGAACGCGCCGACCAGGACAAGGTGACCGCGCTGCTTTCGGGTGAAGCGGACGCCAACGATACGTATCTCGAAGTCCACGCCGGGGCCGGCGGCACCGAAAGCCAGGACTGGGCCGAAATGCTCCAGCGCATGTATACGCGCTGGGCGGAACGGCACGGCTACAAGGTGGAACTGGTCGATTATCACGCTGGCGAAGCGGCGGGCATCAAGAGCTGCACGCTGCTCATCAAGGGCGAGAACGCCTATGGGTATGCCAAGACCGAAAGCGGTGTGCACCGCCTGGTCCGCATCAGCCCTTACGACAGTTCAGCGCGCCGCCACACCAGCTTCTCGTCGGTGTGGGTCTACCCTGTCATCGACGACAGCTTCGAGATCGACATCAACCCGGCCGACCTGAAGATCGACACCTATCGCGCATCGGGTGCAGGCGGCCAGCACGTCAACACCACCGATTCGGCGGTCCGCATAACCCACGCTCCTTCGGGCATCGTCGTCGCCAGCCAGATCGACCGTTCGCAGCACAAGAACCGCGAAATCGCGATGGGCATGCTGAAAGCGCGCCTGTTCGAGGAAGAAATGCGCAAGCGTGAAGAGGCCGCCAGCGCCGAACACGCCAGCAAGAGCGACATCGGGTGGGGGCACCAGATCCGCTCCTACGTGCTGCAGCCCTATCAGCAGGTGAAGGATCTGCGCACCGGCGTGATTTCCACCGCGCCCGGAGACGTGCTCGACGGCGCTCTCGATCCGTTCATGGCCGCTGCCCTGTCGCAGCGCGTGACCGGCGAGAAGGTCGAAGTCGAAGACGCCGACTGAGGCATCACTGGCGTCCCGTCCCGGCACAGGGCCGGGGCGCCGACACACGGATGCGACGGATGCCTCTCAACCATTTTGCCAATCCGGCGCTCAGGCGCTAAGGGGCCGCATGTTTCGCGCGCGCGCTCCTCGTCTTGCCGTTCTGGCAACTGCCGTCCTGGTGCTTGGCGCGTGCCAGCCATCGACGGGTGATGATGGCCACGACGCCCGCGAACCGCGTTTCCCCAAGGCCGATCGGCCCATTGCGCAGACCACTTCCAGCACGTTTTCCACCGAGGCCCTGCGCGACAGTTCCAACGAAGCGAACGTGGTGATGGACCTTGCGCAGGTTCGTCCCGGCATGACCGTGGCCGATCTGGGCGCGGGAGAGGGGTACTACACGGTGCGCCTGTCGCAGCGTGTCGGCAAGAAGGGCCGGGTGCTGGGCGAGGATATCGATCGCGGCGCCAACGAACGGCTCGCCGCGCGCGTCATGCGCGAGGAACTGGAGAACGTCTCGATCAAGCTGGGCCGGCCAAGCGATCCCAGCTTGCCGGAAAAGAGCTTTGATCGCATCTTCCTGATCCACATGTACCACGAAGTGGGCGACCCCTACGGGTTCCTCTGGAGGCTGCGCCCCGCGCTGCGGCCCGGTGGCAAGCTGGTGGTCGTGGATGTGGATCGTCCGGCGGGCACGCATGGGTTGCCGCCGTCGTTGCTGTTCTGCGAATTTGCATCGGTCGGCTATCGTCTGACGGAATTTGTTCGCAAGCCCGAGCTACAGGGCTATTATGCGCAATTTGAAGCTGCAGGGCCAAGGCCGGCGCCGGAAGCCATAAAACCATGTCGCATTTCGGGCGCGGCGCCGCCGAAACACAATGAATCGCAGGGCTGATTGCGAAAGCCTGGGGAAAGACGAGAGAAAATGAGTTTCAAGGGTCTCAAGCCGATCATGTATGGTGGCCGCGAAGTGTGGCCGCTGGTCGAAGGTGGCAAGGGCGTCGCCGCCACGAACCACATGTCTTCGGGCGCGTGGGCGGCTGCGGGTGGTATCGGTACGGTCAGCGCGGTGAATGCCGACAGCTACGACGCCGAAGGCAAGATCATCCCGCAGATCTACCGCGCGCTGACCCGCAAGGAGAGGCACCAGGAACTGATCGACTACGCCATCGACGGCGCAGTGGAGCAGGTGCGCCGTGCCTACGAGATTTCGGGCGGCAAGGGCGCGATCAACATAAACGTGCTGTGGGAAATGGGCGGCGCGCAGCAGATCCTCGAAGGCGTTCTGGAAAAGACCCGCGGCATGGTGGCGGGTGTCACCTGCGGTGCGGGCATGCCATACAAGCTGTCCGAGATCGCGGCGCGCTTCAACGTCAACTACCTGCCGATCGTCAGCTCCGCGCGCGCCTTCCGGGCGCTGTGGAAGCGCGCCTATCACAAGGTCGCCGACCTGATGGGCGCGGTGGTCTACGAAGATCCCTGGCTGGCGGGCGGCCACAACGGCCTGTCCAACGCCGAAGACCCGCTCAAGCCCGAAGATCCCTATCCCCGCGTCAAGGCGCTGCGCGACACGATGCGCGCGGAAGGCGTGCCTGACAGCGTGCCGATCGTGATGGCCGGCGGCGTGTGGTACCTGCGTGACTGGAACGACTGGATCGACAATCCGGAACTCGGCTCGATCGCGTTCCAGTATGGCACCCGTCCGCTGCTGACGCATGAAAGCCCGATCCCGCAGGAGTGGAAGGACCACCTGCGCACGCTGGAGCCGGGCGATGTGCTGCTGCACCGTTTCTCGCCCACCGGCTTCTACTCCTCCGCCGTGCGCAATCCGTTCCTGCGCAATCTGGAAGCGCGTTCAGAGCGCCAGATCCCCTATTCCAAGGTCGAGGCAGGCGAACACACCGTGCGCCTCGATGTCGGCGTGAAGGGCAAGAACTTCTGGGTGACGCCCAGGGATCTGGAGCGCGCCCGCAACTGGTCGGCACAGGGCTTCACCGATGGCCTGCGCACGCCTGACGACACGATCATCTTCGTGAACCCCGAAGAACGCGATGAAATCCGCAAGGATCAGGCGGATTGCATGGGCTGCCTGTCGCACTGCGGGTTCTCCTCGTGGAAGGACCACGACGATTACACCACCGGGCGTCTGGCCGATCCGCGCAGCTTCTGCATCCAGAAGACCCTGCAGGACATCGCGCACGGTGGCCCGGTTGACCAGAACCTGATGTTCGCCGGCCACGCGGCTTACAAGTTCAAGCAGGATCCGTTCTATTCCAACGGCTTCACGCCGACTGTGAAGGAACTGGTGGACCGCATCCTGACCGGCGACTGATCGCGCCGACAGGGATGATCTTCAAGCGACCGGTGCGGAACCCTCCGCGCCGGTCGTTTCTTTTGGACGGGGCACCCTTGCCGATGGCCATGCCACTATGGCGAGGAAACCGGCGGCGGCGGGCAGGATCAACAGCCAGTCGACATGACTGATGGCGGCCTCGATCGCCGCGCGTACGTTCCAGCCCGCCGCCAGACCGATGACCTCAAGCACGAGCGTTCGGCCGACTAGCACCAGAAGCGGTGCGCTCCACCAGCCGCTGCGGCCAAAATCGCGAAAACGCCTGACGGCCAGCGCGAACAACGGCATGGTAACGGCCAACAGCACGCCCACCATGATTGCCCACGCCAGCCATGCGTCCTCGACCAAGGCGGTTGCAATCCCTGCGACCACCACCGGCAGTTGCGAAAGTACGAGATAGCCGATCGTCTCGCTCCGGGACGAACGGCCCCTGAAATCGAAACTGCACGCTGCGGTGCGGCCTGCCTGTCGGATCGGATGGGTCATCGTGCTCGTCCTTCCGGCGGGAAAGGCGCGCAAGTCAATCGAAATTCCACGCCTTTTCGCCATGGCTGGCAAGGTCCAGACCCTCACGCTCGGCATCTTCGGAGACGCGCATCGGGAACGCCAGCGACGCCATCAGCGCAAGGATGACGGTGGCCACCAGCGACCACATGGTCACGATCACGACACCGATGCTTTGCGCCACGAGTTGCGCGACCGGGTTCATGCCCTCTGCATACCCGACGCCGCCCAGCGTCTGCGACACCGCTGCCGCCAGCAGCATCGCGCCCAGCGCACCGCCGATGCCGTTGATCGCGAACACGCTCAGTGCATCGTCTATCGGCAGCTTCGCCCGCACGAACTGCCACGCCAGATTGCAGGTCACGCCGCCCATCAGGCCCAGCAGCAGCGCTGTTCCCGGGGAGACATAGCCAGCCGCCGGGGCCAACATGGCGATGCCCGCCATCACGCCGTTGCCGAAGCCGGTGAGGGTGGGGCGCCCGCTCGTCATCCGCTCGATCGCCAGCCATGCAAGAGCGGCGCCTGCCACACCGACGTGCATCGCGATCATCGCCGCTGCCGCATCGTCGCTGGCGGCAAGCGCGCTGCCACCGCTCAGGCCCAGCCAGCCGATCCACAGCAGCGCCGTTCCTCCAAAACCCAGCGCCGGCGCATGGGGGACTACGCCCTGTCCCCGCGCGATGCCCTTGCGCGGGCCGAGCATGACAGCGACGACAAGGCCCGACACCCCCGCACTCAGGTGCACCATGATGCCGCCCGACCAGTCCAGCGTGCCGACACCCTGTGCCAGCCATCCGCCGCCCCGGGCCCAGTGCATGACCGGGGCCAGCACAACGAGGCTCCACAGCGACGCGAACAGCACGATCCAGCCGAACCGCGCCCGCTCCGCCGCCGCGCCCGCGATCAGGGCGGGGGCGAACATGGCGAAGACCATCTCGAACAGAACGAAGGCGCTTTCCGGTACGCCGGTGCCATCGCGCACATTGCCCAGCGCGATCAGCATCCACGCATTGCCCTGGCCCAGCCAGCCGTTGCCCACGTTGCCGAAAGCCAGTGTATAGCCCACCACGACCCACAGCACCGACGCATTGGCAAAAATCGCGCAGCATTGAAGCAGCATCGACAGGGCGTTACGCTGCCGCACCCGCGCCGACTGGAACAGCGCCAGACCGGGCAACGCCAGCATTGCCATCAGCGTGGCGCCCAGCAGCCAGGCCGTGTCTCCACCGTCGGCCAGGTCCAGCCGACCGTCCTGCGCTTCGGCCGCGACGGGCGCGAGCGCCATTACCAGCGCAACCGTCAGCCGGGCGGCACGTATCGATAGGCGCGTCACGTAGAGTGCATGGGCAAGCGGTTGATCCCTTTCGGATTGCGCCCGCCGTTGCCGACGCCCCCGTGCCATCATGTTAGATCACGCGGCTAATCCGCCGCAAGCGCGGGTCGGCCCGGAGTGAACGATCAGCCGGGTCATTCCACAGACGAATGGCCGCGCAACCTTGAATGGCCGCAGTTCGCGGGAGTATGTCGGTCGGCGATGACGTCCCGTTTCTTCCCACTGCCGACCGCGATCTGCGCTGCCGTGCTGGCCCTTGGCATTGCTGCTCCTGCCAGCGCGGCCAATGACGACAAGGTGCCTTACTGGGCGTCCATCGACGCGGAGATCGCCAACTTGCGCGTGGGGCCGGGCGATTCATATCGGATCGACTGGGTCTATCGCCGTCCGCATCTGCCGGTGAAGGTGATTCGCCGGGAAGGGCCATGGCGTCTGGTGGAGGATCCCGACGGCACGCAGGGCTGGATGCGCGACCTGCTGCTCTCCCGCCAGCGCGCAGGCATCGTGAAAAAAGGCGGCCTGATCGAAATGCACGCCAGGGCCGAGGCAGGATCGCCGATGCTCTGGCGGGTGGCGCCGGGCGTGGTCGGCACCATCGGCGACTGCAAGGATGGCTGGTGTCCGTTCGATACGGACGGCCACAGGGGTTTCGTGCGCGCGGAAAAGCTTTGGGGCACCGAAGCGCCCTGATCGCCGCTACTTCGGTGCCTGCAGGAATCGCTGTGACAGGCCGTGGTAGAGCTTTTCCTTGCAAACGAACTGGGCTGCGAAATCCGCGGTCAATGCAGAGGCGAGCAGCGGCATCATCAGACCCCGGCTTGCAGTCGTCTCCGAGATGATGATGACGGCGGTCAGCGGCGCGCGCACGACCCCGGTGAAGTAGCCGACCATCCCCAGCAGCACGATGGCGCCGGGGGAATAGCCGGGAAATACCTCGCGCAGCAGGGCGCCGATCCCGGCGCCGATCGACAGCGACGGTGCGAAGATGCCGCCCGGTATGCCGGACACGGCAGTGGCAAGAGTGGACACGAACTTGGCGATTCCGAACCATGCGGGGACGTCTCCGCCCGCAATGATGTGGTTCGCGCTTTCGTATCCGGTGCCCCAGGTCAGGCCGGTCGCGACGCCGGTGATCGCCACCACCGCTCCGCACAGCGACGCGAACAGCACGGGACGCGTGCGCAACCGCCCAAAGGGCGGCAGGGTCGTCCTGCCTGCCTCGAGCATCAGGCGTGAGAACACCCCGCCCGCAATGCCGCCAACGATGCCCGCGACGGGAGCGGCGACCAGCGCCTGCGTGAAGCCCAGCGTCTGGCGCATCGCTCCGAAATAGATGTAATCGCCCGCGATGCCGAGGCTGACCATGCCTGCGATCAGCACGGCGGCCATCACCAGGAGCGTCATGCGCTGTTCGTAAGCGGCGGCAAGTTCCTCGATGGCGAAGGCGACGCCGGCCAGCGGGGTGTTGAACGCCGCTGCCACACCCGCCGCGCCGCCAGCAATATAAACCGAAGAGCGCAGCGGAATGCGCAGCAGCCGGTGCATCCGGCCCATGATCGCGGCGGCGATCTGCACGGTCGGTCCCTCACGGCCCACCGATGCGCCGATCAGCAGCGCGCCCGCTGTCAGCACGAACTTGGCGACTGCCGCGCGTACCGATACGAGCGTCGACAGCGCCGCCTCTGGCGCTTTCGTGGCGGCCATCACCTGCGGGATGCCCGATCCCCGGGCCAGAGGGGCAAAGCGGATGGTCAGCCACGCGATCAGCGCGAAGCCTGCGGGCGTGGCGATCAGTGGGGCCCACCACCAGCGCGCGACGAAGCCATGGAACAGCGCATTGGCCCGGTCCGCGACATCGGCGAATATCAGCGCCACGATGCCGACCATCACTGCGCCGCCGACGATGGCGACCCGGCGGCGCCATACCAGTGCTTCGGGCCCATGCCGGCGCAGGACTACGCGAATCCGGCGAGGCGACATGTGATGGGGAAGTTTCAACGTACGGGCCTTCACATGGTGACGGCAGGATGGGCGGACTGCGCGCCTCATGGGCCCCGTGGGCCGCCTTGTCCACCTTGCAGATAGATAATTCCCGGCGCGGGACCGGAACGATCTTCTCCGGATACGAAAACCCCCGCCGGTGAGGGCGGGGGCATCGTCGTCCCGTTGAGCGGGGCAGGGTCAGGCCAGTTCGACTGCCACCGCGGTGGCTTCGCCGCCGCCGATGCACAGGCTGGCCACGCCCTTCTTCAGGCCCTTTTCCTTAAGGGCGTTGATGAGGGTCACGATGATGCGCGTGCCCGATGCGCCGATGGGATGGCCCAGCGCCGTGGCGCCGCCGTTGACGTTGATCTTGTCGTGCGGAATGCCAAGGTCGTGCATCGCGAACATGGCAACGCAGGCGAAGGCTTCGTTGACTTCGAACAGATCGACGTCGCCCAGTTCCCAGCCCACCTTCTTCAGCAGCTTCTGGATGGCGCCGACCGGAGCGGTGGTGAACTTCGCCGGTTCATGCGCATGCGCCTCGATGCCGACGACGGTCGCGACGGGTGCCAGGCCCTTGGCATCGGCCACCGACTTGCGGGTCAGGACCACGGCAGCGGCACCGTCCGAGATTGAGCTGGAGCTGGCTGCGGTGATGGTGCCGTCCTTGGCGAAGGCGGCGCGCAGGGTGCGGATCTTGTCCGGGTTGCCCTTGGGCGGCTGCTCGTCGGTGTCGACGACGACTTCGCCCTTGCGGGTCTTCACCGTCACGGGAACGATCTCTGCGGCGAAGGCGCCGGTGTTGATCGCTTCCTGTGCGCGGCGCAGGGATTCGATCGAGAAATCGTCCTGGTTCTCGCGGGTCAGCTGGTATTCGTCTGCCGTCACCTGTGCGAAGGAGCCCATCGAGCCGCCTTCGTAGGCGTCTTCAAGGCCGTCGAGGAACATGTGGTCGTAGATCGTGTCGTGGCCGGCGCGGGCGCCCGAACGATGCTTCTTCGATAGGTAGGGGGCGTTGGTCATCGATTCCATGCCGCCCGCGATGACGACATCGAGCGAGCCGGCGGCAAGCGCCTCTGCGCCCATGATCACCGTCTGCATGCCCGAACCGCAGACCTTGTTCACCGTCGTCGCCTGGACCGACTTGGGCAAGCCGGCCTTCAGCGCCGCCTGACGGGCAGGGGCCTGGCCGAGGCCCGCGGGCAGGACGCAACCCATGTAGATGCGTTCGATGTCGTCGCCGGCCACGCCCGCGCGTTCGACGGCGGCCTTGACGGCGGTGGCGCCGAGGTCAGTGGCCGAGACGTCCGCCAGCGCACCTTGCAGGCCGCCCATGGGCGTGCGTGCATAGGAAAGAACGACGATCGGGTCGGAAGCCGAAATCTGGGCCATTGGCATACCTTTCACACTATGAACTGTTCTGATTTGACGAACGGGATAATGTTGCGCTGCGTCAATTGCAATCATGCGACAATACGGGGCGTGTATGGTCGCTGGTCTCTATCCGCCATGACATGGTAGTCCGTATCGTGTTGCCAAGGTATGTCGCTGGCGTTTCGCGAATAATTCGCAAAATGCGGTTGCATAGCGCGCTATGACGATTGCGCGCGGCGCAGCCCTGCGGCGGACACGCGGGAAACTGCGGACTTGGACAGTTTGCCGTGTTGCAATGCAATGCAGGTGGGTGATTATTGTCGAGGGATACCCTTGCGACCAGCGGTGGGCTGGCCTAAGGACGCGCCAACTTGACGGGCTCACCATGACCAATCCGAGTCCGCCAACGTCGCATTCGCGGTAAGAGGCAAGAACATTGACCGATCTGTCGCAATACCTGCCGATCCTCATCTTCCTGGTGATCGCGCTTGGGCTTTCGTCCGTGATCGTGTTCCTTCCGCTGGGCGTTGCCCGGCTGACCGGCACGCACCAGCCCAGCGCTGACAAGAACAGCGAATATGAGTGCGGCTTCCCCGCCTTCGAAGATCCGCGCAGCCAGTTCGACGTGCGTTTCTATCTGGTGGCGATCCTTTTCATCATCTTCGACCTTGAAGCCGCCTTCCTGTTCCCCTGGGCCGTTTCGCTCAAGCTGACCGGCTGGGCCGGCTGGGCGACGATGATGGTGTTCCTCGGCGAACTGGCCATCGGCCTCGCCTACGCATGGAAGAAGGGAGCTCTGGACTGGGAATGAGCACGCTCGTTAACTCGGCGGGCCAGCCACTGGCCCCGACTTCGCCGGTTGGAGGTGCGATCACCGCGCCCGACCAGTCGTTCTTCAAGGATCTCAACCAGGAAGTGTCCGACAAGGGCTTCCTCGTCACGTCCACGGAAGAGCTGTTCCAGTGGGCCCGTACCGGCTCGCTGTGGTGGATGACCTTCGGTCTTGCGTGCTGCGCGGTCGAGATGATCCACGTCAACATGCCCCGCTACGACATGGAGCGTTTCGGCGCCGCGCCGCGCGCGTCTCCGCGCCAGTCCGACGTGATGATCGTGGCCGGAACGCTGTGCAACAAGATGGCTCCGGCGCTCCGCAAGGTCTACGACCAGATGTCGGAGCCCAAGTACGTCATCTCGATGGGCAGCTGCGCCAACGGCGGCGGCTACTATCACTACAGCTACTCGGTGGTGCGCGGTTGCGATCGCATCGTGCCCGTCGACATCTACGTGCCGGGTTGCCCGCCGACTGCCGAAGCGCTGCTCTATGGCGTGATGCAGCTGCAGCGCAAGATCCGCCGCGTGGGCACCGTCGAGAGGTAAGGACCAGATGCCCGTTCTGCATTCCGCACCGAAGATCGCCTCGAACGAGGGCGTCCTGGACGCCCTCGTCGCCGCGCTCGGCCAGAAGGTCGTCGCCTCGAAGGAGGAGCACGGCGAAATCGTGCTTACCATCGCGCGCGATGAGATCGAGAACGCCCTGCGCGCGCTGCGCGACGAACACGGCTACCAGCAGCTCATGGAGATCGCCGGGGTGGACTACCCCTCGCGTCCCGAGCGCTTCGAAGTCGTCTACATGCTGCTGTCGGTGACGAAGAACCATCGCCTGCTGCTGAAGGTCACCGCGACCGAAACGTCGCCGGTGCCGACCGTCACCACGCTGTGGCCCAACGCGGGCTGGCTGGAGCGCGAAGTCTTCGACATGTACGGCGTGATCTTCGCCGGCAATCGTGATCTTCGCCGCATCCTCACCGACTACGGTTTCGAGGGGCACCCGTTCCGCAAGGACTTCCCGCTCACCGGATACCAGGAACTGCGCTATTCCGAAGAGGACAAGCGCGTGGTGTACGAGCCGGTAAGCCTGCCGCAGGATCTGCGCAGCTTCGACTTCATGAGCCCGTGGGAAGGCGCCGACTACGTGCTGCCGGGCGACGAGAAGGTCGCTCCGACCCCGCCGCCGGTTGTCGAAAAGAAGACCACGGACAAGCCCGCCGACACTGGCGCGGGTGCCAAGGCCGACGAAAAGGCTGCGGACAAGGTCGCCCCTGCGGCGCCCACCGGCACGATCGCGGGGCAGGGCGGCGGCGATCCCGCTCCCGTCACCACCGGCAAGATGGAGCCGGGCGCCCCGAACCCGACCGGTGACCGTCCCACGGACGGATCGACGGGCGGCGCCAGCGCCAAAGAAGGCACCGGCTCCGCGCCGGAGGGAAGCTGAACATGAGCATGCAGCTTGAACAGTCGCCCACCACTGGCGACGATGTCATCACCAACTACACCATCAACTTCGGTCCCCAGCACCCTGCGGCCCACGGCGTTCTGCGCATGGTCATGGAGCTGGACGGCGAGATCGTCGAGCGGATCGATCCGCATGTCGGTCTGCTGCATCGTGGCACCGAAAAGCTGATCGAGCACAAGACCTACCTTCAGGCGCTGCCGTATTTCGACCGCCTGGACTACTGCTCGCCGCTGGGCATGGAGCACTCCTATGTGCTCGCGGTCGAAAAGCTGCTGAACCTCGAGGTTCCGCTGCGCGCACAGTACCTGCGCGTGCTGTTCGCCGAGCTGACGCGCATCTGCAACCACATGATGAACCTGGGCTCGCACATCATGGATATCGGCGCGATGACGCCGAACCTGTGGCTGTTCGAAATCCGCGAAGACTGCCTCAACTTCTTCGAGCGTGCCTCGGGTGCCCGCATGCACTCGGCGTGGTATCGGCCCGGCGGCGTGCATCAGGACGTGCCGCTCAAGCTGCTGACCGACATCGCCGACTGGCTGGACACCCGCCTTCCCGAACTGTTCGGGGACGCGATGAGCCTTGTCGTCGACAACCGCATCTTCAAGCAGCGCAACGTCGATATCGCCACCGTGTCCAAGGAAGACGCGCTGGCATGGGGCTTCTCCGGCCCGATGCTGCGCGGTTCGGGCATTGCCTGGGACATCCGCAAGGCGCAGCCTTACGACGTCTACGATCGCATGGACTTCGAGGTTCCGGTCGGCACCAGCGGCGACTGCTACGACCGTTTCATGGTCCGCGTTGAGGAAGTGCGCCAGTCGGCCAGGATCATGAAGCAGTGTCTGGCGGAAATGCCCGAAGGTCCGGTAGCTTCTGCCGACCGCAAGGTCGTGCCGCCCAAGCGCGCCGAGATGAAGAGCTCGATGGAATCGCTGATCCATCACTTCAAGCTCTACACCGAAGGCTTCCACGTTCCCGCCGGCGAAGTCTACGTGGCCACCGAAAGCCCGAAGGGCGAGTTCGGCGTCTATCTGGTGTCTGACGGCTCCAACAAGCCGTACCGCTGCAAGATCCGTCCGACCGCGTTCAGCCACCTTCAGGCGATGGACTTCATGGCCAAGGGCCATATGCTGCCAGACGTCACCGCGATCCTGGGCGCCATGGACATCGTGTTCGGGGAGTGCGACCGGTGAGCAACCTCGAGACCGCCAAGGCGATGATCGCGGCTTACAACGCGCAGGACGTTGACACTTACGTCTCGTACATGACCGACGAGGCGAGCGAGGCGAACTATCGCGGTTCCGTCGTGCGCGAAGGCAAGGAAGGCACCCGTTCGGGGCTTGCCGCAGCTTTCGCCCGCTGGCCGCAGAACCACGCCGAGATCGTCGAGGCGCAGCAGATCGGCACTTACGTGCTGATGCGTGAGCATGTGACGCGTGGCCCCGCGACCGACGGGTCCGAACTCGTCGAGCCGTTCGACGTCGTCGCCGTCTACAGCTTCGATGGCGACAAGTGTTCGCGCGTCGAGTTCATTCGTTGAGCGTGGGGCGTTGATCGTGAAGGGGTGGGACCTATGACGAAGTTCAACACAGTCGAAATGATCCGCATCTGGGCGACCCTCACGGGCCTGTTCCTGATCGGCCTCTATTTCGTCGTCTTGTGGCTCGGCGTCGCGCCTTCGCCGATGATCGCCATGCTGGCGACCGCGATCGGCGGCTTCGAGATTTTCTTTTTCGGCCAGGATCAGTGGCTGAAGCGCAGAGGTAAGCATGGCTGACCGCTATATCGAACCCGATACGCCCGAATTGCGGGCGCGTTGGGGTAACTTCGCCTGGACCGAGGCGAACGCCGCCAGGGCAAAGGACATCATCGCCCGCTATCCCGAAGGGCGCCAGCGCTCTGCGGTGATGCCGCTGCTCGACCTTGCGCAGCGCCAGGTCGGTGCCGAACTGAACACGCAAGGCTGGCTGCCGATCCCGGTGATGGAATACATCGCTGCGCAGCTCGATATGCCGATCATCCGCGTGGTCGAAGTCGCCTCGTTCTACACGATGTACAACATCGCGCCGATCGGCCGCTTCCACGTTCAGGTCTGCGGCACGACGCCGTGCATGCTGCGTGGCTCGGACGACCTGCTGGCGACCTGCAAGGCGCGCGGCATGAAGAAGGGCCACATCTCGGAAGACGGCCTGTGGTCGTTTACCGAGGTCGAGTGCATGGGCAATTGCGCCTCCGCCCCGATGGTCCAGATCAACGACGACAACTACGAGGATCTGACCTCGGAACGCCTGAACGCCGTGCTCGATGCACTGGCGCGCGGCGAAAGCCCGAAGGCGGGTACGCAGGATCCGGCACGTCACACCGTCGAACCGGTGGGCGAGCCGACCAACCTCGTTGCCATGATGAGTGAAAACCATGACTATCGGAGCGAGTGGTAATGGCTCTCCTCGATAAGGACCGCATCTTCACGAACCTCTACGGCTTCCAGCCGTGGAACCTGAAGGAAGCGCAGGCGCGCGGCGCCTGGGATAACACCAAGGACCTGATCGCCAAGGGCCGTGACGCCATCATCGACGAGATGAAGGCATCGGGCCTGCGCGGTCGCGGCGGTGCGGGCTTCCCCACCGGCATGAAGTGGTCCTTCATGCCCAAGCAGCCGCCGCTCGACCAGAACGGCAATCCCAAGCCCAGCTTCCTGGTCATCAACGCGGACGAATCCGAGCCCGGTTCGTGCAAGGACCGCGAGATCATGCGCCATGATCCGCACCTCCTGCTCGAAGGCGCGCTGGTCGCGGGCTTCGCCATGGGTGCGCGCGCGGCCTACATCTACATTCGCGGTGAATACATCCGCGAAGCCGAGGTGCTGTTTGCCGCCCGTGATGAAGCATATGCTGCGGGCCTGCTGGGTAAGAATGCCAGCGGTTCGGGCTACGACTTCGACGTCTTCGTCCACCGCGGCGCCGGCGCCTACATCTGCGGCGAAGAAACCGCGATGATCGAAAGCCTCGAAGGCAAGAAGGGCCAGCCCCGCCTGAAGCCGCCGTTCCCGGCTGGCGCGGGCCTTTACGGCTGCCCAACCACGGTGAACAACGTGGAATCGATCGCGGTCGCGCCCACCATCCTGCGTCGTGGTGCCGCGTGGTTCTCGTCCTTCGGGCGCGAGAACAACAAGGGCACCAAGCTCTTCCAGATCAGCGGGCACGTGAACCGCCCCTGCGTGGTCGAGGAAGAGATGTCGATCCCGTTCAGCGAACTGATCGAGCGTCACTGTGGCGGCATTCGCGGCGGCCGTGACAACCTGCTGGCGGTGATCCCCGGCGGTTCATCGGTGCCGCTGGTGCCGTCCGCCGACATCTGGGACGCTCCGATGGATTTCGACGGCCTCAAGGCTGTCGGCTCGGGCCTCGGCACCGCCGCAGTCATCGTCATGGACAAGTCCACCGACATCGTGCGCGCCATTTCGCGCCTCTCGTACTTCTACAAGCACGAGAGCTGCGGGCAGTGCACGCCGTGCCGTGAAGGCACCGGCTGGATGTGGCGCGTCATGGAGCGCCTGCGCACCGGCGACGCGCATGTCGACGAGATCGACATGCTCCAGCAGGTCACCAAGCAGGTCGAAGGCCACACCATCTGCGCGCTTGGCGACGCAGCGGCATGGCCGATCCAGGGCCTCATCAAGCATTTCCGTCCCGAGATCGAGCGCCGCATCGAGGAGCGCCACGGATCTCTGCAACAGGCAGCTGAATAATGCCCAAGGTCAAAGTAGACGGCGTCGAGATCGACGTCCCTGCAGGCGCCACCGTGCTGCAGGCCGCCGAACTCGCCGGCAAGGAAATCCCGCGCTTCTGCTATCACGAGCGTCTGAGCATCGCCGGCAACTGCCGCATGTGCCTGGTCGAGGTGAAGCCCGGACCGCCCAAGCCGCAGGCAAGCTGCGCGCTTCCCGCCACCGAAGGCCAGGAAATCCGCACGGATTCCGAAATGGTCAAGAAGGCGCGGGAAGGGGTCATGGAATTCCTTCTCATCAACCACCCGCTCGACTGCCCGATCTGCGATCAGGGCGGCGAGTGCGACCTGCAGGACCAGTCGGTCGCCTACGGTCGCGGTGGTTCGCGGTACCATGAGCACAAGCGCGCGGTGACCGAGAAGTACATGGGCCCGCTCATCAAGACCACGATGACGCGCTGCATCCACTGCACCCGCTGCGTGCGATTCTCGGAAGAGATCGCCGGCGTGGACGAAATCGGCGCGCTCTATCGTGGCGAGACGATGCAGATCACCACGTATCTGGAAAAGGCCGCAGCGCACGAGATGTCGGCCAACGTCATCGACCTCTGCCCGGTCGGCGCGCTCACCAGCCGTCCCTACGCCTACGAAGCGCGTCCCTGGGAACTGAAGAAGACCCTTGGCATCGACGTTTCCGATGCGACCGGCGCGAACATTCGCATCGATGCGCGTGGCCGCGAAGTGCTGCGTGCGCTTCCGCGCAACAACGACGACGTCAACGAGGAATGGCTGAGCGACAAGGCCCGCTTCCAGGTCGACGGCCTGACGAAACGCCGCCTCGACAAGCCGTTCCTGCGGCGTGACGGCAAGCTGGTTCAGGCCACCTGGAACGAGGCTTTCGCAGCTCTGTCGACCCTGAACCCCGGCGCTTCGATCGCTGCGGTCGCAGGCGACATGATCGATTGCGAAACCATGTTCGCCGCCAAGGCGCTGGTCGGCGCACTTGGCTCGACCCTGCTCGAAGGTCGCCAGACCGGTATGGACTACGACACGTCCAGCCTGGCTGCTGTCAACTTCAACACCACCTTCAACGACATCGAAACCGCCGACGCAATCCTGATCGTCGGTTCGATGGTCCGCTGGGAAGCTCCGACGGTCAACGTCCGCCTGCGTAAGGCGGTGAAGCGCGGCGCAAAGGTGTTCCTGATCGGGCCCGAATGGGAAACGACGTTCGGCGGCGAGTTCCTCGGCGAAGACCTGTCGCTGCTGGCCAATCTGCCGGGCCACGTTTCGGATGCGCTTTCGGGCGCCAAGCGTCCGGCGGTGATCCTTGGCGGTGCGGCGCTTGGCCGTGGCGGCCTTGAGGCGGGCCTTGCACTGGCCGGCCAGTTCAACCTCGTGCGTGATCTCGAGGATGGCACTGCCTGGAACGGCTTCAATGTCCTGCACATGGCGGCGTCGCGCATGGGCGGCCTGATGCTGGGCTACGCGCAGAAGGGTGGCATCGCCGACCTCGTCGCCGCCAAGCCCAAGGTGCTGATCTCGCTCGGCGCCGACGAAGTGGACTACACCCGGTTCGCGGACTCGATGATCGTCTACATCGGCCACCACGGCGACAAGGGCGCGCATGCCGCCGACGTCGTCCTGCCGGCTTCGGCCTACACCGAGAAGGCGGGCACTTACGTCAACACCGAAGGCCGCGTGCAGTTCGCCGACAAGGCCGTCTTCGCGCCCGGCGATGCGCGTGAGGACTGGACGATCCTGCGCGCTCTTGCCGACGCCTTCGGCGTTTCGGTCGGTTTCGACAGCTTCGACCAGCTTCGCGCCGCGATGGTGGCTTCAGTCCCCGCGCTTGGCGTCGAGGGTCTGGCTGATTACGGAGCAGGGCTTCCGGCAGGCGGCGGTTCGGTTTCGGGCGCGATCGCCTATCCGATCAAGGACTTCTACATGACCAACCCGATCGCGCGCGCCAGCGCGACGATGCAGCGCTGTTCGGCTGAACTGCTGCATGGCCAGGACTTTGCGGAGGCGGCGGAATGACCTCGTTCTTCCAGTCGCTCGGCATGCCCTTCGAGGGCGCCTGGCTGCTCTCGACCATCTGCGGCATCCTGCTAATCGCACTGCCGTTGATGCTGGCCGTGGCGATGATCATCTACGTCGACCGCAAGATCTGGGCCGCCATGGCGCTGCGCCGTGGCCCCAACGTCGTCGGTCCGTTCGGTCTGCTGCAGTCCTTCGCTGACGGCCTGAAGGTCTTCCTGCAGGAAACCATCATCCCGTCGGCAGCCAACAAGGGCATCTTCCTGATCGCGCCGGTGGTGACCTTCACCGTTGCGCTAATGGCGTGGGCCGTGATCCCGTTCAATTCGAACGCGATCCTGGCCAACATCAACATCGGCCTGCTCTACGTGCTCGCGATCAGTTCGCTGGGCGTGTACGGGACGATCATGGCGGGCTGGGCTTCGAACTCGAAGTACCCGTTCTTCTCGGCGATGCGCGCTTCGGCGCAGATGATCTCCTATGAAGTCTCGATCGGTTTCATCCTGATCTGCGTTGTGCTGTGGTCGGGCACGTTCAACATGAACGGCATCGTCCTCGCGCAGAAGGGGCACGTCCTCGGCATCATCAACGGTTTCGTGGCGAACCCGCTGCTGTTCCCGATGTGGGTGATGTTCCTGGTGTCGAGCCTGGCCGAAACGCAGCGTGCACCGTTCGACCTTACCGAGGCGGAATCCGAACTCGTCGCCGGTTACCAGACCGAATATTCGTCGATGGCCTTCGCCGCCTACTGGCTGGGTGAATATGCCAACGTGCTCCTGATGTGCGCGCTCAACGCGACGCTGTTCTGGGGTGGCTGGCTGCCGCCGCTCGACATTCCGGTGCTCTACCTGATCCCCGGCTTCGTGTGGTTCCTGCTCAAGATCTTCTTCTTCTTCTTCGTGTTCAGCTGGATCAAGGCGACGGTGCCCCGTTATCGTTACGACCAGTTGATGCGTTTGGGCTGGAAGGTCTTCCTCCCCGTTTCGCTCGCTTTCGTTGTCATCGTCAGCGGCTACCTCATGGCTACCGGACACTTCGCATGACCGTCGGATACCTCATCAAGAGCTTCACGCTCTGGGAGTTCGTGAAGGCGCACTGGCTGACCTTGAAGTATTTCTTCAAGCCCAAGGCGACGATCAACTACCCGTTCGAGAAGAACCCGCTTTCGCCCCGCTTCCGCGGCGAGCACGCCCTGCGCCGTTATCCCAACGGCGAGGAGCGCTGCATTGCCTGCAAGCTGTGCGAGGCGATCTGTCCGGCGCAGGCGATCACCATCGAAGCGGCACCCCGCGTGGATGGTTCGCGCCGCACCACGCGCTACGACATCGACATGACCAAGTGCATCTACTGCGGCTTCTGTCAGGAAGCCTGCCCGGTCGATGCCATCGTCGAAGGGCCGAACTTCGAATACGCGACCGAAACGCGCGAAGAACTGCTCTACGACAAGGCCAAGCTGCTGGCGAACGGGGACAAGTGGGAGCGTGCTATCGCCGCGAACCTTGAAGCCGACGCGCCGTACCGTTAACCGGCGCGCGCAAGGAAACGGGCTTCCCATGATCCATATTATCGCCTTCTACCTCTTCGCGGTGATGACGGTGGCCTCCGGCGCCATCACCATCCTCTCGCGCAACCCGGTGCACTCAGTGCTCTGGCTGATCCTGGCGTTCTTCAACGCCGCCGGCCTGATGGTGCTGACCGGCGCCGAATTCATCGCGGCACTGCTCGTCATCGTCTACGTCGGTGCGGTCGCGGTGCTGTTCCTGTTCGTCGTCATGATGCTCGACATCGACTTCGCCGAACTGCGCGCCGGGTTCGTCCGCTATTTCCCGTTCGGCGCGCTTGTCGCGATCGTGCTGCTGGCGGAAATCGTCCTGGGCATCGGTGCCTACCGCGCCGGTTCGCTCGAACTGGGCACGCCTGACGGCACGGCCGCAACGGCGCCGGGCCTCTCTAACATCGAGGCTATCGGCGGGCTGCTCTATGGTCGCTACCTGTTCCTGTTCGAGGCCGCCGGCGTCATCCTGCTCGTCGCGATGATCGGCGCCATCGTCCTGACGCACCGTCAGCGCAACGATACGCGGGGTCAGAAGATCGCCAAGCAGAACCAGCGCCGTCCGCAGGATGCCACGTTCAACGTCAAGCCTGAAGTCGGGCAGGGGGTACAGCTGTGATCGGCGTCGAACATTATGTCGTTGTCAGCTCGATCCTCTTCGTGCTCGGCGTGCTCGGCATCTTCATCAACCGCAAGAACATCATCGTCATCCTGATGTCGATCGAACTCATCCTGCTTGCGGTGAACATCAACCTCGTCGCGTTCAGCGCCTTCCTGCACGACCTGACTGGCCAGATATTCGCCATGTTCGTGCTGACGGTGGCCGCCGGCGAGGCCGCAGTGGGGCTTGCTATCCTCGTGATCTACTTCCGTGGCCGCGGCACCATCGCCGTCGACGACGTCAACCGGATGAAGGGATAAGTTCGTGCAACCGATCCACTTCATCGTCTTCCTTCCGCTTCTTGCGTCAATCGTCGCCGGGTTTGCGAACAAGTCGCTCGGTCTGGTCGTGCCCAAAGTACTGACCACTGGCGCCCTGTTCATCGCCTGCGCCCTGTCGTGGCCAATCTTCATCTCGTTCCTGACCGGTTCGGCTGAAGCATCGGTGGCGCCCGTCCTCAAGTGGGTGGCGTCGGGCACGATGACCTTCGACTGGGCGCTGCGCGTCGATACGCTGACTGCGGTCATGCTGGTCGTCATCACATCGGTCTCGGCGCTCGTGCACCTCTACTCGTGGGGCTACATGAGCGAGGAGCCGGATCAGCCGCGCTTCTTCGCGTATCTGTCGCTGTTCACCTTCGCCATGCTCATGCTGGTGACGGCGGACAACCTGGTGCAGATGTTCTTCGGTTGGGAAGGCGTGGGCTTGGCCTCGTACCTGCTGATCGGTTTCTGGTTCCGCAAGCCTTCGGCCGGCGCTGCCGCGATCAAGGCCTTCGTGGTCAACCGTGTCGGCGACCTCGGCTTCATGCTCGGTATCTTCGGCACGTACCTCGTGTTCGGCACCGTCTCGATCCCCGAGATCCTGCAGGCCGCGCCTTCGATGGCCGGTTCGACCATCGGTTTCCTTGGCCAGCGGTTCGACACCATGACGGTGATCTGCCTGCTGCTGTTCGTGGGCGCCATGGGCAAGTCGGCGCAGCTTGGCCTGCACACCTGGCTTCCGGACGCAATGGAAGGCCCGACTCCGGTTTCGGCGCTGATCCACGCGGCGACCATGGTCACTGCAGGCGTCTTCATGGTCTGCCGTCTGTCGCCGATGTTCGAGCAGAGCGAAACCGCGATGCACGTCATCGCCGTGATCGGTGCCTGCACCTGCTTCTTCGCCGCCACCGTCGGCTGCACGCAGTGGGACATCAAGCGCGTCATCGCTTATTCGACCTGCTCGCAGCTGGGCTACATGTTCTTCGCCACGGGCGTCGGCGCTTATGGCGCGGCCATGTTCCACCTGTTCACCCACGCCTTCTTCAAGGCGCTGCTGTTCCTGGGTGCCGGTTCGGTCATCCACGCGATGCACCACGAACAGGACATGCGCTTCTATGGCGCGCTGCGTAAGCGCATTCCGATCACCTTCTGGACGATGACGGCGGGAACGCTGGCCATCACCGGCGTCGGCATCGCCGGCGTGGTGGGCTTCGCGGGCTTCTACTCGAAGGACGCGATTCTCGAGGCTGCGTTCGGATCGGGCACTTCGGTTGGCTCGTTCGCATTCTGGATGGGCATCTTCGCAGCTCTGATGACCAGCTTCTATTCGTGGCGTCTGGTGTTCCTGACCTTCTTCGGAAAAGCCCGCTGGAACCAGTCCGAGCACATCCAGCACGCCATCCACGACCCACACGGTCACGGCCATGACGATGATGCTCACGACACGCATGGCCACGGCACCGCTGCCGAGGAAGATGCGGGCGAAAGCACCGATCATCACGATGCCCATGCTCATGGTGCGCACGATCTCGGTTCGCGCGGTCCGGACTATACCCGGCAGGGCGATGGGACGGGTGGCTACCACCCGCACGAAAGCCCGCTGGTGATGCTGTTGCCGTTGCTGATCCTGTCGGTCGGCGCCGTCGCCGCCGGTTTCGTCTTCAACCATGCCTTCGTTTCCGAAGGCGAGGGCGAGTTCTGGAAGGGCGCGCTGGTCTTCCACGAACACCTGATCCACGCCATGCACGGCGTGCCGACCTGGGTGAAATGGACACCGTTCACGGTAATGGCCATCGGCTTCGTCACGGCCTGGTACGGCTACATCCGGAACACCGCGTTCCCGAAGGCCGTCGCGGACCAGCTCGGGCCAGTTCACACCTTCGTGTACCGCAAGTGGATGTTCGACGAACTGTACCACAACATCTTCGTCAAGCCGGCATTCTGGCTTGGGCAGGTGTTCTGGAAGGTGCTTGATATCGGCATCATCGACCGCTTCGGTCCGGACGGCGCGGCTGCTGTCGTCGCCAAGGGGGCGACTTACGCTCAGAAAGTCCAGTCGGGCTATCTCTACAGTTACGCACTTGTCATGCTGCTGGGCCTTGTCGGCGCCATCAGCTGGGTGATCGCGGGATAAGATGATGAACGGTTTTCCGATCCTCAGTCTGATGCTGCTGGTGCCGCTTGCGGCGGCACTGGCCTGTCTTTTCCTTCAGGCGCAAGCAGCACGCACCGTCGCGCTGCTTGCCACGCTGGCAAACCTCGCCCTTGGCGTGGTGCTCTGGCTCAACTTCGACATCGGTGGCGCCCAGTGGCAGTTCACCGAACGGCTCGACATCTTCTCCGGCTTCTCTTGGAAGCTGGGCATCGACGGCATCGCCCTGCTGCTGATCGAACTGTCAGTCTTCCTCATGCCGATCTGCATCGGCGCAAGTCGCTCGATCGAAAAGCGCGTGGGCGAATACATGGCCGCGTTCCTGCTGGTCGAAACCCTCATGCTCGGCGTGTTCATGGCGCAGGACATCTTCCTGTTCTACATGTTCTTCGAAGCTGGCCTGATTCCGATGTACCTGATCATCGGCATCTGGGGTGGGGCCGACCGCATCTACGCGTCGTACAAGTTCTTCCTCTACACGCTGCTCGGCTCGGTGCTGATGCTCGTGGCGATGCTGTGGATGGTCCACACCGCCGGCACGACCGACGTGCCGACGCTGATGGCCTATGATTTCGATCCTCACGTCCAGACCTGGTTGTGGCTCGCGTTCTTCGCCAGCTTCGCGGTGAAGATGCCGATGTGGCCGGTCCACACCTGGCTTCCGGCGGCCCACGTTCAGGCGCCGACTGCGGGCTCGGTAATCCTGGCCGGCGTGCTGCTGAAGATGGGTGGCTACGGCTTCATCCGCTTCTCGCTGCCGATGTTCCCCGAAGCGTCGGCCTACTTTGCGCCGCTGGTCTGGGGCCTGTCGATGGCCGCGGTCGTCATCACCTCGCTGATCGCGCTGGTGCAGAGCGACATGAAGAAGCTGATCGCTTATTCGTCGGTCGCGCACATGGCGATCGTGACGATCGGCCTGTTCGCCTTCAACGTGCAGGGCCTCGAAGGCTCGATGCTGGTCATGCTGAGCCACGGTCTGGTCTCGGGCGCGCTGTTCCTGTGCGTCGGCGTCATCTACGACCGCCTGCACACGCGTGAGATCAGCCGCTACGGCGGTCTGGCCATCAACATGCCGCGCTATGCGCTGTTCTTCCTGCTGTTCACGATGGCCTCCATCGGCCTTCCGGGCACCAGCGGATTTGTTGGTGAGTTCCTGAGCCTCGGCGGCATCTACCAGGTATCGACCTGGGCGGCGCTGATCTGCACCACCGGCATCATCCTGGGTGCGGCCTACATGCTGTATCTGTACCGCCGTGTTGTGTTCGGTGAGCAGAAGAACGCCGATGCCGCCGCCATGCCGGATCTCGACGGTCGCGAACTGGCGATGGTCATCCCGCTCGCGCTTGCCGCGCTGTGGATGGGTATCTATCCGGAGAGCTTCATCGCTCCTATGCGCGCCGACATTGCCGCGCTCGACGCGCGCCTCGCCCGTGCCAAGCCGCAAGGGGACAGCGCGCCTACACCTGGAAAAGCTAAGCCTGCGCACGAAGAAGCCGCTGCGCATGGGGGGTCACACTGATGGACTGGTCGCACTCCCTGCGCCTTATCGCGCCGGAAGAAACGCTGAGCATCGCAGGCCTCGTCCTGCTCCTGATCGCCGCCTGGGGTGGTGACAAGGCAAGCCGCCTGATCTCGATACTCGCCGTCGCGGCGCTGGTGGGCGCCACGTTCCTGGTCGCGCCTGCCCTGTGCGGCGGCGCGATGGGGCCGGAAACCTCAGCCTTCTTCGGCCAGGTTCATGCCGACGCGTTTTCCAGCTTCGGCAAGATACTGATCTACCTTTCGGCAGCCGCCACGCTCGTCGTCGCGCCTGCCTTCTTCGACCGGCTCGGCGCCATGCGCGCTGAGTTCCCGATCCTCGTCGTCTTCGCGGCGCTGGGTAGCGGCCTGATGGTGTCGGCCGGAGACCTGCTGACCCTTTACATCGGGCTCGAGATGAACTCGCTGGCCGCTTACGTTCTCGCTGCCTTCGTGCGGACGGACGGGCGCTCGGCGGAAGCGGGCCTCAAGTACTTCGTGCTGGGCGCGCTCGCTTCGGGCATCCTGCTGTTCGGCATGAGCCTGACCTATGGCTTCACCGGGACGACCTCGTTCGCGGGCATCAACGCCGCGCTCAGCGGCGGCCTTTCGCACGGGGCGCTGTTCGGCATCATCTTCATGCTCGCCGGTCTTGCCTTCAAGATCAGCGCCGTGCCGTTCCACATGTGGACGCCGGACGTTTACGAAGGCGCGCCGACCCCGGTGACGAAGTTCTTCGCCACCTCGGGCAAGGTCGCGGCCATTGGCCTCACCATGCGTGTCATGCTCGACGCTTTCGGCGGGCAGGCGGATGCATGGCGCCAGATCATCGTGTTCGTGGCGCTTGCCTCGATCGTGATCGGTGCGCTGGGCGCCATCGGCCAGAAGAACATCAAGCGCCTGATGGCCTATTCGTCGATCAACAACGTCGGCTTCATCCTCGTCGGCCTGGCCGCAGCGAACATGCAGGGCGCGTCGGCCATGCTGTTCTACCTGGTGATCTACGTTGCCATGACCGTGGCGGGTTTCGTCACCGTGCTCATGCTCAAGGACGAGAACGGCCAGCAAGTAGAGGACATCGGCAGCTTCGCAGGCCTTTCGCGCACCCGCCCGGGACTGGCGCTGGGTCTGGCGATCGTGATGTTCAGCCTTGCCGGTATCCCGCCGCTGTTCGGCTTCTGGGGTAAGTTCCTGGTTTTCAAGGCGGCAGTCGATGCCGGCATGATGCCGCTTGCCGCTATCGGCTTCGCAGCTTCGGTGATCGGCGCGTTCTACTATCTCAAGATCGTCAAGGTCGTCTATTTCGACGAGCCTGCCGATGTGGTGAAGGGTGAGAGCGACGTGTGGCACAAGGCGATCCTGATCGTCACCTGCCTGTTCATCTCGCCGCTGGGCTATCTGCTGAGCGGATGGCTTCAGGGCCTGACCGACACGGCCGCGACTGCGCTGTTCCACACGCTTTGATCGAAATCCTGGCAGAGACCGGGTCCACGAACGGGGATCTGGCGCAGCGGCTTTCGGATGGGGATCACCTGTCCGAGGGCCGCTGGCTCGTTGCGGACCGGCAGACTGCGGGACGTGGACGGCTTGGCCGGGTCTGGGACGACGGAGTGGGCAATTTCATGGGCTCGACGGTCGTGCATGTCAGCCCGCAAGACCCGCCGCCAGCGACACTGGCGCTGATGACGGGACTTGCCGTCCATGAGGCGCTGTCGCGTTTCGTGCCGCAGGGGCTGATGCTCAAGTGGCCGAACGATCTGCTGCTGGATGCCGCCAAGGTCGCCGGAATCCTGCTGGAAATGGTGAAGGGCACGGTGATCGTCGGGATCGGGGTGAACCTCGTCCATGCGCCCCTGTTATCTGACCGCAAGACTGCCGCTCTAGGTGAGCGCAGTCCCGGGCGGGATGCGTTTGCCGATGCGCTCGCCACCTGCTTCGACACCGAACTGGAACGCTGGCGTACGGTCGGTATTGCCCCGCTGCTGCGGCGCTGGCAGAGTGCGGCGCATCCGCAGGGCACGCCGCTTCGGGTGCTCCCCCCCGGCGAGAGCGCTGTGGACGGCGCGTTCGCGGGGCTGGCGCATGACGGCAACCTGCGTCTAGCGCTGCCCGACGGATCGATCCGCACGATCCACGCGGGCGACGTCCTGCTCGTATGAGGAATTGAAGAGCCATGCTGCTCGCCATCGATGCCGGCAATACCAACGTGGTCTTCGCGCTGCTGGAAGGCCGCGAGATTCGCGGGCGCTGGCGCATCGCCACCGATCCGCGCCGCACCGGGGACGAATACGCCGTCTGGCTGATGCAGCTTCTGGCCATTCGCGGGTACGAGGCGAAGCAGGTCACGCAGATCATCATTTCCACGGTGGTGCCGCGCGCGTTGCACAACCTGGAAATCCTGTCACGGCACTACTTCGACATAGAGCCGCTGGTGGCCGGGCAAGGCAGGGCCGGATACGGCATCGACATCGACGTTGAGCAGCCCAGCTCGCTGGGCGCGGACCGTGCGGTGAACGCAGTGGCGGCACATGCCAGCCATTCGGGCGACCTCATCGTCGTCGATTTTGGCACCGCAACCACGTTCGACGTCATCGATTTCAACGGCGCCTACAAGGGCGGCATCATCGCGCCGGGCATCAATCTGTCGCTGGACGCTCTGGTGGGTAACACGGCGAAGCTGCCGCGCATCGCCATCGCAGCGCCGCGCAGCAACAGCGTAGTGGGGCGCAACACGGAGGACCAGATGCTGATCGGCGTGTTCTGGGGCTACGTCGCCATGATGGAGGGCCTGATCGCCCGCATCCGCGCAGAGATCGGTCGTCCCGCCAAGATCATCGCGACCGGCGGCCTTGCCGTCCTGTTCGACGAAGCCACCGATATTTTCGACGCGGTCGATGCCGATCTGACGATCGACGGCCTCGCTATCATTGCCGAAAGGGCAGCTTCTAAGTGATTCCCGGTAAGGAACTTCTATTTTGTGCGCTCGGCGGCTCGGGCGAGATCGGCATGAACGTCAATCTCTATGGCTGTCAGGGCAAGTGGCTGATGGTCGATCTGGGGATGACGTTCTCCGGCAACGAATACCCCGGCGTCGATCTGGTCTTCGCCGATCTGGAATTCATCGAGAACGAGCGCGAGAACCTGCTGGGCATCGTGTTGACGCACGCGCACGAGGATCACATCGGCGCGGTGCCGTACTTTGCGCAGGAACTGGACGTGCCGCTCTATGCGACGCCGTTCACCGCCAAGCTGGTCGCCGCCAAGCTGGAAGAGGCGGGCATCCTCGACCAGGCGGAACTCAATGTCGTCGATGATCTGGAAAATTTCCAGCTTGGCCCGTTCGACATCCGCTACGTTCCGCTGGCGCATTCCATCGCAGAGGGCAACGCCCTGCTGATCGACACGCCATACGGTCGCATCTTCCACACGGGCGACTGGAAGCTGGATGACGAGCCGCAGGTCGGCACGCCCGCAACTCAGGCAGAACTGACCGCCATCGGTGACGAAGGCGTGCTGGCGCTGGTCTGCGATTCCACCAATGTCTTCAATCCGGAAGCGTCCGGGTCCGAAGGCGAGGTCTATCGCGGGCTGCTGGAGGAAGTGAAGAAGCACAAGGGCCGCCGGGTTCTGGTGACGACGTTCGCCTCCAATGTCGCGCGTCTGCAGACGCTGGGCGACGTGGCGAAGAAGACCGGGCGGCAGCTGTGCGTCGCGGGCCGTTCGCTGGACCGGATCATCCAGACCGGGCAGTCGTGTGGCTATCTCAAGGATTTGCCTGACCTTGTCGATCCCGATACGGCGATGGACTTGCCGCGCGGCGATGTGCTGATCGTGGCAACCGGCGGGCAGGGCGAACCCCGTGCGGCGCTGGCGCGCATCTCCGAAGGGAATCACCCGATCAAGCTCGACAAGGGCGACGTCGTGCTGTTTTCCAGCCGCCAGATCCCCGGGAACGAGATTCAGATCGGCCGCATCCAGAACCGTCTGGCCGATCAGGGCGTGATCGTCGTCACTGACCGGCAGAGCCCGATCCACGTATCGGGTCATCCCGGCCGTCCCGAGCTCGAAGCGCTCTATTCGTGGATCCGGCCGCAAATCCTGCTGCCTGTCCATGGCGAAATTCGCCATATGAAGGAGCAGGCGCGCCTCGGCATCGACAGCGGCATCCCCAAGGCCATCTTCCAGAAGAACGGCGACCTCGTGCGGCTTGCGCCCAGCCACGCCGGCAAGTTTGGCGAAGTGCATTCGGGCCGTCTGGTGCTGGATGGCGACATCATCGCCCCGGCTGACGGCGAGGCCATCGTCGTTCGGCGCCGCATCGCCTTCAACGGCGTCGTCTCGGTCGCGGCGGATCGTAAGGGCAGGGTGGAGATTTCCGCGCTTGGCCTCCCGCTGGACGAGGATTATGCCGGGTTCGTGGAAGAGGCGAAGCGCGATGTCGCCGAAGCGCTGAAGCGGGCCGGCAAGGCCGACCGCGACACCCGCTCCGAGGCTGCGCGTCTGGCGGCCCGGCGGGCGGCAACCCGCTGGTCGGGCAAGAAGCCGCAGGTGCAGGTGCTGCTGCTGGAGGATTGACGGGCATGGCGATGAACTGGACGTCGATGGTGGCGATCTACCTGCTGTTCTGGGTGATGAGCGCCTTCCTTGTCCTGCCGGTGGGCCTGCGCACGCCGGACGAGGTGGACGGCCATGTCATCGGCAAGGGCCATGCCACCAGCGCGCCGGTCAATTTCCGTCCGCTGCTGGTAGCAAGGCGCGCCACGGTGGTCGCTGCGGTCCTTTTCGTGCTCTACTACGCCAATTATGCGAACCAGTGGATCACGGTGGACGACCTCAACCTGTTCGGCACGCCGCCGGTCAAGGATCTGGGGTACTGATCGGGGCTTTCCACCTCCCGCCCAAATGCTCTAGAGGCGCGCCATGGAACCGCTGGACACCAGCGCGCCGCGCCTGTGCGTGGCAGCGCTCTACTGCTTCACCCGATTTGCCGATCCCGCTGCGCTGAAAGCCCCGCTGGAGGGACTGTGCGACGCCAACGGCATTCGTGGCACGCTGCTGCTGGCGGCTGAAGGGATCAACGGGACGATCGCGGGAACGCCGGACGGCATCGCCGCCGTGGTGGCGCATGTGCGCGGCCTGCCGGGCTGCGCGGATCTGGACGTGAAGTTTTCCGACGCGCCGGACATGCCGTTCCATCGCATGAAGGTCCGCCTCAAGCGCGAGATCGTGACGATGGGCGAACCCGACATCGATCCGCTGGCAAGCGTCGGCACCTATGTGGACCCGCAGGACTGGAACGCCCTGATTTCCGATCCGGGCACGATCGTGATCGATACCCGCAACGACTATGAAGTGGCTGTCGGCACGTTTGCCGGAGCCATCGATCCGCAGACCCGGACGTTTCGCGAATTTCCGCAGTGGTTCCGCGACCAGCGCGAGCGATTGCTGGGCGAAGGGACAAAGCCCAGGGTTGCGATGTTCTGCACTGGCGGCATCCGCTGCGAGAAATCTACCGCCTTCCTCAAGCAGGAAGGGGTGGAGGAGGTCTTCCACCTCAAGGGCGGCATCCTGAAATATCTGGAAACCGTACCGCAGGATGAGAGCCTTTGGGAGGGCGAGTGCTTCGTCTTCGACCAGCGGGTGACGATCGGCCACGGTCTGGCGCAAGGCACTTACGAATTGTGCCACGCCTGTCGCCGGCCGATCAGCGCAGAGGACCGCGCTTCCGAACTCTACGAGATCGGCGTCAGCTGCCCGGCTTGCCACGGTGAGCGGACGGACGAACAGCGCGCCGCCTATCGAGAGCGTGAGCGACAGGAGAAACTGGCCGCAAAGCGCGGCGAGGCGCATGTCGGCGCGGTGTACGAAGGGCGCCCGGACTGAGGAAGGCGGAGGCTTCGTGCGGCCTGACCGTTATCGGGGAGCAGGGCCCGCCGTGGCCGCCGCCCCTTATCCCCGCAGGCGCTCGATCCCCTGAGCCAGCGCAACGTAGAGCTTGCCCATGTCCGATGACAGCAGGGTTACGCCCAGCGCATTGCCGTCACGCGTGGAGAGAACCTGGCGCAGAATGCTCTCGAAATCGTGGATATAGCGGCTGACGTTGGCGCGGAATGCGTCGTCCCGCTCGAAGATCTGCTGAACCGCCTTGACCTCTCCGGCATCGAGCAGGCTGACCGCCCGGCGCGTGAAGATGCCGCGATCGCCGCGCAGATAGGCCGCCCAGGCGCTGTCGGCGATTTCGCCCGAAAGCACCGATGCGATGTCGATGGCGTTGGAGTTAAGCGATTCGGTGATGACGGCGGCACGGCGCGCGAAGTCGTTGTCCACCTGCTCCTCGGCATCCTGCCGCGCCTTGGCGACCCGGCCTTCGAGGTTCCCGACAAGATCCTCGACCTTGGCCACCGATTCTCGCAATTGCGCACTGGCCTCGCGGGTGACGCCAGATGCATGGGCGACCGCCTGTTCGAGCTGGCCGGAAATTTCCGCCACTTTGCCGCGCATCGCCTTCTCGATCGCTGCCGCGCTGTCGTCAGCTAGCGTATCGGCGACGCGGGCGATGCGTTCTGCGCTGTCGTCCTCGATGGCGGAGACGGTTTCATCCAGCGTCGATCCCAGCGATGCCAATGCCCCAACGAGCGCACCCCCTGCCTTGTCGGCGGCGGCCTGGGTAGCGGTGTCGATCTCGGCGACAGTGTCCTTCAGGCGGGCCAACAGCGCCGCGTGATCCTCGCCCCGTGCGGCGATCTGAGCCTGGGCCTGCGATAGCCCGGCGATAAGTGCATCCAGATCCTGCGCCGAAACGCCGATCTCCGCCACGATCTCCTCGCCACCTTGCGCTGCTTCGCGTAGTTGCGCCAGCACGATGCCGAGCCCTTCCTGCACACGGCGCAGACGGTCTTCGGACACCGCCAGTGCCTCGGGTAGGGCGGTGTGCGTCTGGCGCGCGCTGGCCTGGATCAGTTCGAGCAGGCGGACGCTGTCGTCGGTCAGCTTCTCGACCTCGTCGTCCGTCGCGGCCAGGGTGGCGCGGGCCGCCGTCAGGCGCTCGGTCAGCGAGGCGAGGCTGGCCGAAAGGCGTCCCTCCGCCTCACCGGTCTGCGAGGCGATGGTTTCCAGCCGGGCCTCGAACCGACCGAGTTCGCCGGTGACGGCGTTGGCGCGATCCGCCAGCGCTTCTGCCTGGATGCGATGGCGTTCAAGCCGTTCGGCGATCGATGCGTCCAGTTCGCTCAGCATGTGGTCGATCCGGGCGATGGCGTGCCGTTCCTGCTCAACCTGGCGCGATTGCCGCTCTTCGGCTTCCATGGTCAGGCGTTCAGCGCGCAGACCAATGGATTCGTCGATCTGGCGCGCCTCGGAAGCAATGGTCACCAAGCGGGCTGCCAGCGCGTCTATGGCGGTTTCCTGCGCTTCGGTGATGGCTTCCCCGGTTGCGATGCGTTCGTCGGAAAGTTCCGCAAGCGACGTGCGCAGCGCGTCGGTCGCTCGTTCCTCGGCCTGATGCAGCGCGCGCGAAACGACATCGCTCTCATCACGTAGTGCGACCAGTCGGGCACGCAGCGACGTGAGGCTTTCGGCTTCCTGACGGTCAAGCTGCCGACGGCTGTCGTCGATCTCGTCGGACAGGGCCTTAGCACGGGTGCGGATGGCGGCCAGCGCCTCCACTTCGTGCCGTTCGAGCTGCACGCGAAACTCGCCGCCGCGTTCATCCAGAGCAGTGAACCGGGCGGCAAGCGCCTGTTCCAGTTCCGCCCCGCGCGCGTTGAAGCCGTCCAGCGTCTCGTTCACCTGTTCGCGCAGGACCGAGACCTGCCGCGTGCTGGCGGAGCCGAATTCATTGAGCCGGTTGAAGCCGTTGATCATGTCCTCCAGCTGGGCATGCGCAGTTCGGCCGGCGTTGGCGATCGTATTGGTGACGTCCTTGGCGGAGCTGGCGATGACAGGCAGCTGTCCGCGCAGCTTCTCCATGTTGTCCAGCGCGGCGGTGCTGACGGTGCTGATCGAATCGACCCGGGCGCCATTGTCGCGCACGAGCTCCTGCAACCGGTCCGCATTCTGGGACAGACGCTCTGCGGCAAGGCGGCCCAGTGTTTCCAGGTCGCGAGACTGTGCGCCGATGAACTCGCGCGCGAGGCTGAGTTCGCGATTGACAGTCAGCAGGCGCTGTTCGAGAGTCGCGGACTCAGCGGAAAGAGCGCGCGCGACATCGCCAAAGCGCCGGCCTTCGCGGGTGCTGTGCCGCATAACCAGCAGCCAGACGACACCGATCAGCAGCACAGGAACGCTCCATTGCGTTACCAGCGCGACGGCCTGCGCCAGCGCGATGCCGGTGCGCAATGCCGGCAACTGCGCGGCGATGAACAGGGCGCTCCATCCAACAACGGCAGCGCCGGCAAGTGCAGGCGCCAACCAAGAGCGGACGGCGGGTTCACCAGCCTGCGCATCTTCGGTGTCGGCAGCTACCCAGGCGTCGTCCCAAGCTTCGGCAGCGGGCGCGGCGGCCTGATCCTGTCCGGTTTCGGGCGCTTCCGGTGTGGGCTGCTCGCCGTTACCGGTGCCGAATGCGATGATCCTGTTTTCCCCAGCCATCGGGCGAAGATACCAAGATCGTCGCGCCGATAAACCCCGCCTTAACACTTGCGCCATAAATCTGGGGAAATGGCTTATGAAGCAGGCGCCCTCGAAGCAACTCTCGCTGCGGCTGCAGGCGGCGACCCGGTACTCATGGCGGAACTGCGCGCCGCTTACATCGAAAGCGTGGGGCGGCAGGTCGATCTGCTGGAGCGGGCACGTTGTGACGGCAACTGGGTTGTCGCAGCGACCCGGCTCAAGGGGCTGGCCGCGAGTTTCCATTCCGCGCAGCTGCTGGTGCTGGCACAGGCCGCGCTCGATGCGGCGCCCGGCGAGCCCACCGTGGTCCGACGCCTGAAAGGTTATGTCGCCGAGTTTTCCGGAGACTGATCCACCCTGGATGGCGCCGGGGCTTGGCACCCGGCGCGGACCTGCCTACATCGAAGGCCGGGTGCTGGAGTTTTCGCGATTTGCGCATAGCATTGTTGGCCATGACGGAGCCTGCCGTAACAGGGCAGCCGTTCCCGCGCGCATTCCTGCGCGTTGCGGGTGCAAGCGTCGCGCAACATCAACTCGGCATGGCGATGGCTTTGGAGTGCCATCGGATCATCTGCATGGCGCGCGGTACGTCGCCGGAGCTTATCGCGCTGCAGCATGATGCCGAGGATGCCGGGCTGCAGTTCGCCATCGCCACAAGTGCGGGCCAACTTGCCGGGCTGGTGACGGCTGCGGACGAGCTGGTCGTGATCTCCGAAGGATTGTTCGCCGATCCCGAGCAGGCAAGCGCCTTGCTTGAAGGGCGATCTCCGGTGGTGGTGGTCCAGCCTGTCGAGGGTGCTCTGGCAGCAGGTTTCGAGCGGATCGATATCAACCGTGCAACCGCCGGACTGATGCGCGTGCCCGGTGCGCTGGTAGAGCGGTTGCATGAATTGCCGGTCGATGTTGACGCCGTTTCCGCGCTGACGCGCATCGCACTGCAGTCCGGGATCGCCATGCGCGAAGTCCCGGCGGCGGCGCGCACCGGTTCAGGCTGGCGGATGGTCCGCAGCGAGGCAGAAGCCTACGCACTGGAAGACGAATGGATGCGCGCCCGGTTCGCGCAGGAAGGGCCCCGGACACCGGGGCGTACCGTAGCGCGATTCGCAGTGTTAAGCTTCGGTTCCTCGTTGCTGCACGCCGGCAACGCCAGCAATGTGGTGTCCGCGGCCGTTTTGGGCGCAGTGGCTATTGCTGCAGGCGCGGGCTGGTTCGGCTTCATGTGGTGCGCCTTCGCATTCCTAGCGATCGCGTGGCTGCTGGTGGAGGCCAGCCGCCTCCTCCGTGCGACGGAACGCCATGCGCTGGGGCAGGCATGTCCGGCCATCCCGCGCGCGGATGCTCTGGTGTGGCTGGTCGATGTCGGATTCGCCGCGCTGATCCTTCTCGATACGCCGCGGTTCATGGGCGAGCCGGTGATCGCATGGCTGTGTACGCCGGTGATCCTGCTGCTCCTGCTGCTGTTGCTGCCGCGGGTCGCCACCGGGCGCTTTGCCGGGCTGTTCGGAGATCGCGCCTTGCTGGGCCTGATTCTGGGTTTCGCATCGGGCTTGGGGCAGGTGCTGGTGGTCGTTCGGCTGTTGTCGGTTGCACTGGTCATCGCGGCACTCGTGCTGCCGCGCCGACGCGACGGCTAACCGCGAATTAACCAGATGCGCGTTAGACGAACTCCATGATCGATCAGGCGGCTCCTCCGTTGGACATCCACGCGGCGGACAGACAGCATGCAGAGGCCATCCTGCGTCGCGACCTTGCGCGTGGCGATGCTGCCGCTGCATCCGCCTTGCCGGTGCTGCGGCATCTTATAGCGGCAGAGGAAAACGCCCTGCTCAGCGAAGAAGTAATGACGCGGGTACGGGCCATGCTGGCCGACATCGCCGCGCAACTGCTTGACGGCCTGATCGGCGACGCCGACCGCCGCTCTCACGCGCCTGAGGAAATCGCGGTGCTCACCGGGGCCTTCCTGCATGACGCGGATCTGCTGGGCCATGTTCATACGCTGGCGCTGGAATGGCACCTGACCGGACGACTGCGAGCGCAGTTCGCGCTGGACCCGGTCGTTTCGCCGCTCGTGCGCAAGTTCCTGCTGGCAGACGAGGCTGCTGCACGCGCCTTCGTGAGCACGCAGGCTCGTTGGACCCAGGCTCAGCAAGGTATGTCGCTGCCATTGTCGGAACTGCCGGAATTCGTGCTGGACGCGGTTCTCGGCATTCTGCGCAGGCTGGTGGGTGCTGAACCGTCGCTTGCAGAGCGGGCACGACAGGTGGAGGCCGATGTGCGAGAACGCCATGCGGCAGGTTCGAGCCGTCTGGATGCCGCCGCCCGCTTTGCCGCACGTCTGCAGGATGAAGCGCTGCTCCATGTCGAAGAGGCGGGGGCGGCGCTGTTCCTGACAGCCTTGGCTCAGCGTTCCGGGATAGCACGCGAAGCGGCGTTGCTGGCCACGCAGCCGGGGCAGCAGGCGCGCCTGACGCTGGCGCTGGCGGCAGCGGGTGCTTCCACCGCGACGGTGAAGCGCCAACTGGCCATGTTCCATGGCGCTGATGACCCTGTCGAACGGATCGTGCCCGATCGTGCGCTTGCGGCCGCCATCCTGTCGGGAGATGCGGCATGAGCGGGGCCATTCTGGCACACGCCCGCAGCGATCAGCATGATCGTCTGCTTGACGTCCAGGAACCGCTGGCCGGACTGCACTTGCGATGTGGCGGGGAATTGCCGGGCACGATTGCGGTGCCCGAACTTCTGTCGCTCACCCGGCAGGTCCGCCTGACCGGACTGCCGGTGGCTGGCATGGTCGGTGCGCAGGACGGCAGCGACGCCATAGCGATGTGGGTGGAGGCCGAGCCGGATGGCCCCGGCTGCGCGATCCGCATCCGCAGTTGGCGGGCGACGCCGCTGATTGCGGAAGAAGGGGCCATAGCCGAGCAGCGCCGCGCGGAGACCGATCGCCATCTTGCCGAACTGACTGCATGGCTCGACTCCGGCCAACGGGTAATGGCGGTGACCACCGACGTTCCCGAACTCGCAGGCGTTGCAGCTGCCATGCAGGGCGGGGCGGGGCGCAGCTGGACCGATTTTCTGGCTCCCGAAAACGTAACGCACGCGCAGCCGCTGCATTGGCGCCTGCTGGATGGCGCGCCCGTGACGGTGCCGGGTTCCAGCCGTGACTGGCGGGTCACGCTGATCCCGCAGATGCGCCCCGGATTTGAGCCTGAAGGCTTCGAACTGCTGTTGCTTTCGGACCAGGCACCCGCAGTCGGAGAACCAGCGCCCTTGCCTGCGCCGGTCGCTGCACGTCGAGGGCTGGTTGGGCGGGACCTGGCACCGGTTCTGCAGCAGCCGATCGCGCGTATCGTCGCCAATGCGGAGACGATACGCACCCGCCTGGCTGGGCCGTTGCCCGACGCTTACGCCGACTATGCGGGCGAGATCGCCAGTGCGGGCAAGCTGCTGCTGAGCCTGCTCGAAGACATGGCCGACCTCGAAGTCGTCGAGGATGAAGGCTTCGCAACCACGGCCGACTCCATCGACCTTGCCGAAGTGGCACGACAGGCAGTGGGCATCCTTGGGGTGCGTGCGCGTGAAAAAGACATCACGCTGGACGCGCCGCCCTGTGGGCCGGAAGCACCTGCGCTGGCGGAATTTCGCCGCGTGCTGCAGATTCTCCTCAACCTCATTGGCAATGCCATCCGCTATTCGCCTGAAAAATCCCGCATTTCCGTGAACGTCAGCAGCGAGGGCGCGCATGTCTGCGCCATAGTATCGGACGAAGGTCCGGGCCTGTCGCCGGAGCAGCAGGCACGGGTGTTCGAAAAGTTCGAGCGTCTGGGCCGGAGTGGCGACGGCGGATCCGGTCTGGGCCTCTACATTTCCCGCCGCCTGGCCCGGGCTATGGGCGGAGATCTGGGTGTCGAAAGTATGCCGGGGCAGGGCGCACGCTTCATCCTGACCGTACCCGCCGACCCGGAAGGCTGACCTTCCGACTGGCTGAAACTCAGAACCCGGCAGTGCTCAGCAGCGGCGGCCCAGCCAGACGACGATGCCGCCGACCATCGCCAGCACAGCGCCTCTTACTGCCCATGCGCGATCGTTGACCATCAAGCTGTCAGCCGGCCATCTCAGCACGCCCGTGCCTTGAAGAACCACGAAGAGCCCGGCGGCAATGGCCAGTATGCCGATGGCTACGGCCAGGATTCGGATGAATATCATTGTTTTCCAGCGCCCCATTCAAGCTTCGGATATTGCGTGACGGATGCGGCGGGAATGTGGCGGGCGCGCGATTGAGCGGGGCAACGAAAAAGGCCCCCGCTTTCGCAAGGGCCTCTTCGTTCCGGTATGACCCGCGAGGCTTCGCGGGCTTCGGACTCAGCGCTGGTCGAGCGGCACGTAGTCGCGTTGCGTCGGGCCGGTGTAGAGCTGGCGCGGGCGGCCGATCTTCTGGCCGGGATCGGAGATCATTTCGTTCCACTGCGCAACCCAGCCCACGGTGCGGGCAAGGGCGAAGAGCACGGTGAACATCGTGGTCGGGAAACCGATCGCCGAAAGGATGATGCCCGAATAGAAGTCCACGTTCGGGAACAGCTTCTTCTCCGCGAAGTAGGGATCGCTGAGGGCGATCTCTTCCAGGCGCAGCGCGGTTTCGAACAGCGGATCGTTGACCTTGAGCGCGTCGAACACCTCGCGCACGGTCGACTGCATGACAGTCGCGCGCGGGTCGTAGTTCTTGTAGACGCGGTGGCCGAAGCCCATCAGGCGGAACGGGTCGTTCTTGTCCTTGGCGCGATCGATGTAGTGCTGGATCCTGTCCGGCGTACCGATCTCCTTGAGCATGTTGAGCGCCGCTTCGTTGGCGCCGCCATGCGCGGGGCCCCACAGGCAGGCGATGCCCGCCGCGATGCACGCGAAGGGATTGGCGCCGGATGAGCCGGCAAGACGCACGGTTGAGGTCGACGCGTTCTGCTCGTGGTCGGCGTGGAGGATGAAGATGCGGTCCATCGCCTTTTCGACGGCCGGGATCACTTCATATTCTTCCGCCGGCACGCCGAAGGTCATGCGCAGGAAGTTGCCGGTGTAGCTCAGCTTGTTGTCCGGATAGACGAAGGGCTGGCCGACCGAATACTTGTAGGCAGCAGCGGCGATCGTCGGCATCTTGGCGATCAGGCGATGCGAGCTGATCTTGCGATGCTCGGGATCGGAGATGTCGGTCGAATCGTGGTAGAACGCCGAAAGCGCGCCGACGACGCCACACATGATCGCCATCGGGTGAGCGTCACGGCGGAAACCGCGGTAGAAGTTCGCCAGCTGTTCGTGCAGCATGGTGTGGCGCGTGATGGTGTTCTCGAAAGAGGCCAGCTCATCCTTGCTCGGCAGTTCACCATTGAGCAGCAGGTAGCTGGTTTCCATGAACGACGAGTTTTCGGCCAGCTGGCCGATCGGGTAGCCGCGATGGAGCAGGACGCCTTCGTCACCGTCGATGTAGGTCAGCGCGGATTCGCAACTGGCCGTCGAGGTGAATCCCGGATCGAACGTGAACGCGCCCGTCTGGGCATAGAGCTTGCGGATGTCGATGACGTCCGGACCCACGCTTCCCTTGAGAACCGCGTAGTCGTGTTCGGCGCCAGCGACGCTCAGTTTAGCCTGATCACCCACCTATTATCTCCTTATGACTGCGACCCGGCGGGAATCTGCGCCTGCTCGCCGATGCGCGCGAGGCTCTCTTCCCGTCCGAGCAATACCAGTACGTCGAAAATCCCCGGCGAGGTCGTTTGACCTGTCAGGGCTGCCCGCAAGGGTTGCGCGAGCTTGCCGAGCCCCAATCCCAGGGTCTCGGCCATTGCCTTCAGGTTGGCTTCCAATGCCTCGAGTGTCCAGTCGGCCTGGCCGGACAGGCGCTCGTGAATCGCCGCAAGGCGCTCACGCCCCTCGACGGTCAGGAGGGCCAGCGCCTTCTCGCTCATGGCAAGCGGGCGCTGGGCAAACAGGAAGGCCGCGCCTTCTGCAAGTTCGTTGAGGTCCTTGGCACGGACCTTGAGCACGGGCATGGCGCGAACCAGCAGGTCGGCCCCCTGGTCTGCCGAGATGTCGCCATTAACGCCAGTCAGGCGCGCTTCGACAAGGCCGGCCAGCCGCACATCGTCGGCTTCGCGCACGTAGTGCCCGTTGAGATTCTGAAGCTTGGCAAGGTCGAAGCGCGAAGGGCTCTTGCCCACGTCGACCATGTCGAACCATTCGATGGCCTGCTCGCGGCTGATGATTTCCTCATCGCCGTGGCCCCAGCCCAGCCGCAGCAGGTAGTTGAACACCGCTTCCGGCAGCAGGCCCATCTCATCGCGATAGGCGTCCACACCCAGCGCGCCGTGGCGCTTGGACAGCTTGGCACCGTCAGAGCCGTGGATCAGCGGAACGTGACCGTAGACCGGCACGTCCCAGCCCATGCCATGGGTGATGACCAACTGGCGGAACGCATTGTTGAGGTGATCGTCACCGCGCAGGACGTGCGTCACGCCCATGTCGTTGTCGTCAACCACCACGGCCAGCATGTATGTCGGCGTGCCGTCGCTACGCAGAATAACGAAGTCGTCGATCTCTTCGTTCTGCACGGTGACCGTGCCCTGGACGAGGTCGTCGATGGTCGTCTCGCCTTCACGTGGTGCCTTGACACGCACGACCCACGAACGGTCGGCCGGCCAGGTCGCGGGATCGGCATCGCGCCATTCGCTGTCGATGCGGAACGGGCGGCGTTCTTCCTGCGCTTTCTGGCGGCGTTCGGCCAGTTCTTCCTGCGTCAGGTAGCAGCGATAGGCATGGCCGTTTTCCAACAGTTGGGCAGCGACCTGTGCATGGCGGTCGGACCGGGCGAACTGGAAGACCGGCGCTTCATCGCCGTCCAGGCCGAGCCATGACAGCCCGTCAAAGATCGCATCGATCGCGGAATCGGTGGAGCGGGCACGGTCGGTGTCTTCGATGCGGAGCAGGTACTTGCCGCCGTGATGACGCGCGAAGAGCCAGTTGAACAGCGCGGTGCGCGCGCCGCCGATATGCAGGTAGCCGGTGGGCGAGGGAGCAAAGCGCGTGACGACGGGCCGGGGCGCAGCGCCCTCGCTGCCAATCGCTTCGCCCGATGCACTGCCGCTTGCCATCTTCCCGACCTTCCTGCCTATTGGCGGCTATGGGGACCCACGCCGCAATTTCCGAAATTCAGCCCCCGGAAGCATCCGGAGCCGCTGCATTGCAGCATGGGCCATGGACCGCCCAACGCCTCTTGTCGAGGCTTTTGGCGGTCGTCGAGCGATTTCTTTCGCAAGCTGGTTTCGAGCAGGGTCCATGGGTGGCGGTGGCGTTTGCAACCGGCATAATTACTTGGTTTGTGCTGCCTTCCGCTGCGTGGTGGGCGGGTTTGTGCGCGTCCCTTGTTGTTGTTTTTGCAATCGCGCATGCGTGGTTTCCACGCTTGGAGGCATACCCGCACATAGCGCGGGCGCTGGTAGTGTTGCCACTCCTTGTCGGAGCAGGCTGCCTTGTCATCTGGACCAGGTCGGAACTGGTGGGCGAGCCGGCGATCGAGCGGCCGTTATCGGGCGTTTTCAGAGGGCGGGTTCTGGGTGTGGAGCCGCAGCCGGCGCTCGAACGGGACCGCCTCACGGTGGCGATGCACGAGCCAGGAGGCGGGAGAACCATCAAGGTTCGAGTGAATGTCCCGGGAGCAGGCGCTGCGGCGGCCATTCACGACGGTGACGTGGTCGAATTTCGAGCGCGATTGATGCCGCCGGCGCCGCCTATGCTTCCCGGCGCGTATGATTTCGCTCGAACGGCATGGTTCAACGGGATTGCCGCCACCGGATCGGCAATCGGCGAAGTGCGCATGATCGAAGGGCGCGGTGCAGACGAGGGGGTGCTCAGCGGCCTGCGTCGCAGTTTGACTGCCCACATCCAGACCCGCATCGGTCCGGAGGCTGGCGGCATAGCGGCGGCCTTCGTGACAGGGGACCGGGGCGGCATATCCAAAGCGGACGCGGCGGCGATGCGCGATTCGGGGCTGGCGCATCTGCTTTCGATCAGTGGATTGCACGTCAGCGCGATGGTCGGTGCCGTATACGTCGTTGTAGTCCGGCTGCTGGTGTTGTTTCCATGGGTGGCGCTGCGCTTCCGGCTGCCGGTGATCGCCGCCGGAGCGGGAGCGCTAGCCGGCGTTGCCTACACGCTGCTGTCGGGCAGCGAAGTGCCGACGGTGCGATCCTGCATCGGCTCTCTGCTGGTGCTGGCCGCTTTGGCCCTCGGCCGAGAGCCGCTGTCGTTGCGGATGCTGGCCACGGCGGCGTTCTGCGTCATGTTGTTGTGGCCCGAAGCGGTAATGGGGCCCAGCTTTCAGATGAGCTTCGGTGCCGTGCTTGCACTTGTTGCCATAAGCACTGCCGAACCGGTGCGGCGGTTCCTTGGCCCGCGGGACGAATCACTGGGCGGGCGGGCACTGAGGCATCTTGGGATGCTGCTGGTCACAGGAGCTGTGATCGACCTTGCCCTGATGCCGATCGGCTTATACCATTTCCATCGCGCGGGCGTTTATGGCGCCTTGGCCAATGTGCTGGCAATCCCGCTCTCGACCTTCATCGTCATGCCGCTTCTGGCACTTGCCCTGATGTTCGACGTCGTTGGTTTGGGCGCGCCCTTCTGGTGGTTGGCAGGGCTTTCCATCGATCTGCTAACCGATCTTGCACATTGGTTCGCCTCCCGCCCAGGTGCCGTCAAAGTGCTCCCCGGAACGGGAGCTGGCGCGTTCCTGTTGTTCGTTGCCGGAGGATTGTGGCTGGGCTTGTGGACCGGCCGTATCCGCTGGCTGGGCCTGATCGCTGCGACAACAGGAGCGGCCTTGCTGGCGATGGCGCCCCCGGCGGATGTCCTGATATCGGGCGATGGTCGCCATGTCGGCATAGTCGAAAACGGAGGGGAGAAGCTGTTCCTGCTCCGCGACGGCGGTGAAGGATATGCGAGGGACAATCTCATCGAACTGGCCGGTATGGACGGTGCTCCCACATCTATAGAGAAATGGCCGGGCGCGCTGTGCAATCGCGATTTCTGTATGCTCACCGTCATGCGTGCTGACAAGGCTTGGCGGCTGCTCATTTCACGAGGTCGTGATGCGGTTCCGGAACGCGGACTGGCGGCATCTTGTGAACGCAGCGACATTGTGATTTCAGACCGATGGCTGCCGCGCAGCTGCCATCCGCGCTGGCTGAAAGCCGATCGCGACAGCCTTGGACGCACGGGCGGGCTGGCGCTGTATCTTTCGAGCCATCGGATCGTCACCGTGACAGAAACTCAGGGCGAACATGACTGGCGGCGGGAACCACCTTCGCGAAATCGTCGCCCATTTACCGGCACAAACCCATCTTCCGTCAATGAATCCAGGACGAACAAGGTAGGCGGGAAAACGCCCCAAGATGGCGATCGTGCACCGTGATCAGGCTACTGGGCTGCTCCTCACATCAAGGAGTAAACGCCACCGGCAGAGGATGTCGGAAGCCGTAAAAAAGGAGGCGAGGTAAGTCATCCCTCCACGAAGAGTTGAGCTCCGTCCATCTCTCCCGCGTAATCGATGGCCTCCATACCGATGTGCAGCTCAATCCCGGTGCGGACTGAAAAGCGCTTCTCAGTGATAACGGCGCAGCAGGCCCGCCAGCTTGCCCTGCACCTCGACCTCGTCCGGGCCGTAGATCTGGGGCTCGTAAGCGGCATTGGCGGGATCCAGACGGACCATACCTGCTTCACGCCGCAGGTATTTCAGCGTCGCTTCCTCTCCGCGCACCAACGCGACCACGATCTCCCCATCCCGTGCGGAATTGGTACGTTTCACAAGCGCGAAATCGCCATCAAGAATGCCGGCCTCGACCATCGAATCCCCTGATACTTCCAGAGCATAATGTTCTCCGGACCCGAGCAGCGCCGCAGGAACGGGAAGGGTAGACTGCCCTTCCAGCGCTTCGATCGGAACACCAGCAGCAATGCGACCGTGCAGGGGAATTTCGATGACGTCGTTGGCGGGAACCACTGGTCGGATGCTCGGCGCTGCGACAGTGCCTGCCAAAGCGTTATCGTTGCCGTTCGCAGCTGCAGCCTTGGGCGTCTTGACGCTAGTGTCGTCAGGCTGCCGCAGCACTTCCAAAGCCCGCGCGCGATTGGGCAGGCGGCGAATGAAGCCGCGTTCTTCCAGCGCGGATATCAGGCGATGGACGCCGGATTTCGACTTGAGGTCGAGAGCTTCCTTCATCTCTTCAAAGCTGGGCGATATGCCGCTTTCTTCCAGCCGGGTCTGGATGAACCGGAGCAATTCGTGCTGCTTGCGCGTCAACATTGTCGCTGCCTTTTCTTCGCCGCCGGATCAGGACCTTCCTGACCTTTTTGTTCTCGTAGTGAACATTGCGGGAACAATCAAGCAACCAAATTCGCGTTTTTCATCCGCCACAGCCGTTTTCGAGCAGGAATATCTCCACTTCCGTGCCAATTTCGGCAGCGGTTGCGTGAGCGTGTCGGTCTATCAGAGCGTTGCAATAAGCAAGCGGTGACAGCGCGCCGCTATCCTGAAGAGGATGAGCGATCACTTCGCGCCCGTTCCAGCTACCCCGCAGGAACTCGCGGCGCTTGCCGGCTGCCCTGATCGGGGCACCCAGCCGTGTCACGATCCGGAGGGGCAATGGCTGAGCAGCCCCCGACAATGCCCGCAGGAGCGGCAGCAGAAACAGATGTCCCGTGACGTAGCTGGAGACCGGGTTGCCGGGCAGGCCGAGAATGATTTGGCGCCGTCCGGCGACTTCTCGCGTCGCCACCAGGATGGGCTTGCCCGGTTTGATCGCCACGCGCCAGAAATCCATCCGCGCACCCCATCGTTCAAGTGCCGGGCGGATCAGGTCGTGGTCTCCCACCGACGCGCCGCCGCTGGTAACGATAAGATCTGCGTCGCCGGATGCTTCAAGCGCCTGCGTGATCGACGCTAGCGTGTCTTTTACGGGTCCGATCCGCCGTGCATCGACCGGGAGGGTCCGCGCCATGGCTGTCAGCATCACCCCGTTGGTCGCGGGAATATGGCCGGGCGCGCAGTTCTCGGGATCGGCGGAGAGTTCGTCACCGCTGTCGATGATGGTGACACGGGCCATACGCCGGACAGGAAGGTGACGGTGGCCGCCTGCCAGCGCAAGCGCTGCCTGAGCCGAGCCGATCCGCGCGCCGACGGGCAGGATTTCCGTGCTGGCGGCGAAATCCATTCCGCGACGGCGCACGTGCTTGTCTTCTGGCTGAGGTGCATCGCCGGAGAGCGCGACACGATCGCCCGTGCGCATGACGTCTTCCTGCAGGATGATTCCAGCCGCGCCTTCAGGGAGGATTGCGCCGGTGGAGATGCGCACGGTCTGCCCGGCTGTGATGCTACCAGTAAACGGATGCCCGGCCGCGCTTTCGCCGATGATCTGCCAAGGTCCGGCTACGTCGCCTGACACCATGGCATAGCCGTCCATCGCGGAAAGATCGACAGCCGGGTTAGTCCGGCGGGCGCGAAGCGGTTCCGCAAGGTAGCGCCCGATCGCGTTCTCCACGTCTACATGTTCGATCGGCAGCGGCTCTGCAAATGCAAGCAGACGGGCCTGGGCCTCTTCAAGCGTAAGGGGACCAGTGGTCACCCTTGCCAACCCTCGGCCTTCCAGTGACCGGACTTGCCACCGCGCTTTTCCATCAGAGCGATCTGCGTGATGGCCATGCCTTTGTCCAACGCCTTGGCCATGTCGTAGATTGTGAGGAGCGCGATGGAAACGGCTGACATTGCTTCCATTTCCACTCCAGTGCGTCCCGTCAGCGAAGCGGTGGCCACCGCGCGAACAGCGTCCTGCTCGAAGATGAAGTCTATGTTCACGGCATCGAGCGTAAGGGGATGGCACATTGGGATGAGGTCTGCAGTGCGCTTGGCGGCCATAATACCTGCAATGCGCGCCGGGCCCAGCACGTCGCCTTTGGGCGCGTTCCCTTCGCGGATGGCGGCCAGTGTCTCAGGCTGCATGACAATCCGACCCGAAGCGACGGCGACCCGCGCCGTTTCGGCTTTTCCGCCCACGTCGACCATGCGGGCGATCCCTTGCGCGTCGATATGGGTCAATGAATTGGCCATTGCCACAGTCCTATCAGTTGCCGGTCAGTAGCGATCGAGTGGCCGCCTCCACATCGGGCTGACGCATCAGGCTTTCGCCGACAAGAAAGGTTCGGGCGCCGCAGGCCGACAGGCGTTGGAGGTCAGCGTGGCTGTTGATGCCGCTTTCGCTGACGAGCAGGGTTCCCGCTGGTGCCAGGGGAGCTAACCGCTCGGTGGTGCCAATGTCGGTAGCGAAGAGCTTCAGGTTTCGGTTGTTCACACCGATAAGTCTGGATTTCAAGGCGCTTGCACGTTCCATCTCATGTTCATCATGAACTTCGACAAGACAGTCCATGCCGCGCTCATGTGCTGCAGCCTCAAGTTCTGCCATGAGGCCATCGTCCAAAGCGGCCACGATGATGAGGATGGCGTCGGCGCCGATCGCACGGGCTTCGGCCACCTGCCATGGATCGACCATGAAATCCTTGCGGATAACGGGAAGCGTACAGGCGGCGCGCGCTTCGATCAGGTAGTCTTCATGGCCCTGGAAATAGGGCGCGTCAGTCAGCACCGAGAGGCAAGCCGCGCCGCCGCGCTCATAGGCAATGGCATGATTGGCAGGACGAAAATCTTCGCGAATCAATCCCTTGGATGGCGAAGCTTTCTTGATTTCCGCGATCAGTGCGTAGCCGCTGGCAGCGTTTGCGCGAAGGGCCGCCTCAAAACCACGGGGCGCGGTCTGGGTGGCGGCGCGGGCGTCGAGATCGTCCAGCGTTGCAGCTGCCTTGCGCGCAGCGACTTCCTGGCGCTTGGTATTGCAGATCTCGGTGAGCTTGTCGGACATCGCTTCCTCTTTACGCGCGGGTAGCCGCGATCCAGCAGTCGAGCAGGCCCTTGGCAAGACCCTTGTCGATGGTTTCGGCGGCTTCCTCGACGCCTTCTTCCCAGGTTTCGACTTCGCCCGCCACCATCAGTGCACCGGCTGCGTTGAGGAGCACGGCGTCGCGATAAGCGCCAGGTTCGCCCAGCAGCAGACTATTCAACGCAGCGGCATTGTAGGCGGGGTCGCCGCCACGAATGGCTTCCACGGACGCCACCGGCAGACCGACAGCCTGCGGGGTGATGCGGCCCATGGAAAGTTCGGTACCCCTGATATCCGCCACTTCGTTGCCGCCGGCAAGGCTCAGTTCGTCCAGCCCTTCGTCGCCCGAGATCACCATCGAATGTTCGGTGCCCAGCCGCATCAGCGCCTCGGCATAGATCGGCACGTAGGCAGGCCGGGCGATGCCGACGAGCTGGCGTGAAACGCGGGCCGGGTTGGCAAGTGGCCCCATCAGGTTGAAGATGGTGCGCCGACCCAGCGACTTGCGCAGCGGCATGAGGCGGCCCATCGCCGGATGGTGACGTGCGGCGAAAAGGAAGCCGATGCCGATTTCCGACAAGGTGGATTCCGCAGTCTCCACGGCGCGATCAAGGTCGAGGCCCAGTGCTTCCAGCGTGTCGGCGGCGCCGGCCTTGGAACTGGCGGCGCGGTTGCCGTGCTTGGCGACCGGCACGCCCGCAGCCGCGACCACGAGCGACACGGCGGTGGAGACGTTGAGGGTGTGGAACCCATCACCGCCGGTTCCGCAGACGTCGATGGCGCCCGCAGGTGCTTCGACCGGGATCATGCGTTCGCGCATGGCTCGGGCGGCGCCGGTGATCTCTGCCGCCGTTTCGCCGCGGTCGGACAAGGCGATCAGGAACTCGGCGATCGCCGCCTCGGGCACGTCGCCATCCAGGATGGCGGCGAAAGCGGCATGCGCCTCTTCCTCAGGGATCGGGTGTCGGGGATCGGGCAGGGTCATGCTGGCCGTCACGCGCTCAGTCGTTCCGGCAGGCGGGCTTCGATGCCGCAAGCCTTGAGGAAGTTGGCCAGCATGGCGTGGCCGTGTTGCGTGGCGATGCTTTCCGGATGGAACTGGACGCCGTGGATGGGCAGCGTGGCGTGGCGGAAGCCCATGACGTGGCCGTCGTCCGAACGCGCGTTCACGACAAGCGCCCCCGGAATGTCCTCGACGATGAGCGAGTGATAGCGCGTCGCCGTGAAGGGCGAGGGCAGGCCCGTGAACACGCCGGTGCCGTCATGCGAGACAGGCGAAGTCTTGCCGTGCATCAGGCCACCGCGCACCACCTTGCCGCCGAAATACTGGCCGATCGACTGATGGCCGAGGCACACGCCAAGCAACGGCATCCCGGCATCCGCCGCCGCACCGACGAGGTCGAGGCTGATACCGGCCTCGTTCGGGGTACAGGGACCGGGCGAGATCAGGAAGCCGCTGGCTCCGCTGGAAATGGCCTGTCCGGCGCTCAGCGCGTCGTTCCGCACGACCTCCACTTCCACGCCCAGTTCCATGACGTAATGGACCAGGTTCCAGGTGAAGCTGTCGTAATTGTCGATGACGAGGATCATTTACCCGCCTTTGCGCTTTTCTCGACGACGATCAAGGGGCCGAGCGGGGGGCCGCCATCTACCCGGCCATGTTCCGGGTCCCACAGCGATGATACGCTGCCATCTAGGAACAGCGCATTGTCGCATTTCAGCGCATCGCGAAAGTAGCGCGCCAGCTTGCCGAAGGATACCGGCTCGTCCGAAATCACGAAGTGCGCGCGGCCTTTGGCATCGACGCCCACGCCATTGCGCAGCTTGAGAGACTGGCCGTTGTCGGTGATCCTGGGATGCAGCCTGCCGTCGATGACCAGCATCGGTCCGGACTGGGTGCCGAAATCGGGGCGGTCGGTAACCGATTGCTCGAACCGGTCGGCGGCACGCACATGCCAGTTGCCCGCCGCGTCGCCATAGAAGACGCCGTTAGGCAGCATGTGGAAATTGCCCCAGCCCTCCTTGAGGTTGAGCGCATGGCGCTTCTCGCCGTCCTCGACGTAATAGCCGATGGGCTGCCCGTCGGCATCGAACATGCCGCCGTTCATCGCGAAGGCGACTTCGTGGCTGCGGGCCGGGCGATCCACCGCAAGCTGCGACAGACTGCGATACGGCGCGCTGCCCTTGGGGCCGAGTACGGCATGAATGGTGTGGCGGCCCGGCACGGCGGTGCAGTGCGTGAAGCTGGCCCCCTCGAACATCGCGCCCTGACATGGCGGCGGCGGTGGCGCGGGCGGCTGCGGTGCGGGGTCGGAGGAGCAGGCGGCGAGGGCGCTGAGCATCGCAAGCGAGAGAAACGCCGCCTTGCCTGTCGCCTTGTGTGCCACCGCCCTGGCAGCGTTCACTGCCCGAAGCCCGGTTCCCCGGCCACGCGGATCGCTTCGCGGGCGGCGGCGAAGAGGGCGCCGCTCTTGGCTTCGCATTCGCGCTGCTCATAGGCGGGATCGCTGTCGGCAACGATGCCTGCGCCTGCCTGAACGTGAAGGACGCCGTCCTTGAGCAGACCGGTGCGCAGAACGATGCAGCTGTCCACCGAGCCGTCCGGTGCGAAATAGCCGACGCCGCCTGCATAAGGCCCGCGCGTTTCCGGTTCGAGTTCGGCGATGACTTGGCAGGCACGGACCTTGGGCGCGCCCGAAACGGTGCCTGCCGGAAACCCCGCGAAGACCGCATCGATGGCATCGTGCCTTGCCGTGTCGAGCCTGCCGATCACGTTGGAGACGATGTGCATGACGTGGCTGTAGCGCTCGATCGTGTAGCTGTCGGTGACCTCCACGGTGCCCGCTGCCGCCACGCGGCCCACGTCGTTGCGGCCAAGGTCGAGGAGCATCAGGTGCTCTGCGCGCTCCTTGGGGTCGGCGAGCAGGCCGATCTCGTTCGCCTTGTCCTCGGCGGGAGTTGCGCCGCGCGGGCGGGTTCCCGCGATGGGGCGGATGGTGACCTCGCCATCGCGCACGCGCACCAGGATCTCGGGGCTGGAGCCGACCAGCGCAAATCCCGGAAGGTCGAGGAAGTAGAGGAACGGCGAGGGGTTCACGCGGCGCAGCGAGCGGTAAAGCGCCAGCGGCGGCAGCGGAAATTCGCAGGTGAAGCGCTGGGCCAGCACGACCTGAAAGATGTCGCCGGCCTCGATGTAGTCCTTCGCGCGCAGGGCCATCGCCTTGTAGGCTTCAGGGTCCATCATCGGCGTGCGGACGGGTTCAGGCAGGTCTGCGGCGTGCGGCAGGCCGGGAGCCGGGGCGGCCAGCCTGCGCAGCGCTTCGTCGATCCGTTCGGCGGCGCGGTCGAGCAGCGTTGCCGCATCGCCGCTGGTGGACCAGACAGGCGCGACATAGAACAGTTCGTCCGAAAGGCGGTCGAAGATCAGGATTAGCGAGGGGCGCACGAACAGCATGTCGGGCACGTCGAGCGGGCTTTGCGGTGCGCGCGGCAGCTTTTCGACGAGGCCGATCGTCTCATAGCCGAAATAGCCGACAAGACAGGACAGCGCCTTGGGCAGCGCCGCCGGAACGTCGCAGCGGCAGGTTTCCACCAGCGTGCGCAATTCGGCCAGCGTGCCGCCGGGCAGGGGTGCGAAGGCGCTGCGATCAGCCTGCCAGTCACGGTTGATCTCGGCAGCCTCGCCACTGGCGCGGAACACCAGATCCGGGTCCAGACCGAGCAGGCTGTAGCGGCCGCGAACTTCGCCGCCCTCGACCGATTCGAGCAGGAAGTCGCCGCGCCCATCCTCGATCAGCTTGAGCGCTGCGCCCACCGGGGTTTCGGTATCGGCCACCAGCTTGCGCCAGACCAGCACGGGCTTGCCCGCAGCCAGTTGCTCCAGCGCCGCCGGACGATCGTATTCGCGCTCCATCGCTGCCCCCTGCCTGTACGTCAGTTGGCGGCGGCGATGCCGGAGAGCTGGTCGCGCACCGACTTGATGGCGGCATCGTGCAGCTTCACGCCCACGTCCTTGCGCATAGCGGCGCCCAGTGCCTTGGCGTAGCTCTGGCCCAACTGCTGGCCCAGTTCGCTTTGCGCGCGGCGGATCATGTCGGGCGAGTCTACCTGTGCGGGGACGATGTCCTTGAGCTGGACCACGAACCAGCCGCGTTCCCCGGCGGCCGACTGCACCTTTACGGTGCCCTTGGCCATGTGGAACATTAGCGAGACCGGCGGCGGCACCTGACGGCCCGACTGCAGCGCGGCAGCCAGAGTGGGGCGAGACATCGCAACCTGCTGCGCGGGCGGCAGCTTCTTGCCGGAAGCGGCCATTACCTGCTCCACCGTCTGACCCTTCCGGATCGCGGCCTGCATTTTGATCGCGGCGGCCTTGGCGGCCTTGGACCCCTGATCGATCGCCCAGGCGACCTTCACGTCGTTCCTGATCTGCGCCAGCGGGGCGGGAGCAGAGGCCTGAATGTCGGTCACGTCATAGATCGCGAAGGACTTGCCCTTCTCGACTTCGGCGACCTGCGGCTGTTCCTGGTCCATATCGAACGCGGTCTTGATGAGCGGCTGCAACTGCGCGGCCACCGTCTCGCCGGGCTTCATGTAGACCTGACCGTCGGCGGTCACCGGCTGCGTCTGCTGGACCTGCGCGTTCAGCGATTTGGCGACTTCGGCAAGGTTGGCGCCGCCGGTGAACTGTTCAGTGATGCGGTTGATCGCGTCGGCGTAGGACTTGCGGCTCTTTTCCTCGACGAGCTGCTTGGTAAGTTCGCCCCGGACCTCGGCAAGCGTCCTGGCCGGGCTCTTCACTTCCGCATCGACGCGGATGACGTGCCAACCCAGCACGCTCTTCTGCGGAGCGGCCAGCTTGCCGACCGGCGCGGCGAAGACGGCCTGCGACACGGCAGGCGAATACTGCGTGGAAAGATCCTGACGGTCGAACGCTTCGAGCTTCGCCGCCGAAAGACCCTTCTCGGTGGCGGCGAGTTCCAGCGACTTGCCCTTCTCCACTTCGGCAACGATCGCCTTGGCGGCGGCTTCGGTCGGGACGATCAGCTGCGTGATGCGGCGGTCGTCCTTGGCGGCATAGGCAGCCTTGTTGGCGTCGAAGCGCGCGGCAATTTCGGCATCGGTGGGAGCAGGGGGCGCGGGCAGCTGGGCAGCGTCGATCACGGCATAGCGGATCGTGCGGCGTTCCGGGCGGACGAACTGGCCGCTGTTCGCCTTGTAGAAGGCGGCGAGTTCGGCGTCGCTGGGCTGGCGCTCCGGCGCGAAGAGCAGCGAGGGCAGGGCGATCACGGTGCCGTTGCGGGTTTCGCTGAGCAGCGAGGCATAGCGCTTCGCCGCATATTCCGACATGATCGCGCCGATCTGCGATGGTACGACCAGTTCCTGCGCAATCATGTTCTTGCGGATGTCGTCCCGCAGCGCCGCTTCGGAAAGCTGCTGCTGCGCTAGTGCCTGCCGGAAGACGTTCTGGTCGAACTTGCCGTCGACGCCCTGGAACGCCGGAATCTGCGTCAGCTCGCTATCCACCAGCCGATCGCTAAGGGCTACGCCATGCTTCTCACCGAAGACGGAGAAGGCGACACCGTCGATCAGGCTGTCGAGTATCTGCTGCAGGCCGCCCTCGGCGATCAGCTGCTTCATCGTTGCGGTGGGGGACTGCTGCTTCACCCGCTCAAGGCCGCGCTTGGCACCCTGGTCGAGTTCGTCGGCGGTCACCTTCTCTCCGCCTACAGTGGCTACGGCAGTACCGGGTGCACCTCCGCCCGATCCCGTAAGACCCGCAATATCACCGCTAGCAAAAGCCAGAGCGATAAGGCCGAGAACCAACAGGCCGACTACCGCGCCGACCTTGGACTTCAGAAAAGAGCGGAAAAAATGAAGCATGCACCGTGCCGATCAGCAGAATATTGGCGCGAAACCGTGCGGCGTCGCGTGTAAACGGGGGCAGGCTTTAAGGGGCCTTAGCCCATCCTGCAATGCCGCTTGCACGAGGGGCGGGGCAAAACTGCACCCGTGGCATTCCTACGACAACGGTGGAGAATCCGCGCAGGCAACTGCGCAGGAATTTTGACAAGCGTGGTGCCGGTGCCCTAGCTGCCCGCGAAAGCGACGAGCTGATTCCCGGTCTCACGGCAACGACATCACCGGAAATCTGCTTAGGGGAACCCGAGGGGGCGTTCCCGAAGGTTCGCCGAGATCGGATCAAGGGATTGATATGGCCGGATTGCCTTACATCGTCGGAAACTGGAAAATGAACGGCACGCGCGCGATGCTGAACGAAGCGCGCGCGATCGACCGGGCGGCGGCCCGCTTTCCCAAGGTACAGGTGGGCATTGCGCCCCCGGCCACGCTGATTCACCGGATGCGCGAGTCCGTCGATCTGATCGGCATCGGCGGTCAGGACTGCCATGTCGAGGAGAACGGCGCCTATACCGGCGACCTCAGCGCACCGATGCTCAAGGATGCAGGCGCCGACTTCACCATCGTCGGCCATTCCGAGCGCCGCGAATACCACGCCGAGAACGACGCACATGTCAACGCAAAGGCGCAGGCTGCGCTCTCGTCAGGGCTGGCGGTGATCCTGTGCGTGGGCGAGACAGAAGCGCAGCGCGATGCGGGCGACGCCGAAGGCATCGTTACCGCACAGCTGGAAGGTTCCTGCCCGATCGTCGACGGCGCCCCGGAAAAGCTTTCGGTGGCTTACGAGCCGGTCTGGGCGATCGGTACCGGCCGCGTACCTTCGGTCGAGGACGTCGCCGCCATGCACAAGGCGATTCGTGCAAAGCTGGTTGCCATCTATGGCGATGCGGGAGCGGACGTGCGCATTCTCTACGGCGGTTCGGTCAAGGCCGAGAACGCCGCAGAACTGCTGGCCGTGCCCGAAGTGGGCGGCGCGCTGGTGGGCGGCGCCAGCCTGACCGCCGAAAGCTTTCTGGCGATCGTCGGCGCGGCGGTTTCGCTGGTCGACTGATCGGGTATCCGCTGCCGCTCCGTCGGGGCGGCAGCGCAATAAAGTTGCCGGGTTGCGCGCTCGACACAGAGCGCCTATCTGCGCCGTCAAGAACGCGGGGGTTTGCCCCGACATAAGGCTGAGACGAAGATGTTCCTTTTCCTGACCGTGGTGCAGGCTCTGGTTGCCGCCATGCTCGTTGGCGTGATCCTGGTGCAGAAGTCCGAAGGCGGCGGCCTTGGCGTCGGCGGCAGCCCGTCGGGCCTGATGTCTGCACGCGGCGCGGCCAACTTCCTGACCCGCGCCACCGGTATCCTGGCGGCGATCTTCGTCCTGCTCAGCATCGGCCTCGCCGCGCTGGCGGTCAACGAGACTTCGGGCCGTGACATCGACACCTCGCTTCAGCGCAATACTGCGCCTGCCTCGGCCCCGGCCCAGCCCGCAGCGCCCGCCGACCCGCTTGGCGGCGCGGCGAACCCGGCTGCTCCGGCCCCTGCGCAGCAGGGCGACTCGGTCCCGGCCGATCCGCTTGGTGGTGCTGCCAAGCAGTAACCCTTGCGAGCGCCTGCGGGCGCTTCATCGTAATCGGAATGCCGTCTGGCGCAGTCAGACGGCATTTCCATGTGTTTGATCTGTGGAATGAGGCTCCGGGCGCTTGCCTGAGGGCCCCCATGCAATTTAAGGCCCGATTCCCATGGCGCGGCATATTTTCATCACCGGCGGCGTGGTCTCCTCGCTGGGCAAGGGTCTCATGGCGGCGAGCCTTGCGGCGCTGCTTCAGGCGCGTGGCTACAAGGTCCGCATTCGCAAGTTCGATCCCTATCTGAACGTCGATCCGGGCACGATGAGCCCGTACCAGCACGGCGAGGTCTTCGTGACCGACGACGGGGCGGAAACGGATCTGGATCTTGGCCACTACGAACGCTTCACCGGCGTTTCGGGCCGCAAGGCAGACAACATCACGTCGGGCCGCATCTATCAGGACATCATCGCCAAGGAGCGCCGCGGCGATTATCTGGGCGCCACCGTACAGGTGATCCCGCACGTCACCGACGCGATCAAGGACTTCGCGCTGGCGGAGACCGAGGATCTGGACTTCGTGCTGTGCGAGATCGGCGGCACCGTCGGCGACATCGAAGGCCTGCCCTTCGTCGAGGCGATGCGCCAGCTGCGCAATGAACTGGGCCGCGAACAGACCTGCTTCGTCCACGTCACGCTGGTGCCTTACATCGCCGCTGCGGGTGAACTGAAGACCAAGCCCACGCAGCACTCCGTGCGGGAACTGACCGGCCTTGGCATTCAGCCCGACATCCTGCTGTGCCGCGCCGACCGCGAACTGCCCGAGAGCGAACGCCGCAAGATCGCGCTGTTCTGCAACGTGCGCCCGCAGGCGGTGATCCAGGCGCTGGACGCACCGAACATCTACGCAGTGCCGCTGCAGTACCACCACGAAGGGCTCGATGCCGAAGTCCTGCATCACTTCGGGATGCTGGAAGCGGCCAAGGCTCCGGTGCTCGACCGCTGGGACGACATCACCGACCGCTACGAAAATCCCGAGGGCGAAGTGACGATCGGCGTCGTCGGCAAGTACGTCGGCCTGCAGGATGCCTACAAGTCGCTGAACGAGGCGCTGGTCCATGGTGGCATGGCCAACCGCGTGAAGGTCAATGTGCGCTGGATCGACGCCGAAGTCTTCGAGAAGGAAGATTCCGAGATCGCCGCCGCGCTCGAACCGATGCACGGCATCCTCGTCCCCGGCGGCTTCGGCGAACGCGGCACCGAAGGCAAGATCGCCTCCGTCCGCTTTGCCCGCGAACGTCAGGTGCCGTTCTTCGGCATCTGCCTTGGCATGCAGATGGCCTGCATCGAGGGCGCGCGGTCGGCCGGCATCGACAAGGCCAGTTCCACCGAATTCGGCCCGACCGAGGAACCCGTCGTCGGCATCATCACCGAATGGATGACCGAGGACGGCCTGCAGATCCGCGCGGAGGGCGGCGACCTAGGCGGCACCATGCGCGTGGGCGCCTATACCGCCGCGCTTTCGCCCAACAGCCACGTCGCCGCGATCTACGGTTCGACCGAAATCAGCGAGCGTCACCGCCACCGCTACGAAGTCAACGGCTCCTACCGTGAGGCGCTTGAAGGCAACGGGCTGATCTTCTCGGGTATGTCGCCCGACGGCCTGCTGCCTGAAATCGTCGAGCGTCCGGACCATCCGTGGTTCGTCGGCGTGCAGTTCCACCCGGAACTCAAATCGCGTCCGTTCGAGCCGCACCCGCTGTTCGCTGGCTTCATCGCCGCCGCGCTGCGCCAGGCCCGTCTGGTCTGACGCCGCGCCGGATCGGACGATGGGTCCGGCGCAAGGCCGGCTCCGTTTTCTAAGCTGATATGCAAAAGGGGGCGGCCTTCTCGCGAAGGCCGCCCCCGAACATATATCGGCACGGCGGAAAAGGGACGGGAAACTGCCGCGCCGAAATCGCCGCTTATGCTGCCGCGGTGGCGCTTTCGCCGCCGTCGATCACGGTCAGGCCGTTGCCGCCGATCGCGACCTTCTTGGGCTTCATCGCCTCAGGCACTTCGCGGACAAGGTCGATGACCAGCAGGCCATCGGCCAGATCCGCGCCATCGACGCGCACGTAGTCGGCCAGCTCGAAGCGGCGTTCAAAGCCGCGCTGGGCTATGCCGACGTGCAGCATCTCACCCTCGGCCGATTCTTCGGGCTTGTTGCCCTTGACGACCAGCAGGTTGGCCTGCGCGGTGATGTCGATGTCGGCGGGCTTGAAGCCGGCCACCGCCAGCGTGATGCGGTAGGCATCCTGACCGCGACGTTCGATGTTGAAGGGGGGGTACTTGTCCCCGGTATTCGCGCGGTTCTGGTTCTCGATCATGTCGAAAAGACGATCGAAACCGACCATGGTGCGGCGATAGGGGGAAAAATCGATGCGGTTCATGACAAAAATCCTCCGATGAGCAATCTTCGTGTAAATGGAGCCCGACGCTGTCGGCGCTCCGTTTCCTGAGCCATGCCCATGGCGGGCCATGACTCGCGTTCCTAGATATGGTAGCGGCCCGCGCTTTCAAGGGTCCGTAACTGGAGTTCGGCATGAGCCAGCCTAAGATCGAAATCTATACCAAGTGGGGCTGCCCCTACTGCGTCGCCGCCAAGTCGCTGCTCGACAAGAAGGGCGTTTCCTACGAGGAATACGACCTGACCATGGGCGGACCCAAGCGCGCCGAAATGCTGGAGCGCGTGCCCGGCGCGACCACGGTTCCGCAGATCCTGGTCGACGACAAGGCCTATGGCGGGTTCGACGATATCAACGCGCTCGACCGTGCGGGCAAGCTGGACCCGATCCTGGGCCTTTGACGCGATGATCCGTGCAGCCCTGTTCCAGATGACCACCGGCATCGACCCGCACGTCAATGCCGAAGCCATCGCCGCCGCCGTCACCAAGGCCCGCGAGGGCGGCGCGGCGATGTTGTTCACGCCCGAGATGTCGGGCCTGCTGGACCGGGACCGCGCCCGCGCGCGCGCCTCGATCCGCAGCGAGCAGGACGACGTCGTCCTTGCCGCTGCGCGCGATGCGGCGCGTCGGCACGGCGTGTGGGTGCATCTGGGTTCGCTGGCGATCGCGCGCGAGGATGGCAAATGGGCCAACCGCGCCTTCGTGATCGACGATGCCGGAGAGATCCGCGCCCGCTACGACAAGATCCACATGTTCGACGTGAACCTTGCAAGCGGCGAAACATGGCGCGAATCCAGCGCCTATACGCCGGGCGATGCTGTGGTGACGGTGGAGACGCCGGTGGGCCGCCTGGGTCTGGCGATCTGCTACGACGTGCGCTTTCCGGCGCTGTTCGAGGCGCTGGGCCGGGCGCGGTGCGACGTCATCGCGATACCGGCTGCCTTCACCGTGCCCACCGGCAAGGCGCACTGGCACCTCCTGCAACGCGCCCGCGCTGTTGAGGCGAGCGCCTATGTCCTGTCCGCCGCGCAATGCGGAACGCACGATGACGGGCGGGAAACCTACGGCCATTCGCTGGCGGTCGATCCCTGGGGCGACGTGCTGCTCGACATGGGCGGGGAGGGCGCGAACGTCGCCTTCGTCGACATCGATGCCGAGCGCATCGCGCAAGTACGCGCGCAACTGCCCAGCCTGGCCAATCGCCGGGTCATCGCAGGATAATCATGCGATGATCGTCTACGACCTGGAATGCCGCGATGGGCAGCATCGTTTCGAGGGCTGGTTCAAGTCCTCCGACGATTACGCGCGCCAGCATGAGCGCGGCTTCGTCACATGCCCGCACTGCGGGTCGGGCGAAGTGGGCAAGGCCGTGCAGGCGCCCCGCCTTGCGCGCAAGGGCAACCAGTTGCCGGATGCTCCGCGCGCAAAGACGAAGGCGCCGGTGCAGCAGCCGGAGGGAAGGGCGGTCCCCGCCGCCCCGGCATTGCCGCCTGCGCCGACGCCGCCTGTGCCACCTTCACCTGCGCAAGTGGCCGAGATGATGCAGACCCTCGCTACCATGCAGGCCGAGGCGCTCAAGTCCTCGCGCTATGTGGGCGACAGCTTCGTCAACGACGCGCGGGCGATGCACTATGGCGATCGCGAGGCGGAGACGATCCACGGCCGCGCTACCGTGGCGCAGGCGCAGGAGTTGCTGGACGAGGGTATCGGCCTGATGCCGCTGCCGTTTCCGGTGGTTCCGCCCGATCAGGCGAACTGATTGCCAAGCGGCAACTCAGCCGCTAGGAGGCCCCTGAGTGCGCCCGTAGCTCAGCCGGATAGAGCACCAGATTCCTAATCTGGGGGCCATGGGTTCGAATCCCGTCGGGCGCACCACTTTCCCGTACATCGCGAAAGAAGATCGGCCGCAGCTTCGGTGGCGGAGCTGCGACCGTCTTCCTCAGTTCATGCTCAGGCCGCCCCGTCCAGCGATGCATTGTCGATGACGAAGCGGTAGCGAACGTCGCTGCGCAGCATGCGCTCGTACGCCTCGTCGATCTGCTGGATGCGGATCATCTCCACGTCGGAGACGATGCCGTGCTTCGCGCAGAAATCGAGCATTTCCTGCGTTTCCGCGATACCGCCGATCAGCGAACCGGCGATCGACTTGCGACCGAAGATCATCTGGCCGACGTTGGGCGAGGGGTGGGGATGCTCGGGCACGCCCAGCATCACCAGCGCGCCGTCACGCTTCAGCAGGGCTACATAGGCGTCAAGGTCGTGGCTGGCCGCCACCGTGTCGATGATGAGGTCGAAGCTGTTCGCCTGCGCCGCCATCTCTTCCGCATCGCGGCTGACCACCGCGCTGTCGGCGCCCAGATCGGTCGCGTCCTGCCGCTTTGCGGGGGTGGAGGTGAAGGCGACCACCTCGGCGCCCATCGCATGGGCGATCTTGATCGCCATGTGGCCAAGGCCGCCGATGCCGACGACGCCCACCTTCTTGCCGGGACCCGCGTTCCAGTGGCGCAGCGGCGAATACGTGGTGATCCCTGCACAAAGCAGCGGCGCCACGGCGGCAAGCTGCTCGGCCGGGTGGCTGATCGACAGGACGAAGCGCTGGTCCACCACGATGCCGCGCGAATAGCCGCCGAGCGTATGGCCCGGCGCATCCGCGGTGGCGCCGTTGTAGGTGCCGGTGAAGCCATTCTCGCAATACTGCTCGACGCCCTCATTGCACGATCCGCAATGGCCGCAGCTGTCCACCATGCAGCCCACGCCCACGGTGTCACCCACCTTGAAGCGCGTCACTTCGCTGCCCACGGCGTTGACGGTGCCGACGATCTCGTGGCCGGGAACGCAGGGGAACAGCGTGCCGCCCCATTCCGCGCGGACGGTGTGCAGGTCGGAATGGCAGACGCCGCAGTAGGCGATCTCGATCGAGACGTCCTGAGCGCCAGGTTCGCGACGCTCGATGGTCAGGGCTTCGAGCGGGCGGTCACCGGCGTGGGCGCCATAGGCGTGAACGTGCATCGTGGTTCCTTACGGTTGGAGAACAAAAAGATAGTATGACGGATCTAACCCGTGTCGGGCATCCGGACAGCTGCAACTTAGGGTGTCTGGCGCGATGGCATCAGACCCGCCGGGTTTCACGAACCGTTGAGTATTGCTCAATATCAACGTTTTGTGGCAGTCTTGCGGAATTATGACAGTTTTAGCTGCGACTTGATCAGTGATGATGCCCCCGTTAGCGGGGCGCTCCCTGGCGTCCGATGCTATTGCGTCGGTCCTTCACGAGATGAGATTGATGCGCTTGCACCCTGAACGCAAAGGAATTTTTCGCACCACGCTGCCCGGCATGGGCGAATGCGCGCGGGTGGCGATGAGCGCAGGCGACGCCGCGCCGTTCCTTGAGCGCGACATGTACGAGATGCTGGGTTTTCACCCTCGTTTCGAAGACCTGCCCGAACGTCCGCATGCCATGCCGTCGGCAGGCGCTGCGCACGGTATCGCCCGCGCCTGAATTGCCGACGCGGGCGCCAGTCCGTAGTGTCTGAAACCGCCGAATCGCACTAACGTGAAATTCAGCGCGCAAATTTCTGCGATCTGGTCTATGGGCCGCGCAACAGGTGCGCCCGAGGGCGACCACGCAGCCCTCCTTATGCTCTTTGAAAGCCGCCTCGATGCGGCAGGACTCGTTGAACCTTATAATGACTTTTCCGCAGATTCCCCAGCTTCTTGCCGACGCCCTGACCGGACATGGCTATGAAACCCTGACCCCCGTTCAGGCCGCCGTGACCGAATCGGAAGCGCATGGCCGCGACCTCGTGGTGTCGGCGCAGACCGGCTCCGGCAAGACCGTCGCCTTCGGCCTCGCCATGGCAGACGAACTGCTCGCCGATGATGAACTGGCCTTCGCGGCCAAGCCGCTGGCGCTGGCTATTGCGCCGACGCGCGAACTGGCGCAGCAGGTCAGCCGCGAACTGGAATGGCTCTACGCCAAGACGCATGCTCGCATCGTCACCTGCGTCGGCGGCATGGACCCGGTGAAGGAGCGTAAGCAGCTGGAACGCGGCGCGGCGATCGTCGTCGGCACCCCAGGCCGCCTGCGCGACCATCTTGAGCGCGGCAAGCTCGACCTCTCGGCCCTGCGCGCCGTCGTGCTCGACGAAGCGGACGAGATGCTCGACATGGGCTTCCGCGAGGATCTGGAGGAACTGCTCGACGCGACGCCGGAAAGCCGCCGCACGCTGCTGTTCTCGGCCACGATGCCGCGCCCGATCGAGGCGCTGGCCCAGCGCTACCAGACCAACGCGCTGCGTATTTCTACGGTCGGCGAAAATCGTGGCCACGGCGATATCTCTTACAAGGCCGTCACGGTAGCCCCGTCCGACATCGAGCATGCGGTGGTCAACCTGCTGCGCTTCCACGAAGCGGAAACGGCGATCCTGTTCTGCGCCACCCGTGACAACGTGAAGCACCTGCACGCGACGCTGGTGGAGCGCGGCTTCTCTGCCGTGGCGCTTTCGGGCGAGCATTCGCAGAACGAGCGCAACAACGCACTTCAGGCCCTGCGCGACCGCCGCGCCCGCGTCTGCGTCGCAACCGACGTCGCTGCGCGCGGCATCGACCTGCCGTCGCTCAGCCTGGTGATCCACGTCGAAATCCCGCGCGATGCGGAAACGCTCCAGCACCGTTCGGGCCGCACCGGTCGTGCCGGCAAGAAGGGCACTGCCGTGCTCCTCGTGCCTTATCCGCGTCGCCGCCGCGTCGAGATGATGCTGCGCGGCGCCCGCATCGAGGCCGAATGGGGCGAAGCACCCAGCCCCGAAGCGATCCGGGCGCAGGACCGTGACCGGCTGCTCGAAAAGCTGCTGGCCCCGGTTGAGGTCGAGGACGACGACCGCGAACTGGCCAAGGTCGTACTCGAAACGATGAGCGCAGAGGACGTCGCTGCTGCACTGGTGCGCGCACACCGCGCCGCGATGCCGCAGCCGGAGGAACTGCTGGGCAATTCGCCCGAAGCCCGCCAGAAGCGCGAACGTCCCGGCTTCGACGACGTCGTGTGGTTCCGCATGGACGTGGGCCGCGAACAGCGCGCCGAAGCGCGCTGGATCCTGCCGGTGCTGTGCCGTCGCGGCCACGTGACGCGTGATGCCGTGGGCCAGATCCGCATCAACGCTGACCAGACCTACTTCCAGATCCCCGCCGCCCAGGCCGAGCAGTTCGAGCGCGCCGTAGCCCGCACCGCGCGAGAGGACGGGGAATACGAAGCCACCGTCCGCATCGAACGCGCGCCCGACGCCCCGCGTGACGCCGCGCGCCACCGCAGCCGCGACCGCGAAGGTCCGCAGGGCCGTGGCCGTCGTCCGCACGGCAACGGCCCGCGTTCCGAAGGGCAGGGTGGCGAAGGCTCCGGCTCCGCCCCGTACCGCGCACGCCCCACCGGCCCGCGCCAGGACCGTCCGGGCGGTGGCAAGCCGTTCCACAAGAAGCCGAAGAAGAGCTGGTAATCCGCTCCCTTCGACAATGTGATCGAAGCACTACGACCCGGGGCCGCGCATGCGACTCCGGGTCGTTTCGTTTTTGGCTTTGATGGCCGTCGCCGAGTGAACCTCACCACGAGGTGACCTTCTTGCGACATGTGAAGCGCGCATAAAGAAACCCCGGCATCTCCTTGGAGACCGGGGTTTCTTTTATTCCGCCGAGGCGGGTGCGAGAGCGATCAGCCCTCCATCCAGTCCTTGAAGAAGGCCTCGTTCGCTTCCCGCAGCGCGGCGATTTCCACGCCGGCAACGGTGGTGCCGCCAACGGTGCCGATCTTCACCGCCTCAGGCAGAACAGTACCCGCAGGCGCCGTCAGCACGTAGCGCGACTGGTCTTCGCCGAATGCCTGCGCCGTGGTGAGGTCGCTGTCCAGCGTGCAGCCAAGGCCGCTGGCCAGCGCCATTTCGGCGAGTGCCACGATGAGGCCACCGTCGCTCACGTCATGCACCGCGGTCACCTTGCCTTCGCCGATCCAGCCGCGCACGACGCCGCCGTTGTGCGCTTCCAGCTTGAGATCGACGCCGGGTGCTTCGCCAGCTTCGCGGCCTGCGATATCCTTCAGCCACAGCGACTGACCGAGGTGCGTGCCTTCTCCGCCGAGCACGAACACGTCCTCGCCCTCTGCCTTGAAAGCGATGGTCGCCATCTGGTCGTGATCCGCCAGCAGACCGACGCCGCCGATCGCCGGGGTCGGCAGGATCGCGGAGCCGCCGCCGGTCGCCTTCGATTCGTTGTAGAGCGAGACGTTGCCCGACACGATGGGATAGTCCAGCGCCCGGCACGCATCGCCCATGCCGTTCAGGCAGCCGACGATCTGCGCCATGATTTCGGGGCGCTGCGGGTTGGCGAAGTTGAGGCAGTTGGTGATCGCCAGCGGCAGCCCGCCGACCGCGCTGATGTTGCGGTACGTCTCGGCCACGGCCTGCTTCCCGCCCTCATAGGGATCGGCATAGCAATAGCGGGGCGAGCAGTCGGTGCTGATCGCCAGCGCCTTGCGCGTGCCGTGCACCCGTACCACCGCCGCGTCGCCGCCGGACTTCTGCATCGTATCCGCGCCGACCTGGCTGTCGTACTGCTCCCAGATCCACTTGCGCGAAGCAAGATCCGCGCCGCCCATCAGCCTGAGCAGGTCCGCGCCCACATCGGTGCGTTCCGGCAGGTCGCCCCGCGCCGGAACCGCGGCCCAGGCCTTGTATTCCTCTGCCGAGACATAGGGACGCTCATATTCGGGCGCATCGTCGGCCAAGGGCCCCAGCGGAATGTCGCAGACCACTTCGCCGTCGAATTCCAGCACCATGTGGCCGGTGTCGGTCACTTCGCCGATCACCGCGAAGTCCAGTTCCCACTTGCGGAAGATGGCTTCGGCCATGGCTTCCTTGCCGGGCTGGAGCACCATGAGCATGCGCTCCTGGCTTTCGCTCAGCATCATTTCGTAAGGCGTCATCGCCTCTTCGCGGCAGGGCACCTTGTTCATGTTGAGGCGGATGCCGGCGCCGCCCTTGCTGGCCATCTCGACCGACGAGGAGGTGAGGCCCGCCGCGCCCATGTCCTGGATTGCGACGATCGCGTCGGTCGCCATCAGTTCAAGGCACGCCTCGATCAGCAGCTTTTCGACGAAGGGGTCGCCCACCTGCACGGTGGGGCGCTTTTCATCGATGTCGTCGCCGAAGTCGGCAGACGCCATCGTGGCGCCGTGGATGCCGTCGCGCCCGGTCTTGGAGCCGACGTAGACGATGGGATTGCCCAGCCCGGTGGCCGCGCAGTAGAAGATCTTGTCGGTATCGGCGACGCCCACCGTCATCGCGTTGACGAGGATGTTGCCGTCGTACGCCTTGTGGAAGTTCGTCTCGCCGCCCACCGTCGGCACGCCCACGCAGTTGCCGTAGCCGCCGATCCCCGCGACCACGCCCTTGACCAGGTGCTTCATCTTGGGATGGTCGGGACGGCCGAAGCGCAGCGCGTTCATGTTCGCCACCGGGCGCGCGCCCATGGTGAACACGTCGCGCAGGATGCCGCCGACGCCGGTCGCCGCGCCCTGGTATGGCTCGATGTAGCTGGGGTGGTTGTGGCTTTCCATCTTGAAGATGGCGGCCTGCCCGTCGCCGATGTCGATCACGCCCGCGTTCTCGCCGGGGCCGCAGATCACCCAGGGCGCCTCGGTCGGCAGCTTCTTGAGGTGGAACCGGCTCGACTTGTACGAGCAGTGCTCCGACCACATGACCGAGAATATGCCGAGTTCGACGAGGTTAGGCTCTCGACCCAGCGCATTCAGGACGCGCTCGTATTCTTCGGGATTGAGGCCATGCGCCTCGACGACGTCAGGGGTGATTCCGCTCATGCCGTGCCCTTAGCCATGTCGGTGCGCGGACGCTAGTGGGTTGGGGGGAAGAGGTGGGTTTGCGCCTATCTCGGCCATAGGAACGCTAGATCGGAATGCTCACCAGCAGACAGAGCAGCAGAGGCGCTGCTCGCGTTTTGTACGAGGGAATAATGGTGTTGGTGGCCTCTTGAACTTGTCGTTGGCCGAGTATTTATAGCCAGTATCGACGCCGCGGGGATTTATGGCAATTACGAAAAGATGGGCCGGCCGCGTTTGGGGCACGAATGTTGGTAATGTATTCGTCACCCTTGATGGTGACGATGCAACGCTAACTGGCACGCTTCGGATGAATGAACCCGGCGTCGGCATTGTCGTTTATGCGGTGCAAGGCGCATTTAATGCTCCTACCCTCGCGCTCGCAGGCCAACCTCAGGCCCAAATCGATGGCGTCGAGTTTGGCCAACTGTCGGTCACCGGCAACATGAACGCCAAGGGCGAAGTCCACGGCGATTGGCAGACCACAATCGGCTCTGCCGGGACCTTCGTGCTATTCCCCCACGCTACCGGCGAACAGACCGACGAGGTGCAGCAAGCCGAACAATTTCACACGGCCCGCTTCAATTTCGGAGCAATTGAAATTGATAAAGACCAAATCACGGAATTAGCCGAGAACATCCGCCGCGAGTTTCCTAGTGTAATTGTTACTGTGGTCGCAGGCACTGAGCAGGCCCGTTATCTTGAGGACTTTAAGCAAATCCAATTCACTGTTGATCGTGCAGAGATCATAAAGCTATTCGCTCAGAAGCCTGATGGATCGGGTGCCAATCAAGTCGTCTCAATAGAATTTGGCCCGCAAGTGAATACGGCCATGACCCAAGGGGCAAATGAGGCTTGGGTACTTGGCCAGCTTGAAACGTTGAAGCGTGATCTGAAACGGTACGAGCGAACTTACATTACGAATTTCAAACGGTGGGGCATAGGTATCAACCAAGTGATGCTGCTTGCCGCAATCGTCTTCCTCCCAAGTCTAGGTAGCTTGAAGGATCGTGCGATCTTGATGGGTGTGGTTCTAGCCTTGATCGTCGGGGTCAATTGGCTGCACTCTCGCTATGTGCCTTATGCTGCGATCTACTTGCGTGAGAAGAAGAAGGGTTGGTTCAGGAAGGCATGGCCCAGAGTGGCGTCCTGGGGAATCGGTATTGTGGCTGCCGTTATTGGCACTCTGGCTGCGGCTTATCTCCAAGGAGCACTAAAGATACCCGCGTCGCCACCCGCCGTCGAAAGTTCTAAGGCGCGTTGAGTAAAACGCCCTTTGCTTCGGGACCGCGTAGAGCCACTGGTAAATGTGCACCCTTGGCGCTCCGAAAGCTGCTAAGCCGCTACCGGCCCATTGCCACCCGGACCACAGCTATTGGCTGAACTCTAAATATCGCCACAACTTCGCCCGCCATTTTCCTACATCGCCGCGCTCTGCTACAGTCGCGCAGGCTCTTTCCTATCGTCGTTCCCGTCCGCGCATTTCCCTTCAGGGAAAGGCCTCGCGCGCATGTGTTTCATCAACTAACGTCTCAACAAGGGGCCGGGTGGTGGATGCGACCTTGACCGGTCCAATCCGGCTCGTCATTGCTGCACGCATGGCTTCCGATCCTCAGACCATCGACACCCTCAGCTTCGAAGACTCCCTGCGCGCGCTGGAAACCATCGTGCGCCAGCTGGAAAGCGGGGACGTTCCGCTGGAGGATTCGATCTCGCTCTACGAAAAGGGCGAAAAGCTGCGCCAGCACTGCCAGAAGCGCCTCGATGCGGCGCAGGCGCGTATCGAGCGCATCGTCGCCGGGCCGGACGGCCAGGCGGCGGGCACCCAGCCTTTCGATTTGTGAGCGCCCTTACGTGACCGGGGGGAAGGTGTCCGATTCGCTGCTGGCCCAGGGACTGACGCGGATCGCCGAGGAGATAGACGGCGCGTTCGACGCGCTGCTGCCGGTGCCCGACGATGCCCGCGCCAAGCTGTTCGAGGCGATGCGCTATGCGACCATCGGCGGCGGCAAGCGGCTGCGCCCGCTGCTGCTTGCGGCGGTCGCGGAAATGTACGGCGTCCAGCGCGAAGCCGCGATCCGCGCCGGCATCGCGATCGAGGCGATCCACGTCTATTCGCTCATCCACGACGACCTGCCATGCATGGACGACGATGCCCTGCGTCATGGCAAGCCGACCCTGCACCTCGCCTTCGACGAGGCGACGGCGGTGCTGGCGGGCGATTCGCTCCATGCCTTCGCGTTCGAGGTGCTGGCGGATGCCGCCACCAGCGCCGATCCGTTCACCCGCATCGAACTCGTCCGCACGCTGGGTCACGCCAGCGGCGCACAGGGCATGGCCGGTGGCCAGATGATGGATTTGGTCGCGGAAACCAGCGAGTTCGATCTGCAGACCGTCACCCGCCTGCAGCAACTCAAGACCGGCGCGCTGCTGGGTGCAGCGGTGGAAATGGGCGCCATCCTCGGCCGCATACCCCCGGAAGGGCGCGCGCATCTGCGCGGTTACGCCCGCGACATCGGGCTGGCGTTCCAGATCGCAGACGACCTCATCGACCATGAAGGCGACGCCGAAACCGCCGGCAAGGCAGTGGGCAAGGATGCCGCTGCGGGCAAGGAGACCTTCGTCTCGCTGCTCGGGCCTGACCGTGCGCGCGAACAGGCCCGGATGCTGGTCGAGCAGGCGGTCGGCCATCTTGCCCAGCATGGCCGCGAGGCAGACCTGCTGCGCGCGGTGGCCCGCTACATCATCGAGAGGGATCACTGACATGGCCGCCAACGGGCAGGAACGCATCGGCGTCTATCCGGGCACGTTCGACCCGATCACACTGGGCCATGCCGACATCATCCGGCGCGGCGCCAAGCTGGTGGACCGCCTGATCATCGGCGTCACCACCAACCCGTCGAAGAACCCGCTGTTCACGCCCGAAGAACGCATCGCCATGGTGGAGCGCGAAGTCGCTTCGCTGGGGATCGAGAACGCCACCGTCGTGGGCTTCAACGCGCTGCTGATGAAGTTCGCGCAAGTGCAGGGGGCGACGGTGATCGTCAGGGGCCTGCGCGCAGTGGCGGACTTCGAATACGAATACCAGATGGCCGGCATGAACCAGCAACTCAATGCCGCGATCGAGACGGTCTTCCTGATGGCTGACGTGGGGCTGCAGCCGATCGCCTCCAAGCTGGTCAAGGAAATCGCGATGTTTGGGGGCGACATCGCGAAGTTCGTCAGCCCGGCCGTGCGCGAGGATGTCGTCGCGCGTATTGCCAAGAACGGATTGTTGGGGGACTACTGAACGCTTCAGGCGGGCGGGCCTGACAGCAAATCATTCATTGTGCCGACAGCGGGGGCGCTCTATCGCGAGCCTCACGCGGCTTGGCCGTCAATTGCCCAGGTGACAGATAGATGAAGTTTCGCCTTCCCCTGACCACGCTGATGCTCGGTGCCGCGCTGGTCGCCGCACCGGCCTTTGCGAAGGACAAGGACAAGCAGCCGGTCGTACCCGCCGCGCCTGCTCTGCCGACCACGGTGGACACCGATATCGCGCACGATCCGCAGGATGTGCTGCTGCTTGACCTGTCGGATGGTGGCCGGGTGGCTATCCGCCTGATGCCGCAGTGGGCACCGCACCATGTGGAGCGCATCAGGACACTGGCGTCACAGGGCTTCTACAACGGCCAGATTTTTCACCGTGTGATCGACGGGTTCATGGCCCAGACCGGCGACCCTACGGGCACCGGGCAGGGTGGCTCGCAGCTGCCCGACCTTGAGGCTGAGTTCAATTCGATGCCGCACGTGCGTGGCACCGTGTCGATGGCGCGCACCAATGAACCGAACAGCGCCAACAGCCAGTTCTTCATCGTGTTCTATCCGCGTTTCGCGCTGGACAAGAAATATACGGTGTTCGGTCGCGTGATTTCGGGCATGCAGTACGTCGATGCCATCCAGCGTGGCGAGCCGCCCGAAAATCCCACGAAGATCGTTCAGGCTTCACTGGCATCCGAGAACAAGGCTGTTCCGGCAGCGCCCATCGCGCCTGCGGTACCTGCGCTGACCGCACCTTCGGTATCGGAACTAAACAACTCCAAGTCGAACTGAGCCTTTTGTCCCGGCCCTTGCGCGGCATTGTCCGGGACGACGGCTTGCCGACCGCCCTTCTCTGGTTTAGCGCGCGGCCATGCGCGTAGACCTATTTGACTTCGACCTTCCGCCCGAAAACATCGCCCTGCGTCCGGCGCGCCCGCGCGATGCGGCCCGGATGCTGGTGGTGGACGGCGACGCTCCGTTCGAGAGCGTCCAGGTCCGTGACCTGCCAAGGCGGCTGCGAGCGGGCGATGTGCTCGTCTTCAACGACACGCGGGTGATCCCTGCACAGCTAGAGGGTACACGCGGCGAAGCACGGATCGGCGCCACTCTGCACAAGCGCATCGGCCTGCGGCGATGGCAGGCCTTCGTCCGCAACGCAAAGCGACTGCGCGACGGCGATCGCATTGCCTTCCCTGCGGACGTGACTGCCATCGCCGAGGAACGCCTGCCCGATGGCAGTTGGACATTGGCATTCGAGGGTGACGAGCCGGTTGAGGTGCTCCTCGAAAGGGCCGGTCGAATGCCGCTGCCGCCCTACATCGCCGGCAAGCGCGCCACGGACGAGGCGGACGCCAGCGATTATCAGACCATGTTCGCGCGGGAAAAGGGCGCCGTTGCCGCGCCAACGGCCGCACTGCACTTCACTCCCGAGCTGGTGGACGGTCTGGATGCAGCAGGCGTACTGCGCGAAACGCTGACGCTTCATGTGGGTGCAGGCACTTTCCTGCCAGTGAAGGCGGATGACACGGTGGACCACCAGATGCATGCGGAGTTCGGGCGGATCGATCAGGCTACCGCCGACCGCCTCAATGCGGCGCGCGCGGCAGGAGGCCGGATCATCGCAGTTGGTACCACTTCGCTGCGTCTGCTGGAAAGCGCGACCGGCGATGATGGCATGATCCGCCCGTTCGAAGGCGACACTTCGATATTCATCACGCCCGGCTACCGCTTCAAGGCCATCGACGGGTTGATGACCAACTTCCACCTGCCCAAGTCCACGCTGTTCATGCTGGTTTCGGCGTTGATGGGGCTGGACAAGATGCAGGCGGTCTATGCCCATGCCATCAGCGAAGGGTACCGCTTCTACAGCTACGGAGATTCCTCGCTGCTGCTGCCGTGACTTGATTGGTTTACGCGAAGTTTCGGATGACCATTAAATTGCTGTAAGCCTTTCGGTTGCACCATCCGCTCCAACGCCCTTTCAGGGCGATTGGGGGCGGGCGTATGAAATGCTGGATGATCCCGATGATGCTTGCTGGGATCGTAAGCCCGGTATGGGCGCAGGACTTTGCAGGAAGTGGTCGCGCGGTGGACGGCGATTCGCTCTTCGTCGATGGACGGGAAGTGCGCCTCTACGGGATTGACGCACCTGAATACCGCCAGAGCTGCCGGGTTGGGTGGAACAACTGGAGTTGCGGCGTCGATGCCGCATCGGCGTTGCGCACACTGGTCGACGCCAGGCAACTGACCTGCACACCGCGCGATCGCGACGTCTATGGCAGGACGGTGGCCACTTGCCGGATCGGCGACATGGACCTTGCAGCAGCGATGCTGGAGAAAGGTTTCGCGATCGCTCTCGATAATGCTCCTGCGGGTTACGTAGCCATCGCTGAACGCAGCAGGTCTACCAAGATCGGGATCTGGGCATCGGAATTCGTGGCGCCCGCCTCCTATCGCGCGGCCAATCCGCGCAGTTCCGCAACGGCAGCGGTCAGCCGCGCCATCATCAGCACGACGCGAGTTACCGTCCCGGCGAAGGTTGCCGGCTCTGCGTTTCGCAACTGCGCAGAAGCGCGTGCAGCCGGAGCGGCGCCGATCCGCCGCGGCCAGTCGGGCTACCGCGTGCATCTCGACGGCGATGGTGACGGTATTGCCTGTGAGCCGTATCGGCGGCGCTGAAAGCCTCAACGATGCATTGCGCAATATTGTGCATTCCGGGACTTGGCACTGCTGCAATTCGTCTCCATTCAAGCTGCCATGCAACCGATCCTTGAAATCAGCGGTCTCACCAAAACATATTCCGGCGGCTTCACCGCGCTTCGCGGCGTGGATCTAACCATCAACAAGGGTGAGATATTCGCGCTGCTCGGCCCCAATGGCGCGGGAAAGACCACGCTGATCGGAGCCGTATGCGGCATGGTGCGGCCAACCTCCGGCACGATCACCGCGTTCGGTGAAGACATGGGCAGGCACTGGCGCACCCTTCGCGCGCGGATTGGCCTTGTCCCGCAGGAACTGGCAACGGACATGTTCGAGCCGGTGTTGCGTTCGGTCAACCACTCGCGCGGATTGTTCGGGCTGCCTCCCAATCCGGCGCTGGTCGAGGAGATTCTGCGCGCGCTGAGCCTGTGGGACAAGCGGGACGAGCAGATTCGCAATCTTTCCGGCGGTATGAAGCGTCGCGTGTTGATCGCCAAGGCGCTGGCGCACGAACCCGAACTGCTGTTTCTTGACGAACCGACCGCAGGCGTCGACGTCGAACTGCGGCGCGACATGTGGAAGCAGATCGCCCTTCTGCGGGAACGCGGGACCACGGTTATCCTCACCACGCACTACATCGAGGAGGCCGAGGAAATGGCCGACCGCGTCGGCATCATCCGCAAGGGCCAAATCCTAATGGTTGATGAGAAGGCGGCGATGATGGAGCGCCTTGGCCGCACCGAAGCCTTCATCGCGCTGGCCGAACCGCTGGCGCAGGTGCCGTCCGGCATCGCCGAACTTCCGGTCACACTGTCGCAGGACGGCCGTACCCTAGTGTACCGTGGTGGCGGCGGGGAAGGGGCTTCAGCCGGAACCGCTGAAGTCGCCGAGCTGACCAAGGCGCTGACCCGCGCCGGCATCGATTATACAGGGATCGACATCCATGAATCGAGCCTTGAGGACATCTTCGTGAACCTGCTGGAAGGCCCCGACGCCGCTTCGGAGGTGCCGGCATGAGCCTGTTCAACGCCCGGTCCGCGTGGACCATCTACAAGCAGGAACTGATGCGCGCGTTTCGCACGGCGATGCAGTCGATCCTTGCTCCGGTGCTGACGACTACCCTCTATTTCGTGGTATTCGGAGCGGCGATCGGTGGCCAGATGGCTGCCGGCGGCGGCATGGGCGGCGTCAACTACGGGGCCTTCATCGTGCCCGGGCTGCTGCTGCTGACGATTTTGGGCGAAAGCGTCTCCAACGCCAGCTTCGGGATATACATGCCGCGCTTCACCGGCGCGATCTACGAACTGCTGTCCGCGCCTGTCGGGGTGGCCGAGACGCTGTTCGGCTTCGTCGGAGCTGCGGCGACCAAGTCGTTGATCCTGGCCGCAATCATCCTGGTGACGGCCAGCTTCTTCGTCGATTACTCGATTGCCCATCCGGTCTATGCGTTCTTCTATATCCTGCTGGTGTCGGCAAGCTTCTCGCTGTTCGGCTTCATCCTGGGTATCTGGGCGGACAGCTTTGAGAAGCTGACGATCGTGCCTTTGCTGATCCTCACCCCGCTGACGTTCCTGGGCGGTACGTTCTATTCGATCGACATGCTGCCCGAACCCTGGCGGCAGGTCGCCATGGCCAACCCGGTAGTCTACCTTGTCAACGGGCTTCGCTGGACGTTCTATGGTTCTTCCGATGTGCCGATCGGCGTGTCGTTGGGCCTGACCTTCCTGTTCCTGGCCGTTTGTGTGGGGATCATCACCTGGATCTTCCGCAGCGGGTGGCGTTTGCGCACGTAAGCGGTTAGCCTGTCATCCCATGACGATGCCCCTCCCGGTTCTCGCCAGCCTTCCGTTCCTGCTGCTCGCCGCTCCCGTTCACGCGCAGGAGCAGGAGGAGCCGCTTGTGCTGCTGCCCATCGAGCCGCCGCCCCCGCTGGTGCTCGATTTGCCGGACTATCCGGAGTATGTGCCTTACGTGAGGGCGGACAAGCCGCGCCTGCCGCTGCCAGTACGCAGCCTTCTCGAAGCGGCCATGAAGACCGACGACAGTGCCTCGGTGGCGGCACTCGTCAAGTTCGCGCAGCAGACGCAGCCTTACGACAAGGATGAAATCCGCGACATGCAGCGGGCGTACAACGACCGCCGTGCCAAGGAGATCGCCGCCAGGACGGAAGCGGAACTGGCTCGCATCCGGGCTTCGGGCGTGCTGCAGTTGTGGAAGGGGCAGGTGGAGGTCGGCGCGTTTCGCTCCACAGGCAATACCGACAACTTCGGCTACACCGCAGCGCTCAAGCTTGATCGCAAGGGCATCAAGTGGGAGCACATCCTGCAGGCCAACGCCGATTACCAGGAAGATCGGGGTACTGTCACGCGGGAGCAGTTCTCGGCGAGCTATCAGCCGCGTTATACCCTTAACGAAGGTTTCTTCACTTACGGGCGAACGCAGTACGAGCGCGACCGTATTCAGGGCTTTGCCGATCGTTATACGCTTTCGGGCGGTCTGGGCTATCGGGTGCTCAACCGTCCGGGCATGACGCTGGCGCTGGAAGCGGGGCCGGCGGTCCGTCGCACGAACTACGTGGATGACGTTGACCAGACCACAAAGTCGGTGCTGACCTCGATCGATTTCGACTGGACCATCAATCCGACGATCAAGCTGACGCAGGACGCCAGCAGCTACGTTGGTTCCGACAACAACACCTTCACCTCCCTGACCGCGATCGAGGCGGGCATGATGAAAGGGCTGAAGGCCAAGCTGTCCTATTCGATCGAGCACGAAACATCGCCGCCCGCCGGATCGCTGAAGACCGATACGATTTCGCGCTTCTCGCTCGTCTACGGATTTTGACCCAAGCCGCAGGCGCGGTCATATCTATCCATGCTGTTGGATATTTCCACCGAGCCTGAAAATGCTCTAGGGGCAGGGCATGAATCCTCGTTTCCAGTTTTCGATCCACGCCACCGACGGCAAGGCCCGCACCGGCACCATCCAGATGCGTCGCGGAGAAATCCGCACCCCGGCCTTCATGCCGGTCGGCACCGCCGCCACGGTCAAGGCCATGAAGCCGCAGGACGTGCGGGCCACCGGCGCCGACATCCTGCTGGGCAACACCTATCACCTCATGCTTCGCCCGGGCGCAGAGCGCGTCGCGCGCCTTGGCGGACTGCACAAGTTCATGAATTGGGATCGCCCGATCCTGACTGACAGCGGCGGTTATCAGGTGATGAGCTTGTCCGACCTGCGCAAGATTACCGAACAGGGTGTGACTTTCGCCAGCCACATCGACGGTTCGCGGCACATGCTCAGCCCCGAGCGTTCGATGGAGATCCAGCGGCTGCTGGGGTCGGATATCGTCATGTGCTTTGACGAATGCCCCAAGGTCGATCAGCCGCGGGACGTCATCGCCCGCTCCATGGAAATGTCGATGCGCTGGGCACGGCGCAGCAGGGACGCTTTCGATCAGGGCGGTGAACACGCCGAGAACTCCGCCCTGTTCGGAATTCAGCAGGGCGCGCTCGACGAGGATCTGCGCCGAAGCAGTGCGCAGGCGCTCACCGACATCGGTTTCGACGGCTACGCGATCGGCGGCCTGGCCGTAGGCGAGGGCCAAGAGGCGATGTTCGCCACGCTCGACTTCGCACCGAACCAGTTGCCCGCCGATCGGCCCCGCTATCTCATGGGAGTCGGCAAGCCCGATGACCTTGTTGGAGCGGTGGAGCGCGGCGTCGATATGTTCGACTGCGTGCTACCCACCCGCTCGGGCCGCAACGGGCAGGCGTTCACCTGGAACGGCCCGCTCAACATGCGCAATGCCCGCCATGCCGAGGATACCGGCCCGATCGACGAACGCTGCGCCTGCCCGACTTGCGGCACCTACAGCCGGGCCTATCTCCATCACCTGATCAAGGCAGGGGAAATGCTGGGCGCCATGCTGCTGACAGAACATAACCTGTCATTCTACCAGCAATTGATGCAGGGGATGCGCGATGCGATTGCAGCCGGGCGCTTTGCTGCTTTTGCAGCCGACTTCCGCCGCGACTACCTGAGCCGGAAGGACTGATTACGGTCTAATCCGGCGATTGTCGGCTCTGCCGTCGGCGCGTGTCAGCTCAGGCGACCGCGTCCGGCGTGGCTTCCTCGCCGTGCATGACTTCCAGCATCGTTTCGACGTAGGCGACGAAGCGACCGGTCATTTCATCGAGGAATCCTGCTCCGATTTCGCAGGCGTGGCGCTGTGCGGTTCGCAGGTCGGTGTACCATTTTCCGGTGCGGTGCGGGGTGACGAAGCGATAGCGAGTCATGATGCTGGGCTAATGCCGCAGGCCTGCGGCAGTTCCCTTACAGATGCTGCTGATCGTGTAATTTTTCGTATCGTTTGAACACCCTGATACACATGCGAAAAGGGCGGCCCGAAGGACCGCCCTTTTGCTTGTTTCCGTTGCCGGAAAACCGGATCAGCGCGAGTAGAACTCGACGACCAGATTCGGTTCCATCTTCACCGGATAGGGCACTTCGTCGAGCGTCGGGACGCGAACGAAGGTCACCTTGTCGGTGCCGTCCTGAGCGACGTAGTCAGGCACTTCGCGCTCGGGCAGGTTCTGCGCTTCGAGAACGAGAGCCATTTCCTTGGCCTTGTTGCCCAGGCTGATGATGTCACCGACCTTCACGCGGCGCGAAGCGATGTTGCACTTCACGCCGTTGACGCGGATATGGCCGTGCGAAACGATCTGGCGAGCCGAGAAGATGGTCGGCGCGAACTTGGCGCGGTATACGACCATGTCCAGGCGCTGCTCCAGCAGACCGATCAGGTTCTGGCTGGTATCGCCCTTCATCGAGGACGCTTCCTGGTAGGTGCGCTTGAACTGCTTTTCCGTCACGTCGCCATAGTAGCCCTTGAGCTTCTGCTTGGCGCGCAGCTGCAGACCGTAGTCCGAAACCTTGCTCTTGCGGCGCTGACCATGCTGGCCCGGGCCATAGCTGCGGCGGTTGACCGAGCTCTTGGGACGGCCCCAGATGTTCTCGCCCATGCGGCGGTCGAGTTTATACTTCGAGCTTTGACGCTTCGACATATGTCGTCCTTACATTCTGCTTGCCGCGCAACCACCGTGGCAACGCGATCCTTGGTTCTCCCGGAGCGCACCATACGGCCTATCGTGCCGGATGCGGCCGCCGCTTCACCGAGAGTGCGGGGCCGAGTGGACGAACCTGCCAGAAGAGACAGGCGCCATGTGAAGGGTGGCCCTTACGGCCTTGTTCGGGAAAGTCAACCGCCAGCGTGCGTTTTGAGTGCCACCATGACGCTGGCGGCTGTCAATCACTGGTTGCCGATTGCGGGACGGTTCATGTTGTTGTGATTCACCATCTGGCGGGCATTTGCAGCGTTGGCTTCATCGATCTGCTTCCACTCTAGCGCGGTATGGCAGACACGCTTGCGCATCATCGAACCGGTAGCGCCGTCATAGCGGCACACTTTCTTGTCGGGGTCGGCCTGGGCGGCGGCGTCGCCCCTGTCTTTGGCCATGGCCGGGGTCGTGGCGGCAAGGGCTGCCGACACAAGCAGAATGCTACGGATCATCAGAGAAGTCGCTCCAACTTTTTCATTGGGCAACGATGTACACTTGCGCAACACAGCAGCAAAGAGAAATAGCCTCCGTTGCCAAGCGTTAATCGGGGACGCGGGGCCGCCGATTTCCGCCCAACGCGCTGAGGACGCCGCGCATGGTACGTACTTCCAGCGAGTTCCAGCCCGGTTTGGTCAGCATGTTGCGCAAAGTCCGTCGCGTGGCGGCAGAACGGCTTTCAGGAAAGAAATACTTCGTAGGCTCGAGCAAAGTTTCGAACTGGCCGATCATGCCTTCAAGCTCGTCCTGCGGGGCAGGGGGCAGAAGCTCCTCGACAGTCGGCTGCGCCATGGCTGCGCCCTTGGACCATTCATAGGCGCACAGGATCACCGCCTGTGCCAGGTTCAGAGAGGCGAACGCAGGGTTGATCGGCACCGTCAGGATCGCACGGGCAAGGGCAACGTCGTCCGTTTCCAGGCCGGAGCGTTCGGGACCGAAGACGTAGGCAGAGCGCCCGCTGGCGGCGTAGACTTCCGCTGCGGCCTGCTCGGGTGTGACGACCGGTTTGGTGACGCCCCGCTTGCGCACGGTAGTAGCATAGACGTTCGCACAGTCATGCACGGCATCGGCCAGCGTCTCGAACACGGTCGCCTTTTCCAGCACATCGTCGGCACCTGCGGCGGCAGGGCCTGCCGACGGGTTGGGCCAGCCGTCGCGGGGGGAGACGAGCCGCATTTCGGTCAGCCCGAAGTTGAGCATTGCGCGGGCGGCTTTGCCGATATTTTCGCCCAGTTGGGGGCGGACCAGCACGATGACGGGCTGCTTCACTTCAATTGACGCCGACATCGCGCACGGTCCCTGCAAATTCTTCAAAATCCCGCGCTTCGTTGAAGGCGCGGTAAACGCTGGCAAAACGGATATAGGCAACCGAATCGAGTTGCCGCAGGCCATCCATCACAAGTTCGCCGATGGTGCGCGACGGCACCTCGTTCTCGCCAATGGTTTCCACCTGGCGCTGAACACCGGACACCAGGCGTTCGATCTTCTCGCGATCAATCCCGCGCTTTCGACAGGCGAGCGTAACCGACTGTTCGATCTTGGCGCGATCGAACGGTTCACGGCGTTCATGCCCTTCCGAATCGTTGCTTTTGACTACAACGATCTCGCGCAGCTGCACGCGTTCGAACGTGGTGAAGCGAGCGCCGCAGCTGGAGCACTGGCGACGCCGTCGGATGGCGGTGGCATCCTCGGTCGGGCGGCTGTCCTTGACCTGGGAATCATCGTGGGCGCAAAAAGGACAGCGCATTCAGTCAGCTACTTTCAACAATTCGGTCTCAGTCCGGACGGACGCGTTTGTAGAACTTGTATCCTGCACCTGCCGCAAGGCCCAGGCCAATGGAGACGAAGGGCAGGAACGCGCCCGCAACCGCACCCGCTGCGCCCCAGATCAATACCGGCTTGGTCGAAGGATGGTCGAGGCCATCCTTGAGCATTCCGGCGAGTTCCTGGCGAGCGTCGTTGACGAAATCACCGTTCTGATTGGGGCGCTGCGGGTCGGTCATAGACTTAGTCCTCGTAGATGGGGAAACGATCACACAGCGCTTCAACGCGCGCGCGCACGTTCTGCTCCACCTGAGCGTCGCCTGCTTCGCCATTCTTGGCAAGCCCGTCGAGAACGTCGGCCACCATGTTGCCGATTTCGCGGAACTCTTCCGGGCCGAACCCGCGGGTTGTGCCTGCAGGCGAACCGACGCGGATGCCGCTGGTCTTCATCGGCGGCAGCGGGTCGAAGGGAATGCCGTTCTTGTTGCAGGTGATGCCCGCACGCTCCAGCGCCTCGTCGGCGTCCTTGCCGGTCACGCCCAGCGGGGTGAGGTCCACCAGCGCAAGATGGGTATCCGTCCCGCCCGAGACGATTGCGGCGCCGCGTGCCTTCAGCGTGTCGGCCAGCACCTGCGCGTTTTCGATCACGCGCGCGGCGTAGTCCTTGAACTCGGGACGCAGCGCTTCACCGAAGGCCACGGCCTTGGCAGCGACGACGTGCATCAGCGGGCCGCCCTGAAGGCCGGGGAACACCGCCGAGTTGATCTTCTTGGCCAGCGCTTCGTCGTTGGTCAGGATCATGCCGCCGCGCGGACCGCGCAGGGTCTTGTGCGTCGTGGTGGTTGCGATGTGTGCATGCGGGAAGGGCGAGGGGTGCAGGCCCGCCGCGACCAGACCCGCGAAGTGCGCCATGTCGACCTGGAAGATCGCACCGACGGCATCGGCGATCTCGCGCATGCGCTTGAAGTCGATGACGCGCGGATAGGCGGAGCCGCCTGCGATGATGAGCTTCGGGTTGTGCTCCTTCGCCAGCGCCTCGACCTGCTCGTAGTCGATCAGGTGGGTGTCCTTGGTTACGCCGTACTGGACCGCGTTGAACCACTTGCCTGAGAGCGCAGCGCGGGCGCCATGCGTAAGATGGCCACCGGCGTCGAGGCTCATGCCCAGGATCGTGTCGCCGGGCTTGACGGTCGCCAGCAGCACCGCGCCATTGGCCTGCGCGCCCGAATGAGGCTGCACGTTGGCAAAGCCGCAGTCGAACAGCGTCTTGGCGCGTTCGATGGCGAGCGTCTCCACCTCGTCCGAAGGCTCGCAGCCCTGGTAGTAGCGCTTGCCGGGATAGCCCTCGGCGTACTTGTTGGTCAGGACCGAACCCTGCGCTTCGAGCACCGCCTTGGAGACGATGTTTTCCGAGGCGATCAGTTCGATCTGCTTGCGCTCACGCTTCAGTTCGTGACCGATGGCGGCGGCGACGTCCGGGTCGCTCTGCGCGATCGTGTCGGTGAAGAAGCCGGGCGAACGGATGGCGGTTTCTACGGTCATGTTCATCAGGCTCCTTCAGAAGGACGGATTGGAGAGCTTTTCGACGCGGCCTGCATGGCGGCCGCCGCCGAATTCGGTGGAAAGGAAAGCGTCGAGGCAGGCCTTGGCCATGTCCTCTCCAGTCAGGCGAGCGCCCATGGCGATGACGTTGGCGTCATTATGCTCGCGCGCCAGCGCCGCCGACAGCGGTTCCGACACCAACGCACAGCGGCAGGCGGGGTCGCGATTGACCGCGATCGAGATGCCGATGCCCGAGCCGCACAAGGCCACCCCGAACTGCACGGTGCCGTCGGCCACAACGGAGGCCAGCTTGTAGCCGTAATCCGGATAGTCCACGCGGTCTGCCGTCTCAGGCCCGAGGTCCGCGACTTCGTGGCCGGCTTCTATGAGGTATTCGCGCAAGGCCGCCTTGAGATCGACGGCGGCATGATCGGATGCGATCGCGATACGCATGGGAGCGTGCTTCCTTCCTGCGAGGGATTCGTTTGCGGCTCCCTTAGTCGCGACTTCGTCTTATTGCGAGTCTCGCCTTCCGGGGATGGACGACGTTGCGTGGCGAAGGGTCAGTCCGGGTAGATCGCGCGCATGAAATACAGGCCGTCAGGCGGCGCATTCAGACCAAGCCGCTGTCGGTTTCTTGCCGCAAGCGCTTCTTCCACCTGCTCCTCGCGCCATCTTCCCATGCCGACCAGCGCCAGACAGCCGACCATGGAGCGTACCTGATGATGGAGGAAGCTGAGGGCGGCGGCTTCTATCAGCACCATGTCGCCTTCACGCCGCACGGTCAGCAGATCCAGCGTCTTGAGCGGCGACCGAGACTGGCAATGCGTAGAGCGGAACGTGGTGAAATCGTGCCTGCCGACCAGCGCCTGCGCAGCGCGGTGCATGGCCGCATCGTCAAGCGGCTTGGCTATATGCCACGCCTTGCCCCGTTCCAGCGTCAGTGGCGCACGGCGATTGGCGATGCGGTAGACATAGGCCCTGCCGACGCAAGAAAAGCGCGCGTGCCAATCGTCGGGAACGATCTCGCAAGAAAGCACCGCGATCGGATTGGGCCGAAGCAGCGCATTGAGCGCTTCCATCAGGCGGAACGGTTCAATTGGCCTGGCGATGTCGAGATGGACCTTCATGCCAAGGCTGTGCACTCCGGCATCGGTGCGCCCGGCCGAATACATGACGACGGCCTCTCCGGTCATCGCCTTGACGGCCTCCTCAACGGCCTGCTGCACGGAGGGGCCGTGCGCCTGCCGTTGCAGCCCCATGAAGGGCGCCCCATCGAACTCAAGGGTCAGGGCAAAGCGCGTCATCCGATGCGGGTTCCCGCCGGGATCGGCCTGCCCCGCAGCAGGTCTGCGGTGTCCATCGCCGGCTTGCCCGCACGCTGGATCCGGGTCACGCGCAGCGCTCCGGTTCCGCAAGCGACGGTCAATGCGTCGTCAAGAGTGACGCCGGGCTCGCCTGTCCCCGATGCCGTCTCGGCCGCCAGCACCTTGTAGCGCTCGCCATCCAGCACGAAGAACGCGCCGGGGGCCGGTGTGAACGCCCGCACCTGCCGCTCCGCACCCTCGGCGTCCTGCGTGAAATCGAGCTGGGCCTCTGCCTTGTCGATCTTCTTCGCATACGTGACGCCATCTTCGGGCTGCTTCACCGGGCGATGCACCGCCAGATCGCGTAAGGTTCCGATGAGCAACTGCGCGCCCTTATCCGCAAGCTCGGTGGTAAGGTCGCCAGCGGTCTTGCCCTCGATCACCGTGCGCAGCGTTGCTAGCATCGGGCCGGTGTCGAGCCCGGCTTCCATCTGCATGATCGTCACCCCTGTCGTCGGATCGCCTGCCAGAATCGCACGCTGGATCGGCGCCGCGCCGCGCCAGCGCGGCAGGATCGAGGCATGGATGTTTAGGCACCCCAGACGCGGCGCGTCGAGCACCGCCTGCGGCAGGATTAGCCCGTAAGCCGCAACGATCGCGACATCGGCTTCCAGCGCAGCGAAAGCTGCCTGCTCGTCCGCACCCCTGAGCGAGACGGGATGTCGCACTGCGATGCCCCGCAATTCGGCTTCCTTGTGGACGGGCGAAGGAGTCAGTTCCTTGCCTCTCCTCCCTCCGGGACGTGGGGGCTGGGTATAGGCGGCGACGACCTCATGCCCCGCTTCGATAAGTGCAACCAATGCAGGAACCGCGAAATCGGGGGTTCCCATGAAAACGATACGCATGATGTGGGGAACTCCTGAGCGGGCTTTCTATGAAATCGCGGAGGCCCTATCTCCCCCTGCATGGCATCGCAAGAGATCGAGACACTGACCACCGCCCTGTCGCGCCTGCCCGGCCTCGGCCCGCGCTCTGCGAGGCGCGCCGTCCTGTGGCTCATCAAGCGGCGCGAGACGGCGCTGGTGCAACTGCTGGATGCGCTGGCCGCGGTGCGCGAAACACTGGTGGAATGCCGGACCTGCGGCAATGTCGATACCAGCGATCCATGCGGTATCTGTACCGATCCCCGCCGTGACGTCCGCTCGATCTGCGTCGTGGAGGAGGTGGCGGACTTGTGGGCGCTCGATCGCGCTCGCCTTTTCACAGGACGCTACCACGTTCTGGGCGGACGCCTCTCCGCGCTCGACGGCGTCCGGCCCGAGGATCTGGCCATCGACACGCTGCTGCGCCGCATCGGCGAAGGTGGGGTGGACGAGGTGCTGCTGGCCATGAACGCCACGCTCGAAGGGCAGACGACAGCGCATTACATCGCCGAGCGTCTGGAAGGTTTCCCGGTCCGTGTGACGCAACTGGCCCACGGATTGCCGGTCGGCGGCGAACTCGACTACCTCGATGAAGGCACCCTTGCGCAGGCCATCCGCGCCCGCCGTCCGGTAGCGTGAAGCCGAATCCTTGCGAAATCGGGCATTCGGGATTATCTGGCGCAGATGGCTATCCGTGAAATCCTCGAAGTTCCCGACCAGCGTCTGAAGCAGGTCTCGGTCCCCGTCGAAAAGTTCGACGACGAGCTGAAAACGCTTGTCGAAGACATGTTCGAGACCATGTACGACGCACCCGGCATCGGTCTGGCTGCGATTCAGGTCGGCGTGCCGCTACGCGTTCTGGTGATCGATCTGCAGCCTGAGGATGAAGACGCCGAGCCCGAGGTCTGCACGTCTCACGGCGACCATCACCACACGCATCAGCCGACGAAGAAGGAACCCCGGATCTTCATCAATCCGGAAATCCTCGACCCGTCCGAGGACTACATCGTTTATCAGGAAGGCTGCCTTTCCGTGCCGGAAATCTTTGCCGACGTGGAACGTCCTTCGCGCATCCGCGCGCGTTGGCAGGATCTCGACGGCCAGGTGCATGAGGAAGAGATGGAGGGCCTGATGGCGATCTGCCTTCAGCACGAAATGGACCACCTCGAAGGCGTCCTGTTCATCGACCACCTGTCGCGCCTGAAGCGGCAGATGGCGCTGAAGAAGCTGGAAAAGCTGCGCAAGGCCGCCTGATCGGGGCTTTTCCCCAGACTATATGATACGGCTGCTGGCGTTCTTCAAATGTTCCTGATAATGATGGGGCATGGAGATCGTAGCAGCCACCATCGTCGCCCTTGTCATCGGCCTGATCGCAGGCTGGTTCGCCGGATCGCGCCCGGTTGCGCAATGGCGCGCTCAGGCCGAAGCGCGTGAGCGGGAAGCGCGCGAAGGCGACGCGAAATACCTGCGCGCCTTTGCTGACCTTGAAGCGGCGCGTGATCGGGCCGGGAGGGTCGATGCGCTGGAAACCACGCTTGATCGCGAACGCGCTGAACATGGCGCGGCGATGGAGCGGCTTCGGCAGGAAGCTGGCGCCAACCTGGAGCGCATCCGTGGCGAATTTACGCTAACTGCTGACAAGACCCGCGCGGAACATGGTGTCCGCGTCGATGCACTGCTCAAGGAGCAGCGCGCACTGTCGGAGGAACTATCGACGCTGCGTGAGAAATCCTCCAATTTCGACGAGCAGAAGCGTATTTTGATCGAAGCGCAGGAGGCGCTGCGCAAGGAGTTCGAAAACGCTGGCGCTAAGGTTCTTGCCGGCGCGCAGGAAACTTTCCTGCGCCGCGCTGGGGAGCGTTTCGAGCAAAGCGAAAAGGCCAGTGCGGAACGGATCAATGCCATCCTCGCCCCGGTCGGCCAGCGGCTGCGCAGCTACGAGGAGCAGGTCGCGTCGCTGGAGGCCAAGCGCGTCGATGCCTTCGGGCAACTTACCGGCCAGATCGAGGCGCTGCGCGTTGGGCAGGAGATGGTGCGCGCCGAAGCGGTGCGGCTGGGCAATTCGCTGCGCAACGCCCCCAAGGCGCGGGGGCGCTGGGGTGAGCAGCAGTTGAAGAACGTGCTGGAACAGTGCGGCCTTACCGAACATACCGATTTTGAGACCGAGCAGTCGATCGACACCGAGGATGGGCGCCTGCGCCCGGACGCCATCGTGCGTATTCCCGGCAACAAACAACTGGTGATCGATGCCAAGGTGTCCCTGAACGCCTATCAGGATGCCTTCGAGGCCGAGGATGAAACGGCACGGATCGCGTCGCTAAACCAGCATGCGGCATCGATGCGCAATCATATTCAGACGCTCGGCGCCAAGAGTTATCAGAGCCAGTTCGAGAATGCGCCGGATTACGTGATTATGTTCGTCCCCGGCGAGCATTTCATCGCCGCCGCGCTGGACCATGATTCGGGACTGTGGGACTTCGCATTCGACCGCAAGGTGTTGTTGGCCAGTCCCACCAACCTCGTCGCGATCGCCCGCACCATCGCGCAGGTCTGGCAACAGGAAGGGCTGGCCCGCGAAGCGCGCGAGATCGGCAAACTGGGCGCGGACCTTTATGACAGCCTAGCCAAGACGCAGGACGACTTGTCGAAAGTCGGAACTCATCTTGGACGCGCGGTCAACAGTTTCAACGACTTCGCCCGGACTTACGAAGGTAACGTGATGAGCCGCGCACGCCGCCTGAGCGAAAAGCACATCAAGATCGGCAAGCGCGAGATATCGGACGAAGTGCCATTGGTCGAATCCGCGCCGCGCTATGCTGAGAGCGGCGCTGCACTTGCCGACCGGAGCGAAGAGACAGCCGAAGCGGCGGAGTAAACCGAACTGGTTGCCAAACCGCGGCGGGCACGACCTGCCGCGTCAGGCCTGCCGCAGATGGGCCAGAGCTTCGTAAGCCAGCACCGCACCGGCGACGGCTGCGTTCAGGCTGTCCGCGCGGCCCAGCATCGGGATGGTGACGCGAAGGTCGCAGGCCTGTTCGTACTCCGCGGGAAGTCCCCGTGATTCGTTGCCGACCATCAGGAAGCAGGGGGAGGCATATGGTGCCTCACGGTAGTCTGTCGGGTCGCGCAGTGATGCTGCCACCAGTTGACCATCGCCGCCGCGCAGCCAGCTGTGAAATTCATCCCAGCGTGCGATGGCGATCTTCTGCGTGAAGATGGCACCCATGCTGGCGCGCACCGCTTCGACGGAGAAGGGATCGGCGCAGTCGTCCAGCAGGATCAGGCCGCCCGCGCCCACCGCGTCGCCCGTGCGCAGCATCGTGCCCAGATTGCCCGGATCGCGCAGCGCCTGAGCCACCAGCCAGATCGGCGAGGCGGCGCGATCGAGGTTGGCAAGGCGCGTGTCGAATTCTGAAAATACGCCGGCAACCGCCTGCGGGTTGTCCTTGCCGGTCACCTTGGCGAGGATGTCCACATCCATCTCCACGATCTCGCCACCCGCGGCGGCAACGGCAGCCTCAAGGGCGTCGAGCAGGGGATGGGGATCGCGGCCAATGGCCATGACCAGCATTTCGGGTAGCACGCCGCATTCGCGCGCGTCCGTGAGAAGACGCAGCCCCTCGGCCAGGAAGCGCTGTTCGCGCTTGCGGTGCTTCTTGTCGCGCAGGGAGCGCAGGAATTTGACGAGGGGATTGGAAAAGCCGGTGATCGTGCGGCGATGGGTGCCGCCCGGCAAATAGGCGCCGTTCACTTGGGTATCGCTCACTCTTCGCCAAATCCGTCGCGCACCAAGCCGGCCAGCACGTTCAACGCATTGTCCGCACCTTCGCCCGCGCAGGCGATTTCTATGGTGTCGCCCTTGGCGGCGCCCAGCATCATCAGACCCAGGATGGAGCCGCCCGCCGCCGACATCCCGTCCTTGCTGACGGTGACGGAAACTGTGCCGGGAAGGTCTGCCACGTGGCCCACGAACTTCGCACTGGCACGAGCGTGAAGGCCGCGTTTGTTCACGATCAGAACCGAATCGCGAAAGTCGCTCATGCGTCCTGGCCCAGGTATTCGCTGGCGATGGTGATGTAGTTGCGGCCCGCATCGCGCGCGGCTGCCACCGCTTCGCGCACCGGCATGCAACCGCGCGCCTTGGCAAGGCGGATGAGCATCGGCAGGTTGATGCCCGCGATTACTTCCACCTTGCCGGCCTGCATCAGCGAGATCGCAAGATTGGACGGGGTGCCGCCGAACAGGTCGGTCAGGATGATGACGCCCTCGCCACTGTCCACCTTGACGATGGCGTCGGCGATTTCGGATCGACGCCGCTCCATGTCGTCGTTAGGCCCGATGCACACGGTCTCCACGTCGGCCTGATCGCCAACGACGTGTTCCATCGCGTGTACGAACTCCTCGGCCAGATTGCCGTGAGTAACCAGAATCATGCCGATCATGCCGGGAGTGCGCTCCGAAATTCCTGCAATCGCACCCGGATCGTATTCCTATTTCTCACGCCGTGGACCCCTTTCCAGAAGATCCGCCGCCCGTGAGCCCAGGTTGCGGTGCAGCAATGTGGGCGAAAATCCGGATCGACGCAAGGCCGCTCCCATCTGTTCGGCAGTGAATACCGACCGGTGTCTCCCCCCGGTACAGCCGAAGGCTATGTGCACATAGGCCTTGCCCTGCGTGCGATAGCGTGGAAGCAACATCAGGATGAGGTCGCGAATGCGGCCAAATGCTTCATCCCACGCCGGATCCCTGCTGATATAGTCGCCCACCGGTGCGTCCTGCCCGGTCTGAGCGCGCAAATCCGCATCCCAATGGGGATTGTCCAGAAAGCGCATGTCGAACACCAGATCCGCGACCGGCGGCATCCCGCGCGAAAACCCGAAGCTGGAAACGGTCACCGTCATCTCATCTGCCGCACTGTCGGCGAAACGTTCGCGAATCGCGCGCTGCAGATCGTTGGATGTGAACTCGGTCGTCTCGATCAGCAGATCCGACCACCGACGCAGAGGCGCCAGCAATTCGCGCTCCGCACGGATACCGGTGGACACGGGGGCGTCGGCGGCCAGCGCGTGGCGCCTGCGGGTTTCGTTGAAGCGACGTTCCAGCTCCTTGCTGGAACAATCGAGGAATAGCGTGGTGAGTTCAAGATCGCGGCGCTGGGTGAGGTTCTTGACCTGAGCGATGACGCGCTCGGGATCGAAGCCGCGCGTTCGCGAATCGAATCCGATTGCCAGCGGCGTGCGGTCGCCTTCTGGCGCGCCGTCGATAAGGGCATCGAGCATGCGGACGGGAAAGTTGTCGATGATCTCCCAGCCCAGATCCTCAAGCACGCGCAGGGCCGTGGTCTTTCCGGCGCCCAGCATGCCCGTAACCAGCAGCACGCGCTGCGCATGTTCCGTTTCATTCCCCATGTCCGCTCTCTGCGCGTTCAGCGGCGGAAAGGGAAGGGGGCGGGGGATCAGGGGTGGGGAAGGCCATAGCGGTTGAGCGCCAGTTCGACCTTTAGCGCCGCGTTTCCGCCCGGCCATAAGCGGATGGCGGGCAGGGGTACGTTGCGGAGCGTCGTCGTTTCCGCAGCCTCGACATATCGGGGTGCCGCCGGATCGAGCATCAGTAGGAGAGCGATCGGCACGTTGTGCGTGCATGCGAACGGCAGCAGGCCGAGATTGCGGACTTCCAGCAGGCCTTTGGTGCGTGGATGGGGCGAGGCGAAAACCCGTGCTTTGCGCACGTCCAGCATCACCGAATCATCACCGACCAGAACGGCACCGCGATCGATGAGAGAAAGCGCGAGGCTGGACTTGCCGATCCCGCTCGGTCCTTCGAGCAGAACGGCGCGGCCGTTGATGGCGACACAAGTGGATTGTCGCGGGACCGGGCTCATGCGCCCTCTTCCCAGCATGGCAGCGCCAGCACGAGGCGCGCACCGGAAGCGCCGTCCAGCCGATCCGTGGCGACGAGGCGACCGAAATGGGCCTCGACGATGGTGCGTGCAATGGCAAGACCGAGGCCGCTGTGGCGCCCGAACTCCTCGCTGGAAGGCCGCAGCGAGTGGAACCGTTCGAACACGCGTTCCCGCGTGGGTTCCGGTATGCCGGGTCCATGATCGGCGATGGCGATGGTGGCGCGGTTCTGCGCCCGGGACAGGGTGATCTCTATCGGCATGCCGGGCGGCGAGAACGATACCGCATTGTCGAGCAGATTTTGCAGAACCCGCTCCAGCCGGGGTGCATCGCCGGGAACGATCAGGGCGCCCGGCACTGCATCCTCGTAGCCGATCAGGACGGCATGGTCGCCGTTGACGCCGCGCTGATCCCGCTCCTGGACGAGAGCGTGGACGAGGCGGTCCATATGCACCGGCTCGAATGTCGTGCGGCTAAGCTGCGCGTCGATACGGCTTGCGTCGGCAATTTCGGTGACGAGAAAGTCGATGCGGCGCACATCGTCCTTGGCGATGCCGAGAAGCTGGCTGCGCAACTCGGGCTGATCGACTTTGTCGAGCGTTTCCAGCGCGCTGCGGAGCGACGTCAGCGGGTTCTTGAGTTCGTGAGCGACATCGGCGGCGAAGCTCTCCACCGCGTCGATCCGCTGACGGAGGGCGCCGCTCATGTCGGAGATGGCGCGGGCAAGAAGGCCGATTTCGTCGCGCCGGTCGGGCAGGCGGGGCACGATGACGCTGCGGTCGCGGCCAAGACGCACGCGAACGGCGGCGCGCACCAGCTTGCGCAGCGGCTCGACAATGGTGCGTGCTAGGAACAGCGATAGCAGGATCGATACGCCCAGCGCACCGCCGACGATGATGGCCAGCGTCTGGCGCGCCATCCGCACGTTTTCGGTGATATCGCGGGCATTGCGGGTGACGAGCAGCGCGGAGCCGTCGGTGCCGACCGGCGTTGCGGCGATGATGATGGGCGTGCGGTCCGGTGCCGCCTTGTGGCTGATCCACGTCTGCCCGCCGACGAGCGCGGCGGCGACTTCGGGCCAAGACCGCGCATTGGACCGCACCGGATCGCGATAGTCGGGGATTTCAGGCGCTCCGAGAACGAAATCCATCGCTCGGTCGAGCATACGGGCGGCATCCTGCAACCAGGATTCGCTGGCGGGGTCGATCAGGCGATAGGACGGGGGGGCGAGCAGGAAGCTGTCTCCCGCCAGTTCGCCCTCGCTGTCGAACAGACGCAGGCGCAGGCCCTGCTCAGTGCCGATCCGTGCGATCAGGGCAAGGCGACCTGCCGCCGGTTCGTCGGCCAAGGCATCGGCGGTGATTTCCGCTTCGGACTTGGCCAGTCGGTAGCGTTCGGCCAGCAGCTCGTTGCGGTAGCTGTCGATGTAGAACAGGCTGCCCGCCAGCAATGCCAGCGCTATGAAGTTTACCGCCAGGATGCGCGCTGTGAGGGACACGCGCCACGACAGCGCGAGCCGGACCGGCAAACGTGGGCGGCGCCTGCCGCCGCTGCGCGTGCGTTCAGCCATCGGCGAAGGAGTAGCCCGCGCCATAGAGCGTGTCGATCGCGGCGAAGTCCGGATCGGCGGCGCGGAACTTTCTGCGCAGGCGCTTGATGTGGCTGTCGATCGTGCGATCGTCGACGTAGACGTCGTCGCTGTAGGCTGCGTCCATCAACTGGTTTCGGCTTTTGACCACGCCGGGGCGCAGTGCCAGCGCTTCGAGAATGAGAAACTCGGTTACCGTCAGCGACACTGGCCGGCCATCCCAGGTCACCTGGTGACGGGCGGGATCGAGCGCCAGACGGCCCCGGACGACAGGTTCGGGAACCTCCATCCCGGATGCTTCCTCCGCGGGCGCCTGCGCCAGTTCGCTGCGACGAAGGATGGCGCGGATGCGGGCGACGAGAAGGCGCTGGCTGAATGGCTTGGCGATGTAATCGTCCGCGCCCATGGCGAGGCCGAGCGCCTCGTCCGGCTCCTCGTCCTTGGAGGTGAGGAAGATGACCGGAAGGCTCGATTGCGCGCGCAGGGCCTTGAGCAGGTCCAGCCCGTCCATACGCGGCATCTTGATGTCGAAGATCGCCAGGTCGGGCGGATTGTCCAGCAGGGCCTTCAGCGCCGTTTCGCCGTCGGCATAGACCCGTGTCACGAACCCCTCGGCACGCAGGCTGATCGACAGGGTGGTCAGGATGTTGCGGTCGTCATCGACCAGTGCGATCGTCTGCGGTCTGAGCGGCGCGCCCGGCGTCGATGACGAGGCGGCGGCGTCTTCCGGCAAGTCGGCGGCGTCGAGAGGATCTGCCATCAGTACGCCGACCTTGCCTCGCAGTGCATGAAGTAACGCATGGGTCCAGTGCCTAGCGACTGCGTCCGGGGGTGGCAATCGCCATGCAGCGATGCCCAAAAATCGGACAGTCTAACCCTTGATGGTTTCAATTGACGACAATCTGAAGGACAAGAGGGAGCACGCGAAAATCGCGGCACGATTCTTGCGCATGAATCGGCTCAGCGTCAGCGGGAAAACCCGTAGCGGCGCCATCTTTTGGAGGAGATGACATTGACCACCCTTAGCTATCCGCTCGACAGACAGGGCATCGAGACGAAGGCGCAGATCTTCGCCAATCTCGGTACAGGCCCGCTGGTGGAACATGCGGTGAAGAACGGCGAAGGCCTGCTTTCGGCTGACGGTCCGTTCGTCGTGGCGACCGGCAAGCACACCGGGCGCTCCGCCAAGGACAAGTTCATCGTCCGCGACGCGGAAACGGAAAGCACGGTCTGGTGGGGCAAGACCAACGCACCGATGACGCCTGAGCACTTCGCCGCGCTGAAGGAAGATTTCCTGGCTGCGCTGGCCGGCAAGGACCAGCTCTACGTCGCCGACCTGTTCGGCGGATCGCAGCCGGAACACCGGGTCAATGTCCGCGTCATCAACGAGTTCGCGTGGCACAACCTGTTCATCCGTACGCTGCTGGTGCGTCCGGGCAGCGAGGAACTGGAGAGCTTCGCGCCCGAATACACGATCATCGACCTGCCCAGCTTCCGGGCCGACCCCGCCCGCCACGGATCGCGCACGGAGACGGTCATCGCGGTCAACTTCACCGAAAAGCTGATCCTCATCGGCGGCACGGCCTATGCCGGCGAGATGAAGAAGTCGGTGTTCGGCATCCTCAACTACCTGCTGCCGGTCAAGGGCGTGATGCCGATGCACTGTTCGGCCAACATCGGGCCGGAGGGCGACACGGCGGTCTTCTTCGGGCTTTCGGGCACCGGCAAGACCACGCTTTCCGCCGATGCCAGCCGCACCCTGATCGGCGACGACGAGCATGGCTGGTCCGACACCGCAGTGTTCAACTTCGAGGGCGGCTGCTACGCCAAGGTCATCCGCCTGTCGGAAGAGGCGGAGCCGGAGATCTACGCCACTACCCGCCGCTTCGGCACGGTGCTGGAAAACGTCGTCATCGACCCGGTGACGCGGCGGATCGATCTCGACGACAATTCGCTGGCCGAGAACAGCCGCGGTTCCTATCCGATCGACTTCATTCCGAATTGCTCGGAGAAGAACCTGGGGCCGGTGCCCAAGAACCTCATCTTCCTGACGGCGGACGCTTATGGCGTGCTGCCGCCGATCGCGCGGTTGACGCCGGACCAGGCGATGTATCACTTCCTGTCGGGCTATACCGCGCGCGTGGCGGGCACCGAGATCGGCGTGACCGAGCCGGAAGCGACGTTCTCCACCTGCTTTGGCGCGCCTTTCATGCCGCGTCACCCGTCGGTATACGGCAACCTGCTCAAGGAGCGGATCGCCAGGGGCGGGGTCAAGTGCTGGCTGGTCAATACCGGCTGGTCGGGCGGCATGGCGACGATGGAGGGCATCAAGCGCATGCCGATCAAGGCCACCCGCGCGCTGCTCAACGCGGCGCTGGACGGAAGCCTCAACGACGTGGAGTTCCGCGAGGATCCGAACTTCGGCTTCGAGGTGCCGGTCGCCGCGCCGGGTGTCGATCCCAAGCTGCTGGACCCGCGCGGTGCCTGGGCCGATGGTGCCGCCTATGACGCTACCGCGCAGACGCTGGTGAAGCAGTTCATCGATAACTTCGAACAGTTCGAGGACCATGTCGACGAGGGCGTTCGCAAGGCTGCACCCGTTGCTGCCTGACAGCGGCGGTTAAATTTCAGCAAGGCTCCGGAGCTTCGGTTCCGGAGCCTTTTCGTTGGTGGTGCTGATCCAGCTAGTTGATGACATACATGCGAGGGGCATCGTCTTTACTGGAGCATCCAGCGCGCCGCGCAGGTCGGGAGATTACGGTGAGAAAGAGCCGCAGCCAGTCTAGCAGGCGATGGCGCTGTAGGAAAACGCCGCCATCGTCGCCCGCTCAGGGCTGAACGGGTTCCGGGGTGATGGTGGGAGCAGGCGTGACGGGCGCAGCAGGCTGGCCGGCAGGAGCGGGGGCATTCGGCGACGCAGGTTCCTCAGCAGCGTTTTTCCTGCCGCCAGCCGTCCGCATTCCCGGTCCGTACACCGCGTCCACCGCCGGTGCGGCGCGACCGTGCAAGGCGTCGATTTCGGCCTTGCGCTGGTTCAGGTACAGTTCGCGGTAGTAGGCGTAAGGATTGTCCTGATCGCGGATCTTGCTTCTCTGCTCGTCGAAGGCGGCGCGTTCGCCCAGCTGGCTGAGGATCGAGGAGGGGATGACGACTTCGGGCTTGTTGAACGGCGATCCCACCACGGCAGGCAGCAGTGCGCGGTCCACGGTGTCGCCGATGATGTCGCGCAGTGTCGTGGGTCCGACAATGGGCAGGTAGAAATACGGCCCCGGTCCGACGCCGTAATAGCCCAGAACGTTGGCCAGCCCGTTCGGACGATATGGCAGGTGGAATGGCTTGCGCTTTGCCACGTCAACCAGCCCGCCGACGCCCATCGTGGTGTTGATGGCGAAGCGCCCGACGGTTTCGGCGGCCTTGCCCGGCTTCAGTTCGAGCAGATAGGCGACGAAGACGACCGGCTCGGTCAGGTTCGAGAAGAAGTTGCGCAGGCCCTGTCGCACCGGGCGCGGCAGGCCCTTGTTGTAGATCTTGGCGACCGGCTCGATCACGGCGCTGTCCACCGCCTGCGTCGCCGCGAAGGACTTCTCGTTGATGCGCTCAAGCGGGTCGCCCGGCGGCGGTGGCTTGCGCGGCATGACGATGATTTCGGATTCGGCCGCCGTATCGGACGCGCCTTCCTGCGGCGCGGCCGAGGGCGCAGTTACGGGCGCAGGTACGGCTGCAGTCGCAGGAGTGGTTTCGGATGTTGCCGCAACATCCTGCTGCGCGACGGTCACAGCGGCGGTGGTGTCGGGCGAGGGGGCCGTTGCCGGAACCCCAACTTCGGGAACTGCCGAACTTATCATCACCGCGACTGCGGCAGCCGTGAGGCTCATGCGAGGGTCCTTGTAGGGCTTCGTGCGGGCCGAAGCCGCTTGATCCAGGTTACACCAAGCCTCAGGTCGCCCCAACCATACTTCCGGGTGTCTTCACGCGCTAGGCCGGGTTGCCCTATTCGTCAATTGCGCGCCATGCATCTCGTCGAACCGGAAATGCGGATCGGCGACGATGCATGGCGGGCGGGCGGCCATGCCTTGAGGAAAGTAGCGGGGGAGGAAATTTCCTGCCTTCCGTTCGTCATCGCGCGGCTGCATATCTGGCAGGTCCATAATCGGAGTAAGACATATGGGTATTTTCGACGGCATTCTCGGCCAGGTCAGCGGGCACGCGGACGTGAGCAACCTCGCGGCCAAGCTGGGCCTCGATCCGGCAGTCGCCGAAAAGGCGATCGCGGCGCTCGGCATCGCGCACCAGCAGGAAGGCGATACCGCCCAGTTGGCGGCGGAACGCAGCGGCGTGGACGTGGGCACCATCCAGCAGCTGATCGAACAGATCGGTGGCGAAGGCTCGCTGACCCAGTTCGCCAGCGCGATCGCCGCCGACCCGAGCAAGGCCGCCAGCTTCTTCGACAAGGACGGCGACGGCAGCGTGATCGACGACCTGACCGACATGGCCAAGGGCCTTTTCGGCAAGAAGTGACCGATACGTCCTCCCCGTTCGCGGGGAGGATTTATTTCCTGCTGGCGATATACTCGTCGACGTTCCGGGCCAGCACGTCGAGCGGGACGTTGCCACCATCGACCACCGCCTGGTCGTAGTCGCGCAGGTCATAGGCACCGCCCAGCGCCGCCTTTGCGCGGGTGCGCTGCGCCACGATCTGCGAATGGCCCATCTTGTAGCCGCAGGCCTGGCCCGGCCACGAACAGTACCGGTCTACCTCGTTGACCACTTCCTCGCGCTTGTTGCCGTTTCTTTCCATGAAGAAGCGCACCGCCTCTTCCCGGCTCCAGCCCTTGGCATGAAGCCCGGTGTCCACCACCATGCGGCAGGCGCGGAACGCCAGCGACTGCAGATAGCCCAGCCGCCCCACCGGGTCCGAATCGTAGGCGCCCAGTTCGTCCGCCAGTTGCTCGCCATATAGCGCCCAGCCTTCGGAATAGGCGTTGAACGCCAGGATGGAGCGGATCAGCGGCAGGCGATTGGCATATTCGCCCTGCCAGACGTGGCCGGGGATCGCTTCGTGATGGACCAGCGTGGGCAGGTCGTACTTGCGATGCAGGTCGGTGCTGCGCAAATTGATCCACATCTTGCCGGGTACGGTGCCGTCCTTCGATCCGGCACCGCCATAGGCCGTGGGCGCGCCCGGTTCCTCGGACAGTGGCAGGCGGCGCACTTCGACATTGCCGGGCACAAGTTCGCGGAACGCGCGCGGCATCTGCGCGCGAATCCAGTCCACGCGCTGGCGGATGAAGGTCAGGATCTCTGCCCGGCCCGGATCGCCTTCGGGGAACATGAAGCGCTTGTCCTCGCCCAGCGCAGTCATCCGGGCGCCGACCGATCCTTGCGTATAGCCCAGCGAGCGCAGGATGGGGTCCATGCGCGCGTGAAGATCTGCCAGTTCCTGCAGGCCGCGCTGGTGGACTTCCTCCGGCGGGACTTGCGTGGTGGTGCTGGCACGCAGCGCCCATGCGTAATATTCCGCGCCGTGCGGACGCTCGCGGATGCCGGGGTCGCTCCTGGCCATAGTGCGCTGGCGCTGCAGTTCGGCCAGCTGGCGGCGCATGGCGGGCACCACTTCGCCCGATACGATCCGGCGCGCGTCTGCTGCCCAGGTTCCGCGCATCTTCGCGGTGCGGCCCGCGATCGAGGTGACCAGACTGCCGCCGTCCTTCCCGGCATCCTCGATCGTGCTGGTCATCTGCGCGATGGCGCGGTCCAGCAGGAAGTCGGGTGGAACGAGCCCTTTCGCAGTGGCATCCTTCACCCGCTCAAGCTCTCCGTCCAGTTGCGCGTCGAACTGGGACAGCCGCGCGATCCAGGCGTCGGCGTCGGCAGGCGTTTTCACCGGATGGTCGGCATCGAGGAACCGGGGCGTGTCGAGATAGGCACCGACGTTCTGGATCACCACGTAGGGGGTGTTGCGCCACCCACCCACGGCGACGTCGCCATAAGGCAGCGCAAACCCGTCCAGCGCGGTGCCGAAAGCGCTTTTCACCACCGCCAGACTGGTGCGGGTGGAATGGTCGAGGCCCCTGGCGTCGAACGCCTCGACGGCGGCAAGTCCCTTGCGCACCGTTGCTGCATAAGCCGCGCGCCCGGCGGGAGAGCGGTCCTCCAGCCGGGCGCGCAGGGCTGCGTGTGTGCCGATGTCCACGCCAAGGCCGGTGGCGCTTTCGGGCACATGGTCGAGCAGGCTCCAGGCGATCCCGTCGAGCAGGGCGGCCGCGCCGGGAGACGCCGCCGCGCTGGCACGGCCGGGCAGGGCAAGAGCGGCGGTCCCGGCGGCCAGCACATGCAGCGCGCTGCGGCGGGAGAGAGGGGCGGACTGGAAGGAAGGCGTCGCGTTCATCGCCGGACGATGGCGGCGGCGCAGGCAGGTGTCAAATGCCGCGAAATGCGGTAGAGGGGACGCCATGGACATCGCCCTGTCGCTTCTCGTTCTGACCGTCATCGCGCTCGTGCTGGGGGCCGTCGCGCTGATGCGGCGGGGCGGCTATCGCAAGCAGGTGGTGCTGATGCTGGTGCTGGCCGGCGTGATGATCGCCAATATCGCGATCTGGACACTGCCGGACCGCGAAGGCCGCTCCCTTTCCAGCGAAACGAAGCGGCTGAAGTAGGCGGTCGTCCCGAACCTGATCCGGGACGACGATGGATTACTTGATCGGGCAGTCCGGCGCGAGACGCATGTCGAGGTAGTTGTCGACCGAACGCATCAGTTCGTCGGTCTCATGCTCGAAGAAGTGGTTGGCGCGCGGGATTTCGTCATGGTGGATGGTGATGTGCTTCTGCGTGCGCAGCTTGTCGACCAGCTTCTGCACGGCAATGGGCGTGACCACCGTGTCGCCGGTGCCCTGGATGATGATGCCCGAAGCCGGGCAGGGCGCCAGGAACGAGAAATCGTACATGTTGGCCGGCGGCGCCACCGAGATGAAGCCACGGATTTCCGGTCGGCGCATCAGCAGTTGCATGCCGATCAGCGCGCCGAACGAATAGCCCGCGATCCAGGTGGTGGATGCTTCGGGGTGGATCGACTGCACCCAGTCGAGCGCGGCGGCGGCGTCGGACAGTTCGCCGATGCCGTTGTCGAAGCTGCCCTGGCTGCGGCCCACGCCGCGGAAGTTGAAGCGCAGCGTGGCGAAGCCGCGGTTCACGAAGGTCTTGTAGAGGTGCTGGGTGATGCGGTCGTTCATCGTGCCGCCCGCCTGCGGGTGCGGATGGAGGATCATCGCCACCGGCGCGCGCGGGCGCGTTGCGGGCTGGAAACGACCTTCGAGGCGACCTTCGGGACCGGGGAAGATGACTGCGGGCATGAGTGTTAGCGGCCTGACCTGTTGAAACTCCCGCGAGTCGCTGTGGCAGCAGATCGTCGCGGGAGTGGAAATGTGGAAGGTTGGCTATATAGAAATCTTCGGCTTAAAGACAACTTCGCAAGCAATGGCACCTCCAAACATCTATCTCGACCATGCGGCAACCACGCCGATACTCCCCCCGGCGCGCGATGCGTGGCTGCAGGGCGGGGCCATCTGGGCCAACCCGTCCAGTCCCCATGCGGCAGGCCGGGCGGCGCGCGCCGCGCTGGAGGATGCCCGCGTACGGGTGAAGACGGCGCTCGGCTGGCAGGGCGAAGTGATCTTCACCTCGGGGGCGAGCGAGGCGCTGGCGCTGGGCCTTGGCCGGGCGAAGGCCCAGCGGCGGCTGGTCTCTGCGGTCGAGCACGATGCGGTGTTCCGCGCCGCGCCCGACGCAGCGACAGTGCCCGTTTCCGGTGGCGGCATCGACCGGGACGTTCTGGCCACCGCTCTCGGTGAGCCGGGGCGCACCATCGTGGCGGTGCAGTCGATCAATTCGGAAACCGGCACGGTATTGCTGCCCGAAATCCACGATCCGCTGGTGGAGCAGGTGCGCGCGGCAGGCGGGCTGTTCCTGGCCGACTGTTCGCAGTCGGCAGGCAAGGCCCCGCTGCCCGATGCCGACATGATCGTGCTGTCGGGGCACAAGCTGGGCGGCCCCATCGGCATCGGCGCGCTGCTGGTGCGCGACTTTGCGATGCTGGAGCCGAGCGGCGGGCAGGAGCGCGGCTATCGCGCCGGAACGGAGAACCTGCCCGGCGCGCTGGGCCTTGCCGCCGCGCTGGAGGCCGGCGGCATCGAAGGCTGGGCGACCACCGTGCCGCAGCGGCTGGCCTTCCGGGAGCGCCTGCAGTCCTGCGCAGAGGTGATCCAGCCCGGCACGCCCTGTTCGCACATCTTCGCGGTCGCTGCCCCGCGCATGTCAGCCACCGCGATGCTGATCCGCATGGATGCCGCCGGGTTCGCGATCTCTGCCGGAAGTGCCTGTTCGTCGGGCACGCTCAAGCAAAGCCGGGTGCTGCAGGGCTTCGGCATCGATCCCGACACCGCGAAACGCACGGTGCGCGTCTCCATCGGCTGGAATACCGCGCCCGAAGACCTCGACGCCTTTGCCACCGCATGGGCGCAGGTGAACGGATGATCTACCTCGACCATCAGGCGACCACGCCGCTCGCTCCCGAAGCGCGCGCGGCGATGATGCCGTGGCTGGGCGGCGCGGATACCAGCGGATTTGCCAACCCGCACAGCCCGCACCGCCCCGGTCGCGCCGCCGCCGCTGCCGTGGAGGTTGCCCGCGAACAGGTCGCCCTGCTGCTGCCGCCGGGCGGGCGCGTGACCTTCACCTCGGGCGCGACCGAGGCGCTCAACCTTGCCATCGTGGGCAGCGGGGCGCGAAAGCTGGCGGTATCGGCGATCGAACATGCCGCAGTGCTGGATACCGCTCGCGCCGTCGATCCTGCGATGGCGGTGCTTCCTGTCGATGGCGAGGGGCTGGTGGATGATGCGGCCTTGCCCCCAGGGGTTGGCCTCGTTGCGGTGATGCAGGTCAACAACGAGATCGGCACGATCCAGCCGGTCGACCGGATCGCCGCGCGGGCGCACCACACAGGCGCACTGTTCCTGTGCGACGCGGTGCAGGGCGCGGGAAGGATCGCCGCGCCTGCCGAAGCGGACATGATCGCGATCAGCGCGCACAAGATCTACGGTCCCAAGGGCATTGGCGCCCTGTGGCTGCGTGACGGGCTGGACCTTGCCCCGCTGATCCGGGGGGGCCGGCAGGAGGGGGGGCTGCGCTCAGGCACGCTCAGTCCAATGCTGTGCGCCGGGTTCGGTGCAGCGGCGGCTCTGGCCCAAACGCGCATGGCCGAGGATGCAAGCCATCACACGGCGCTGTGGCATAGGGCAAGGGCAATCCTGTCCCGCTGGACGCTCAATGGTTCGGCGGACGCCCGCTGGCCCGGCAACCTCAACCTGCGGCTGCCCGGTCTTGACGTGGGGCGGCTGATGTCGGACCTGCGCGACATGGCGTTTTCCGCCGGATCGGCCTGTGCCAGCGGCTCAGGCCGTCCCAGCCACGTCCTGCGCGCGCTGGGACTTTCGGACCATGATGCCAAAAGCTCTATCCGTCTCGGATTCGGGCGATATACTGAGTTAAGGGAAATTGAGGATGCCTGCGCCAGAATAGAAGCCGCTGCGGCGGCGCAGGGAGTATGACTTGGTTGACGTCCTGTTTGTGAATATCGACGGATCGCGGACCACGGCACAGGCCGAGCCGGGATCGCGCCTTCTCGAAGTGGCCCAGAATGCGGGCATGCCGCTGGAAGGGACGTGCGAGGGGCAGATGGCCTGCTCCACCTGCCACGTCATCATATCGCCCGACTGGTTCGACAAGTTGCAGCCTCCGTCCGACGACGAGGAAGATATGCTCGACCTTGCCGCCGGGGTCACCCGCACCAGTCGCCTGTCATGCCAGATTCAGTTGACCGAAGAGATCAGCGGCATCGCCGTCCGCATCCCCGGCGTCGTGCGGGACATGCAGATCGGCTGATGCGCTGGGGGCGACACCGCCGCCACGGACGTGACCCGGAATCGTGATCAGTTCGCCTGAACCGCCTCGATCACCGCTTTGGAAAACGCCGGAATGTCGTCAGGCTTGCGGCTGGTGATGAGGTTGCCGTCCACCACCACCTCCCTGTCGATCACCTCTGCCCCGGCGTTGCGCAAGTCGGTGCGGATCGAGGGCCAGCTGGTCACGATGCGGTTCCGCACGACATCTGCCTCTACCAGCAGCCACGGTCCATGGCAGATTGCCGCCACCGGCTTTCCGGCTTCGGCAAAGGTTTTCACCAGACCTACCGCCGTCTCATCCAGACGCAGCTTGTCGGGATTGATCTGGCCGCCGGGCAGCACCAGGGCGTCGAACTCGGCGGCATCGATCTGGTCCAGCGTCGCGTCGACCTTGACGCTTTCACCCCAATCGGTCTTGTCCCAGCCCTTGATCTCGCCCGCTTCGGGGCTGGCGACCACGGTTTCGATTCCGGCCTGGTTCAGCGCATCGCGCGGACCGGTGAGTTCGGACTGCTCGAAACCGTCGGTGGCGATGATCAGTACGCGGCTCATTCCTGCATTCTCCTAAGGAAGGGGTTTGCAAGGGTAATGAATCGCGGAAAAGTTCGGTTCCGAAGGTTCCGCTCCGGCTATCGTGTTGCTAAGCCGTTCCAGCCATGGTGACCACGACAGACGACCAGTCCGACCCCTTCGATGCCATCGTCGACGCGCCGTTCGATGCGGCGCTGTCCGAGCGCTATCTCGTCTATGCGCTGTCGACGATCACCGCGCGCTCGCTGCCCGATCTGCGCGACGGGCTGAAGCCGGTGCACCGCCGCCTGCTCTGGGCCATGCGCCAGCTGAAGCTGGACCCAGCCAGCGCCTACAAGAAATCCGCCCGTGTCGTCGGCGACGTCATCGGTAAGTATCACCCGCATGGCGACGCGTCGGTCTACGACGCGATGGTGCGCCTCGCGCAGGACTTCTCGCTGCGCTATCCGCTGGTGCAGGGCCAGGGCAACTTCGGCAACATCGACGGCGACAATGCCGCCGCCTACCGCTACACCGAAGCGCGCCTGACGAAGACCGCAATCCAGCTCATGGCCGGCTTGGACGAAGGCACCGTCGATTTCATCCCGACCTACAACGGAGAGGAAAGCGAGCCGGATATCTTCCCCGGCATCTTCCCCAACCTGCTGGCCAACGGCGCCACTGGCATCGCCGTGGGCATGGCAACGTCGATCCCCAGCCACAACGTGGCGGAAATCATCGACGCCACGCTGCTGCTGATCGACAATCCCAACGCCGAACACGCCCAGTTGATGGAGGTGTTCAAGGGACCGGACTTCGCCACGGGCGGCCTCGTGGTGGACAGCCCCGAAGCGATCAGCCACGCCTACGAAACCGGCAAGGGCGCCTTCCGCGTGCGCGGCCGCTTCTCCACCGGGCGCAACGCCGACGGTTCGTGGGAAGAAACGGGCATCGAAAAGCTGGGCGCTGGTCAGTGGCAGCTGGTGGTCAGCGAAATCCCCTACATGCTCGCCAAGGGCAAGCTGATCGAGCAGATCGCCGCCCTCATCGGCGACCGCAAGCTGCCGATCCTGGAGGACGTGCGCGACGAAAGCGATGAGGAAATCCGCATCGTCCTCGTCCCCAAGAGCCGCAACGTCGATCCCGAACTGCTGAAGGAAAGCCTCTACAAGCTGACCGAGCTGGAAAGCCGCTTCAGCCTGAACCTCAACGTGCTGGACATGCACCGCACGCCGGGCGTCCTAGGCCTCAAGCTGCTGCTGTCGGAGTGGGTCTACAGCCAGATCGACATCCTGCTGCGCCGCACGCGCCACCGGCTGGACAAGATCGCCTCGCGCCTCGAACTGGTGGCCGGCTACATCATCGCCTACCTCAACCTCGACCGGATCATCGAGATCATCCGGACCGAGGACGAACCCAAGCCGGTGATGATCGCCGAGTTCGAACTGACCGACCGGCAGGCCGAGGCCATCCTCAACATGCGCCTGCGCTCCTTGCGCAAGCTGGAGGAGATGGAGCTTCGCAAGGAACACGAGGATCTGCTAAAAGAGCAGGACGATCTCAACAAGCTGCTCGAAAGCCCCGCCCGCCAGCGCACCCGGATCAAGCGCGACCTTGCCAATCTGCGCAAGGACTATGCCGAGGATACCGCGCTGGGCCGCCGCCGCACCACGATCGCGCAGGCGACCAAGACGGTGGAGTTCTCCATGGACGCCATGATCGAGAAGGAGCCGGTGACGGTGATCCTCTCGGCCCGTGGATGGATACGGGCGGCGCGCGGGCATGTCGCGCTGGATGGCGATTTCAAGTTCAAGGAAGGCGATGGCCCGGCTTTCGCATTCCACGCACAAACCACCGACAAAATATTGATCGCGCTGGATAATGGCCGTTTCTACACGCTCGGTGCAGACAAGCTTCCCGGTGCGCGCGGGTTCGGCGAACCGATCCGCACCATGGTCGATATCGATGCCGACGCGCATATCGTCGCGGCGATCCCGCACAAGCCCAAGGGGCAGTTGCTGCTCGCGTCCAACATCGGTCGCGGCTTCGCTGCGGACATGGACGAACTGCTGGCCGAAACCCGCAAGGGAAGGGCGGTCATGTCCACCAAGCCGGGCGTCTCGCTGACCATCGTGCACGAAATCCCGGCAGAGCACGATCACGTCGCGGTCGTTGGCGACAATCGCAAGCTGGTGATCTTCAGCCTTGAGGAATTGCCGGTGATGGCGAAGGGGCAGGGCGTAACCCTGCAGCGCTATCGCGATGGCGGCATGGCCGACCTGACGACGTTAAGGCTGGAGGACGGCCTGTCCTGGGCTATGGGTGGCGAGACAGGCCGCACGCGCACTGAAAAGGACATGGCGCTGTGGAAGGTCGCACGCGGCGCGGCAGGACGCCTGCCGCCGGTGGGCTTCCCGCGCGACAACAAGTTCCAGAGCTGAGATCGCGTCGAGGCCGTCGGGCGCGGGATCATTCCGCGCGCTTGACGGCCTGCCAGTAGCGTTCCTGATCGTCGAGAGGCAGCGCTGCAAAGTCCACGCCTTCGGATGCAGCCAGGGTTTCCATGGCACGGAAACGCCGCTCGAACTTGGCGTTTGCCGCCCGCAGGGCATCTTCGGGCGCGATGCCGTTCAGGCGTACGAAGTTGACGGCAGCGAACAGTAGGTCGCCGGCTTCTTCCAGCTTGTCAGCCGGTGCAGCCTCGTCGACTTCAGCCATTTCCTCGCGGATCTTGTCGGCCGCGCCACTGGGATCGGGCCAGTCGAACCCGACCCGCGCTGCGCGCTTCTGCAGCTTTTCCGCACGCATCAGCGCCGGCAGCGAGATCGCGACCCCATCGATGGCGCTTTGGGCACCCTTGGCCTTGCGCTCCTGTGCCTTGATCTTTTCCCAGCGATCGGTCTGCGCATCGCCGGAAGCATCATCGCCGAAGATGTGCGGATGCCGGGCCTCCAGCTTGTCCGCGATGGCGGCGGCGACGTCCGGAAACGCGAAGTGGCCGGCTTCCTCCGCCATCCGCGCATGGAACACGACCTGCAACAGCAAGTCGCCCAGTTCCTCGCGCAGTGCCGGAAGATCGTCCTGCGTGATGGCCTCGGCCACTTCGTATGCTTCCTCGATGGTGTACGGCGCGATGGTGGCGAACGTCTGTTCGCGATCCCATTCACAGCCATGATCCGGATCGCGAAGGCGCGCCATGATGGAAAGAAGGCGGTCGATCTGCGTGGTCTTGCTCAGGGTCATGTAAGCTCGATAATGAGGATTATGTAAAACAAAGCTGCCCGAAGATGCGGTTCAAGGTTGAATGTGCCAGCCTGACCACTGGATCAGAATCACCATGCCGACGATGATTGCCGCCCAGATCGCTGTCAGACGGAACGCTTTGCCGGTGCTCATTCCACGGATTTCAGGATTGCGCAGGACCAGGATCAGGAAACCTACGATCGAAATGATGGAAACGATCGTGGTTGTCGTGTTCACGGCGCTATCACCATTCCATCATAGGCGACCTGCACGTTAGCAGGTACGGATGCGCTCAATGTGGCATAATCCATGCTCTTGTCGAGATGCGTCAGCACTGCCGTGCCGACCCGGCAGGCTTCGGCCAGTTCCAGCGACATGGCCAGATGCGCGTGCGTCGGATGCGGTTCTCGGCGCAGGCAGTCGACGATCAACAGGTCGCAGCGGTAGAACAGATCGATCATACCGCTTGTAATCTGATTGAAGTCCGTCGCGTAACCTACTGATTTTCCATCCGCATCGAATAGGAAGCCGGTGGAATCCATTCCACCATGCGGCATCTGCGTGTGACCAACCCGGAAACCCTCGCACAGTCGCAACGTGTCCAGATTGTCGAGGGAAATCAAAGTCGGATAACCATGCTGCCCAGCAAAAACGTAGCCGAACCGCTGGCGCAGCCGCCGCACCGTTTCCGTGTCGGCATACCCCGGGATCGGCCCGGCACGGCCATAGCGAAGCGGGCGCAGGTCATCGATGCCGTGGCAGTGGTCTGCATGGTCATGCGTCCAGAACACCGCGTCGATCCGGTGAATGTCATTGTCCAGCAACTGGGCGCGAAGGTCGGTAGGCGTATCGACCAGAATTCGCGCCCCCGCCTCGCTCTCCAGCAGGATCGCAACGCGGCTGCGACGGTTGCGCGGTTCGGCCGGATCGCACGCACCCCAATCAGGACCGCCATGCTCGCCCCCCAGCCGGGGAACGCCGGTGGACGTGCCGCTGCCAAGGATAGTCACTTTCATGCGTAACGGGCCTTGGTGAACAGGCCGAAGAAATTGCGGGTCGTGCTCTCGGCCAGAGCTTCCAGGCTGATGCCGCGCAAGTCGGCCACGAAGCGCGCGGTGTCTGCCGTGAAAGCCGGCTCGCACTTGCGTCCGCGATGGGGGACTGGCGCAAGGAACGGAGAGTCCGTCTCCACCAGAAGCCGGTCTTCAGGAATCGTCTTCACGACTTCCTGCAAGTCCTTGGCGTTCTTGAATGTCACGATGCCGGAAATGCTGATCGTCAGTCCAAGATCGAGCACTTTTTGCCCGAAATCCGCGCTGGCGGTGAAGCAATGGATCAGCGCGGGGAAAGCGCCCTTCCCCATTTCCTCTTCCAGGATGCGGGCCGTGGCATCCTCGGCATCGCGGGTATGGATGATGATCGGCAACCCAGTCTGGCGCGCCACCGTGATATGCGTGCGGAACAGCGCCTGCTGCACATCGCGGTCGGACTTGTCGTAATAGTAATCGAGGCCGGTCTCACCGATGCCGATCACCCGCGGATGTGCGGCTGCTTCCAGCAAGGCGCCCTCGCCCAGATCGGCATGCTGGTCCGCTTCATGCGGGTGAATACCGATGGAGGCCCATACATCGGGTTCCCGGGCCGCCGTGGCGACGACGCGGTCCCATTCCCGCTGCCGCGTGGAGATATTGAGGAAGCCCTTGATCCCGGCGGCGCGGGCGCGCTCCAGAACGGCAGGCTGATCTTCGACCAGCCCTTCGTACTCCAGATGGCAGTGGGAATCGATGAGCATCAGGCGGCAGCTTCCGCAGGCAGTTCCAGGCGCGGGAACACGCCTTCGGGTTTTTCGATGCGGAAGCCGGAGGCGGCAAGCGCATCGAACCATCCCGCGTCAGCCAGCGCAGCGTAATCGCGCGCATCCGCCGACTGGCCCATCTGATCTAGCAGGGCGTCGATCGCGGTCGGAACCACGGGACGCACGGCAATCGCAAGATCGCGCACGACGCGCAGCAGGGTCATCAGCACTGCTTCCATACGAGCGGGATCGGTCTTGCGCAGCGTCCAGGGCGCCTGTTCGTCCACGTACTGATTGCAGGCGAAGACCGCTCGCATCCAGCTTTCGAGGCCAGTGCTGAAGTCCAGGGCGTCGAAGGCCGTGCGCAGACCGGCAATCCCTTCGGCAACGGCGGCGAACAGGGCGCTATCGGCATCGGACTGTTCAAGTCCGGCCTTCAGTTCGCCGTCCATGTTCTTGAAGATCATGGACAAGCTGCGCTGCGCGAGATTGCCGAAACTGTTCGCCAGTTCGGCGTTTGCGCGGGTAACGATCGCCTCTGCCGACCACGAACCGTCCTGCCCGAACGCGACTTCGCGCAGGAAGAAGTAGCGCAGCGTATCGACACCATATGTCTCTGCAAGAGCGATGGGATCGGTAACGTTGCCAAGCGACTTGGATTCCTTTTGCCCGCGATTGAGCAGGAACCCATGACCGAAGACCTGACGCGGCACTTCCAGACCGGCGCTCATCAGGAACGCGGGCCAGTAGACCGTGTGGAAACGGACGATGTCCTTGCCGATCAGGTGCAGATCGGCAGGCCAGAACTTTGCGAAGTCCCCGCCCTCTTCCGGGAAGCCCAGACCGGTGATGTAGTTCGCCAGTGCATCGACCCACACGTACATGACATGGTTGTCCGATCCGGGCACTTTGATGCCCCAGTCGAAACTGGTGCGTGATACCGACAGATCGCGCAGGCCGCCTTCCACGAAGCGCTGGATTTCATTGCGCCGGGTGTCAGGGCGGATGAAGTCGCCCGCCTCGTAGAGCGCCAGCAGGCGGTCCTGATACTTGGAAAGGCGGAAGAACCATGATTCCTCGACTGTCCATTCCACCGGCGTGCCTTGCGGCGAAAGCTTGGCGCCGTCTTCTCCGGCAACTAGTTCGCTTTCGTCGTAATAAGCTTCGTCACGGACCGAGTACCAGCCTTCGTAACGATCGAGATAGAGGTCACCGCTGGCCTCCATCCGCCGCCACAGTTCCTGTGTGGCGGCGTGGTGGCGCGGTTCGGTCGTGCGGATGAAAACATCGTAACCAACATTAAGTGCATCGCACATCTGCCGGAAATAGTTGGACATTTCGTCCGCAAGCGCCGCCGGGGTCGTATCCAGGTCGCGCGCCTTTTGCGCCATCTTGAGGCCGTGTTCGTCTGTGCCGGTCTGGAACCGGACGTCGAAGCCTTCTGCTTTCTTGAAGCGGGCCATGACGTCGGCGGCGATCGCTTCGTAGGCATGGCCGATGTGCGGCCGCCCGTTGGGGTAGCTGATGGCGGTGGTGATGTAATAGGGCTCGCCCATGCGGCGTCGCTCTTTCCTGGCTGGTGTTTACAGGTCGTAGTTCATAAGCGTTCTGAACTTGCATGCGAGTTCACGGGAACGCGTCAGTACGCGGCTTCTCTAGGCATCGCGGCGGAGGCCAGCAAGCCGCCAATTTCCATTATAAGCAGGCCCGCGTCGAAATTGTAGGTGGGAGCCTGCGCGGAAAGGCGCGTTAGCGTGCCGTAAGCGGCTATGATCGCAAGCTGCCGCTGGCGGCTCGCATCGCGCAGTTCGTAAACCAGGACGGCGCGGGCAAGCTCGACCGCGGCCAACTGGCGTTCTCGCGCTGGCCTTGCACCCATCGCGTCGGCAAGCCGACCGCGCAAGCCGAAATCAGGGTCGCCGTGCTGGAGGATGCGCATCATCAGCGCATGGATCGCGCCAAGGTCATGTTCGACGATGTCGAGCGCAATGCCCGGCGACCCCTGCGCCGCGGCGATCGCAGCGGCACGTGCCGCTGCATCCGCCTCGGGAGCGTCTCTCTGAATCACCGCGTCAAGCTGCGCCGCATCCAGTGGGGCGAAACGCAGGATACGGCAGCGCGAGCGGACGGTAGGCAGTAATCGACCCGGCTGATGCGTGACCAGCAGGAAGTACGTGCCTGCCGGCGGTTCTTCCAGCACCTTGAGCAGGGCGTTGACGGCGCCCTTCTCCATGTCGTCCGCCGGATCGACCACGATGGCGCGGCGGTCCCCCAACGTCGGCTTGGTGGCAAGGCGACGGATGATGCCACGCACCTGATCGACAGTGATGTTGCGCTTGGTCTGGTAGGGCTTGCCCTCTGCCTTCTTCTTCGCCTCGTCGTCGTTCGAGGGGAGATGGTCGAGGATGTGGATGTCGGGATGGCTGTCCACGTCGACACCGGCGGCGCCTACCAGTGCGGCAGCGGCAGACCGGGCGAAGGCGCGCTTGCCCAGGCCCTTGGCGCCGCTCAGCAGCCAGGCGTGATGCATGCGTTCGGATGCGATGGCAGCAAGCCATTCGTTCCAGGCGGCATCCTGACCAAGGGGTGGTTTTGCTGTGCTCACGACAGCAGCGGCGCCAGTGCGGCGAGGATCAGGGCGTGCGTTTCCTGCGGGTTGCCATTGCCGTCGATGCGGGCAAAGCGAGCCGGTTCTGTTTCGGCAAAAGCAGCGAAGGCGCCTGCAACCCGTGCGTGATACGCACGGTCGCGCCCTCCGATGCGGTCGCTGCCTTCGGTGTCGCGCAAAGCCAGTCGCTCGACCGCAATCGATGGGCTGACTTCGACCAGCAGGGTCAGGTCTGGCAGCAGGCCTTCGCTGCCGATGGCGTGCAGGGTGGAGATGTCGGCATCGGACAGGCCGCCACCGCCGCCCTGATAGGCTCGGCTTGAATCGAAATAGCGATCGCAGATGACCCATGCACCGCGCGCTAATGCCGGGCGGATCAGGCGATGGACATGGTCCGACCGCGCGGCCGCGAACAGCAGTGCTTCGGCGCGCGGGTTCCAGCTTTCGCCGCCGTCGCCTTCGACGCCGTTCAGCAGCAGGGTACGGATCGCCTCCGCGCCCGCGGTGCCGCCCGGTTCGCGCGTGGTGACCACGTCGAGGCCCTTGCCACGCAGGGCTTCGGCCAGCAGGCGTGCCTGGGTGGACTTGCCTGCCCCCTCCCCGCCTTCCAGCGCGATGAATCGTCCCGTCGTCATGAGAAGAGGTTGATAAACCCGTTGATCAGCCTGTCCAGCCACCCGGCCTTGCCGACGTCGCGCCCGGCGTAGAGCGGCACCCGGCCCGGCGCGAGGCCGGCGACGCGAATCTCAAGTTCGCCCACCTGTTCGCCCTTGCGGATCGGCGCGACGAGCGGCCCCTTGTAGTGGACCGCCAGATTGATCGCGGGGCTGGTGCCGCGCGGGATCGTGGCGTGAATGTCGCGGTTGGCCACCAGCGGCAGCGAGCGGGCATCGCCGCCCTGCACTTTGGCCTGTGCCACCGCGCGTCCCTTGTCGAACAGGGGACGCGTATCCCATGCGGAAAAGCCCCATTCGAGCAGCGCCTTGGCCGCATCGTCCCGCACCTTGGGCAGGGGCGAGCCGGCCAGCACCATGACAAGGCGGCGCCCGCCGCGCTCTGCCGTGCCGAGGAAGTTATAGCCTGCTTCGCGCGTGTAGCCGGTCTTGATCCCGTCCGCGCCCGGAACGACGCCCACGGTGGGATCGTGGCTGCGCATGTGCACGTCACGCCAGACCCAGCGCTTGTGGCCCGAAAACTCGCGGTAGAGGTCGGGGTAGCGGGTGATCATGGCGTCGGCCAGCCGCACCAGATCGCTGGCGGTCACATATGTGTTGCCGCCGTCCATCCAGCCGTTGGGCGTGTTGTAGTGGCTGCGCGTCATGCCCAGCCTGCGCGCGGCGTCGTTCATCTTGGCTGCCCAGGCCGGAACGCTACCGGCATAGCCTTCACCCAGCACGACGGCGGCATCGTTCGCCGAAGCGGTCATGATGCCGTGGAGCAGGTCGCGCGTGGTCGGCCTGTCCTTGGTCGTGATGTACATGTTAGTGCCCTTGGCGAACCACTCCTTCTCGGTTTCGGGGCGTTCCTGAAACCGGCGGTCCATGTCGAGGCGGCCCGCCCCGATTTCCTCGAAGGCCACGTAGGCGGTCATCACCTTGGTCACCGACGCGGGGAGGAACGGGGTGTCGGGATGGCGCTGCTCCAGCACCTGCCCCGATCCCAGATCGACCAGCAGGCTGACCGGGATCGGCGCGACCTGCAGCGGCGGCGCGGGAATGGTACGCGACACTGGCGCAGGAGCGGGAGTGCGCGCCGGACCGGAGGCGGCAAGGGCCCCGGCGGGGACCGTCACGGCCAGCGCCAGCTTCAGGATAGTGGAAAACGACTTCAAGACCCGAGTTCTCCCGCGCGCCTGTGCGCGTCTGGTTCAACGCGCGGGAGACATGTCAGGGTCAGTCCGCGCCGAGGATTCGCGCATCCCTATAGCCCGCGCCCTTTGCCTTCTCCAGCGCCGGAGCGGCTTTTGCACGGTTGGTGTAGGGGCCAAGGCGAACGCGCCAGAACTTGCCCGATGCAGAGACACTGCCGCCAAGCTGGGCGGCCACCTTGCGGGCAGAAGATTCCGAGGAGAAAGCGGCCACCTGCACGAATACCGAACCGCGGGATTCAGCGGCAGGGCTTGCGGGTGCGGGCTTCGGAGCCGGTCTGGGAGCGGGCGCTGCTACCGGTGACTTGACCGCAGCTTTCTGCTCCGGCTTCGATGCCGCCTCAACCGGTGCCGGTGGCTTTGGCTGAGCAGCGGGAGTGACCGCTTTAACCGGTGCCGGGCCGGGGCGCGCCGTTACGGGCGGCGTTCCGGCGGGCATGGCAGGCGGGGTGGAAGGTGGCGGCAGCAGCGGCGATTGGTCCGCCAGCTTGCGACGCAGCACCTTGAGCAGGCCTTCGGGGGTTTCCATGCGTTCCGGCGCGCGGCCACCTGTGCGTAGCATGGCGCGTTCCTGTTCGGGCGGGTTCACGCGGCGCACCCGGACCGGGAGGTCTCCCGCACTCGCACCCAGTTGCGCGGCGGCTTCGGGCGACAGCGCGATCAGCGCGTCGTTAGTCATTGGCCCGCGCCGCTCTATCCGGACGAGAATGGTGCGCCCCGTGGTGAGCGACGTCACCTCCACATAGCAGGGCAACGGCAGCGTCTTGTGCGCAGCAGTGACGCCGCTGCCGGTGTCTGCGCCCAGCACCGCCTTGCCCACGGCATCGTAGTTGAGCTGATCGGTCGGGGTCCAGACCGTGCCGTCCACCGTGAATGGCGGGCCAATGACCACGGGATAGTCCGCCGCAGGCCCGGTGGCCGGAGCCGAAGGCAGCGGCGCGCGGGGGGCGGCCATCGCCGTGGCCCCTCCTCCCAGCAGGATCAGCGCCGCAAGCGGCAGGGCACGGTTAACGGGAAATCTCATCTGCAAGCAACCCCACGGACATCGCGTAGTAGTTCGAGCAGTTGTATTGGAGGATGACCCGATAATTACCGGTTAACAGATAAGCTGGAGTCCCCGGTCCGTCCGGCTGGAACACCGATGCCAGCACGTCGTTGCCGATCGCGCCCTGCGGCGTCACGCCCAGCGCGCGCCACTGGGCCACCGTCTTCCACTGAGAATGCCGCGCATGGACTGCAGAGCATGACGGCGATGCCAGCTTTGTGGCGTAGGCGGAGGCGTTGAATCCCGAAGGCAGGTTTGCCTGCACACCCCACGGCTGGCCCGGACGCCATCCGGCATCGCGAAAATAATTGGCGATGGACGCCAGCGTATCGACCGGGCTGTTGAAAATGTCGGCCCGGCCATCGCCATCGCCGTCCACTGCAAGGCGCAGATAGACGCTGGGCAGAAACTGCGGATAGCCGAAGGCCCCTGCCCAGCTGCCCTTGAGCTGCGAACGCGGCACGCCCCGGTCCACCATCTTCATCAGTGCGATCAGTTCGCCTTCGAAAAGCGCGCGGCGGCGGCCTTCCCACGCCAGTGTCGCCAGCGAGCGCGCAAGGTCGAAATCGCCGGTATAGCTGCCGTAATTGGTTTCGTGCCCCCAGATCGCGAACAGGACCGGTGCGGGTACGCCATAGCGCCGCTCTATCCCCGGCAGCACTGAAGCCAGCGAACCGTAGCGCGATTTTCCCCGCGCGACGATCGAACTGCCGACGTGCTGCGCGATGTAGGGCGCCAGTGGTGGCGGAGCACCCCTGCTACCCGGCTGCGACGAATCGAGCGCGATCACCCTGTCGTTCGGCGTCAGCCCGGCCAGAACGCTGGTGATAGAATTCTCGCTCACCCCCTGCTGGCGCGCATGGCCGGCCACGGTGGCAAGGTAATCGGGGAAAGTCTCCGTCTGCGCACAGGCCTGCGCAGCGGGAAGCGCAAGGACCACGGCAAAGACGGGAAGACGCAGCGATCGCAGGAAGGAAGCAGGGGTCATCGCCGGGAAACTTCGCATAAACCGCGCCGGTTGCAAATGGCCGAGGGCGTGTTGCGGTGGAAAGCCGCCGCATGCGCAAGGCCCTTTACCGAAGATCTTGACCACATCACCCCCTTGCGCGCGCGCTGCTTTGGGCTATGCGCAGTCAAACGGTGACTGCTGGCGGGTGCATGTTGTGTGCAGATGCTTCGGTCCCGGGAACTGGCAGGCAGGAACCGCACGGGATCAACCACCCGCGCCCTGCCAGCACGATCAGTTCCGACAGGCATGGAAGCGTGGCCGAGTGGTTGAAGGCACTAGTCTTGAAAACTAGCGACGGGGTAACTCGTTCGTGGGTTCGAATCCCACCGCTTCCGCCATCTGTCCCGCTTTGCAACCCAGGTTAGCCTGCATCCTGCGCCATTGACCCCGCCCCGTGGCGCGGCGGGAACAAGTGACGCGCGAATCGGATTGTGTGAGCGAGGAAGGAACCTGCTCATGCCTGCACGCGCGTACTGGAAAGGCCAGATCCGCCTGGCGCTCGTCTCGATCCCGATCGAGGTCTATCCGGCCACGCGATCCGGCGCGGCGATTTCGTTCCACCAGATCCACGAACCCAGCGGCAAGCGCATCCGGTACGAAAAAGTCGCGCCCGGCGTCGGCCCGGTGGATCGCGACGAAATCATCAAGGGCTTCGAGGTGTCCAAGGGCAACTACGTGCTTCTGGATGAAGAAGAGATCGAGGCGGTGAAGATCGAAAGCCGCAAGACGCTGGAACTGGTCCAGTTCGTCGATTCGGACGAGATCGACGTGCTCTATTACGAAAAGCCCTATTTCGTGGTCCCTGCCGACGATCTGGCGGAAGAAGCCTACGCCGTCCTGCGCGAAGCCTTGCGCAAGACGCGCAAGGTGGGGCTGGGCCAGCTGGCGGTGCGCGGGCGCGAACAACTGGTGTCCATCAAGCCGTGCGGGCGCGGCCTGGTAATGGAAGTGCTGCGCTATGCGGACGAGGTGCACAAGGCGCAGGGATATTTTCGAGACATCGAGGATGCGAAGCCGGATGTCGATCTCCTAGACTTGGCGACCACGCTGATCGACAAGAAGACCGCGCCCTTCAAGCCCGCCGAGTTCCACGACCGTTATGTCGACGCACTCCATCGCCTGATCGACAAGAAGGCAAAGTCCAAGAGCAACAAGCGCATTCTGGAGGACGTGGAGGAGCCCGCCAGCGGCAAGGGCAACGTCATCGACCTCATGGCTGCATTGAAGAAATCGGTCGGCACTGACAGCAAGGGTACAGCGAAATCCGGTTCCTCCCCGCGCAAGCCTGCCGCGAAGAAGACTGCATCATCGTCCACCACCCGGACGCGCAAGCGCGCCTAAGCGATGGAACTCAATCCGCCCGTCCCGATCCATGGCATCGACTTGCAGATGCTGCTGCGGCTGGGCGTCGCGGCGCTGCTGGGTCCGCTGCTTGGGCTTGACCGGGAAATGCGCGGCCATGCGGCGGGATTGCGGACGCACGGGCTGATCTGCGTGTCGGCCGCGGCGATGACCGTATCGGTGATCGCGCTTTACCTGCAGTTCGATCACGGCCCCGGTTCGCGGATGGACCCGCTGCGCATCTTCGAGGCGACGGGCAGCTTCGTCGGTATCCTGGGGGCGGCGCTGGTGGTCTTTGCACGCGGGCGGCTGCACAACCTGACGACGGCAGCGCACTTGTGGCTGACGGCGGTGATCGGCGTGGCCTGCGGTGCCGGGCAATGGCCGCTGGTGGCGATCTGCGTGGTCGTCAGTTTCCTGATGCTGACGGTGCTCCATTTCGTTGAAGGCGACTGGAGCCGCGACCGCCGCATCGAGGATGACTGCGACGGAGGAAAGCCATGAGCAGATCCGATCCCGCCACCGATCTCCTGGCCGAATACAACCGCAAGCGGGACTTCACGAAAACCGCCGAACCAGCAGGCAAGCGCGGCAAGGCGGGCGGCGGCAACAGCTTCGTGGTGCAGAAGCACGCGGCCACCCGGCTGCATTGGGATTTCCGGCTGGAGGTGGACGGCGTGCTGAAATCCTGGGCCGTCACCAGGGGACCGAGCGCGGATCCGGATGACCGCCGACTGGCCGTGCGGACAGAGGATCATCCGCTTTCCTACGGCGGGTTCGAGGGTATCATCCCCAAGGGCGAATATGGCGGCGGCACGGTGATGCTGTGGGATCGTGGAACCTGGGCGCCGATCGAGGGAAAGAGCGCGAAGGACATCGGCGACGGCCATCTCCATTTCATGCTCGATGGAGAGCGGATGAAGGGCGAATGGCTGCTTGTCCGCATGAAGGGCCGCCCCGGCGAAAAGCGCGAGAACTGGCTGCTGCGCAAGATTGGGGACAGCCACGCAGGCACCGGCGACGTGCTGGTGGAACAGGGCCTGACCAGCGTGCTCACGGGCCGCACCATGGCCGAGATCGAGGTCGACAAGGCTGGAACCCATTCGCTGAAGGGCAAGCGCGGAGACACCTTCACCCAAGTCATGCAAAAGGCCGCCGCGCGCAACGGCAAGCAGGCGCGTCCAAGGCGCAAGGGTGCCGGCAAGCCGCCCGCATTTCGCCCGGTGCAACTGGCAACGCTGGTGGACACGGTGCCCACCGGCAACCTGTGGATGCATGAAATCAAATTCGACGGTTATCGCGCGCTGATCGCGGCGGCGGGGGATGCGGTGGCGGTCCATACCCGCAACGGGCTGGACTGGAGCGACAAGTTCGTGCCCCTGCGTGCGCATCTGGCCGCGCTGGACCTGCCGCCCTGCCTCATCGACGGCGAGATCATCGCGCGCAATGCGCAGGGCAATCCCGACTTCTCCAGCCTGCAGGCCGTCCTCAAGCGCGGCCACGGCAGCCAGACGGACAGGGATGCGCTGGAATTTCACGCCTTCGACCTGCTGGAACTGGACGGCGAAGACCTGACCGCCATGCCCAACATAGAGCGCAAGGAACGGCTGGAGGCGCTGCTTGCGCAGGCCCAGCCGCCGGTCTTCGTTGCCGATCATGTCATCGGCGCGGGCGAGAAGCTGCTGGATGCGATGTGCTCTGCCGGACAGGAAGGGATCATCGCCAAGCGGGTCGATGCTCCCTACGCCGGGCGGCGGACAAAGAGCTGGGTCAAGATCAAGTGCACGCGGCGACAGGAATTCGTCATCGTCGGCTGGTCGAAATCCAGCGCCAAGGGCCGACCGTTCTCCTCGCTGCTGCTGGCGCAGTACGAAGGGGACAGGCTTGTCTATCGGGGCAAGGTAGGCACGGGGTTCGATGCGGGTGGCCTCGCCGACCTCGCGAAACGCATGGAGCGGCTGGTGCGCAAGTCGGCCCCCGTAGAGGTCGATCGTGCGGAAGCGCGCGGCGCGACGTGGATCAGCCCGAAGCTGGTGGCGGAAATCGCCTTTGCCGAACTCACCGCCGAAGGACGGGTGCGCCATGGCAGCTTCCTGGGCCTGAGGGGGGACAAGCCGGCAAAGTCCGTCACCGCCGAAATGCCGCAGCCCGCCCCAGCGGCTGCCCTATCGGTCAACGTGTCCAACCGCGAACGGGTCATCTTCCCTGACAGCGGAGAGACGAAGGGCGATCTGGCGGACTATTACGCGGCAATTGCGCCGCTGATGCTGCCCTTCGCGGCAAACCGACCGATCAGTCTGGTCCGCTGCCCGCAGGGACGCGCGCGCAAATGCTTCTTCCAGAAGCATGACAGCGGCACTTTCGGCGATCACGTCCATCACGTGCCGATCCGCGAAAAGGACGGCGGCGCGGAGGACTACCTCTACATCGACGATGCCAAGGGACTGGTCGCTTGCGTGCAGATGGGCACCATCGAGTTCCACGGCTGGGGCGCAAAGGCCGATACCGTGGAACGCCCGGATCGCATGATCTTCGACCTCGACCCGGACGAGGGGCTGGATTTTCGTGAGTGCGTGAAGGCAGCGAAGGACATTCGCGCGCGGCTGGCCGACCTAGGTCTGGTGACGTTCGCGATGCTGTCCGGCGGCAAGGGCGTACATGTCGTGGTGCCGCTGAGGGGCGGTCACGACTGGGACGTCCACAAGGACTTCGCGCGCCGCTTTGCCGAAGCGATGAGCCTTGCCGAGCCGGACCGCTACGTGGCGACGATGAGCAAGGCCAAACGCAAGGGGCGGATTTTCATAGACTGGCTGCGCAACCAGCGCGGCGCGACCGCAGTGCTGCCTTATTCCGCCCGCGCCCGCGAAGGCGCGCCGGTGGCCGTGCCGATCGCGTGGGACGAACTGGACGGCATGAAGGACGCCCACCCCTTCTCCATCCGCGACGCCGCCGAGTTGATCGACCGCTCACAGTCGCTGCGCGGCTGGGGCTTCGGCGATCAGCAGCTACCGCAGATTTGATCGACAACAGAAAGGTTCTGCCATGCCTGCCCGATCCAAAGCCCAGCAGAAGGCCGCCGGTGCCGCTCTCTCCGCCAAGCGCGGAGACACGCCCAAATCCAAGTTGAAAGGCGCGTCGAAGGAGATGGAGAAATCCATGAGCGAGAAGCAGTTGGAGGAGTTCGCCTCCACCACGCGCAAGAGCCTGCCGGAGCGCAAGGACTGAGCGCCGCGATGGACGGGCACGTCGTCCACCGCGGCGCATTGGTCAGCCGCCTCAGGCGGCGGCGGGTTGCGGGCGGTTTTCCAGCAGGTTGTCCACCACCGACGGGTCGGCCAGTGTCGTGATATCGCCGAGGTTCGACACGTCGTTCTCGCCGATCTTGCGCAGGATGCGGCGCATGATCTTGCCGGAACGGGTCTTGGGCAAACCGGGCGCGAACTGGATGACGTCCGGCGTGGCGATGGGGCCGATTTCGTGGCGGACCCAGGCGATCAGTTCCTTGCGCAAAGCGTCGTCCGGCTCGACTTCGGCATTGCAGGTGACGAAGGCGTAGATGCCCTGCCCCTTGATCTCGTGCGGCATGCCCACCACGGCGGCTTCAGCGACCTTGGCATGGGCGACCAGCGCGCTCTCGATCTCCGCCGTGCCCATGCGATGGCCCGATACGTTGATGACGTCGTCAATGCGCCCGGTGATCCAGTAATACCCGTCCTCATCCCGGCGGCAGCCGTCGCCGGTGAAGTACGTGCCCTTGAAGGTGCTGAAATAGGTCTGGAAGAAGCGGTCATGGTCGCCCCACACGGTGCGCATCTGACCCGGCCAGCTGTCGGTAATGACAAGGCATCCGTCGCCCGCTCCCTCGATCTCCTTACCGTCGTTGTCCAGCAGTTTGGGCTGCACGCCGAACATCGGGCGCGTGGCGGAGCCGGGCTTGAGCGGCGTGGCGCCCGGCAGCGGAGAGATCATCACGCCGCCCGTCTCGGTCTGCCACCAGGTGTCGACGATCGGGCAACGCCCCTCGCCCACCACCTCGTGATACCAGGACCATGCCTCGGGATTGATCGGCTCGCCCACCGAGCCGAGCAGGCGCAGGGACTTGCGGCTGGTCTTCCTCACCCACTCGTCGCCCTCGCGCATCAGCGCGCGCAGTGCCGTGGGGGCGCCGTAGAAGATTTCCACGCCGAACTTGTCGACCACCTGCCAGAACCGGCTGGCGTCGGGGAAGTTGGGCACGCCTTCGAACATCACGGTAGTCGCACCGTTCGCCAGCGGTCCGTAGACGACGTAGGAATGGCCGGTCACCCAGCCGATGTCGGCCGCGCACCAGTAGATCTGGCCGGGGCGATAATCGAAGACGTATTCATGCGTCATCGACGCCCAGACCGCATAGCCGCCGGTGGTGTGCAACACGCCCTTCGGCTTGCCGGTGGAGCCGGACGTGTAGAGGATGAACAGCGGGTCTTCCGCGTTCATCTCTTCCGGCGGGCAGTCGGCAGCCTGTTCGGCGACGCTGGACGCCCAATCGATGTCGCGGCCTTCGGTCATCGGCACGTCAGCACCGGTATGCGCGAGGACGATGACCGTATCCACGCCCGGACAATCCTCCAGCGCTTCGTCCACACAGGCCTTGAGCGGGATCGTCTTGCCGCCGCGCAGGCCCTGATCGGCGGTGAGGACGATGCGGCTGTCGCAATCCTGGATGCGATTGGCCAGCGCGTCGGGCGAGAACCCGGCGAAGACGATAGAGTGGATCGCACCGATCCGCGCACAGGCCAGCATCGCCATCGCCGCTTCGGGCACCATCGGCAGGTAGATGGTCACGCGCTCGCCCTTGCGCACGCCACGTGCCTTCAACAGGTTCGCCAGACGGCAGACCTGTTCGTGAAGCTGGCGATAGGTGATGCGCCGTTCGGGGTTCTTCGGGTCGTCCGGTTCCCACAGGATGGCAATGTCGTCGCCGCGCGTCGCCAGATGACGGTCGAGGCAATTGACAGAGAGGTTGAGCGTACCGTCGGTAAACCACGAGATGCCGAAGTCGTCTTCGTTGAAGCTGGTCTGCTTGACCACGCTGAACGGCCTGATCCAGTCGATCCGCTGCGCTTCGCGGGTCCAGAACGCTTCAGGATCAGTGACCGACTGCTCGTACATGTCCCGATAGCGGGCCTCGTCGATCAGGGCGCCCCGGCTCCATTCTGCGGAAACGGGATAGACGGCCTCGGCCATTCGGCTTCTCCTCTTGTGTCGTCGAACCGGATTTTTCCGGGTCTTGTGCTGCATCGCAAGATGGCGGGCGATCGGGCTTCGATCAAGGTTTGATGCAGACCGCTGCCATGGAGAACCTGCATCCGGCGCCGACGTCGTCGTGGAAAAGTCGTGCCGTTGAGGAACAGGTCTGTGGAGAGCCGCAGAATGCTAACGCACTGGTAACCTTTCGCGCGGCATGGGATCGCACCCCCAAGGAGCCCTCAATGAACGCCCCGATGCGAACGGTAACCAACGACACCCCGACCAACGGTCAGGCCGAGAGCCGGACACCGCGTTCCGCACGCGTCGGCGTATCGATCCTGTGCGAGGTGCGGCAGGGTACGCGGCCGTGGAAGCAGGCCCGACTGGAGGATCTTTCTCCCGGCGGTTTCCGCATCGCGCTTCTGCCCGATGCCCGTACCGAAGTGCCGCTGCGCATCCGCATTCCCGGGCTTCAACTGCTGAGCGCGCGCATCTGCTGGAGCCGCAACGGAACGGTCGGCTGCGAATTCGACGAACCGCTGCACGTTGCCGTGTTCGACCATATCGTGCGGGCGGCGGGCTGACCGTCACTCAGCGGTTCCCGTCATACAGGCCGTAGCAGAAAGGGCGGACCTTGCGGCCCGCCCTTTCGCGTTACCCAGTCGGAACGTGCCCGATCAGACTTGCCCGATCAGATATGCAGGGCGCGACCGTATGCGGCCAGCGTCGCTTCGTGCATCGTTTCCGAGATGGTGGGGTGCGGGAACACAGTGTTCATCAGTTCCTGCTCGGTCGTCTCCAGCGTCTTGCCGACGACGTAGCCCTGGATCATCTCGGTCACTTCCGCGCCGATCATGTGCGCGCCCAGCAGTTCGCCGGTCTTGGCGTCGAACACCGTCTTCACGAAACCTTCCGGTTCGCCCAGTGCGATGGCCTTGCCGTTGCCGATGAACGGGAACGTGCCGGCCTTGACCTCGTAGCCTTCTTCCTTCGCCTTCGCCTCGGTCAGGCCGACCGACGCGATCTGCGGGTGGCAGTACGTGCAGCCGGGGATGTTGCGGCGGTCCAGCGGGTGCGGATGGACGTCCTTGTTGCCCAGTTCCTTGGCGATCGCTTCGGCTGCGGTGACGCCTTCATGGCTGGCCTTGTGGGCAAGCCACGGTCCGGGGGTGCAGTCGCCGATGGCCCAGACGCCGGCCACGCCGGTGCGGCCATAATCATCGATCTGGATGAAGCCGCGATCCAGCTTGGCGCCGATCTTCTCCAGGCCCAGGTCCTCGGTGTTCGGCACGATGCCGACCGCCGAGATAACGTGGCTGAACTCGTGCTCGACGACCTTGCCGTCCTTGCCCTTGATCTTTGCCTTGACGCCCTTGGCATCGGTGGTGATCGCCTCGACGCCGGCACCGGTGAGGATCTTCATCCCCTGCTTGGTAAGCGCCTTTTCGAGGAAGGCCGACACGTCCTTGTCCTCGACCGGGACGATGCGATCGAGCATCTCGACCACGGTTACGTCCACACCCAGATCGTTGTAGAAGCTGGCGAACTCGATGCCGATCGCGCCAGAGCCCATGACCAGCAGCTTGGTCGGCTGTTCGGTGGGCGTCATCGCATGGCGATAGGTCCAGATGCGCTTGCCGTCGGCCTTGGCGAACGGCAGTTCGCGGGCACGCGCGCCGGTGGCGACGATGATGTGCTTGGCCGAGATCGTTTCGGTGCCCTTTTCGCCCGCGACTTCGATCTTGCCGCCGCCGACAAGCTTGCCGGTGCCCATGTGGACGGTGATCTTGTTCTTCTTCATCAGGTGCGTGACGCCCTGATTGAGCTGCTTGGCCACGCCGCGCGAACGCTTGACGATAGCGTCGAGGTCGGCGGTGATGTTGTCCGCCGCCAGGCCATAGTCCTTGGCGTGCTTCATGTGGTGCAGCACCTCGGCGGAGCGCAGCAGCGCCTTGGTCGGGATGCAGCCCCAGTTGAGGCAGATGCCGCCCAGCAGTTCACGCTCTACGATGGCGGTCTTGAGGCCGAGCTGTGCAGCCCGGATTGCCGAGACATAGCCGCCGGGGCCGGAACCGAGAACGATGACGTCGTAAGTATCAGCCACTGAATTAGCTCTCCTGCTCGATTGCGCGGGGTTTGCCCGCATCGTCTATCGCAACGAAGGTGAAGGTCGCTTCGGTGACCATCACCCGTTCTTCTTCCGCACGGTGGCGGCGGTAGGCTTCGATGCCGATGGTCATCGACGTGCGGCCCACCTTCTTCACTTCGCCATAGACCGAAACTTCGTCGCCGACCTTGACCGGCTTGTGGAACTTCATCCCGTCGAGCGCGATGGTGACGGCGCGTCCGCGCGAATGCCGCGCCGCGACGAGCCCGGCGCCCGAATCCATCAGGCTCAACAGCCAGCCACCGAAGATGTCTCCGTAGGCATTGGTGTCCGCCGGCATTGCAGTGACGCGGATCACAGGTTCACGAAAGTCGGTCATTTCAGATAAAATCCTGCGCGGCGGCGGCGATGGGCCGCGGCCGGTCATTCTCGTCCAGCGTCACGAACGTGAACAGGCCGCTGGCGACCTCCACTTCGTCCTGACTGGCGCGTGCCCGGCCAAAGCCTTGCGTCCCCACGGTCATCGACGTCCGGCCCGTACGCTTGACCCGGGCATAGACGTTGAGCTCGTCGCCCACGGCCATGACGCCGGGAAACGTGAAGTCGGTCGCCCCCACCACCACGGCCTTGAAGCCGGTGCGGCGGGTGACGAACGATGCGGCGCCCAAGGCCAGCTGGCTCATCAGCCAGCCGCCAAACACGCCGCCATAGGGGTTGAGGTCGGTAGGCATCGCGGTTACGCGGATTACCAGGTCTCCGGCCTCTTCCCCCATGTCAGCCGCCCGATTACGCGATCATCGCCAGCGGGTTCTCCACGAACTCGCGGAACGCGGCCATCAGGCGCGCGCCATCGGCGCCGTCCACGGCACGATGATCGAAGCTGCCCGTTGCACTCATCACAGTTGCCACTCCCAGCGATCCGTCTGGCATGACCCAGGGGCGCCTGTCGCCTGCACCAATGGCGAGGATGGTCGATTGCGGCGGGTTGATCACGGCCGAGAACGACTTGATGCCCATCATGCCCATGTTCGAGATCGAGGCGGTGCCGCCCTGGTACTCTTCGGGCTTGAGCTTGCCTTCCTTGGCGCGGGTGGCGAGATCCTTGGTCGCCCGGGCGATGGCCGAGAACGACTTTTCGTTGGCGCCGGTGACGATCGGCGTGATCAGCCCGCCGGGGATCGACACGGCGACAGATACGTCGGCACGTTCATACTTGATGAGTTCGTTGCCGGCGAAGGTCACGTTGCATTCGGGCACGGCGATCAGCGCCGCGCCCAGCGCCTTTACCAGCATGTCGTTCACCGACACCTTCACGCCCTGCTTCTCAAGCGTGGCGTTGATCTGCGAGCGCAGTTCCAGCAGCTTATCCAGCTGCACGTCGACGCTGAGGTAGATGTGCGGCGCTTCCTGCTTCGACTGGGCGAGGCGGCGCGCGATGGTCTTGCGCATGCCCGACAGCTTCTCGACCGTGTGCGGCACGCGGGCATCGAGCAGTGCGCGGGTCTCGTCCGCCATCTCCACCGAAGAAGCAGCGGCGGTGGGAGCAGCAGGTGCAGCCGCAGCCGGAGCGGCCTTCTTCGCCGAGCCACCGGTGGCGCCTTCGACGTCGGCCTTGACGATGCGGCCGTTCGGGCCGGTGCCGGTAACGGCCGAGAGATCAACGCCCTTTGCTTCGGCAACGCGCTTGGCTAGCGGAGTGGCGATCACGCGATCGCCAGACGCGGCAGCCTTGGGCGCAGCGGCAGGCGCGGACTTGGCTTCGGTTTTGGGCGCTTCGGCCTTGGGAGCCTCTTCCTTGGCAGCGGCCTTCGGGGCGTCGGCCTTGGGTGCCTCGATCGCGGAGGCATCTTCGCCTTCTTCGACCAGCACGGCGATGACCGCGCCGACCTTCACGCCTTCGGTGCCTTCGACGACGGTGATCTTGCCGATCACGCCTTCATCGACGGCCTCGAACTCCATGGTAGCCTTGTCGGTTTCGATTTCGGCCATGATGTCGCCGGATGAAACGGTGTCGCCTTCCTTGACCAGCCATTTGGCCAGCTTACCCTCTTCCATGGTGGGCGACAGGGCGGGCATCTTGATCTCGATGGGCATGGAAACTTCGCGTTCCTTATTGTCCGTAGGGAGGCCGCTTGACGGGCATTGGCCCCTTCCTTGGACGCCTTGTGCGTTGCGTTCAAGCGCTTCGCGGTTTCTTTTTTTGCAAGGGTGGTGGCTTGTGTTGCAGCCTTGCCCTATCAACGCTGTCGATGGAGAGGGTACAGCCATGCGCATCTATCTGGTGATCGTCGACGAAACCGAGGAAGCCCTCGTCGCCCTGCAGTTCGCGGCTCGCCGCGCGGCCAAGACAGACGGGGCGCTGCACCTTCTGGCGCTGGTCCCGCCGCAGCCGTTCAACGCCTTCGCCGGCGTGCAGGCGACCATCGAGGAAGAGGCCCGCGCCCGTGCAGAAACGCTGGTGACCGCAGCAGCCGGAAACCTTTTGTCGCAAGGCGCAAAGATGCCGGTCATCTCCGTTCACATTGGAGAAGACATTAAGGTGGTGCGCAAGTACCTTGAAGACCACCCCGAGGTGTCCGCGCTGGTGCTGGGCGCCGCCAAGGAGGGCGGGCCCGGCACACTGGTTTCGCACTTCACCGGAGTAGGCATGGCGCATATGACCTGCCCGGTTTTCGTGGTTCCCGGCGGTCTGGATGCAGAAGCGATCGAACGGCTGAGCTGAGCTGGACGTGACATTGCCCCTGACCTGATCCGCAGATGACGGAACTACCGCTTGCCGCGCCCCTGATGGCGGATGTTCTTGGGCCGCCCGCGCTGGCCGACGAAGTGCTTGCCCTTGTGCTTCACGGCATGAGGTGCCCCGCGCGCCTCGATGCGCCCGCCACCTTCCGGCAATTCGTACTTGAGCGCGCCGGTTAGCGGGTTGGCTTCCGCAAGGCGCAGCTTCAGGATCTGGCCGATGGAGAACGTCGTTCCGGTTTCGTCGCCGACCAGCACCTGCGCCTTGTCGTCATAGGTGAAGCGCTCGTCGCCCAGCGTCGAGACGGGCACCAGTCCGTCGCCGCCAAGCCCCACGATCGTTGCGAAGAAGCCGAACTTCTGTACGCCGGTGATGCGGGTGTCGAACACCTCGCCCACTCGGCTGGCGAGCCAGGCCGCGACATAACGGTCGATCGTCTCGCGCTCGGCCTCCATGGCGCGGCGTTCCGCCTGGCTGATGGCATCGCTGATGCGGCCCAAGTCTTCGCGATCGCGCTCTGACAGGCCGGATAGCGCGGGAATATCGGCCTTGGGTCTGGGCTGCTCCAGACCATAGCCATCCACCAGCGCCCGGTGCACCAGAAGGTCCGCATAGCGCCGGATCGGCGAGGTAAAATGTGCGTAGGACGCCAGCGCCAGCCCGAAGTGGCCGGCGTTGGCAGGGCCGTAATAGGCCTGCGTCTGGCTGCGCAGCACCGCCTCCATGATCAGCGCCTTCTCGGTCTCGTCCGTAACATCCTTGAGCATGCGGTTGAAGAGGCTGGGCGTGATGACCTGCCCCATCGCCAGCTTCTTGCCGAAGGTGGCGAGGTAGTCCTTCAGCGCCATCAGCTTTTCGCGGCTCGGCGTCTCGTGGATGCGGTAGACGACGGGCGCTACCTTGGCTTCCAGCGCCTTGGCGGCGGCGACGTTGGCGGCGATCATGAAATCCTCGACCACCCGGTGCGCGTCGAGCCGTTCGCGGATGGCGATCTCGGTGATGCGGCCCTTCTCGTCCAGCTTCACGCGGCGTTCGGGCAGTTCCAGTTCCAGCGGATCGCGATTGGCACGCGCGGTGGCGAGTGCTTTCCATGCTGCCCACAGGTCAGTCAGGTGTTCTTCGGCGCGGGCTTCGTCGATGCGGGCCTGCGCTTCCTCATAGGCGATGACTTCGTGGATGCGCACGATGGCGCGGGTGAAGCGCCAGTCAGTGACCTTGCCCTCGGCATCGATCTTCATGTGGCAGGCCATCGCCGCCCGGTCTTCGCCCGAGCGCAGCGAACAGACGTCCGCGCTCAGCACCTCGGGCAACATTGGCACGACGCGGTCGGGGAAGTAGACCGAGTTGCCGCGCCGCCGCGCCTCGCGGTCGATCTGGCCGCCGGGGCGCACATAGAAGGCAACGTCGGCAATCGCTACCAGCGCGTCGAAACCGCCTTGCCCGTCCGGCTTCGCCCAGATCGCGTCGTCGTGATCGCGCGCGTCGGAGGGGTCGATGGCAACGATCGGCAGATGGCGCAGATCCTCACGATGATCGGCGCTGAGCGGCAGCTTTGATGCGACCTGCGCCTCTTCCAGAACCTCCTCGATGAAGTGGTTGGGGATGCCGTGCTTGTGGATGGCGATCAGGCTGAACGACTTGGGCGCCAGTGGTTCACCCAGCACTTCGGTGACCTTGATCGAGGGCCGCGCCGACCGACCGATGGGCACACCCAGCACCAGTTCGCCGGCCTTCGCCTCGCCCAGATCGGAGATCTGCGAGGAATTGCGGATGCGCTTGTCGACGGGCGCCAGCCAGGGCTTGCCGCCACCGTCGATCTCCACCACGCCCAGGATCTGGTCGGCGCGCAGTTCCAGCTTCTTCATCGGGAAGGCGCGCCAGCCGGAGCCTGTCTCTTCGGTACGCGACAGCACGCGGTCGCCCTTGCGCAGGGCGGACCCGCGCCCCTTCTCCACCAGACGGATGCGCGGCGGCGGAGTGGCGTCGTCCGGCTGCCAGGTGTCCGGCACGGCGATGGCCTCGCCCTCGTCGATGTCGATCACGCGCAACACGGTCACCTTGGGCAGGCCGCCCATCTTGTGGAACGCCGTGCGCTTGCCGTCGATCAGGCCTTCTTCTGCCATGTCCTTCAGCAGGGCCTTGAGCTGAATTTTCTCGTTGCCCTTCAGCCCGAAGTGGCGCGAAATCTCACGCTTGCCCGCCGGTTCGGAAGAGTTCTGAATGAACTCCAGTATCTGCTTGGGGGTCGGCAATCCCGGCGCCGGTCGATTGCCAGAAGGTCGGCTACCGGAGGAGCCATTGCGAGGGGGGCGGGCATTTGCGGGGCGGTTCTTTGCGGGCATCTTCCGCAGATGGCCTCAACCGCCCACCAATGCAAGCGGCGCCTCAGATGTGGTCAGGCTCCTCGCCGTAGCGGTTCGCGCCATCGGTGGACGGCCAGACGCCGAAGACGATCACGATCAGCAGCGGAACCCAGCCGAGCACACCGTTCAGCATCATGCCCGCCTGCGCTTCCTGCAGCTTGGCCATGTCACCGCTCTGCGCGATGATCATCAGTTGCGCCACCTTGTCGATGGACGCCACCGCCAGCCCCAGCGCGGCAAGCTGGATCACGACGGTAAGCCCGGCGATCCAGCCAGGCTTGCCCGAATCGTGCAGTCTCCGGGTGAACGAGGCTATCAGCAGCGCCGTCAGCACCAGCGTCGACGCCACCGAGGCCCAGACCGAAATCCGCATCATGCCCGAGAGCCGCCCGAACAGCCGCTGCTGCATTTCGGCTTCACTCAGACCCTGCTGCGCGGCCTGGAAGACATCCACCATCATCGGCCCGGTCATCGCCATCGAGATGACGAAGGACACCACGATCTGGATGATCGCCAGGAACAGGAAATAGAACCAGAAGGCCGAACGCCCCTCGCGTCCCCGAAAGTTGGTCAGGTTCGCGAGGTTGTATTTTATCGCTGCGATCATCCGGTGCCCCCGCTTGACGTCGATCAATAGGATCGGGCGATGTATATCCGCTCTACCGCCGGACGTCCCGTGAAAATACATTCACCCGTCACCGGTGCGCTTTCCAGCGGCGTGTTCCGCATGGTCAGCTTCAGGCCCTTGAGCTTCTGCACCACGGCTTCCAACTCGCCGCCGGTGGGGCGCGCCCATTCCACTTCCACCCAGCCGGGATAGCGCTTGTCGTCCGCGAAGAAGGCAGCGAGGTCAGCGAAGGTGGACGCCTGCGAGATATTCGCGTCGCGCTTTGCCTTCGCTTCGGCATGAAGCGAGGTCTGGATGTCCTCGATCTCGGTCACGGCCCGGGCAACGAACTCGTCCCGGCCCAGCGCCACGAAGTTCGCCTTGGCAGCCTCGTTCCACAGGCGATCGCGGCGCAGCATCGAAACCTGGCCGCCGGCGGCGTCGCGGCCGCCGATTTCCAGGATCAGCGGCACGCCCTTCTTCACCCAGGCCCAGCGCTTTTGGGTGGCCTTGCCGGGGCGCTTGTCGAGCAGGACGCGGACCGGCTCGCCCAGCGCCGAACGCGCGGCCAGCGCCTTGCGCAGGTCTTCGCAGTACGCCAGCAGCGCGTCGTCCTCGGGCGTGTCGCGCAGCATCGGCAGGATGACGATCTGGTGCGGCGCCACGGCGGGCGGCACGCGCAGCCCATCGTCGTCGCCATGCGTCATGATGAGGCCGCCGATCATGCGGGTGGAGGTGCCCCAACTGGTCGTGTGGGCATACTGCTGCGTGCCCTCACGATCCTGGAACGTGATGCCCGCAGCATGGGCAAAGCCGGTGCCGAGGTAGTGCGAGGTGCCCGCCTGCAGCGCCTTGCCGTCCTGCATCATCGCCTCGATCGAATACGTAGCGACTGCGCCGGGGAAGCGCTCGTTCTCGGGCTTTTCACCGGCGATCACCGGCATCGCCAGCTCGGTTTCGGCAAAGTCGCGGTACATTTCAAGCGCGCGCAGCGTTTCCACCATCGCATCGTCGCGGTCGGTGTGGGCGGTGTGGCCTTCCTGCCAGAGGAATTCGCTGGTGCGCAGGAACATACGGGTGCGCATTTCCCAGCGCACGACATTGGCCCACTGGTTGACCACCAGCGGCAGGTCGCGCCACGACTGCACCCAGCGCGCCATCGCCTGGCCGATCACCGTCTCCGACGTGGGGCGCACGATCAGCGGTTCTTCCAGCTTCGCTTCGGGGTCGGGCACGAGGCCACCCTTGCCGTCGCCGATCAGGCGGTGGTGAGTGACGACCGCCATTTCCTTGGCGAAGCCCTCGACGTGCTCGGCTTCCTTGGCGAAGTACGACAGCGGGATGAACAGCGGGAAGTAGCAGTTCTGGACGCCCGCAGCCTTGATCCGGTCGTCCATCAGGCGCTGGATGCGTTCCCACACGCCGTAGCCCCACGGCTTGATTACCATGCAGCCGCGTACGCCCGATTCTTCGGCCATTTCGGCTTCGGAGATGACTTCCTGGTACCATTGGGCGAAGTCGTCTTCGCGCTTGGTGGAAAGGGCGTGGCGGATCGCGGTCTTCTGATTCATGGCGCGCCTGTTAGCGGGAGTCGGCGGAAGGTTCAAAGCAAATGGCGGTCAAATCGAACCGGTTTCGCCCCATCAGTTCCGCGGCGGTGGCAACATGTCCGCAAGATCTTCCGGAAAGAACGCTTCGTCCAGCGCGGCAAGCGTTGCCCGGTCGAACCAGCGCCAGCTGCGCATGACCGAGCGTTCGAGTTCGGTGTGACCGGCGGTGTTTATTGCTTCCGGATCAGCGCCAGGCGGCGTGCGGACAAGAAAATAGCGCTCGTCGGCGGTGACCGGCACCCCTTCGATGGTGATGAAGTCCGCCATCCGCCGCGCGATCTGCGGCCCCGGCTCGGCGACGAAGCCGGTCTCCTCCAGCAGTTCGCGCCTTGCCGCATCCTCGTAGCTTTCGCCGAGATCGACTGCCCCGCCCGGCGTACACCAGAACGGCGGACGGTCGGGCGGGTCGAAGCGGAACAGCAGCACACGGTCTGCAGGATCGAGCAGGATGATGCGCGCAGCGGGCCGGGCGACGCGGACGGTCATCTGCGGCGGCCCGTGGAGATGTTACTTGCCCAACGCGTCGAGACGCTTCTGGATTTCGGCCATCTGATCGCGCAGCGCCGAAAGGTCGCCGGTGCCTTCGTTCGCGGCAGGCGGCGTCTTGGCGTCAGGCTGCTTTTCAGCGCCTGGCATGAACGCGGACGATGCCGCCCGGAACATCGCCATGTTCTGTTCGGCCAGTTTGGCCAGCGGGTTGTTGCCCAGGCTGTCCTCGAACGCCTTGGCCAGCTTCGCCTGGTTGGCGCGGAAGTTCTCCATCGAAGCTTCAAGGTAATGCGGGATCAGGGACTGCATCTGGTTGCCGTACATGCTGATGAGTTCGCGCAGGAAGTTGACCGGGAGCATCTGCTCTCCGTTCGATTCCTCTTCCATGATGATCTGCGTCAGGATGGTGTGGGTGATGTCTGAGCCGCTTTTGGCGTCGAGAACTTTGTAATCCACGCCTTCGCGCGTCATCTTCGCCAGATGTTCCAGCGTGATGTAGCTGGACGAACGTGTATTGTAGAGCCGCCGGTTCGCGTATTTCTTGATAATGACGGTGTTGTCTTCGCCAGACGCCGTATCAGCCATTTCCAATCCCCATTTGCCGGATGGCCAGTTTACCATTCCGGAATATCGCATTGCAACACAAATTGCTGCGCAGCAAAAGAGGTAATCCTCGGGGAAACGTTTATTTTCAATGCGCAAGGCCAGTGAAATTTCCAGCTATTCCGCCCCAAGCGCCCTGACGGCTGCGTCCCATGGAAGCATGACTGCGCCATGACGAGCAGGATAGTCGCGGGCAGCAGCGACAGTCGCGAAGCCGGGCCATTGAGGCAGTGACGCGTCGCCTGTCAGCCAGGCAGCGACTGCATTGCGCGTCTGCGCGATACGGTCGATCGTGGCGCCCAGAGCGGCACTGGCAAAGATCGCCGCTGACGCCTGTCCGATGGCGCAGGCCTGGCTGCGCAGCCCGATACGGGTCACAGTGCCGGCTTCGACGGCAAGCCCCAGCATGATCGTGCTGCCGCAGCTTTTGGACCGGGCTTCACTGCGTAGCGGCAGGTCGTCCGTCAGGGGATGGCGGGCAAGATCGATCGCCAAGGCCAGAACGTCAGGCGTGTAGAGCACGGTTGCGGACAAGGTGCCTACTCGCCTTCCGGACTGGATGGCGCAGCGCGCAGTGCGGCGCGCCGCTCGGCGATCATCTCAACCAGAGCTTTGCTGCTGGCATCGATGAAGGGATATGTCCGCGCCTGCCTGATCCAATCGGGCCGGCCGCCAACGCCCCAGATCGTATCGTAACCCAGCACCACCACTGAAAACGTCAGAACGATGATGATGACCGCCTTCACCGCGCCGAAACCCAGACCCAGCACCCGGTCGATCGGGCCCAGCACCGATGCGCGGCTCATGGACCCTGCCCACCTGGCAACCAGTTTGACCACCAGGAACGGCACGCCCAGAAGCACTGCAAAGGCCAGCACCGCTGCTCCCGAATCCGACCCGACATAGCCCCCCAACACCAGCGTCAGCGGCGTGTGAAAGATGCGGATGGCGAACACCGCGAAGACCCAGGCGGACAGCGCCAGGATTTCCTGCACGAACCCGCGCATCAAGCCGGTGATGGCGCCGAGACCCACGAACAGCAGTACGGCAATGTCGAAGCCTGTCATAGGACGGCTGAATTAGGCATCGGACAGGATGCGGTCAACGAGGTTGGGCAGCATGGTGAGCCCGGAGAATGTCAGGCCCTTTTCCGGCGCCGGTCCGTTGGCAGGACCGAACGCCTTGGTGAAGCCCAGCTTGGCCGATTCGCGCTGCCGGATGGAACCGTGCGCAACCGGCCTGATCTCCCCTGCCAGCGACACCTCGCCGAACCACACCGCGTCCGTCGGCAGCGGCTTGTCCCCCAGTGCCGACACCAGCGCAGCCGCCACCGCGAGGTCCGCTGCCGGGTCGCCCAGCCGGTAGCCGCCCGCGACGTTGAGGTAGACTTCGGCGTTGGAGAAACTGAGGCCGCAGCGCGCCTCCAGCACGGCCAGCAGCATCGCCATGCGGCCCGAATCCCACCCCACGACCGCACGGCGCGGCGTAGCCCCGCTTTGCAGTCGCACGATCAGCGCCTGAATTTCGACAAGGACGGGGCGCGTGCCTTCCATCGCCGGGAACACCGCGCTGCCCGCCATCGGCTCTTCGCGGCCCGACAGGAACAGCATCGACGGATTGCCCACTTCGGCAAGGCCATCGCCCTCCATCGCGAAGACGCCAATTTCGTCCACCGGGCCAAAGCGATTTTTGATGGAACGCAGAATGCGGTACTGGTGGCTGCGTTCGCCCTCGAAGCTCATCACCACGTCGACCATGTGCTCCAGCACACGGGGACCGGCGATGTTGCCGTCCTTGGTGACGTGCCCGACCAGCACCAGTGTGACGCCGTTTTCCTTGGCATAGCGGATCAGCTCAAAGGCGCAGCCGCGCACCTGGCTGACGGTGCCCGGCGCGCCCTCTATCTGGTCGGAATGCATCGTCTGGATCGAATCGATGACCAGCAGCGAGGGCTTGTCCATCATTCCCAGCGTGGTCAGAATGTCGCGCACCGAAGTGGCCGCTGCCAACTGGATCGGGGCCTTCGACAGGCCCAGACGCTCGGCCCGCAGCCGCACCTGCCCGGCCGCTTCCTCTCCGCTGACGTAGACGGAAAGGCCGCCCTTGCTGGCGATATTGGCGGACACCTGCAGCAGCAGCGTGGACTTGCCGATGCCGGGATCGCCGCCCATCAGGATCGCCGAGCCGGGAACCAGCCCCCCGCCCAGCGCACGATCGAACTCCGCGATGCCGCTGTTCTGCCGCTTGGGCACTTCGCCGGGCGCGTCGAGCGGCGTGAACAGGATCGGCCGCCCGCCCGAAGACAGATCGTGCTTGGCCGAGAACACTGTCTGCGGTGCTTCTTCGGCCAGCGTATTCCATTCCCCGCAATCGGCACATTGCCCCTGCCACCGGGTGGAAACGCCTCCGCAGGCCTGACAGACATATCGACGTTTCGGTTTCGCCATGCCGCCTCGCGTAACCGGAACGGAATGAGAACGCAATTGCCAATGCTGTAATGGCGGGTAAGATGATCGGATGCAGCAAAAAGAACTGCGGATCGCTCTGGTCTGTTATGGAGGCGTCAGCCTCGCCGTCTACATGCACGGGGTCACCAAGGAGCTGTGGAAAGCTCTGCAGGCCAGCCGTGCGCTCTGGGGGAATGAGGATGCGCCGCTAGGCAGCGCCGCGGTCTATCTCGATCTTCTGCGAAGGCTGGAGACGGGCGGCAACGTTCGGCTGCGGGTGCTCACCGACATCGTCGCCGGGGCGAGCGCGGGCGGGATCAACTCGCTGTTCCTGGCGCAGGCCATCCATTCGGGACAGTCGCTGGAACCGCTGACCGACCTGTGGCTGGAAACCGCCGACGTCGACGTGCTGCTCGATCCCGATGCGCGACCCGGATCGCGTGCGGCGAAGTTCTGGGCCAGCCCGCTGGTCACATACCTGCTGCACCGCCCCGGCAATGCCGTCAGCGAAAGCGTGGCGCCGGAAACGCGCAGCGAAGTGCGCGAGAAGCTGTCGCGCCTCGTACGCTCCCGCTGGTTCGAGCCGCCGTTCAGCGGGATCGGCTTTTCGCGCCTGCTGCACCGCGCGCTGACGGCGATGGCGAAGGCGCCCGCCGGAAAGCCGCTACTGCCCGAACATCATCCGCTTGACGTTTTCCTGACTTCCACCGACTTCAAGGGTCATCTGGAGACGCTGCGGCTGCATTCACCGCAGATGGTGCTGGAAAGCGAGCATCGCCTGACGTTCGGCTTCCACGTCAAGGCGGGCCGCGACGGCGTCCCGCTGGCGCCGCTGCCCGAACTGGTGATGGCCGCCCGCGCATCGGCCAGCTTTCCCGGGGCCTTTCCCCCCTTGCAGATCGGAGAGATCGACAGGCTGGTGGAGGAACAGGGCGAGAGCTGGCCGACGCGCGATGCGTTTCTTGCCCGGATCATGCCCGAACACGCCCGGCGCGGAGATCTTGACAGCGTATCGCTGATCGACGGCGCGGTGCTGGTGAACGCACCTTTCGCCGACGCCATGCATGCCCTGCGCGACCGCCCCGCCGCGCGCGAGGTGGACCGGCGGTTCGTCTACGTCGATCCGACGCCCGATCATCTCGGCGCCGAGATGCGGCGCGATGCCGCTTTGCCGGGGTTCTTCTCGGTGATCTTCGGGTCGCTGTCCGCGATTCCGCGCGAACAGCCGATCCGCGACAATCTGGAAGCGCTGGAGACGCGATCGCGCGAGATGGCCGCGCTGCGCGAGATCGTGCTGGCTCTGCGGCCAGAGATCGAGGAAACGGTGGACCGCCTGTTCGGGCATACCCTGTTCCTTGACCGACCCACGCCGAGGCGTCTGGCTGCATGGCGAGCCAAGGCGCAGGCGGCCGCTTTCGAGCAGGCGGGGTTCGCCTATCACGGCTATGCGCAGGTCAAGTTCAGCGGCATCACCGCGATGATGGCGCGCATGGTGCTGGAAGCCGCGCCCGAACTTGACCTGCCTTCTGCCGAGCCGATCCGCCTGCGGTTGATCGCACATCTGGCAGTGCATGGACTGGACCGGGCGCAGGCGCTGCGGGTGGCCAATTCGCCCGCCATGATCGACTTCTTCCGCAGCCACGATCTGGCATTCCGCGTGCGCCGCCTGCGGCTGCTGGCGCGCCGGGTGACGCAGGAGTGGGAGGAGGAGCCGGGCGTCACCGAGCACGACCGCGACGCCGCGCGCGAGGCGATCTATGCCGCGCTGGCGCTCTACATAGACCGCGAACCGTTGACGGCGCTGGGCGAGGAATTTCCGGCGGTGGCTGCCGGGTTCTTCGACGATCCGCAAGGTGCGATCGATCACTTCGCATCCGCCCGCAATCTGCTGGCAACGGACGATGCGGTGGACGAACTGCTGGCGGAGGCGCTGGCGGCCATGCCGCAGGCGCTGCGACGGCGGGTGCTGCTCGCCTATCTGGGCTTTCCGTTCTACGACACCGTCACCCTGCCGCTGCTGCGCGGCGAAGGGCTGACGGAGTTCGATCCGGTGCTCGTGGACCGGATATCGCCGGAAGATTGCCATGCTATCCGCGACGGGTTGCGGGAGGAGACTTTGCGCGGGAAGGAGTTCTTCAATTTCGGCGCGTTCTTCAGCCGCGGCTACCGCGAGAACGATTATCTATGGGGCCGCCTGCACGGGGCCGAGCGGATGATGGATCTCATCGCCTCCACGCTGCCCGCCGAACACGCCATGAGCGCACCGGAACTGCTGGGCTTCAAGCGCCGCGCCTTCCTGGCGATCCTGGACGAGGAGAAGCAGCGGCTACAGTCCGACCCCGGACTGGTGCGCAGAATTCGGCGCGAGGTGCTGAGCGGGAAGTAGGGCCGAAGACGGGCAGAGCACCCTGCCCCGCCCGCCTTCGGCATCATTCCGTCAGATCGGTCCAGGCGTCCTTGATGCGGTCGAAGAAGCCCTTCGACTGCGGACATTCATCGCCAGTTTCGGTCGCCTGCAATTCACGCAGGATTTCCTTCTGGCGGGCGGACAGCTTGGTCGGGGTTTCCACCGCGATCTCAATGACGAGGTCGCCGCGGCCACGGCCCTGCAGCACCGGCATGCCTTCGCCGCGCTTGCGCAGCTGCTTGCCGGACTGGATGCCCGCCGGAATGTCCAGCGTGATCGTTTCGCCGTCGATGCCGGGGATCTCGATCGAGCCGCCCAGCGCCGCAGTGGTGAAGGTGATCGGCACCTTGGTGACCAGCGTCGTCCCGTCACGCTCGAACACGCGGTGGCGCTTGACGTGCAGGAAGATGTAGAGGTCGCCCGGTGGCGATCCGAACGGCCCGGCTTCCCCCTTGCCGGACAGGCGGATGCGCGTGCCGGAATCGACGCCGGGCGGAATGTCCACCTGCAGCGTCTGCGGCTTGTCCACCCGACCTTCGCCACCGCAGGAACGGCACGGCTTTTCGATCACCTCACCGCGACCGTGGCAGGTCGGGCAGGTGCGCTCCACCACGAAGAAGCCCTGCTGCGCGCGCACCTTGCCGTGACCGCCGCACATCGAGCAGCCGCGCTTGGAAGTACCCGGTTGGGCGCCCGATCCGCTGCACGGCTCGCACGATTGCGAGACTTCGATGGTGATCTCGGTCTGCTTGCCCCGGAAAGCGTCGTCCAGAGAGACTTCCATGTCGTAGCGCAAATCGGCACCGCGCCGCTGCTGCTGACGACCGCCACCGCCAAAGGCGCTGCCGAAGATGGATTCGAAGATATCGCCGATATCGCCGAAGTCACCGCCTGCACCGGGACCGCCGCCGCCCATGCCCTGCTGAAACGCAGCATGGCCGAAGCGATCGTAGGCCGCGCGCTTTTGCGGATCCTTCAGGCAGTCGTAGGCTTCGCTGATCTGCTTGAACCGCGCCTCGGCTTCCTTGTCGCCCGGGTTCTTGTCCGGGTGGTAGCGCATGGCAAGCCGACGGTACGACGACTTGAGAACCTTGTCGTCGGCCGTGCGCTCGCATTCGAGCAGTTCGTAATAATCGATTTCTGTCGCTGACACGTGATATTTCCCCGTCGGAATACCTTAACCGCCACCGGCGCGGTTTGCACCGGTGGCGGTCAGGGTTTTCATCAGGACTTGTCAGCCCTTGTTTTCGTCGACTTCCGAGAACTCGGCGTCAACGACGTCGTCGTCAGCCTTAGCAGCTTCCGGCGAAGCAGCCGAAGCCTGCTCCTTCTCGTAGATGGCCTGACCGACCTTCATCGCCGCCTGCGTCAGTTCCTGAGCCTTGGCATTGATTTCAGCGGCATCGTTGCCTTCGAGCGCGGTCTTGGTCGCGGCGATCGCGGCCTCGACTTCTTCCTTGAGCGCAGGCTCAATCTTGTCGGCATGCTCAGTGAGCTGCTGCTCGGTGGCGTGGACAAGGCTGTCTGCCTGGTTGCGGGCTTCAGCGGATTCGCGGCGCTTCTTGTCCTCTTCGGCGAACTTTTCGGCGTCACGGACCATCTGATCGATGTCGCTGTCCGAAAGGCCGCCCGAGGCCTGAATGCGGATCTGCTGCTCCTTGCCGGTGCCCTTGTCCTTGGCGGACACGTTGACCAGACCGTTGGCGTCGATGTCGAAGGTCACCTCGATCTGCGGCACGCCGCGACGCGCCGCCGGGATGCCGACGAGGTCGAACTGGCCAAGCAACTTGTTGTCCTGCGCCATCTCGCGCTCGCCCTGGAACACGCGGATCGTGACCGCCTGCTGGTTGTCCTCGGCGGTCGAGTAGACCTGGCTCTTCTTGGTCGGGATCGTGGTGTTGCGGTCGATCATCTTGGTCATGATGCCGCCCAGCGTCTCGATGCCCAGCGACAGCGGGGTCACGTCGAGCAGCAGCACGTCCTTGACGTCGCCCTGCAGCACGCCGGCCTGGATAGCCGCGCCCATGGCGACGACTTCGTCCGGGTTCACGCCGGTGTGCGGCTCCTTGCCGAAGAAGTCCTTCACCACGTCGCGCACCTTGGGCATGCGGGTCATGCCGCCCACGAGCACGACGTCGTCGATCTCCTTGGCGGAGATGCCGGCGTCGGCCAGCGCCTTGCGGCAGGGTTCAAGCGTGCGCTGGATCAGGTCGGCGACCATCTTTTCCAGATCGGAACGGGTGATCGTTTCGACGAGGTGCAGCGGGGTGGTAGCGCCGCCTTCCATGCGCGCGGTGATGAAGGGCAGGTTGACCTCGGTCGTCGCAGTGGACGACAGTTCGATCTTGGCCTTTTCAGCCGCTTCCTTCAGACGCTGGAGGGCGAGCTTGTCGGTCCGCAGGTCCATGCCTTCCTTGGCCTTGAACTTGTCGGCCAGCCATTCGACGACCTTGGTGTCGAAGTCTTCGCCACCCAGGAACGTGTCGCCGTTGGTGGACTTCACCTCGAACACGCCGTCACCGATTTCGAGGATCGAGACGTCGAAGGTGCCGCCGCCAAGGTCGTAGACCGCGATGGTCTTGCCGTCCTGCTTGTCGAGGCCATAAGCCAGCGCCGCCGCAGTCGGCTCGTTGATGATGCGCAGCACTTCGAGACCGGCGATCTGACCGGCGTCCTTGGTGGCCTGACGCTGGGCGTCGTTGAAGTACGCGGGAACGGTGATGACCGCCTGCGTGACCGTTTCGCCCAGATACGATTCGGCGGTTTCCTTCATCTTCTGAAGAGTGAAGGCGCTGATCTGCGAAGGCGAATAGTCTTCGCCGCCGGCCTGAACCCAGGCGTCGCCGTTCTTGCCCTTCACGATGTGATAGGGAACCAGCTCGGTGTCCTTCTTGGTCACCGGGTCGTCGAAGCGGCGGCCGATGAGGCGCTTCACCGCGAAGATCGTGTTGTCGCCGTTGGTCACGGCCTGGCGCTTTGCAGGCTGCCCGATCAGGCGCTCACCATCTTTGGTGAAAGCGACGATCGAGGGCGTGGTGCGCGCGCCTTCGGAATTTTCGATGACCTTGGGCTTGCCGCCGTCCATGACGGCTACGCAGCTGTTGGTGGTGCCAAGGTCGATACCAATTACTTTAGCCATTATCCCCATTCCTCACGTCAGTGGGTGACACCGGGCGGATCGCCTCCCTTCCATCAAGGCAAGGCGGCTTGTCCGGCTCTGTGACGTTCCAAGTCGTCGAGGGCGGATATAGGTGACGTTTCGCTTGGAACAAGCCTGTGTGGATGGCATTACCCGCAACGATTTTGCAACAGGGCCGAGCCAAGAGGAAATGCCTGTGATCAAACGCAACCTTACTGCCCGTTCCCCACTGGCCCTGATCTGCAGCATTGCGCTTGTTTCCGTGCTTGGCGCATGCGGAAAGACGCCCGACAGCCCCACGCAATCGAACGAAGCAACGCTTTCCGGCCCCGACGCCAAGCCCGGCATCGTGGCGAGCGACGGCAAGCTGGTGCTGCCGATCGTCGCAGGCCGTCCCGGCGCGGTCTATTTCACCGTCCGCAATGACGGAGCGGAGCCGGTGACGCTTGCCGGGGTCCACGTCGCAGAAGTGCGGCGGGCCGAGATGCACCAGACCAATGGCGGCTCCATGGCCCGTGTCGATTCGCTGCCAGTCGATCCCGGCGCCTCCATGGTCTTCGCACCGGGCGGGCTGCATGTAATGGCCTTCGACGTTTCGCCCAATCTGAAGGCCGGCGGGACGACGGAACTGACGCTGACGTTCTCCGACGGAGACAAGCTGTCCATGCCGATCAAGGTCGAGAAGATGGGAGCTTCCGACGATGCCACCGGCGCGATGGAAGGCATGGATCACGGCAGCATGGAAGGGATGCACCACTGACCGTCGAACCCGGCGGCGAGAGAGCGCTGACGTCGGGCGAGGTTGACCTCGTCCGGTCGGTGTTCGGCGATGCGATCGACTGCACACCGGTGCGCGTCCGGCGGCGGCGCTGGTTTCCGTTCCAGCCGGTGAACACCGTGATGGCGCCGTGCGGGCACCTGCACTTTCACCCGCGCAGCAGCCTCTACCTTGAGGATTTCGCGGCAGGATCGCCGGGATTGCGCGGCCTGTTTATCCACGAGATGACCCATGTCTGGCAGGCCCAGCGCAAGGGACGATATTACCTGCCGCTGATGCGTCATCCGTTCTGCCGCTACGACTATGCCCTGCGGCCGGGATGGACGCTCGACCGCTACGGGCTGGAACAGCAGGCCGAAATCGTGCGGCATGCGTATCTGCTGCGCAACGGCATGCACTTCCCCGGGGCGCCGGGGGTCGAGGCATATCGCGGCATATTGCCGTTCACCCCATCGTCCCTCCGGACATGATCTGCACCGACGATATGCAAAGGGCGCCGACACCGCCGTGTCCGCGCCCTTTTTCATTCACCGAAGTGACTGGATCAGCAGTCGCGATCCCAATAGCGGTCGCCACGGCGATCATAGCGATAACAGCCGCGGTCACGGTCGTTCTTCTTGGCCTGCGAGCCGAGCAGCGCGCCGGCTGCCGCGCCGACCGCCGCACCGGTGCCGACGTCACCGCCGGCCACTGCCCCGACACCCGCGCCCAGAGCGCCGCCGGCCAGAGCGCCCTCGCCGCCGTAGTTGCTGGCGCAACCACCGATGCTCAGCGCACCGGCGGCGAGAATGGGAAGGATGAGCTTGCGCATCGATATTCTCCGATAAGTCTGTAGCCTATGCACAAGTGAACGGAAGCAGGCCCTGCCGGTTCCCGGGCAATAAAACGACACGGCCTGCCTTCGGGATCCGAAGACAGGCCGCGCGCTTGTTCAGAGGAGGACTTCGTTCAGTCCGGCTTCTTGGCCACCGCGACCATGGCGGGGCGCAGCAGGCGGTCCTTGATCATGTAGCCGGCCTGCAGTTCCTGCACGACCGTGCCCGGCTCCGCATCGGCGGAGGGCACTTCGATCATCGCCTGATGCTGGTTCGGGTCGAGCGGCAGGCCCATGGCGGCGATGCGGCTGATGCCGTGGCTGGCGAACACCTTGTCGATCTCGCGCCCGGTGGCTTCGATGCCGGCGACAAGGCCCTTGAGCTTCTCGTCCTCGCGCAGTTCGGCTGGGATGGCGGTCAGCGCGCGGGCGAGGTTGTCGGACACCGAGAGGATGTCACGCGCAAAGCCAGTGGCGGCATAGGCGCGGGTGTCGGCGATGTCCTTTTCCAGGCGGCGGCGCACGTTCTGCGTTTCGGCGCGGGCGTAGAGCACGTCCTGCTCTGCGGTCGCCAGCTTTTCGCGCAGCGCGGCGATTTCCTCGTTCTCGCCCTTGGTGTCCACGAAGTCCTCCGGCACGCCCTGAAGTTCTTCCGCCACGGCAGGATCAATTGCAGGCGACTGCGTCTTGTCGTCGGTCATTTTCTTTGTCTGTCCAGCTATCCGATGAGCTTGCCCAGGCTCTGGGCGGTGAAGTCCACCATGGGGACGACGCGCGCATAATTCAACCGAGTCGGGCCGATTACCCCCACCACGCCGACCACCCTGCCCTCGCGATCGCGATAGGGGCTGGCGATCACGGATGACCCGGACAGCGCGAACAGCCGGTTCTCCGATCCGATGAAGATGCGCGTCGCCCGCGCCTCGCGCGCAGTGTCCAGAAGGTCCGCCACGGACTGCTTGTTCTCAAGGTCGTCCAACAGAGAGCGCACACGTTCAAGATCCGTCAGCGCGGCTTCGTCCAGCAGATTGGCCTGCCCGCGCACTATCAGGACGGGACGCTGGGCCGCATCCTCGCTCCACACCGCCATCCCGCGCTCCACGAGATCGCGGCTGGCGGCATCAAGCGCGGACTTGCCCGAGACGATCTCGGCCCGCATCGCCCGTGCCGCCTCTGCCAGCGTGCGCCCGCCAAGATGCGCGGAGATGTAGTTCGATGCCTCCTCCAGCGCGCCGGGCGGCAGACCCAGTGGCAGTTCCAGCACGCGGTTCTCTATCGCGCCGTCCTCCCCCACCAGCACCGCCAGTGCCCGGCCCGGCCCCAGCGGCACCAGTTGCAGGTGCATCAGACGCGGCTCTCGCCGGGGCACCATCACCACGCCCGCACCCGAAGACAGGTTGGACAGCAGCGCACTGGTTGCCTCAAGCGCGGCCTCGATCGGGCCGGGCGCGGCAATGCGGCGCTCGATCGCCTGCCGTTCCTCCACGGTGGGTTCCGCCACCTGCATGATGCCGTCCACGAACAGGCGCAGGCCCGCTTCGGTGGGCAGTCGCCCGGCACTGGTATGCGGCGCGGCAAGCAGGCCCAGCCCTTCCAGATCCGCCAGCACCGAACGGATCGACGCCGATGACAGGTTGACCCCGCCCGCCCCAGCCAGCGCCTTCGACCCTACGGGCGTTCCGGTGGCAAGGTACCCCTCAACCACCAGTCGGAAGATGTCGCGCGCACGCGTGGTCAATTCGGTAATGGGCGGAGTGGGCATATCGTATGTCAATTTAGCCATTGCCCTTGAACCCTCAAGCCTAATGCGCCTAGGGCGGGCGGGTATTTTCACAAGCCAGTTCACGACAAGGATTCCCTGAATGCGCCCTTCCGGCCGTGCCCCTGACGAAATGCGTGCCATCGACATCCAGACCGGCTTCACCAAGCATGCCGAAGGCTCTGTCCTGATCTCGTTCGGCGACACCCGCGTGCTCGTCACCGCCTCGGTCGAGGAAAAGGTGCCGCCGTTCCTGCGCGGCAAGGGCGAAGGCTGGGTGACGGCGGAATACTCGATGCTGCCCCGCGCCACGCACACCCGTGGCAGCCGTGAAGCGGCCAAGGGCAAGCAGTCCGGCCGCACGCAGGAAATCCAGCGCCTCATCGGCCGCTCCCTGCGCGCCGTCGTCGACATGAAGAAGCTGGGCGAACGCCAGATCGTGCTCGACTGCGACGTGCTGCAGGCCGACGGCGGCACCCGCACCGCGTCGATCTCGGGCGCATGGGTGGCACTGCGCCTTGCCGTGGACAAGCTGATGGCCGAAGGCAAGATCAAGGAAGACCCGATCACCGCGCGCGTCGCCGCGATCTCCTGCGGCATCCACCAGGGCACGCCGGTGCTCGACCTCGACTACATCGAGGACAGCGGCGCCGATGCCGATGCCAACTTCGTGCTGATCGAAGGCGGCCTGATCGCAGAGGCGCAGGCCACCGCCGAAGGCGCGACTTACGACGAGGAAGGCCTGCTGCGCCTCCTGCGTCTGGCCCGCATCGGCTGCGAAGGCATCTTCGCGGCGCAGGCCAAGGCGGTTGGCCGCTGATGACCCGCAAGCTCGACGGATCGAAGCTGGTCATCGCCACGCACAACGCGGGCAAGCTGCGCGAGATTTCCGCGCTGCTCGCCCCGTTCGGGGTGGACTGCGTCTCGGCGGGCGACCTCGGCCTGCCTGAGCCGGATGAAACCGGCACCACGTTCGTCGAGAATGCATTGCTCAAGGCCCACGCCGCCGCGACCGCTGCCGGCCTCCCTGCACTGGCGGATGACAGCGGCCTGTCGGTGACGGCGCTGGGCGGCAGGCCCGGCGTCTATACCGCTGACTGGGCCGAGCGGCAGTGGTTCGAAGGCGAGCCGGGCAAGGACTACAAGGGCCGCGACTGGTACATGGCGATGGGCAAGGTCGAAGGCCTGCTCAGCCAGCAGGGCCCGGGCGTCGATCGCTCGTGCTGGTTCACCAGCGTTCTGGCGATCGCATGGCCGGACGGCACGGAAGCGGTCTACGAAGGCCGCGTGGACGGCACCTTCACCTGGCCGCCGCGCGGGACGATGGGCTTCGGCTATGATCCGGCCTTCGTGCCGAACGGCTTCGACAAGTCGTTCTCCGAACTGGCGCTTGAGGAAAAGCAGCGCATCAGCCACCGCGCCGATGCGTTCTCAAAGCTGGTCGCAGACCAGTTCGCCGGTCAGACCGGGGCGTGATACGATAGGCCCATGGCCCGCGCGCTCTACATTCACTGGCCGTTCTGCCTGGCCAAGTGCCCTTACTGCGACTTCAACAGCCATGTCCGCGAACGGGTGGATCATGCCCGCTGGCAGGACGCGCTGCTGGCGGACATGCGGCACGAACACGAACTGGCCGGTGGGGAGCCGCTCGATTCGATCTTCTTCGGCGGCGGCACCCCGTCGCTGATGCCGCCCGCGCTGGTGGCGCGCCTGCTGCAGGAAGCGGAAGCCCTGTGGGGCTTCGCGCCGGGCATCGAGATCACGCTGGAGGGCAATCCCTCTTCAGTCGAGGCCGCCAACTATGCCGCGCTGGCCGATGTCGGGGTGAACCGCGTCTCGCTGGGCCTGCAGGCACTTGACGACGCGACGCTGCGGTTCCTTGGCCGTCTGCACGATGCCTCTGAAGGGTTGAAGGCGCTGGAAGTGGCGCAGCGGCATTTCCGGCGCGTCAGCTTCGACCTCATCTACGCCCGCCCCGGCCAGACGGTGGAGGGGTGGCGCGCCGAACTGGACCGCGCGCTGGCCTATGGCACCGGCCACCTCTCGCTCTATCAACTGACGATCGAGCCGGGCACCCGCTTCGAGACGATGGTGCGCAAGGGCGATTTCGACCCGCTGGACGAGGACGCCTGCGCCGACATGTTCGCTCTCACGCGCGAAACCACCACCGCCGCCGGTCTTCCCGCCTACGAGATCAGCAACCACGCCCGCCCCGGCGAGGAAAGCCGCCACAACCTGACCTACTGGCGCTATCAGGATTACTGCGGCATCGGCCCCGGCGCGCACGGACGGCGCGGCGGACTGGCCACGGTGCGTCACCGCAAGCCCGAGAACTGGCTGGCGAGCCTGTCCCGCAGCGGCCACGGCATTGCCGAGGAACGCCCGCTGGGCATCCCCGAACAGGCGAGCGAGGCCATGCTGATGGGCCTGCGCCTGCGCGAAGGGGTGGATCTGGCCGCCATGGCGGTGCGCTTCGGCATCGCCGAAGATCAACTCTGCGATCCGGCCAAGGCGCGGTTCTACGAAAGCCAGAGGCTGGTCTGGCGCGAAGGCGCCCGCATCGGCGTGACGCCCGAAGGCATGGTGCTGCTCGACGCCCTGCTGAGCGAACTGGTGCCGGCGCAGCTGGTCGAGGGCTGAGGATGGGCGCGCGCGCCGATCTGCTGGAGGCGTGGGGCGCACATCTGGCGCAAGGGCGGCGGCGCAGTCCGCACACCGTGCGCGCCTATGTGGCAACGGCGGCGCGGCTGCTCGATCGCCTCGAAGGCCGGGGCGAGGGAAGCGACTGGGCTTCGCTGGCAACCCTCGATGCTGCGGCCTTGCGCGATCACCTTGCTGCGCGGCGGCAGGAGGGGATCGGCAATGTCTCCGCCGCGCGCGAATTGTCGGCGCTGAAGGCGTTCCTGATCTTCGCGCGCGAAAAGGCGGGCATCCAGCTGGCGACCGCGCCGCGCCTGAAAGGGCCGCGCATCAAGAAGGGCCTGCCCCGCCCCGTCACCCCGGACGAAGCCGTGAACCTTGCCGCCGGTGTCGAGGAGGATGCCGCCCAGCCATGGATCGGCGCGCGGGACCGGGCGGTGCTGCTGCTGCTTTACGGTGCCGGGCTGCGCATCGCCGAGGCGCTGTCGATCACGGGCGCAGCGCTGCCGCTGGGAGAAACGCTGACGGTCACCGGGAAAGGCGGCAAGCAGCGCGTCGTGCCCCTGCTCCCCATCGTGCGCGATGGAATTGCCGACTACGTGGCAAAATCGCCATGGCCGGTAGAGCGGGATCATGCGCTGTTTCGCGGTGCGCGGGGCGGGCCGCTGGGTCAGGGCATGGTGCAAAGGGCGGTCGCGCGCGCCCGCGTTGTCCTGGGTCTTCCCGCCAGCGCCACGCCCCATGCACTTCGCCACAGCTTTGCCACGCATCTGCTGGAGGCAGGCGCCGATTTGCGGTCGCTGCAGGAACTGCTGGGCCATGCTTCGCTGAGTTCGACGCAGATCTATACCCGCGTCGATGCTGCCACGCTGCTGGACGTCTATCGCAACGCCCACCCGCGCGAACGGGGCTGATCCGCGAAGACCGCTATTCCTCGCGCGGCTTCCAGTTCACCACGCGCCAAATGTAGAAGCCGATCGTCACCACGCCGATCGCCACCGTGGCCCAGCCCAGCCACTGCTCCGCTTCCGCGAGTCTATGGCCCAGCCAGCGCCCCCCCAGGATCAACACCACGTTCCAGATCGCCGCGCCGACAAAGGTGAATGCCAGAAACCGGAAATGCCCCATGTGAGCCAGCCCTGCCGGTATCGAGATCACGGTGCGGAACATCGGCATGAACCGGAATACGAAAACCACCCAATGACCGTGCCGCCGCAGGAAACGCCCGCCCACCTCGACGTCGTGCCATTCCAGCGTCAGCCATCGGCCCCAGCGATCGATGAAAGGCCGCAGCCGTTCGTAGCCCAGCCGGTCCGCAATCAGGAACAGCACGTAGTTACCCAGTGCCGCGCCCAGAGTTCCCCAGAAAAGCAAAGGCCAGAACTGCATGTCGCCGCGGGCGACCGCGATCCCGCCCAGCCCCATGATGACTTCGGAGGGGATCGGTGGGATGATATTCTCCAGCGCCATCAGCAACATGATGCCGAAGTAGCCGCCCTGCCGGACGATTTCGTATATCCACTCGGACATTCAGGCCGATCCTTCGCAGGCCAGGGCCCCGGCTGTCACATCGCGGCGAAACGGCGCTCTATCGCGTCCCAGATGCGCGCGCCGGTGTCCGTCCCGTTGAAGCGGTCGATCGCCACGATGCCGGTGGGCGAGGTCACGTTGATTTCCGTCAGCCATTTTCCGCCAATCACGTCGATGCCGACAAAAACCAGTCCCCGCGCCTTCAGTTCCGGGCCAAGCGCCGCACAGATTTCCTCTTCCGCCGAAGTGAGTTCGCTGGCCTCTGCGGAACCGCCCACGGCAAGGTTGGAGCGGAATTCGCCCTCGCCCGGCTTGCGGTTGATCGCGCCTGCAAATTCACCATCGACAAGGACAATGCGCTTGTCTCCCGATGCCACGTCGGGAAGGAAGGGCTGAACCATGAACGGTTCGACCCAGGCGTTCTCGAACATCTCGATCAGTGCGCCAAGGTTCGATCCGTCCGCCGGCACGCGGAACACGGCCTTGCCGCCATTGCCGTGCAGCGGCTTGATCACCAGATCGCCGGGGTGACGCTGGTTGAAGGCCTTCACGTCCTCGATCCGCCGGGCGATGAACGTGGGCGGCATGAAGCGCGCGTAATCGAGCACGAAAACCTTTTCGGGCGCATTGCGAACCGAAGCGGGATCGTTGACCACAAGGGTGCGCCCTTCGAGCCGCTCCAGCAGGTGCGTGGCAGTGATGTAGCCGAGATCGAATGGCGGATCCTGCCGCATCAGCACCACGTCGATGTCCTCGACAAGGTCGATCAACCGGTATTCGCCCCGCGTGAAATGCGCCCCTTCGACGCGCTGGACGGTGACCGGCGCGCCCCAGCAGGTCAGGCGGCCACCGGCGCCGAACGCGGTGTCGTAGGCCAGCGTCTTCACGTCGTAGTGGAACAGCGTGTGCCCCCGCGCCTGCGCCGCCAGCATAAGGGCGAAGCTTGAATCGCCCCCGATTTTGATCGATTCCAGCGGGTCCATCTGAACGGCAATACGCAAAGTCATGTAGTCGCGCTCCTAAGGGGGCGTCCGGGCTGTCTCGTTAAGAAGCCGGGGGTGTTTCGCGCATATAGATTGGGGCGGGGAATGCGAACCCCAACTGCAATCACGGAGAGAATTTTTCCATGATCACCAAACGCACGATCCTCACCCTCGCCTGTGCCGGCGGCATCCTTGCCGCTCCCGCGATCAGCCTGGCGAACCCGGAACCTCATCCGACGCCGACTCCCCATCCCACCGAACACCCGACGCCGCATCCGACCGACCATCCCAGCCCGCATCCGACAGATCATCCCAAGCCGCACTGAGCGCCAGCCCAGTCAGAACGCGCCGGGTTGCCATGCATTGACGATCCGGCGCGGCATGCGGCGCGGCGTGACAAGGATCACGTCGATGCGCTGGTCGTCGCCCGGCCCGGCATAGCGGCCTGCCACCAGCGCCGCAGCATCTGCCACGCGGCGCAGACGGCGGGCGTCGATTGCGGTATCCAGATCCTGCGCCCTAGCGCGCCACTTCACCTCGACGAAACAGACCGTCCGGCCTCGCCTCGCGACCAGGTCGATCTCGCCCTTGCGGGTCTTCACCCGGCGGCCCACCACGCGCCAGCCGGTGAGCCACAGGTAGAGGCTCGCGATCCACTCCCCGCGCCGGCCATCACGCTCCGCCCGGCGGCGCTTCTCCGTCACTTCAGTTCCCCATCACTTCAGTTCGAGCGCGCGGGCATAGAGCGTCTTGCGATCAAGCCCGGTCGCCTTCGCCACGGCTGCAGCCGCCTGCGACGCCTTCGCGCCTGCCAGCGCATCGCGCAGCAGGGCATCCACATCCACTTCGCCCAGCGGCTCCTCTCCCGGTGGGGCGATGAGCAGCACGATCTCCCCCTTGGGCGGGTGCGCGGCGTAGTATTCGGCGACTTCCTGTGGAGAACCGCTGCGGCATTCCTCGAATTTCTTGGTCAATTCGCGCGCAACCGCAACCTCACGCCCCGGCAAGACAGAGGCGATCGCGGCCAGCGAAGCATCGAGGCGCGGCGCGGTTTCGTAGAAGACCAGCGTGGCGGGCACGCGCGCCAGATCGGTCAGCACATCCTCGCGCGCCTTGGCCTTGTTAGGCAGGAACCCGGCGAACAGGAAGCGGTCGTTCGGCAACCCCGAAAGCGTCATCGCCACCACCGCCGCATTCGGCCCCGGCAAGCTGGTTACGGGGATTTCGCGCTCCCTTGCCGTGCGGACGAGGCGATAGCCGGGGTCAGAGATCAGCGGCGTTCCCGCATCGCTGACCAGTGCCACCGGCTCCACCTGCATCAGCGCCAGCAGGCGTTCGCGGTCGCCCTCCCCGGCATGGTCGTCATAGCGCAACAGCTTCTTCTTCAGCCCCAGGTGATGCAGCAGCTTGCCCGTCACGCGGGTGTCCTCGCAAGCGACTACCGAGACGCCGCGCAGGGTCTCGACCGCGCGCAGGGTTATGTCCCCCAGGTTGCCAATGGGGGTTGCGACTATGTAAAGGCCCGGCGAAAGAGTGTTTTCCATCGGCCAGACTCATGGCCCAGATACCGAGGGAGCGGCAAGCCATGTTCGACGTCAAAGGGACGGGGAACCTCAATCGCCGAAATCTTCTGGCCGCCGCCGCGATGGCGCTGGTCGCCGGATGCGCCGTGGTGCCCAAGGCGCCGCAGTCCGGCCCGGTCGCACCGCCCCCACCGCCGCCGCCCACGAACCAGAGCGACATTCCCGTCGACACCGAACGTCACCGCGTTGCGCTGCTGGTGCCGATCAGCGGCACCAATTCGGGAGTCGGGCAGGCAATCGCCAATGCCGCCAACATGGCGCTGCTCGATACCGGCGCCAAGAACCTGCGCGTCACGACTTACGACACCACGAACAATCCGGCGGAAGCCGCCCGCAAGGCTATCGCCGACGGCAACATGCTGATCCTGGGCCCGCTGCTGTCGGACGACATCCCTGCCGTCTCCGCCATCGCCAAGGCCGCGAAGATCCCGGTCATCTCGTTCTCCAACGACGAACAGGCCGCCAACCGCGACGTCTTCATCATGGGCAACCTCCCCGGCCAGTCGGTGACGCGCACGGTTCAGTATGCCCGCAGCCAGGGCATCACCACTTTCGCCGCTCTCGTCCCGCGTGGAGACTATGGCGACCGCACCAGCGCCGCCCTGCTTGCCGCCGTGCGCGCCAGCAACGGCGCGGTCGTGGCGCTTGAGCCTTACGAGCGCAGCGCCGCCTCCATCGCTTCGGCGGCGCAGCGGGTTAAGGCGAAGGGCGGGTTCGACGCCCTGCTGATCGCCGACAGCGGCAGCCTTTCGGTCCGCGCCGCCACCGCCTTCAAGGGCGCCGCCAAGGTAACGGGCGGCACTACACCCACCGTGCGCCTGCTGGGCACCGAACTGTGGAGCGGCGAGCGCGACGTCAACGCCACCGCCGCGCTTTCGGGTGCGTGGTACTCCACGGTTTCGGACCAGCGCTTCGGCCAGTTCTCCAAGAGCTACCGCGCCCGCTTCGGAACGCAGCCCTTCCGCATTTCCACGCTGGGTTATGACGCCGTGCTGCTCACCCTGCGCGTCGCGCGGGACTGGAAGCCAGGGGCCCGCTTCCCCGCCGAGACCCTGCGCGACACCAAGGCGTTCCCGGGCGGCTTCCTGGGCGTGGACGGCGCGTTCCGCTTCACCCGCGGCGGCCTGATCGAACGCGCGCTCGAAGTGCGCGAAGTCCAGACCGGCACCGTCAAGGTGGTCAGCCCGGCCCCCATCAAGTTCGGCGAGTGACGCCCGCCCGCCAGCCCATCCCGGACCCGATCCGGGATGACGGCTGCGGATAAAACGCGAACAAACGCTTGCCGCCGCGATTCTGCGCGGCCTATACTCGGGCCATGTCCGACGACCTCTTCGACAAGCTGCCTGCCGCCACCGGCGAGGCTTACGACGGTTCCGCGATCGAAGTGCTGGAGGGGCTGGAACCCGTCCGCCGCCGTCCGGGCATGTATATCGGCGGGACGGACGAACGCGCGCTGCACCACCTTGCCGCCGAAGTCCTCGACAATGCGATGGACGAAGCCGTCGCCGGCCACGCCAACCGGATCGAGGTGACTCTGGAGGAGGAACCCGGCACCGCCGGGCGCATCACCATCACCGACAACGGGCGCGGCATCCCGGTGGACGAGCATCCCAAGTATCCGGGCAAGTCCGCGCTTGAGGTAATCCTCTCCACCCTGCACTCGGGCGGCAAGTTCTCGGGCAAGGCCTATGCCACCTCGGGCGGCCTGCACGGCGTCGGCATCTCGGTGGTCAACGCGCTGTCGGTGAAGACCCGCGTCGAAGTGGCGCGCAACAAGGAACTCTACGCGCAGGAGTTTTCGCGCGGCGTCACGCTGGGGCCGATCCAGCGCGTGGGCGCGGCGCCCAACCGGCGCGGCACCGCCGTCACCTTCACGCCCGACACCGAAATCTTCGGCGACCAGAAGTTCAAGGCCGCCCGCCTGTTCAAGCTGGTACGTTCCAAGGCCTATCTGTTCGCGGGCGTTGAAATCCGCTGGAAATGCGCGCCCTCGTTGGCGGTGGACGGCGTGCCCGCAGAGGCGACCTTCCAGTTTCCGGGCGGCCTGGCCGACCATCTGGCCGAACAGATCGGCACCCGCGAATGCGTGACGACACAGTTCTTCTCAGGCAGGCAGGATTTCCCCAAGGGCGAGGACGGCTCCGAACAGGGCCGGGTCGAATGGGCGATCGCCTGGCCGCTCTATTCGGACGGCAGCTATTCCTGGTACTGCAACACCATCCCGACGCCGGACGGCGGCACTCATGAACAGGGCCTGCGCGGCGCGCTGACCAAGGGCATCCGCGCCTTTGCCGAACTGGTAGGCCAGGCGAAGAAGGCCAAGGACATCACGCCCGATGACGTCATCACCGGCAGCGAAGTGATGTTGTCGGTCTTCATTCGCGATCCCCAGTTCCAGAGCCAGACCAAGGACCGCCTGACATCGCCGGAAGCGGCGCGGATGGTCGAGGCGGCGGTGCGCGATCATTTCGATCACTTCCTGACCGACAACCTCGATCGCGGCAAGGCGCTTCTGGGTGCGGTGATGGAGCGCATGGACGACCGCCTGCGCCGCAAGGCGGAGCGCGAGGTGAAGCGCAAGACCGCCACCAATGCGCGCAAGCTGCGCCTGCCCGGCAAGCTGACGGACTGCTCGGGCGAAGGGCATGGCGAAACCGAACTGTTCATCGTCGAGGGCGATTCGGCAGGCGGTTCCGCCAAGCAGGCACGCGATCGAAAGACGCAGGCGATCCTGCCCATCCGCGGCAAGATCCTCAACGTCGCCAGCGCCACGGCGGACAAGATCCGCGCCAACCAGGAAATCGCAGACCTCGGCCTTGCGCTCGGTTGCGGCACGCGCAAGGACTGCAACGCCGACAACCTGCGCTATGATCGCATCGTCATCATGACCGACGCCGACGTCGACGGGGCCCATATCGCCACGCTGCTGATGACCTTCTTCTTCCAGGAAATGCCGGACATCGTGCGGCGCGGCCACCTCTATCTCGCCCAGCCGCCGCTCTACCGCCTGACATCGGGCGCGACTTCCGCTTATGCGCGTGATGACGCCCACCGTGCCGAGCTGGAAGCGACGAAGTTCAAGGGCAAGAAGGTCGAAGTCGGCCGCTTCAAGGGTCTTGGCGAGATGAACCCGCAGCAACTGCGCGAAACCACGATGAGCCCGGAAACGCGCTCGCTGATCCGCATCACCCTGCCGCAGGAAAACGAGGGCCGCTTTCAGGTCAAGGATCTGGTCGATCGCCTGATGGGCCGTAACCCCGAACACCGCTTCCAGTTCATCCAGAACCGAGCAGGTGAGGTGGATCGCGAACTGATCGACGCCTGATCCGGACCGGATCGGCCTGATCGGGCGTTGACCCGGCGCGCCATCGCAGTCAGCTTCTGGGCGCAAATGCACGGGGAGGAGCGGGGCGATGGATGGATGGCGGCATGTTCTGAAACTTGCCCTGGTGCTGTTGCTGGGCATCAGCGTTACAGGAACGGCAATGGCGCAGACTGGCGGCGAAGCGTTGCTGCGCGCTCGCATGGGCGAAGTCGTGGCGGTCATGCAAGGCAAAGGCGATCCGGCGCGGACCTTCGACACTCGCTTCCTTGCCGCAGTCCCTCCCGACGAACTGCGCGCGCTGGCGAACCAGCTGGTGGCGCAGGGCGGCCCGATCACCGGCATTGCCGACTTCAGGCGTGAACAGCAGGGCTCCGCCACTTTCACGCTGACGTTTGCCAAAGGCACCGCGCCCGCGCGGATCGAACTCAATCCCGCCGCCCCCGGCCTTGTTTCGGGCCTGCGGATCTTCGGGTTCACGCCGGATGGGGATAGCCTTGACAAGCTGGACGGTGAATTCGCCACGCTGCCCGGCAAGGCCGGGTTCGCTATCTATCGCTTGGCGCAAGGCCGTCCTCGCCTGATTAGAGGTCGCGCAGCCGATAAACCCTTTGCGGTGGGCTCCACATTCAAGCTCTACGTACTGGCCGCGCTTGCCCGGCAGGTGAAGGACGGCAAGCGGCACTGGAACGACGTGGTGCCGGTGTCTGGCAAGTCCTTCCCCGGCGGCACCATCCATACCCTGCCCGATGGCGCCCCGGTGACGGTGCACACGCTGGCCAGCCTGATGATTGCGATCAGCGACAACACCGCCACCGACATCCTCGTGCGACTGGTGGGGCAGGAAGACCTGGCCCGTGAGGTAGAGCTGGCCGGTCACGCCAGACCTGAGGCTCTCGCACCGATGATGACGACGGCCCAACTGTTCGCGCTCAAGCGGTCCGGGGCACAAACCGCTGCTGCCTACGCCGCCGCAACTCCTGCAGAGCGCGAGGGGATGCTGGCCGCGCTCGACCTGTCGGCCATCTCCTCCGCCGATCCGGGTGAGGTGTTCGGCCACGGCCCGGTCGCGATCGATACGGTGGAGTGGTTCGCCTCTCCCGCCGATCTTGCCGGCGTGATGGACGACCTGCGCCGCCTCGACAGCGCCGAAGCGTTCGCCATCCTGGCGATCAACCCGGCCATGGACGCGTCCACGGCCCGTGGCTGGCGGCGCGTGGGCTACAAGGGAGGGTCGGAAGACGGCGTCATCAGCATGACCTGGCTTCTTCAGGACAAGGACGGCGCATGGTCCGTCGTCACCGGCAGCTGGAACGATGCCGGGGCGCCGGTGGACGCATCCCGCTTCGAAATGCTCATGCTGCGGCTTGCCAAACTGGCGCGCCGATGACTGTTTTGCCTTGCCGCTTCGCACCATATCGGGCTTAACCGCGTAGTTAAAGCGAGCAGGATGAACCGATGCAGCGTTTCGAAGGCACCCGCAACTACGTCGCCACCGAAGACCTGAAGGTGGCGGTCAACGCCGCGGTTCTGCTACGTCGGCCCCTGCTGGTGAAAGGGGAGCCGGGCACCGGCAAGACCGTGCTGGCCGAACAGATCGCCGCTGCGCTCGATGCGCCGCTCATCACCTGGAACGTCAAGTCGACAACCAAGGCGCATCAGGGCTTGTACGAATACGACGCGGTGGCCCGCCTGCGCGATGGTCAGCTGGGCGATGCGCGGGTCCATGACATCGGCAACTATATCCGCAAGGGCAAGCTGTGGGAGGCGTTCACCTCGCCCCGCCTGCCGGTCCTGCTGATCGACGAGATCGACAAGGCGGACATCGAATTCCCGAACGACCTCCTGGCCGAACTCGATCGCATGGCCTTCGACGTCTACGAAACCGGCGAGCATATCGCCGCCGCCGAGCGTCCGGTGGTGGTCATTACGTCGAACAACGAGAAGGATCTGCCCGACGCCTTCCTGCGCCGCTGCTTCTTCCACTACATCCGCTTCCCCGACCGCGAGACGATGGAGGCGATCATCGACGTCCATTTCCCCGGCATCCAGAAGACGCTGGTGCGCAAGGCAATGGAAATCTTCTACGAACTGCGCGAAGTGCCTGGCCTGAAGAAGAAACCGTCGACCAGCGAGCTGCTGGACTGGCTGAAGCTGCTGATGAACGAGGACATGCCGCTGGACGTCCTGCAAAACCGCGACCCCAGCAAGGCGATTCCGCCGCTGCATGGGGCGCTGCTGAAGAACGAGCAGGACGTGATGATGTTCGAAAGGCTGGCCTTCATGGCACGGGGAAATCGCTGATGACTGCCCCTTACACCGGCCGCTGCAACTGCGGCGCGGTTACCGTCGAGATCGCCGCAGAGCCGGTGACGACGCGCCAGTGCTGGTGCCACCAGTGCCAGAAGGCGGCAGCCGGCGGCCCCACACACAACGCGATCTTCCCGACCGATGCTGTGGTCATCGCCGGAGAGCGTGGCGAATACGTCTACATCGCGGCCAGCGGCAACACCCTGACGCAGGAGTTCTGCCTGGCTTGCGGCAGCCCTGTCCTTGGCCGGTCCAGCGCCCGCCCGCAGTTCCGCACGATCCGCTTCGGCATGCTGGACGGCAACCATGGCCTGCGCCCCCAGATGGCGATCTGGACCGACGATGCACCGACATGGGCCATGATCGATCCCGCGCTGGAACGCTGGCCGCAACAGCCCCCTGCCCCGGCGCCGTCCTCTCAGGACTGAGCGATGGCGTCGACGCCTTCGTCAGGATCGAGCGCGCATACCCGCTTCGGCGCGATCCGCACGCGGCTGGAGGCATTCGCGCCGCGCCCCGGCTGGCGGGCATGGCTGTACGAGTTCCTGCTGTTCGGCTTCAAGCAGGGCTGGGCCTGCCTTTTCGGCGGGCTGCTGCTGGGACTGCTGCTGGCGACGCACCTGTTCTATCCGCCCGGCGCGCCGCTGGCCCGCTACGATTTCCTGACGCTGGCGGCGCTGGCCATACAACTCGCGATGCTGGCGTTGCGGCTTGAGACGCTGGAGGAAGCCAGGGTCATCCTGGCCTTCCACGTCGTCGGCACCGTGATGGAGCTGTTCAAAACGGCGCATGGGTCGTGGGAATACCCGGAGGCCGCCATGCTTCGCATCGGTGGAGTGCCGCTGTTTTCGGGCTTCATGTATGCTGCGGTGGGCAGCTACATCGCGCGGGTCTGGCGCATCTTCGACTTCCGGTTCAGCAGCTACCCGCGGGAAGGGGTGTCCATTGCGCTGGCAGTGGCGATCTACGTCAACTTCTTCGCCCATCACTGGCTGCCCGATGTGCGCCTTGTCCTGTTCGCACTGCTGGGCGCGTTCTTCCTGCGCACCCGCATCTGGTTCCGCGTCTGGCGCGAGGATCGGTGGATGCCGCTGCTGCTGGGCTGGTTCCTGGTCGCACTGTTCATCTGGTTCGCGGAGAACCTTGCGACATTTTCGCGCGCCTGGATCTATCCCAGCCAGCGCAGTGGGTGGGCGATGGTGCACTTCGGCAAACTCGGGGCGTGGTACCTGCTGATGTATATATCGTTCGTATTGGTGGCAGCCGTGCACCGGCCACGAAAGCGCATTGCGGCCGCTGCCCCTGAATGTTCCTACACTGGGCCTGATTGATAGGATGGCCGCCATGACCAGCCTTGCCACCTCTTCGCCGTATGATCCCAAAGGTCACACGTCATCCGCACGAAATGACCTGATTCCCGCAGGTTCGGCGGCGTTTTTGGCATCGGTTCGGTGCGTGTCTGCTTCAACTACCGCAGGCGTGGGCCAGCCGCCATGTTCCTGAACTTCATCGACGAACTGCGCGCAGCGGGTATTCCCGCGTCGCTCAAGGAACATCTGGTGCTGCTGGAGGCGCTGGACCGCGACGTGATCGAGCAGACGCCCGAAGCGTTCTACTACCTGAGCCGCGCCACTTTCGTGAAAGATGAAGGGCTGCTCGACCGCTTCGATCAGGTGTTCCGCAAGGTCTTCGAAGGCGTCTTCAGCGATTACGGCCAGCAGCCCACCGCCATTCCCGAAGACTGGCTGAAGGCCCTTGCCGAGCGCTACTTCACACCGGAAGAGATGGAGGCGGTGAAATCGCTGGGCGACTGGGACCGCATCATGGAGACGCTGAAGCAGCGGCTTGAGGAGCAGCAGGGCCGGCATCAGGGCGGCAACAAGTGGATCGGCACCGGCGGCACATCGCCGTTCGGACATTCCGGCTATAACCCCGAAGGCGTGCGGATCGGCGGGGAAGGCCGTCAGGGCCGCGCGATCAAGGTCTGGGAAAAGCGTGAATTCGCCAACCTCGACAGCAGCCGCGAACTGGGTACGCGCAACATCAAGGTAGCGCTGCGCCGCCTGCGCCGCTTCGCCCGTGAAGGCGCGGCGGAGGAACTGGACCTCGATGCGACGATTGCCGGCACGGCCCGGCAAGGCTGGCTCGATGTCGTCATGCGGCCGGAGCGGCACAATGCGGTGAAGGTGCTGCTGTTCCTCGACGTCGGCGGGTCGATGGACCCGTTCGTGCGGCTGGTCGAAGACCTGTTCAGCGCCGCTACCGCCGAGTTCAAGAACATGGAGTTCTTCTACTTCCACAACTGTCTTTACGAAGGCGTATGGAAGGACAACCGCCGTCGCTGGTCGCAGCGCACGCCGACCTGGGATGTGCTGCACAAGTACGGGCACGACTACAAGGTGATCTTCGTCGGCGACGCGGCGATGAGCCCTTACGAGATCAGTCATCCGGGCGGTTCGGTGGAGCACATGAACGAGGAAGCGGGTGCCGTCTGGCTACAGCGCGTGGTCCAGACATATCCGGCGACGGTGTGGCTCAATCCCTCGCCCGAACGGCAATGGGGGTATTCCGGGTCCACCCGGCTAATCCGCGAGATCATGGGCGGGGCCATGTATCCGCTGACGCTGGACGGACTGGACGATGCGATGCGCGAATTGACGCGGCGCAAGGGTTGATGGGCTTTCGGGCCGGACGTGTTAGACTTGCACCAGCATAGGAGAAGACCGATGACGACTTTCCTGCTCATGCTTGCCGCCGGCGTCGCTGCTCAGGCCGCCGCTGAAGAGGCGAAACCCCGCCATTGCGCTTACAACCTGGAACGGGTCGCCGCGCGCTCCGACACCGCGAAGTTCGAGACCGGCAAGGACGCGCCGATGCTGCTAAGCGCCGTCGAGAAGCGCATCGGCGGCTGTCCCGTGCTGACCGAGGCAGGGACCGGACGGCTGATCGAACCGCCGGTCTTCGATGGGCGCAAGGGCCGGGTGTCTCCGGCACGCTGATGGACCTGCGCAGCGGTGGGCTCTGCTCAATACAGCAGCAGGTCGGCCACTTCCGCGTGCCACGCCGCTTCGTCACGGCTGACGATCCGGTCCAGATCGGCGGGCGTGGATGTGGCATCGTCCACCCATTCGCGCAAGGCAGGCCCGCCATTGATGACGTCGATCGCCAATCGATCGAACTCGTACTCATAGGGAAAATCGCGCCACAGCGGATAGTCGGGGTACAGGCGGCGGATGGCCTTGAACGCCAGCGCCTGCAGCCGCCATGGCCGGAAGGCATGATGATCGTAGAACGGCCCTTCGGCGTGGATCATCAGGCCGTTGCACAAGGCGCCGGCATGCTTGTGGAACGTGGGCTCGAACCAGCATTCGCGGATCGCGCAGCCGGCCAGCCAGTCCGGTGCAAAGCTGCGCATTTCGGCAAGGACAGCCTTGGCGTCGATGTCGGGCGCGCCGAACAGCACTTCGAGGGGACGGGTGGTGCCCCGCCCTTCGGAGACGGTCGCGCCCTCGATCATCACGGTGCCTGCATAGGCGCGGGCCATATTGAGGTTGGCGGCATTGGGGCTGGGGTTGATCCAGATCCGGTCCTGCGGCCAGCCATGACCGGGTGCGGCGTCGGGTTGCCAGCCGTCCATCGCGATCACGCGGTAATCGACGTCGAGGCTGAAATGGCGGATAAACCAGTGACCCATCTCACCCAGCGTAAGGCCATGGCGCATCGGCATCGGCCCTGCCCCGACGAAGCTCTCCTGCCCCGGCAGCAGGGTGGTGCCTTCGACCGGGCGACCGGCAGGATTGGGGCGGTCAAGCACCCAGACGCTCTTGCCCCGCGCCGCCGCTTCCTCAAGCAGGTAGAGCAGCGTGGTGACGAAGGTATAGATGCGGCAGCCCAGGTCCTGCAGGTCGAACAGGAACACGTCGGCGCTGTCCATCATCGCAGCGGTAGGGCGGCGGACTTCGCCGTAGAGGCTGAAGACGGGGATGCCGTATACCGGATCGACCTCGTCCAGCGTCTCGACCATGTTGTCCTGCTTGTCGCCCTTCAGCCCATGCTGCGGACCGAAGGCGCTGGTCAGGTTGATGCCCGCGGCGATCAGCGCGTCGAGCGAATGGACCAGTCCCTCCGTGACGGAGGCGGGATGGGCGACGAGCGAAACGCGTTTTCCGTCCAGCGGAGCGCGCAGGGTGGGGTCCGCCAGCAGGCGGTCGATGCCGAACTTCATGGCGTGCTCGGTGCCGCAACGCTCGCCGCGAAGCAAGCCGGATCGTGGAAGTCGGGCACATCGCAACCGTGGACAAGCGACCAGTAGCTTTTATGGCCGCCCTCCTCCTCGATCACGGCGGTGAAGCCGCAGCGCCAGGGGGCACCCGGAAGGCCGGCGGCGGGAATGGCGGCATCGAAGATCGCCATGTCCGTGCCACGGCGCATGGTGCATTCCGGTTCGCGCGGCATCGGCCGTTCCGTCATGCCATCGCGCCGGGCGCTGAAGTCGTAGACATTCCAGCGTTCGGACGGGGACAGGTTGATTTCGGTGTAGCCCGGCCCATCGCCCGGCTGAAGGAACAGTTCGAAGCAGGTGGTCTGCCACAGCCCGTCGGCCCGGCCCTTGCCAGCGAAGGGGGGGACCATCAGCTTTGCCGCGCCCGTGATCTTCCAACGCGCGCGCAGCCACTGCTCGTCATGCCCGATGATGCGCGCCTCCACGCTGCGGATGGCCAATGGAGGGTGTGCAGGGTGAAACGCAAGCTCGGTCATGCGCTTTCGCTATGCGCAGGCGCAACCGGTTGGCAATCCGCTTTTGACAAGCCGCGCCGTTCGGGTGACCTATCGCGCAGACCATCCATTTATTTCCCCCCTTCCCCGTGCTAGGCGCGCCGCTCCTGTCAACACGAAGCGGAACCGATGACCTACAATTCGACCCTGCTGCGCCTCCTCGAAGAGCGAGGCTACATCCACCAGCTCACCGATGCGGAAGGGCTTGATGCCTACGCGACGAAGCAGGTGGTGCCGGGGTATATCGGCTTCGACCCCACGGCGCCTTCGCTGCACGTGGGGCATCTCGTTTCGATCATGATGCTGCGCCAGCTGCAGCGCGCGGGCCACAAGCCCATCGTCCTGATGGGCGGCGGCACCGGCAAGATCGGCGACCCCAGCTTCAAGGACGAAGCGCGCAAGCTGCTAACCGAGGACACGATTGCCCAGAACGTGGCCTCGATCCGTCGTGTGTTCGAGCGCTTCCTGACGTTCGGCGACGGTCCAAGCGACGCGATCATGGTCGATAATGCGGACTGGCTCGACAAGCTGGAATACATCCCGTTCCTGCGCGACATCGGCCAGCACTTCTCGATCAACCGCATGCTCAGCTTCGATTCCGTCAAGCTGCGGCTGGATCGCGAACAGTCGCTCAGCTTCCTCGAATTCAACTACATGATCCTTCAGGCGTACGACTTCCTGGAACTGTCGCGCAAGGCCGGTTGCCGTCTGCAGATGGGCGGCTCCGACCAGTGGGGCAACATCGTCAACGGCGTGGAACTGGCGCGCCGCGTCGACGGCACGCAGGTGTTCGGGCTGACTACGCCGCTGCTCACCAACGCTGATGGCACCAAGATGGGCAAGACGGTGGGCGGCGCGGTCTGGCTGAACGAAGACCAGTTGCCGCACTTCGATTACTGGCAGTTCTGGCGCAACACCGACGATCGCGACGTGGGCAAGCGCCTGCGCCTGTTCACCGACCTGCCGCTGGACGAGATCGCCCGGCTCGAAGCCCTTGAAGGCAACGAGATCAACGCCGCCAAGATCGTCCTCGCGAACGAGGCAACCCGGTTGTGCCGTGGTGAGGAAGCCTCGAAATCCGCCGAAGCCACCGCGCAGGCGACGTTCGCGGGCGGCGGCATCGGCGGCGACCTGCCGACCGTCGAAGTCGACGCCGAAGGTATCCGCCTTGGCGCTGCCTGCACCGCGCTCGGCTTCGTGGCGTCCAATGGAGAAGCCAAGCGCAAGATCGCCGAGAACGCCGTGCGTCTCGACGATGTGGCGATGGACGACCCCGCCCTGCTGATCACGCTGGCTCCGGGCGAAACCCGCAAGCTCAGCGTGGGCAAGAAGAAGCACGGCATCCTCAAGGGCATCTGATGCTCCGCCGCCGGCCCTCACCTTTCGGGCCGGCGGCCTTAACGCCTTGTTTGCCATTTGTGCGTAGTGTCGCCGCACGGTCAAAGAACAGAGGCGAAATTCCATGAGTGCAGGGGCGCAGCTCACTGTCACCGACAAGCGTCGCGCAGCGCGCCACCCCGTCGATTACACGGTCATTGCCGAGCATCGCCAGCTTGGCGACCTCAACCTGCATATCGTCAATGTCTCGGCCCAGGGCTTCATGGTGGACGGCGACCTTGCGCTGGAGCGCGGCGAGCGCCTTGTCATGCGCCTGCCCGTTGTCGGCCGGATAGAAGCGCACCTCATCTGGATCCACGAAGGCCGCGCCGGCTTCCAGTTCGAGCGGATCATCCGCATCGACGACTTCCTAAAGCTGGTCGACACCCTGCAGCCCAACCCACGCTTGCGGCCAAAGCGCTGACGAAGCGGCTCCTGACTCCCCTGGCAATGTTCTGATATAAATTGTCGCAGTCGCGCAAAACTTTGTTGATATAGTATATCATGACAATTAGAGGCGTCGCCATGACACCTCGCCCCCCCCGAATCGCCCTGCTGGCCTGTGCCGGCCTCGTTGCAATCATTGCGGCAGATCCCGCGCTGGCACAGACCGCTTCCGCTTCGCCGGAAGGCACGTCTGGCCACGCGCAGGAAAGCGGACCGGAAATCATCGTCACCGGTCGTGTCATCTCGGGCAACGCCGATCCGATTTCGGCACCCGTGGTACTTACGGGCGATGCCCTCGCCCGCAACATCCGGCCCCAGATCGGCGACATGCTCAAGAGCCTGCCGGGTGTGACCAGCAGCGGCTTTGCGCCGGGCGTGTCGCGTCCCATCCTGCGCGGCTTCGATGGTCCTCGTGTCCAGGTCCTCCTGGACGGCATCGGTTCGCTGGACGCTTCGGCCGTGTCCGCCGACCACGCAGTTTCGCTCGACACGCTCAACGTCGATCGCGTCGAGGTTCTCCACGGGCCGCGCGTGCTGCTTTATGCCAGCGATCCGGCAGGCGGCGCGGTCAACGCGCTGGACAAGCGCATTCCCCGCGTTGTGCCTGACAAGGCCTTCACCATCGACGCTCTGGGTTCCTACGGCACTGCTGCCAAAGACGTGAACGGCGGTGTCGCCGTCAACGTCAAGCTGGCCGACAAGTGGGTCGCGCACCTCAATGGTTCCTATTTCCACTCCGACGATCTGCATGTCGGCGGGCACGTCCTCTCTCCCGAACTGCGCGCGCAGACGCTTGCCGCGGCTGACGATCTGACCGCTGACGGCGATGCAGAGGGCGCAGCCAGCCTGACCGCACAGGCCAGTCGCAAAGGCAAGATCGCCAACAGCGGAACCGAAGGCTGGACTTACGGCGGCGGCGTGGCCTTCATCGATGCCGGCGGAGACATCGGGGTGTCGGTGCAGCGCGACGCCAACGACTACGGCATCCCGCCGCGCCCCTCCACCGACCTTGGTTCCACGACAATCAGCCTGCGCCAGACCCGGTACGACCTGCGCGCCGGTCTTAACCTCGACGGGTTCCTCAAGCGCCTGGAAGTGCGTGGCGCTTATGGCGATTATCATCACGCCGAGATCGAGGACGGTGAGATCGGCTCGCGCTTCGACAGCAAGTCGATCTCGGTCCGCCTGCAGGCCGATCAGGCCCGCCACGGCATCTGGAGCGGTTCGAGCGGGGTGCAGTATTCCGCTTCGTCGATGGACATCACCGGTGACGAACTGCTGCTTCCCGATACCAACACGACCCGTTTCGCGGCGTTCACGCTGCAGCAGCTCGAAGTCGGCCGCTTCGACCTGGAAGCCGCTCTGCGTTACGAGAACACGCAGATCCGGGCCACCCCGAATGGCGGCGCCCTGCTGACCCGTCAGGACCGCCAGTTCGACCAGTATTCCGCCGTCGTCGGCACCGCCTGGCACCCGACGGACACCCTGACCCTCTCGGTCAACTATCTCCATGGCGAACGCGCACCTTCCGCCGAGGAGCTGTTTGTCAACGGCGCGCACGATGCGACGCAATCGTTCGAAATCGGCAACCCCGATTTCCGCCTTGAAAAGAGCGACGGCATAGAGGCCGGGATCCGCTACAATGGTGGCGACTTTGCCGGGTCCATCACGGCCTATGGCACCAACTTCCACAATTTCATCGCGGCGGTTCCTACCGGCCAGATCGACGCCGATGAAGGCCTGCCCATCTACCAGTACCTTCAGGCCAACGCCCGCTTCCGCGGCATCGAGGCTGAAGGCGCCTTCACCGTCGCGCGCACCGAAACAGGCGGCGCATTCAAGGTGGACGGCGGCGTGGATTACACCCACGCGAAGCTGGTGAACCTCGGTCCCGTGCCGCGCATCCCCCCGCTGCGAGTGCGCGGCGGCCTTGAGTACGATTCGCCCGTCTTCGACCTTCGCGGCGAAGTCGAATGGAACGCCAGGCAGGACCGCGTGACCGAGAACGAAAACCCGACTGACGCCTTCACGCTGGTCAACCTAAGCGCTACCTGGCATCCGACCGGCGAAAAGGGGCCGCTCACCCTCATCCTGTCCGCCAACAACCTGCTCGACGCCTCGGGCCGTCTCGCCGCTTCGCAGACCAAGGACTTCGTGCCGATCGCCGAGCGCGACATGCGCCTTACGGCCCGCTTCACGTATTGATAGAATCAAAGCCGGACCATCTTGGCAAGGGGAGGCCACGCTGCCATGCAGCATCGCGTGAGTCTCCCCGTACCAACTTCTCCGCTCCAGATTGCGGACTATCGCAAGTTCTGGCTCGCCCGCTTCTTCGCCGTTCTGGCGACCACGGGCACCGTCGTCATCATCGGTTATCAGCTCTATGACGTTGCCCGCACCGACTATGGCATGCCGATCACGCAGGCGTCGTTCCAGCTGGGCCTGCTGGGGTTCGCACAGTTCCTACCGGTCTTCCTGCTGACCCCGATCGCAGGCGTCGTTGCTGACCGGATAGACCGGCGCAAGGTGGCCGGCACGGCGGCGCTGCTGGACATGTGCGTGGCACTGGGCCTGGGCGTGACAACCACGCTGGAAGTCCGCAGCCTGCCGGTGCTCTACATGTTCGCGGTGATGCACGGCATGGTGCGCGTCTTCATCAGTCCGGCCATGTCGGCCATCGCCCCCAACATCGTGCCGCCGCAGCTGATCCCGCGCGCGATCGGCTTCAATTCGATCGCGATGCAGGCCGGCACCATCATCGGGCCGGCTGCCTATGGCTTCATGTTCGCGGCCCATCACGCCATGCCCTACTGGTGTTCCGCCCTGTTCACGCTGGGCGCTTCGCTGTCGATCCAGTCGATCCGCCATCTGCCGCAGATCGCCCGCGATCCGGCGAAGGCCCATCCGATCCGCCAGATCGTGGAAGGTTTCCGCTTTGTATGGAGCGAGCGTTTCCTGCTGGGCTGCATCACGCTGGACCTGTTCGCGGTCCTGCTAGGCGGCGCAACCGCGCTGATGCCCGTCTTCGCGCGCGATCTGCTGCACGTCGGCCCCGAAGGGCTAGGGCAGATGCGCGCGGCGACGGCGGCGGGCGCGGCGGTTGTCGCGCTGTGGCTCTCGTTCCGGCCGCTGGCTTCCAACGTCGGGGTCAAGATGCTCGTCGCCGTCGTCGCTTACGGTGCCGCGACCATCGGCTTCGGCCTATCGCGCCACTTCTTCCTCTCGCTCGCGTTCCTTGCCTGCCTTGGCGCGGCGGACATGATCTCCGTATTCATCCGCAGCTCGCTGGTGCAGTTGCGCACGCCGGACGATGTGCGCGGCCGCGTCTCCGCCATTTCTGGCCTGGCCGTCTCCGCCTCCAACGAACTGGGCGAGTTCCAGTCCGGCTTCGCCGCCGCGCTGCTGGGCGCGACCGGAGCGGTTGTCTTCGGCGGCAGCGCTGCCATAGTCATCACCCTTGCCTGGGCCTGGCTCTTCCCCGAGTTGCGCCGGGCCCGCACCTTTGAACCCCGTTGGGAGCAGAAACCATGAAGGCCGACAGCATCCTCGCCACCATCGGCGACACCCCGCACATCCGCCTCTCGCGTCTTTTCCCGGACCACGAAGTCTGGGTAAAGGCAGAGCGTTCCAACCCCGGCGGCTCGATCAAGGACCGCATCGGCCTGGCCATGATCGAGGCGGCAGAGGCTGACGGCAGCCTCAAGCCGGGCGGCACCATCATCGAGCCGACTTCGGGCAACACCGGCATCGGCCTGGCCATGGCGGCGGCGGTCAAGGGCTATACCCTGATCCTCGTCATGCCCGAATCGATGTCGGTCGAACGCCGCCGGCTGATGCTGGCTTACGGCGCGAAGTTTGACCTCACGCCGCGCGAAAAGGGCATGAAGGGCGCAATCGAACGCGCCAAGGAACTGATCGACGCCACCCCCGGCTCGTGGATGCCGCAGCAGTTCGACAACCCGGCCAACGTGGATGTCCATGTGCGGACCACCGCGCAGGAGATCATCCGTGATTTCGCCGAGACGCCGATCGACGTGCTCGTCACCGGCGTCGGCACTGGCGGCCACCTGACCGGCTGTGCGGAAACGCTGAAGGCGCAGTGGCCGGACCTTCGCGCCTATGCCGTCGAACCCACGCTTTCGCCGGTGATCTCGGGCGGACAGCCCGGGCCGCACCCGATCCAGGGGATCGGTGCAGGCTTCATCCCGGGCAACCTGCATACCCAGTCGATCGATGGCGCCATTCAGGTAGACCCTGCCGACGCCAAGGAATGGGCACGCCGCAGCGCCACCGAAGAAGGCATGCTGGTGGGCATCAGTTCCGGCGCGACGCTGGCCGCCATCGCCCAGAAGCTCAAGGATCTGCCCGCCGGCAGCCGCGTGCTGGGGTTCAACTACGACACCGGAGAGCGTTACCTCTCGGTGCCCGATTTCCTGCCGGAGTGACTTCGATCGTGACCACCGTGCCCACTCTTGCACCGGTTGCCTACGAGCACGCCGGTGTCGCCCTCACCGGCTGGCTTGCCCGCCCTGAAGGCACGCCGCGCGCCGCCGTGGCGCTGTTTCCCACCATCGCCAACGTCATCCCGCTGATGGAAGAGCGTGCCCGTCGCCTTGCCGCAGAAGGGTACCTGGTGATGATCACCGACTTCTACGGCGAGCCGGTCGCCAGCTTCGAAGCCTCGTTCCCGATGGCCGAAAAGCTGCGCGCCGACAACGCGTACTACCGCGCGAGGATCATCGCCGGGATCGACGCCCTGCGCGGGGTTTCAAGAGGTCTGGCGGATGGCCTCAGGGTCTTCGCCATCGGCCACTGCATGGGCGGCCAGGCCGTCCTCGAAGCTGCCCGCGCCGGAGAGGATCTTGCCGGCGTCGTCAGCTTCCACGGCACCCTGCCCACCGAGGCCCCGGCCGCGCCCGGCACCATCAAGGCGCGGATCCTGGTCTGCCACGGCGACGCCGACCCCCTGGTCCCGCGCGAGCATGTCGTCGCGTTCTGGGAAGAAATGGATGCCGCCGGCGCCCATTGGCACTTCCACAGCTACGGGAATGTGAAGCACGGCTTCACCGACCCGCATAGCGCCGCCAAGGGCATGGCGTTCCTCGACTACAACCAGAGCGCGGACCGCCACTCGTGGGCATCGATGCTGTCGTTCTTCGACGAAATCCTGGGCTGAACCGCTCCGTACAGCACCAGCGGCCTCGGACTTGATCCGGGACCGCTGGCGGTCTTTGGGCGAGCACTATCGGCAGGGCGGCTTGCTGCGATGTGGGCTGTTCACGGTCAGCGGTCCCGGAGCAAGTCCGGGACGACGGACACGCGGAAACATCCGCTGGCGAATGCGGACTTTACGCCGGGGTAGATCTCGACCGAAGGGTAACATCAGGTCGGCGTCGGGGCGTCCCTGCGGGTGTGCGAGGGAGCATGGCACTGCATGATGCGACCGGACGGGTAGTGGCCACCAACACCCCGTCTCGACCCTTGGCGGAAGAGCGGTCCGGATCGTCGGCGCGGGCTCGCGGACGGCGACGATCCTGCCTGCCGTGCCGTACTGGACCTCGCAAGGTACAGGCTCAGGCGCGGCAGATTGGGTGGGCAGGCGAGACTTCCGAAGGCAAGCCAGGAAAGCAGATCGCATGGCCGGTGAACCGTTTCCGGGAGGACGCTCGTACACCGCCCACGACACCGACCCGATACACCGCTGAAACCGAAGGCCTTCGGTTCGGCGGATGCTGCGGCATATAACCTAAATGGTTCTTAAAGTCAATCCTCGTTTCGCACTAGCGCGTCACCGTCCAGCGTGCGGTAGAAGCAGCTGCGCGCGCCGGTGTGGCAGGCCGGACCTTCAGGGGTGACGCGCAGTTCCAGCGCATCCTGGTCGCAGTCCACGCGAATCTCGTCGATGCGCAGGAAATGGCCCGAGGTTTCCCCCTTCAGCCACAGCCTGCCGCGCGACCGCGAATGGAAGTGCGCCAGCCCGGTTTCGCGCGTCTTCGCCAGCGCTTCCTCGTCCATGTAGGCAACCATCAGAATCTCACGCGTGCGCGAATCGACCGCGATGGCGATCAGCAGGCCCTGCGCATCGAACCTTGGAAGGAATGCGTTGCCCAGTTCTCGCTCGGCTGCCGTCACATCCGTCATCATTTGCAATCCCTGTTTCCGCTAACAGCGGCATAATTGTTGCTCAGCAGCCACAGAGGTGACCCAAAATCAGCGGCCACCATAGAAGTCTCTTTCAAAAAAAGACGATTCGATGAAATCTGCACTTGCAGCTGGGGGGCTGCTTCTGACCCACAGGTCGCTCGCAGGCAAGTGTTCGGCAAGGAACACCAGTCTGAAACGGAAAGCGGGCCACGGTTCAGGGAATGCAACGATGAGGGATCGGACCAGGCGGTATCAGGGGCACCGCCTAACTGCGCAAGCAGGGTTCAAAAAGTTTCGTCACGAGGACGCCCGGAATCGCAAGGTTCCGGGCGTTTTCGTTTCGATGCTCAGGTGATGTCCAGGGCCTCGTCCAGCACTCGGGCAAAGCAGGCGATCACCACCTTCTCCGCGCCCGCTCGCCTCAGTGCCGACACACAGGCGTCGGTGGTCGCACCGCTGGTCAGCACATCGTCAACCAGAACGACCTTCCTGCCTGCCAGCGCGGACTTTCGGTTCGCACGGATGGCAATGGCTCCGCTCAGCGCCCGCTTGCGCGCGGCCTTGCCAAGCCCGCCCAGCGACGGCGTCGCCTTGCGCCGTTCAAGCATGTCCACCGCCAGCCGGGCGCCGGTACGCCGTCCGATCTGCCGCGCCAGTTCCGCGGACTGGTTGTACCCCCGCTTCCACAACCGCCAGCGGTGGAGCGGCACCGGCACCAGAATCCAGTCGGCGTCCACGAAATGAAGTTTGGGCACCATCAGCCCCGCCATCATCGGCGCCAGCGCGATGCGGTTGCCGTGCTTGAAGGCCAGCACCAGCTTGCGCGAGGGATCGTTGTAGAGCGTTGCCGCCGCGATCCCTGCGTGGCGCGGCGGATCGGCAAGGCACGGCGCGCATGTGCCGCCATCGGGCATCATGTCACCGAAAGGACGGCTGCACGTGCTGCAGCTTGGGTCGCCGGGAATGACCAGCGTGCTCCAGCAAGAGGTGCAAAGCCCCGCCGCAGAGCCGATCCCCGCGCCGCACAGCGGGCACCGCGGCGGAAACAGCAGGTCGATCACCGGCGCCAGAACCTGTCCCAATCCCATCGCCTCACACTATCAGCGGCAGCGGCGGGCAACAGACCATTGCAAGGATTACATCGACGCGGCAGGGAAGCCGGATGGCAACCAAGGCTCCCCCCCGCATCTTCTCGCCCACGCGCCGACTGGCGCTGCGCCGCCGCATGCTCCGGCTGCAGCAGCACCCGGACGCCCCGCGATATCTGATCGACGACATGGTGGAGGACGTGCTGGAACGCCTGTCCTTCCTGCGGTTCGAGCCCAAGACGGCACTGGTGGTGGGCGACTATTCCGGCACCCTTGCTCCGCAGCTGCGCGCGCAGGGGGTTGCGGTTACGGAAGCGGACCCGGCGACCGGTTTTGTGGAGGACAGCCCGCTGGATGCTCAGGGGCCGTTCGAGAACTTCGATCTCATCGCCAGTCTCGGCACGCTGGACACCGTCAATGACCTGCCCGGCGCCTTCGTCCATGCCCGCAAGGCCCTGGCGCCGGGCGGCATGCTGATCGCCAGCTTTCTTGCGTCGGGCAGCCTGCCGGTCCTGCGTGAGGTGATGCTGGCCGCCGACGGCGAGCGCGCGGCCCCTCGCCTTCACCCCTCCGTGGACGTGCGCGCCGGAGCGCAATTGTTGCAGCGCACGCTCTATGCCGACCCCGTGGCCGATCACCGCCATGTCGATGTGGCGTTCCGCAGCCTTGAGCGTCTGGCGGCGGACCTGCGGGCGCAGGGGCTTGCCAACGTGCTGGCGGACCCCGGCCCACCCCTTGGCAAGGCGGCGCTGGAGCGCGCGCGCGAAGCCTTCGCCGCCGCCGGTGAAGCCGGCCGCACGGTGGAGCGCTTCGAGATCATGACGCTGTCGGGCTGGAAGCGCTAAGGGCCTGATCATAAAAAATCGGCGAGGCTTCGATGAAGCCTCGCCGATCGAATGGCTGTCGATGGCCAGCGTCCCGGGGTCGCCCCCGGGACGCCCGCATTACGCCAGAGCGGCCTGTGCCGCTGCCAGGCGCGCGATCGGTACGCGGAAAGGCGAGGCCGAGACATAGTCCAGCCCGACCTTCTCGCAGAACGCGATCGATGCCGGATCGCCGCCATGCTCGCCGCAGATACCCAGCTTCAGGTCGGCATACGTGGCACGCCCACGCTCGGCGCCAAGCTGGACCAGCTGGCCCACGCCCTCGACGTCGAGGCTGACGAACGGGTCGCGCGGGTAGATGCCCTTCTCGACATAAGGGCTGAGGAAGCGCGCGGCATCGTCGCGCGAGACGCCCAGCGTCGTCTGCGTCAGGTCGTTGGTGCCGAACGAGAAGAACTTGGCCTCCTCGGCAATTTGCCCTGCCATCAGCGCCGCGCGGGGCAACTCGATCATGGTGCCCACGAGATAGTCCAGCGTCTTGCTCTTCTCCGCGAAGACCTTGGCCGCGGCCTGATCGACGACCTTCTTCAGGATCGCCAGTTCGCGCTTGGTGGCGACGAGCGGGATCATGACTTCGGGAACGATTGCCTCCCCCGAAGCGAGCGCGACATCGCACGCGGCCTCGAAGATGGCGCGGGCCTGCATCTCGTAGATTTCGGGGAAGGTGATGCCCAGGCGGCAACCGCGATGGCCCAGCATCGGGTTGAATTCATGCAGTTCGTCCGCACGCCGCTTGAGCGTGTCCACGCCGATGCCGATCGCGTCCGACAGTTCCGCGAATTCCGCGTCGCTGTGCGGCAGGAATTCGTGCAGCGGCGGGTCGAGCAGGCGGATGGTGACGGGCAGGCCCGCCATCACCTCGAAGATCGCCTGGAAGTCCGCGCGCTGTTCCGGCAGCAGCTTGGCCAGTGCCTCACGGCGGCCCTTCTCGTCCTCGGCCAGGATCATCTGGCGCACGGCGGAAATGCGGCTGGCGTCGAAGAACATGTGCTCGGTACGGCAAAGACCGATGCCCTCGGCACCGAACTGGCGCGCCATGCGGCAGTCGGCAGGGGTCTCGGCGTTGGTGCGCACCTTCATGCGCCGGTGCTTGTCAGCCCATTCCATGAGCGTGCCGAAATCGCCGGCCAGTTCCGGCTCGATGGTGGGCACTTCGCCCGCCATGATGTCGCCATTGGCCCCGTCGAGGGTGATGAGATCGCCCTCCTTCAGTTCGCGGGTGCCGATGCGCAGCGTGCGGGTCTTCATGTCGATCGACAGTGCCGACGCGCCCGAGACACAGGGGCGGCCCATGCCGCGTGCCACGACCGCCGCGTGGCTGGTCATGCCGCCACGCGCGGTCAGGATGCCCTTGGCCGCGTGCATGCCGTGAATGTCTTCAGGGCTGGTTTCCACGCGGACGAGGACGACCGCTTCGCCGCGTTCAGCGCGCTTTTCGGCGGTGTCGGCATCGAGCACGATCGCGCCTGAAGCCGCGCCAGGCGATGCCGGCAGGCCCTTGCCCAGTATATCACGCTTGGCCTTGGGGTCGAGCGTGGGGTGCAGCAGCTGGTCGAGCGCCATCGGATCGACGCGCTTGATCGCCGTGGATTCGTCGATGAGGCCTTCCTCGACCATGTCGACCGCCATCTTGAGCGCGGCCTTGGCGGTGCGCTTGCCCGAACGGGTCTGCAGCATCCACAGCTTGTTCTGCTGCACCGTGAATTCGATGTCCTGCATGTCGCGGTAGTGCTTTTCGAGCAGGTCGAACACGGCGGCGAGTTCGGCGTAAGCCTGCGGCATCGCCTCTTCCATCGACAGCGGCTTGGCCCCGGCCCGCTCGCGCGCAGCCTTGGTCAAATACTGCGGGGTGCGGATGCCGGCGACGACGTCCTCGCCCTGCGCGTTGACCAGCCATTCGCCGTAATAGGCGCGCTCGCCGGTGGCGGGATCGCGGGTGAAGGCAACGCCGGTGGCCGACGTGTCGCCCATGTTGCCGAAGACCATCGCCTGCACGTTGACGGCGGTGCCCCAGTCACCGGGAATGTCGTTGAGACGGCGGTAGACCTTGGCGCGGTCGGCGTCCCAGCTGTCGAACACGGCCTGGATGGCGCCCCACAGCTGTTCCTGCGGATCCTGCGGGAACGGCTTGCCCAGCGCCTTGTCGACGATCGCCTTGTATTCGGCCACCAGCTTGCGCCAGTCCGCAGCGGTCAGTTCGACGTCGTTGTCGTAGCCGTTGTCTTCCTTGGCGATCTCCAGCGCTTCCTCGAACAGGTGGTGTTCGACACCGAGCACCACGTCCGAGTACATCTGGATGAACCGGCGATAGCTGTCCCATGCGAACCGGTCGTCACCCGAAGTCGACGCAAGACCCTCCACGGTCACGTCGTTCAGGCCGAGGTTCAGCACGGTGTCCATCATGCCCGGCATCGAGACGCGTGCGCCCGAGCGGACAGAGACCAGCAGCGGATCGGCGGCATCGCCGAACGCCTTGCCGACCGACTTTTCGATGTGTGCAAGCGCTTCGGCAACTTCGGCACGCAGTTCGTCCGAGAAGTTCGCGCCCTCCGCGAGATACTTCACGCACTCTTCGGTGGTGATGGTGAAGCCCGGCGGCACCGGCAGTCCGATCCCGGCCATTTCAGCCAGATTCGCCCCCTTGCCGCCGGTGATCACCTTGTCCTTCGCGCGCGGATCGTCGTGCTTTACGCCGCCGCCGAACGTGTAGACCTGCTTAGTCATTCTTCCCATATCTCCGGGATTTTTGCGCAAGAATGCAGATCGTGGGGAAACCCTCCTACCCCTCGATCCGCGAGAAATCCGCTACGTTGTGCACCGCAGCACGGAAGCGATCAAGCAGTGCAAGACGGGACGTTCTTTTTCTGAAATCAGTATCGTTCACTGTCACCTGTTCAAAGAACCCGTCGATCGGCGCGCGCAACGTAGCGAGCGCGCGCATTGCACTTGCGAAATCTTCGTTAGCAACTGCAGCAGATGCTTCCGGTTCCGCCTTTACCAGCGCGTCGATAAGATTTTTCTCTGCCGGTTCAGGCGTGTAGCCCAGACCTTCGGCATCGGCGTGGCGGTCCGCCATCTTTGCGGCGATGGCTTCGGCCAGGTCCGGGTCCTCGACCACGGCCAGCGGGTCTTCCTCGCCGGTCTGCGGGATCTGGCCCTCGATGCCCTGCCAGTCTTCCTTGCGCAGGATGTTGGCCGCACGTTTGTAGCCCGCAAGGAGATTGGCACCGTTCTCGGTGGCGACGAAAGCCTGCAACGCATGGACGCGGGCCAGCAGGCGAACCAGATCGTCCTCGCCGCCCAGCGCAAATACCGCGTCGATCAGATCGTGGCGAACACCCGCTTCCTTCTGCTGGACCTTGAGGCGATCCGCGAAAAAATCGAGGAGTTCACCTTCGGCAACACCAAAGCGCAGGTTGTTACTTGCGATCAGCCGCAGCACACCAAGAGCGGCACGGCGAAGCGCAAATGGATCCTTCGATCCCGTCGGCTTCTCATCAATGGCGAAGAAGCTGCGCAACGTATCCAGCTTGTCCGCCAGCGACACGGCCACCGTCACCCGCGCGGTCGGCACTTCGTCGCCCTGCCCGACCGGCTTGTAGTGGTCGCGGATGGCGTCGGCCACGGCGTCGGGCAGGCCCTCGGCGCGGGCGTAGTAGCCGCCCATGAGGCCCTGCAGTTCGGGGAACTCGCCGACCATCTCGGTGACGAGATCGGCCTTGCACAGCTCCGCCGCCTGACGCGCCAGCGCCGGGTCGCAGTTGGGGACGATGCCTTCGCTCGCCAGCCATTCCGCCAGCTTCGCCACGCGCTCCACCTTGTCGGCTACGGTGCCCAGCTTTTCGTGGAAGGTGATGCGCTCCAGCTTCTTCGCCTGTTCGGCCAGCGGGGTCTTCTTGTCCTGTTCCCAGAAGAAGCGCGCGTCGGACAGGCGGGCGGCCAGCACCTTGCGGTTGCCCGCGACGATGCCCTCGCCGCCATCGGTGGCGTCGATATTGGCGGTGCAAATGAAGGCGTCGGCCAGCTTGCCGTCCGCGTCCTCGCACACGAAATACTTCTGGTTGACGCGGGCGGTCAGCTGGATCGTTTCGGGCGGAACGTCCAGGAACGCCTCGTCGAAGCGGCCCAGCAGCGGCACGGGCCATTCGGTGAGGCCGGCGTTCTCGATCACCAGCCCCTCATCCTCTACCAGCGTCAGGCCGGCGGCGGCAGCGGCGTTGCGGGCTTCGTCGCGGATCAGGTCCTGACGCTCGACATGGTCGACGATGACGTGGCAGGCAGAAAGCTTGGCGGCATAATCATCCGCGCCGCCAATGGTGATTTCGCCCGGCGCGTGGAAGCGGTGGCCCTTCGTGGCGTAGCCCGAGCGGATGCCGCCCACTTCGCACTCCACCAGTTCCTCGCCCAGAATGGCGACGATGCCGGAAAGCGGGCGCACCCAGCGCAGCGATTCCGTGCTGGAAGACGCCGCGCCCCAGCGCTGCGACTTGGGCCAGGGGAAAGCGCGCACAATCGCGGGGATCGCCTCGGCCAGCACGTCCTTCACGGCGCGGCCGGGCTTTTCGACCACGGCAAAGTACGTGTCCTTGCCCTTGAGGTCACGGATCTCCAGCTGGTCCTTCGTCAGCCCGGTTTTGCGCAGGAACCCTTCGAGCGCCTGTTCAGGGGCGGAAGTCGCCGGGCCCTTGGTTTCCTCGCTGACGGCTTCGGTCGTTTCCGGCAGGCCGTTGGCGATCAGCGCAAGGCGGCGCGGCGTGGACCACACGGTAATCTTGCCGAGGGCCACACCGGCAGCGTCCATTTCCTTGCGGAACAGCTTTTCCAGATCGGCGCGCGCGCCCGCCTGCATGCGGGCCGGGATTTCTTCGCTGCGCAGTTCGAGAAGGAAGTCGGTCATACAGTCCACCCCGGGAACCTGGATTCCCACTTGTCCTTGTTCACGTCGATCCACGCCTGGCACGAACCCTTGGCAAGGTCGCGGACGCGGGCCATGTAGCTGGCGCGTTCCTGCACCGAGATGACGCCGCGCGCCTGCAGCAGGTTGAACAGATGCGATGCCTCGATCGCCTGATCGTAAGCTGCCAGCGGGATCTTCGCGTCGATGCAGCGCAGGCATTCGGCCTCTGCGGCCTTGAACCCGGCAAACAGCGCGTCGGTATCAGCGATCTCGAAATTGTATTTCGACTGCTGCTGCTCGTTCGCAAGGAAGACGTCGCCGTAGCTCACGCCTTCGTTGTTGAACCTAAGGTCGTAGACCGAATCCACGTCCTGGATATACATCGCCAGACGTTCCAGACCGTATGTCAGCTCGCCCGCCACGGGCTTGCAGTCGAAGCCGCCCATCTGCTGGAAGTAAGTGAACTGCGTCACTTCCATGCCATCGCACCAGACTTCCCAGCCCAGACCCCAAGCGCCCAGCGTCGGGCTTTCCCAGTCGTCCTCGACAAAGCGGATGTCGTGCGCCAGCGGGTCCACGCCGATCTCGGCCAGCGACTGGAGGTACAGTTCCTGGAGGTTTTCCGGGTTCGGCTTCAGGATCACCTGATACTGGTAGTAGTGCTGCAGCCGGTTCGGGTTCTCGCCATAGCGGCCGTCGGTGGGACGGCGCGAAGGCTGAACGTAGGCGGCCTTCCACGGCTCTGGTCCAAGCGCGCGCAGTGTGGTGGCGGGGTGGAAGGTGCCTGCGCCCATGCGCATGTCGTAAGGCTGCAGGATGAGGCAGCCCTGCGCGCTCCAGAAGTTGTGGAGCGTCAGGATCATGTCCTGGAAGCTGAGCGGCTGTTTCGCGGCGGTCATCGTGTTTCCGTCGTTTGATCTGGTGGCGTGATCTGTTGTCTTTGCCCTGTTTGGGGCCTTTGGAGGATCGGAACCGTCAAATCAACAACACAAAGCTTTGCGGTGCAGCAATCTCGCTACGTCTGGCCGCGGGGGCAATCCGCCGCTAAGACATGGGATAATGTCCCGTATCCGATCCCGGCTCGGCGCTGCAGCATGCGCGCTCTTCATCCTTACCGCCAACCCGGTCCATGCGGAGGCTCCCGAGGCGGTCCGTCCGGCCTTGTGGAAGGTCGCGGACGAGGACACCACGATCTGGCTGTTCGGCACCATCCACGTCCTGCCCGAACCGGTGGCGTGGGATGCGGGTCCGGTGGGCAAGGCGCTCGATTCCGCGCAGGAGCTGGTGACAGAGATCCGCATGGATCAGGCAGAGCAGTCGCAGGGCATCATTCTGCAAAAGAGCTTGCGTGAAGATGGCAAGGCCCTGCGCGACACCCTGGCTGACAGGGAACGGGACTCGTATGACGCGGCACTGGCGGGTATCGGCCTGCCGCCCGCCGCCTTCGACCGCAACGACGCCTGGTTCGCGGCGCTGATGCTGACGCTGATCCCGCTCAAGGCGGCGGGATACAGCACCGAAAGCGGCATCGACCAGCAGGTGGCGGCGCGGGCAAAGGCGCGGCACATCCCCAACGAGGCGTTCGAGACAGCGGACTACCAGATCGGCCTGTTCGACAGTCTGCCCGAAAATACCCAGCAGGCCTATCTCGCCGAAGTGCTGGGTGCGCTGCCCACCGTGAAGGCCGACGTCGACGCCATGGTTTCGGCCTGGAAGACGGGCGATGCCGACCATCTGGCCGAACTCATGAACGAGGACGAGAGCGACCCCACCGTGCGCAAGGTGCTGATTACCGATCGCAACGCGAACTGGGCGAAGTGGCTCAAGGCGCGGCTGGACAAGCCGGGGATCGTGTTCGTTGCAGTCGGGGCCGGGCATCTGGCGGGTCCGGGCAGCGTACAGGACCAGTTGGCCGCACAAGGCATCGCATCGACGCGGGTGCAGTAAGCCGCCCATGCGTCGCATCGCTGCATTGCTGTGCCTCCTTGGCCTTTTCGCATGCTCCTCCGGCCCGCAGGAGGCGAACCCTGCGCTGTGGCATGTCACTGATGCGCAGGGGCACGAAGGGTGGCTGTTCGGCACGATCCATTCGTCGGACCGGCCGCTGGCGTGGCGCACCCCGCAAGTGGAGGTCGCCCTTGCGCGTGCCGAGGCGATCCTGGTCGAAGTCGGCAATCTGGCGGACGAGGCCGAAGTTGCTGCCACGTTCGCCCGGCTCGCCCGCACCGAAGGGCAGCCGCCCCTGTCGCAGCGGGTGCCTACAAAGGACCGCCCTGCCCTTGCCGCACTACTGGCAAAGAGCGGCCATGCCGACGGCGACTTTGCAGGCATGGACACCTGGGCTGCGGCACTGACCCTGGCGCGTTCCGGCGCAAAAGAGGGCGATGCCCGCAACGGCGTCGATCGCGCGGTGATCGCGGCGGCGGGCGGGCGCCCGGTGGTGGAGCTGGAAGGTGCCGCGATGCAGCTTGGCCTGTTCGATGCCCTGCCCGAAAAGGAACAGCGCGACCTGCTGAGCGCAGTGGTGGCAGAGGCCTCCGTCCCCGACCGCGACCTCTCCATCAGCTGGCGCAAGGGCGACATGGCAACGATAGAGCGCGAAACGCGCGCGGGGCTGCTGGCCGACCCGGAACTGCGGGCGGTGCTGTTCACCGGGCGCAATCGCAGTTGGACCGCGAAGATCGCCCAGGCACTGAAATCCGGGCGCGCACCCTTTGTCGCCGTGGGCGCGGCGCACATGGCCGGGCCGGAAGGCCTGCTCGCAATGCTGGCGGCGCAGGGCTTTGCAGTAAAGCGGGTGGAGTGACGGGCGAGGAAACCCGCCGCCGCCCCGCCGCACCCGGCACCCTCCCCCTTGCATTTGCGCCCGTCTGCCAGTAAGGGCCGCGCCTTCCCGTCATGGTCATCCCTGGAGGCGTGGCGGGACGGTGCGCACCGATGAGCGGGGCTGCATCGCATGTTTATCCAGTTTTGAAAGGCAAGTCCCATGAGCGATACGCTTAACCTGCCGGCCGAGACGCGTGATCGGGCTGGCAAGGGAGCCTCCCGTGCACTGCGTCGTGATGGTCGCGTGCCCGCCGTCATCTACGGTGGCAACGAAGAGCCCCTCGCGATCCACGTCCAGGAAAAGGAGCTGGCTCGCCAGCTCGGAACCGGCCACTTCTTCAACTCGATCGTCGAAGTCGAAGTTGGCGGCAAGAAGTTCCGTACCCAGCCCAAGGACGTTGCCTTCCACCCGGTGTCCGAGCGTCCGCTCCACGCCGATTTCCTGCGCGTTGCCAAGGGCGCGACCGTGACCGTCAAGGTCCCCGTCGTGTTCCAGAACGAAGAGCTTTCGCCGGGCCTGAAGCGCGGCGGCGTGCTGAACATCGTGCACCACGACCTTGAACTGGTCGTCGATGCCGACAACATCCCGCACGAAATCGTCGTGGACGTGACCGGCTTCGACGTCGGCGAATCGATCCACCTGAACCACATCAAGCTGCCCAAGGGCGCCGAAGTCGTGGTTCACGGTGAAGACGACACCGTCGCCTCGATCGCCGCTCCCTCTGCCCTGCGCAGCGAGGAAGGCGACACCACCACGGAAGGCGAAGGCGAGTAAGCCTTTTTCCATCGTGGAACGAATTGGCCCTCCCTGCACCCGCACGGAGGGCCTTTTCTTTGACCGACCCTTCCCGCGGGCGGCCTGAAAGGATCATCGAATGCCCACGCAGCTCTGGGTCGGCCTGGGCAATCCCGGCCCGCAATACGCCTTCAACCGCCACAACGTCGGTTTCATGGCCGCCGATGCCATTGCCGAGATCCACGGCTTTGGGCCCGTCCAGAAGAAGTTCCAGGGCTGGCTGCAGGAAGGGCGCATCGGCGCCGACAAGGTACTGCTGCTCAAGCCTGCCACTTTCATGAACGAAAGCGGCCGTTCGGTGGGTGAAGCAATGCGCTTCTACAAGCTGGACCTGTCCGCCCTCACCGTCTTCCATGACGAGCTGGACCTGCCCCCCTTCAAGGTCAAGGTGAAGCGCGGCGGAGGTCATGCCGGGCACAACGGGCTGCGCTCCATCGACCAGCACATGGGCGCGGAATTCCGCCGTGTGCGACTGGGCATTGGCCATCCCGGCCACAAGGACCGGGTTCATGGCTACGTACTGGGCAACTACGCCAAGGCCGAGATGGACCCGCTTGCGGACATGCTGGGCGCGATCTCTGCCGAGGCCGACCGGCTGGCGGCGAACGACGATGCCCGGTTCATGAACGACGTCGCGCTGCGCCAGCAGGACTGACACCCTGCATAATCTGTCGGGTTAGCTTACAATATGCAGGTATCGTTAGACTGGAATAGCCCGAAAACTACGCAAAACTGCGATTGGCACGGTGATTGCTAAGATGATGGTAAGCTGAATTGACTTACCAAGGGGACACCGAATGAACCGCAAGATCATCCTGACCTCCACGCTCGCTCTGGGCATGGCCATGACCATGAGCGCACCTGCCCACGCCACCTGGGGCAAGGGCTGCTATCCGTGGAGCAAGAAGTGCTCTTCGTCGTCCAGCTCTTCCTCGACCTCGGGCGGAACGACCTCCACCTCGACTTCGGGCGGCACCACCACCACTTCGGGCGGAACGACCACGACTTCGGGCGGCACCACGACCTCGGGCGGAACGACCACGTCCGGTGGCACGACCACGTCGGGTGGAACTTCGGGCGGTTCGTCGTCGGGCGGCACCGCCGTTCCGGAGCCGGGCATGCTGGGCATGCTGGGTGCGGGCCTCATCGGCCTGGCCTACGCGCGTCGTCGCAAGACCCGCGGCTGATCTTTCGAATCGGGGGCCACGGGCCGCTGCGGGACTACCCCGCGGCGGCCCTTGCCTTTTCCAGCGCTTGCGCAATGTCGGCATCGTCGGGCTGAGCCTCGGCAGCGCGCTTCAACTGTGCAAGCGCGCGAGGTAGCTGCACCCCGCCTTCCAACCGGGCAAGCCCCGCCACATAAAGGTATTGGGGCGCATCGCTGACGGCCACCGCACGATCCGCATAGGCAATCGCCAGCGCGGTCTGCCTCATTTGCGTGCACACGAACGCCAGCCGCGCCAGGACTTCGGGATCTTCGCGGGTGCCCAGCAGAGTGCGATAGACGCCAAGCGCCACATCCCACTGCCCGGCAGTCAAAGCCGCTTCCCCCTTCGCCACCAGCGCCTCGGTCCGGGCAAGCTGCGCAGGCTCGGTCCTTCGGGCCAGGGCATCGGCCTGTGGGGCGCCGACCGCCTTTGCCGCACGCGATGCCGGGCGGAGCACGTCTCCTGCGGCCAACGCTCCGGCGGCCAGCGGCTGCAGTACAGACCATGCGCCCGGCGCATCGCCTGTGGCCAGCCGCGCCTCGCCCAACAGCAGCAGCGCGTCGCGGTTGTCCGGCTGCATCAGCACGGCACGACCTGCCAGCATCCGTGCTTGCCCCGGCTGTCCCAGGTTGAGCAAGGCCCGTCCATACGTCAGCGCCGCTTCCGATCCCGGCTCCAACTGGGATTCGCGGGTCTGCAGCATGTTGCGGATGTCCTTCCACCGCTTGCGCCCGGCCAGCACGCGCAGCCGCATTGCAGCGACGGTTTCATTGTCGGGATCGATGGTCTGCGCCTTGTCGAGCAATGGCTCGACATCGTCGAAACGCCCCGCCGCGCCATATAGGTCCGCCAGCGCGAGCATGGGCGGCACGCGGTCGGGGTAGGCGTCCACCGCCTTTTGGAAAGCTACCATGGCAGCGTCCGTCTGCCCGCGCGCCACAGCCAGATCGCCCGCCAGCACCAGCGTCTGGTAAGCGCCGGGATCGCGCGCCTGCATGCCGCGCAGGACTTGTGCAGTACGATCGAGTTCACCGGCCTTCAGCAGGAACCGCGCGTACTGCGCCGCCACATCGGCACCGCCCCCGGCATCGAGCGCGTTCTGGAAGGCCTTGCGGGCCGCGTCGCTGTCACCCTGCGCAAGATACGCCTCCGCCTGGATGGCGGAGCTCTCGGCGGAAGTATCCCGGGCGAGCAGTCGCAGAGCCTCCGCTGCCTTGCCGCGCTGCAACGCGATCCTTGCGCGCAGCCGCAACGCCTGCGGGGAACCCGCGTCCTTACCCAGCCGCGAAAGCACCCGTTCGGCCCCGTCCACATCGCCCTGCTGCAGATGCGCCTGCGCCAGCAGCATCACAATGCGCGCATCACCCGGAGCACTGCGCAACGCCTCCGCCAGACGATAACGCGCTTCCTGCGCGTTGCCCGCCCCCAGATCCTGGCGCGCCTTGGCCAGCACAGTATCCGGGCTGTCGCCGCAGGACGCCAGGGCGAGAGCCGCAAGAGGAAGGAGTACCGGGGCAAGACGCTTCATGAGTGCGCTCTATAGGCCAAGACCTGAAATTTCCGTCAACCGCGCGCAATGCCGATGCCGCGATGCTGGTAAACCTGCGCGTACGCGGCTATGGGCGCCCCATTCACCTTGGCGTGTGGCCAAGCAGTATTCGGAGTTTTTGATGGGTTTCCGTTGCGGAATCGTGGGTCTGCCCAATGTCGGCAAGTCGACCTTGTTCAATGCGCTGACCGAGACGCAGGCGGCGCAGGCGGCCAACTATCCGTTCTGCACGATCGAGCCGAACGTCGGCCAGGTCGGTGTGCCCGATACGCGGCTTGACACGCTGGCGCAGATCGCCGGCTCCGCCAAGGTCATCCCGACGCAGCTGTCCTTCGTGGACATCGCCGGGCTGGTACGCGGCGCATCTAAGGGCGAAGGGCTGGGCAACCAGTTCCTCGGCAACATCCGCGAAGTGGACGCCATCATCCACGTCCTGCGCTGCTTCGAGAACGATGACATCCAGCATGTAGACAACAAGGTCGATCCGATCGCCGATGCCGATACGGTGGAGACCGAACTGCTGCTCTCCGACCTCGAAAGCCTGGAAAAGCGCGTCCCCGCCGCCCAGAAGAAGGCGACGCAGGGCGACAAGGAAGCAAAGATCGTCGCCTCGGTGCTGGGCCAGGCGCTGGACCTGCTGCGCGACGGCAAGCCCGCCCGCCTCACCCAGCCCAGGGACGAGGACGAAGCACGCGTGTTCGCACAGGCGCAGCTTATCACCGCCAAGCCGGTGCTCTACGTCTGCAACGTCGAGGAAGAAGCCGCTGCGGAAGGCAACGCCTTCTCGGCCCGCGTGTTCGAAAAGGCGAAGGCCGAAGGCGCCAGCGCCGTCATCGTCTCCGCCGCGATCGAGGCTGAACTGACCGGCATGGAGCCGGAGGACCGCATGGTCTTCCTTGAGGAGATGGGCCTTGCCGAAGCGGGTCTGGCCCGCATCATCCGTGCCGGCTACGACCTTTTGGAACTGCTGACCTTCTTTACCGTCGGCCCCAAGGAAGCGCGCGCCTGGACCGTGCACAAGGGCGCCAAGGCTCCTGAAGCGGCGGGTACGATCCACTCCGACATGCAGCGCGGCTTCATCCGCGCCGAAACCATCGCCTACGCCGACTTCGTCGCCTGCAAGGGCGAGGCCGGCGCGAAGGAAGCGGGCAAGTTCCGCCAGGAAGGCAAGGAATACGTCGTCGCCGACGGCGATGTGATGCACTTCCGCTTCAACGTCTGATTATGCGATCCGGGGCGGGGTGAAGACGCGGCGCGTCATTCCCCCTCCTCGAACGCGGCGATGATCGGGCATGGGCCGGTCTTGCCGCCCGCGCACTCTTTCGCCAACCGGCGCAGCGACGCGCGCGCCCGTTCGAGCCGGGTGATCTCCGCATCGAGATGCGCGATCCGCGTCGCCGCCATGGCGCGCGCCCGCGCCCGGTCTTCGCTGGCGTCCAGGTCCAGCAACTCGGCGATCTCATGCAGGATGAACCCCGCATCCTTGGCCGCGCGCACGAACCGCAAGCGGCGCACGTCATCTTCGCCGTAATGCCGCTGCCCACGCGATCCGGCGCTGCGGGCCGGCCGCGGATCGTGCAGCAATCCCCTGCGCTGGTAGAACCGCACCGTCTCGACACCGACGCCCCCTGCGCGCGCGAGTTCGGAAATCGTCAGGGCCATGCTTGACTCCGTACCATGGTACGGAAGTTATAGACCCGGCATGAGCAATGACCAGTCCCTCACTCATCCTTCGGACAAAACAGCCGTCCTCTACCGCATGGTCATGGACAAGCACGTCTGTCCCTTCGGCCTGAAATCGAAGCACCTGCTGAAAAGCCGGGGCTATAAGGTGGAAGACCACTGGCTGACGACTCGCACTGAAGTCGATGCCTTCAAGGCCGCGCACGACGTTGCCACCACGCCCCAGACCTTCATCGACGGCCGACGGATCGGCGGACATACCGATCTGCTGCGCTTCTTCGGCAAGGACAAGGATCCTGCAAAGCTGACATATGGCCCCGTGCTGTGGGTCTTCGCCACTGCTGCGGCCATCGCATTGGTGGCAAGCCGGGTCACGCTGGGCAGCGTGTTCACCGTGCAGGCGGCAGAATGGTTCGTGGCCTTCTCGATGATGCTGCTCGCCATGCTCAAGCTACAGGACATCGATAAATTCTCGTCGATGTTCCTGGGCTATGACCTGCTGGCCCGACGCTGGGTGCCCTATGCCTACGCCTATCCGTTTCTGGAGTGGAGCACGGGCGCCCTGATGGCGGCAGGCGTGTTGCCATGGCTGTCGATCCCGGTGGCACTGGTGATCGGCGGCATCGGTACAGCCTCCGTCTACTACGCAGTCTACGTGCAGAAACGCGAACTGAAGTGCGCCTGCGTCGGCGGGTCGGGCAACGTGCCGCTGGGGTTCGTGTCGCTGCTGGAGAATATGTTGATGGTCGCCATGGCGGTGTGGATGCTGGTCCGCCCCGTCATGGCGTGAACGTCACTCCCTGCAGCGCATCGTCCCGTCGGCCTGGAAGGCGACGCGCTCCTGCGAGTCGTGAACGATCAGGCGTGCCGGCCAGATCGACTGGTCGCTGGCGGTTCCCGCATCGGGCTGGCGTATGATATCCACCCAACTGGATAGCCCGACGTATGTGGTGCGCGCTCCGCCCGGCAGATCGGCGCTGAGGCTGCGCGCGGAGAACCGCTTGAGATCACCGGCCACCCGCATGAACCCTTCGTCGCGCGTGGCGATGAACAGCGGCTCGGTGGACTTGCCTTTGCTGAAGGTGCAGCCCGGCTTGTCCAGTCCATAGCGGTCTATATCGACGGAGGTGATGGCGATCGGCAGGATGGGCTTGAACGGTTCCTTGCTCATCTTCTCGACCATCGCGATGTCGCGGGCGTCATCGGCGGCCTTTTCGGCAGGGCTTTCCCTGTTGCAGCCTGCCAGAACGACAAGCGCAGCCAGCACGATCACATGTTTTTGCATCATTTCCGCCCAAACAGTTTTTCTATGTCCTGATGGGCAAGCTTAACCCACGTGGGGCGGCCATGGTTGCATTGGCCGGAACGCGGCGTTCGCTCCATTTCGCGCAGCAGTGCGTTCATCTCCGCCACCGAGAGCGCGCGCCCGGCACGGACCGAGCCGTGGCAGGCCATCGTCGCCAGAACGAGGTCCAGCTTCTCGCCCAGCAGCAGCGCATCGCCGTTACGTGCAAGATCGTCGGCCACATCCTGCACCAGCGCGGCGACATCGCTTTTGGAGAGGACGGAGGGCACCGCGCGCACGAGCATGGCGGCGGGGCCGAACCGTTCCAGCACCAGCCCGTGACGCGCGAGATCGGCCAGCTTGTCCTCCAGCGCGTCGCAGGCGACTTCCTCCAGTTCGACGACTTCGGGCAACAGCAGCGCCTGCGACCGGTTCATCGCCTCCTCTGCACCCGCGGCCTTGAGCCTTTCAAGGACGAGACGTTCGTGCGCGGCATGCTGGTCGACGATCACGAGCCCGTCTTCCGCCTCCGCGACGATATAGGTGCCTGCCACCTGCCCGCGCGCCACGCCCAATGGATAGCGCAGCGCCTCGGCATCCGCCTGCTCCGCCACTTCCGCTCGCGCGGCAGGCTGAGCCATGACGTCCGCTTCGTAAGAGCGCCATGCCTCGCCCGCCTCCGACACGCGAGACGGCCGGTAGTTCGTGGAAGGCGTGGAATATTCGCGCGCGAACAGCGAGCCAATGGACGGCGCGGGCGCAATGGACGGCGTCACTGACGGCGCTACCGGCTCCACCTGCCACATGTTCATGGCTGAGGACTGCGGCGGCTGCGCGCTCTTCTGGCCTGCACCTTCCAGCGCATGGCGCAGCGCGCCCACCAGGAAGCCGCGCACGAATGCGGGATCGCGAAAGCGCACCTCGGTCTTGGCGGGATGGACGTTGACGTCCACTTCTTCGGGCGGAATGTCGAGGAACAGCGCCAGCACAGCATGGCGGTCGCGCGCCAGCATGTCCGAATAGGCCCCGCGCACCGCGCCGACGAGCAGCTTGTCGCGCACCGGACGGCCATTAACGAACAGGTACTGGTGGTCGGCGACACCGCGGTTGTAGGTGGGCAGTCCGGCCACCCCGGTGAGCCGTGCAGTTTCCCGCTCCGCTTCGATGATGACGCCGTCTTCGGCCAGTTCGCGCGCAACCAGACGGGCGACCCGCGCCGCCAGTTCCTCACGCGGCTGCACGGACAGGACGCGCCGCCCGTCATGCTCCATGGTGAAGCCGACATCGGGCCGCGCCATGGCCAGCCGGCGGACGACATCGAGGCAGGCGGCATATTCGGAGCGCGGCGTGCGCAGGAACTTGCGACGTGCCGGAACCTTCCCGAACAGATCCTCCACCCGGATGCGGGTGCCCGGCGGAAGGGCAGCAGGCGCGTCCTGCGCCACGGCGCCGTGATCGACCACGCGCTTCCACCCCTCAGTCGCGTCGTGGGGACGGCTTTCTATGGTAAGTCGCGCCACCGACCCGATCGAGGGCAGCGCCTCGCCGCGAAAACCCAGCGTCGCCACCAGTTCGATCGCCTCGTCCGGCAGCTTGGAGGTGGCGTGCCGCTCCAGCGCCAGCGCGATTTCTTCGGGGCGCATGCCGCAGCCGTCGTCGGTGACCTCGATCATGTCGAGCCCGCCTGACGCCAGTCGCACCGTTATCTCGGTGGAACCGGCATCGATCGCGTTCTCCACCAGTTCCTTGAGCGCGGAAGCCGGTCGCTCCACCACTTCGCCCGCTGCAATCCGGTTGACGAGATGTTCGGGCAGGCGGCGGATCGTTGGCATCGTGTTCCTCGAAATTCATCGTGCGGGTAGGTGTCCACAGCGACGATGCACGGCATTGGCCTGCAAAACGGAACCTAGCGATGAACCGCCGTCAATTCGAGACGGACGACGGTCGTTTCCCCCCGGAATCAGGAACAAAATTTTGGCCTTTCGCGAATCGATGGGCTAAGGCGTCCCCTCCTACCCGCAACCCCCTGTCGCGGTTGTCGAGGATGATTCGGCAAGCGATTGGTAAGAAACGGATTTTAGATGGCCGGCCCCTTCTCGCGATTCTTCAAACTCGGCTCCCAGAACATGGCGATCGATCTCGGCACGGCCAATACGCTGGTCTACGTGCAGGATCGCGGCATCGTCCTGAACGAGCCTTCGGTCGTCGCGATCGAAACGATGAACGGCGTTAAGAAGGTCAAGGCCGTTGGCGATGACGCCAAGATGATGATGGGCAAGACGCCCGACAACATCGAAGCCATCCGCCCGCTGCGCGACGGCGTGATCGCCGACATCGAAATCGCGGAAGAGATGATCAAGCACTTCATCCGCAAGGTGCACGGATCGAAGAGCCTGTTCCGCTATCCCAAGATCGTGATCTGCGTGCCCTCAGGCTCCACTTCGGTCGAACGCCGCGCGATCCGCGATGCGGCCAGCAACGCCGGCGCCAGCCAGGTGTTCCTGATCCTGGAACCGATGGCCGCAGCGATCGGTGCCGACATGCCCGTCACCGAGCCGGTCGGCTCGATGGTGGTCGACATCGGCGGCGGCACCACCGAAGTCGCGGTGCTGTCGCTGCGGGGCCTCGCCTACACCACCTCGGTGCGCGTGGGCGGTGACAAGATGGACGAATCGATCGTTTCCTACGTGCGCCGTCACCACAACCTGCTGATCGGCGACGCCACGGCGGAACGCATCAAGAAGGACTACGGCATCGCCGTCATGCCCGCAGACGGCATCGGCGAGACGATCCACATCAAGGGCCGCGACCTCGTCAACGGCGTCCCCAAGGAAATCACCATCACCCAGGCGAACATCGCCGAGGCGCTGGCGGAACCGATCGGCCAGATCATCGAGGGCGTGCGCATCGCGCTGGAAAACACCGCGCCCGAACTGGCTGCAGACATCGTCGATCAGGGCATCGTGCTCACTGGCGGCGGCGCGCTGATCCAGGGTCTGGACGATTACCTGCGTGAGGAAACCGGCCTGCCCGTCAGCGTTGCCGAAGATCCGCTGTCCTGCGTCGCGCTTGGCACCGGCCGCGCGATGGAGGATCCGATCTACAACGGCGTCCTGATGTCGGCCTGATCGGCTGAAAAGCGGGAGTTGCGGGCTGACAGTCGGCGCGGAACTCCCTTACAGGCGCGGCGGAGTTCCTGATCGGACCGCCGCGTGGGAATGACAGGAGTGCATGGCGCATGGCACCGCCAGCCAATCGGCGCTCCGGCTTTTCGCGCAGGGCGCAGTACACGACGTTCTTCCACTATGCTGCCGGCGTGCTTGGCGCAGTGGTGGGGCTTGCCCTGCTGGTGGTGTCGATCGTCAATCCCGGTGCGTTTTCGATGTTGCGCGGCGCGGCGGCGGACGTGACCGAAGCGCCTGCGCAGGCGTCTTCGGGTGGCAGACGCATCGGCAAGGATTTCCTTGGCGAGATCGGCGGCTTCTTCCAGACCGGTCGTGAACGCGTGCGCCTCGAACGCGAACTGGCCGAAGCCAAGGTCCGCCTCGCAAAGGCGCAGGCGACCGAGGACGAAAACCGCCGGCTCAAGGGCCTGCTTGGCCTGCGCCAGGACGACAATCAGCCGGTCGCCTATGCCCGTCTGGTCAGTTCCACCGGTGCCAGCGTACGTCGCTTCGCCACGCTGGGCGCAGGCGCCGACAAGGGCGTGGTCAAGGGCATGCCGATCCGCTCTCAACTGGGGCTGCTGGGCCGCGTTCTCGAAGTGGGTGCGTCCAGTTCCCGCGTCCTGCTGATCACCGACACCGAAAGCGTCGTGCCGGTGCGCCGTGCAAAGGACGGCATTCCCGCTTTTGCGCAGGGGCATGGCGACGGCACGATCCGCATCCGCCTGGTCAACCTTGGTCTCAACCCGCTGCGCAAGGGCGATGTCATGGTGACGTCCGGTTCAGGCGGCCTCTATCGTCCCGGCACACCGCTGGCGGTCATCACCGAACTGCTGCGCGATGGCGCAGTGGCACGCGTGCTGAGCAACCCGTCGGACACTGACTACGTCATGGTCGAACGGACCTGGGCGCCCCCGCCGCCTCCGCCGCCTTCCGAACCCCAGCCCGGAGCGCAGTGAGCGTGACATTGCTGTCCGGCAACGACACGGTCGTCAGGCAGAGGATCAATCGGCGCCCGTCGCGGATGATCGCGAACGCCTTGCCCTGGCTGGTGGTCATGCTGGGATCGCTGACGCCGGGCTGGCTGCTGATCGCCTCGGCCCCCGTCCTGCCGCCGATGGGCTTCCTGATCTTCGTCGCGTGGCGTCAGCTGCGCCCCGGCCTGCTGCCGATGTGGGCCGGCCTGCCGCTGGGCCTTTTCGACGACCTGTTCTCCGGATCTCCTTTCGGCACCGCCGCCCTGCTCTGGTCGGTGTCGACGATCGTGCTCGACAATGTCGAGGCGCGATTGCCCTGGCGCAACTTCCTGACCGAGTGGCTGGTGGCGATCGGGCTCATCATCGCCTATATTGTGCTGTGCCTTGGCGTCGCGAACGTCGCCGGAGCATCCGCCCCGCTTCAAGTCATCGTGCCGCAGGTGGTGATTTCCGTGATAGTCTACCCGCTCGTCGGACGCTTCGTGGCCCTGATGGACCGCGTTCGCCTGACCCCGTTCCTGGTCATGCGATGAAGTTCAATTTCCGGCGCCTTATCCGTGCGCCGCACGTCACGACCGGCACCCTGCGCAACAGCTTCGACCGCCGTACCATCATCGTCGGTGGCATTCAGGGCGGCATCGGCTGCCTGCTGGCCGCTCGCATGACGTATCTGTCGGTTTTCGAGAACGAGAAATACAAGCTCAAGGCCGAAAGCAATCGCGTCAACCTGTCGCTGATGCCGCCGCGCCGTGGCTGGATCCTCGACCGCCATGGGCAGCCGCTGGCATCCAACCGCGCGGACTTTCGTGTCGACATCATTCCAGAGCGAATGACCGATGCCGACCGCACCATCGCCGAACTGGGCAAGCTGCTGTCACTGTCGCCCATCGCGATGCAGGACTTGCAGGACAAGCTGGACCGTTCGCACGGTTTCCAGCCGGTCGAAGTCGCCTCGCGCCTCGACTGGGAGCGGTTCGCCGCCGTCAGCGTGCGGCTCCCGGACCTGCCCGGCGTGGTCACTCAGCGCGGCTATTCGCGCTTCTACCCCGGTGGTCCCAACGTCGGCCACCTGATCGGCTACGTCGGCGCCGCTTCGGCCGAAGAGTACGAGAAGGACCACGATCCGGTGCTGCTGACCCCCGGCTACAAGCTGGGCAAGGACGCGCTGGAAAAGTTCTACGAGAAGGATTTGCGCGGTACGCCGGGCGCCCGTCGCGTGGAAGTCACTGCCTCGGGTCGCATCGTGCGTGACCTCGACACACGTGAGGACATTCCCGGCAAGACCGTCAAGCTGACCATCGACGGCCAGATTCAGGACTACGCCGCCCGCCGCATCGGTCTGGAATCCGCCGCAGTCGTAGTGATGGACTGCCAGACCGGCGATGTGCTGGCGATGTGCTCGATGCCCAGTTTCGACCCCAACAGCTTTTCCGACGGCATCGGTCGTCTCGAATGGAAGATGCTGTCTGACGACGACCACGTGCCGCTGCGCAACAAGGTTCTGCGAGGCCTTTATCCACCCGGCTCGACGGTGAAGCCGATGGTCGGCCTGTCGTTCCTCGAAGCGGGGCTGGACCCCAACGAATCTGTGTTCTGCGGAGGTGGCCTGCGCGTCGGCAACCGCGTGTTCCACTGCTGGAACCGGCGGGGGCACGGTCAGGTCAACATGGCCAAGGGCATCTACCAGAGTTGCGACGTCTACTTCTATCACTTCGCCCAGCGCATCGGCATGGACCCGATCGCGGCGATGGCGCACCGGCTGGGGCTGGGAGCGGAGTTTCCGCTTCCGGTCGCCGGACAGTCCTATGGCACGGTGCCCGATCCGGCCTGGAAGCTGCGCAAGTACAAGAAGGAATGGCAGACTTTCGACACCGTCAACGCGACGATCGGCCAGGGCTATTTCCTCGTCAATCCGCTGCAACAGGCGGTGCAGGTATCGCGCATCGCCAGCGGGCGCCTCATCATGCCGCGCCTGCTGCACGGGCACGAGCATGAGCCGCAGTCTTCGCTGGGCATTCCGGACGAGCACCTTGCCTATGTTCGGCAGGCTATGTCAGACGTCGCCAACGGCCCCGGTTCCGCGCCCCACGCGCGGATGCCGCTGACCGACGTCAAGCTGGCGGGCAAGACGGGGACCGCCCAGGTCGTCGGCCTCAATGTCGGCAACGGCAAGGGCGGCCTGTGGAAGCATCGCGACCATGGCCACTTCATCTGCTTCGCGCCGGTCGACAATCCGCGCTATGCGTGTTCCGTCATCGTCGAACACGGTGGCGGTTCGGGCGCGGCATATCCGATCGCACGCGACGTCATGACCTACATCTTCGACAAGGAGAAGGGCATGGAAATCCTGACCGGCCTTGAAAAGACCTGGGGTGGCACGCCCAAGGAGCGCCTTGACGCCCGCTACCGCGCCTACTCGGCGCAGTACGGCGTGGGTGCGCCCAAGGTCTCTCCCGAGGAAGAAAGCCGCCGGTTGCAGGGCGCGGAGCAGCCGGACGAGCCGCGTCAGGCTATCAGCGAGGCTGCTTCTCCTGCCCCCGAGCCTGACGAACGCCCTGCCGCTGCCACTGCTGCGCCCGCCGCTCCGGCAACGCCTGCCGCCCCGACCAGCCCCACCCCCGGCACAGGATCGCCGCAATGAGCCGCTCCATCGTTCCGGAAGCCATCTCCCGCCAGCCATGGCAGATGCTGATCCCGCTCTGTACGCTGGTCGCGCTGGGTGCGGCGGTGCTCGATTCTGCGGCGGGCGGCGATCTGAAGCGGTACGCGCTCAGCCATGTCGTGCGCTTCTGCGTGTTCCTGGTCATGGCGATGGTTATCGCGCGTGTGAACCGCAACCTGTTCCGCAGCCTTGCCTACCCGGTCTATGGAACGATCCTGTTGCTGCTGGTGCTGGTCGAACTGATCGGCGCAGTCGGGGGCGGCAGCCAGCGCTGGCTGAACCTCGGCTTCATGTCTCTGCAGCCGTCCGAGCTGATGAAACCCGCGATCGTGCTGGTGCTTGCCCGCTTCTACGAAACGCTCCCGCACGCGATGACCGCCAGCTGGCGGGGACTGGTGCCTGCGGGCGTCCTGATCGGAGTGCCCGCGCTGTTCGTGCTGATCCAGCCTGACCTAGGCACCGCGACGGCAGTGTGCTTCGGCGGCGTGGTGACAATGTTCCTGGCCGGGTTGCCCCTGTGGTGGTTCCTGAGCGCAGGCGGCGCGCTGATGGTGTTTGCACCGATCGCCTTCTTCACCCTGCTGCACGACTACCAGCGCAACCGCGTGCTGGTGTTCATGGACCCGGAGAACGATCCGCTGGGCACCGGATACCACATCACCCAGTCCAAGATCGCGATCGGTTCGGGCGGCATCTTCGGCAAGGGCTTCGGCAACGGCACGCAAAGCCATCTGCAGTACCTGCCTGAACCGCATACCGACTTCGTCTTCGCCACCATGTCCGAGGAATGGGGACTGATGGGCGGGCTGTTCGTGCTGGTCGTCTTCACCATCGTCATCGGCTGGGGCATGGGGGTGGCACGCCGCGCACCGGACCGCTTCTCCAGCCTGCTGGCTGCGGGCATGACCGCGACAATGTTCTTCTACGTGATGATCAACCTGATGATGGTCATGGGACTGGCACCCGTGGTCGGCATCCCCCTGCCCTTCATGAGCCATGGCGGCACCTCGATGCTCACCAACATGATCTGCCTGGGCACCATCATGGCGGTAAATCGTTGGAATCAGGGCAGAGGGTCATTGTCCTGAAACTTTTTCAAGTTTTCGCTTCCAATCCGAAAATCTGCCGTTATAGGGGCCTCTCCGCCGCCGAGAGGCGGGGCCGCAAGGCCCTCCCGGACAGGTAGCGTGGACGCATAGCTCAGTTGGTAGAGCAGCTGACTCTTAATCAGCGGGTCCTTGGTTCGAGCCCAAGTGCGTCCACCATACCTTTCTTACGGAGACCCTGTGGGGACGCATAGCTCAGTTGGTAGAGCAGCTGACTCTTAATCAGCGGGTCCTTGGTTCGAGCCCAAGTGCGTCCACCACCACCTTCTCCTGCGGATACCCGTGGGGACGCATAGCTCAGTTGGTAGAGCAGCTGACTCTTAATCAGCGGGTCCTTGGTTCGAGCCCAAGTGCGTCCACCATTTCCAGCGATTTTCGAAATTCGGTACTGGGTGGGGCCGCGATAGGCGCTTGCACCACGGTACCTTTCAGACTCCCCACCGTCGAGCGCATCGTCGTGCGCTACGATCGGTCGCTTACGGGTTCCCCGCCCGTGCGAACGGCATCAGCAGCCGTGCGACTTGTCCGGATCGTGGGGCCAACCATGGCCACCGCCGTGGCCCCAGCCGTGGCCCTTGCCAGGTTTGCCCCAGCCGTTACCGGGCTTGCCCCAGCCATGACCCTTGCCGGGTTTGCCCCAGCCATTGCCACGGCCCCAGTTGTGGCCGCTTCCGCGAGGATTGTGCAGGCCATTGAGAAGCCCTCGCGAGCCGTGACCGGACTGCCAGCCCTTGCCGGCAGGAGAACTGACATAGGATTGCCCCGCACGCGTTCCCGCGTAGGCCTCCCCGGCGGAAAGTGTAGCTGCAGTCGTGATGATCGTTGCCAATGCAATACGCATCTTCATCGGACTTCACCCTTTTGCTTCGTTCGTCGACTGCCGCCGTGATCGCTCATCGAAATCGGCGGGTGCCGACCGGGCAAAAGTGCACTCTAAGGGATAATATGGTCATTCTATTAGGGATGAGTTGTGCCAGATGACGGGCCGCCCACTGGGTAACATGGATTAGCTGACGATCACCGGAGCCCTTTGAAAGTCCGGCTGAAAAGCATCCGGACCCTTGCAGGAACGATGTTACCGAAAAGGTCGAATCACCTGAATTGCCGGCGGATGCCGATCAGCAGGGGACGGAGCCGACGCGTATGGCGATGCCGTATGTTGCCGCAAGGTCATCTATCACGGCACGCGTCAGGGCGCTTTGAAACTCGACGCCGACGCAATCTCCGCTGATCCAGCGCACTTGCGCCTTCAAAGGGCGAAAGCCGGTGATCCGCAGTTGGACGATGTCGCCCACCTCGAAGTTCCCGGCGCTACCGATGATGCTGCAGCCACCTTGGGATATGTCGCCGAGTTCCACGGAGAACACATGCCAGCTGGATTTGCGACAGCGTGCCTGCAGCAGCACCTCGCGCCGCGGTGCCAGCCTGTCGCCATTGTCATTGGTAACCATCACGCCCCGCCAAACCGATAATTCGGAGAGGTACCTAGCGGGATGAAAGTAAACCCCGGGTTTCAGTTGGCGGCGTTTTCTTCGGCGGAATCATCCTCGGCCGGCGCAGAACCGGCGATCTGCGCGTCGATGCGCTTGGCGCGATCGACGATGGTCCGGTTCGCGGTATCGTAGCGTTCCTCGAACGTCGCCTCGCGCTTGCAACCGCCCAGCAGGGCCGCAAGCGCGAGGATCGTGGCTATGCCGGCGCGCATCAGTAGTCCTTCTTGATGCGCACGTTCAGGCTGTTGACGCCCGAGCCGCCGGCCTGGCTCAGCACCGAAAGCCACTTGGTGACGCTGACTTCCAGCTGCGTGGCGGTGAACCCGCGCGCGTCGGTGATCAGCTCGACGTAGATATCGTCGGTCAGGTACTGGCCAGCCGCAACCGCGGTGCCGCGCCCACTCGCCTCGTCGGGGCCGAGGATGCGCAGACGGTCGATGCCCGCTGCCGAGCGCAAGGTGCCCAGCGGGTTCAGCCCGCCGCCCGTGCCCCGCAGAGAGTTGAGCGACGACGCCAGTTGCACCGCCTGGAGTGCCGACAGGTTCGCGATCGAACTGCCGAACAGGATGCGCGAGAGCACCTCGTCGTCCGGCAGGCTGGGCGAGGACGAAAAATCGATCTGCGGATTGAAGGCCTGCCCGGTGACGTTGATGTTGACGGTCACGTCCTCGATGTCGTCGGTCGCGGTGATCTTGACCGTGGGATCGATGGTCTTGCCACCGGTGAAGGACACCAGACCGTCGCTCAGCTCGAACGAGCGGCCTGCGAAGCCCAGCGTGCCGCGCACCAGTTCCACCTCACCCGACAGCGAAGGTGCAGCCGTGGTGCCGTTGATGCGGAAATCGGCGCTCCATTCCGACTCCAGTCCCATTCCCGAGACGTAGAGCTTCTCCGGTGCCCGCAGATGCAGGTCGAGACGGATCAGCGCAAAGGCGCTGGCGGCAGTGGGCGCCGGTTCGTCGCCGGTGATGCGCTTGGGCCCGAGGGGCGGCTTGAAGCGCACGCCGGTCAGGCGCGGAATCTGCGCCGCGCCTTCGCGCACGATCTGGTAGCGGGTTTCCGGCAGGCGGATCTCGCCCGACAGCAGCGCGGGTTCGCCCGCCGCCTTGGTCAGGTGCAGGTTGCCCGTCGCCGTCGCCGAGAGCGCGTCGCTGCGGGCCAGGCGCGCGCGGTCCAGCTTGACGTTGAGGTCCATGGGATAGCCCGCATCGGCGGCGAGGCTCACCCGCCCGCTGGCGCTGACGTTGCCATCGCCCGCCTTGGCGGTGAGCGAGGTCAGCTCCAGCGTGTTGCCGCTGAACTTGCCCGACAGCGCCATGCGGCTGAGGCGGGTGCCGTAGGCCTGGTTCTCATAGACCATGTCGCGGCCCTGCACGACGCCATTGATGCACGGATCGGAGACGCGGCACGAGAAGTCCGCCGCCAGCCCGATCGGCCCCGTCAGCGTCTGGCCCGAAAGGCCCGCGAACGAGAACAGCGTATCGGCAGGCCCGTTGTAGCGGATACCGCCGCCCAGCGGGGCCTCCATCAGCCGCGTTGCCCAAGGTCCATTGCCTGCGGGAAGCGGCTTGAGGCTGGCCTGCATCCGCCCGATCACCGTGCCCCGGCGACGGAACACCATGCGCGCCTCGCCGCCGTCCGCCAGCAGCTTGCCGACGAGATTGACGTCGATCCCCTGACTGACGGCAGCGGAACTGGTCCGGGTGAAGTTGGTCAGGCTGAGCCGGGCATCGGCGCGCGGGAAGGCAGTGGCGGTGGCCTGCTCGAAATCAAGACTGCCGCTCACCTTGCCACCGATGCCGTAGCCGGGCGCAAAGGCATTGAGGATCGCCAGATCGACGCCTTCCATGCGGCTCTGCAGCTTCATGCCTTCGCCGTATTTGCCCGCAACCTTCAGGCTGCCGCCACCGAAGCCGATGTTGGTGGGCAGGAGTTCGTACGTGCCGTCCCGAGGCAGAATACGCGCAGGCGTGGTCGTCTTGACATCCAGCCCGCGCACCCTGCCCTGCAACGCCACGCGCCACAGTTCAGGCTGAAGATCGGCATTGACGCCGAGGCGGAACGGCACGCCGCTGACACCTTCGACCAGACCTTTCGCCTTGCCGCGCCCGTCGCGATAATCGACGATGAAGCGGGCAGCGGCCAGATCGAGCGCACCCAGGTTCATCCCTGCGATCTGCGCGTCGGCAACAACGTAGGGCTGATCGTAGAGCACGGCCCGCCCGTCGATGATGGCAGAACCGATCGCGAGTTTGGCCGGGCCGTCGAAGATGGCGTTCCTGGCGCGCAGGTTGAAGTCGGCGGCCTGATACTTGCCCTCTGCATCGAGCCGGACAATGCCGCCGATACCGTTGCCGTTGGCGGTCAACTGACCGGCGAATGGGCCGGACGGTGTCTGGACGATCCGACCTGCGAAATCGACGCCGGACAGGTTCGCCTTGTTGATCTGCACCGAAGTCGCCTTGCCAAGCCCCAGCGTGACATCGGCGGTCAGCGGGCCGTAGTCGGTGTCGGCCTTGGCATCGAGCCGATAGCCGGTGCCGCCGCCTTCGATTCGGGCACCCCGGATGCGCGCGTCGAGATTGGCAAGACCGATGCCGAGGCCGGGCTTTTCGGCGGTGATGTGCGCATCGGGATTGGCGATGGTGCCCGTGACGCGCACGCCCAGCTTGCCGTACTGCTTCGACGATCCGTTCGCGGCCAGCGCGATGCGCCCATCCGGCGACCAGCTGCCGCGCCCGCCCGTCACTGTCAGCAGCGGCGCGTTCATACGTGCGTTGGAGAAGTGCACCACCCCGTCCGACCCGTACTTCACGTTGGACGATGCGGAGAAGTTGCCGCCCAGATATGTCTGTAGGCTGTCGTTCAGCAGCTTGGTCGAGCGGGCGCGCACCGTGCCCTGCAATGCAAAGCCCTGGCCCTCGGTCTTGAGGTCCATGTCGGTGCGGATGTTGAAGATCCCCACGCTGTCGACGCGGTAGTTGTCGATCTTGCCGTCGATCGCGCCGGTGTAGAGGCCCTTGCTCATGTCGGCGACGAGGATCAGCCCGGCATCGATACGGTCAGAGCGAAGGCGCATGTTGTCAGACAGGATGCGCGGCCCTTCGATGGCAAGATCGCCGTTGAGGGTGACGTTGTCGAGCTTGCCACCCGCCACGCTGTCCAGCCCGGTGATGCGACTGACGCGCGCTGCAACCGGGATCATGATATGCCCGGCATCAACCTTCGCTGCGCCCTTGGCCGAAAGGTTATCCAGCCCCATGTCGTTCATCACGATGCGCCTTGCGGCGATCTCGTAGTTGACCGAAGGAGTGGTGAAGGCGCCGTCAAGCGCAAGGTTGGCGGTAAGCCCGGCACCGCTCAGGTTCTCGGCGATGGCCGAGGGCTTGAGCAGCATGAACGCCAGCCGCAGATCCTTGAAGCGGCTCTCGCCCAGATCGACCTGCCCGGTGGGCGTCAGCCTGAAGGCATCGCTGGAGATCAGGCCCGAAACGTTGGCGCGGCGCTTGTCGAACGCAGCGGTGACGTCGAGGTTGGTGATCGGCCCCAACAGGTTCGCGGTCGGCCCGGTGAACAGCCGCGCGACCTGCGTCGGCCCCTTGACCGTGAACGTGCCGTTGCGGGCGGTCAGCGCCAGTCTGGCCAGTTCGCCCCGCCCGAGATTGGCGTTGAGGTTGCCGTTCCATGCCGCCCAGTCGCCCTTGCCCGAAAGCTTGAGGTTGACCGGCTGGGTAAAGCCCATCAGCCCGGCGATAAGCCCCCCCCGCGGCGCGTCCATGTCGACGTCGAGGCCGAGGCGATTGCGTTCCGGCACCGCGTCGAGGCTGGCGGTGAAGCGGTCGCCGCCGCCCTTGCCCTCGACGGCGATCGTGCCCCCCTCGGCGCTTACCTGCGCACGTCCATCCGCGATATGCGCACGGCCAGCCACGGTCATGATGCGGCGCACGCCCGATACCGGCGGTTCGGCGATGAAGCGGTCGATGCGCAGCGTGCCGACGTCAATGTCGAGGTCGGGCAGCAGCGGCGCGTCGCTGGGCGGGGTTTCCCGGAAATGCGGTGTGCGACGCAGAACCACGCGCTGGGCGGCGGCGCTGCGGACATCCACGTGATTGTCGAGGTAGGCGAACGGACGCCAGTCAACGCGGATTTCGGGCGAATAGAGAAACTCACCCTTCGGATCGCGCACGGACAGGCCGCGCAGGATCATCTTGCCGTACAGCGACCCGTCGATACGCGCCACGGTGATCCGCATGCCGTTCTGAAATTCCAGCGCGGCGATCTGATCGGCCACGAAACGACGGCCCGGCCCGGTGTTGATGCCCAGCACGACGGCGATCAGGAACGCCGCCACGCCCAGCACCACGAAAGCAATGGTCTTGAGCGCCCTTACCCGGACCGCGTGCCAGCGCGAGCGGCGCGCGGGCGCGATCTCTGCTTCGTGTTCAACCTGCGCGTCCACGCCGCCCCCGTTGTCCTCGCCAGCCATCAGAACGCCTGCCCGATCGATACGTAGATATTCAGCCTCGCTTCGCCCGGTCGCCGGTTGATCGGCGTCGCCACATCAAGGCGCATGGGTCCGAAATTGGTATAGAAACGTCCACCGATGCCCACGCCGTAACGCAAGTCGTTGAACTGCGGCATCGTCTCACGATACGCCTGACCCGCATCGACGAAGGCGACCACGCCGTAGTTGCCGAAACGGTAGCGCGCTTCCACCGAACCCTCGTTGAGGCTGCGTCCGCCCACGGGGTTGCCGTCCGGTGCCTGCTCGCCAAGTGCCTGATACGCATAGCCGCGAACCGACCCGCCGCCGCCTGCATAGAGCCTGCGCGATGGCGCGATGTCGAACAGTCCGGCGCCCTGGATGGTGCCCAGCCTGACGCGCCCTGCCAGCACGAAGCTGTCTCCAAGCGGTACGTAAGTCGATGCATCCAGCCGCGCGCGCACGTAAGGGTCAAAGCCGCCGCGCACGGTCGCTTCAGGCTGGACCAGCGCCGTCAGGCGGTAACCCTTGGTCGGGTTGAGCAGGTCGTCCGAGGTGTCGAACCCGACCTGCCCGTTCAGTCCGGCGACGTAGTAAGTGCGTCGCTTGCGCCCGCCGGTTGCAGCATCGTAGTCGGTTTCCGCCGTGCCCAGCATCTCGACGCCGAACGCATAGGTATAGCGCTTCTGCCAGATTGGCGTGGAATCGCGGGCGATGCGCGCGGCGATGCGTCCGGTGTAGGCGCTGTAGGCATCGTAATCGTTGTGGAACGCTTCGGCCACCAGCTCGAACGTGCGGTCGCGCTTGCCTGCGTTGGAACGGCGGAACGTGACGCCCGCCCCCTGCTGGCGCGTACCGGCAATGGCGTGAGCGATAAGCGCACCTTCGGGCGGGAACATGTTGCGATGGGTCCACGTAGCCTGCGCCGTTATGCCCTCGCCAGCGGCGTAACCGACAGACCCGGCGATGGTGCGCGGCGGCCCGGCATCCTGCTTGACGTGAAGGTTGACGTACTGCGTCCCGTCTCCCGCATCCTCGCCACTCTTCTGTGGCTCGACCGAGACGGATGAAAACAGGCTGGTCGCGACGAGCGCCTTGCGCAAGTCATCCACCTTCCGGCTGTCGTACAGTTCCCCGCGCTTGAAGCGGGCCAGCACCTGGACGTGATCGGCGTCGAAGGCCAGATCCCCATCGGTGGTGAACCCGCCGAAGCGACCGCGCGGACCGACCGTGATCGGCAGGGTGTAGACGCCGGTGCCCTCGTCCTGATCGAGCAGGATGTCGCGATCGCCCAGTTCCGCGAACGGATACCCGTTCTCCGGCAGCGCAACCGCCACGCGGGCTTCGGCGCCCTGCACCCGCTCCGCCACGATGGGTTCGCCCACCTTGAGCGGGAAATTGTCGGCAATCAGCGTAGACGGAACGGTGGGATCGGCCTTCACGTTTATCTCCGAGAAGGCATAGCGCTTGCCCGGATTGACCTGGATCACGGCGTTCAGCGTGGGATCCTGCGCATCGCTAGGCGGGTCCATGCGGGTGCGGACTTGCGGGCTGTACCAGCCTTCGGACGCCAGCACCGTCTCCATCAACTGGCTGTCTTCGGTGAGCCGAGCAGCTACCATGGCGGTGTTGGCCGCCTTGCCATTGCCCTTTTTCAATGCGGATGCGGAGTTGAACACGCTGGCAAGGTCGCTGTCGGTTTCCTTGTCGGCCAGTTCCAGCCCCTTGAGCTGCAGGCGATAACGGACCTGGACGTCCTTTTCGTCATCCGCGTTGTCTTCAGCGATCTGAACGGGCGTAACCTCGAACTGGTCGATGGGCGGCAGCGGTGCGGTAAGTTCGGCATCGCGCACCGGCGCATCGCCGATTTCCTCCGTCGTGTCGCCATCGGCCAGCGCGGGATCGCCCGCCGGGGCCGCCTGCCCCGCTTCGGGCTTCGCGCCGGACTGTTCCGCGGCCATGCGCCGCTCAAAGGCGTCGATCGATTCCAGCGGCTTGTCGAGTTCCGGATCCTGCGCATTGTCGAGCGCCGGAACCGAGGAATTGAATTCATCGTCGGCAATGATGGGATCGACCTGCGGAAGCGGCGGCTCGGCAGGCAGCGCGGGGACGGCAACCTTCCCGGCTTCCACGTCATCGTCCGTGGCAGGTGCAGAGGGCGTTGCAGGGAAAGTACCCGAGGAAGGCGTCGTATCTACCTGTCCGCTCTTGCCGGCCTGCGCCGTTGCCTGCTGCGGCGACATTGCCGCCAGCATGAGCGCGCAAGCGACCGCTCCACTTGCGCATCCATGGCGCAGCGCCAGGGAACGATACGCCCGGTGGTCGATTAGCTTGAACATGGACACCCCGACGAATCACCCCATTCTCGAACCGGCACGCCCGGCCCCTCCTGAACATGCCTATCGCATTGCAACAGCGAAAGTTCCCTAGTTTACACAAAGAGGTGCCGCGCAGCCCATGCCGATCCCTGTTCAATCCCCAGCCCATGATCGTCCGGACGTTCCCGGCGCCGATGCCAATTCGCCCTGGAGCATGCCGCGCGCCGCATGGGTACGTGTTCTAAAGCGCGTGTATGCGATGATAGGCTTTCACGAACTCGGCCTGCTTTCGGCGGGCCTGGCGTTCTACACCTTTCTTGCGCTGACACCGCTGATCGCGGCGACGGTCATGGTCTATGGACTGGTCGCCGACGTCGGCATGGTCCGCAGCCAGATGGCGAGCATCGTCGATGTCGTCCCCCCTGAAGTCTCCCGCCTGCTGGAAGAGCAACTGCTGCGGATCATCGCGACCAATTCGGGCGTGACCGGGCTGGCGCTGGTGATAGCGCTGTTCTTCGCGGTCTATGGCGGCATGCGCGCGGCGGGCGGCATGGTAAGCGCTCTCAACATCATCAACGAAGAGCGTGAGACGCGCGGGATGATCGCGCTCACCTTGCGTACCGGCGGGCTGACCCTTGCCGCGATCCTGCTGGCACTGACCGGCGTGCTGTCGGGCGGTGTCTTCGCATGGCTGCAAACCCAGACGAGCGTCTATCTTGGCGGCGCGGCGCAACTGACATTCAAGGTGCTGACATGGAGTGCCGCCATCGCGCTCGGCAGCGCGGGCTTTGCCCTCATCATGCGCTACGGTCCCGACAGGCGGCCTGCGAAGTGGCGCTGGCTGGCTCCGGGATCGCTGCTGGCGACCTTGCTGTGGCTGGCGGTCTCGTTCGGCTTCTCGCTCTACGTCGCTTATATCAGCAACTACAGCGCCACCTATGGATCGCTGTCTGCCATCGTGGTGTTCCTGATGTGGCTGTTTCTTTCAGCCTATGGCGTGTTGCTCGGCGCCCTCCTCAACGCCGAGATAGAACGCCAGACCTTCTGTGATACCACGATCGGTCCAATCCGACCGGCAGGCGAACGGGGCGCAGTACTGGCCGATCTGATCGACGACGCAGTCCCATCGATGCGCCAACTCCAGAACCGCAAGCATCACCGCGCAGAAGCCGAACGGCGCCGTGCCGATGGCGACAATACAGAAGAGTCTGAATAACGCCCCTTGATCGCAATGTGATAAGGGATTACCTGCCTCACATCATAATGTGAGATCGGACATTCCAGTGGCAACCAACGTGATCGACAAGGTCCGCGCACTTGTAACCGAGGGCGGCATGAGCAAGTCCAGCCTCGCTCGCGCAGCAGGGCTTCATGCCAACACCCTGCGCGACTGCACGGAGGAGGACTGGAACCCCACGGCAGACACGCTCGGCAAGCTGGAGCGAGTCCTGTTCGCCAACGACGAACGCGAAGTCCTTGTCCCCATCGAGGAAATCATCGATGAGGCGCGGAACGGCCGCATGTTCATCCTGGTCGATGACGAGGATCGCGAGAACGAGGGCGACCTCATCATTCCTGCACAGATGGCGACGCCCGCGGCAATCAACTTCATGGCAACGCATGGACGGGGCTTGATCTGTCTTGCTCTGACCAGCCAGCGAGTGGACGAACTCGGCCTCAACCTGATGAGCCGCCACAACGGCACCCGGCACGAAACCGCCTTCACCATCTCCATCGAGGCGCGCGAAGGCGTGACCACGGGCATCTCGGCAGGCGATCGTGCCCGAACGATTTCCGTCGCCATCGACGGCACCAAGAGCCGCGACGACATCGTGACGCCCGGCCACGTCTTCCCGCTCCGCGCGCGCGACGGCGGCGTGCTCGTCCGTACTGGCCACACCGAAGCGGCAGTCGACATTTCCCGGCTTGCAGGTCTGAACCCATCCGGCGTGATCTGCGAGATCATGAAGGAGGACGGCACCATGGCGCGCATGGACGACCTCATCGGCTTCGCACGCCTGCACGACCTCAAGATCGGCACTATTCGCGACCTCATCGCTTATCGCCGCAAGCACGACCGCATGATCGAAAAGCGCGGTGAACTTCCCTTCTCCTCGCGTCATGGCGGAGACTGGGTGGCGCGCACCTACTACAACAAGGCCACCGGCGACGAGACGATGGCCCTTGTCAAGGGCCGCATCGACCCCGCCAAACCCACGCTCGTGCGGATGCATACGCTGTCCATGTTCGCGGATATCTTCGGCGAAACCGGCGGCCGCACCGACCTGCTGCAGCATTCGATGAACATGATCGCCGAGGAAGGTTCGGGCGTCATCGTCGTCATCAACCGTCCAATGAACAAGCTGATGTCGCGAGTGATGGACATCAAGCAGGAGTTCCGCAATGGCGGCACTCCCGACCTGGAGGAACTGCGCGACTACGGCGTGGGCGCCCAGATCCTTGCGGAACTGGGCATTCATGACATGGTCCTGCTGACCAACACGCGCCACTCGCTGGTCGCGCTGGAAGGCTACGGGCTCAACATCGTCGGAGAGCGGCCCGTCGTCGCTCCCGCAAGCGAAGGATCGAACTGAAATGGCCCGTTTCCTCATTGTAGAGGCCCGCTTCTACGATCACCTGAACGACATGCTGATCGCCGGCGCGAAGGATGCGCTCAAGGCAGCCGGACACAAGGCCGATGTCATCACCGTGCCTGGTGCGCTGGAAATTCCCGCTGCGATCTCGCTGGCGGACGCAACCGGCGACTATGACGGCTACGTCGCGATCGGTGTCGTGATCCGGGGCGAGACCTATCACTTCGAGATCGTCGCCGGCGAAAGCGCGCGCGGCATCATGGCGCTGACGATGGACGGCATCGCCATTGGTAACGGCATCCTCACTGTCGAGAATGAAGAGCAGGCGCTTGTCCGCGCGGATGCGGCACAGAAGGACAAGGGCGGCGAAGCGGCCAAGGCTGCCGTTGCCCTCTATGATCTCAAAGAGCGCTTCGGCGCCTGAGGCCGACATAAAGGCGGCGCCCGGAAAAGGCGCCGCCGGGCCAATTTATAAGTATTACCACTTACAATGACGGTAACTTCATTCACTCCATCTCAATCCTCTCTCGATTAAACGCCGCTTACAAAATGTTCACATGTAGGACACTGCGAAATTAGCGGTTTCCAATTTCATTCCTTCGTGTAGGCCCCGGTCAGGTAACTTCCGATTTAGATCGAAAACGGATGTATAACCTGAAACAATCAGCGCCGGGACAACTGGCGGGTCGCAAACCAAGGTTCGAGGTATCGGGCCCGGGCGCGGAACCATGTTTCCGCCCGCCGGAGAACACGTGAGTGAACAAGGACGCAATCGCGAATTCGCTTATAGCGAAACTGTCTGCCCATCTCGATGAGATCGAGGTTATCGACGCAATGGTAGCCGCTGCTCACGTCGAAGCCGCCATCGACGCTCTCCGCCGCCAGTTCGCCATTGCGAACGAAGTATCCAATACGGATGAGGCTACGCAAGACGGCTGAGCGGATGTTTGCCTATCATTGATCCGTGGCGGACGAAGCAGGGGGCAACCCGATCAGGCGTTTCGGCTGTTACGGTCGTTAACCGATCAACCGGTTTGCTCCGCCACGCATGGCAACAATTGCCGCAATCCGAACCCGAAAGGCTTGTCTTTTGGGGGCGGAATCCTGCGGCCTGCATCTGGTGATCCTATTCGATGGAGAACACGGACCAGCTGATGCGCAACCGGGCGAAGGCGATCCGGCTGATCGGCATCGCCAACGAACTGCTGGCGATGGCGCGCGAACTGGAAATTGGGGAAAGCCCGACGGCGATCCTCGAAAGCCTCGCCGCCGGAGAAGTGCGCGAAAGCAGCAAGACTGCTGCAAGCCAGGACCATCCCATCTGGGTGGAACTGGCTCGGCAGACCTATGACGACCGGCGACGGCGCACCAAGATCTTTCGCTCGGAGGAACTGTTCGGCGAACCTGCTTGGGACATCCTGCTGGACTTGTTCATCGCCGCCAAGGAACGTCGCCGCGTTTCCGTGACCAGCGCATGCATAGGCTCCGCAGTGCCGTCAACTACGGCGCTGCGCTGGATCGCAATCCTCGAAAAGCAGGGCTTCCTCATGCGCGAGGCGGATCCGGGCGACGCGCGGCGGGTCTACGTCAAACTGAGCGCGCGCGGCTATGCCGCCATGCTCGAATACTTCGCATCCGCATCGCGATCCGTCGTGTTGCTTGATGAAACCGCAAAGGAGAGCGTTGCCGCACGCTGATCCCGGCACGCCGTGCGGTGAGGCCCGGGAGGGTCGCCTCGTCGCCTTGAGGCGAACCACCGAGTGCCCGGCGCCATTTCCCCGACGCCGGTCACTCGCATCGCTCTAGCCATACGTCATGCCGGTTGATGCCGGACTGCTGCCGTAGAAAGCCCAGCTATCCGTTTAGCACCCTGCACCAGAGTACCGGCGAGACTGACCGCCGCCGCCCCGGCAAATCCCGGGCGACGGCGACCCTGGTCGTCAGCCCAGACGGCCGAACGCGCTGATGCCGGCGTAGCGCGCAGCCTTGCCCAGCTCTTCTTCGATACGGATGAGCTGGTTGTACTTGGCAAGCCGGTCGGAACGAGCGAGCGAGCCAGTCTTGATCTGGCCGCAGTTGGTGGCAACGGCGAGATCGGCGATGGTCGCATCCTCGGTCTCGCCCGAGCGGTGCGACATGACAGCGGTGTAGCCGGCGCGATTGGCGATCGACACCGCTTCCAGCGTTTCCGTCAGGGTGCCGATCTGATTGACCTTCACCAGCAGCGAGTTGGCCAGGCCCTTTTCGATGCCCATCGTCAGGCGCTTGGGGTTGGTCACGAACAGGTCGTCGCCCACCAGTTGCACCTTGTGGCCGACCTTGTCGGTCAGTGCCTTCCAGCCCTCGAAATCGTCCTCACCCATGCCGTCTTCGATCGAGATGATCGGGTAGGCTTCGGTCAGGTCGGCGAGGTAGTCGGCAAAGGCCACGGGCGTCAGGCTGAGGCCTTCACCGCTGATCTCGTACTTGCCATCTCGGAAGAACTCGGTCGATGCGCAGTCGAGCGCGAGCTGAATCTCGCTACCCGCCTTGAAGCCTGCCTTCTCGATGGAGGCCATGACGAAATCCAGAGCAGCGCGGGTGCTGGCAAGGTTCGGCGCGAAACCGCCCTCGTCGCCCACTGCGGTTGCAAGGCCCTTCTCATGTAGGCCCTTCTTCAACGTGTGGAATATCTCCGCGCCCCAGCGCACCGCCTCGGCGATCGAGGAGGCGCCCACCGGCATGATCATGAATTCCTGGAAGTCGATCGGGTTGTCGGCATGTTCGCCGCCGTTGATGATGTTCATCATCGGAACCGGCAGGACATGCGCGGCAACGCCGCCGACATAGGAATAAAGCGGCAGGCCACGCGCATTGGCGGCAGCCTTGGCAACGGCGAGGCTGGTGCCCAGGATCGCATTCGCGCCAAGGCGGGCCTTGTTCTCGGTGCCGTCCAGTTCGATCATGGCAAGGTCGAGGTCGCGCTGGTCCTCGGCATCAAGGCCGACGAGCGCTTCGGCGATCTCGCCGTTGACGGCATCGACTGCCTTGAGCACGCCCTTGCCCAGGTAACGCGCCTTGTCGCCGTCGCGCAGTTCCACAGCTTCATGTGCGCCGGTCGATGCGCCCGACGGCACTGCCGCGCGGCCAAAGCTGCCATCTTCCAGCAGCACGTCCACCTCCACGGTGGGGTTGCCGCGGCTGTCCAGGATTTCCCGGCCGTGAATGTCGATGATCGCGGTCATGTCTGCGGTTCTCCTCCTGGGGCGCACCTTCGCGCCTTTCCATCCGAACGCGGTCTTAGCAGGGGAACTTCGCGTGACAAGTTGCGTTGCAGCAAGGAACGACAAGTTGTGTTACTCTGTCCGCACATGGCCTATAAGGCCGACACGCGCCAAGGATAGACAAGGAAGGATTATTCGCATGGTCGACCCCACCATCTCTGCCGGAAATGGCACCGAAAGCGCCAAGAATCACTTCAGCAAGGCGGTCGAGGAAGCCAAAGCCGGCGCACAGGCCTTCGCAAGCGAACTGCAGGGTGAATGCAAGGTCCGCAGCGGCGAAGCCAAGGACAAGGCCGGCGCATTCGCCGCCGACGCCAAGGTAAAGGCCGCGGGCTATGCCGAGGAAGGCAAGGCCAAGGCCAGCCAGGCAATCGTCGGCGTCTCGAAGCTGATCGATGATAATGCCGCGCTGATCGACGAAAAGGTCGGTGTCAAATATGGCGATTACGCCCGCAGCGCTTCCAAATCGCTCGCCGATGCAGGAACCCGCCTCAACGAGAAGTCGATCGAGGATCTGGGCGAAGATACCAAGGCGTTCGTGCGCAACAGCCCGTGGCAGGCCCTTGGCATAGCCGCTGCAACCGGCTTCGTCCTTTCGCGCCTGTTCCGGGGCAAGTGAGGGCGCCCGCGCCTGAACTGATCGCCTGAACCGATGCAGGACACAGAAACCCTTGCCGCCCCCGCCCCCTCACCCGGGGCGGCGGACACCAAAGACTTGTCCTTGATGCGCGACTTGCGCCTCCTGGCTGACGAGGCCAAGACGCTTGCTCAGGCCGAACTTGCGTTCCAGAGGTCACGCGCGGCTTATGTGGGCGCCGAAACGCGCACCATCGCACTCCTTGCGATTATCGCGGTAGTGCTGGTGTTCTTTGCGTTCATGGCGTTTGTCGTAGGCACCGTTATCGCGCTTGGACCCCTACTGGGACTCTGGGGGGCAATGGCGACGGTGACTGTGGTTCTGCTGGCGGCTGCTGTTCTGGGTGCGCTGAACGCCCGTTCGCGCCTCCGTCGGATGCTGAGCATTGCCGGCAGCGCACAAGATTGAAGAAAACGGGGGCCGATCAATGGGTAAGCAGGCAGCGCAGGTTCTCGCCGATCGTGCAGCGCGTGACGCCGCGAAAGCGAAATTCGATGGCCATTACCAGGCTTTGAAGACCGACATGGCCGAACGTGGCATCGGGGGGCGCATTGCTGACGAGGCAGCCGAAAGGGCGCGCCTGATGTTCGACGAAGCTGTGGCCGTGGTGGAGGATCATCCTGCCGCGGTCGGCGGAACCTTGGCCGCGATTGTGCTTTGGTTCCTGCGTAACCCGATAATCGAGCTGTCGCGGCGCCTTATAGATGGCGTGCGCGACCGGTCATCGTAAGCCGAAGGAAGGAACGTCAGGTGAGCAAGATCGATCCATCCAATCAGACTGGCAGCGCGGCCACGGGCACCAGCGCGCAGGGGGCGAACGTCGTCGCTCTTCCGGCAAAGGTCGCGGAACCCACACCGTCCGAAAAGGTCGTTGCGTTCGTCAAGAGGCACCCGGTCCTGACCATCGCCGGTGGTGTTGCCATTGGCGTAGCGGTCAGCGCACTCCTTCCGCGCCGGTTCAGCCGCCGCGTAGTCGCGCGGACGCTGGACTTCGCCGAAGCGGCTGGCACCGCAAGCGTGGTGCTGGGGCGCAGAGCAGGCGACAAGGCGCACGATGTTGGCATCGATGCGCGCAAGCAGGCATCGCGGCTGGCGGATCGTGCCGAAAAGGCCAGCGATCTTGCCGTGCTCAACCTGGAAAAGTACGGGCTCGCCGCTGTAGCGACCGTTAGTGCCTTGGGCCGGGCCACCGCCCGCCGCGCCAGCAGGCTGGGCGATGCGGCTGCCGATACTGCGAACCGGATCGGCGATGCGGCTTCGGTACGCTCCAACAAAGTGCTGCACATGGCGGAAGACCTCCGCAAACGTGTCAAATCGTAACCAGCGCATAAGTTTTCGCTAAAGGCGCACCTTTTCGCGTGTTGCGCGGGATCGGTGCGTCTTTGTGCACTTGCCCCTGGACCTCTCCAAAATTATAGGGCCGCTATCTCCCAACCAGCAGGAAAGCGGCACTCTCCCATGCAGAAGCTTCACCTCGTAATGGGCGGCCGGGTCAAGGATCCGCGCAGCCTCGAATTCACCGATCTCAAGGAACTCGACCTTGTGGGCGTGTACCCCAACTTCGCCGAGGCCGAGAGCGCCTGGAAGTCGGCTGCGCAGCGCACTGTCGACGATGCGGAAATGAAGTACGTCATCGTCCATCTGCACCGCCTGCTGGAGCCGGAACTTCCGGCAGCCTGATCCACCCTTAACACGGTGTATCAGCGAAAAAGGCGACGCTTGCCCGAAGGTAAGCGTCGCCTTTTTGCGTTTGCGAGTGGTCCGGCAGAAGCTGTAAGAAAAAAGGCCGGCGTTTCCGCCAGCCTTTTCTTCATCCGCGATGCAGCAGGCGGATCAGATGAACTGGATCTGCTGCACCAGGTAGAACTTGTCGCCCGACGGCACAGTCACTTCGACCTCGTCCTCGACCTTGCGACCGATCAGCGCCTTGCCGAGCGGCGAATTGTAGCTGATGCGCCCGACCTTGGCGTCCGCTTCGTAAGGGCCGACGATCTGGTACTTCACCGGCTTATCGTCGTCGTCGAGCAGGGTCACGGTGGCACCGAAGATCACCTTGTCGCCCGAAAGCGTCGCGGGATCGATGATCTGCGCGCGAGTGATCTTGTCTTCCAGGTCGGCGATGGTCGCCTCTACCTGCCCCTGACGTTCCTTGGCGGCGTGATATTCCGCGTTTTCCGAAAGGTCGCCGTGAGCGCGCGCTTCCTCGATCGCATCGACGATGAGCGGACGCTCATCGCGCAGCGCCTTGAGGTCGGCGGTCATCCGCTCGTAGCCTTCCGCGAGCATCGGCAGCTTTTCGACACTTGCCATTATAATCTACTTCCTTCTGCTGCCTTCCCCCCGAAACTTTCCGGACCGTCCTTGAGACTAGTCTCCTGTCCCCGCCCTGCCCTTTTCAAAGGGTCAGGCGGCGGGGCCGATCTGCTGCGATGTGGGGGAAGGCAAGATCGATTTCAGCTATAGTAGTCCTGCAACGAACGCACTTCAAGTTTGCTCCCGCGAATAGTCGCGATCGCTTCCGCCGCCGCGACGCTTGCCGCCGCAGTGGTGAAGATCGAGACCTTCCCGGTCAGCGCCGAAGCACGGATCGACTGCGAATCAACCAGGCTCTGCCAGCCTTCGGTGGTGTTGAAGATCAGCGCGATCTCGCCATCGACGATCTTGTCGACGATGTGCGGGCGACCTTCAGCCACCTTGTTGACCAGATCGACCTGCAGGCCGGCTTCGGCAAGGTACTTCTGCGTGCCGGACGTCGCCACGATGCGGAAGCCCTGCTCGATCAGCGTCCTCACCGCCGGCAGGATGGTCGCCTTGTCGCTGTCCTTGACGGAAACGAACACCGTACCCTCGACCGGCAGCTTCATGCCGGCGCCGAGCTGCGCCTTGCCGAACGCGCGGGCGAAGTCGGCGTCGATGCCCATCACTTCGCCGGTGGACTTCATCTCGGGGCTGAGCACCGGATCGACACCAGGGAAGCGATTGAACGGGAACACCGCTTCCTTGACCGCCATGTACGGCAGGTCGCGCTTGAACGGCGGGAAGGTGTCCAGCTTCTCGCCGGCCATGACGCGCGCGGCGATCTTCGCCACCGGCTGGCCGATCGCCTTGGCCACGAACGGCACGGTACGCGAAGCGCGCGGATTGACTTCGATGAGGTAAACCTCACCGTCCTTCACCGCGAACTGGATGTTCATCAAGCCGCGCACGCCAAGGCCGAAGGCCAGCGCTTCGGCCTGACGCTCCATCTCGACGATGATTTCGGGCGGCAGGCTGTAGGGCGGGATCGTGCAGGCGCTGTCGCCCGAGTGGATGCCCGCTTCCTCGATGTGCTGCATCACGCCGGCCACCACAACGCGCTCGCCATCGCACAGCGCGTCCACGTCGCACTCGATCGCATCGCGCAAGTACTGGTCGATCAGAACCGGGCTGTCACCCGAGACCTGGACCGCCGTGGTGATATAGTCGTCAAGCTGCTGCTCGCTGTCGACGATCTCCATCGCGCGGCCGCCGAGCACGTAGCTGGGGCGCATCAGCACCGGGTAGCCGATGCGGTTGGCGACGTTCACCGCCTCGTCGCGGCTGCGGGCGATGCCGTTGGCGGGCTGCTTGAGGCCGAGCTTGTCGACCAGTGCCGAGAACCGCTCACGGTCTTCGGCAAGGTCGATGGCGTCGGGCGAAGTGCCGAGGATCGGAATGCCCTCGTCTTCCAGCGCCTGCGCCAGTTTCAGCGGGGTCTGGCCGCCGAACTGCACCAGCACGCCCACCAGTTCGCCCTTCGACTGTTCGACGCGCAGGATTTCCAGCACGTCTTCAGCGGTCAGCGGCTCGAAATAGAGGCGGTCGGAGGTGTCGTAGTCGGTCGAAACCGTTTCGGGGTTGCAGTTGACCATGATCGTTTCATAGCCGACTTCTGCCAGAGCGAAGCAGGCATGGACGCAGCAGTAGTCGAACTCGATGCCCTGGCCAATACGGTTCGGGCCGCCACCCAGGATGACTATCTTCCTGCGGTCTGACGGCATGGCCTCATCCTCGGGCTCACCGAAGATCGGGGCTTCGTAAGTCGAGTACATGTAGGGCGTCACCGCCTCGAACTCGGCGGCGCAGCTGTCGATGCGCTTGAACACGGGGAACACGCCCAGCTTGCGGCGAAGCTGGCGCACTTCCTTCTCGCTGGTGGCGCCGGCCATGGCGCGCAGGGCATCGTGCAGCAGGCCGGAGCGCTTTGCCTGCGTTTCGGCAAGGCCACCGGCCACGCCTACGGAGCGCACGGCAAGGTCCGCCAGTCGCTTGTCGGAGAAGCCCATCGCCTTCAGCTTGCGCAGGCCCTGCGCATCCACGGGCAGACCTTCCGCAAGGATCTTGTTCTCCTCGGCGATGATCTCTTCCATATGGCGCAGGAACCACTTGTCGTAATGCGTGATCGCGTGGATCTCGTCCACGGTGAAGCCTTCGCGGAAGGCTTGCGCCGCGTTCAGAAGCCGCTCGGGCGTGGCACGCGACAGGGCTGCGGTGATGACGTCGCGCCCTGCCCCTTCCAGAGCCGGAACGCGGTTGAAGCCGTCAAGACCGGTTTCCAGCCCGCGCAGGGCCTTCTGCATCGATTCCTTGATGTTGCGACCGATTGCCATGACTTCGCCGACCGACTTCATCGCGGTGGTGAGGTCGGGCTTGGAGCCCTTGAACTTCTCGAATGCGAAGCGCGGGATCTTGGTCACGACGTAGTCGATGGTCGGCTCGAACGCAGCGGGGGTGGCGCCGGTGATCTCGTTCATGATCTCGTCGAGCGTGTAGCCCACCGCCAGCTTGGCGGCGACGCGCGCGATGGGGAAACCGGTGGCCTTCGATGCCAGCGCCGACGACCGCGACACGCGCGGGTTCATCTCGATGACGATCAGGCGACCGTCCTTGGGATTCACTGCGAACTGGACGTTGGAGCCGCCGGTCTCGACGCCGATCTCGCGCAGCACCTCGATCGAGGCGGTGCGCATGATCTGGTATTCCTTGTCGGTCAGCGTCAGCGCCGGTGCGACGGTGATCGAGTCGCCCGTGTGGACGCCCATCGGATCGACGTTTTCGATCGAGCAGATGATGATGCAGTTGTCGTGGCGGTCGCGCACGACCTCCATTTCGTACTCCTTCCAGCCGAGCAGCGATTCCTCGATCAGCACTTCGGTGGTGGGAGAGGCATCGAGGCCAGAGCGTACGATGGCTTCGAACTCGGCCTTGTTATAGGCGATGCCGCCGCCGGTGCCGCCCATCGTGAAGCTGGGGCGGATGATTGAGGGCAGGCCGGTGCGCTCAAGCACGGCGAACGCCTCGTCCAGCGTATGTGCCACGCCCGAACGCGCCGAATTGAGGCCGATCTTGTCCATCGCGTCGCGGAAGCGCTGGCGATCTTCGGCCTTGTCGATGGCGTCGGCGTCGGCACCGATCATCTGGACGCCGAACTTCTCCAGCGTGCCGTCGTTGAACAGCGCCAGCGCGCAGTTGAGCGCGGTCTGGCCGCCCATCGTCGGGAGCACCGCATCGGGGCGCTCCTTCTCGATGATGCGCGCGACGACTTCGGGCGAGATCGGCTCGACATAGGTCGCGTCGGCCATGTCCGGATCGGTCATGATCGTGGCGGGGTTCGAGTTCACCAGGATGACGCGATAGCCGTCTTCCTTCAGCGCCTTGATCGCCTGGGTGCCCGAATAGTCGAACTCGCAGGCCTGACCGATGATGATCGGGCCGGCGCCGATGACGAGGATCGAGGAGATGTCAGTGCGCTTTGGCATGGGGCTCGGGTTCCGCCTTGGATAACTTTAAGTGTGTATAACGCGACCTGCGGGCGATTCCGCAGCTTTTGGACGCCGGGCCTTAGCCCAGCATCCCCACGAACTTCTCGAACAGGTAGAAGCTGTCCTGGGGGCCGGGGCTCGCTTCGGGGTGGTACTGGACGCCGAAGGCGCGCTTGCCCCTGATCGAGATGCCGCAGTTGGTGCCGTCGAACAGCGAGACGTGGGTTTCCTCGACGTTCTCGGGCAGGCTGGTGTTGTCCACCGCAAAGCCGTGGTTCATCGAGGTGATCTCCACCACGCCGTCGGCATGGCGCTTGACCGGGTGGTTGGCGCCGCGGTGGCCCTGAAACATCTTGGCGGTCTTTGCGCCTGCCGCGATGCCGAGCATCTGGTGGCCGAGGCAGATGCCGAACACCGGAATGTCGCGCTCCAGCAGCGCCTGGATCACGGGGACGGCATAGACGCCGGTTGCCGCCGGATCGCCGGGGCCGTTCGACAGGAACACGCCCGCAGGCTCCAGCGCCAGAATGTCTTCCAGCGACGTTTCCGCCGGAACGACGGTGACGCGGGCGCCCGCCTTCACCAAGTTGCGGAAGATGTTGTCTTTCGCGCCGTAGTCGATGGCGACGACATGCGGACGGCTCTCGCCCTCACCCGCTCCGTAGCCCTGGCCCAGCGTCCAGACGGAGCCTTCCCAGCCCTGCTGGATTTCGCGGCTGACGATCTTTGCCAGATCCATGCCTTCGAGGCCCGGCCAGTCCTGCGCGCGCTTGATCAGCGCGGGGATGTCGAAGTTGCCTTCAGGGTCATGGGCGATCACGGCGTTGGGTGCGCCGGCGGTGCGGATACGGCGGGTGAGCGCGCGGGTGTCTACGCCCGAGATACCGACCTTGCCCTTGCTGGCCAGCCATTCGCCGTAACCGCCTGCCGAACGGAAGTTCGACGGCAGCGTCACGTCTTCACGCACGACGCAGCCGACGGCCCCGTCGACCAGCGATTCAAGGTCTTCCTCGTTCACGCCGACGTTGCCGACGTGCGGGAAGGTGAAGGTCACGATCTGGCCCGCGTAGGACGGGTCGGTCATGACTTCCTGGTAGCCGGTCATCGACGTGTTGAAGCAGACTTCACCCACGGACTCGCCGACATGACCGAAACCACGTCCCCATACGACGTGCCCGTCGCTGAGAACCAGAACGCCCGTGGCCCCTTCGGGTTTGGGCGCAAGCGAATATGCGGCGTCGGCCATGGTGGGTCGCTCCGTTGACGGCGTTTCTAACAGTGTGTGCTAAGACGTGGCCGCTAGACAGCGTTGTGCATCGCGTCAAGGTGTGGGGGTGCAATTTGGGCGCACACGTGCAAATCGGCGCGCAGGTTGCTAGATTTGCGACACGCACCATACCCGTTCAACTCAAGATTGCCAGGAAACCCATGCTTCGTGATTCGATCAAGGCCGCCCAGATCTCCGCCATGAAGGCGGGTGAGAAGCAGCGCCTCGCCACTGTCCGCCTCATCCTTGCAAAGATCAAGGACCGCGACATCGAACTGCGCACCGCCGACACCACGCCTGACGACGATGCGCTGGTGATCGACGTGCTGCAGAAGATGGTGAAGCAGCGCCGCGAATCGATCACCCTGTTCGAACAGGGCGGCCGCCCCGAGAAGGCCGCCGAGGAACAGGCCGAACTGGAAGTGATCGAAACCTTCCTCCCCGCTCAACTGACCGAGGAAGAGACGAAGGCCGCGATCGAGGCGATCAAGGCTGAAACCGGCGCTTCGGGCATGAAGGACATGGGCAAGGTCATGGGCGAACTGAAGACGCGCCACGGCACCGTGCTCGACATGACCAGGGCCAGCGGCTGGGTGAAGGAAGCGCTGGCCTGATTTGCTGACAGGCGGCAGGCGTCATGCTCACTCCCCAATGGCTCGACCAGCTTCGATCCCGCACCGCGCTATCCGCGCTGATCGGTCGTTCAGTGAGGTTGCAGAAGGCGGGGCGAGAGCATCGCGCCTGCTGCCCGTTCCATAACGAAAACTCGCCCAGCTTCTACGTCAATGACGAGAAGGGGTTCTACCACTGCTTCGGCTGCGGCGCGCATGGCGACGCGATCCGCTGGATGACCGATCATCAGGGCCTGGCCTTCATGGACGCGGTCAAGGAACTGGCCGCGGAAGCCGGAATGGACGTCCCTGCGCCCGATCCGCAGATGGCGCGCGCAGCGGAAAAGCGCGATTCGCTGCGTGACGTGATGGCCGCCGCGCAGGAATGGTTCAAGGCCAGCCTGTCCGGCACGGAAGGGGCTGCTGCGCGGGCCTATCTGGCCACGCGCGGGTTCGACGCGCATACCGTGCAGCGGTTCGGCTTCGGCTATGCGCCCGAGGGGCGGCAGGCGCTGAAGGACGCCCTCTCCCGCTTTCCCGAGGCGATGCTGATCGAGGCGGGGCTGCGCATCGCGGTGGAGGAACGCGACCCTTACGATCGCTTCCGGGGCCGCCTGATGCTGCCGATCGAGGATGCGCGCGGCAGGGTCATCGCCTTTGGCGGGCGCATCCTGTCCAAGGGCAAGACGGATGCGCCCAAGTATCTCAATTCGCCCGATACGCCGCTGTTCGACAAGGGGCGCACGCTCTACAACCTGCACCGCGCCGCGCCTGCCGCGCGCCAGTCAGGCCGGATGGTGGTGGTTGAGGGCTACATGGACGTCATCGCCCTTGCCGCTTCGGGGATCGCCGACGCCGTGGCGCCGCTCGGTACGGCACTGACCGAGCAGCAGATCGAGATGCTGTGGCGCCACGTCGAAACGCCGGTGCTGTGCTTTGACGGAGACGCTGCCGGACAGCGCGCGGCCATGCGCGCGATCACCCGCGCCCTGCCCCTGCTGCGCCCTGCCCACAGCCTGCGGATCGTCCGCCTGCCGGAGGGGCTTGATCCGGACGACCTCATCAAGGCGCGCGGAGCCAGAGCGATGGAGGATGTGCTGGGTGACGCGAAGTCCCTCGTCGAAGTGCTGTGGGAGGCCGAGCGCGACGCCGTGCCCCTCAACACGCCCGAGGACAAGGCAGGACTGAAGGCCCGGCTCATGGCGCATGTGGAGACGATCCAGCACCCCGACATTGCCGGCCTCTATCGCCGCGAATTGCAGGACCGCTATTCCGAATTCGCCTTCCCCCGGCGTGAAAGCCGCTGGCAGCAGGGCGGGGGCCAGAACTTCCAGCCCAGATCCAATCAGCGTGGCTCCGGAAAATGGAACGGCAAGCCCGCACCAGCACCGTCTTCGCCAGAATCGATCAGCCGCCTGAACACCCGCTACGGCACGGGCGGTACCGCGAGCGGCAGTCGCGATGCGCTGTCCGCCGCTATCGTGGCTGGACTGATTCGCTGGCCTGCACAACTTGCCCGCCATGCAGAAGCACTGGCCCGCACGCCCGGGCTGGACCCTCGTTTCGAAACGCTGGTGGATTGCTACGGCGCAGCGGACTCGCTTGAAACCGGCGTCCTTGCCACCATATTGCATGAAAGTGGCCTGGCCCAGCCCAGCGCTGCAGAGTACGCGGGCCTGCGCTTCGGCTTCCTGCTTCCCGACACCAGCGAGGAACAGGCGGCTGCCGAACTGGCCCAGGCGATCGACCTCCTGGTCGAGCGTCCGGTGCTCGAAGCGGCGCTGGCGACGGCAACTGCACGGTTCGAATCGGAGCTCTCCGAATCGGCGTTCGCTGAGCAGCAGCGCCTGCTCAAGAGAAAGCTGGAATTCGACAGCCGTCTCAGGCAAATGGCAACCAGACATGCGTCGTGATTGTATAATTATACCAGGTCCGAAGACTTAACGACGGCACGGGATAACGGCGAACTGATGAGCAAGAACGACTCCAACGGCGCGGACAACGAGGGCATGGACGCGCCGCTGATCGACCTGAACGAGGCTTCCATCAAGAAGCTGATCTCGCGCGCCAAACGCCGGGGCGTCATCACGGTCGATGAACTGAATGAGGCGCTGCCGCAGGATCAGATGTCCACCGACCAGATCGAGGACATCATGGCCGCGATCTCGGAAATGGGCGTCAACATCGTCGAAAGCGACGAAGACGCCGACAATCAGGCCGACGACGATCGCGATTCCGAGGAAGATAACGAAGACGGCGATGAAGTCTCGCCGCGCGTCAACGTCGACCCTGCGAAGAAAAAAGAGACGGTCGAGCGTACCGACGACCCGGTGCGCATGTACCTGCGCGAGATGGGCGCAGTCGAACTGCTCAGCCGCGAAGGCGAAATCGCCATCGCCAAGCGCATCGAAGCCGGCCGGGACATGATGATTCTGGGCCTGTGCGAAAGCCCGATCACCTTCCACGCCATCATCCAGTGGTCCGAAGCCCTCAACAACGGCGAGATGCAACTGCGCGAGATCCTCGATCTCGACGCCATGCTGTCGAAGGAACCCGCGCCTGAGAACCTCAACGAGGACGGCGAAACCGAAGACGACGGCGAGATCAGCGAAAAGACCGCCGGCCCCTCTTTCAAGGACGACGATTCGGACGACGAGGACAACTCCGAGGAAGTCGACGAGGACGGCAACCCGATCCCCAAGCGCCAGGCCGAGGAAGAGGAGGACGACAACACTCTTTCGCTTGCCCAGATGGAAGCGGCCCTCAAGCCCGAAGCGCTTGAGAAGTTCCAGCAGATCACCGAACTGTTCCAGACGTTCGAGCGCCTGCAGTCCGAACGCCTCGAAGCGCTCGCGCTGGGCATCGGCTTCCCGGCTGCCAAGGAAGACCAGTATCAGCAGCTGCGCGAAGACCTGACCGCGCAGGTGGAATCGGTAAAGTTCCACGCGACCAAGATCGAGTATCTGGTCGACAACCTCTATGCCTTCAACCGCCGCCTGACCACGCTGGGCGGTCAGATGCTGCGCTTGGCCGAGCGTCATAAGGTGAAGCGCGCCGACTTCCTCGAAGTCTACGTTGGCCGCGAGCTGGACGATACCTGGCTTGCCGAAAACGCGAAGAAGGACAAGAAGTGGGCCGCCTTCGCCGAGAACGAGGCCGATTCGGTCGAGCGTATCCGGCAGGAAATTTCGGACATCGCCGCCGCCACCGGTATGGCGCTGCCGGAATTCCGGCGGATCGTGAACATGGTCCAGAAGGCGGAGCGTGAAGCGCGCATCGCCAAGAAGGAAATGGTAGAGGCGAACCTGCGGCTGGTGATCTCGATCGCCAAAAAATACACCAACCGCGGGCTGCAGTTCCTGGATCTCATCCAGGAAGGCAACATAGGGTTGATGAAGGCGGTCGATAAATTCGAGTACCGCCGCGGCTACAAGTTCTCCACTTACGCCACCTGGTGGATCAGACAGGCGATCACGCGTTCGATCGCGGATCAGGCGCGCACGATCCGCATCCCGGTCCACATGATCGAGACGATCAACAAGCTGGTCCGCACCAGCCGTCAGTTCCTCCACGAACAGGGCCGCGAACCCACGCCAGAGGAAATGGCCGAGCGCCTGTCGATGCCGCTCGAAAAGGTCCGCAAGGTGATGAAGATCGCCAAGGAGCCGATCTCCCTCGAAACGCCGATCGGCGACGAGGAAGATTCGCATCTGGGCGATTTCATCGAGGACAAGAACGCGATCATCCCGGTGGATGCGGCGATCCAGGCGAACCTCAAGGAAACCGTCACCCGCGTGCTCGCCAGCCTCACACCGCGCGAGGAACGCGTGCTGCGCATGCGTTTCGGCATCGGTATGAACACCGATCACACGCTGGAAGAAGTCGGCCAGCAGTTCTCGGTGACCCGCGAACGCATCCGCCAGATCGAAGCAAAGGCGCTGCGCAAGCTCAAGCACCCGAGCCGCTCACGCAAGATGCGCTCGTTCCTGGACCAATAAAAACAAAAGCCCCGCTCCGGCGGGGCTTTTTACGGCTGCGGCGGACTTTCGATGCGCTTTGCGCGCGCTGGTCGCGTGACCAGAAGGATGCCGACCGAAACCAGCAGCAGGGCTGCCAGATAGCTCCAGCGCGCCAGCGATTCGCCCAGGAAGACGGCAGACAGCGTAACCCCGAGTACCGGCACCAGAAAATTGAATGCGGCGATCAACCCCACGGGGTGATGCTTGAGCAGCAGGCTCCACAGCCCGAATGCCACCGCCGAAAGCAATCCAAGGTACAGCAAAAGCCCATCGGCCCGCAGATCGAAACCGACAAGGCGCCCGCCGGCGGCGAAACCCCCGATGGTGAGCAGCGCACCGCCCATGAACAGTTGCCAGCCCGTCATCACCATGGCGTCCATGTCACGGGACAGGCGCTTCCCGTACATCGATCCTGCGGCAAGGATGAATGCGGCTATGACGATGAAACCCTCGCCCAGCAGGCTGAATTCGAAATCGAGCTTTCCGCTGCCTCCCAGATTGACGACAACTACACCCAGAAAGCCGATCAGGCAGCCCAGCGCCCTGCCCCTGTTCAGCCGATCATCGGCATATACAACATGCGCCAGCGCCACGCTGAAGAACACGCCCGTCGCGTTCATGATCGACGATTTGACGCCGGTGGCATGGGCAAGCCCGACATAGAAGAACACGTACTGAACGGTGGTCTGCACCAGTCCCAGCAAGGCGACTTCTCCGAACCGGCGGCGCGTGAGCGACAGAACCGGTCGGCGTGTCACAAGCGCAGCCCCCAGCAGGACGCTGCCCGCGATCACGAAGCGGTAGCCGGCAAACAGGATCTGGCTGCCGGTATCCCCTTGGCCGACACCCAGCGCGGCATAGCCGTTCTTCACGGCGGGAAAGGCGCTGCCCCACAGCAGGCAGCACAATGTAGCAAGCGCAAACATGCCGGCGCGGGTCTGGTAGAAGGGCGGCGTCAATGTGGGGGGGCACCAGTGCGGATTATACAACATCAGGCCCTTACCGCAGGACAATCATCCATGACAACTGCCCGGCAAAACGCCGCTTGCGAATGGGTGTTCTGGCCGCAGACCCGGCCAGTTCATACCTCCGCGTGGGACGAAGTCGCTAGGCCTGAAGCGCCTTGAACCGCCCGAACTCGCGTTCCGTGAGCCTTACGCCCAGCCGCAGTTGCGGCCCTTCTTCACCCTCGCCCGCATCTTCCTCAGACACGACTTCGCCGCGGGCGTGAAGGAAGGCCATGCGCTGGCCATCGGCAGCCGGGATGACGAAGTGGTAGACCCGTGAATCCAAAGTCAGGTTGCGGCTGGCGATGTCCAGCATGTCGTCGCAGCCTTCGCCGGTGAGCGCGGACACGGGGACGATGGTCTCTCCATCGCGATGGGCGATGGCTTCGCGCAGGGCAGCCGCCTGTTCGGGTTCGAGCAGATCCCACTTGTTCCAGACCTCGATGATCGGGATTTGCGGTTCGGGCTGTTCCTGCGGCTCATCGTCCGACCAGTCGAGCGCCGGAGCCTGACGCGCCTTGCGGTCATCGACCGGAGGCTGGATCACGCCGAGATCGGCCAGCACGTCCAGAACCTGCTTCTTCTGCGCCTCCGTATCCGGATTGGCGATGTCGCGGACGTGGACGATGACGTCTGCGGCAGTCACTTCCTCAAGCGTCGCGCGGAAGGCGGCTACAAGCTGGGTCGGCAGATCGGAGATGAAGCCCACCGTGTCCGACAGGATCGCCTTCTCCAGCCCTGGCAGGCGGATCGCGCGCATCGTCGGATCGAGCGTGGCGAACAGCAGATTTTCCGCCATCACATTCGCCCCGGTCAGACGATTGAACAGCGTGGACTTGCCGGCGTTGGTGTATCCGACCAGCGCGATGATTGGCCAGGGCGCCTTTTCGCGGCGGTCCCGGTGGAGGCCGCGCGTGCGACGCACCTGCTCCAGTTCACGGCGGATCTTGGCCATGCGGTCGCGGATCATGCGGCGGTCCGCCTCGATCTGCGTCTCGCCGGGGCCGCCAAGGAAGCCGAAGCCGCCGCGTTGACGCTCAAGGTGCGTCCAGCTGCGGACAAGGCGCCCGGCCTGATAATCGAGGTGCGCCAGTTCCACCTGCAGGCGCCCTTCGGCGGTCGCCGCGCGCTCGCCGAAGATTTCGAGGATCAGCCCGGTACGGTCGATGACCTTGCGCTTGAGTTTTTCTTCGAGGTTGCGCTGCTGGATCGCCGACAGCGAACCATCGACGATGATCAGCTCCGCCTCGTTGAGCGTACAGGCGGTGCCGATGTTCTGGATCTGGCCTTCGCCGAACAGCGTACCGGGCCGCGCCTCGCGGATGACGATCGCCATCGCCTCGACCACTTCGAGGCCGATCGCGAGCGCCAGGCCCTTCGCCTCTTCCAGGCGTGCCTCGGGATCGAGATCGCTACGGTCGCCCCGAGGGCCCCTCATCTGCGGATAGACGACGAGGGCACGCGCGCCGCGCGTGACCTCGCCCTTAAGTTCATCGTTCAAGTTTTGTCAGCTTCTCTCAGTCGTCGGCTTCTTCATGCGCCTGAAGGTCGACCGGAGTCACGGGCTGAATCGTCGAGACGGCATGCTTGTAGGCCAACTGCACGTAACCTTCGCGTTCCAGCAGCATGCAGAACAGATCGTAGGCGGCGACGCGGCCCTGCAGCATGACGCCGTTGATCAGGAACATCGTGACCTGCACGCCGGCATTGCGGATGCTGGACAGGAACACGTCCTGCAGGACACGTTGCTTCTTGGCGTTTTCCGGGCCGCTCCCGAACTGGGCGGCATCGACCGGGGTCGACGGCATGATCGTGGAGATCGCGTGCTTGTAGACGAGCTGCGACTGGCCATCGCGCCTCAGCAGGATCGAGAAATTATCGAACCAGGTGACGATGCCCTGCAGCTTCACGCCCTTGACGAGGAACATGGTGACGGGGGTCTTGTTCTTGCGCAGCAGGTTCAGGAACTGGTCCTGAAGATTCTGCCCACCTTTGCCGCCCGTGACAGGAGCAGGCGCAGCAGTCTTGCCTGAAGCCTTTTCAGCGACGGGCGCGTCCAGCTCGGCGGCATCAACCTCGGGGGCCGGCGGCGTGGCTTTGGGGCGCGCGGAGAGGGTACGACCAGCCATGTGTATGCTCCTTCTTTTTGGCGGCCGCTCATGCGGTCCGCGATCTGGTCCCGCAGTAGGTGCGGGCCGTTCTCGAATCGGAAACTACCCATTTGCTGCAATGCAGTAAACGGGGTTTTTGTAGCAGAAATGTTACACCGGAATTTGAACCTGGCTGTGCCAAGGTTCAATCGCTGTCGTCAAGATCGCCCTCGTCATCGCGGCGTTCGGACATGCCGAGCAGCTTGAGCTTGCGATGGAGCGCGGACCTTTCCATTCCGATGAAGGCCGCCGTCTTGGAGATATTCCCCGAAAACCGCCGGATCTGGACGCGCAGGTATTCGCGCTCGAAGCCTTCGCGCGCTTCGCGCAAGGGGGCGCTCATCATCACTGTGACGCCCGCGTCTGCTCCGCCCTGACTGTTGAATATCTCGGGCGGGAGCATGTCCGCCTCGATCCTGGCCAGCTTTTCCCGCGGGGCCATGATGACTGTCCTCTCGACGACATTGCGCAACTGGCGCACGTTGCCGGGCCATTCGTAGGCCTGCAGCGCGGTCATCGCATCGCCGCTGACCTGCGGCGGCGTGACGCCCTGCTCCGTGGCGTAGCGGGCGAAGAAATGGTCGATCAGCGCGGGGATATCGTCGCGCCGTTCGCGAAGGGCGGGGATGGTGATCGGCACCACGTTGAGACGATAGAACAGATCTTCGCGAAAGCGGCGTTCTGCGATCTCCTTTTCCAGATCGCGCGAGGTGGAGGAAACGACGCGCACGTCCACGCGAATCTGACGGGTGCCGCCTACACGGACAAAGGCCTGATCGGTCAGCACGCGCAGGATGCGTGCCTGCGTGGAAAGCGGCATGTCGGCCACTTCGTCAAAGTAGAGCGTGCCGCCATCCGCGCTTTCCAGCAGGCCGGAGCGGATCAGGGTGCCGTCCGCTTCCTCGCCGAACAACTCCTGCTCAAAGCGTTCGGGGGTGATGCGGGCCGAGTTGACGCTGACGAAAGCCTTGTCGGCGCGCGGGCTCCAGGCGTGGAGCAGGCGGGCGGCCACTTCCTTGCCCGAGCCGGCGGGGCCGGTAATGAGAAGGCGGCTGCCGGTGTTGGCCACACGCTTCAGCGTGGCGCGCACCTGGTTGATCGCCCCGCTGGAGCCGGTGAACTCCTCCACGCCCGAGAAGACCTGCTTGAGTTGCTGGTTCTCACGGCGCAGACGCTCCGTCTCGGTCGCACGGCCAACAAGGTGCAGGAGCTTCTCCGCCTCGAACGGCTTCTCGATGAAATCGACGGCGCCGCGGCTGATGGCCGCCACCGCCGTGTCGATGTTGCCATGCCCGGAGAAGATGATGACCGGCAGTTCCGGTTCGCGCGCCTTGATCGCATCAAGCACTTCCAGCCCGTCCATCGGACTGCCGTGCAGCCACACGTCAAGCAGCACCAGCGAGGGGCGCCGTGCATCCACGGCAGCAAGCGCGGACTGGCTGTCGCCGGCGGTACGGCAATCGTAGCCTTCGTCGCTCAATACGCCGGCGACCAGTTCGCGGATGTCGCGTTCGTCGTCGACGATCAGAATATCAAGTGCCATGGGCCATTCTTCTTCCGGTGAAACGGGTCATTGGGCAGCTTCGGCCTTGCGGGCAGGCGAAGTGCCGGGGGATTCGAGGGAAAGCGGATCGTTGGCGAAGCGCATCGTCACGGTCGTGCCGCCGCCGGGTGCAGCGGTGAAGGTCATTTCGCCGCCGTGCTCCTCGACGATCTTGTTGACGATCGCGAGGCCAAGGCCGGTGCCCTTGTCACGGGTGGTGACGTAGGGTTCGATCAGACGTTCCTTGTCCTGCGACAGGCCGATGCCATTGTCCGTCACACGCACGAGGATGGCTTCACCGCTGCCGACGACTTCGACGGCAATCGCGCCGCGATACGGCTCGGATGGGGGCGTGTCACCCGCCCTCATCTCAACGTCTTTCGCCTTCGCTTCAGTAGCTTCGACGGCGTTCTTGAGAACGTTCGTCATCGCTTGGCCAAACTGGTGCCGGTCGCAGGCAATCAGGCCGATGCCGGGCGTGGAAGAAAAGCGGAAGCCGATGTCGGGCCTGGCCACTTCCTGGAGGAACAGCGCCTGACGGGTCAGCGCCACCGGGTCTTCGGTGCGGAACACCGGTTTGGGGAGGCGCGCGAACGAGGAGAACTCATCCACCATCTTGCGCAAGTCGCCGACCTGCCGAATGATCGTGCGCGTCAGATCCTCGAACAGTTCGGGATTGTCAGTGATCTGCTTGCGATAGCGGCGGCTGAGCCGTTCGGTCGCCAGCTGGATCGGCGTAAGCGGGTTCTTGATTTCGTGTGCGATGCGGCGGGCAACATCGGACCACGCGGCACTGCGCTGGTCGAGCAGTTGGCGAGTGATATCCTCGAACGTGATGACATGGCCGGTGGCGTCGCGCGCGGTCTTCACCGCCAGCGTCAGCAGATCGCCGCCGCGGTTGTACTGGACAATACCGCTGGCCGACCCCTGCTCCACCAGCGCGGCGATGGCTGGCGTGAGTTCGGCAATCGGCATGTTCTCAGGCAGTTCCTCCGCCGGGGTCATTAGCAGCTTCTGCGCGGTCGAGTTCATCAGCAGGATGCGGCCCTGCTCGTCGAGCGAAATGATGCCTGAGGTGACCGATTCCAGCACCGCCTCGATGAAGACGCTGCGTTCGTGAAGCTGGCCGTTGGCGCTCAGCAGGGCCTGGGTCTGCTTGTCGATCTGCGCGGTCATGCGATTGAACGCGCGGTTGAGCAGGCCGATCTCGTCAGCGCCGGTGCGACCCTCGATCCGGAGGGCATAGTTGCCCGCGCCCACGCCGCGCGCCGCGTCCACAAGTTCGTACAGCGGCGCCACTTGCCGGTCGGCAAACCGGAGCGCGAACCATACCGAAAGCCCCACCAGCACCAGCGACAGCACGAAAAGGGCCACGTTGAAGCGCAGTTGCAACACACGCGCGCGCGTCGTCAGCACTTCGTAGGCCTGCACGATGTTCTGGGCGCGCTGGCCCTGGCTCAGCGATACAAGATCGGATGCCCGCGTGACCACCAGATAAACGCCCGAAGCCCTGTCGATCGGTGCCGCAGCGACGATACTGCGCCCCTTGGCAGCCACCACGTAAGGGTTCTTGCGCATCCGCTCGAGCCAGTCAGCGCTGATGCGGTTGTTCTCGGCGACGCCATCGGGGTCTGCGATGATAGGAGTGCGCTGCTCTCCATTGCGATCGACCTGAACGATGGCGGCACCATTCAGGTTGCGACGAACGACATGGTACGACAGGAAGCTCTGGAACTGGGGACTGGCGACGGGGTAGGCAGCGAGATACTCCCCGGCATTGGGGGCCATGGCAGCCGCTTCGTACCCGACGTCGCGCAGGGTTTGCTCGTAATAGCCGCGCGCCAACTTGTTCGCATTCTCAAGCAGGCCGCGCGAACTGTCAGAGAACCAGAACTCGGCACCCGACTGGAACAGCCAGGACGCAAAGAGCACGACCAGCAGCGTCGGTATCGCGGATATGATCGAAAAGATGAACACCAGCCGGACGTGCATCTGACTGGTACCACCGGTGGCATGTTCCACCGCGCGGCGCAGCGCCATGCGCCTGCCCAGCAGCACGAGGATCGCCATCGCCGGGACCAGCGTTCCGATCAGGAGGCTAGCTGTGAGATTGGAGGGCAGCAGCCCGCGTCGGTCGCTGCCACTGTTGAGCGCCAGCCATGTCGTTGCCGTCATGGCCACGAACGCCACGACGGAGAGCACTTCGACAACCGCAAAGAAGTTCGCCCGGCGAGCAGCCACCTGCATCCGCCGCCACCATCGCGGCCAGGCCTGTTTGTGGCCACCATTCTGCACTGCGACTTCGCTCATCGTTGCGCCGTTACAACAGGAGTGTGACCAACCTGCAAGAGTAAATCCACGAGGGCACTTCTACGATCGACGAGTGAATTCCTCCGGATCGAGCGAAAGTTCGCCCAGGCGCTTGCGCAAGGTGTTGCGATTTATCCCCAATGCCTGCGCTGCACGCAACTGGTTGCCCGCCGTCTCGCGCAGGACTTCGGCGAAGAGCGGACGCTCGAACGCTGCCATGGCGCTGTCATAGATGGTACCGCTGGCCGGGCGGGTGCTGGCGAGCCACTGCGCCACGGTTGCGGCGATGTCGAAGACTGCGCCGTCTCCCACGCCCTGAACCTGCGGCGGCTCCTGCGTCAGCAGCGGCACGATCGCCTCGGCATCGATCACATCTTCGCGCGCCAGCAGCGCAAGCCGGTAGATGAAGTTCTTGAGTTCGCGGACATTTCCGCGCCATGGCTGACGGCTGAGCAGTTCGGCTCCGTCGGTCGTCAACTGGCGTCTGGGAAGCCCTTCGTTCGCCGCGTGCTGCAGGAAATGGCGCGAAAGCACATCGATGTCGTCACGCCGGTCGCGCAGCGGGGGCATGTGGATCGGCACCACGTTGAGGCGATAGTACAAATCCTCGCGGAAGCGCCCTGCGGCGATTTCCGGTTCCAGATCCTTGTTGGTGGCCGCGACGATGCGCGTGTCGAGCCGGATCTCCTCGCGCCCGCCAACGCGGCGCACGGTACCGGACTGCAGCGCCCGCAGCAGCCGGGTCTGCGCCTGCATCGGCATGTCACCGATCTCGTCAAGGAACAGGGTGCCGCCCGCCGCCTGCTCGAACTTGCCGACATGGCGCGCCACCGCGCCGGTAAATGCGCCCTTCTCGTGGCCGAACAGCTCGCTTTCGATCAGCTCGGCGGGGATAGCGGCGGTGTTGACGGCGATGAACGGTCCTTCGCGCCGTTTGCCCAGCTGATGAATCGCTTCTGCGACCAGTTCTTTGCCAGTGCCCGATTCGCCCAGAATTAACACCGTCAGGTCATTGCGCAGGACGCGGGTTATCATACGAAAAACCGACTGCATTGCCGCACTGCGTCCGACCAGCGGCAGCCCATCCGCCACCGGTTCCTCGTCGGAGGCCAGACCCTGCGCGGCACCGGCGGCCTGCCGCACGGTGCGTGCCAGTTCGTCGATGTCGAAGGGCTTGGGAAAATACTCGAAGGCGCCGGTATCCGTAGCGCGCACCGCGGTGTCGAGGGTGTTCTGTGCCGACAGGATCACGATCGGCATCTGCGGGTGGAGCGAGCGCACCCGGTCGATCGTTTCGATCCCGTCGCCATCGGGCAGCATCACGTCGGTCACCAGCGCCGCGAACCCGCTATGCGCCAGTTGGCGGTCACGCTCTGCCAACGTATCGCAGTGGACCACCGCGAAGCCCTCGGCTTCCAGCGCGGCGGTAATGACGATGGCGATGGACATGTCGTCCTCGACCAGAAGGACGTTCATTCCGGTTTTCTCCGGGGGCGGCTGCGCGGTTCGCGGGCCAGCGGCAGGTGGATGCGAAAGTGCGTGAGGCCGCTCTCGTCGTCGCGGTCGTGCGTGATGCGACCGTTCATGTCGCGCACCAGCTTGCGCACCAGCGGCAGGCCAAGGCCCTGTCCTGTCTTCTTGGTGCTGACGAAAGGCTCGAAGATATGGTCGCGCATAGCGGGATCGATGCCAGGTCCGTTGTCGCTGACACGGACTTCGATGGGCAGGCGCAACGGCGCGCCATCGTCGCCGGTATGCAGTTGCAGACCGCTGGCGAAGCGCGTGCGGATGGTGACGCGCGGCTCGGCCACGCCCCTACAGGCATCGGCGGCGTTGGACAGCAGGTTCATGATGACCTGCACCAGTTCATCCGGACTTCCCAGCACCGGCGGCAGCGAGGGGTCGAACTCCTCGACCAGGCGGAAGCCCGCCGTCTCCGCCTTGGCCGCGCTGAGGACGTCGATCGCGCGGCGCGCGGCTTCGTGCAGATTGCACGGTTCCACCGGGGGCGTGGTGCGCCCGCTCAGCTTCTGCATGCGCTCTATCAGGCCCGCAATGCGATCGACTTCGCCGGTGATGAGATCGGTCAGCGCGCGGTCGCGATCCTCGATCTTGCGCGCGAGCAGTTGCGCGGCGCCGCGAATGCCGGCCAACGGGTTCTTGATTTCGTGCGCGATGATCTCCGGCCCGCGCAGCACCGCATTGTCCGGCCCGCCGGCATCGTCGCCCAGAGCCTCGGCCCCGGCATTGTCGTGCAGCGTGACGATCTGCCACCCCGGACTGTCAGCCACGGGCGCGACGTTGATGTCGATGCGCCGCGCGCCGCGTCCACGAAGCTGGACTACCACCTCACGGGCCGAAACCGGCGCATCGGAGTCCGAAAGGCGATCCAGCAGGCGGCGGTCCGAGATCGCCATGATATCCCGCAGCCGCGTGCCGACGAGCCGCCTTGCCGACTGGCCGAAGAATTGCTCCGCCGCCTGGTTGAGCGAGGCGATAGTGCGCCCGTTCTCCAGCAGGACCACGGCGTGTGGCAGGCTGGCGAGCAGCCTTTGCGGATCGGGAAATGCGGTGGCGGCCGCGAGCGTCATGCGGCCCGGAGATGCCCGTCGTCGCCGGCCATGACGGACGCATCGCCATTGCAGTAAGGCGCATAGAACGCCTCAAGTTCGCGAAGAACTTCAGCCGGATCGGCGATGAAGTTCAGCTTGTTCCGGAACTCGGCCGAGCCGCGCACGCCCTTGATGTACCAGCCCAGATGCTTGCGCGCCATCCTGACCCCGGTGTCGGCGCCATAGTGGTCCAGCATATCCTCGTAGTGTCGGCGGATGATGGCGTATTGACCCGCTATCGACGGGTCGGCATCGACCTGCTCGCCACGCCACCACTGCATGACCTGCCCCAGGAACCAGGGCCGGCCATACGACCCGCGCCCGATCATGAGACCGTCGGCACCCGACTGTTGCAGCGCCTGTGCGGCATCGGCGATCGTGCAGATGTCGCCGTTGACGATGACCGGGATCGACACCGCGTCCTTGACCTTGCGCACGAAGGCCCAGTCCGCCTCACCCTTGTACATCTGGTTGCGGGTGCGACCGTGGACGGTGATCATCTTCGCGCCCAGATCCTCGGCGATGCGCGCCAGTTCCGGAGCGTTGAGGCTGTCATGGCACCAGCCCATGCGCATCTTGACCGTCACCGGCACCTTCACGGCCTTGACGGTGGCCTCGATCAGCCTGGTTGCCAGCGGCACCTGCCGCATCAGCGCCGATCCGGCATCGCCGTTCACGACCTTGCGCACGGGGCAACCCATATTGATGTCGATGATGGCGGCACCGCGATCCTCGACCAGCTTGGCCGCTTCGCCCATCTGCTCGGGATCGCAGCCGACCAGCTGCATCGAGACCGGATCCTCGACCTTGTCCCACATCGCCTTCTGCAGCGACACGCGAGTCTCGCGGATGGCAGCGGGGCTGGCGATCATCTCCGTGACGTTGAGGCCGGACCCGAATGCGCGCACCATGCGGCGGAACGGCAGGTCGGAAACGCCCGTCATCGGCGCGAGCACGACCGGGCAGTCGATTGCGACGGGACCGACCTGGATCGGCTTCAGCGTCGGAGGATTGGGCATGGATGTCATGATCTGCGCAGTGCTGCCTAAAAAACAGGCAGCGCATAGTGGATTGCCCTCGCCCGGGCAAGCGATTACCGGCATGGGCAATGTCGCAAAACGTCACAGATGTTGAGAAACGCGTGTTGCCACGCACAGCCGCGCTGGTCGTCGCAGCCGGTCAGGGGCTTCGTGCAGGGCAGCCGGTGCCCAAGCAGTTCGCCCTCTGGCGGAGGAAGCCGGTGGTACGCCATTCAGTGGAAGCGTTGGCTGCTGCCGGATGCAAGCCGGTGCTGGTGGTGATCCCTGAAGGGGCGGAACCCGTAGCGCGACAAGCACTTGCAGGCATATCAGAGATCCAATTCACCATCGGCGGGGCAACGCGCCAGCAATCGGTGAGGCTGGGTCTGGAGGTGCTTGCCGGAACCGCGCCCGAACGCGTGCTGATCCACGACGCCGCCCGCCCGCTCATCCCTGCCGAGGTGATCGATCGGCTGCATCGGGCGCTGGACACCCATGCAGGCGCTATTCCGGTGCTGCCGGTGGCGGACAGCCTGACGCATGCCGATGGCGCGCTGATGGGCGCTCCCGCCGCGCGTGAGGAACTGCGCCGCGTACAGACCCCGCAGGCCTTCCGCTTCTCCGACGCGCTGGCTGCACACAGAGGCTGGGAAGGCGAAGCCACTGCGGGCGACGATGCGCAAGTGGCGCAGGCATGGGGCATGGACGTGGCGCTCGTCGAAGGGGACGAAATCTTGCACAAGCTGACTTATGCCGCCGACTTTGCCAAGCGTTCTGCCGGAACCGGGCCGCTGGTGCGCGTCGGCACCGGTTACGACGTCCACGCCCTGGAATTGGGCGAGGAGTTGTGGCTGTGCGGCGTCAGGATCGACCACACGCACGGCCTGTCCGGCCACTCCGACGCCGACGTGGCCATTCATGCGCTGGTCGATGCGATGTTGGGCGCGATCGGCGCGGGCGATATCGGCCAGCACTTCCCGCCCAGTGACCCGCAGTGGAAAGGCGCTGCGTCGGACCGCTTCCTGGCACACGCTGCCGGGCTGGTGGCCGAAGCGGGCTATGCACTAGGCAATGCCGACGTCACCATCATCTGCGAGGCGCCAAAGATCGGCCCGCACCGCGATGCCATGCGGGGACGACTTGCCGAGATCCTTGGCGTTGACACCGGCGCGATCAGCGTGAAGGCAACGACGACCGAGAAGCTGGGCTTTACCGGCCGCCGCGAGGGGATCGCGGCACAGGCGGTAGTAAGTCTCGAACGACTGTAACGAGTGGGGTGTAAGGATCTTTCCATGCGTGCTTTTTTCCGAACCACCGTCCTTCTCCTCGCCATGGTGCCCTGCAGCGCTATGGCCGCGCAGCCGATCTGCCTGAGCAAGACCGAAGCAACATCCCTCATCGCTTATGCCCTGCCCCAGGCGATCAACGGTACCGCCAAACGGTGCGCCGCGTCGCTGCCCGCCGATGCCTTCCTGCGCAGTTCCAAAGCTCCCGCCCTCGCCAGCCGTTATGCGGGCCAGAAGGGACGCTATTGGCCCAAGGCGAAGCCCGCTGTTCTCAAGGCGCTGGGATCGCAAGGGAATGCCATCGCCGGCCTGCCAGACGACACCCTGCAACAGCTGGCGGACACGTTCGTCGAAGGATTCGTGGCCCAGCGCATTGCGCCCAAGTCCTGCAAGCAACTGGACCTCGCCATCGACCTTCTCTCCCCCCTGCCGCCCGAGAACACCGCCGGGCTGATCGCCCTGACCATGGATGTAGCCGGTAGCGCAGATCCCAAACTGGGCAGCGTATCGCTTTGCAAGGACGGGCGATGAGCGCCTTGTTCCCCTCAGATCTCTACGCTCTGGCAGAGCGCGTCATTGCCGAGAACAAGGCACAGGGTCGGATGGTGTCAGTGGCGGAAAGCTGCACCGGCGGCCTCGTCTGCGCGGCGCTGACGGAAGTGGCCGGGTCGTCCGCAGTGCTCGATCGCGGCTTCGTGACCTATTCCAACGAAGCGAAGATGGAGATGCTGGGCGTCCATGCCGACATCATCGATTCGTTCGGTGCAGTCTCTCCGGCCACGGCCTGGGCGATGGCACAGGGCGCGATCACCCGCAGCCGCGCGGACATCGCGGTGGCCATCAGCGGCATCGCCGGGCCGGGCGGCGGCAGCGAGATGAAGCCGGTTGGCACGGTCGTTTTCGCCTGTGCCCAGCGCGGGCAGGAGAACGTCAATGCGGAACAGAAGCTGCTGGACGGCCAGACCCGGACTGAAATCCGGCACCAGGCGGCTATCATCGCTCTTGAACTGCTGCTGCCGTAGGGAATGTCGGGCGCTGTAGCCTTATCCTCGCCGCTGCGCCCGCTACGGATTTGCCTGCCTCAACCCGCCTGCGTCACTCCGTAAAGTTCCGAGGCTCGTGTCTCAAACGCGGCAACCATCTTGCGGAAGGCCTTGTCGAAATACTGACCGGCCAGCTTCTCGAACAGCGGGTTGCGGAAGGTAAATTTCACGTCGAACTCGATGTCGCAGGCGTTCTCGTCCACCGGGTGGAAGGTCCACACGTTGTCCAGATCGCGCATGGGGCCGTCCACGTAATGGACCCTGATGACCCTTGGGCGTTCCTTCTCGACGCGCGAGGTGAACTTTTCGCGCAGCGCCTTGAAGCCCACCAGCATGTCGGCGATCATCTCGTGCCCATCGTCGGACTTCACGCGGGTGGCTACCACCCAAGGCAAAAATTCCTGGTACCGCCCCACGTCGGCGACGAGGTCGAACATCTGCTCTGCGCTGTAAGGCAGGCGCTTGGTTTCGTGGATGCCTGGCACGTCAGACCGTCTGAAGCTGCTGCTTGGCCAGCTTGGCGTCGCGCGCAGCCTTCATCTGGGCGAAATCGTCGCCCGCGTGATAGCTGGAACGCGTCAGCGGCGACGCCGCGACCTGCAGGAAGCCCTTGGCCCGGGCGATAGCGCCATAAGCCTTGAACGCCTGAGGGGTGACGAATTCCTTGACTTCGGCATGCTTGGGCGTCGGGCGCAGGTACTGGCCCATGGTCAGGAAATCGATGTCGGCGCAGCGCATGTCGTCCATCACCTGATGGACTTCCAGACGCTCCTCGCCAAGGCCCAGCATGACGCCGGACTTGGTGAAGATCGACGGATCGTGGCGCTTGACCTCCTCCAGCAGCCGCAGCGAGGCGTAGTAGCGCGCGCCGGGACGGATGGTGGGATAGAGACGCGGCACCGTCTCAAGGTTGTGGTTGTAGACGTCCGGGCGCGCCTCGACGATGGCTTCGACCGCGCGCTGCATCTTGTTGCGGAAGTCGGGCGTCAGGATCTCGATCGTGGTGGTCGGAGAGGCTGCGCGTACCGCCTGGATCACCTTGACGAACTGGCTGGCGCCGCCGTCCGGAAGATCGTCGCGGTCGACCGAAGTAACGACGATATGCTCCAGCCCGGTCTTCAGCACCATCTCTGCGACGTTGCCCGGCTCCGCCGCATCGACGCGACCCGGCATCCCGGTCTTCACGTTGCAGAACGCGCAGGCGCGAGTACAGGTGTCGCCCAGGATCATCACCGTGGCGTGCTTCTTCGTCCAGCATTCCCCGATGTTCGGGCAGGCCGCTTCCTCGCACACCGTGTTCAGCTTGAGGTCGCGCATCAACTGGCGCGTCTCGCCATAACCCTTGCTGGTCGGCGCCTTGACGCGAATCCAGTCGGGCTTGCGCTGCCGCACGGGGGTATCTTCCGGGGTCGGGACGGAGGAGAGATCGTTCATGTCGTCCAGATAGTCATATGCACGCAACCTTGCCAGCACGAATATCCGGCTTAAGGCGAACCGCAGGTTTCAAAAACAGCAATGGAGTCCCCCCATGAGCGAATCCAATGACCGCGTGCTGAACCACCTGGTCGAGGGCTACCGCCGTTTCCGCGACACCGGATGGAGCGCCAACCGCGCCCGTTGGGACGAACTGGGTCAGGGCCAGTCGCCCGAAGTGATGGTCATCGCCTGTTCCGACAGCCGCGTCGACCCCAGCCAGATCTTCGACGTTGACCCCGGTACGATCTTCGTGGTCCGCAACGTCGCCGCTCTGGTTCCGCCCTTCGAGACCACGCCGGGCCATCACGGCGTTTCCGCCGCGCTGGAGTTCGCCGTGCAGGTGCTCAAGGTGAAGGAAGTGGTCGTCATGGGCCATGGCCTGTGCGGCGGCTGCAAGGCGGCGCTGACGCAGGATCTGAAGGACGCCGAGATCGGCCAGGGCGGCTTCGTGGCCGACTGGATTTCCATGCTCGACGAGGCGCGTATCCCCGTCGCACACGAACACGGCACCACCGGGCGCATCGCAGAGCGTGCCATGGAACAGGCTGCCGTCAAGGTCAGCCTGGAAAACCTGATGACGTTCCCTTGCGTGAACAGCAAGGTCGCAAAGGGCGAACTCAAGCTGCGGGGCGCGTTCTTCGCGATTTCGGACGGTGTGCTGCACCTGCTGGACGAGAGCACCGGAGAGTTCGCGCCCGCCGCCTGACGATCACGCGTTCGGTCGTTCCGAAAACCAAAAAAGGGCGCCGGTTTTCCGGCGCCCTTTTCCGTGTCAGCTATTCGCGAAGGATCAGTTCGCAGCCGGTGCCGCAGCCGCCGGAGCCGGGTTGGCCTTGCTCTTGGCATAGGCCGACCACATCTTCGCGACCGGCGCGCGGGTACCGGTGACCTTGGCGAAGTTCGCCTCGGCTTCGGCATACTTGCCCTGCTGGGCCTGCGCCATGCCAAGGCGCAGCGCGACCTTGTTGGCGTCCGCGCCGGAGAGACCAGCGGCCTTGGTGTAGAGCGCCTCTGCCTTGGCGGGCTGGTCGTAGCTCAGGAAGACGTCGGCCGCACCCACGACGGTCGCGGCAGTCGCGCCCGGCTTGTTGGCGTCACGCTCGGTCGCGGGAAGCGAGGCCTTGTCGCCCGCGACGCGGCCTTCGGTATTGGCCTTGTCCGGGATTTCCGCAGCGGTGATCTTGCCCTTGGCGATACCGTCGTTGGTGACCTTGGTCGCCTCACCCGGGAATGCGCGCGGATCGACGTTTTCGAGGTACTCGAAATAGTCGCGCTTGTCGTTCATCGCGCCGGTCAAGAACATCAGGCGCATCAGGTCGAGGTTCTGGTCACGCGGAAGCGAGGCAAGCTGGCGGACGACCGACAGCGAGGTGTTCCAGGTGCCGGGGTAATACTGCGAGAGAAGCGCAGCGTATTCTACCGACGGGGCCAGCTGCTTGGCGGTATAGGTCTGCTGCAGGACCGAGCGCAGCGCGGTTTCCGAAGGGGCCTGGCCCTTGGCCTGTGCGGCGGCGACATCGTCCTTCGCCATCTGCAGTGCGGCTTCGGGATTGTTGTTCTTCTTGTAAGCGTCCGCCAGCACGGCATCGAGCTGACCGGTCGAATCGACGTAGCCGCCGTCCTTCGCCGCCTTCAGGTACGTGGCCGAGTTGGCATAGTCCTTGAGCTGGTAGGCGGTGATACCGGCGTCGTAGTTGGTCTTACCCACTTCGGCAGCGGGCAGCTTGCCGCTGGCCAGCTGCAGCTTGTTGCCTTCCTGCTTGATCGCAAGATCCTGCGAGATGATGCCGAAGTTGCGCATCATCGAACCCAGCGCGTTCTTGTCGTCCGGGGTGGTCGCGGCAGGCACGGCAGCCTGGAACGCGGCTTTGGCGTCACCGCCCACGGCCCCGTCGATCGCGGCCTTGGCCTTGGCGAGAGCTTCCGGGGTCTGCTGACCGCCGAGTGCAGCGATGCCCGCCTCCATGGCCTTCTGCAGGGGCTGTGCAGCCTTCACGAACTCCGGGGAGAACTTGCCGCCTGCGGCTTCCTTCTCCTTCTTCGCGGCCATCGCGGGGGTGGCGACCGTCATTGCCAGGCCGCTCGACAGCGCGACGGCAAGGGCGACACGGGAAACAAGGAACTTGCGAGCCATCAAGGCTACTCCTCTCAAGGACAAACAAAATCCCGCCCGAGCGGGATGCAAATAAGGCGGTTGCCGGTTTGACCGGGATTTGGTCCCTTGGCAACCATGCGAGCGAATTAGCTTTTCGCCACTTAACGCGCATTGAATGCAATTCGTCGCAGGCGTTCAGGTTCCCTCCCGCGTTCACGCGCGCGTGCGATCCTTATATGTGGAAAAAGGCGCGCATCGCCCTGCCCGACCACCTGTTCCGGTGGCATTCCCCGGATGCATGTCCTAGTGCGGTCCATCATTCTTCTTCCGTAGCAAAAGCGATCCAACCCGCGTGAGCGACGACACCAACGAAATCCTGCCCGTAGGCCCCGAGGGCGAATTCACCCGCGTCGATATCGTCGACGAGATGAAGACCAGCTACCTCGACTACGCGATGAGCGTGATCGTCAGCCGCGCGCTGCCGGACGTGCGCGACGGCCTGAAACCCGTCCACCGCCGCATCCTCTACGCCTCGCAGGAAGGCGGCTTCGTCGCCGGGCGTCCATATCGCAAGTCGGCCAAGATCGTCGGCGACGTGATGGGCAACTACCACCCCCACGGCGACAGCGCGATCTACGACGCCCTCGCGCGCATGACGCAGGACTGGTCGATGCGTGTGCCGCTGATCGACGGTCAGGGCAACTTCGGCTCGATGGACCCCGATCCGCCGGCCTCGATGCGCTACACCGAAGCGCGCCTCGCCCGTGTCGCCAATTCTCTGCTCGACGATCTCGACAAGGACACCGTCGACTTCGCCGACAACTACGACGGTTCGCGCCAGGAACCCACCGTCCTGCCCGCACGCTTCCCCAACCTGCTGGTCAACGGCGCGGGCGGCATCGCGGTCGGCATGGCGACCAACATCCCGCCGCACAACCTGGGCGAAGTGATCGACGGTTGCTTCGCCATGATGGACAACCCCGGCATCACGTCCGAGGAACTGTTCCAGATCATCCCCGGCCCCGACTTCCCCACCGCCCCGCTGATCCTGGGCCAGGGCGGCGCGCGCAATGCAGCGCTGACCGGGCGCGGCTCGATCATCCAGCGCTGCCGCAGCCACGTCGAGGAAGGCCGCGGCAACCGCAAGGACGCCCGCTCCATCGTCCTCACCTCGATCCCCTATCAGGTCGGCAAGTCCAACCTGGTGGAGAAGATCGCCGAGGCGGCAAAGGACAAGCGGATCGAGGGCGTCTCGGACATCCGCGACGAATCCAACCGCGAGGGCGTGCGCGTGGTCATCGACCTCAAGCGCGATGCCTCGCCCGAAGTCGTGCTCAATCAGCTGTGGCGCAGCACGCCGGCGCAGTCGAACTTCGCCGCCAACATGCTTGCCATTCGCGGCGGCCGCCCGGAAATCCTGGCGCTGCGCGACATCCTGCAAAGCTTCATCCAGTTCCGCGAGCAGGTCATCACCCGCCGCACCAAGTTCGAACTGAACAAGGCGCGTGACCGGGCCCACATCCTGCTCGGCCTCGTTGTCGCCGTGTCGAACATGGACGAGGTGGTGAAGATCATCCGGGGCGCCTCGAACCCCGGAGAAGCCCGCGCCAAGCTGCTCGCCAAGGAATGGCCGATCGGCGACATCGCGCAGTACATCCGCCTGGTCGAGGCGATTGAGCCTGAGGCAGAAGCCGAGGGCGGCATCTATCGCCTGTCCGAAGTGCAGGTGAAGGCGATCCTCGACCTGCGCCTGCACCGCCTGACCGCCCTGGGCCGCGACGAGATCGGCGATGAGCTGAAGCAGCTTGCCGTCGCGATCGAAGAATACCTCTCGATCCTGGCCGATCGCGTGAAGCTCTACGGCGTCATGCGCGAGGAACTGCAGGCCGTGCGCGATGCCTACGCCACACCGCGCCTGTCCGAGATCACCGCCGCCTTCGACGGCATCGACGACGAAGACCTGATCGAGCGCGAGGACATGGTCGTCACCGTGACCATGGATGGCTACATCAAGCGCACCGCCCTCTCCACCTTCCGCGCCCAGAACCGTGGCGGCAAGGGCCGCGCCGGCATGGCAACGAAGGACGAGGACGCCGTGACGACGATGTTCGTCACATCCACGCACAATCCGGTGCTGTTCTTCTCGACGGCAGGCAAGGTCTACCGCCTCAAGGTCTACAAGCTGCCCGAAGGCGGCCCGACCACGCGCGGTCGTCCGATCGTCAACCTTCTGCCCGCGCTGGACAAGGACGAGACGATCCAGACCGTGCTCGCCCTCCCCGAAGATGAGGCGGACTGGAGCAAGCTGTCGGTTGTGTTCGCCACGGCCAAGGGCAACGTGCGCCGCAACGCGATGGATTCCTTCGCGAACATTCCCAGCAACGGCAAGTTCGCAATGCGCTTCGACGAAGGCAGCGACGATCGCCTGATCGGCGTAGCTCTGCTGGAGGAAAGCGACGACGTTCTCCTCGCCACCCGCCAGGGCAAGGCCATCCGCTTCCCCGCCGACGATGTGCGTGAATTCACGAGCCGCACATCAACCGGTGTGCGCGGCATGACGCTGAAGGGCGATGACGAGGTTATCTCGCTGTCGATCCTGCACCGCGTCGGCACCGATGCCGAAGACCGCGAACAGTACCTGCGCTTCGCCCCGTGGAAGGGCGATAAGGAAGGCGAATCCACGCTGCCCGCAGAACGCATGGCCGAACTGGAAACGCGTGAGCAGTTCATCCTGACGGTCTGCGCCAACGGTTACGGCAAGCTGTCCTCGGCCTATGAATACCGGCGCACCGGTCGCGGCGGCCAGGGCATCACCAACATCGACAACATCGGCCGCAACGGCCCTGTCGTCGCCAGCTTCCCGGCCACCCGTGCACAGCAGCTGATGCTGGTGACCGACCAGGCGAAGCTGATCCGCCTCCCGCTCGACTCGTTGCGCGTGATCGGTCGCGGATCGGCGGGCGTGCGCCTGTTCACCGTCTCGACGGGCGAGCATGTGGTCAGCGCTGTCCGCCTTGACGAAGAGCCCGAAGGCGACGTGCCGGTGGTCGAGACGCCTGCACCCCAAGCCTCGGAAACCCCGGACGCTGAAGCGTGAGCGACGCGCACCGGAACACCGTCGCCTACAAGATCCTGACCGGCGAGCAGCTTGCAAGGCTGCTCGCCGACGGGACTTTCGCTGGCGCGCCGGTAGATCTTGCTGACGGCTACATCCACATGTCCACCGCCGAACAGGCGCAGGGCACGCTGAACAAGCATTTTGCCGGCCAGGCCGACCTGCATGTCGCTGCGGTAGACCTGACGGTTCTGGGTGATACGGTTAAGTGGGAAGTGTCACGCGGCGGCGCGTTGTTCCCGCATATTTACGCCGACCTGCCACTTTCCGCCGTGATTACACACGCGCCGGTGGCTCGCGACGCCGACGGAACGCTGCAACTGCCGCATTGAGTGCGGGGATGAAACGCTGCCCTACAACATAAAACCGATTGTCCAGCGAAGACGGGCAGTGGTCGGCAGAATCAGGAAATCGGGTTTTTGGGCGCTGGGGTGCTGGGCATGCCCAGCGCAGCGGCACGAGTACCGCCGCAGCAGGCGACTGCGGATGAACGACCTTCAGAACCGCTCCCCTCGCATCCGTAGTTCGCCTGTCACGCCGGTGGCCAGCACCAGATTCCCGACATAGAACAACGGCCAGGCCACCGCCGCCAGCAGCGCGCTGCCACCGGCGGCTGCGATCTCCAATACCACGCCCGCCACGATCAGCCCTGCGCCAAGGCCCACGCGCGAACGTGGAAAGGTACTGATCCAGCCGGACGCTGCCATACCGCCGAGGCCCAGCCCCAGGAACAGCGGTACACCCACGCCTGCCCGGTCTGCCGCGAAGAAGCACAGCAGCGGCGTGCCCAGCGTCAGCGCCAACGCCGACGCCTTGCGGCCCCCGTCCACTACGGCCCGGCGGTGGACGAGGAACATCGTCAACCCGATCAGGAACGCCACCAGCATCGCATTCAGCCCGATCACGGGCACATCGTACCACAGCGCGGATCCGACCGCTTCCAGCCCCAGCATCCCTGCCAGCGAGCGTGTATCGTTACCCCGATGACGCAGCGCCGCGTAGACCGCCAGCAGCGCCAGCGGCGTGCCTTTCAGCACTATCAGATACAAGCCCGGCAGCGTGCTACCCGCCGCGCCCAACCACTCCCAGGCCACGGCAGAGGCGATGCTTGCCAGCAGCCAGGGCCGGCGTTCGATCAGGGCGCGGTGCAGCATGAGGTCTCCAATTGATCCCTGTGTGCCATGGCAGATGCCGCAGGGGTTTTCCATCGCTGCCAGACAGTATAGGCGGCGCGCATGACCCATCAGATCCACATCATCGGCGGCGGCCTCGCCGGAAGCGAAGCGGCATGGCAACTCGGCCGCCGCGGCTTTAGGGTGCGCCTCTCGGAAATGCGCGGGACAGGTGAGCGCAGCCCCGCGCATCAGGGCGATGGACTGGCTGAACTGGTCTGCTCCAATTCGTTCCGTTCCGACGATCATGAAAAGAACGCCGTGGGCCTGCTCCACCATGAAATGCGCCAATGCGATTCGCTGATCATGGGCGCAGCGGCAAAGGCGGAAGTGCCGGCAGGGTCCGCACTGGCCGTGGACCGCGACGTCTTCTCCGCCGAAGTCGAGGCACGCCTTGCCACCTTGCCCAATGTCGAGATCATGCGTGAGCGCATCGACGCCCTGCCCTCTGATGGCCCGGTGATCGTCGCCACCGGCCCGCTTACTGCCGAGGCCCTGGCCGGCTCGATCGGCGCGGCCACAGGTGCCAACAGCCTCGCCTTCTTCGACGCCATCGCTCCCATCGTCTATCGCGAAACCATAGACATGGACGTATGCTGGATGGCCTCGCGCTGGGACAAGGGCGAGACGAAGGACTACATCAACTGCCCCATGACCAGGGAGCAGTACCTCGCGTTCCACGCCGGGCTGGTCTCGGGCGAGAAGACCGCGTTCAAGGAGTGGGAGGCGAACACCCCTTATTTCGACGGCTGCATGCCGATCGAAGTCATGGCCGAGCGCGGCGTGGACACCCTGCGCTTCGGCCCGATGAAGCCGGTCGGCCTCGACAATCCGCACTGGGCGACCCCCGAGCACCCGAACGGGCGATGGCCCTATGCGGTCGTCCAGCTGCGCCAGGACAACAAACTGGGCACGATCTGGAACATGGTCGGCTTCCAGACCAAGCTCAAGCATGCCGAGCAGGTCCGCCTGTTCCGCACGATCCCCGGCCTTGAGAACGCCGAGTTCGCGCGGCTTGGCGGGCTTCACCGCAACACCTTCCTCAATTCGCCCGTGCTGCTGGACCGCACCTTGCGCCTGAAGACCGCGCCGAATGTGCGCTTTGCCGGACAGATCACCGGCTGCGAAGGCTATGTCGAAAGCGCCGCCGTGGGGCTGATGGCAGGCCTGATGGCAGCCAGCGAACTGGCAGGGCGCGAATGGCAGGCGCCGCCGCGCACCACTGCGCTGGGCGCTCTGCTCTCGCACATCACCGGCGATGCCGAAGCGGAAACCTATCAGCCGATGAACGTCAATTTCGGCCTGTTCCCGCCGCTGCACGACGTTCGCAAGAAGCAGCGCAAGGAAGCCTATACCGAGCGCGCCAAGGCAGCGATCATGCCGTGGCTGGCGGGTCTGGCTTAACCAGCCCGATCAGCACGAACATTTCGGCCTGGGCTTGGGCGGCGGTGCGGTCCTTCGAAATTCGGCAGCGGTGAGGAAGCCGTCGCGGTCGCCATCGGCGCCGTCGAACTTGTCGACGGTGGCGACCGCCCACTCCTCGAACGTCAGCAGGTTGTTGCCATCCTTGTCGAGCTTGCGGAATCCGTCGGCGCGGGTCGACAGCATTTCGCTGCGCGAAATCCTGCCGTCGCGGTCGCGGTCGTAGCGGCCGAAGCGCCGCTGTTCGCGGCTAAGGTCAGTCGCCTCGGGCAGTTCGGGGCCGACCATTTCGCCAACGTCGGCGCTGGGCAAGGCGGCGGGCCCGGTCGCCATCGGCGCGGGATCGGGGGCGGCAGCCTCCACCTCGGCATGGCCCTGCCACCAGAACAGGCCAATGCCCAGAAGCACGAAGACGGCAAGGCCGCCGAGAAGGAAGCGATTCATTGCGAGGTATCCATGACCACGCAACCCTAGAACCGGCGACGCCCCGGAAGGAAATTACAACCCTGCAATCAGAACCCGAGCAGGCCCAGTCGCATCGCCTTGAGCATCGCAGCGGGCGAGGTGGCGCCGGATTCATCGCCCTTTTCCAGGCGTCGCGCCGCCAGTCCATGCAGCACCATCAGTGGCCTCAGCGAACGCGACAGCCGCGCGCCTCCGCTGGCCTGCGCCAGTTTGCGGGCGGCAGCGCGCTCACTGGCGTGTCCCAGACGCATCGCCAGATCGTTGAGCGCCCAGGCACGGCCCAGCTTCAGGGCAGCCGCCCGTTCCGCGCTGCGCCCCAGGGCTTCGGCAAGCGCAGCGAAAGCCTCTCCCCGCCCCTGTGCCATTGCTTCCAGCGCGGTGGGCGGCAGCGGGGCGGCGCCGGTCATGGCTTCCCACCCGTCGATCAGCGGGACAAGACCGCCATGATGGCCGTTCCAGCTCTTGAGTAGCGCGAGCAGTGGCTCCCCCTCCGGCCACTGGTCGGCAGACTGGCCCAGCGATTCACGCCACCACGCCAGACGCAGCTGCGCCATCATCGGCTCACGCGAATGGCGCAGCAGATGGGCCAGCCGGGCATCGAGCGCCAGCAGCGCCAGCGTCTGTTCGCGTGCAGACCTGGGCGCATAGACCAGTGCCAGCCGCGACACGGTCGGCAGCGACTGGATGAGGATGTCCTCGTTCGAGGCGGCGATCATCGGGGCTGTCGTGGGGGTCGGAGAGTCGGTCACGCCGCTTCCCTAGTCGGTGCCCGGCCCGCGGGAAACCCAAAACGCAACACGGGCGGCGGTGCCAGAACACCGCCGCCCGTGCATCATTCCGACGCCGGAGCGTGGGGATTACTTGTAGGTGACCTTCTTCACCGCCGCGACGATGCGGTCGGCGTCAATGATCGCCAGCTTCTCGAGGTTCGCGGCGTAAGGCAGCGGCACGTCCTCGTTGCAGACGCGCACGACCGGCGCGTCGAGGTTGTCGAAGCCGTCTTCCATGCAGATCGCGATGATTTCCGACGCGATCGAGCAGACCGGGAAGCCTTCCTCTGCCACGACCATGCGGTTGGTCTTGGCAAGGCTGGCGAGCACCGTTTCCTTGTCCAGCGGACGCAGCGTGCGAAGATCGATGACTTCGGCGTCAATGCCTTCCTCTGCCAGCCGTTCTGCTGCTTCGAGAGCGAGGCCGACGCCGATGGAGTAGGACACGATCGTCACGTCCTTGCCTTCGCGCATGACGCGGGCCTTGCCGATCGGCAGGACGTGATCGTCCAGTTCGGGCAGTTCGAACGAACGACCATAGACCAGCTCGTTCTCAAGGAACACGACCGGGTCTTCCGAACGGATCGCGGCCTTGAGCAGGCCCTTGGCATCCGACGCATCGTAAGGCGCGATGACGACGAGGCCGGGGACGTTGGCGTACCACGGACCGTAGTTCTGCGAGTGCTGCGCACCCACGCGCGATGCCGCGCCGTTGGGACCACGGAACACGATCGGGCAGCGCATCTGGCCGCCGGACATGTAGTTGGTCTTAGCGGCCGAGTTGATGATGTGATCGATCGCCTGCATGGCGAAGTTGAACGTCATGAACTCGATGACCGGACGCAGGCCGCCCATCGCCGCACCCGTGCCGATGCCGGCAAAGCCGTATTCGGTGATCGGGGTGTCGATTACGCGGGTCGGGCCGAACTCTTCGAGCAGGCCCTGCGTCACCTTGTAGGCGCCCTGGTACTCGGCGACTTCCTCACCCATCACGAATACGCGGTCGTCGCGACGCATTTCCTCGGCCATCGCATCGCGCAGGGCTTCGCGAACGGTCGAGGTCTTCATGTTGGTGCCGCGGGGCAGTTCGGGATCGCGCGCGGTCTTCAGATCGGAGTGCAGGTTGGCGGTGCCGCTTTCGGCAGGCTTCCTGTCCTCTGCCGGCTTTTCGCCCGAGGCGGGCTGCGCGTCGGTCTTCGCTTCGGCCTTGGGCGCCTCGACGGCAGACGCATCTTCGCCTTCCCCAGCGAGCAGCGCGATGACCGTGCCGACCTTCACGCCTTCGGTTCCTTCGGCGATCAGTATCTTGCCGACGGTTCCTTCGTCGATGGATTCGAATTCCATCGTTGCCTTGTCAGTCTCGATTTCGGCAAGGATAGTGCCCGAGGAAACCTCGTCGCCTTCCTTGACCAGCCACTTGGCCAGCTTGCCCTCTTCCATGGTCGGGGAGAGAGCGGGCATCTTCAGTTCGATCGCCATCTCAGTAGCTCTCCACCAGGACGTCGGTATACAGTTCGGGGGCGTTGGGTTCCGGCGAGTTCTCTGCAAAGTCGGCGGATTCGGCGACCTGCGCACGCACGCGCTTGTCGATTTCCTTCAGCGCTTCCTCGGTCACGCCCAGGGCAAGCAGCTCGGTCTTGGCGTGTTCGATCGGATCACGCTTCTCGCGCACTTCCTGCACTTCCTCGCGGCTGCGGTACTTTGCGGGGTCCGACATTGAGTGACCGCGATAGCGGTACGTGTTCAGCTCCATGAGGACCGGGCCATTGCCCGCGCGCACATATTCCAGCGCCACTTCGGCCGACTTGCGCACTTCGAGCACGTCCATGCCGTTGACCGACATGCCGGGAATGCGGAACGAGGTGCCGCGGCGGTGGAAGTGCGTTTCTGCGGACCCGCGCTTCACGGCGGTGCCCATGGCGTAGCCGTTGTTCTCGATCACGAAGATGATCGGCAGCTTCCACAGCGCCGCCATGTTGAAGCTTTCGTAGACCTGGCCCTGGTTGGCCGCACCATCGCCGAAGTAAGCCATCGCGACGCCGCCGTCTTCACGGTACTTGTGCGCGAACGCCAGACCTGCGCCGAGTGAAACCTGCGCACCGACGATGCCGTGACCGCCGTAGAAGCGATGCTCCACGGAGAACATGTGCATCGAGCCGCCCTTGCCCTTCGAGATGCCCGCTTCACGTCCGGTCAGCTCGGCCATGATGACCTTGGGGTCGATGCCGTAGGCGAGCATGTGGCCATGGTCCCGGTAGCCGGTGATGACCGAGTCCTTGTCGTTGTCGAGCGCGGACTGCAGGCCGACGGCGACGGCTTCCTGGCCGATATAGAGGTGACAGAAACCGCCGATCAGGCCGAGGCCGTACAGCTGGCCTGCCTTTTCCTCGAAGCGGCGGATGAGCAGCATCTGCTCGTAGAAATGCAGAAGCTCTTCCTTGGAAGGCGTGTAGCGCTTGTCGGCATCCAGGGTTGCCTGAAGGCTGTGCAGCGCGAAATCCTCTTCTGCGGCAGCGGTTTCAGCCGCCGATGTCTTTGCTTTGGGCAACGCATGCTCCCAACGTTGGTGCGATCGTTTCAGTCCGGGCGGTATAGGAAGGACGCAGCCAAAGCGAAAGCGCAGACGCTCGAAATCGAGCGTCAAACGTGGACTTTTTTGCAACAAGATTTGCAGAAAACAGCATTATCGCGCCTCTCCAACCAGAGACAACGCACGAACGGTCAGGGCAGTTGCATGACCATTTCGTCGGGGCGCGCGACGTTCAGGTTGCTGCGCACCAGTTCTCCGGCAAGGTCGGGGTCCATCTTGCGGGGATTGAGCAATGCGACGCGGTTCTTCAGATGATCGCGATCGACCTTGAGGTCGCCAAGCTGGTTTTGACGCTGCTCGAGAAGACGCTGATTTTCGCCCCAGGCGAGAAGCCCGCTGGGCCCGGCGACACACCACAGCCCCATCAGCACGAGCAACGCCAGGGCAAGACCCTTGACGAGGCGTTCTCTAGCTAAGTTGGTGTCCTGTCGCACGGTTCGCATCAGTCGTTTGAATCATAAGTGATTCGGGGTTGCAAGCCCAAACTCTAACGGATTCCTGCGCTTTGCGACAGGCGGAGGAGAATTGCGCGAAACGCTGCAGCAAAGTTTTGATGTTGATAAGTTGATGGGCGCATCAAGTGTGTTCAAGGCAACAGATGATGCCGGGGTTCACCGCGTGCCACAACGACAGTCTGCGGGCCTAAGGCGACGGCTTCAGATTCCTCGCTTCGACCCTCTTCATCCCCGGTTCCGCTTTCTCGCCGACCCTGCTACGCGCCCCGCCATGTTGAGCATTCGTGATATCACCGTGCGCCTGGGCGGCCGCACCATTCTGGACGGCGCTTCGGCCACACTTCCGCAGAACGGCAAGATCGGTCTGATCGGCCGCAATGGCGCGGGCAAGTCGACGCTGGTCAAGACGATCATCGGTGAACTCGACCCCGACGGCGGTTCGGTGGACATGCCGCGCCGCGCGCGTCTGGGCTATATCGCTCAGGAAGCGCCGAGCGGCACGCGCACTCCGTTCGAGGCGGTGGTCGAAGCCGATACCGAGCGCACAGCCCTTCTGGCCGAGGCGGAGACGTGTACCGATCCCAATCGCCTCGGCGACGTGCACGAGCGGCTGATCGCCATCGATGCCTATACCGCCCCCGCCCGCGCCGCGCGCATCCTCGTCGGCCTGGGCTTCGACGAGGAGATGCAGTCGCGTCCGCTCGACAGCTTCTCGGGCGGTTGGAAGATGCGCGTGGCGCTGGCTGCCCTGCTGTTCTCGGAACCGGACGTCATGCTGCTTGACGAACCGTCGAACCACCTCGACCTCGAAGCGACGCTGTGGCTGGAAAACTTCCTCAAGAGCTATCCGCGCACGCTGCTGGTCATCAGCCACGAACGCGACCTGCTCAATACCGTAGTCGACCATATCCTGCACCTGCAGCAGGGCAAGCTGACGCTTTACCCCGGCGACTACGACAGCTTTGAGCGCATCCGGGCGGAGCGTGCGGCGCAGGCCGCTGCGGCGCGGGCCAACCAGGAAGCGCAGAAGAAGAAGCTGGCCGATTACGTCGCGCGCAACTCGGCCCGCGCATCCACCGCGAAGCAGGCGCAGTCGCGTGCGAAGATGCTGGCGAAGATGCAGCCGATCGCCGCGATGGCGGAAGACAGCTCGCTCAGCTTCAACTTCCCCAGCCCGGATGAACTGCGCCCGCCGCTCATCACGCTGGACCTTGCCGCCGTCGGGTACGAGGCGGAAAATCCGATCCTCAAGCGTCTGAACCTGCGCATCGATCCGGAAGACCGCATCGCGCTGCTGGGCCGCAACGGCAACGGTAAGACCACGCTGGCGCGCCTGCTGGCCCGGCAGCTGGACCCGATGGAGGGAGAGATTAACTTCTCGCCCAAGATCCGCATCGGCTACTTCACCCAGTATCAGGTGGAGGAGCTGCCTTCGGACTCCACGCCGCTCGAACTGATGACGCAGGCGATGAAGGACAAGCCGCCGGTCGCGGTGCGCGGCCAGCTGGGCCGCTTCGGCTTCTCCGGCGACCGTGCCACGGCAGAGACACGGACCCTGTCGGGTGGAGAGCGCGCGCGCCTTGCGCTGGCGCTGGTGACGCGTGACGCGCCGCACATGCTCATCCTCGACGAGCCGACCAACCACCTCGACGTCGATGCGCGCGAAGCACTGGTGCAGGCGCTCAACGACTTCGAAGGCGCGGTGATCCTCGTCAGCCACGACCGCCACATGGTCGAACTGGCGGCAGACCGGCTGGTGCTGGTCGATGGCGGCACGGCGACCAACTACGACGGGTCGATGGAGGACTACATCGACTTCGTGCTGGGCCGGAACCAGCCCAAGGCCGAAATCGTGTCGAAGGCGGGCGATGCACCTGCAAAGAAATCCGGTGCCATCGCGCGCGAGGAACTGAAGGCCTTGCGCAAGAAGGTCACAGCCGCCGAAACGCGTATGAAGCGAGCGCAGGCGGAAGTGGACGCTGTGGTGGATGCACTGGCCGATCCGGCGTCCGCCAAGGGCGACCTCAAGGGGCTGGCGATCGGCGCGCTAGGCAAGCGGCATGGCACTGCCGCTGAGGCCCTTGAAGTTGCCGAGACCGAATGGCTGGAAGTCCACGAGGAACTCGAAACGCTGATGGGTCGCGGCAAGTGAGCGTTGCGTTTCGGCGCGACGGGGACGAGGAGCATCTGGAACCCAAGTTCGAGGTGCCGATCCCGCCCGGCCCCAATCTGGTCACTGCCCGTGGCCGGGAACTGATCGTCGAACGCATCGCGCAGCTGGAGGCGCAGGTTTCCGCCCTCACCGAGGAGACCGCTCTGAACGCCGCCAAGCGGGATCTGCGCTACTGGCACGCCCGCCTAGACACAGCACAGGTCCAGCCGGTGCCCGCCGGAGACACCGTCCGCTTCGGCAGCCGCGTCCGCTTCCTGCTGAGCGGGAAGTCGCGCGAAATCGTCATCGTCGGCCATGACGAAGCCGATCCCGCGCAGGACCGGCTGGCTTACGCGGCCCCCCTCGCCAAAGCCCTGCTGGGCGCGCAGGCTGGCGAGTTTGTCGATTTCAACGGTCGCGAAGAGGCGATCGAGGTCGTCGAAGTCGGCGCCGCGTAACCCGCCGTCCCGGATCAGGTCCGGGACCACGGCCTTCTCAGCGAACCCAGTCCTTCTCGGGAATGCCCAGCAGGCGAAGCACGCTGGTCAGGTCGCCGCGATCGATCCAGCCGTTCGATGCGGCGCGCGCCTTGGGCTTGGCGTGATAGGCGATGCCATAGGTCGCCGTTTCCAGCATCGGGATGTCGTTCGCGCCGTCGCCCGTTGCAAGGCTGGTAACACCTTCGCCCGCTGCATCCAGTTCCGCCAGCAGCGTCGCCTTCTTCACCGCCGAATCGACGATGCCCCCCACCAGGCCTCCGGTCAGCTTGCCATCGGCCACTTCCAGCCGGTTGCCGACGACGTGCTCGAAGCCAAGCTGCGCGGCAACCGGATCGGCAAAGTGGTGGAAGCCGCCGGTGACCAGCACGGTGCGGCAACCCAGCTTCTTCAGTGTCTCGACCAGGATCTTCGCGCCCGGCATCGGGCGGATGCGCGTGTCGAGGCATTCGTCGATAGCGCTGGTAGAAAGCCCCTTCAACAGGCCGACGCGCTCACGCAGGGCCTGCTCGAAATCGAGTTCGCCCTGCATGGCCCGCTCGGTGATCTCGGCGATGCGTTCTTTCAGGCCTGCGAAGTCGCCAAGCTCATCGATGCATTCCTGCCCGATCATGGTCGAATCCATGTCGGAGATGAACACGCGCGGCACCACCGGCTCATCCGTCGTGACAAGGCCGTCGGTCCTGCCGAAATGCGCATCGAGCGCGGCGCGAAGGACGTCCGCATCGTCGTCGGGCGAATCGATCTGCATCGTCTGCCCGCAGAAATCGAGCATGGCGGCATCGGCGATCCGCACGCCGCCCTGCCCCATCTGCGCCTTCGCGGCTTCGAGACTGGTCGAAAGATGATCCGGTTCTGCTATCAGCCGGGCAATGAGCACTGCGAAACCCCTTGATGCGCCATACGATATCTCAGCCGGAGACCGGCCGCCGCTGGCGCTCATCGCAGGGCCGACCGCCAGCGGCAAGAGCGATTGTGCGGTCGCCCTCGCGCAGGAACTGGAACGGCGCGGCCGCCGCGCGGTGGTGGTCAACGCCGACAGTTCTCAGGTCTACGCCGATCTGAACATTCTCAGCGCTCGTCCCACCGAAGAGGACATGGGCGGCATGGAGCACCGCCTGTTCGGCGCCTGGGACGGTGCGCAGAGCTGCTCCGCCGCCGACTGGGCCCGCACCGCCGCGGCAACCGTCGCCGCCATCCACGCAGAGGGTGCTGTGCCGATCCTGGTCGGGGGGACCGGCCTTTACATCCGCACACTCCTTGACGGCATCGCACCGATCCCCGCGATCGACCCCGAAGTACGGGAGGTGATCCGCGCCCTGCCCGTAGCGCAAGCCTACGCGGCGCTTCAAATCGAAGACCCCGAACGCGCCGCGCGTCTGTCGCCCGCCGACACGACGCGGGTGGCCCGCGCGCTCGAAGTCGTGCGCTCCACCGGGCACGGACTAGCTCACTGGCAGGCGCAGACCACCGGCGGCATCGGGGACGCCATCGTACTTCATCCGGCCATTCTGCTGCCCGACCGTCAATGGCTCTACGCCCGCTGCGACCTGCGGTTTCAGCGCATGATCGATCGCGGTGCGCTTGCGGAAGTGGAAGCCCTGCTGACGCGTCGCCTCGATCCCGACCTGCCGGTGATGCGGGCAATCGGCGTGCCTGAACTGCGCGGCGTCATCGCAGGCGACTGGACGCTGGAAGATGCCATCGTCCGCGGCTCTCAGGCGACGCGCAATTATGCCAAGCGACAATTCACATGGCTGCGACATCAGCCCCCAGCAGATTGGCTGCGGGTTCAATTTGAAAATTACAATGCAAACCTAATAAATGACATTTTATTGCGTTTTCCGGGTTGACCTGACATATCCACATGCCTAGAGGCCAATCCTGTCCTGATGATGGAAGTCATGCAGGGCAATGATGGAAGACCCGGTACGCTCAAGCCGACGTGCCGGGTCGGATTTCATTGGAAGCAACCGGAACTGCCGGTGCCTCCACCCCGGACGAATTTGTGAAGGAATATGTCGTGACTGAAGAGCGCAGCGGCGCGAGCATCCTGGTCGAAAGCCTGGTCAAGCAGGGGGTCGAGTTCGTATTCGGCTATCCCGGCGGTGCCGTGCTACCGATCTACGATGCCCTCTTCGGCGATGAACGACTTAGGCACATTCTTGTCCGCCACGAAGCCGGCGCGGCACATGCCGCTGAAGGATACGCGCGTTCCACCGGCAAGCCCGGCGTCGTGCTGGTCACTTCCGGCCCCGGCGCGACCAATGCCATCACCGGCATTGCTGACGCATTCCTCGATTCCATCCCCCTCGTCGTCATCACCGGTCAGGTTCCGACCGCGCTGATCGGCTCGGACGCGTTTCAGGAAGCGGACACCGTCGGCATCTCGCGCCACTGCACCAAGCACAATTATCTGGTGAAGGATCCGGCGGATCTTGCCGCGATCGTGGACGAGGCGTTCCAGATCGCCACGACCGGTCGCCCCGGCCCGGTTCTGATCGACATCCCCAAGGACGTCCAGATCGCCATGGCGGCCTGGAGCGATGGCCCGATCCAGCGTCACCAGCGCTACAACCCGCGCACTGAGGGCACGTCGGAAGAGATCGCGCGCGCGGTGGAGATGCTGGCGAATGCCAAGGCTCCAGTGTTCTACACCGGCGGCGGCGTCATCAACTCCGGCCCGCGCGCCACCGCTCTCCTGCGCGAACTGCAGGCGAAGACCGGCGCGCCCGTGACCTCGACGCTGATGGGCCTTGGCGCCTTCCCGGCGGACCATGCCGACTGGCTGGGCATGCTGGGCATGCACGGCACGTTCGAGGCGAACATGGCGATGAACCAGGCGGACCTGATCGTCTGCGTTGGCGCCCGCTTCGACGACCGCGTGACGGGCCGCCTCGATGCTTTCGCGCCGAACTCGGAAAAGATCCATATCGACATCGACCGCGCCTCCATCAACAAGACTGTGCCGGTGGACCTGCCGATCATCGGCGACTGCGCCACCGTCCTCGACCAGATGCTGGCGGAGTGGGGCGCGCGCAAAGGCCAGGATCTTTCCGCATGGCATGCCCGCGTCAACGGCTGGCGCGAGAAGAAGAGCCTGTCCTACCCATCGAACGCGCAGGCGATCATGCCACAGCTCGCAGTCGAGCGTCTGTATGAATTGACGAGGCATCGCGATCCGGTGATCTCCACGGAGGTCGGCCAGCACCAGATGTGGGCGGCGCAGTATTTCCCGTTCTTCAGCCCCAACAAGTGGCTGACTTCGGGAGGTCTGGGAACCATGGGCTATGGCCTGCCCGCCGCAATCGGCGCGCAGTGCGGCAATCCGGAAAGCCTGGTCATCGACATCGCCGGCGACGCCTCGATCCAGATGAACATCCAGGAACTGGGCACCGCCACGCAGTACCGCCTGCCGGTCAAGGTCTTCATCCTCAACAACGAGTGGATGGGCATGGTCCGCCAGTGGCAGGAACTGACTTACGAAAGCCGCTACTCCAACTCCTATTCGGACAGCCTGCCCGACTTCGTGAAGCTGGCCGAAGCCTACGGTTGGAAGGGCATTCGCATAGAGAACGAGAGCGAACTCGACGCCGGCATCCAGGCGATGATCGACCATCCCGGCCCGGTCATCGTGGACTGCCTGGTCCACAAGGAAACCAACTGCTTCCCGATGATCCCCTCGGGCGCGGCGCATACCGACATGATCCTCTACGGCGATACCGTCGCCGGCACGATGGACGACGAAGCCAAAGCGCTGGTCTGAGGAACGAGACGAACCATGATGCATATCCAGCATGAAGCCGAGGAACGGCACGTCCTCACCGTCACGGTCGACAACGAGGCGGGCATTCTCGCCAAGATCGCCGGCCTGTTCACTGCGCGCGGTTACAACATCGACAGCCTGACCGTGGCCGACATCACCGACAACCACGCGGTGAGTCGGATCACCATCGTCACGCACGGGCCTCGCAGCCAGATCGACCAGATCCACGCCCAGCTTGAACGGCTGGTGCCGGTTCACAAGGTCGTCGACCTTACCGAAGTTGGCCCACACGTGGCGCGCGAACTGGCTTTGGTGAAAGTCGCGGGCGTCGGCGACAAGCGGGTCGAGGCGCTGCGCATCGCCGAAGTGTTCCGCGCCCGTCCAGTCGACACCACGACCGAAAGCTTCATCTTCGAGATGACCGGCGCGCCGGACAAGATCGACAGCTTCGTGGCGCTGATGCGCGACCTTGGCCTTGTCGAGGTCGGCCGCACCGGCATCGTGGCGATGGCCCGCGGCCCGCAGGAAGCCTGAATACTCAATTTGCGTCTGCCCTGCAGGGCGGCGCCTGATCAACAACCGTCCCGCCCCGCCGGGATGACGGAAGGAAGAACGATGAAGGTCTATTACGACGCCGATTGCGACATCAACCTGATCGCCGACAAGAAGATCGCGATCGTCGGTTACGGCAGCCAGGGCCATGCCCATGCCCAGAACCTGCGCGATTCGGGCGCCAAGAACGTCGCCATCGCCCTGCGCGAAGGTTCGGCCACCGCAAAGAAGGCCGAAGCCGCCGGCTTCAAGGTGCTGTCGAACAAGGAAGCCGCCGCATGGGCCGACGTGCTCATGATCCTGGCTCCCGACGAGCATCAGGCCGCAATCTACGCCGACGACATTCATGACAACCTCAAGCCCGGCGCCGCGCTGGCCTTCGCGCATGGCCTGAACGTCCACTTCGGCCTGATCGAGCCGCGCACCGACATCGACGTGTTTCTGATCGCACCCAAGGGCCCCGGCCACACCGTGCGCGGCGAATACCTGAAGGGCGGCGGCGTGCCCTGCCTCATCGCGATCCACCAGGACGTGACCGGCAACGCGCAGGACGTGGCCCTGGCCTACGCTTCGGGCGTCGGCGGCGGTCGCTCGGGCATCATCGAGACCAACTTCCGCGAGGAATGCGAAACCGACCTGTTCGGTGAGCAGGCCGTGCTCTGCGGCGGCGCAACCGCGCTGGTCCAGGCCGGTTTCGAAACCCTGGTCGAAGCCGGCTATGCACCGGAAATGGCCTATTTCGAGTGCCTCCACGAACTGAAGCTGATCGTCGACCTGATGTATGAAGGCGGCATCGCCAACATGCGCTACTCGATCTCGAACACCGCCGAATACGGCGACATCAAGACCGGCCCGCGCATCATCACCGAAGAGACCAAGAAGGAAATGAAGCGCGTCCTGGACGACATCCAGTCCGGCCGCTTCGTCAAGGACTTCGTGCTCGACAACCGCGCCGGCCAGCCCGAACTGAAGGCCTCGCGCAAGATCGCCCAGCGCCATCCGATCGAAGAGACCGGCGCCAAGCTTCGCGCGATGATGCCCTGGATCGGCGCCAACGCCCTGGTCGACAAGACCAAGAACTGATCCTGCGGACATATCCGTAAACGGCGGGCGGGTGGTCGAAAGGCCGCCCGCCCGTTTTTGCGATTTTTTGCATCACCGTTTCTTCCGCGTGGGAGCGTGGAAGTCCGGCGGCTTGCCGGCTACCCAGCGCACGAAGCGGGCGATCTCCTCCACCTTCATCAGTTCCGCAGCATCCGGGTCCATCCGCGCCAGCTGCGCATTGCTCAGCGCTGCGTGGATGGTGCGATGGCAGATGGGATGCAGCGGCACCGTTTCGCGCCCGCCCCGGCTTTTGGGCACGGGATGATGCCACTCCACCTTGCGCCCCAGCGGGCGTGCGCACAGCCAGCATTGCCTTACCTCTTCGTCCATGGTGCTCCAACGCCCGGGCCATTAGGAAGTTATCAAAGTTTCAACCTTAACATCGCTTCAACGAGGCAAAATCAGGCCCTCGAAAAGGGCCGCGCTAAAGGTTGATTTCATGACGGCATTCGGTCGGCGCAGCGGTATCGGTGGGATGGGCCAAGGCGCCCGCCCTGCGTTCGGAGTGGCAAAGCCGCTGACCGGCGGCCCCGGCAAACCCGGCGGCGGTCAGGGCGGTCTGCCCGGCGGCGTGCCCATGCCGGGCGATCCCTTTCCCGCCACCGAGGGCCCCGCTCCTTCTCGCGACGATGCCATGTCCCGTCTGGCCGACCGCGCCAACGCCGTCCACGAACAGTCCGAGCAGAACGGCTTCGAAGCCTCGATCCACAAGATCAAGGAACAGGTGCTCCCCCGCCTGCTGGAGCGCGTGGACCCCGAGGCCGCCGCCACCCTCACCAAGGATGAACTGTCGGAGGAATTCCGTCCGATCATCATGGAAGTGCTGGCCGAACTGAAGATCACCTTCAACCGCCGCGAACAGTTCGCGCTGGAGAAGGTGCTGATCGACGAACTGCTGGGCTTCGGGCCGCTGGAGGAACTGCTCAACGACCCCGAAATCTCGGACATCATGGTCAACGGGCCGAACCAGACATACATCGAGCGCAAGGGCAAGCTCCAGCTTGCACCCACCAAGTTCCGCGACGAGCAGCACCTGTTCCAGATCGCCCAGCGCATCGTCAATCAGGTGGGCCGCCGCGTTGACCAGACGACGCCGCTGGCCGACGCGCGCCTCAAGGACGGCAGCCGCGTCAACGTCATCGTCCCGCCGCTGTCGCTGCGCGGCACGGCCATCTCGATCCGTAAATTCTCCGAAAAGCCGATCACCATCGACATGCTGCAGGGCTTCGGCTCGATGAGCGAGAAGATGGCCACCGCGCTCAAGATCGCCGGTGCCTGCCGGATGAACATCGTCATTTCCGGCGGTACGGGTTCGGGCAAGACCACCATGCTCAACGCGCTGTCGAAGATGATCGACCCGGGCGAGCGCGTGCTGACGATCGAAGACGCCGCCGAACTGCGCCTGCAGCAGCCGCACTGGCTGCCGCTCGAAACGCGCCCTCCGAACCTTGAAGGACAGGGCGCGATCACCATCGGCGATCTCGTCAAGAACGCCCTGCGTATGCGTCCTGACCGCATCATCCTGGGCGAAATCCGCGGCGCCGAGTGCTTCGACCTGCTGGCGGCGATGAACACCGGCCACGACGGATCGATGTGCACGCTCCACGCCAACTCACCGCGCGAATGCCTGGGCCGTATGGAAAACATGATCCTGATGGGCGACATCAAGATCCCCAAGGAAGCCATCAGCCGCCAGATCGCCGAATCGGTCGACCTGATCGTGCAGGTGAAGCGCCTGCGCGACGGTTCGCGCCGTACCACCAACATCACCGAGGTGATCGGCATGGAGGGCGACGTCATCGTCACGCAGGAACTCTTCAAGTTCGAGTATCTGGACGAGACGGACGAGGGCAAGATCATCGGCGAGTTCCGCCCCTCCGGCCTGCGCCCCTACACGCTGGAAAAGGCGCGCCAGTTCGGCTTCGACCAGGCCTATCTCGAAGCCTGCCTCTGACCCGCTGGTTGATGCAGGATGCGTGCGAACCGGTGTGCTGTTGCAGCGTGCCGACGGCCGCCGCCGGCGTGATCGCGCGAACTGCCCGTGCAGGGATATAAGCGCGCGATTGTCGTCACTTAGATCCGTTCCGACATGTTTTCCGCGATGGATTTGGGGCTTCAGAAGGCCCGCCGTGGCGCGCGCGTGGCGCTCTTCGGGTGTGACCTTTCGCCGGCGGCGCGATTTCGCGGGTCCGGCCTTTTGCGTCAGCGCGTCCCACGCAGTTGCAAAACCGCCCGCACCGGGTTTTCGGCGCAGGCGATAGGCACTTTCCCGCGAAAGGCCCACGCGACTTGCCGCCTGTGCGACCGAGCCGGTTTCAGCCAAAGCGCCCAAAAAGTCGGCCTGTCGCGCAGGCGTCCAACCGTCCTTGCGGGCGCGTACGGGCACGGCGGCGAAGGCCGGGACGCGGATGTGGCCCCGGCGATGAGGTTGCGGTTTCATCCACAAGGGTAAACGCGATCTGCGCGATGTAGGAAAGGCTTTTGCGAGCAGCCCTCCTCCCCGACATGGGGAAGAGCGCCGTTCGCTTAGCGAAGAGGGGCATCGCCGCCTTGCGCCTACGGCAAACGCCCTCCCCGACTTTTTCGGACTATCACTCCCTGCGTCGGGGAGAGTGGCCTTTACTGCTTCTCGAACGCCGCGGTGATGGCGATCTGCGTCTCGTCGCTCACCAGCGGCGCGTACTTGGTGACGCCGAACTCGGTGCGCTTGATCGTACCCACCGCGTTGAAGCCCAGCGTGTAGACCTTCTTCATCGGGTTCACGTTGGCGGCCTTGAACGTCGCCTTGAGCACGACCGGCTTCGTCACGCCGTGCAGCGTCAGGTTGCCCGCGATGTCGGCGGTGCGCGCGCCGGTCTTCGTCACCTTGGTGGAAACGAAACGCATGGTCGGGTACTTCGCGGCGTCGAACCAGTCGGCGCTGACCAGTTCCTCGTCCAGCGTCTTGTTGGTGGTGGACACCGAAGCGACCGGCACCGAAACGTCCAGCTTGGCCGAAGCCAGGTTCTTCGTGTCCAGCGACAGCGTACCGGTTGCCCCCGGCAGCGTGCCGAAGAACTCGCTGATGCCGAAGTGATCGACGGTAAAGCGCACCAGCGTGTGCGCGGAGTCGAGGGCATAGGTGCCGGCCTGGACGGCGGCGGGGCTGGTGTCGGCCTGCTGCGCGACGATCGGCGCGGCAACGGCGAGCGAAGCGGCGGCCAGCGCGGACGCGAAAATGCGGTTCATGGTATTCTCCGGCAAGGTATCCTGAGTGGAAGCCTGTGATCCCACCCCCTCGGCCTGCAAAACAGCCCGATAAAGTCGATGCACTTGTTCAGGTTTGTCGAACGGTTTGCATGGCCGATGGCTCAGCCTGCCAGCCATCCCCGAGCGGAAAGGCCCAGCAACAACACCGCCGCCATCAACGCGAAGAAGAAGATCGCCGTCCACGGCATGAAGCCCACCCGATCGATATGCTTGCGCCGGTGCCGTCGATGGTCGCCCACCCACGCCACCACCGCGATCAGCGCGGCAACGGCGCCGCAGATGGTCATCAGAATCCGCGAATCTTCCATGCTCCACGCCTTGCCTCCGCGCGGGACGAAGTTAAAGCCCGCAGTCGTGACCGTTTCCCCAAGAACCGACCGCCCCATGCTGGCCATCGCGCTACGCCTTGCTGCCATGGCAATGCTGGCGACGATGTTCATGCTGGTGAAGCTGGCCGCCGAAGCCGGCGTGTCCCTGCCCGAACTGGTGTTCTGGCGGCAGGGCATGTCGGTGCCGTTCATCCTGGCATGGCTGGCGCTCCGCGGAGAACTCGGCATCCTGCGCACCCGGCGGATCGGCAGCCACGCCAAGCGCGCGCTCAGCGGCACGCTGGGCCTATGCTGCAACCTTGGCGCGGCCACGCTGCTGCCGCTGGCGGTGGGCACGACGCTGGGCTTCACCACGCCGCTGTTCGCGGTGCTCATCACCGCCCTCGTGCTGCGTGAAAGGGTGGGGCCGTGGCGCTGGACGGCGGTGGTGCTCGGCTTCGTTGGCGTGCTGGTGATAACGCAGCCAGGTGCGGCCGCGCAGAGCGCTCCCCTGCCCGCACTCGGGCTGGCTGCGGGGCTGGGCGCAGGCCTGATGGTGGCGATCATCAGCTTCCAGATCCGCGATCTGTCGCGCACCGAGGCGCCGATCACCTGCGTCTTCTGGTTCGTGTTCTTCGGCGGTCTGATCGCCGCCACGGCGCTACCCTTCTACGCCAGCGCACATGGCCCGCGCGAATGGATGCTGCTTGCCGCGATCGGCCTCACAGGCACGCTGGCGCAGTTTCTGCTGACTTCGGCCCTGCGCTTCGGGCCGGTGGCAACCGTGGTGGTGATGGACTATTCGTCGCTGATCTGGGCCACGCTCTATGGCTGGACGATCTGGGGCCACGTTCCCTCGACGGCGATGTGGCTGGGCGCGCCGATCATCGTCGCGGCGGGCCTCATCATCACCTCGCGCGAACATTTCCTGTCCCGCCGCGTCTCGCCCACCTCCGCAGCGGACGAAGGCGCCACAGAAGACGCCGCGCAAGGAACCTGAACTGCCCTTGCGTGTTCACACCGATGCGCGACCGGGCAAGCGCCCGCACGCACCGAAAAAAGGAACATCACATGGTCAAGAAGCTCGTTCTCGCCCTCGTCGCAGGCGGCATCGTTTTCTCCGCTGCTGCCTGCAACACCGTCAAGGGTGCGGGTCGTGACGTCCAGTCGGTCGGCCAGGCCGGCGAAGACGCCATCAAGTAACGGGTAAGCGGGCGGGCTCCACAGCCACCGATCGGGGTCCGCCTGCCTCTCTTCCGAAGCCCGCTTCCACAGCATCGCATGTTCGGCTAGTCGGTCATCGACCAGTCAGGGAACATGCTTTCGATGAACAGGAAGGTTCTTGCCGCCATTGTGATGAGCGGCATTCTTTTAACCGCCACCGCCTGCAATACGGTGAAGGGCGTGGGTCGGGACATCGAGTCCGTCGGCCAGGCCGGTTCGGACGCACTCCGCTAAGCTGGATTCGGCGCCTCAGGCGTCGAAAACATGGTGCTTCACCATGTTGCGTGCCCTGATCCAGAGCACCAGACGTAGCGCCACTACCATGCCCAGCGCAAACCCGAGCGTGGCATCCAGCATCAGCAGCGCGTTGCCCACAGGGCGCGCCGCGTGTGCGGGTGCATGGACACCTGCCTGAAACCCACTCGGCAGGATCAGGCGCCGCACCAGAAACACCACGGCGATCAGCAGGATGGCCAGCGGCGACTGCCGCACCATCACGCGCGCCTTGTCGCCCTCACCCTCGATATGCAGGTGCATCAGCCGCGCCCGCTGCGCGCCGATGGCGCCGCCGACGACCGCCCCTGCGGACAGGCACAGCCAGCCAAGGTCGCTCGGCGGCATGCCGGCCAGCGCCAGCGATACCGCCACGATGACGATCATCGGCATGATCCATAACAGGGGAAGGCGCAGTGCGCGGGCCTTCTTCATCCGCATCATGCGCAGTGCCATGATGCCCACGAATATCGCCAGCGGCAGATACGTGATCAGCCCGCGCTCACCTTCCCCCATATGCGTCAGCTTCCGCCGATTTCGCTCAGCGACGGCGTGCCGGGCACGCCCGGTTCGCCGTTCCACACCAGCACCGGCTTGCGTGCGGCCAGCGTTTCGTCAAGCCGCCTGCGCGGCGCGAAGTGCGGCGCGGAGTGCAGGCTCTCGTCGCCCGCCTTCGCCCGCTCGGCAAGGCTGCGCAGCGAACCGATGAAGCGGTCCAGACCGGCCTTGCTTTCGGTCTCGGTCGGCTCGACCAGCATCGCGCCCTTGACCACCAGCGGGAAGTAGACCGTCATCGGGTGGAAACCCTCGTCGATCAGGCCCTTGGCGATGTCGAGCGTGGAGAAGCCATCGGCCAGCCCCGCGTCGCTGAACAGCGCTTCGTGCATGCACGGCCCGCTGTCGGCGAAGGGCGCGGGCAGCAGATCCTCGCACGAACGCAGCACGTAGTTGGCGTTGAGCACCGCGTCCTCGGCCACCGTACGCAGGCCGTCCGCGCCGTGGCTGAGGATGTAGGTCAGCGCGCGGGTGAACATGCCCATCTGCCCGTGGAAGGCGACCATGCGACCGAACGCCTGCGCGTGGCCCTCATCCGCGTTCTCCTCCTCGACCAGGTGGATCGAACCGTCGGCACCGCGCGTCACGAACGGCAGCGGCGCGAAGGGCGCCAGCGCTTCGGAGAGCACCACCGGGCCGGCACCGGGACCGCCACCGCCGTGCGGGGTGGAGAAGGTCTTGTGCAGGTTGATGTGCATGGCATCGACGCCAAGATCGCCCGGACGCACCTTGCCGACGATGGCGTTGAAGTTGGCGCCGTCGCAATAGACGTAGCCGCCCGCCGCGTGGACCGCATCGGCGATCTCGCGCATGTCCGGCTCGAACAGGCCGCAGGTGTTCGGGTTGGTGATCATCACGCCCGCCACATTCGGCCCCAGCTTGGCCTTCAACGCCGCCACGTCCACGCGGCCCGCCGGGGTTGCCGGGATGGATTCCACCTTGAAGCCCGCGAACGCGGCAGTGGCGGGATTGGTACCATGGGCGCTTTCCGGCACCAGCACCACGTCGCGGGTCTCACCGCGTGCATCCAGCGCGGCGCGGATGCACAGCAGGCCGCACAGTTCGCCATGCGCGCCGGCCTTGGGGCTCATCGCGACAGAAGCCATGCCGGTCAGCGTGATGAGCCAGTCGGCCAGCTGCTCGATGACTTCCAGCGCGCCCTGCACGGTGGTCTGGGGCTGCATCGGGTGCACATCGGCGAAACCGGGCAGGCGGGCCATCTTCTCGTTCAGACGCGGGTTGTGCTTCATCGTGCACGAGCCGAGCGGGAACGGCCCGAGGTCGATGGCATAGTTCTGGCGCGACAGGCGGGTGTAGTGGCGCACGGTTTCCGGCTCGGTCAGACCCGGCAGTGCAGGCGCCGCCTTGCGCAAGAACTTGCCCAGACCGGCGGCGGGGGCACGATCGGCTGCGTCGATGTCGACGCCGCACTTGTCGGCGCTGCCCAGCTCGAAGCTGAGAGCTTCTTCGAGCATCAGGCCATAGTCACCTGACGACGTTGCAAATTTAGCCTCTCCGGCGCCGCCCATGGACGGGCGCCAGCCGGATGCGTTGGGGGCGTTCATGCGCTCGCTCCTGCAAGAACGGCTTCCAGCGCAGTGGCGAAAGCCTCAATATCTTCGTCGGTGGTAGTCTCGGTCGCAGCGACCAGCAGACTGTTGTGCAGACCGTCGGCCACCGGGAACAGTCGGCCCAGCGACACGCCGCCAAGCACTTGCCTGTCAACCAGTTCGCGCACCACTTCGCGGGCATCACGCGGCAGAATCACCGTCGCTTCGTTGAAGTAGGCGTCGTTCAGGATCGAAACGCCCGGTACCTTCGCAAGACGCTCGAACGTCGCCTGTGCCCTGGCGTGATTCACCGCAGCCAGTCGTGCCAGCCCTTCGCCGCCCAACAATGTCAGGTGAATACTGAAAGCCAGCGCGCAAAGGCCTGAATTCGTGCAGATATTGCTCGTCGCCTTTTCGCGGCGAATATGCTGTTCACGCGTGGACAGCGTCAGCACGAAGCCGCGCTTGCCTTCTGCATCGACAGTCTGTCCGCAGAGGCGCCCCGGCATCTGGCGCACGAACTTCTCGCGGCAGCCGAACAGGCCAAGGTACGGACCGCCGAACTGCAGCCCTACGCCCAGCGACTGGCCCTCGCCCACGACGATGTCGGCGCCAAGGTTGCCCGGCGCCTCGATCAGGCCCAGGGCCACCGGCTCGGTCACGACAGCAACGACCAGCGCGCCCACGGCATGGGCCGCGTCGGAAATCGCCGCAAGGTCGGGGATGCGGCCCAGTACGTCGGGGTACTGAACGACCACGCATGAGGTCTTGTCGTCGATCGCGGCGATCAGCGCGGCATCGTCCGGATCGGCGGTCAGTTCCGGCGCCAGGGAGACGATATCGTCCTTCGTGAACTTCGCCATGGTGCGCACCACTTCGCCGTAGTGCGGGTGCAGGCCGCCCGACAGGACGGCGCGGCCCTTGCGGGTGACGCGCGCGGCCATCAGGATCGCTTCCCAGCACGCGGTCGAGCCATCGTACATCGATGCATTGGCGATGTCGGTGCCGAACAGGCGCGCGACCTGGGTTTGGAACTCGAACAGCACCTGCAGCGTACCTTGCGCGATTTCCGGCTGGTAAGGCGTGTAGGCGGTCAGGAACTCGCCGCGCTGGATCAGATGGTCGACCGAGGCGGGGACATGGTGACGATAGGCACCGGCACCGATGAAGAACGGCGCGGCGCCCGCGCTCAGGTTCTTCGCAGCCAGCGCGGTCATGTGGCGTTCGACGGCCATCTCGCTGGCATGGGCGGGCAGGCCCTCGATTGAGCCGGCAAGCAGGTGCTCGGCGGGCACGTCGACGAACAGGTCATCGACGGTGGCAGCGCCGATGGTCTCCAGCATGGAGGCGCGATCGGCCGGGGTCAGGGGAAGGTAGCGCATTGAGGCGGTCTCTCATCAGGATCCTCCCCGGGCGGGGGAGGTGACAGTCGCGAAGCGGCTGACGGAGGGGACTGGCGCTGCGCCACCCCCCTCCACCGTCCTGCGGACGGTCCTCCTCCCCCTCGACGGGGGAGGATCGGGAGGTCAGAGGCTGTCGACGTAGCTCTTGTAAGCAGCCTCATCCATCAGCGCGCCGAGTTCGGCGGCGTCGGATAGGGTCACGCGGAACAGCCAGCCACCGGTTTCGGCGTCGGTGTTCACCAGTTCCGGCTGGTCGGCCAAGGCGTCGTTGACCGCGGCGATGGTGCCCGAAACCGGGGTGTAGACGTCCGAGGCGGCCTTTACCGAGTCGACGACCGACACGGAATCACCCTTGCCGACGGTCGCGCCTTCGGCGGGCAGGTCGACGAAGGTGATGTCGCCCAGCTGGCCCTGCGCATAGTCGGTGATGCCAACGGTGCCGACGTCGCCTTCGACTTCGATCCACTCATGGTCTTCGGAGAAATAGCGGGTCATGGGAAAGTCCTTTGCTTGGAGGATTTAGCCTCAGCGGTGATAGCGGTGGGGTACGAAGGGCATCAGCGCGACTTTGCACTCGAGCGTCCGGCCCCGCATTTCGATGGTAAGCGGCGTGCCCTCTGCAATCAGGGCGGTATCGACGTAGGCCATGGCGATCGGCTGCTGCAGAGAAGGTGAGAAACCACCCGAAGTCACTACGCCAACTTCCTGTTCGCCCTGGAAAACCTTGGCGCCTTCACGTGCCGCCATGCGTCCTTCAAGGACGAGGCCGATGCGGCGACGGGCGGTGCCTTCGGCAAAGTCGCGAAGCACGCGGTCGGCACCGGGGAAGCCGCCTTCGGTGCGGCGGCGCTTGTTGACGGCGAACTTAAGGTCCGCATCGACGACGCTGGTTTCAGGCGACAGGTCATGGCCGTAAAGCGGCAGGCCGGCCTCAAGACGCAGGCTGTCGCGCGCGCCGAGGCCGATGGGCTTCACCTCCGGCTCGCCGCAGAGCAGTTCGGCAACGTGAGCGGCGGATTCGCTCGGAATGGCGATCTCGAAACCGTCCTCGCCGGTGTACCCCGAGCGGCTGATCCATGCATCGACGCCGCCCAGCTTGTAGGCTGCACCCTTCATGAAGGTCAGCGACGCCAGCGGCACCTCGCCCTCGACATGGCGTTCCAGTGCGGCGAAAGCCTTGGGCCCCTGCAGCGCCAGCAGCGCGCTTTCATCGAGATGGTTGAGCGTTACGTCGTCCGGCAGCAGTTCGCGCAGGGTGCCCAGATCGTCCCACTTGGTCGCGCCGTTGACCACCAGATAGAACCCGGTCGCCCAGCGTGTGACCATCAGGTCGTCCAGAATGCCACCGTTTTCGTCCAGCAGCAGGGAGTAGCGCGGCGCGCCGACCTTGAGCGTAGAAAGGTCGATCGGCAGCGCGGATTCCAGCGCCGCCTCTACCTCGGACGTCAGGCCCGCTTCGCTGGAGACATGGACCTGACCCATGTGGCTGACGTCGAACAAACCCGCGTTCTCGCGCGTCCACAAGTGCTCGGCCATGATGCCCTCGTACTGGACGGGCATGTAGTAGCCGGCAAATTCGACCATGCGGCCGCCCTTCTCGCGATGCCAGGCATCGAGCGGCAGGGTAAGAACTTCGATCTCTTCCACGAAATCGTCATCAGGGGCTTGGTCGGAAACAGGAAATTCGCTCAAGACACGACTCCGCGCGCAGATATGGACCACCAACATCGGTGCCCCCTCTGTCACGGAAACCTGAGAGCTTCCCCCGCGTCACCCCTCATGGGACGGGCCGGGTTACACCGTCGGCGGCCACGACCGAAATGGGCGGAGCACTTTCCAGAGGCTCGCTTTAGACGCTGCGCGGTCCTTTTGCCTGAGAGATTCCGGGGCGGTTGCTCCTTCGGCGCCCTATTCCGACGAATCGGTCCAGGGTCTCTCCCGCGCGTGTCAGCGAGTGAGCGGAGCCTTGGGTGAGCGTGGCACGCAAGTCAACGGGCGTTGCGCGCAAGCGCCCACTTTGTCCCCTTGCAGGCGGTGAGGAACAGTCATCGCGCCGCCTGCCTCAGCGCATCGTGTTCATGCACGAAGCGGCCTTGCGCTTCCTCACGCGCGAAGGTCAGGATCGCCCGCGCCACGTCGCGCGCGCGGATTGAGCGGAAGCGGCGCAGGCGGCCATGGAGCGCAAGGCGGTCGGCCACCGGCGCGACTATCTGCCATGCGCCTTCCAGCGGCCGCTGTTCATGGCGCGCGCCGCGCAGCAGGCTGGGCCGCAGCACGTCGAGGCGGTGGAAACCGAGCCGACCCAGCGCGTCCTCGGTTTCTCCCTTGACGCTGAGGTAGAAGTTGCTGCTCTCGCGCGCAGCCTCAACCGAAGAGACGACGATCATGCGCTCGACCCCGGCCTCGCGCGCGGCTTCCGCGGTGAAGCGAACAAGATCATGATCCACGGCGCGGAACTGTTCGCGACTGCCCGCCGCCTTTATCGTGGTGCCCAGCGCGCAGACGAGCACTTCGGCCTGCGCCGCGCGGATCAGTTGCGGCCAGTCGATCGGTTCGCCCACCAGCATTTCCATGCGCGCGCCCGGCGGCAACACCGCCTCGCGCCGACCGACGCCGACGATCCGCACGTCATCGCGCCCGACAGCCTCTGCCATCAGCGCGGAGCCGACCAGCCCGGTGGCCCCCACCAGGCATATGCGAACCACCCCCTGCGCCACCGTCAGGCCCTAGACATTGCTCAGGCCCTCGGGCGTGCGGCCATATATCTCGGCATGGCGGGCGATGGCGAAACGGTCGGTCATGCCGGCGATGTAGTCGGCGATGTGGCGGCTGCGGGCAGGCTCGAAGCGTGGCATCGTGTCGATCCAGCTTTCCTCCATCAGCACCGTCTCCTGCGAGTAGGCGGAATAAAGTTCGGCCAGCAGCGCACGCGCACGGCGCGCAGTTTCCACCTGCTCGGGATGGTAATAGAGCTTTTCGTACATGAAGCGCTTGAAGGCACGCTCACCCTCGGCCATCTCGGGTGAGAAGGCGACCAGCGCCCTGCCCGCGGCCCGCACGTCTTCGATGCTGCCGATGCCCACAAGGTTCTTCTGCGTCTGCGCGACCAGGTCGTTGACCATCACGCCGATCTGGCTGCGGATCAGTTCGGCCAATTGGCGATCCAGCGGCACTCCGGGATAGCGGCGCTCCACCTCGTTCCAGCGATCGACCACGAAGGGGTGGGCCAGCAGTTCGTCAAGGTCGAGGAACCCGGCACGCAGGCCATCGTCGATGTCGTGATTGTCATAGGCGATATCGTCCGATAGCGCCGCCACCTGCGCTTCAAGCGAGGCATGGCTACCGAGGTCGAGGTTGTAGGCGGCGTCCAGTTCGGCCAGCGCCCAGGTCGGTTCGAGCACCGGGCCGTTGTGCTTGGCCAGCCCTTCCAGCGTTTCCCACGTCAGGTTCAGGCCGTCATGCTCGCAATAGGGGCTGTCGATCCGCATCAACGTACGAAGGGTATGGGCGTTGTGATCGAAGCCGCCTGCCTTGTGCAGCGCGGCGTCGAGAGCGTCTTCTCCGGCATGGCCGAAGGGCGGGTGGCCGATGTCGTGAGCCAGCGCCAGCGCTTCGGTCAGATCCTCATCCAGGCCCAGGATGCGGGCGATGACGCGGGCGATCTGCGCCACTTCCAGGCTGTGCGTCAGGCGAACGCGATAATGATCGCCGTCGGGCGCGACGAAGACCTGCGTCTTGTAGCGCAGACGGCGAAACGCGATCGAGTGGATGATGCGGTCGCGGTCGCGCTGGTAGGGGCTGCGCGCGCCGCGGGCAAGGCCGTTCTCGATCGAGAACTCACGCCCGCGCGAACGGGACGGGTCGGAAGCATAAGGTGCGCGAAGGTCAGGAGGTGTCAATCGGAACTCCGCGAGTGCAACGAAAAGGATGGCCCGTCAGCGCCCTAGCGGGATAGGCCGGTGCTGCACAAGAGCAGCGAGGTGCCCGTTACCTTGACGACGCGCAGATCGTCGATTTCGCGCGCGGCGCGCACCAGTCCTTCGGGGTACCGGTCTTCGCGCTGCAGGGCGGTAAGCTTGTGGATCTGGCCAAGCGACAGGTGACGCACCAGGCGGCGGCCCATGCATGCGGCAGCAAGCAGGACGGCGATGAGAGCGAACGTCGTGACGAGGCGGTTCATGGCTTGCGCCCTTACACCTCTCGCAAGCACGCACAAATACCCGTTGCGGCGCCCGAGGAGGTCGGCACGTCTCCACTGTCGGACGCAGGGGTCAGTCGGCGAGCGCCTTGTTGATGTCCTCGACCATCTTCTTGGCATCGGCCAGAAGCATCATCGTCTGGTCCATGTAGAACACATCGTTGTCGACCCCGGCATAGCCCTGCCCGCCCATGGACCGCTTGATGAAGAAGATCGTCTTGGCCTTGTCCACGTCGAAAACCGGCATGCCGTAGATCGGAGAGGACTTGTCGGTCTTGGCGGCGGGGTTCACCACGTCGTTGGCGCCGATGATGAATGCGACGTCGGCCTGTGCGAATTCCCCGTTGATGTCCTCCAGCTCGAAGACTTCGTCATAAGGCACATTGGCCTCGGCCAGCAGGACGTTCATGTGTCCCGGCATGCGGCCCGCCACCGGGTGGATGGCGTACTTGACGTTGACGCCGTGCGCCTTGAGCTGGTCGCCCATCTCGCGCAGCACGTGCTGGGCCTGCGCCACCGCCATGCCGTAGCCGGGGATGATGATGACCGTCTCGGCCTCCTTCATGAGGAACGCGGCGTCCTCCGCCGAGCCGCGCTTCCACGGCCGCTGCTCGCGTGCTTCGCCGCCGCCGGATGGCCCCGTCTCTGCCCCGAACCCACCGGCGATGACCGAAATGAAGCTGCGATTCATCGCCTTGCACATGATGTACGACAGGATTGCGCCGGACGAACCGACCAGCGCGCCGGTCACGATCATCGCGGTGTTATGCAGCGTGAAGCCCATCGCCGCCGCCGCCCAGCCCGAATAGCTGTTCAGCATGGAGACGACGACCGGCATGTCCGCGCCGCCGATCGGGATGATCAGCAGGAACCCGATCGCGAAGGAGAGCAGCACGATGGCCCAGAACAGCCCCGGCGTATTCAGGTGGAACAGGCCGACCAGCGCGACGATGGCCACCAGCGCGCTCAGGTTGATGACATGGCGCCCCGGCAGCAGGATGGGCGATCCGCTCATGTTGCCGTTGAGCTTGGCGAAGGCAATGACCGACCCCGAAAACGTGATCGCGCCGATGGCGACGCCCAGCCCCATCTCGATCCGACTGCCCTTGAAAATGTCCAGCCCGCCCGGCTCCAGGATCCCGAACGCCGCCGGATTGTAGTAGGCGGCAATGCCCACCAGCACGGCGGCCAGCCCGACCAGCGAATGGAACGCGGCCACCAGTTGCGGCATCGCCGTCATCTTGATCCGCCGCGCGATGACGAAACCGACGCCGCCGCCGATGGCGATTGCGCCCAGGATCTCGGGGAGGCTGGCGATTTCGTGGGTTAGCAGCGTCGTGACCACCGCAATGGTCATGCCGATCATGCCATAGCGATTGCCCTGCCGGCTCGTCGCCGGCGACGACAGCCCGCGCAGTGCAAGGATGAAGCAGATTCCGGCAACAAGGTAGGCGAAGGCCACCCAGGGATTGATCGCGTGCGCCTCCATCACTTGCGATCCTTCTTCTTGTACATGGCCAGCATTCGTTCGGTGACGGCAAAGCCACCGAAGATGTTGACGCTAGCCAGCACCACCGCACCCAGCCCCAGCCACTTGGCCAGCGGCGATCCGGAAGCCGCGCTGGCCACCAGCGCGCCGACCACGATCACGGACGAGATCGCGTTAGTCACCGCCATAAGCGGGGTATGCAGTGCCGGTGTGACCGACCACACGACGTAGTAGCCCACGAAGCAGGCCAGCACGAAAATCGACAGGATCGAGACGAAGTCCATCATACAACTCCAGACGATCCTCCCCGTGTGGGGGAGGTGGTAGCGCGCAGCGCTGACGGAGGGGGCGAGGCGGCACATGCAGTCCAGAATGCCGCCTCCTGCGGATTTCGCAGTACCAATGCAGCGGGAATGCGCAGAACCCTTAGGCCCTTTGCCCTCATCCATTCGTCTAGGCGCAGATCATGCTGCGGCCGATCGCCCATGTCGTGAGAGGGGCCGTCGACTTCGATGATCGTCTTCGCGCTATCGCAGTAGAAATCCGCCACATACGAACCGATCGGATGCTGCCGCCGGAACTGGCGCCTGAGCGGCCTGCAGCGCAGCAGCCGCCATAGCGACCGCTGAGCGGTGGTTCCCCGCCCCCGACGGGGGAGGATCGGAAAACCTCGCTCCCTCAACCCTGCAGCCGCGGGTTCACTACGCTGCCGCCGCGTGTCAGGCGGATGGCGTCGCCGATTTCCTCGTCCAGGATGGGACGGCCCTGTTCCTTGTCCCAGAACGCCGAGACGAAGTTGAACAGGTTGCGCGCATAAAGGGCCGATGCGTCCGCCGGCAGGTGCGCGGGCGTGTTGGAATAGCCGATGATCTTCACCCCGTGCCGTTCCACGATCTGGTCCGGCACGGTCCCTTCGACATTCCCGCCCTGCGGCGCGGCAAGATCGAAGATGACGCTGCCCGGCTTCATCGAGGCGACTTGCGCGTCCGTCACCAGACGTGGCGCTGCACGGCCGGGAATCAGCGCGGTAGTGATGACGATATCCTGCCGCGCGATGTGGGCAGAGACCAGTTCCGCCTGCGCGCGCTGGTATTCCTCGCTCATCTCGCCGGCATAGCCGCCCGAGCCTTCACCCTCGATCCCGGCGACGTTCTCGACGAAGATCGGCTTGGCGCCCAGCGACTGGATCTGTTCGCGGGTGGCGGATCGCACGTCGGTAGCGGAGACCTGCGCACCCAGGCGACGGGCGGTGGCGATGGCCTGCAGCCCGGCGACGCCCACGCCCATGACGAAGCACTTGGCGGCGCTGACCGTGCCCGCCGCCGTCATCATCATCGGAAAAGCCCGGCCGTAGACACCCGCAGCGACCAGCACCGCCTTGTAACCGGCAAGGTTCGACTGGCTGGACAGCACGTCCATCGACTGCGCACGGGTGATGCGCGGCATGAATTCCATCGCCAGCGCCTCCAGCCCGGCGGCGGCATAGGCATCCACGCGGTCGCGCCGCGTGAAAGGATCGAGGATCGCAGTCACCCATGCGCCCGGCGTCACGCCGCCAAGCAGCGCCGGATCGGGGGCCTGCACCGCGAACACGATGTCAGCCCCGGCCAACACCGTATCGGCGCTGCCCAGTTCGGCGCCGGCAGCGCGATAGTCTTCGTCCGGGATGCTGGCGTGGCGGCCCGCCCCGCTTTCCACCGCAACCACGGCACCCAGCGCGACGAGCTTGCGGACCGTTTCCGGCGTCGCGGCGACCCGCGTTTCGCCCGGTGTGCGCTCTGCGGGAACCGCGATCCGCAACGGTGCCGCCACCGTCAGGAAGCGATCAGGCCGACGACGAAGGCGGTAATGAGGATGATGACCACCGTGCCCCAGGTGGCTGCCTTAATGAAGCCATTGTAAGTCTCGGTAGCGGCCTTGATGTCGTTGACCGAAGTGCTGTCGTTACCCGAAGCCATCTGTCGCTTGCCCCCAGAAAATTGTCTTGTTCAGCGATCCTAGCTTCCCCTACCGCCATGCTCAAGTGCCAAGAACGTCCATCGTGGTGTCGCTAATCGGCAATGAACATCCGCTTCCGCGCATTCCCTTCTCAAGCTTAAGCCCGTATTTACCCGTTGTGAGTATCACTCTAGGCTCAACCGGAAGAGGCGACGCGAAGCGGCATTACAATGGCGGATCTTGACCAGCGCCTCCTCATGCTCATCGACGACGAGCCGGCCCAGAGCCGCCTGATCTCCGCGCTGGCGTCGCGGGAGGGGTGGCGCACGCTGATCGTGCGCGATGCCGAGACCGCGATCGCGACGCTGGGCACCCGGCAGGGGATGCAGTTGTCCGCGATCATCCTCGACCAGTGGGTGCCCGGCGACGATGCCTGCGCGCTTATTTCCGAACTGAAAGCGCGCCGTCCCGCGCTGCCCATCCTGATGCTGACGGCCAGCACTTCGCCGCTACTGGCGGTAGAGGCGATGCGCGCCGGGGCGACCGACTATCTGGTGAAACCGGTGGCACCCGACCGCCTGATGCACGCGCTGCGATCGGCAACCACCCGCGAAGCCCCGCGCGACGAGCTTGCCCCGCTGACGGAGAAGATGCCGTCGAACCCCGATTTCGAATCGATGATCGGCGCGGCACCCAACTTCCGCAAGGCGCTGGCCGTCGCGGCCAAGGCGGCACGCGGTCATTCTCCAGTCCTGATCGAGGGCGAAAGCGGCACGGGCAAGGAAATGCTCATCCGCGCCATGCATGCGGCCAGCCCGCGCGCGCGCATGCCGCTGCGGATCATCAACATCGGCGGCGTTCCGGCAAACTCGATCGAATCGGTCCTGTTCGGGCATGAGAAAGGCGCCTTCCCCGGCGCGTTCGACCGGCAGATCGGCGCCCTGCAGCATTGCGATGGCGCTACGCTCGCGCTGGACGAGATCGACCGCCTGCCCGCTTCGATCCAGGAACGCCTGCTTGACGCCGTGAAGAAGGGCGACTGTCGCCCGATCGGCGCGCGTCATTCGTTCCGCATTGATGTGCGGCTGATCGCGGCAAGCAACCTGCCGCTGGCCGATCTTGCCGATCAGGGCCACTTCCTGCCCGAACTGCTGACCGCGCTGTCGCCCACCAAGGTGGAACTGCCCCCCCTGCGTGAGCGGACCGGCGACATCCCCGCCCTCACCCGCTTCTTCCTGGCCCGGATCGGCGAGCAGCCCGGCCTGCGCGAATTGGGCATCACCGATGGCGCGCTGTCGCTGCTCGCCGCTTACGACTGGCCCGGCAACGTGCGCCAGTTGCAGGCTGTGCTGTTCCGGGCGGCGGTCTTCTGCGATGGCGATGCGCTGACGTCGGAAGATTTTCCACAGCTTCTCAACATACTGGGCACAGGTCCATCCACAGCCCCGCAGATGCCCGAAAGCGCCGGCGTCATGCTCTATACGCCCGACGGCAACCTGCGCCCGCTGGACGAGATCGAGGCGGACGTCATCCGCCTTGCCATCGGGCTGTATCGCGGCCGCATGACCGAAGTTGCCCGGCGGCTGGGCATCGGGCGCTCTACGCTTTATCGCAAGCTGAGCGAACTGGGGATCGACAACGCCGCCTGAACGGGCGCGCGGCCATTATTTCCTCACATACGAAACCGGGCCGTGCATCGCGCACGACCCGATTCGGAGTACCGCCTTGGGCGGAACGCTGGCGAAGACGTCAGAGGTCTTCGATGTAGACCGACGGAACGCGATAGCCGCGCTTCACCATCGCCTTGGTGTAGGAGCCGCGTTCGTGGCGCAGTTCGGAACCATATTCCTCCCAGGCGTCACGCTGGTCCTCGATATCGCTGGCCTTGCGCAGGTCGGTGGCGAGTTCCTTCTGGCTCTCGTTCACGTTGGCACGGTAGTTGAACCAGTACTTGTTCTCGATCCCGCCCAGCGGAGTCTGGATGATCCGGTTCTCTTCCACGCGGGCGACGCGCTCCTCGTACATGGCAGGCACGACTGCCCCTGCCACGATCGGGGCCGAAACGGGAACGATGGCAAGCGCCACGGCAGCGGCGCGAATGATGGTGGTCTGCTTCATGGGTGAATCCCCTTTGTCGCTTTCCATGCGCAAGACGGAATTGCCTCACGCTCGATGGGACAAACGGGCACATCGCCGATTGGCGTCCGGTTAAGAGACGAAATGAAGCTGTCGCGGGACGTCCTGCGGCAAGAACGCAGGTTGTGATGACGCGGTCACACAAAGTTCAAACCGCCGTTAATCTGGCGGAAATCTGCGGTTCATCCGGCGTGCAGGATTGGCAGCATCAATCCGGCAGCTGCGAGAAGTCTGTCAGCGCCGCATCGCGAAGACCACGCCATACCTTCACCGCCTGCACCGTCTCCGGCACATCGTGGACGCGCAGGATGTGCGCGCCCGCGTCCATCGCCTTCACCGCCAGGGCGACCGATCCGCCGAGCCGCCGATGGGCCGGCGCCTCGTTCGACAGCGCACCGATCATCCGCTTGCGGCTGACGCCCAACAGCAGCGGCTGTCCCAGCGCATGGAACAGCGGCAGCGCGTTGAACAGCGCAAGGTTCTGCGCCAACGTCAGGCCGAAGCCGAAACCGGGATCGAGCACGATGCGGTCCGCAGCGATGCCTGCGGCCACGCAAGCATCCCGGCGTGCCTCCAGCCAGTCGAACACGTCGAGTACCACGTCATCGAAGTCGGCGCCGGAATGCAGGTCGTCTGCATTTCCCGGCGCATGCATCAGCACCACAGGCGCGCACGAGGACGCCGCCAGTTCCAGGCTGCGCGGGTCATAGCGCAGCGCCGATACGTCGTTGATGATGTGCGCGCCTGCCGCCAGCGTCCCCTCCATCACGGCCGGGCGGCGGGTATCGACGCTGATCGCCGCGCCCATCGCGGCAAGTCGCTCCACCATCGGCACCACGCGCTTGAGTTCGTCCCCTTCCCACACCGCCGCCGCGCCGGGGCGGGTGGATTCGCCGCCAAGGTCGATGATCGCTGCGCCCGCTTCCAGCATGGCAGAGGCATGGCCCGCCGCGACCTCGACGTCGTCGAGGAACCTGCCGCCGTCGGAAAAGCTGTCGGGCGTCATGTTGAGGATGCCCATGACCTGCGGCTGGTCGAGGCGGATAGTGCGAGTGCCGCCCCTGACCGCCAGTTGCAGCGGTGCGTGGACCTTGCGCAAGTTGGACCACTGCGCCTCTGCCGCCGCGCCCAGGTCCGCCGGAAGCCTGCCCAGCGCGGCCGGCATCTGCGCCCCGGAAACCCGTTCGCGCGATACGATGCGCCCGTTCTCACGCACGATGAGGGCGAAGCGGCTAGCCCAGACCATCGACCCGCCAAGGCGCATGGCCTCGCCTTCTTCGCTCTGTGGGCTGTCGGCAAGGGCGATGGGGCGGATGTAGAGCTTGCGGGTCATGCCCCGCGCCTTAGCGCGGGATTGGGGCAAAGAGAATGCCAGAGGCTTTCGTCGTCCCGGATCAAGTCCGGGACGACGGCTGTTCTATCACGGTTCCGTGGCGAGCAGGTACAGCTGGCGGATCGCGTCGATCGGCTTGATCTGGCCTTCGTGCTCCAGATGCCAGAACGTCCAGCCGTTGCACGAAGGCGCGCCCTGCAGATCCTTTCCCACGCCATGGATCGAACCGTTGAGGTCGCCCGACAGCAGCGAACCATCCGCCCGCACCGTGGCGACATGGCGGCGCTTCTTGTCGAACAGCTGCGTGCCCGGTTGAATCCAGCCGGTCTCAATCAGGGTGCCGAACGCCACCTTGGGCGCGGTGCGCTTGGACTGCATGGTCTTGAGCGCGGATTCGTCGAGCGGCAGCGCCATCTCGATACGCTCGAGCGCGGCTTCACGGTAATCGCTCTCGCGCTCACAGCCGATCCATTCGCGTCCCAGTCGCTTGGCGACCGCCCCGGTAGTGCCCGTACCGAAGAACGGGTCGAGCACCACGTCGCCCTTGTTGGTCGTCGCCAGCATTACGCGGTAAAGCAGCGCTTCGGGCTTCTGCGTGGGGTGAACCTTGCGCCCGCCCTTCTTCAGGCGTTCCGCGCCGTTGCAGATCGGCAGCACCCAGTCGGAGCGCATCTGCAATTCGTCGTTCAGCGTCTTCATCGCGCGATAGTTGAAGGTGTACTTCGACTTCTCGCCCATGCTGGCCCAGATCAGGGTCTCATGCGCGTTGGTGAACCGCGTGCCCTTGAAGTTGGGCATCGGGTTCGCCTTGCGCCACACGATATCGTTCAGGATCCAGAACCCCATGTCCTGCATGATCGCACCGAGACGGAAGATGTTGTGGTACGATCCGATGACCCACAGCGACCCTTCGGGCTTCAGCACGCGGCGCGCCTCGGTCAGCCAGTCACGGGTGAACTGGTCGTAAGTCGCGAAGCTGGAGAACTTGTCCCAGTCGTTGGTCACGGCGTCGACATGGCTGCCGTCCGGGCGGGCGAGATCGCCGCCCAGCTGCAGGTTGTACGGCGGGTCGGCAAAGACCATGTCCACTGACGCATCGGGGATCGTCCGCATGGCTTCGATACAGTCGCCGGTCAGGATGCGGCCGAGCGGAAGCAGCTCCTTCGGGGTAGGCGCAGGCGCCCGTGCCCGAATGCGTTCCTTGACCAAAATCTGCCCCATGACTGCTCCGAATACCTGTGGATATGACCCTTAGGGTGAGTCATCCGGGACTCTGCGTCAAGGTGCGACTCGCCGGGAATCCTTGAGATTCACGACCGGCGGAACACGGAACAAAACGAATCCGATACCAGATGTTGAGTCGTTGAGAATCAGCAGGACTCAAGATGTGGTGGGTGTGGCGTTCGCGACTCGTGGATAACTTTTTGTCACGCATCAAATGTCGCGATGCAGTTTTATGCAACAACCGTCCGATACGTTGCATTTGCAGCAACCGCATGAACGATCCAAATGGCGGTCGATGTTGCAACGCAGCAACGGCATTTTCCAACCAAGGTCGATACCATGTTCTCGCTTATCTCGCTCTACTTCTCCTACCGCCGCGACGTCGTCCTGGCAGAGCGCTATGTCGCTACCCTGGCCGACAAGTCTGCACAAGAAGTCGGCGTTTCGGCTGCTCCCGCCACTTCGACCGCAGAAGTCGAAGACCTGGCGCTCGCCGCCTAAAGCAGCGTAAGCTGAGCCACCGGCGCGAAGCTGCGGCGGTGGTGCGGGGTGGGGCCATGTTCCCGCAGTGCAGCAAGATGCTGCGGGGTGCCGTAACCGGCGTTACGCTCCCACCCGAAATGCGGATGCACCCGCGCCAGATCGCGCATGAGCCGATCGCGATGCTCCTTCGCGATGATCGACGCCGCGGAGATGCACGGCTCGATCGCGTCGCCTCCCACGATCGCTCGCGCGTTCCACCGCCATTCCGCGCGGCGTCCATGCGGTGTCATGTTGCCGTCGATCAGGACTTCGTGCGGATCCTCGCCCAGCCCTGCGCATAGCGCCGCCACCGCGCGGGTCATGGCCAGCATCGTCGCGCCGAAGATGTTGAGCCGATCGATGTCCTCCACATCGACCACGCCCACCGCCCACTGGCAACGGCGCTTGATGGTTGCCTCCAGTTCGGAGCGACGGACGGCGGAAAGCTTCTTCGAATCATCCAGACCGGATGGACGCGGCTTGCACAGCAACACCGCGCCTGCAACAACAGGCCCTGCAAGCGGGCCACGACCGGCCTCGTCGACGCCGATCACGTAACGTTTTGTGGCTGGAAATTCCGGTGCGGAACTCGTGTGGGGTGCAAGCATTGGGCCTGTCATGATCGCAAGACGTCTTCTCATCGCCCTATCGCCGCTGTCAGCAATGCTCGCAAGCTGCGGCAATGCCGCCACCGGGGAAAAGGCGCCCGATCCCGCCACGGCGGAAACCGGCACGCCGTTCAAGGTCGAGACGGTAGCACAATTCGACGAACCCTGGGCCATGGCGTTCGACGAGGGGACCGGCGCTCTTTTCGTTACCGAAAAGAAAGGCACCATCCGCTTCCGCACGCCTGACGGGCGCATCGGCCAGGTCAGCGGCGTCCCCAAGGTCGATTACGGCGGCCAGGGCGGCCTTGGCGACTTCATTTTCGCACCGGGCCAGACCGGCAAAATGCTGGACCGCCGCGTGGTCTACCTCAGCTGGGCGGAAGCGGGGGATAGCGATACGCGTGGCGCCGCCGTGGGCAAGGCCGACCTCGTATGCGATGCACCAACCCGTTGCGCATTGCAGAACCTCAAGGTGATCTGGCGCCAGACCCCGAAGGTTTCGGGCCGGGGCCATTACTCGCATCGCCTGCGCTTCTCGCCCGATGGAAAATACCTGTTCATCGCTTCGGGCGAACGGCAGAAATTCACGCCAGCGCAGGATCTGGGCACCAACCTCGGCAAAGTCGTGCGCCTGCTTCCGGACGGCACGCCCGCGCCGGGCAACCCCTTTGCCGACAAACCGGCACCCACCAACCAGATCTGGTCCTACGGCCACCGCAACATCCTGGGGCTGGCTTTCGATGCCAAGGGACGGCTCTGGGATCTTGAACACGGCCCGGCTGGCGGGGACGAACTCAATCTGGTCAAACCCGGCGCGAATTATGGCTGGCCGCTGGTGTCTGACGGCGACCACTACGACGGCAAACCGATCCCGCGCAACTCCACCCGCCCCGACCTTGCCCAGCCGGCGATCAGCTGGAACCCGGTGATCGCGCCGGGAGACTTCATCTTCTACACAGGTGACGCGTTCCCTGCGTGGAAGGGGCAGGCGCTGATCACGGGCCTGGTTGCAACCGGTCTGGTGCGCGTTTCCATTACCGGCGAAAAGGCCCGCGAAGAAGCGCGCTATCCCCTTGAAAACCGCATCCGTGAAATCCGGCAGGGTCCGGACGGAGCAGTATGGCTTCTGGAAGACGGCAAAGGCGCTGAAAGCGGCCACCTGCTACGGCTCGTTCCCCGCTGAGAAAGGGGCATGATGGGCACGGCGCCGACGCTGCCCTCTGCGCAGAATGCAGCTAGGTATCGGCATTGCCAGCCGCACTGCATCGGGGCTTTCGCCATCCCGATGATGCGCTTGGGGGTTCGTTACGCCACGAGCAGCCATTTCCGCCCGACAGCCACCCATCCGGGGTGAGGCTGCCGGACGGGCCCTCCGACGGGTTTCGACTGCGGCGGCAAGTGAAGGCGGACGATGCGCTCCACATCGAAACGTATCGACAAACCGGCGCATCACCCCTACCGCGCGCCCGCCATGACTGAGACCACATCCACCGCCGCCACGATCATTCCGCTCGACAATGTCGATCCCGCGCTTGTCGAAGCGCTGCTGGACGCCGCGTTCGAACCGGAACGACACACGCGCACTGCGTACAAGGTGCGCGATGGCGTGGACTGGCTGCCCGCGCTCAGCTTTGCCGCGCTCGACGCGAACGAAATGCTTGTCGGCACCATCCAGTGCTGGCCGGTGGCTCTGAACACGCCCGAAGGCCGCCCCTGCCCGCTCATCATGGTCGGCCCGGTTGCGGTCATGCCCGGCCATCAGGGCATGGGCTATGGTCAGGCGCTGATGTCCACCAGCATGGCCAGCATCGACGACCGCGCACCGCTGCCGCAGGTCATGATCGGCGATCCGGAATATTACGGCCGCTTCTGGGGCTTTTCCAACGAAGGCACTGCCGGCTGGGATCTGCCCGGCCCGTTCGAGCGGCACCGCCTGCTGGTACGCTGCCCGAACCTGGCCGTATTGCCGGAAAAGGGCATGCTCGGCCCCTGGCTGCGCTGACACTTCGGTCTGGAACTTGGCGCGGGCGCGCCTATCTGGCATCGCAGACCGATGCCTTACGAACCGCCTCCCGATCTTGCCGCGCTGAGCCTGAACGAAATCGCCAAACTCGTCGCTGCGCGCAGGCTGCCGCCGGTAGATCAGTGGTCGCCTGCGGAAATCGGCGACAGCGAAATGCGGATCGCCGCCGATGGCCGCTGGTTTCATCAAGGCGGCGAAATTCGCCGCCCGGCGATGGTGCGCGCCTTTGCCTCGCTGCTGATGCGCGACGATGCCGGGCACTGGCTGGTCACGCCTGCGCAGAAGCTGTCGATCGCCGTGGACGATGCAGCCTTCATCGCCATCGACGTCAAGCAGGACGGTGACGCGCTGGTCTTCCGCCTGAACACAGACGATCTGGTGATCGCCGGGCCGGAGCACCCGATCACGGCGCAGGGTGATCCCGAAACGCCTGCGATCTACCTTGCGGTGCGCCACGGCACCCGCGCCCGCCTCAATCGCAGCACTTACGCACAGCTTGTCGAGATTGCCCTGCAGGGCAATGATCTGGCGGTGACAAGCCGCGGCGTAACCTTCCCGCTCGTTCCGGCATGAGCGCCCTGTTCGACGAGATCGCCCGCCGCCTTGCGGCAGGCCACGCCGCCTCTTCGCAGCGGTTGTGGAGCGACAGCCGCATCCGCCATATCGAGACGTTCATCCCCGCCGCCGTGCTGGTCGCCATTACCGAGCGGCCCCGCCCCGGTGTCCTGCTGCTCCATCGCCCTTCGACGATGCGCGCCCATCCCGGCCAGATCGCGTTCCCCGGCGGACGCATCGACCCCGGCGAGACGCCGATCGAGGCCGCGTTGCGCGAAGCCAACGAGGAACTGGGCATCCGCGCCCAAGACGTGCGCGTGATCGGCCCCAGCGACCTTTATCGCACCGGCAGCGGGTATGAGATCACGCCGGTGGTAGCGGTCATCCCGCCTGACCTGCCGATCCACCCAAACCCTGCCGAAGTGGCGCAGTGGTTCGAGGCTCCGGTGGACTTCATCCTCGACCCGGCAAACCAGCACACACGCAGCGTCGAGTTCGAGGGACGCACGCACAGTTTCATCGAGATCGTCTGGAACGACACCCGGCAGGACCACCGCATCTGGGGCGTTACAGGGGCGATCCTTCACAATCTTGCCGTCCGGCTGGACTGGCCGACCGCGCCTGAACGCACTGACTCCGAAAGCACCGACAATGCCTGATGCCCTCGACGCTCCCTGGATGCACCGCGACGATCTTGCTGCGCTGGTCGCCACGCTGGGCAACGGCAATGCGCGCTACGTCGGCGGCGCGGTGCGCGACACGCTGCTGGGCCTGCCGGTGAAGGACATCGACATGGCAACGGTGCTGCGGCCCGATGCCGTCATCGAGCGCCTGAACGCCGCCGCGATCCGCACCGTGCCCACCGGGATCGAGCATGGCACCGTCACGGCCGTGCTGCCCGGCGGCCCTGTGGAGATCACCACGCTGCGCCATGACGTCTCCACCGACGGACGCCGCGCCACGGTGGCCTTTGCCGACGACTGGCGCGAAGACGCCGCCCGGCGCGACTTCACCATCAACGCGCTTTACGCCGATCCGACCAGCGGAGAAATCTTCGACTGGTTCGGCGGGCTGGCCGACCTTGCCGCGCGGCGGGTGCTCTTTATTGGCGACGCCCGCCAGCGCATCCGCGAGGATCACTTGCGAATACTGCGCTACTTCCGCTTTCAGGCGCGCTTCGGCTCCACGCCCGCAGACGACGAGGCCGAAGGCGCCTGCGCGGAACTGGCACCGACGCTCAAGGGCCTGTCGCGCGAACGCGTGGGCATGGAGACGATGAACCTGCTGGGTCTGGCCGATCCCGCCCCCACCGTGCAGCGGATGCATGAACTGGGTGTACTGGCGGTCATCCTGCCCGAAGCCGATCCCGTTGCACTGACCGCGCTTGTCGCCACGGAGCGGGCGCAGGATATCGTGCCGGACGCCGTTCGCCGCCTCGCTGCGCTGCTTCCGGCGCAACCCGCGCTGGCCGAGCAGGTGGCTGCCCGCTTTCGCCTTTCCGCCGCGCAGAAGAAGCGACTGGCGCTGGCCGCCGCGCGCGATGGCCAGCCGGGCGACCCGCGCGCCCTTGCTTATCGCATGGGCCGCGAAGGCGCGCTCGACCGGTTGCTGATCGGCGGCGCGGACGTTTCCGCGCTGGACGGATGGGACATCCCGCAACTGCCGCTGAAGGGCGGGCAGATCGTCGCGCGCGGCGTCGGCGCTGGGCCTGACGTGGCGCGCATCCTGCGCCGGGTGGAGGACCGCTGGATCGCCGAGGGCTTCCCCCCGGCGGACCGCATCGACGCACTGCTTGACGCGGCGCTGGCGGAAACCGCCGGGTGACGCTGGGCGACTTGTCCGCGTTCCTGCTACGGCAACCGCTGCTGGCGCTGACGATCGCGGCGATCCTGCTGGCGGTCAGCACAGGAATGGTCGCCGTCACCCGCCCCCGCCTGGGGCAGGCCATGCGCAATTGCGCCTACCTTGGCCTTGTCGCCGTGCTGCTGCTGACGGTGGCGCAACTGGCGGGACACAACGAACGGTCGGAAGCGGCACTGTGGCTGGACCGCACCCGCCCGGCTCAGATCGTAGGGCGCGAAACGGTGATCTCCATGCGCGCGGACGGCCACTTCTGGGTGCAGGCGAAGTTCAACGGCCAGCCGGTGGACTTCCTGATCGACACCGGGGCGACATACACCGGCATGTCCCACCGCGTGGCCGAACAGGTCGGCATAGAGCCTGACGCGGATGACCGCGGCATGATCCTGGAAACCGCGAACGGGTCCATCGTCGCACGGCGCGGCACTGCGGCGTCGCTGTCCTTCGGCGGGGTGGAGGCCCATTCGCTGCCAGTCGCCATCGGGCCCGACGGCGAAGTCGACACCAACGTCATCGGCATGAACCTGCTGTCGCAGCTTGCCGGCTGGCGGGTGGAGGGCAACCGCCTTATCCTGACGCCGAAGGCCGGATAACGGTCAGCGTCGCGAAAGCCTTTTCGTGGTATGCACCGCCTTATGGACCTTCCCGCAATACTGAACTTCCTTGCCGGCCAGCCGCTACTGGCGCTGGCGTTTGCGAGCATTATCGCCAGTGTTGTGGGCGGAATGCTGCGTGGCGTGCTGCCGCTGCTGGGCGGCTTCGTGCGCGGCGTGGGCAATCTAGGCCTGCTGGCGGCGATGCTGCTGACCATCGCGCAAGTGACGCGCCTGACCACCGGCGCCGACTTCGCGTTCCCGCAGCTGGGCATAGAGCGCCAGAGCGTGGCGGGCGGGGAAACGCGAGTGCCGATGCAGCCCGACGGCCACTTCTGGATCAAGGCCAGCATCAACGGCGTGAAGCGGGATTTCCTGGTCGATACCGGGGCCACCCTGACCGCGATTTCGCCTCAGACTGCGCAGGAAGCAGGGCTGAAGGCCAACCCGCTAAACCGTTCGGTGCTGATGCGCACGGCCAACGGCACGGTGGAGGCCCGGCTTGCGGTGATCGACGAACTGCGCATGGGCAGCGTCGTGGCGCGGGAGATCGACGCGGTGGTGGCGCCCGGCCTTGGCGATGCCAACGTCATCGGCATGAACCTGCTGTCGCGCCTTGCCAGCTGGCGGGTGGAAGGGCGCACGCTGATCCTGGTGCCGCATCATCCGCAGGCGGTGGGAAGTTCGTCCGAAGAGACGTGACGCGAAAAAGGGCGCGCTCACCACGAGCGCGCCCTTTTCGTGCCGGTCCAGCCGGAAGGCTCAGGCCTTGCCGACGACGCTTTCCGGCAGATCCTGCCCGAACACGCGCTGGTAGTATTCGGCCACAAGCATCCGTTCCGTCTCGTCGCACTTGTTGAGGAACGAGAGGCGGAAGGCAAAGCCCACATCGTTGAAGATCGCGGCGTTCTGCGCCCAGGTGATGACCGTGCGCGGACTCATCACGGTCGAGATATCGCCGTTCATGAACCCCTGCCGCGAGAAGTCCGCCACCTTGACCATCCTGGCGATCACGGCCGCGTCGATCTGCGGCACCTTCTTGGCAACGATGCCGGTTTCGGTCTCGCCGGGCAGATAGTTGAGCGCCACGACCAGATTCCAGCGGTCCATCTGGCCCTGGTTGATCTGCTGCGTGCCGTGATAGAGGCCCGAGGTATCGCCAAGGCCCACCGTGTTGGCGGTGGCGAAGAGGCGGAAATTGCGGTCGGGACGAATCACGCGGTTCTGGTCGAGCAGCGTCAGCTTGCCTTCGGTTTCCAGAATGCGCTGGATCACGAACATCACGTCGGGGCGGCCCGCGTCGTATTCGTCGAAGACCAGCGCCACCGGGTGCTGCAGCGCCCAGGGCAGCAGACCTTCGCGGAATTCGGTCACCTGCATGCCGTTGCGCAGCACGATGGCGTCACGGCCGATCAGGTCGATACGGCTGATGTGGGCGTCAAGGTTGATGCGGATGCACGGCCACTTGAGGCGCGCCGCGACCTGTTCGATGTGGGTCGACTTGCCGGTGCCGTGATAGCCCTGCACCATCACGCGGCGGTTGTAGGCAAAGCCAGCCAGAATCGCGAGCGTGGTGTCCGGGTCGAACACGTAAGTCTCGTCAAGGTCGGGCACGCGCTCGTCAGCGATGGAGAAGGCCGGAACCTTCATGTCGATGTCGATCCCGAACGTCTCGCGCACGTCGAGTTCGATGTCAGGAGCGGCCAGGACGGTGGCGTCGCGATTCTCTGTCTGGGTCTTCGAGTCAGTCATTGCGGTCACTCGCGTAAAGGACCGGGCGCTGCATCGCAATAAGCTTTGGCCCAGTTCCTGCGCTCAACTCGCGCATTTGGGAGGGAGGCTGAAAAGGTCGATGAAGCGTTGGGCCAATGCCCGGTCGCCCTCCACCCGCAACCCCGAACCCTCGACCGGCCACTTGCCATAGAACACCGCCAGGAACGGAAAGCCCGCATCTGCCGAGAATATCAGGTCCGGCGGGCTTTCTCCCTCGGCGGAAACCGCGATCGCCAGTTCTCCGTCCGCAAGTCGACCGGTGAAACGCCGGTCGCCCACGTCCAGCCGCACAATCAGGGCCAGATCTCCGATCCGCTCCGGATGGATCATGGTCCGCAAGGACAGCATCAGGGAAACGGGCGTGATCGGCAGCGTCGGATCGTGCAATGTCGAGCGCACTGCCCAGCGCCCCAGTTCCTGCAGCACCGGCTCAAGCGCCAGCCCCCATTCGGTGAGTCGATAAACCTGCGCCAATGCGGGCGGCGGAAGCATCGCGCGGGTGACGATGCCGGTTCGTTCGAGGCTCTCCAGCCGCTCGGTCAGCGTCTTGGCGCTCAGGCCCGGCAGCTCGGCGCGGACCTCGGAGAAACGGCGCGCGCCCAGCATCATCTCGCGTATGATCGGCAGCGACCACCGTTCGCCGATCAGTTCCATCGCGAAGGCCGCCCCGCAGCCATCGCCATACCATCGCCCGTGTACGCGCGGCGCAGGTTCATCCGGCAGGGCCTTCGCAGAAGCAGTTTCTTTTCGTAACTTCATGGTTGCTTTTAGTTACTATCAGGGTCACGCTGAAACAAGAGGCGAATCGCCCGGCATGAGGAGAGACTGCGATGGCACGCATGATTTTCGTCAACCTGCCCGTCACCGACCTTGAGCGCGGCAAATCGTTCTATTCCGCCTTGGGCTTCGTCAACGAGCCGCGCTTCTCGGACGACACCGCCGCATGCATGGTGTGGTCGGACACGATCTTCGTGATGCTCCTGACGCACGACAAGTGGCGCACCTTTACCACGCGCCCCATCCCCGATCCGGGATCAAGCGAGGTGATGCTGTGCCTTTCGTGCGAGAACCGCGACGAAGTGGCCGACCTCAACGCCAGAGCGCGTGGCGCCGGGGGCACTGCCGACATCAATCCGCCGCAGGACTATAGTTTCATGGTCAGCAATGCCTTTGCCGATCCGGACGGCCATGTCTGGGAAGTGATGTGGATGGACCCGGCTGCGGCGTCCGGAGAAATGGAACTGCCGACTGACGCCTGAATGCAGCATGGCAGCCGAAGGAGGAGACGATGCCGATCGATCCGAACGCGGACCTTGAGATCACCGCTTACGAATGGGTGCCCTCCTTCGCGCAGGGACAGGTGCGCGACCTGCGCCCTCGCTGGGCCTGTGAGGAGTACGGCCTGCCTTACAAGGTGCGCCTGATAAGCGCCATCGAACGTCCCGACTGGTATTACGAGGAACAACCGTGGGGCCAGGTCCCGTTCGTGCGCGACGGCGACATCGGTGTGTTCGAAAGCGGCGCCTCCCTGATATACCTTGCCGAGAAGGCAGGCGCCCTGCCCCCGCCGGGCACGCAGCAACGCGCCGGGGTGTTCAGCTGGCTGCTGGCGGCGTTCAACTCGGTCGAGCCGTTCGTGATGGAATACGTCAACTGCACCTTCTTCTCGCGCAAGGAAGAGTGGGCGCAACTGCGTAAGCCATCGTTGACGGAAGCGCTGGAAAAGCGGTTGTCTCGGCTGGAGACGGGTCTGGGCAAGGACGAATGGCTGGCCGGAGAGTTCTCCATCGCCGACATCGCCATGGTTACGGTGCTGCGCGCCGTGCCGGAACCGGCACTGCTGCCGCCCGCTCTCGCTGCATATGTGGAGCGCGGCACGGCCCGCCCGCCATTTGCCCGCGCGCTCGAAGCGCAGCTTGCCCCCTTCGCCATGCACAATCCCAGGAAGCAGAACGCTTAAGGAAGGAGCCTGACATGATCTATGTAGACGGTTTCGTGATCGCCGTTCCCAAGGCCAATAAGGACAAGTTCATCGCCCATGCCGAAACGGGCGATCAGGTCTTCATGCAGCACGGCGCCACGCGCGTCGTCGAATGTTGGCAGGACGACGTGCCCGAAGGCAAGCAGACCGACTTCTTCCGCGCCGTAGACTGCCACGATGACGAAGCGGTCGTCTTCTCCTGGATCGAATGGCCCGACAAGGACACCCGCGAAAAGGGCATGGCCGCCGTCATGGAAGCCATGAAGACCGACCCGCGCATGGACCCGGAGAAAAACCCGATGCCGTTCGACGGAATGCGGATGATCTTCGGCGGGTTCTCCTCTGTCGTCACGCTGGAGGGCTGAACCATGGGCAACCCGGTAGGCAGCTTCATCTGGTACGAACTGATGACAAGCGACGCGGACGCCGCTTCCGCCTTCTACGCCGCCGTCGTCGGCTGGAAGGTGGGCGCCAATGCCATGCCACAGGCAGGCATGGACTATCGCATGATCGAGCGGGTCGAAGCGGACGGCACGCGCGACGGCTACGCCGGCGGCGTCTTCGTGCTGACGGACGAGATGATCGGCCAGGGCGCGAAACCTGGCTGGACCGGCTACATCTACGTCCCCGATGTCGACGCCACCCTTGCCCGCATCGAGGCGGAGGGTGGCTTCGTCCACGTCCGCGCCACCAGCATGGAAGGCGTCGGCCGCTTCGCGATGGTCGCGGACCCGCAAGGCGCGGTATTCTACCTGATGACGCCCGAACCGCCAGCCGACGAACCGGATGCCGCCAGTGACGTCTTCTCGGTGGACAGGCCGCAGACGGTGCGCTGGAACGAACTCATCACCCCGGACGACGACGCGGCGGTGTCTTTCTACACCCGCCATTTCGGCTGGAGCCAGCAGGGTGCGATGCCGATGGGGCCGCTCGGCGACTATCGCTTTCTCGAGCTTGAGGGCGTGTCGATCGGCGCGGTGATGCGTCAGGCGGAGGTCACCCCAGTACCGGGCTGGACCTATTACTTCGGCGTCGATGATATCGACCGCGCGCTGGCAGCGGTGAAGGACGGCGGCGGCAGGCCGATGGGCCAACCGCAGCAGATCCCCGGCGGAGAATTCACCGTCAACGCCTTCGACCCGCAAGGCGCATGGTTCGGCCTTGTAGGGCCTCGCGGATAGCACGCCGAAGAGCGGTTGACGCCGCGCTTTTGTTCCATCAATGTTCCACCCTCATCCAAGGGAGAATCCCGATGGCCGACTATACCTTCTTCACCAACCCGATGTCGCGCGGGCAGATTGCCCGCTGGGCGCTGCACGAAGCCGGGGCGGACTACGAACAGGTTCTTGTCGACTGGAAGGACAAGCCCGCCGCGTTCCTCGACGCGAACCCGATGGCCAAGGTGCCGACCCTGATCCATCACGCCGACGACGGCGACCGGATCGTCACCGAGGCTGCGGCGATCTGCCTCTATCTGGCCGAAATGAACCCGGAGGCCCACCTGCTCCCCAACGACGGTGAAATGGCCGACTACTACCGCTGGACCTTCTTTGCGTCCGGCCCGATCGAACAAGCGATCACCTCGCGCGCGCTCAAGTTCGAGCCGAAGCCGGAGCAGGAGATGATGGCCGGCTGGGGCAGTTTCGACCGCACCATCGCCGCGATCGAGGAAAAGCTGGCAGAGGACGACTGGGTGTGCGGCACCCGCTTCACGATGGCCGACGTCTATGTGGGCAGCGCCATCGACTGGGGCATGACGTTCGGCCTCATCCCCCCACTGCCCCCGCTCGTCGCCTACGCCGAACGATGCCAGGAACGCCCCGCCTATCGCGCCGCCAAGAGCATCGACGGCAAGCTGATAGAGGAGATGAAGAAATGACATCTCACCGCGCGTCTAAAAACCGCGTATGCCTGTGGTACGACGGGGACGCGGAAGAGGCCGCGAACTTCTACGCCACCGTCTTCCCGGATACGCATGTCGACTCCGTCCAGCACGCACCTTCCGATTACCCGGATGGCAAGGCGGGCAATGTGCTGGTGGTCGAGTTCACGGTGATGGGCATTGGCTGCATCGGCCTCAACGGCGGGCCGCAATTTCCGCATTCCGAAGCGTTCTCGTTCCAGGTCGCTACTGATACGCAGGAAGAGACGGACCGCTACTGGAACGCCATCGTCGGCAACGGCGGCGCGGAAAGCATGTGCGGGTGGTGCAAGGACAAGTGGGGCATCAACTGGCAGATCACCCCGCGCGCCCTCACCGATGCGATGGCCAGCCCTGATCGCGCCACCGCGAAACGCGCAATGGAGGCGATGATGACGATGCGCAGGATCGACATCTCCGCCATCGAAGCTGCGGTGGCCGGATGATGGTGAAACCCTGATGCTGGCGCTCTATGGCCACCCGTTCTCGTCCTACACCTGGAAGGCGCAGATCGCTCTTCTCGGCGCGGGGCTGGAGCATGAATTTTGCATCCTCGACGATGACCATCCCGATCATGCGCGGATCGTCGCCATGGCCGGGCCGCAGGGCAAGTTCCCAGTGCTGCAGGATGGGCAGAACCTCATCTTCGAGGCGACGTCAATCATCGAACACGTCCAGCTGCGCCATGTGGAGCCTGACGTGCTGCTGCCATCCGACGCCGAGGCTGCCATCGGCGTCCGGATGCTGGACCGCGTGTTCGACAACTACGTCATGACGCCGATGCAAGACATCGTGAACGAGCACCTTCGCGATCGGGACCGCCCAGACCAGACGCGCATCGGCGAAGCCCGCGAGCGGCTGGAACGCAGCTACGCCTGGCTGGAAGGATGGCTTCAGCATTATTCCGCAGAGGGGCAGGTCACGCTGATTGAATGCGCCGCAGCGCCTTCGCTGTTCTATGCCGACTGGGTGCACCCCATCGCGGACACCTTCCCGCGCCTGAAGGCGTGGCGCGCGCACCTGTTGTCGCTCCTGCCTGTCGCCGCCTGTGTCGAAGCCGCGCGCCCTTATCGCGCCTTCTTTCCACTGGGCGCGCCCGACCGCGATTGAACCTGACTCACATTTGGGAGAGCAAGCATGTCGACCGAACTGTCCGTCACCCGCTACATCGCCGCGCCACCTTCGACGGTGTGGGACGTCATGGCCAATCGCCAGAACGAATGGTGGTGCCCCACTCCCTGGCGCGCCGAAGTGGACGAGCAGGACCGGCGCCCCGGTGGCGTGTGCAAGATGACCATGTACGGTCCCGAGGGCGAAGTGATGCCGCAGAACGGCATCTACCTAGCCTATGACGAGGGCCGCCGTTTCGCCTCGACCGACGCGGTGGTAGAAGACCTTCAGCCCAGCGGCCCGTTCATGATCGGCATCTGGGAAATCGCCCCCGAAGGCGACGGCACCCGCTACACCGCCACTGCCCGCCACTGGAGCGAGGAAACCTGCAAGCAGCACGAAGACATGGGCTTCACGCAAGGATGGGCGGCCTGTGCCGACCAGCTTGCAGCAATCTGCGAGGGAGAAGTTTGAACCGCATCGTCCCGGACTGATCCGGGACGATGGATCACGTAAACGCTGCGGCGTTCCTCAGCAGCTGGTACGCCTCCACCACGGCCTGCAACCGCGCGGCATGGCTGTGATCGCCGCCGTTATGGTCCGGGTGGTACTGGCGAAGCAGGCGCGTGTAGCGCAGGCGCAGGGTCTTGCGGTCGATGTCCGCATCCAGCCCCAGCGTTTCCAGAGCGCGGCGCTCGTTCGGGGTGAAGCGGGCATTCTCTGGCTTCATGTCGGCCCGCCGCCGCTTTACGTGCGCCCGTGCCCGCGCCTGTATCGCTTCGAGGGGGTCCGAGAAATTCGCCCAGTTCGGCGCCTGATCCACACCGGCATCCGGCCGGAAGGCGCGGGTCTGCGTTTCCCAGCCATGCAAGGGCGACTGGGCGCGCATGATCTCTTCGGCTTCCATGCCCTCGAAGTAATCGTAGCCCGAATTGAACTCGCGCACATGGTCCAGGCAGAACCAGCGATAGTCGCCCGGTCCGTCGAAGCCCGACGCCCGCCCGCCAGGCGCACGAAACTCGCCCGCCTCCTCACACCCCGGGCGGGAACATTCGCGCCCGGAGGATTCGTAACGTCCATGAAATCTATGCTGTCTCACCGGCTTCCAGATGGGGCATCGATCGCCTAAATAAAACCCCATGTCCGGACCACTAGAACAGGAAATGCGGCAGCTGCTGACCGCCGCCTTCGCCCCCACGTCGCTGGACGTGGTCAACGATTCCGCCAGCCACAGCGGCCATACCGGCGATGACGGCAGCGGCGAATCGCATTTCACGATCGTGATCGAAAGCCCGCAGTTCGCCGGCGTGTCACGCCTGCAGCGCCAGCGCCTGGTCAATGCCGTTCTGGGCGACATTCCGGGCAACCGCGTCCATGCGGTGGCCATCAAGGCCCGCGCACCGGGCGAGTGAAACGAACCGCCCGTCATCCCGGCGGATACCGGGATGACGGGCCTTGTGCTTCGCCCCCGAACCCGCTTCATCCCTTGTTGCCCTTTGTCGCCCGCGCGATTAAGGCGCGCACCATGCCGACACCTTTGACTTTCGCCGTGCCCAAGGGCCGAATCCTCGACGAGGCGCTGCCGCTGATGGCGCGCGCCGGTGTGATTCCCGAGGCGGAGTTCCATGACAAGAAGTCGCGCGCGCTATCGTTCGCCTGCGAAGGCAGCGACATGCGCCTGATCCGCGTGCGCGCCTTCGATGTCGCCACGTTCGTCGCCCACGGCGCGGCGCAGGTCGGCATAGTCGGATCGGACGTGGTTGAGGAGTTCGCCTATTCCGACCTTTACGCGCCGGTGGACCTTGCCATCGGCCACTGCCGCCTGTCAGTGGCGGAACCGGTGGGAGAGACGGGCGGCGCCCTGCCCTCGCACTTGCGCATCGCCAGCAAGTACCCCAATCTCACCCGCCGCCACTTCGAGAAGCTGGGCGTGCAGGCCGAAGTGGTGAAGCTGAACGGCGCGATGGAACTGGCGCCGTCGCTCGGCTTGTCCAGCCGGATCGTCGATCTCGTATCGACGGGACGCACGCTAAAGGAAAACGGCCTCGTCGAAACCAGCCGCATCCTCGACATTTCCGCACGCCTCATCGTTAACCGCGCCGCGCTCAAGACCGATGAGCGCGTGGCCGCGCTGGTAGAAGCCTTCCGCGCGCTGGTGGCCGAGAAGGAAGCCGCCTGATGCTGCGCCTGTCCAGCAGTGACCCCGGCTTTGCCGAAGCGTTCGCCCGCGTCGTCTCCGACCGTCGCGAAAGCGCGGTCGACGTGGCGGCCGACGTCGCCGCAATCATCCGCGACGTGCGCGAACGCGGCGACGCCGCGCTGGCGGAGCTGACGGCGAAGTTCGACGGCCACGACCTCGACCAGACCGGCTGGAACGTCGACGCGCAGACCTGCAAGGCGGCGTTCGACGCGCTCGACACCGATCTGCGCAAGGCGCTGGAACTGGCTGCGGAACGCATCCGCGCCTATCACGCCGCCCAGCTTCCCGAGAACCGCGATTATACCGACGCCGTCGGCGTGCGCCTCGGTGCCACCTGGAACCCGGTGGATGCAGCGGGCCTCTACGTACCCGGCGGGCGCGCGGCCTACCCGTCGTCGCTGCTGATGAACGCCATCCCCGCCAAGGTCGCGGGCGTGGAGCGGCTCGTCGTCGTTACCCCGACGCCGAAAGGTGAGGTCAACCCGCTGGTGCTCGCCGCCGCGCATCTTGCCGGCGTGGACGAAGTGTGGCGCGTGGGCGGCGCACATGCCGTAGGCGCGCTCGCCTATGGCACTGGCCGCATCGCCCCTGTCGACGTCGTGACAGGCCCCGGCAACGCCTGGGTCGCGGAAGCCAAGCGCCAGCTTTACGGTGTCGTCGGCATCGATATGGTCGCTGGCCCGAGCGAAATCCTCGTCATCGCCGACGCGAAGAACGAACCCGCCCGCATCGCCGCCGACCTTCTCAGCCAGGCCGAGCACGATCCTACCTCGCAGTCGATCCTCATCACCGATGATGCGGCATACGCCGACATGGTGGCCGAAGCGGTCGAACGCGAACTTGCCATGCTGGCGACCGAGCAGACCGCCCGCGAAAGCTGGACCGTCAACGGCGTCATCATCGACGTTGCCAGCTTCGACGAAGCGCCCGCGCTTGCCAACGCCCTGGCCGCAGAGCATGTCGAGATCGCCACCGACAATCCCGAAAGCCTGATGCGCCGCATCCGGCACGCCGGTTCGGTGTTTCTTGGCCGCATGACGCCTGAGGCCGTCGGCGATTACGTCGCCGGGCCGAACCACGTGCTGCCCACCGGGCGCCGGGCGCGGTTCTCCTCGGGCCTTTCGGTCCTCGATTTCATGAAGCGCACCAGCTTCATCCAGCTCGATACCGCGGCGCTGGAGGCCATCGGTCCCGCCGCCGTTGCCCTTGCCGAAGCGGAAGGGCTTCCCGCGCACGCGCGCTCCATTTCCGTAAGGCTGAATCCATGAGCAATCCCAAGCAGAAGCGGGCCGCCGCCCGTCTCGCCGCCGTTCAGGCGCTGTACCAGTTCGACATGGAAGGTACGCCGATGGCCTCCCTGCTCGACGAATTCCACCGCCATCGTCTGGGCATGGAGATCGATGACGCGCAGTTCGTGGCCGCCGAAGTCGCCTTCTTCGACGACGTGGTGAAGGGCACCATCGCCCGCCGCGACGAGATCGACGAACTGCTGGCATCCAAGCTCACCGAAGGCTGGTCGCTCGGCCGTCTCGACAAGACGATGCTGCAGATCATGCGCGCGGGCGCCTACGAACTGCTCGCCCGCGCCGACATTCCGACCGGTGCGGCAATCAGCGAATACCTCGACGTCTGCCACGCCTTCTTCGACCCGCGCGAGGCGAAGTTCCTCAACGGCGTGCTGGATTCGGTGGCGAAGTCCGTCCGCTGAACGGCGAAAGCGCCTTCATCCACGCCCTGCGCGCGATCGCCACCGACCCGGCGGCGCGCAGGCTGGCGGACGACGCCGCAGTGCTGCAGATCGGCGGCGAAGCGCTGGTGCTGACGATGGACACCGTCGTCGAAGGCATCCACTACCTGCCAGACGATCCGCCTGGCGATGTTGCGTGGAAGCTGGTGGCGGTGAACGTCTCAGACCTGTCGGCCAAGGGCGCGGTGCCGGTCGGTTGCCTCTATTCGCATGCCTTGGGTGACACGGCGTGGGACACCGCGTTCCTCGCCGGGCTGGACGAAGCGTGCCGCCGCTTCGCCATTTCGTTGCTGGGCGGCGACACCGTGCGCATGCCACGGGACGCGCCGCGCAGCTTCTCCCTGACCGCGCTGGGCACCGGAACCAGAGGCTCGCCCGTACCATCGCGAACCGCCGTGCAGCCCGGAGACCGGGTATGGGTGAGCGGCACCATCGGCGATGCGGGGCTGGGCCTGAAAGCGGCGCTGGGCGAACTGCATGGCGACCCGAGCGCCGTTGCCGCCCTCCTCGCCCGATACCGCCGCCCCGCGCCGGAGCCGCGGCTTGGTGCCGCGCTGGCCCCGCTGGTCCATGCGATGATGGACGTTTCCGACGGTCTCCTGGTCGATGCCGCCCGCATGGCCGAGGCCAGTGCAACTGCCATCACGCTGGATGTGGGCAGCGTGCCGCTGTCCTCCGCCTTCGTCTCGATGGCGGGGGAAGCCGTGGAAACCCGGCTGACTGCAATGGCTGCGGGTGATGACTACGAACTCCTGTTCACCGCCCCGCCCCGCCATACCAACGCCATATGCCGGGCTGCCGGTGCGCTGGGCCTGCAAGTGACCGCGATCGGGGCCGTCGCGTCAGGCGCAGGCCTGTCTCTGCTGCAAGATGGCATACCGATGCCCCTGCCTGAAAAGCTGGGTTATCAGCACTAAAAAAACCCGCATAAAAAGGCATGCGCGGCCCTTGGTCCACCCGCATGATCAGCTTGAACGATGACCGGGAGCCGGGCTAAGACCCGACCAAAGCCGACGGAAGAAAACATGGAAAAGCAGGTCGAGGCAATCGAGATCATCGGCCGGATCGAAGCGATACCGACGATCCTGGAGACCGTATGTCGCATAACCGGCATGGGCTTTGCAGCGGTTGCCAGGGTCACGGAAAGCGAATGGGTGGCATGCGCCGTTCGTGATGAAATCGACTTCGGCCTTTTGCCGGGCGGCGACCTGAAGCTTGAAACGACCATCTGCAACGAAATCAGGCAGTCTCGGCAGTCGGTCATCATATCCGACACCGCCGAGGATCCGGTCTACCGCGATCACCATACGCCCCGCATCTACGGATTCCGCAGCTATGTGTCGGTGCCGGTGATGCTGGCGAACGGCGAGATGTGGGGAACGCTTTGCGCGATCGATCCCCATCCACGGCTGCTGGACCGGCCCGAGGTACGGAATATCTTCGCGATGTTCGCGGAACTCATCGGCTTCCACCTTAACATGGCCGGGCTCCTCGATGCATCCGAAAACGACCTGAGTGCCGAACGCGCAACCGGTATTCAGCGCGAACAGTTCATAGCCGTCCTTGGCCATGACCTGCGCAATCCGCTGGCATCGGTGCGGGCAGGCATCACGATGATGCGGCGTCGGCCTGACGAGCAGCGGGCGACGACCATCCTGGACAGAATGCAGTCGAGCGTGCTTCGCATGGAGCATCTGGTGGAAGATATTCTGGACTTTTCGCGTGGGCGCATGGGCAGCGGAATCGCGCTTGATCTGGCAGAGACCCAGGTGCCGTCGCTGATCGGTCATGTGATCGACGAGCTGGCCGCACATCACCCGCACCGTGAACTGATCGTTGAAGAACATGCCCACGCGCCGGTGCTTTGCGATCCGGAACGCCTTGCCCAGCTTGTGTCCAACCTGCTGGGTAATGCCGTGACGCATGGATCTGCGGACGAGCCGGTCACCATCACCTGCACCACGGACGAGCGATCGCTTTGCATCGATGTGACCAACGGCGGCAAGGAGATCAGCGAGGAAGCCCGTGCCGCCCTGTTTCAGCCGTTCGAACGCGGCGGACAAAGCGGGGCGCGGGACGGGATCGGTCTAGGCCTGTACATCGCGCAGACCATTGCGAAAGCACACGGCGGCAACATCGACGTCACGTCTTCGGCCGGGAAGACCTGCTTCAGTTTCACCATGCCGCTGCGCCCGAACTGACACGGCGGAGCCGCACTGCAAAGTGCGCCTCGCCGTGCATCGTCCGGCTACCGGGCCCAGCCGCTCCATACCGGTCCACAACCTGCTTGCCACCTGTCCGGCTTCCCTATAGCCCTAGTTGCCTCGAACGGGAAAACCCGTCGTGACACAAAAATGGGAAGGGGACGTCTTCGTGGATATAGTCACGATTTCAATAGTCCTGGGACTTCTGGCCATCGCTTATGGCTTCATCACCAGTCGCCAGGTGCTCAGTGCTCCCGCAGGCTCCGAAAAGATGCAGGAGATCGCCGCCGCAATTCAGGAAGGGGCTCAGGCCTATCTGAAGCGGCAGTATTCCACCATCGCCGTTGTCGGCGTTATCGTTGCGCTGATCCTGGCCTTCACGCTGGGCGCCGTGTCGGCGGTCGGGTTCGTTATCGGCGCCATCCTGTCGGGCGTGGCCGGGTTTATCGGCATGAACATCTCGGTGCGATCGAACGTGCGCACGGCGGCGGCCGCGCAGAAGGGCCTGCAGGACGGGCTGACGCTGGCCTTCCGCGCCGGTGCCATCACCGGCATGCTGGTGGCGGGGCTGGCGCTGCTGGCGATCGCGGTGTTCTACTGGTATCTGACCGGGCCCGCCGGGCATACCGTAGGCGGAGAGGACCGCACCGTGGTGGAGGCGCTGACGGCGCTGGCCTTCGGGGCGTCCCTCATCTCCATTTTCGCGCGACTGGGCGGTGGCATCTTCACCAAGGCCGCCGACGTCGGCGCCGATCTGGTCGGCAAGGTTGAGGCCGGCATCCCCGAGGACGATCCCCGCAACCCCGCCGTCATCGCCGACAACGTGGGCGACAACGTGGGTGACTGCGCTGGCATGGCCGCCGACCTGTTCGAGACTTACGTCGTCACCGTCGGCGCGACGATGGTGCTGACCGCGCTGCTGCTGAAAGGCGCGGACAACCTGTCGGCCATGATGGCGCTGCCGCTGCTGATCGGCGGCGTGTGCATCGTCACCTCCATAATCGGCACGTATTTCGTGCGGCTCGGCGGATCGACCAACATCATGGGCGCCATGTACAAGGGCTTCCTGGTGACGGCGGTGCTCTCCATCCCGGCGATCTGGTGGGCGACCAGCCATGCGCTGGGCGACATGAATGCACCTATCGCGGGCGGCGACTTCACCGGGCGCACGCTGTTCTACTGCGCGCTGGTGGGACTGGCGATCACCGGGCTGATCATCTGGATCACCGAATACTACACGGGCACCAATTACCGCCCGGTGCGCTCCATTGCGAAGGCTTCCGTCACCGGGCACGGCACCAACGTGATCCAGGGGCTGGCCATCAGCCTTGAGGCGACGGCGCTGCCGACGATCGTGATCGTTGCCGGGATCATCGTCGCCTACCAGCTCGCCGGGCTGCTGGGTATTGCCTATGCAGCGACGGCGATGCTGGCGCTGGCGGGCATGGTGGTCGCGCTCGACGCCTACGGGCCGGTCACCGACAACGCGGGCGGCATCGCCGAGATGGCGGGCCTTGACGATGCCGTGCGGGAAAAGACGGACGCGCTCGACGCGGTGGGCAACACCACCAAGGCCGTGACCAAGGGCTATGCCATCGGCTCTGCGGGACTTGCGGCGCTTGTCCTCTTCGCGGCCTATACTACGGACCTCAGGGAATTCTTCCCGCTGCTGGAAGTGAACTTCAGCCTCGAGAATCCCTATGTGATCGTCGGGCTGCTTCTGGGTGCGCTGCTGCCGTACCTGTTCGCGGCGATGGGGATGACGGCGGTTGGCCGCGCGGCGGGCGACGTGGTAGTCGACGTGCGCGAACAGTTCCGCGAAAAGCCGGGCATCATGACGTATGCGGAAAAGCCCGACTATGCCCGCACCGTGGATCTCGTCACCAAGGCGGCGATCAAGGAGATGATCGTGCCTTCACTGCTGCCGGTGCTGGCGCCGATCGCGGTCTACTTCGTCATCGCATGGGTGGCCGGGCCGGAGAACGGCTTTGCGGCGCTGGGCGCGCTGCTGCTGGGCGTGATCGTGGGCGGGCTGTTCGTCGCCCTGTCGATGACGTCGGGCGGCGGTGCATGGGACAACGCCAAGAAGTACATCGAGGACGGGCACCACGGCGGCAAGGGATCGGAGGCGCACAAGGCCGCCGTCACCGGCGATACCGTGGGCGACCCCTACAAGGACACCGCAGGCCCGGCGGTGAACCCGATGATCAAGATCACCAACATCGTCGCGCTGCTCCTGCTGGCGGCGATGGCCGGGAGTTGATGCCGGGGGCATGAAGCGATCGGGCACCGGACGGAGCTTTCCGCACGGTACCTGACCGTTAGCTTTTCCTTGATTTCTGCCGGATAGAGGTACCCCGCAACCCCAGACTGTCTGGCCAACGGGAATTCGCATCAGGTGGCAAGCAAGGCGCATCGCGAGGACGAAGTCCCGGCACTCCATGCCGGGACTTCGCGCGTGACCTGCGTCCCCTGGCGCTCGCTGGAAGCCGAGGTCGCCGCGTGGGACCGTCTTGCCCGCACGGCGGCAGAGCCGAACCCGTTCTTCGAAAGCTGGTACCTGCTTCCTTCGCTGCGTCATCTGCCGGGCACCGACACCGTTTCGATCCTGCGGTTCGAACAGGACGGCAGGATCGCGGGGCTGCTGCCGGTCTTTCGGTCTTCACGCTACTATCGCTGGCCAGTGCCGCAGATTTCCAACTGGCTGCACGACAACTGCTTCTGCGGCGTGCCGCTGGTGGAAGCCGGGGCGGAGGTGCCGTTCTGGCGGGCGGTGCTGGATTGGGCGGATGCGCAGCCGGGACCGGCGCTGTTCATGCATCTGCGCGGCATCGTGGTGGGCGGCCCTATCCACACCTCCCTGCAGATCGCAGCGGCGCAGGATGGCCGGCAAGTCGAAGTCGTCCACCGCGAAGCGCGTGCGATGCTTGCGTCCGATCTTGCCCCCGCTGCCTATCTGGAAACGTCGTTGTCGGGCAAGAAGCGCAAGGAACTGCGGCGGCAGGCAGCCCGCCTTGCAGAAGAGGGCCCCTTGAGCGTCGATCGGCGCGACGACGACGATGGCATCGCGCAGTGGTGCGACGATTTCCTGCGGCTGGAAATGTCCGGGTGGAAGGGGCGAGCGGGTTCCGCGCTCGGCTCCGCGCAGGGCACTGCCCGGCTGTTCCGCGCCAGTCTGGAAGGCGCGGCGGCACAGGGACGGCTTGAAAGGCTGACCCTGACGCTGGACGAGCGCCCTATTGCCATGCTGGCGACGTTCCTGACGCCGCCCGGCGCCTATTCGTTCAAGACCGCCTTCGACGAGGCCTATTCGCGTTATTCTCCCGGAGTGCTGCTGCAGCGGGAAAATCTGGCGATGCTGGAGCGCCCCGAGATTGCATGGAGTGACAGCTGCGCCAGCGCCGACCACCCGATGATCGACCATCTGTGGCGCGAACGTCGCGAAATCGGCAGGCTCTCCATCGCAATCGGCGGCAGCTTGCGCCGTGTCGCCTTTCGCCAGTTCGTGCGCGCCGAAACCGCCCGCCATCCCGCCGGACCCCGATCATGAACGCCCCTGCCCACCCCTTGGCCCCCTCTGCAGTGTTTCCGCAAGGCGCTCGCACGCTGTTCGCCGTCAATTATCCTGAACAGCCCCATACGCTGGCCCATGCGCTGGGCGCGCATCCGCTGATGGAACTGGACGCCCTCGCCCGGCTGGCTGAAGCGTTGCCTGCCCATTCCATCGAATACAACGCCAGTGACCAGCCGGTCGGTGTAGAAGGCAAGCCCGCACAAACCGGCATTCCCATCGGCGAAACCATCCGGAACATCGAGACCGCGCGGTCCTGGGCGGTGCTCAAGAACGTCGAGCAGGAGCCCGCCTACGCCAGGCTGCTCGCCCAGTTGCTGGAAGAAATCCGCCCGGCGATAGAGGCCAGAACCGGGCGCATGCTGAAGACGCAGGCCTTCATCTTCATCACCAGCGCAGGCGGGGTAACGCCTTACCACTTCGATCCCGAGCACAACATCCTGCTGCAGGTGCGCGGATCGAAGGTGATGACGCAGTTTCCCGCCGGAAACGCGCTTTACGCGCCCGACGAAGTTCACGAAACCTACCACACCGGCGGCGGGCGCGAACTGAAGTGGCGGGACGAACTGCTGGCGGGCGGTCGCGAATTTGCGCTGGGTCCGGGCGAAGCGGTCTACGTGCCGGTTATGGCTCCGCATTTCGTGCGCAACGGGCCAGCGCCGTCAGTGTCGTTCTCCATCACCTGGCGGTCGGAATGGAGCTTTGCCGAAGCCGATGCGCGCGCCTTCAACGGGCTGCTGCGCCGCATCGGCATCCGGCCTGCCGCGCCCGGACGCTGGCCGGCCCGCAACCGTGCCAAGGCGCTGGGCTGGCGCATCGCACGCAGACTGGGCCTCTGAACGCTATCAGCCCCGGCGCGTGGTTTCCCGGCGCAAATCGATCACGCGACCGCCGCGATGTTCGATCACCACGTCCGACGCTTCCGGCTCGTTGACGAGATCATCGAACAGCGCGCGATAGTGGATCATCGCGCGGCGCAATTCCTCCGTTTCTGCACCGCCCTGAGCATGGTTCTGCGCGATGGCGTGGCCGGTGCGGTAATGCGCGACCACCTCGGCATGATCGACTGACAGATCTTCGTACCGCTGCTCCAGATCGACCGTTGGATAGCCGCGCGCCGTCATTACATCGGTCAGTAGCACGTCGGCCTGGGTAACGGCGCCTGCGGGATCATCGACGAAGCGGGCCTGCACTTGCCGCCATGCGACGATGAACGTCTCGCGCTGGGCCAGGGTCAGCGGATGGATATGAAACTCGGCGACCCGCTGCTCGCGATCGTGCAGGACGGTCTCTCCCCGATGCACCCCGCCCGCCGCATCGACGGCGCGGTGGTACTCCTCTCCATACCGGTCCCGAAGCTGGGCGGAATGGCGCCGGCGCATGGCTGTAACCGCTATCCCGATGACCACGGCCAGCACGATCAGGCCTATCGCGATGGCAAGGGCGCCAGATGTCGTCACGTCGGTTCTCCGGTTTACGTCATTCCTGTCAGGACTTGAACCGGCCAGCGCCGATTCCGTTTCCCGACCTGCCGCAAGGAAGAGGCCGCCTATCCGCCCGGATGGTAGAAGTCGTAGATGGTCTGCGCCACTGCCACGCTGACGCCGGGGGCGCGACGCAGGTCTTCGAGGCTTGCGGCGCGGACCTTGCTGGCGGTGCCGAAGTGGAGCAGCAGCGCGCGCTTGCGGGCCGGCCCGATGCCGGGAATTTCGTCCAGCGGGCTGGCGGTGATCGCACGGCTGCGCTTGGCCCGGTGCGCGCCAATGACGAAACGGTGCACTTCGTCGCGCAGCCGCTGCAGGTGGAACAGCACGGGCGAATTGACCGGCAGCATCTTTTCCCGGCCGTCGGGGAAGTGGAACACCTCGCGCCCCTCGCGCCCGTGATGCGGCCCCTTGGCGATGGCGATGAGGTTGACGTCCTCTATGCCGAGTTCCTCCAGCGCGTCCTTCACCGCGTTCATCTGGCCCTTGCCGCCGTCGATCAGGACAAGGTCGGGCCAGGTGCCGCCGGTACGCTCGGGATCTTCTTCCTGCACCCGCCCGAACCGGCGCGTCATGACTTCGCGCATCATGGCATAGTCGTCGTCGGTCTGCGCGCTGCGGATGTTGAACTTGCGATACTGGCTGGTCTGGAAGCCGTCAGGCCCGGCCACCACCATCGCGCCCAATGCCTTGGTGCCGGAAATATGGCTGTTGTCGTAGACTTCGACGCGCTGGGGCAGATCGGCCAGCTCCAAGAAATCGGCCATCTCGCGCCAGACTTTGGCCTGGGTGCCGCGCTCTGCGAGACGACGGTCCAGCGCTTCCACCGCGTTACGGGTGGCTTGCGCCATCAGCTGGCGACGATTGCCGCGCTGCGGGACGGATATGTCCACCTTGCCGCCCGCCCCTTCGCGCAGGGCTTCGGCGATGAGGGCCGCCTCGGGCAGCTCGCGGTCGATCAGGATACAGCGCGCAGGCGGCACTTCCTCGTAGAACTGGGCCAGGAACGCCTGCATCACTTCCTCCTCGCTCAGTCCCTCGGTGTGCGTGGGGAAGAACGCGCGGTGGCCCCAGTTCTGGCCGCCGCGGATGAAGAAGGCCTGGACCCCGATCTGCCCGCCCTTGCTGGCCATCGCGAAGATGTCGGCATTGTCGAGCCCATCGGCATTGATTGCCTGGCTGCCCTGGATGAAGGTGGCCGCGCGCAGCCGGTCGCGCAGCATCGCGGCGCGCTCGAAGTCGAGGTCGGCAGCGGCTTCGGCCATCTGCGCCTCGATCTTGCGCTGCACCGCGCTTGATCGACCGCCAAGAAAGTCCTTCGCCTCCTGCACCAGTTCTGCATAACCCGCCGCATCTATCCGATCGACGCAGGGGGCCGAGCAGCGCTTGATCTGGTACAGCAGGCAGGGCCGGTCGCGCCGGGCGAAGAAGCTGTCGGTGCAGCTGCGCAGCAGGAACAGCTTCTGCAGCGCGTTGATCGTGGTGTTCACCGAACCGGCGCTGGCGAAGGGGCCGTAGTAATTGCCCTTCATCCGTCGCGCGCCACGATGCTTCATGATGCGCGGAAAGTCGTGATCGGTGCGCAGCAGGATGAACGGGAACGACTTGTCGTCCCGCAGAAGCACGTTGTACGCCGGGCGGAAGCGCTTGATGAGCTGCGCTTCCAGCAGCAACGCCTCGGCCTCGGAATTGGTCGTGACGATGGTCATCGAGCGGGTCTGGCTGACCATGCGCTGCAGGCGGCCCGGCAGGCGTTCCCACTGCGTGTAGTTGGCCACGCGGTTGCGCAGCACCCGTGCCTTGCCGACGTAGAGCACGTCGCCGCGCGCGTCCTGCATGCGGTAGACGCCGGGCTTGGCGGGCAGCGTGCGGACGGTGTCGCGGATCACTTCCACCCCAGCCTGCAGGTCCGGCTGGTCCGAGCCGCGCACGCTGTAGGTCGCCCGCTCCTCGTTGAAGCGTTCGAGGCGGTTGGGTTGATCGGGAGTGCCGGCGGGTGTGCTACCGGATGTTCTGGCCATGTTCGTGCAGATAGGGAAGAAATGGCCGGATCGGTAGCCCCCGACCCGGCCTAATCCGCAAACTTCGGATAATCGGCTCAGAACATCTTGCGGAAGTCGATCCCCAACACCCGGCCCTGCGGCGCACGATAGGCGCGCTGGTAGGCGATAGGGGTGAGGCCGTTCTGGTCGGTGACCTTCTGCCGCGAATCGAGCAGGTTGTCGGCCACGAACGACAGGCGCGCGCCCTTGAAGAAGGGCATTTTCGCCACGAGGCCCTCATTGCGTCCCAGATCCGCGAAGATGCGCAGCGAAAGATCGAACGTGCTGCCGAACCGCAAGTCCTGGCTGCCGGGCGCGCCCGATCCGTCGACCCGGGCCGGCGCGTTCCATTCGCCCTTCAGGCGCAGGCCGTAGCCGTTCTTGAACAAACCGCCTTCGGCCTCGATCGAGTGGCGCGGGGTGCCGCCCGCAGACGTAGAATCGCCGTTCAACTGATCCAGCACCGGCACGCCCGGCGCGATCAGGATCGTGTCGGTGAAGCGCCAGGTGTGGTACACGGAGAGGTTCCAGCGGCTGCCGTTGCGACCACCCGGAGGGCCGAAGCCCCCGCCCGGAGGTCCACCGCGCATTCCGCCCGGCCCGCGATCGGCGGATGCAGTCCGAGTACCGCCCGCACCACGCTCGCCCGCGCCAGACGCGATCGGTGGCGGGCCGCCGTTGCCTCCAAGCGGGAACATCGGCTGCTGCGCGCCATCGCCGGGCGCACTGCCGGCAGACGGGGCGGGCGCGTTGCAGAACCGTTCGCGCAATTCCGCCAGCTTGGCCGGATCGACTTTGCCGTCGGCGCCCATGATGCGTTCGCGCATCCGGTCGGACAGGCTGGCTACGTCCGGCGGGCCGCTGCCGCCAGCGCACAGGGCTGTGCGGATGCGTTCGAAGCGGGCCGGGTCCATCGGCCCCCTGCCCGCGCGCTGACCGTCCGCACCGTCGGCGCCCGGACCGGCACCGTCGGCAGAGCACGCGCGCTGCCTGAATTCGGCCAGCTTTGCGGGGTCGATCCTGCCATCCGCTCCGACAAGCCGCTCACGCAGCCTTTCCGGCAGGGAGGCCGGATCCGGATCTGCCGCACCCGGCGCGCACAGTTTCTCGCGGATCGCGGTGAAGCGGGCGGGGTCGAAGCCGGGCCTTGCCGCACCCGGCGCCGCATCTGCAACGGGACCATTGGGTCCGACGACAGGCTGCGGCGCAGCGGCCTGCGACCGCTGTTCCCGGCCTTCGGACGGACTGCCGCCCGCACTGCCCGATGAGGAGGAACCGCCCAGGCTGCCCGAGATGTTGAAGCCCCACCGCATCGAGGATGTCTTCACCTCGTCGAACGTCACCGCCCGCCGGTCGATGCGCGTCAGGTTGCCGTCCGCGTCACGCGTCACGCGGTCGGGGAAGGCGTTCTCGATCGCCGAAGTCAGCAGCGGGAAGGACTGGGTGACGTTGCTGGACCGGTTGCGGAAATATTCGACGACCACGTTGGAGCGCTGCATGAACGGCAGCTTCCATTGCGCCGAGATCTTCCAGTCGCGCTGGGTTTCCTTGCGAAGATCGGGATTGCCGCCGGTCACCGTGGTGACCAGCGCCGTGCGTGAATTGGTGAAGTCGTAGACGGCGACGTTGTACGTCGCGACCTGCGGCGCAGCCAACTGGGTCAACCCCGGTGCCGCCTGATCGACGATATAGCTCGCCTGCAGCGTCAGCGCCTCCGTGGGCGACCACGTGATGCCCGCGCTCCAGTCGGCAAGGGTGCCGAAGTCAGATAGATGATCCAGCCCGCCGCTGAGGTTCAGCGTGATGTCGCCCACCGCGCCAAGGAAATCCTCTCCCTTGCTGGTCAGCGGCAGCGCCAGATTGACACCGCCCAGCACGTCGCCGCGCTTGAGCGTGACGTCGCCCAGCGATGTGCGCGTATCCGCGCTCATGGACCGGCTGTAATCGTAGCCCGCCTTCACCGTCAGGTTCGCCTCACCCGCAGGAACGCGGAACGGCTTGCCCGACACGGTGACAAGGTTGGACAGGGTCAGCTGGCGGGTCGTCGCCACGTCCACACCCGCACCGGGCACATCCGGCAAGGCGCCAGCGATGGAGAGCGCGCCCGACGCCACCGCCGCCTGCACGTCCCCGTACTGCGCGGAGCCACGGCGTATGTCCACGCGCGTGCTCGTGTCGGCATACGTTGCGTTGGAAGTGGCGCTCAGCTGCCACTCCCCCACCATCGTGCTGTAGCCGAGGCCGCCCTCGAACGTGTCGCTGATCGAACGGTTGGTCAGGGGATCGGGCAACGTCCGGCGCAGCGTCTGCCCGTCGTACTCCAGCGGAATCGTGTCGAGGCCCGACAGCGACACCGTGTTCGACCGCGTGTAGCCCCCCGTCACCGTGACCGCACCGGCCAGGCCCTTTTCGCCCAGACCCTGGGTCATCGTGCCTTCCAGCGTCAGTTCATGGTCCTGCGCCGCCAGGCTGCGGTAGCGTGCAGGATCGGGATCGCCCGCCACCTGCGACATGCGCGATTCGTCCTGCGTGATGCCGCGCTCGGCCTCGGTCAGCATGCTCGTGTTGTCGAGCTTGCCGTTGATGTTGTAGCGGCGCGGCCCGGCGATCCTGAACAGGCCGCCTTCCAGCTCGTAATTGTCGTAACCGCCGCGCGTCGGGCGGTTGTATTCACCTGAGGTGGTCACCGCCGCGAACTGGTCCTTCAGGATGATGTTCACGACGCGCTGATTTGCCGAATAGCCAAAGCGCAGCGCGACTTCTTCGGGCAGGACTTCGACCCGCCGGATCGCTTCGGGCGGAATGCCGCGCATCTCGCGGAAACTGGATATGCGCTGGCCGTTGAGCAGCATCACCGGCCGCCCACCGCCACGTCCGCGTCCGCTGCCCGTCTGCGGGCTGATCGCGTCCAGCAGCTCCTCGATGGAGGCCACGCCATACGAAGCGATGTCGTTTTCGTCGAACACCTCGATCGGCTTCTGGGGCACGTCGATCGAGCCGATGATGCGCGGCGCGGTGACGATGATCTCGTCGCCATGAACTTCCAGCGGATCGTCGGAATCGGTGCCGTCGTCCTTGATGACGGGCGCGCTCGGCGTGTCGGCAGCATCCGCAGCCCAGGCAGGCGCAGGCATCGCAAGACATGCCGCAAGGCTGATCAAAGGTAAGGAACGCAAATGCAATCTCCGCCACGGTGCAAATGTCATTGGTTTGTCGTGTGTTCCTTCCCCAGTCGCGCTAATGCCCCGGCCCTCATCGAACCACAAGCAGCGGGCGGGTATCATTTTGTCGCAATCGTCTTGCGGGCAGATGAACTGGCTGGCGGGACTACTGTACGGGTCGTCGCGAAGTGGTTGCCGGTCTCTTGCGGGTCCGTAATCGTCGGCAATGCGGCCACATGCGTCGCAAAAATGCCGCCAAGGCTTCCATTTTGGCAGAGTCGTGGTTATGTCGCGCGCCGATGACACACCAGAACAACGGAAACTGATCGCCGATGGCGAAAGAAGAACTCCTCGAAATGCGCGGCCGCGTGGTCGAACTTCTCCCCAACGCGATGTTTCGCGTAGAGCTGGAGAACGGCCACGAGATCCTCGGCCACACGGCGGGCAAGATGCGCAAGAACCGCATCCGTGTGCTGGTCGGCGACGAGGTTCTCGTCGAGCTGACGCCTTACGACCTCACCAAGGGTCGCATCACCTACCGCTTCATGCCGGGCCGTGGCGGCCCCGGCCAGTTCGGATCCTGATCCGATTTGACTGCCGCTGACCTGATGAGCGGCGGCGACATGTCGGCGGGATCGCATCCCCGCCGACTCGTCCTTGCGTCCGCCAGTCCGCGCCGCCGAGAACTGCTCTCCCGCATCGGAATGAGCGACTTCACGGTCGAAGCCGCCGACATCGACGAGACTCCGTACGCCCGCGAAGTGCCGCGCGAATACGCCCGGCGCATGGCGCGCGAAAAGGCGCTTGCCCTGCCCCTGACCGATGCATTCGTGCTGGCGGGCGACACCGTAGTCGCCTGTGGCCGCCGCGTGCTGCCCAAGACGGAGGACGAGGCGACCGCGCGCGCATGCCTTGCGCTGCTTTCAGGCCGACGCCACCGCGTCCTTTCCGCCATCGCCCTGCGCGCGCCGGACGGCAGCGTGCACGAACGGCTCAGCGAAACCGTCGTCCGCTTCAAGCAGCTCTCGAAAGAAGAGATCGACGCCTACGTTGTCGGTGGCGAGTGGGAGGGCAAGGCCGGCGGCTACGCCATACAAGGCACCGCCGAAGGGTTGATCGCCTGGATATCGGGCAGCCATTCCGGCGTTGTCGGCCTGCCCCTGTTCGAAACGCGCACACTTCTGCGCGGTGCCGGGTTCCCCCTTGGCTGAATGGCTGGTCGAGGACGGGATCGGCGAAACGCGCGCGATTCTTGTCGGGAACGGCCAGGTCCTTGCCGCCAGACTGGACTGGCCCGGCGGCCTTGCCTCCGGTGAAGTGGCCGACGCCGTACTGGTATCGCGCCGGGCCGGGTCCGCTCGCGGAACCGTCCGCTTCGATTCGGGAGAGGACGCGTTCGTCGACGGCCTGCCCAAGTCTGCCAGCGAAGGTGCTCGGCTGCGGGTGATCGTTACCCGCGCCGCAGTGGCCGAGACCGGGCGCTACAAGCTCGCCCAGACCAGACCCAGCGACCTTGCCCCCCGAGCCGCCCCTGCGCTTGCGGAAACCTTGCTTGGCGGCGGACTGCCGGTACGGACGGTGCGCCGCTTTCCCGACGATCCCTGGCCCGAGATCTTCGCAGAGGCGCTGGATGGGGTGATCGCGTTCGATGGCGGCTCGCTGGTGGTCACGCCGACGCCTGCGATGACGCTCATCGACATCGACGGCATCCTGCCTCTGGGCGCACTGGCGCTGGCCGCCGTTCCCGCCATCGCCGATGCCGTGGGGCGGCTGGACCTTGCCGGGTCGATCGGCATCGACTTCCCCTCGCTGGAGCGTAAGGATGATCGCCGCGCGGTGGACGATGCACTGGCGGCGGCGCTGGATCACTGGCCGCACCAGCGCACCGCCATGAACGGTTTCGGCCTCGTGCAACTTGTCGCCCGGCTGGAACGCCCCTCGATCCCGCAGCGCGTCCGCGCCGCGCCCGCCGCCGCTGCCGCCCGCCTGCTGATGCGCAGCGCGGAAGGCGTGGCGGAACCCGGCGCGCTGCTGCTGAGCGCCCACCCCGCCGTGCGCGCGGCAACGAGCGAGGGCTGGCTAACCACCCTTGCACGCCGCACCGGCCGAACGATCCGCTGGCACGAGGATCGCACGCTTGCGCTTAGCGCGGGATTCGCGCAGGCGGTGCCGGTATGACCTCTTCCCCCCGCAAATGCCCCATCTGTCGCAAGCCGCGCGTCGCCGAACATGCGCCGTTCTGCTCCAAGCGCTGCCGCGATCGCGACCTGCTGCAATGGCTGGATGACGGCTATGCCCTGCCCGGCCAGCCGCACGATCCCGAGGACTTTGCCGACGGAATGATGGGCGCCGAAAAAAACAATCCACAGGGCGATTGAAATTTCTTCGTCATTTAGGGGTTGCCAAGGTCTGCGCGCTTCGCCATAGGCCCGCCCACACCGCTCGCCGGTCTCTTCGGAGGCCGCCGCCGAACGGATGCCCGAGTAGCTCAGTTGGTAGAGCATGCGACTGAAAATCGCAGTGTCGGTGGTTCGAATCCGCCCTCGGGCACCATTTTCCTTTCCATGGTGCTTCGCTTGAAAAACTCCCCTGACGGGGATGCGGTGCCTGTTCGAACTTGCTGGAATGTCGTGCGAGTTTGATCTTTGGTCGCAAATTGTCGCACCAGCGAAATGGGCGCTTGCCCGCGCACCGCTTTGCTGAATAGGTGGCGCGACATCCAACAAGGCGCGCGACTTGACCACCTTCCCCCCCAAAGACTTCCCCCGGCCTGCCGGTTGGCGCTGGCCGCTCCTGCTCGTTGCCGGTGCTTCGCTGGCCGCCTGCTCGGGCGAATCGTCCAAAGGGCGCGAACAGCGTGACGCTCAGGTCGGCTACATCGTCGCGCAGACCAGCAGCGTACCGCTGGCCGCCACGCTGAGCGGGCGTACCGTAGCTTTCGAGACATCGGAAGTGCGCCCCCAGGTCACCGGCGTCATCAAGCGCCGCTTCTTCACCGAAGGCGGCACCGTAAAGGCCGGCCAGCCACTGTTCGAGATCGACCCCAGCCTTTACCGGGCAGCGGTGAACCAGGCGCAGGCCAACCTTGCCAGCGCCCGAGCCACCGCCGACGCCGCTTCGGTCAAGGCGGAGCGCTATCGCCCGCTGGCCGACATGGAGGCGATCGCCAAGCAGGACTATACCGACGCGCTGGCACAGTCGCGCACGGCCAAGGCTGCTATCGCCCAGAACGCGGCGGCGCTGGATACCGCGAAGATCAACTTGCGCTTCACCACGGTGCCTGCGCCGATCAGCGGAAAGATTGGGCGCCAGTTGTTCACCGTCGGCGCGCTCGTCAGCGCCACGCAGGCCGATCCGCTTGCCGTGATCCAGCGGATGGACCCGATCTATGTCGATATGCAGCAGTCGGCAGCGGAATTGACCGCGTTGCGCCAGCGTCTTGCTGCCGGCGGCGTCACGCCCGGCAGCACCGAAGTACATCTGCAACTGGACGGCGGCGCGAAGTATCCGCTGGCAGGCACCGTGCAGTTCTCCGAAGTCACGGTGGACCAGACGACCGGCACGGTCACCCTGCGCGCGCGCTTCCCCAACCCGGACGGGCTGCTGCTGCCCGGCATGTTCGTCACCGCGATGTTCGACCAGGCGTCGGACCCCAACGCGATCCTCATTCCGCAGGTTGCCGTCCAGCGCGATTTCGACGGTTCCGCGTTCGTCATGCTGGTGGGACCGGACAACAAGGCGCAACGCCGCAAGGTCTCGGCCGATCGCACGTACAAGGAATATGCGGTGGTCACCTCAGGCCTGAAGCGCGGCGAGAAGGTCATCGTTCAGGGCCTCAACGGCCTGCGGCAGGGTGCAGCCATCAAGCCGGTCATCAGCACCGCTCCACAGAAGGTCGAACCCGCAAAGCAGGGCAAGGGCCAGAGCCAAGGCTCAGGCTCCGGCGCGAACAAGGGCGCCTGAACCTCTCATGTCGCGCATCTTCATCGACCGCCCGATCTTCGCCTGGGTTCTGGCGATCATCGTGATGCTCACCGGACTGGGGGCGCTCAACTTCCTGCCCAACGAGCAGTACCCCGACATCGCGCCGACGCAGGTGAACATCCGCGCGACCTATCAGGGCGCATCGGCCCAGACGATCGAGAACTCGGTCACGCAGATCATCGAACAGCAGCTGACGGGCATCGACGGCCTGCTCTATTTCAGTTCGGAATCGAGCAATCGAGGTCAGGCGACGATCAACGCCGTCTTCGCCAAGGGCACGGATCCCGACATCGCGCAGGTGCAGGTCCAGAACAAGGTTCAGTCCGCCATTCCCCGCCTGCCTCAGACGGTGCAGGCTCGCGGCGTGACCGTGACGAAGTCCAACCCGGACCAGTTGCTGCTGGTGGCGGTCTACGACGAGACGGACCAGCGTTCGAACCAGGACGTTTCGGACTATCTTGCATCGAACATCCAGGATCCGCTGTCCCGCGTGGAGGGCGTGGGTGACGTCAACGTATTCGGTGCCCCGCACGCCATGCGCATCTGGCTCGATCCGCGCAAGCTGGCTGCAGTTGCGCTTATGCCCGGCGACGTGACCTCGGCAATCACCGCACAGAACACCGAAGTCGCCGCCGGCGAGATCGGCGGCATGCCTGCGGTGGAAAACCAGGCGATCAACGCCGTGGTCACCGCCGGATCGCGGCTGCAGACCGCCGACCAGTTCCGCCAGATCGTGCTCAAGACCAATGCCGATGGCTCCACCGTCACCATCGGCGACGTCGCGCGCGTGGAGATCGGCGCCGACAGCTACACCACGATCAGCCGCGTCAACGCGCACCCAGGCGCGGGCATTTCGATCTCGCTGGCTCCCGGCGCCGACGCGCTGCGCACGGCAGAAGCCGTGAAAGCCAAGATGCAGGACCTTGCCACCGAAATGCCGGATGGCCTGAAGTTCATCTACGGCAGCGATTCCACCACGTTCATCAAGCTCTCGGTCGAGGAAGTCGAAAAGGCGCTGTTCGAAGCGATCGTGCTCGTCGTGATCGTGATGTTCGTGTTCCTGCAGAGCTGGCGCGCAACCCTGATCCCCGCCATCGCCGTGCCTGTGGTTCTGCTGGGCACGTTCGCGGTGTTTTACGTGATGGATTTCTCCATCAACACGATGACGCTTTTCGGCCTGGTGCTGGCCATCGGCCTGCTGGTGGACGACGCGATCGTCGTGGTCGAGAACGTGGAGCGCCTGCTGGAAGAGAACCCCGGCATGTCCCCGCGCGATGCGACGATCAAGTCGATGGACGAGATCCAGATCGCGCTGATCGCCATCGCGCTGGTGCTATCGGCGGTGTTCCTGCCGATGGCGTTCTTCGGCGGCTCCACCGGAGTGATCTATCGCCAGTTCTCTCTGACCATCGTGACGGCGATGGTCCTCTCGGTGTTCGTCGCCCTGATCCTCAGCCCGGCGCTGACCGCCACGCTGCTCAAGGCCAAGAAACCCCATGGCGAGGATGGGCACCCGCCCACATGGATCGATCACCGCCTACCCTGGTTGGCGCGCGGGTGGGAGAAGTTCCACACCTGGTTCAATCGCACCTTCGAACGCACCACCGATGCCTACGTGCGCAAGGTGGAGGTCGTGGTTGCTCACAAGTGGCGCTGGCTGGCCCTGTTCGCGGTCACGTGCATCGGCACTTTCATGCTGTTCCAGCGACTGCCCACCGGGTTCCTCCCCAACGAGGACCAGGGCAACATCATGGTGCAGTGGCGTCTGCCTGCCGGCACCCCCCGCGCACGAACCGAGGAAGTCCAGCGGGCGGTGGAAAAATACTTCACCACGTATGAAAAGAGCAACGTCGCGGGCATGTTCTCCGTCACGGGTGGCGGTCAGGGCGCTTCGGGCCAAAACAGCGGCCAGGCCTTCATCAACCTGACCGATTGGTCGAAGCGTGAAGGCGCCGAGAACAGCGCGCAGGCCATCGTCAAGCGTGCCACGGCGGCATTCGGCAATCTTCGCAATGCGCAGGTCTTCGTGCTGGTGCCGGGCGCAGTTCGCGGGCTTGGCACCTCATCCGGCTTCACCATGGAGCTGCAGAACGCCAGCGGCCTGTCCACCGACAAGTTCGCGGCCGCGCGCGACCAGCTGCTGGCCGCCGCAGCCCGGAACGATCAGCTTTCGGGCGTACGCCTGAGCAACCTGCCCGATGTCTCGACGCTGAAGATCAACACCGACACCCGCATGTTGACCGCGCTTGGCCTGACCCCCGCCAACGTCAACTCCACACTGTCTACGGCGTGGGGCGGAACTTACGTCAACGACTTCATCGACAAGGGCCGCGTCAAGCGCGTGTTTGTGCAGGGCGACGCGCAATTCCGCTCGCGCCCGGAAGACCTCGCCCAGTGGTTCGTGCGCGGCAGCGGCGGACAGATGGCGCCATTCTCGGCTTTCTCCACCGTGGGATGGTCCACCGCCCCCAGTTCGACCAGCCGCTTCAACGGTCTTCCCGCCTATGAATTCTCCGGCGATGCGGGATCGGGCGTCAGTTCGGGCACCGCAATGCAGGTGATGGAGGACCTTGTTTCAGACATCCCCGGCGTCAGCGTTGCCTGGGCGGGCTCTTCCTATCAGCAGCGCGTGTCGTCCGGTCAGGGGCCTATCCTCTACGCCCTGTCGCTGCTGGTGGTGTTCCTGTGCCTTGCCGCGCTGTACGAAAGCTGGTCGATCCCGGTGGCGGTGATCCTCGTCATTCCGCTAGGCCTGCTGGGCGCCATTGCGTTCGTGACGTTGCGCGGGCTTGAGAACGACGTCTACCTCCAGATCGGCCTGCTGACGACGATGGGCCTTGCCGCCAAGAACGCGATCCTGATGATCGAATTCGCCGAGCAGTCCGAGCGTCAGGGCAAGCGCGTCATCGACGCTGCGCTGGAAGCGGCAAAGCTGCGCCTGCGCCCGATCCTGATGACCAGCTTCGCCTTCATCTTCGGCGTGCTGCCGCTGGCGATGGCGACCGGCGCCGGTGCCAACAGCCGCGTCGCCATCGGCACGGCGGTAGTCGGCGGCATGTTGACGGCCACGCTTCTGGCGATCTTCTACATCCCGCTGTTCTTCGTGCTGGTGCGCCGCGGCGTTCGCGACGGTCTTGCCCTGGCCAAGGAGAAGCTGCACGAGCACCGTGAGCACACGGGCGATCATGCAACCGGGCATTCAGGAGATCCGGCATGAACCGCGCATCCCGGCTTGTCCTTGGCGTGTTGCCCGCGCTGGCGTTGGGCGCCTGTTCACTGGCGCCTAAATACGTCCAACCCGCCATGCCCGCACCTGCGTCATGGCCGGTAGGCGACGCCTATCTGGCGCAGAACGAAGCGACGCTGCCGCTGGTGTCCTACACCGACGTTTTCCGCGATCTGCGGCTGCAGTCGCTGGTCGAACAGGCGCTTGCCAACAACCGCGACATCCGGGTTGCTGCGGCCAACGTCGTCGCTGCCCGGGCACAGGTGCGCGTGACGCGCGCGAACCAGTTCCCGGCCGTGGGCATCACCGGCTCTGCCACCGACAGCGAAACCGGCGGCGGCTTCGGTCGCAACGGCATGAACTATTCGCTGCAGGGCGGCATCTCCAGCTTTGAGCTGGACCTGTTCGGCAGGCTTGCCAATGCCACCCGGGCAGAACGTGACACCGCCCTCGCCACAGAGGCCGCGGCCCGCACCGTGCGACTTGGCCTTGTCGGCGATCTGGCAGCGGCGTGGGCGACTTATGCCGCCGACACGGACCTCCTAAAGCTGGCCAAGGCGACTGCCGCCAATGCGCAGGACAGCGTGCGCCTTTCCACCGCCCGCCTGCGCGGCGGCGTGGCGGCGCGCACCGAATTGCGTCAGGCGCAGCAGGTGCTGGAAACCGCCAACGGCGATGTCGCTTCTCAGACGGCTGCGCTGGCGCAGGACGTCAACGCCATCCGCCTGCTGGTAGGTACTGACTTCGATACCGCCCTGCTCCCTGCGGGCATAGACGAGGTGAACGCGCAACTGGGCGAGGCGCCTGCCGGCACGACGACGCAAGTGCTGCTGCGCCGCCCGGACGTGGTGCAGGCCGAATACCAGCTGCGCGCCGCCAATGCCGACATCGGCGTGGCCCGCGCCCAGCTGTTCCCCACGATCTCGCTCAGCGCATTGATCGGCTTTGCCAGCCAGTCGCTTTCGAGCCTGTTCGAGGGCGCATCGCGCACGACGACGCTTGGCGCCAACGGCAGCTGGTCGGTGTTCAACGCAGGCGGGCGCGTCGCCAACGTGGAAGTCACCAAGGCCCAGCGCGACGCGGCGCTGGCGACTTACGAAAAAGCCATCCAGACCGCGTTCCGCGAAACCGCCGATGCGCTGGCCGATCAAGGCACGCTGGCCGAACGCCTGCGGGCCGCCAGCGCGTTCACCAGTGCCGCGCAGGACACCGCAACGCTGACGGATGCATCGTACCGGCGGGGCATCTCCAGTTCGCTCGACAATCTCGATGCGCAGCGCAGCCTCTATTCGGCGCGGCAGTCGGAGATCGCCGTACGACTGGCGCAGGCGAACAACCGGATTACCCTCTATCGCGTGCTCGGTGGCGATCAGGCTACCGCCCCCGCCGGGGCCTCGGGAAGTACGCCTGCGGCCACCGGGAACTGAGCGGCTCCCGTGGTTTTCCTGAATGATCGGCAGGCTTGACCGCGCAGGCGGCAGGCGCAATCTGCACGGCTACAAAAAAACCGGCAGGGGGCCATTTGGTGACGACCACGACAGGGGAGCCAACGACCAGAACCGCGCAAATCGGTAACACGCTGGACGTAGGCCACGAGACACCCACTCGACAGGTCAGCCTGCTGCTGGCGACGGTGTCGCGGCTGCAGCGCACCATCTTCGATCGCAGTGTCGCGTCGCTGGGCGTTACGCGCGCGCAATGGGCGATGATCGCGGTGGTTGCGCGCCATCCCGGCGCTAGCCAGCGCACCCTGGCGGAACACCTCGAAACCTCCGAAGCCGCTGTGGGTCGCCTGATTGAGCGCCTGTGCACCGAAGGGCTGCTGGAAAGGCGGGAACGCAACGGCGATCGCCGCACTCGCGCGGTCTACCTCACCGAACAGGCCCGCCCGCTGCTGGACCGGCTGGGGACCATCGCTGTCGACAGCGAAAGCACGATGCTGGCGGGCTTTTCCAAGGCGGAAATCGATGCGCTGCTGGGCTTCATGGCGCGCATGCACGACAACGTCACCGCCCGGGGCGAAGGCTAGATATTCACGCCAGCGCCGCGACTTCGCGCAGCACCATGGCGGCATGTTCCTTTCGGCAGATCAGCAGGTCGGGCATGTAGACGTCTCGCCGGTTGTAAATCAGCGGCGAGCCGTCGATGCGCGACACATGCAGGCCCCAGCCCAGCGCCACGGCGGCGGGGGCGCAGCTGTCCCATTCGTACTGCCCGCCCGAATGCAGGTAGATGTCGGCCTGGCCAAGCAGCACCGCCATCGCCTTTGCGCCCGCCGACCCCATCGGCACCAATTGCGCGCCGATCCGGGCGGCGACGGCGGTGGCTTCGGGCGCGGGCCGGCTGCGGCTGACGACCATGCGCAGCACCTCGGGCGCAGGCGGGATCGTGCCGGGTCGGTCCGAGCGCAGCACCAGCCCCGCATCGGGAAGCGCCACGGCACCCAGCACCGGCTCGCCGTTCACCGCCAGCGCGACATGCACGGCCCAGTCCTGCCGCTCCTCGCCATATTCGCGGGTGCCGTCCACCGGATCGACGATCCAGACGCGTTCCTTGGTCAGACGCTCGGCGCTGTCCTTCTCCTCTTCGGAGAGAAGGCCGTCCCCGGCACGTTGCGCCCGCAAGGCGTGGCAAAGGAACTGGTTGGCGGTCTGGTCGCCTGCCTTGCCAAGCGCCGGGCCGGAAAACAGCCCGGAACCGCGCACCTCCAGCAGGATACGTCCTGCAGCCCCGGCAAGGCGCGCGGCCAGTTCGCCGTCGTCCGGCAGAAGCGCGCCGTCGGTCATCAGGCGTCGCCCAGCAGCGTGTTGACGATCAGTTCGGCGGCTTCCTCCGGGGACACCAGCGTGGTGTCGATGCGGATCTCCGGATTGCGCGGTGCTTCATAAGGGCTGTCGATCCCGGTGAAGTTCTTCAGTTCGCCGGAACGCGCCTTCTTGTAGAGGCCCTTGACATCGCGCGCCTCGGCGATGCGCAGCGGGGTGTCGATGAACACCTCGATGAACTCGCCCTCAGGCATCATCGCGCGCACCATTTCGCGATCCGCCTCGAACGGCGAGATAAAGGCGGTGATGACGATCAGGCCGGCGTCCGTCATCAGCTTGGACACTTCGCCCACGCGGCGGATATTCTCGATCCGGTCCGCCTCGGTGAAGCCGAGATCCTTGTTGAGGCCGTGGCGCACGTTGTCGCCATCGAGGAGGAACGTGTGCCGGTTCATCCGGTGCAGCTTCTTCTCGACCATGTTGGCGATCGTGGACTTGCCCGAGCCGGACAGCCCGGTGAACCACAGGACGGCAGGCTTCTGGTTCTTGAGCGCGGCGTGCTGCGCCCGGTCGATGTCCACCGCCTGCCAGTGCACGTTCTGCGAACGGCGCAGGCTGAAGTGCAACATCCCCGCAGCGACGGTGGCGTTGGTCATCTTGTCGATCAGGATGAACCCGCCGAGCGTGCGATTTTCGGCGTAAGGCTCGAAGACGATCTGCTTGTCTGTCGTCAGTTCCGCCACGCCGATCGCGTTGAGGTCCAGCGTCTTGGCCGCCAGATGTTCCATCGTGTTGACGTTGACGGTATATTTCGGGGCAGCGACGGTGGCGGAAACCGTCTGCGTGCCCAGCTTCAGCCAGTAGGCGCGGCCGGGCACCATCGCTTCGTCGGCCATCCATACGATGGTCGTCTCGAACTGGTCGGCGGTCTGCGGCGGTTCGTCCGCGACCGAGATCACCGAGCCGCGCGAACAGTCGATCTCGTCGGCGAAGCAGACGGTGACCGACTGCCCGGCAACCGCCTCATCCACGTCGCCATCATAAGTGACGACGCGGGTGATCGTGCTGGTCTTGCCCGAAGGCAGGACGCGAATCCGCTCGCCCGGCTTCACCGAGCCGGTGGCGATCAGGCCGGAGAAGCCGCGGAAATCCAGATTGGGGCGGTTCACCCACTGCACCGGCAGACGCAACGGCTTTTCCGCATCGACCGAGGACAGCACCTCGACCGTTTCGAGGTGCTCGATCAGCGTCGGCCCATTGTACCACGGGGTACGGGCCGATAGCGTGGTTATGTTGTCGCCCCTGAAGCCCGAGATCGGCAGTGCGGTGAAGCTGTCGATCCCGATCGACTTCGCAAACTCGGTATAATCGGCGACGATGGCGTCGAAGACCTGCTGGTCGTAATCGACAAGGTCCATCTTGTTCACCGCCAGCACCACGTTGCGGATGCCGATCAGGTGGCACAGGTACGAATGTCGGCGCGTCTGCACCAGCACGCCCTTGCGCGCATCGATCAGGATCACCGCAAGGTCGGCGGTGGATGCGCCCGTCACCATGTTGCGGGTGTACTGTTCGTGGCCCGGGCAGTCGGCGACAATGAACTTGCGCTTCTCGGTGTTGAAGAAGCGATAGGCCACGTCGATGGTGATGCCCTGCTCCCGTTCGGCGGCCAGACCGTCCACCAGCAGTGCGAAGTCGATCTCCTGCCCCTGCGTACCGACCTTGCGGGAATCGGACTGCAGCGCGTCCAGCTGATCCTCGAAGATCATCTTGGAATCGTAAAGCAGCCGCCCGATCAGCGTGGATTTGCCATCGTCGACGCTGCCGCAGGTGATGAAGCGCAGCATCGTCTTGTGTTCGTGGCTGACGAGATAGGCGTCGATGTCCTCTGCGATGAGGCTGTCGGTGACATAGACCGGGGCTTTGGTGTCGATATCGGCCATCAGAAATACCCCTGCTGCTTCTTCACTTCCATGCCGGCACCGCCCGCGTCCCTGTCGATGGCGCGGCCCTGGCGTTCGCTGGTGGTGGTGAGCAGGGTTTCCTGGATCACTTCCGGCAGCGTCTTCGCCTCGCTCTCCACCGCGCCGGTCAGCGGATAGCAGCCCAGCGTGCGGAACCGGATGGAGCGCTCCACCGGAACTTCGCCTTCGCGCAGCGGAAAACGATCGTCGTCCACCATCAGCAGCATGCCGTCGCGCTCCACCGTAGGGCGCCTGTCGGCGAAGTAGAGGGGGACGATGGGGATGTCGTTGAGGTGGATGTACTGCCAGATGTCCAACTCGGTCCAGTTGGAGATCGGGAAGACGCGGATCGATTCCCCCTTCGCCTTGCGGGCATTGTAGAGGTTCCACAATTCGGGGCGCTGGTTCTTGGGATCCCATCCGTGGCTGGACGTGCGAAACGAGAAGATGCGCTCTTTCGCCCGGCTCTTCTCCTCGTCGCGGCGGGCGCCCCCGAACGCCGCGTCGAAGCCGTATTTGTCAAGTGCCTGCTTGAGCCCTTCCGTCTTCCACATATCGGTATGAAGCGCGCCGTGGTCGAAGGGGTTGATGCCCTTCTCCTTCGCCTCGGGGTTCTGGTAGACCAGCAGTTCCATGCCGCTGTCGCGCGCCATCCTGTCGCGCAACTCGTACATGGCCCTGAATTTCCACGTCGTATCGACATGCAGCAGCGGAAACGGCGGCGGCGAAGGATAGAACGCCTTGCGCGCCAGATGCAGCATCACCGCACTGTCCTTGCCCACCGAATAGAGCATCACCGGCTTCTCGGCCTCGGCCACCACTTCGCGGATGATGTGGATGCTTTCGGCTTCGAGCCGTTCGAGATGGGTCAGGGTCTTCATCGGACTTTCCTTGGACCTTCGCAAGGCCGGCTTGCCGGCCAACCTGGTAAGCTGAAATCGGAGAACGAGCGGCGGAATTGTCTGTCGCGGGGACGGTAGGCCGATACCCTTCCGCACAGGAACTATCCATGGCTTTGACCGCTGGAAACAGGACAGAACTTCTGCTGCCCGTGATAGCAGGAATTGACGCATGTGGCCGTCCGGCAGCCGCGATGTCTTGCTCTGCCCACACGCCATGCAACGCCGGGACGCCCTGCCCGTTATGTCGTCCATGGCCAGACACTCCGGGCATATCCGCGACAACATCGTCCTTTACGGCGCGCTTGCCGCCAACCTCGGCATTGCCGTCGCCAAGTTCGTGGCGGCAGGCATCGGCGGTTCCTCCGCCATGGCGACCGAGGGCGTGCACTCGCTGGTGGACAGCGGCAACCAGGTGCTGCTGCTCTACGGCCAGAAACAGGGCCGCCGCCCGCCCGACGCCGCCCATCCCTTTGGCTACGGGCGCGAGCTGTATTTCTGGGCCTTCGTCGTCGCGATCCTGATCTTCGCGGGCGGCGCGGGCATCTCGATCTACGAAGGCATCGCCCACATCCGCGAGCCGCACATGGTCGAGGACCCCACGCTCAGCTACATCGTGCTGGGCATCGGCTTCCTGATGGAAGGCGCGTCGTGGGCGATCGCGGTGAAGGAGTTCAATGCCGGGCGCGGCGGGCAGAGCTGGTGGCAGGCGATCCGCCGCTCCAAGGATCCGCCGGGATTCATCGTCCTGTTCGAGGATAGCGCGGCGCTGATCGGCCTGGTGGTAGCGGCGCTGGGAATCTGGGCAAGCCGCCACTATGGCGATGCCCGGCTGGACGGCGCGGCGTCGGTGGTGATCGGGCTGGTGCTGGCCGCCGTGGCCGTGCTTCTGGCGCGTGAATCCAAGGGCCTGCTGATCGGCGAGGCTGCGGACCCCGCCCTCATCGCCGGGTTGCGCGCGGTGATGATGGACACTCCCACCATCACCCATGTGAACCACGTCCGCACCGTCCATACCGGCCCAGACGCGGTGTTCGTCGCCATCAGCGCCGACTTCGCTGACGACTTGCCGATGGGTCAGGCCGAGACGCTGATCGAGGAGCTGGAAACGCGCATGAAAGCGCTGTCGCCCAAGATCACCTCGATCTACATCCGCCCCGAAAAACGCGAACAGGCGGTGCTGGGTTGACCGTCAGTCCTGCGGCGGGAACGGGGCGCCCGACAGCAGGCTGGCGAGATGCGCGGCATTGGCGGCCACCATCTTCGCGGTCTTCTCCACCATTTCCGGCGTGGTCTTCAGATCCTTGAAGTCGGTCGATCCCATTGCCTCGCCCACCCAGTAGCATGCGGCGACCGGCGGGATCGTCCAGCCGACGTCGTTCAATGCCTGGAACATCTGAGCCGAGGAGAAATGCGCCCCGTCCTCATTGCCGACGATCGCCAGCACCGCGACCTTGCCGTAGCTCGGCATGTGCCCATCGTCGTCGGTCTCGGACAGGAACGCGTCCATGCGTTCCAGCACCCGCTTGGCGACGCTGCCGATCTGCCCCATCCAGATCGGACCGCCCAGGATCAGGATGTCATGGTCGAGGATTTTCTCGCGCAGGTCCGGCCACGCGTCGCCCTCTCCTTCGTCGGAGGTGACCCCCGGCCTGATGTCGAGCGCGGCGACACGGACGGTGTCGCTCACCTCCACGCCGCGAGCTGCGAACGCTTCGCGCAGGACGTCGATCATCGCATCGGTGGAAGATGCTTCAGCCGGATCGGCCTTCAGGGTGCAGTTGAGCGGCAGGGCCTTGAGCGGCATATGGGAAACTCCGGTCGGGGGGAAGGGTCGCAGCCCAAACCCTTCAAAGACAGGAAGTTTCCCGGATATTCACGCAGATCGACCAAACGCCCCAGGGACAGGGACCAGTGGCGAGACCTGCGCCGCAGGACGATGGCCTCAGTAGACCCCGCCCTGCTGCTCGGCGAAGTTGCCCATGTCGCCCGCCGCATTCGCAGCGCTGGCTTCGCGTGCCTCACGGGCATTGCGGATGGAGGCGACAAGCGCATCGCGGCGGCGGCTGAACTCGTCCTCGGCGGTATATTGCCGGGGTTCGGTGTCGGGCTTGAAGGCTTCCCAGATCACCGAAGCCTTGGGCTCGTCGGTGGGTTCGGCGCCCATCACGCGCTTGCCGGTGACGCGGTCGATGCGGACCATGCGGATGCCCTGCGGCGCCACCAGCGGCTGGTGCGACCACCGGCCCGGCGTTGCCAGCACCACGTCCTTGAAGATCGGCGCGGCGATGCGCCCGCCCTGAGCATAGCCGCCCAGCGAACGCGGATTGTCGTAGCCCATGTAGACACCGCCGACGTAATCCTGGTTGCCGCCCATGAACCACACGTCGGTCGGGCCGTTGGTGGTGCCGGTCTTGCCGAACATCGGCAGCTTGAGGTCGCGCAGCCGCTCTGCCGTGCCGCGCGTGACGACGCCTTCCAGCATGTGCACGGTCTGGTACGCGGTAGGCGCGTCGATGACCTGCTTGCCCACGCGCTGGACGCGCGGCATCGGCTTGCCGTCCCACTGCGCCATGTTGCAGGCGTTGCAGGTGCTCTTGTCGGCGCGCCAGATGACCTTGCCGTTGCGGTCCTGCACATAGTCCACGACCGATCCGGAGAACTGCACGCCATTGTTGGCCAGCGCCGCATAGGCGTTGATCATGCGCGCAACCGTCGTCTCGCCCGCGCCGAGTGCGAACGAAAGGTACTTCCGGTAGTCGCCGATACCCACGTTGTGGAACGTGCGGGTGACCTTGCCCATGCCCACGTCGTTGGCGATGCGCACCGTCATCAGGTTGCGCGACTGTTCCAGCCCCCAGCGCAGCGTGTGGCTGCCCGAACCGCCCGCACCGCCGAAGTTGCGGAAGCACTTGTTGCCCAGCCCTGCGCCCTGGAACACGCAGAACGTGCCGTCGAGCACTTGCGTCGCCGGGGTCATGCCGTTCTGCAGCGCGGTGGCGTAGACGAAGGGCTTGATTGTCGAACCGGGCTGGCGTTCCGCCTGCGTGGCACGGTTGAAGCTGTCGATGCCGGAATCGAATCCGCCCTGCATCGCCAGGATGCGGCCTGAACCCGGCTGTTCGATGATCATCCCGCCCGATACTTCGGGAATGCCGCGAAGCGCCCAGCTGCCGGCGCCGACCGGCTGCGCAGCGACCAGATCGCCCACTTTGGCTTTCTCGGAAACGCCGGTAAGCGTTGCCACGTTGCCGTCCGAGAAGCCGATGCGACCGGTGTTGCCCGACCGGTCGAGGATCACGCCCACGCGCCAATCCTTGTAATCGATCGTCTTGTTGGCGACGACGAGCTGGCTCTGCCAGTTTTCAAGATCGTTGAGATGCGCGATCGGACGCACGAAACCACGGTTGCCGTGATAAAGCAGCAGACCCTTGCGCAGCGCATCGCGCACCGCGACCTGCAGCGCCGGATCGAGCGAGGTGCGCACCCACAGGCCGCCCGCATAGACGCTGTTCGGGCCGTCCTCGGCCTTTTCGCCGTACTTGCCGATCAGGCGGCGGCGAACTTCCTCAAGGAAATAGCCGTTGGACGGTTCGTAGGTGCTGGCGCGCTGGGTGACGAGGCCCAGCGGTTCGGCCTTGGCGGCGGCAGCGTCCTGCGGGCTGGCCCAGCCGTTGCGCACCATCTGGTCGAGCACCCAGTTGCGCCGCTCGATGGCGCGCTCCTCGTTCTTCTTGCGGCCATATACTTCGGGCGCGCGAGGCAGGATCGCCAGAAACGCGCTCTGGCTGAGCGTCAGATCCTCGACGTCCTTGTCGAAATACGCGCGCGACGCGGCCTGAACGCCGAAGGATCGGCGGCCCAGCGGGATTTCGTTGAGGTAGAGCTCAAGAATTTGCTGCTTGCTCAACACGCCTTCGATACGCCGCGCGACGATCATTTCTTTGAGCTTGCGCGTCACCGAATATTCATCGCCGATGAGGATGTTCTTGGCCACCTGCTGCGTGATCGTGGAGCCGCCCTTGGCGCGCACACCCGACCCGTACTTGGTGACATAATCCACCACCGCGCCCGCCAGACCGCCCACATCAACGCCGCCATGCGTCCAGAACGTGCGGTCTTCAGCCGAAAGGAATGCGTTCACCATCGACCGCGGAAAATCGACGTAGCGCAGCTGCACACGGCGTTCGCGGGCATAGGAATAGACGATTTCACCGTCGCTCCCGCGCACCATCGTCGGCAGCGGTGGCTGGTATTCAAGCAGCTTGTTCGCGTCCGGCAGATCGTGCGCGAGAAAGACCCAGAACCCTGCGATGCCGACAAGCCCTGCAAGACACAGATAGCTGAAACGGCGCAGCCACTTGCGCTCGCCCCACGCTTTTCCAAGCCTTGCGAACCGCCCCCCGCCCTTGCGGCGGATGCGGTAGGTCGCGTCTTCGGACGGCTGCTCGCCGGGATCAATCGCGTCGGTCATTGCGTGCGCCCTCTAGCACGGCGTTTCCGCGCAAGGGAACCACCCTCGTCGCAACTCGTCGTGCTCCCGCGCCGTCAAACACCGGCATTCCTTGCGAAATAGGCGCGGATCGCGCGGGCGGCGGCATCGGCCAGCGCCTGTTGCCCCTGCCGCGAACCCAGCACTTTGGCATCGTCGGGATTGTTGATGTACCCCGTCTCGAACAGGATCGAGGGGATGTCGGGCGCCTTCAGCACTGCCAGCGCGGCGGCTTCGGGCCGGTCGCGATGCATGCCGACGCCGGCATCGCCAAGTTCGCGCAGCAACAGGCCCGCCGCCTGGGTAGATTTCGCCTGCGTCCCGCGCTGCGACAGGTCCAGCAGGATCGCGCCCACTTGCGCGCTGGTTCGCGAAAGCCTGACCCCGTTCACCCGATCCGCGCCGTTCTCCCGCTCCGCAAAGCGTTCCGCCGCCTGGCTGGAGCCCTTCTCGGAGAGCACATAGACGCTCGCCCCGCGCGCCGAATCGGCGTCGGCGCTGTCGGCGTGGATCGAAACGAACAGGTCCGCATTCAGCCGCCGGGCAATGTCAGGCCGATCCGCCAGCGCAATGAAGCGATCGGCATCGCGCGTCAGCGCCACCCGCAGCCCGCCGCCAGCCAACAGCTTTTCCCGCAGAGCAAGCGCGATCTGCAGCGCCACCGCCTTTTCCTTGAGGGCGCCCCCACCTGCACCGGGATCGAAACCACCGTGCCCGGCATCGATCACCACGAGCGGACGGCTGGCATCGGGCGGGCCATCGACGCGCGGCAGATCGACCGGCGCGTTCGCGCCCGGCAGGTCGAAGCGCACGACGTATTCATAACCGCCGTCGCGGACGGGAAACACGCCCTTCGCCGCCAGAACTCCGACGAGAACCGCCAGCGGTGCAATGAACAGAAGGGTCAACTGCAGGGTGCGCGACATCGACGCCAAGAACTAAGCCGGGTTGCCCACGTCGGCAATCCCGCGCCCAGGGGCTTTCCCACAGCAGAATAGCAGCGCCCCCGACCGCCAGAAATTTCCGGTGCGAATTCCAGCAGGTCAAGCAACTTGCCGTCTTGCGTCATGAATGCTACGCCAACACAACCGGAGCGAGAATTGCGCGTCGGTCCTCGCATAAACGGCATGCCATACCCATATGGCAGCGTGCAGGACCGGCAAAAGCCAGATGCAAGCCCCGGTCCAGGGAGCCGGGAATAATCCTTTTTTCGGCGCACCTCACAGGTTGAAGCGAGCCATGAGAAGCCAGTTGCCGCCTTGCCATTCGACGCCTGAAAGGGCGCGGGCGGCGTGGTCGCAACTTTTCGCGCGTTCGGATACGCCGCGCGTTTCGCTGCTCGCAGACACGCTCTCCGCCCCTCGGGCGGAAGACACTGACCCGGATACCGCCCCGGCGGTCCAAACTTTCGCCGCGCACGGAGCGCTGGATTGCTCCGACACTGCGCCAAATCTCGCCCCAAAAGCGTGGAACGCCGCCCAAAGTGGCCGCGTCGTGATGCTGCGGGGCGCATTCGCCTACACTGAACATAAGCGCATCCGCCTGGCTGATCCGGCCTGGCGTCGACGCGCACGGAGACTATTACATGGCAACGCGCATGCTGATCGATGCGCGCCACCCGGAAGAAACGCGGGTGGCGGTCGTCAAGGGCAACCGTATTGAAGAGTTCGACTTCGAGTCGACCGAACGCAAGCAGATCAAGGGCAACATCTACCTCGCGAAGGTGACGCGCGTGGAGCCTTCGCTCCAGGCCGCCTTCGTCGATTTCGGTGGTAACCGTCACGGATTCCTCGCCTTCAGCGAAATCCACCCGGACTATTACCAGATCCCCAAGGAGGACCGCGAGGCCCTGCTGGCCGAAGAAGCCGCGCATGCCGAGGAAGAAGCCGCCCTGCGCGCCTCCGAAGGCGACGACGAGGACGACTACAGCGACGATGAAGGCGGCCTGACCGAAGTCGACACGTCCGAGAAGGACCACGTCGCCACGATCGAGGACGGTTCGGTCGAGAACCCGTTCCACGACCACGACGAAGGCGATCACGGCGACGAGGAATCCGAAGGCAACGGCGAAGGCAATGGCCGTCGCGGTCGTGGCCGTCGTCGTCAAGGCAAGCCCTCGGGCCGCTCCAAGGAAGCCGACGACCTGCGCGCCAAGCGCATGGCGCTGCGCCGCCGCTACAAGATCCAGGACGTCATCCAGCGCCGCCAGGTGCTGCTGGTGCAGGTCGTCAAGGAAGAGCGCGGCAACAAGGGCGCGGCCCTCACCACCTACCTCAGCCTGGCGGGCCGGTATTGCGTGCTCATGCCCAATTCCAGCCACGGCGGCGGCATCAGCCGCAAGATCAGCTCGGCATCGGACCGCAAGCGCCTGAAGTCGATCATCGCCGAAATGGACCTGCCGCGTTCGATGGGCTGCATCGTGCGCACCGCCGGCCTGCAGCGCACCAAGACCGAGATCAAGCGCGACTTCGACTACCTCGCCCGCCTCTGGGACGAACTGCGCGAACAGACGATGCGTTCGGCCGCGCCGGCGCTGATCCACTCGGACAGCGACCTCATCAAGCGCGCCATCCGCGACATCTACAACCGCGACATCGAGGAAGTGATCGTCGAGGGCGAGGAAGGCTACCGCGCGGCCAAGGACTTCATGAAGCTCCTGATGCCCAGCCATGGCCGCAAGGTTAAGCCCTACGCCGACCCTGTTCCGCTGTTCCAGCGCTTCGGCGCCGAAGACCAGCTGACCGCGATGTACGACCCCGTCGTGCAGCTGCGTTCGGGCGGCTACATCGTCATCAACCCGACCGAAGCACTGGTTTCGATCGACATCAACTCGGGCCGCGCCACCAAGGAGCACGGGATCGAGCAGACGGCGGTCGCCACCAACCTCGAAGCCGCCGCCGAAATCGCCCGCCAGCTGCGCCTGCGCGACATGGCCGGCCTTGTCGTGATCGACTTCATCGACATGGAGTACGGCTCCAACGTCCGCAAGGTCGAGAAGGCGATGAAGGAAGCGCTCAAGAACGACCGCGCGCGCATCCAGGTTGGACGCATCTCGAGCTTCGGCTTGATGGAGATGAGCCGCCAGCGCCTGCGCACCGGCGTTCTCGAAGCGACCACGCGCTCGTGCCCGCACTGCGACGGCACCGGCCTTGTCCGCACCGCCAGCTCGGCGGGCCTTTCGGCGCTGCGCCTGATCGAGGACGAAGCGGCAAAGGGCAAGGGCATCGTCGTGTCGCTGTTCGCCAGCACCGAAGCCGCCGTATACCTGCTCAACGCCAAGCGCACCGATCTGGCCGACATCGAGGAACGCTACGGCGTCACCGTCGAAGTCATTCCCGAAGGTGAGAACGAAGGCGCCAAGATGCGCGTCCTGTCGTCCGGCCCGCGCAACGAGTTCGTGCCCCGCTTCGATCCCATCGCCGAAGACGTCGAGGACGACTTCGTCGAGGACGAGTACGAGGACGAAGAGCTGGAAGCGGAAGACGCTGCCGAGCGTGGCGAAGCGTCGGAAGGCGACGGTGAAGGCCGTGGCCGCAAGCGCCGCAAGCGCCGTCGTGGTCGCAACCGCGATCGCCGCGAAGACGCTGCCGAAACCGCTGAAGTCGACGGTGCCGAAGCCAGCGACGAAGGCGACGATGCCGAGGACGCAGACGAGGTGGAAGCCGTTGCCGAGGGTGACGATGCCAATGCACCCAAGAAGCGCCGCCGCCGTGGCGGTCGCCGCCGTCGCGGTCGCCGTGGTGACGGTGAAGCCGAAAACGGCGCCGAGGCTGCCGAGGGCGATGACGCCGTGATCGGCGCTGAAGGCCTCGAACTCGCCGCCGAAGCCGCTGCGCTGCCGGTTGCCGACGGTGGCATCGGTGCAGAGCCGGTGATCCCTGCGGAGCCGGTCGCCGAAGAAGCGCCTGAAGCACCTGCCAAGCCGAAGCGCACCCGCCGCAAGAAGGCGGACGTAGAGGCAGAGGCGGCTCCCGCTGCCGAGCCGGTCGTCGAGGAAGCGCCCGCTGCCGAAAAGCCCAAGCGTACCCGCCGCAAGAAGGTGGACGTGGAAGCCGAAGCGGTCCCCGCTGTCGAGCCGGTCGCCGAGGAAGCGCCCGCCAAGCCGAAGCGTACCCGCCGCAAGAAGGCGGACGTGGAAGCCGAAGCGGCCCCCGCTGCCGAGCCGGTAGCCGAGGAAGCGCCCGCCAAGCCGAAGCGCACCCGCCGCAAGAAGGCGGACGTGGAAGCCGAAGCGGTCGTCGAAGCGCCTGCAGCGCCCGAGCCGGTCGCCGAGGAAGCACCTGCGGAAGCCGCAGCCGGACCGGAAAGCGCCCCGGCGCCCCGTCGCGGCTGGTGGCAGCGCACCTTCGGCGAATAATCGCTATAACAACTGATAACAAACGCCGCGCGCGATCTTCGGATCACGCGCGGCGTTTGTCGTTTCGGGGGCTGTGTTGCGGTAATTCCTCAACGGGCATGGCGGATGCGAGTGCGCGCCGTGCCCGTCTAGGACCGCCATCACCTTCGGCTCACACGGAACCTGCCGCTATGGTCCGCCGCAGCGTCTTTCCCACAACGTCATTCAACCTAAATAGGCGTCCCGCTTTCGACGGATCAACGAGGACGCGCCGGTCCCGCACCGCTGACCAACACCACACCAGATCCGCGCCGGCCATCCCGCACAAGCATCATATGGGTCACCGCCCTTCCACCGCACGGCCCGACCTGCTGCCCGCTCATGCCGAGCTTGTCGAAGCACGGCTCCGCCAACGCCGTTCAGGCCTTGGGCGAAACTCGAGTCAGGCGCACCAGCGTTTCGTCCAGCGTCGACAGGAAGCGCGAGCGGTCCTGCTTCGAGAACGGCGGCGGACCGCCGACGATGTCGCCGCCTGCCCGCAAGTCCGCCATGATCGCCCGGGTGGCGATGGCACCGCCGATCGAGGCGGTGGTGAACGGCTTGCCATTCGGCGCCACCACGCTGGCGCCCAGCTTTAGGCAGCGGTCGGCCAACAGGATGTCACCCGTGATGACCACGCTCGCGCCGCCGGTGCTCTCGATGGCCTCGACGATCCAGTCATCCGCAGCGTCGAACGCATCGCCCACGACCTTGCGCGAGATCAGCGCACTTTGCGGCACCCGGATCGGACTGTTGCTGACCACCACCACCGCAGCATTGTGGCGCAGCGCGACCTTGTACGTCTCTTCCTTCACGGGGCAGGCGTCGGCGTCGATGAGGATGCGGATCATGGGCGTCTTTCACGATGGGGCGGAGCTTCAATGCGCGAAGTCCGGATGCCGACGGGCCATACAAAAAAGCCCCCGTCGCAGGACGGAGGCTTCTTGCACGCACCACGAGGGCGAGAGGATCAGATTCCCGCGATCGCCTGATCGACCAGCGCCTTGTCGGCGTAGGCCGAGTGGTTGGCGGCGATCAGGCCCTTAGCGGCTGCGGCGGCAGCGGCAGCGGCCTGGTTGCGCAGGTCGGTCACGGCGGCCAGTTCGGCGGCACCGATCTTGTCCTGGGCGATCTTTTCGCGGCGGGCGATCGTCTCGGTCGTGTCCGCTTCGGCCTTGGCGACGATCGCCTCGGCTTCATGGCGGGCATGGTCGAGCATTGCCGTCGCGTCCTTTTCAGCGTTCGCGATCTTGTCGGCGTATTCCTTGCGCAGGGCTTCAGCCTCGGCGCGCAGGGCCCTGGCTTCGGCAAGCTGCGACTTGATCTCGGCGATCTTGGCGTCAAGGCCGCTGCCGATCAGCTTCGGCACGCCCTTCCACGCCAGGATGGCCAGCAGGACGATCATCGAGGCGCTGACGACCGCGACCGGCGGCGCGAAGCCGAGCAGCAGCGGTTCGGCGTGATGTTCGGTCGAGGCGTGCGCCACCTCGGCTCCGGTCACTTCGGCGCCTTCGTGGTCGAGGCCGTGCTCAACGGAAGCGTTGGTTTCAGCCATGGACCAGGTTCTCCTTCACGGCGCCGCGCACGGCAGCGTCGTCGAGCGAAAGGCCGGCGATGCGGCTGACGATGTCGCGGGTCGCTTCGGCAGCGACGTTTTCGATGTCGTCGGCAGCGGCACGGCGCGCTTCGGCGATGCGGGTTTCCGCACCGGCCAGAGTGGCGTCGATGGAAGCCTGGGCGACGGCGAGACGCTGTGTGGCAGCGGCTGCGGCCCTGGCGCGAGCGTCGGCGATCGCACCCTGTGCTTCGGCGCGGGCGGCGTTCTCACGGGTGCGCCAGGCAGCCTCTTCGGCATCGGCCTGGGCACGAGCGGCTTCGGCTGCCTTGAGGTCGGCGGCGATCTGGTTGTCACGGCTGGCGACGGTGTCCATCACCTTCGGCACCATGCCCCGTCCGACGACGAAGAAGGTGATCCCGAAGAAGATCAGCAGCCAGAAGATCTGGCTGGAGTAGAACTCGCCTAGCTGAGCGATCTGAGGCATGGGTTCAGCCCTGTCTCGAAGGTAGCCGGAAAAAACGTGTGGCCGGAACGTCCCGCCGCCTCACCAAAGGGTTCAGGCGACGGGAGATCCGGTCAGATGCGAGCGATCAGGCGAAGATCAGCAGCGCGGCAATGACGAACGAGAGCAGGCCGAGAAGCTCTGCACCGGCGAAGCCGATGAACAGGCGACCCTGCTGGGCGTCAGCGGCGCCCGGGTTGCGCAGCGCGCCTTCGAGGAACTTGGCGAAAACGTTGCCCACGCCGATCGAGGCGAGGCCTGCGCCGATTGCAGCGAAACCGGCTCCGAGCAGCTTTGCAGCTTCTGCGTCCATATCAAAAACTCCCTTTGGTGTGCCCGCAATGTGGCGAAAAAAGATCAGTGAAGATTCTCGGCGTCGTTCAGATAGACGCAGGTGAGAAGTGCGAAGACGTAGGCCTGGATGCCGGCAACCAGCAATTCCAGTGCGCAGATGCCGACCATCAGCACGAAGCTGGGCAGACCTGCGATCACGAACAGCGCCGGGCCGGCGTTGCCGCCAGAGATCACGAAGCTGGACAGCACTTCGAGCAGGACGTGGCCGGCCATCATGGCAACGAACAGTCGCAGACCAAGGCTGAACGGGCGCACCAGGAACGAGATCAGCTCGACCACGAAGATGATCGGGATCATCGCCACCGGCGTGCCGTGCGGCACGAAAAGCGAGAAGAAATGCAGCTTGTGCTTGGCGAAGCCGACGATCAGCACGATGCCGAACGACAGGATCGCCAGAACGCCGGTAGCCGAGAAGTGGCTGGTGAATGTGAAGGCGTGAACGCCCAGCACTCCCAGCGGCATCAGGCCCAGGAAGTTCGCGAAAAGGATGAACATGAAGAGCGAGAAGATGTACGGAACGTACTTCTTGCCGTTCTTGCCGACGTTCGCGGCCAGCATCCCGTCGATAAAGCCGGTGAAGGTTTCCACCGCCATCTGCCAGCGACCGGGCACCAGCTGACGCTTCATGCCACCGCCGACGAACACGATCAGCGCGAGGGTGGCAATAGCCATCCACAGCGCACTGTTGGTGAAGGCGATGTTGTAACCGGCAATGTTCCAGTCCACGCCCGCCAGCTTTTCAAGCTGGAACTGGTGCATCGGATCGAGCTTCGCTTCGGCTGCCACGCGTTACCCCTGTCGCCTATTGAACCACAGCGCCCCCTTCCCCATTTGCCGGGTCAGTCGGAGCGCTGGTTGGAAATCCTTATGATGTTCCTGAAGGCAATGCCAATTCCTACGAACAGCATCACCATCAGACCCCAGGGCGACGTTCCGGCGAAGTGGTCGATCAACCACCCCAGGAACAGGCCACCCGCAAGCCCCCCCAGCAGTTCCGAAAGGACGCGGTTGCCCATGCGATAGCTCGCATCGGTTTCCGTGCCGGCTTTCGGTCGGTTGCGCTGCTCCTCACGCTCACGAAGGGCATTAAGCCTTTCGTCGAGCGAATCGATGCGTGCATCCTCGCCAACAGGGTCCTGGGCGGACGGTTCGTCGGTCATGTCATGCTCCTCCTCATGATGACAGGAACGCAACATATACACGACGGCTGCCCGCCTAGAGCACCGGCCCCTTAGGGTGGGGCTAATCCCGAGTCAACCGTGGCCGGCGCTGGACAGCATCCGTTGTCGACAGCAGACAGCGCCAAGATCGACGTGGTATCAAGAAGAACGCGCCTGCACGGGCGAATACCGTTCCGGCAAAATGCCTTTCCGGCCGCGAAAAAGGCCGGAAAAGCGTATCCGCTTCCGGCCTTTTCTTCGCTGGTCGGTCAAGCCTGCGATATGTTGAACGGCGGGACCATCAGGGGCAGCGCGGGTCCAGTTCCGGAGCGCCGCCGCCGCGCGTCTTCCACGAACCGTCAAGGCCCTGATACTTCTCGCCCGGCTTGGTGTCGCGGATAAGCTTGCACCCGGTGGTGAAGGCATATTCCTCGATCGTGCTCTTGCCGGCAGCGGCGCCGGTGTAGATCGAGCGGCGCTTGTTGTTGATGTCGCGCACCATGGCAGAGATGTCTCCGCCGCCGCTGACAACGCCCAGATAGCCGTCGCGCTGTTCACCCACCTGACCGGCGGCGCGGGCCGCGGCATATTCGGGGCTGCGCTGCGCGAACGCACTGTTGGCGGCGCCGGTGACACCGGCGATCGTGAGAGCCGCTGCGGCCGTCACTCCAAGGATACCGATGGTCTTCATCAGAATACGCCCTCGTTCTGCTCCACCGTCTTGGCCGCGTCGGCGGCCAGGCGGTAGACGACTTCCTGCCGGATGTTGATGTTGAGTTCGATCACGATCGGCTTGTCGGGCGCTGCAACCTGGATGCAGCCGCCAAGGCCGAACGCGAGCGCCGTCATCATCGCACCCGAGTATGCGGCGCGAACGGCGCGCCTGCCGTACCGTGCGCCTAGCTGCTGCGGATAAACTTGCCCGTCGATCATCGAAGGGCTTGTCGCAGCCGGAAGGCTTCCGGTCAATTCCGAGGGCATCATGGCTTTTTCTCGCTGACTGGAGGCTGAATAGCGCCGGATGGAGTTTTCGACGGCGCAGGAGAGGTTGCAGGCGGCGGCGCCGGGTTCAGCGCTGCGTCCACCCGCGAACGGCTGCCGTCGCTGTTGACCAGCCCCAGCACGCGCGGATCGGTGACGTAAGCCGGATCGTAAAGGGAGCGCATTGACCCGAACAGGCTGAAGAACGGCGCCTTGACGTTGACGATGAAGCGGATCGGCAGCTTGGCGACCTGCTTGGTGATGAAGTTCTTGCTTGCCCCCTGCCCCTGGCTGAGGCCATCGAAGCTGATCCGCGTCAGGATCTCGCCCGAAAGCGAACCGCCAAGGCCGATCTCCATCCGCTTGTAGTTGACGGATTTCAGCGCATCGAAAGCAAAATTGCCCATAGCAGACAAGTCCTTGTACGTCAGCGCGCCGACGTAGGAGACATTGCCGCCCGGATCGCGCGAGCGCAGGAAGCCGTTCTCGATCCGCCCGCCGTTCTCGTCGAATACCAGCGGCAGCTCGCCATCGAAAATGCCGCTGGCGTTCATGTTGGTGAGTTCCAGCCGCTGCACGAAGTCGGCCGCGTTCAACCCGTCGACCCGCAGCGTGTAGCGGCGCGTTTCCGCCACGCCGATCTGCATCCGGGCCGGGTCCAGCGTCAGCGTACCGCTCATGAACGGCCACTTTCCGCCGTGAACGATCAGGTTGTAGCCTGGCCGCAGTTCGTAGGAGAGCGTGCCGTCGGTCACTTCGATGCCAGGGTTCATGGAGGCGATGCGCACGTTCTGGTTCGGGGCAGTGACCATGCCCAGCAGGTCGGTGAACACGACTTCGCCAGACAGCCCCTTCACCGGCCCGAAGGCGGCGGCGAAGTCCACGCCGTCGGTGGCGAAGCGGCCACGGCTGGTCACGCCCTTCTCGTTCCAGTCGATCCGCCCGGTGCCGCGCACCAGCCCCTTGAGGTCGGAAACGACGCCCAGCACTAGCCTTGATACCTTTTCCGGCTGCAGCTTTTCATCGAAGACGATGCCGTTCACCGCAAGGTCGGCATGGCCGCTGGCATCGCCCAGATCGTGGGCGATATCGGCCCGGACCACTTCGCGGTCGCTGGTCGGTTCGCGCAGAAGGGCCTGCGCGTGGATTCGGTTGTCGGCCAGCGTCAGCGTGGCGTCGCGCGCCACCAGCGGTTCGAACCGGGCCACCGGCTGGCGGTCCACCAGCGTGAAGCGCGCGTCTTCGATGGAGGCGACGCCGCCCGCGTAGCGCCAGCGCCCTGCCACTTGCTTCAGGTCGAGCGGGACGGCGGCGAGGCGCACGTCGGCATCGTCGAACGTGCCGGCGATGTCCTTGCCCACTTCCGCATCGAGACGGCTGACGGTGAAGTGCGATGCGGTGTCCTTCGGCCCCAGAGCGACGTCGAGCGCGCTGGCCTTGATGACGCCGGACCTGTTGCCGCCCAAGGCAAAGCCCACCGGCCCGCTGGCGATGCGAATCGGTGTCTCTCCAAGGCGCCCGGTAATATCGAGCGAGGTCGCCCCTGCCGCGATCTGCAATGCGTCGGGGCGCCCTTCGACGATGGCGTCGCCGCGCGCGGGGCACAGGGTCAGCTTGCGCTTGTCGATGCTGAGGCTGGCAAACTGCAGCATGTCGAAAGCGACGTCGGTGCAGCCACGCCAGACCTCCAGGCGGCCATCGGCGCCCCAGCGCCCGTCAAGCGGCAGCAGCAGGTTGCGGGTGCTGCCGCCCGGCAGGTCGCCGCTCATCAGCACCTGCCCCGTGAAAGTGAGCGCGCCGCCATGGTTCTGCTCCAGCGCAAGTCGCGGGATGCCGACCGAGGCGGAGCCGGCGCGGTAATCGGGCATCGAGACGTTCATCGCCAGATGGCCGTCCTCCGCCCGCTCCACCCGGCCCCATACCTGCGGCAGGCCCTGCCCGCCGGTGGTGAAGTTGCCGGTTATCTGCGGCAGGCGGCCCTTGCCGAACAGCGCCTGCACGCGGGACAGCGCCAGCAGCGCCGCGCCGCTGCCGCCCCGCAGCGATCCGCGCGTGACAACAAGGCTCAAGCCTTCGTCCGACTTGCGCAGCACTAGGCTGCCGCCCAGCGAACTGCCGCGCATTTCGCGCGCGAGCCGCTGGCGCACCTGCGCGGCGATGGGTGCGCCAAGCGTGCCCGCCGCTGCCTGCTGCGCCGATACTATCGCGCGATCGACGGTGTCGCCGATGGCCACACCCTTGCCGGTCAGGTCACCGTCCATGTCGAACCGCGCCAGCCCGTGGGTTGAGCGCATGCGCCCCTCGAATGTCAGTTCGCTCAGCCGCGCCTGCGGTGTTTCCAGCCCGCGCCCGGTCACGCGATAGGTGCCGTTGAGCGCGGCATCGCGATAGCTGAAGCGCCCGCTTGCGCTCAGCCCTGCGAGCTTCTGCACGCCGTAACGGCCTGGTCCAGCGGCGATGCCCAGCTTGCCCTCAGCGCCGTCCAGCGCCTTGTCGAGCGTGACGTCCAGCTGCATCCCGGCCTTCGCCAGCGTGAATGCGCGATCGGGGCAAGCCAGCTGGGCCAGCCTGACCGGCCCGACGAAGCGCGGCTTCTGCGCCGAAGTAGTCAGCCGCCCGTAGAGCGTCGCACGGCCGGTGCTGCAGCCCTGCGCCGCAATCCCCGGAGAAATCGCCGCCAGTTCGCCCGAGAAACCGCCGCGCAGTTCCCCCTCGCCCGCCAGCTTCACGCCGACCCGGCCATGGTCGCTGTCGATCAGCGCGCGCCCGTCGATAACCTTGACATCAAGGTCGGGCATCTCGAACGGCCCGCCCTTGCCCGAGAACAGCGCCTTGTCGAGGCTGCCGAAGGTGACCCTGCCGCCGCGGTACGACCCGTAAAGCCGGGGATCGACCACGGTGATCCGTCCGACGCCGGGCAGTCCCCACGATAGCCGCGTGGCGACGCGCAATTCCCGCACGGTCAGGTCGGGGCGCTTCGGATCGCCGATGACGAGGTTGCGGATCACCTGCTCTGCAGGGCTGATACGCACGATCTCGTACTGCGCAGGAAGACCCAGCGAATCGAGCTGATCGCGAATCAGGTCGTCGGCGATCTCCTTGCGCGACAACCAGGCCGCTCCCAGCGCAGCGACCAGCAATCCGCCCACGACCAGTGCAGGCGCGCGCCAGCCACGGCGGCGCTGCGCCAGCGTGTCGGTGTCCGGGTGATCGGAAATGGGAGGGTGATCCTGCTCTTGCGACATCCAATCGTTCACTTGCGCCGGGCGGATCGGAAAGGCAATTGTTTGTGCATATCATGGCGCAGCAACCTCCCCTGTTCGACGAACCCGGTCCCGCAAATGGCAAGGGCAGCGGCGTGGCCGATGTTCGCGCCGAATTCGGCACTGACCCCAGCGGCCATCGCGGGCGGCTGCGCAAACGGCTTCTGGATGGCGGAGCAGAGGCTCTGGGCGATCATGAGGTGATTGAACTCCTCCTGATGCAGGCCGTTCCGCGGCGCGACATGAAACCGCTGGCCCGCAGCCTGATCCATCGATTCGGCTCACTCGCGGGGGTGCTTCAGGCAGAGCCGCGCGCGCTGGCCAGCCATCCCGGCATGGGCGAGGCGACGGCAGCCGCGCTGCGCGTGGTCACTGTCGCGGCCACCCGAATGGCCCGCCAGAAAGTGCGCGAGGCTCCGGTACTCTCGTCATGGAATGCACTGATCGATTACCTGACGATCGACATGGCCCACCTGACCGTGGAGCGGGTGCGCGTACTCTATCTGAATGCGCGTAACATGCTGATCCTGGACGATCTGGTGGGCGAAGGCTCCATCGACGAAGCTGCCATCCACCCGCGCGAGGTGATCCGCCGTGGGCTGGACCTGGGCGCGACGGCAGTGATTCTCGTGCACAATCACCCCAGCGGCTCCCCCCAGCCCAGCCGCGCCGATATCGACATCACCAACCGCATCGCCGAAGCCGGGCGCCTGCTTGGCATCACCGTTCACGACCACGTTGTGATCGGTCGCGAAGGGCACGTTTCGCTGAGGGCAAAGGGGCTGATCTGAGATCGAGCGGGGGGCGGTCCGCGTTCCAACACACCGTCACCCTGGCGAACGCTGAAATCACGGGCTTTCAACGAATACCTTCAGGCCGCGATCAGCCTGCCCCGTCCGTTCCGCTTGGCCTCGTACAGCGCCATATCGGCGCGGTTGAGCAGGTCGATGCCGCCTTGCCCCGGCGCGCGGTGGACGAGGCCGCAGCTGATACGCGCATCGGCCTGCCCGCCCAGCGGGAGTGCAACGGGCATGGCGGCCACGGTCTCGACGATGCGGCGGCATACGTCTGTGGCGGCGTCCTTGTCTCCGGTGCCCAGCATGACCACGAATTCATCGCCGCCCAGCCGCGCCACAAGGTCACTCGCGCGCACCCCGTGGGCGATGCGTCCGGCAATCTCGGCCAGCACCGCATCGCCCGCGACATGGCCGAGGCCGTCGTTCAATGCCTTGAAGTTATCCACGTCGATCAAGGCTATGCTCAGCCCGTCGCCGGTGGCCAGCGCCGTCTCGAACCGGCGCAGGAAGCCGCTGCGGTTGGCAAGGCCGGTCAGTTCGTCGGTTTCCGCGCGCCGCGCCAGTTCGCCTTCGCGGGCGATCCGGGCAGTCACGTCCGCCAGCGTGGCGACCGATCCGGTGACGGCGCCGCTCTCGTCATGCTCGGCCCGGAATGTCGCCTCAACCCACAGGCCACCGGGCCGCTCGATTTCGACGACTACGGCAGCGGCGCTGCCCAGCGCGCGCAAGTGGCCGGAGAACAGCGCTTCGCCCAGCGGCGGGTCGAGTTCGCCGACATGCGCACCCAGCAGGTCGGCGGCGTCCGCGCCCACCAGCATCGCCGCATCACCCACTGCACGGGTGCAGGCGCCGTCGACGTCGAAGCGCAGCAGCACGATGGAGGAGCGCGCCGCCAGCAGCTTCAGCGTGCGCTCGCTTTCGCTGAACCGCTCGATCAGGTCGCGGCGCGCGGCTAGGGCGGCAGCCACGGGCATCATCAGCACCAGCACGGTCGCCAGATAGAACTGAAGGAACGTCAGCTTGACGCCCATCTCCTCTCCGGTGAGGTTGACCGGGCCATGACCGTGGAAGGTCGCCACGCCGCCGATCACCGCCACCAGCAGGACGCCAAGGCTGGTGCCCTGCCATCCCAGCCGGAACGACACCAGCATCAGCGGCACCATCGACAGGAACAGCAGCGGAAAGCGGTCCTGGCAGAATACCGCCAGACTGACGGCCAGCACGGTTCCGTAAAGGCCCAGCATGGCGATCCTCTCGCGCCCGGTCGCGCTACGGATGCTGGCGGCGTACTCCCCCTGGAACAGACCGTAGAAAAACGGGGTGAAGATCAGCATGCCCAGTGCGTCGGCGCTGAACTTGGTAGCCAGCGCGATGCCGACCGGCAGCCCGAATGCGGCGAACGCGATCCCCGCCCCCATCAGAGCGCCCAGCGCCGGGGCGACGATCCCGGCGCTGACCACGAAACGCGCGACCGAGGCATGGTGGTGAAGCAGCCGACCGTCCGTTTCGATCGTGCCGCGCAGCAGCCAGGCCGCCAGCGCCACTTCCACCGTGTTGGCAACCGCAAAGCCGAGCGGCCCAGTCCACGTCCCCCGCGTGACCGCCCCCGCTGCGACAGTGGCGACGAACCCGGCGATCAGGAACGGCACCCATTCGCGCCGTGATCGCCCCAGCAAAAGCGCCAGCACCACCGCATTGGATGGCCAGACCGACGCCAGGTTGCCCTGAAAGCTCAAGTGCCTGATCATCGTTGCCGACAGCACGAAGCACAGCACAGCGGCCAGCAACGGAGCGATGACGGTTCTGACCTGCGGCATCCTTGTTCGCTCTCTGGCGTCCCTTCACACACCGTTGTGCGGCGTTCCCTTGCAAAGGTTTGTGCCGGCAGTGGTTAAGATTCCATCCTGAAAGATCGACACCGGCGCATTTTACTTGCCCGCGCCCCGCCCCCACCCTTGCCTTTCGCAGTCGCCCCGCCTAGCGGCACCGGCAACGAATTGGCCGAACACCCGCGTCAGCTGCAAGGAGTCGAACATGGTCCCCCGCTACGCCCGTCCCGCGATGACCGCGATCTGGGAACCCGAAGCCCGCTACCGCATCTGGTTCGAAATCGAGGCGCACGCCGCCGTCAAGATGGGCGAAATGGGCACCGTCCCCGCCTCTGCCGGCAAGGCCCTGTGGGACTGGTGGGCGACCAACCCGAAGATCGACGTCGCCGCCATCGACGCGATCGAGGCCGTGACCAAGCACGACGTCATCGCCTTCCTCGACTGGGTGGCCCAGCAGGTCGGCCCCGAAGCCCGCTTCATGCACCAGGGCATGACCAGCTCCGACGTGCTCGACACCACCCTGAACGTGCAGCTGGTAAAGGCCGCCGACATCCTGCTGGCCGACCTCGACGCGCTGCTCGCCGCGATCCAGCGCCGCGCCGAAGAGCACAAGTACACCCCCACCATCGGCCGCAGCCACGGCATCCACGCCGAGCCGGTTACCTTCGGCCTCAAGCTCGCTGAAGCCTATGCCGAGTTCGCCCGTTGCAGGAAACGTCTTGTCGCCGCGCGTGAGGAAGTCGCCACTTGCGCGATTTCGGGCGCGGTGGGCACGTTCGCCAACACCGACCCCGCGGTGGAACAGTACGTCGCCGACAAGCTGGGCCTCGCCATCGAGCCGGTCTCGACGCAGGTGATCCCGCGCGATCGCCATGCGATGTTCTTCGCCACGCTGGGCGTCATCGCCAGCTCGATCGAGCGGCTTGCCGTCGAAGTGCGCCATCTGCAGCGCACCGAAGTGCTGGAGGCCGAGGAATACTTCTCGCCCGGCCAGAAGGGCTCGTCGGCGATGCCGCACAAGCGCAACCCGATCCTGACCGAGAACCTCACCGGCCTTGCCCGCGTGGTGCGATCCGCCGTCGTTCCCGCGATGGAGAACGTGGCGCTGTGGCACGAGCGCGACATCTCGCACTCCTCGGTCGAGCGTTTCATCGGCCCGGACGCGACGATCACTCTCGACTTCGCGCTGGCGCGCCTGACCGGCGTGATCGACAAGTTGCTGATCTATCCTGCGCGCATGCAGAAGAACCTCGACCGCATGGGCGGCCTCGTCCACTCGCAGCGGGTGCTGCTGGCGTTGACGCAGGCGGGCCTGTCGCGTGACGAAAGCTACCGGCTGGTCCAGCGCAACGCGATGAAGGTGTGGGAATCGGACGGCGAACTGTCGCTGCTCGAACTGCTCAAGGCCGACCCCGAAGTCGCCGCCGCGCTTCCGGCAGAGGTGATCGAGGACAAGTTCAACCTCGATTACCACTACAAGCACGTCGACACGATCTTCGCGCGCGTCTTCGGTTGAAACCATCCGTTGTCCCGGACGCGATCCGGGACGGCGGTGGAACCCCTTCCCTTGCTCGGTATTCCCGCCTAGCATCACGCGTTTCCGCGGGGGGAAGCAGGAGGAACAATGCAAGTCATCCGCACCATCGCATGGGTCGTGCTCACCGCCGTCCTCGTCGCCTTCATCGCGATGAACTGGACGCATGTGCCGGTGAACTTCTGGCCGCTGCAGGACGGCAACTACTTCCATTTCGAATGGCCGGTCGGCCTTGTGGCACTGCTGTTCTTCGTGCTCGGCATGTTGCCGGTCTGGGCTTACCTGCGCGCCGTGCGCTGGCGGCTGAACCGTCGTATCGCCAGCCTTGAAAACTCGCTGCGCGCCACCTCGCTTGCCTCTTTGCCGCCAAGCACCGAGACGCCCGAAGTCGTGCCGGCTATCCCTCTTGAAACCCCGTCGGATCTCGCAAAGCCATGAACCGCAATCCCGTCTACCTCGCCCTCGACCTTCCCCGCCTCGATGCCGCAGAAGCGCTCGCACGCAAGGTCGCGGGGCATATCGGCGGGATCAAGCTGGGCCTCGAATTCTTCTGCGCCCACGGCCATCACGGCGTCCACGAACTGCACAAGATCGGCCTGCCGATCTTCCTCGACCTGAAGCTACACGACATCCCCAATACCGTCGCCGGCGCGATGCAGGCGATCCATGTGCTGCAGCCTTCCATCGTCACCATCCACGCTGCCGGCGGCCGCGCCATGATGGAAGACGCCAAGGCCGCTGCCGGTGAAAACTGCAAGGTCGTGGCCGTCACCGTGCTTACCAGCCTGGACGGCGACGATCTCAGCTCCATAGGCGTGGATGCCGCCCCCCACGACCAGGCCCTGCGCCTTGCCGACCTTGCCCATTCGGCCGGGCTGGACGGCATCGTCTGCTCTGGTCACGAAGTCGGCGCCGTGCACAAGCAGTGGAAGGATGGGTACTTCGTGGTCCCCGGCCTGCGCCCCGCCGACGGCAAGCTGGGCGACCAAAAGCGTACCGTCACCCCGCGCGAAGCCCGCGACGCAGGGGCCAGCGTACTGGTGATCGGCCGCCCCATCAGCCGCGCGGAAGATCCGCTGGCGGCGGCAAAGGCTATCGAGGCTACGCTTTAAGGCAGGAAAACGGGATACTGGGGCCATCGCCCCAGACCCCGTTACCGTCGTCGCCGCGCGTGCAGCAGCGCCGGGCTCCTTTGCGCCGCAGGCCATCTGCTTTCCGAGGCAGCGTACTCGCCTGACATGGTTTCCCGCCGAACACCGACGATATACGGGGTGCAGGGGTGGTAAACCCCTGCGTTTCCTTGTTCTTCGCCTCACCTTAACAATCGCACATTCCACCGTTCAGCCCGTTGCAACCTTCAAAGTTCCAGATCGTTCGCACCCAACAACCCCCGGGAGTGCGACCCCACATGAAGACCCTGAGCCTGCTTGCCGCCACCGCCATGGCTGCGTCTGCCCCCGCTGCGCTTGCCCAGCAGGCCCCTGCGCCCGCCATCGAATCCGGCCACACGATGCTCACCGTCACCGCGCAGGGTTCCTCTACCCGCGAGCCTGACCTTGCCAGCTACAGCGCGGGCGTGACGTCGCAGGGTGCCACCGCCAGCGAGGCGCTTTCGGCAAATTCCGCGCAGATGAGCAAGGTCATCGCCGCGCTCAAGCGTGCAGGCATTGCCGACAAGGACGTGCAAACCAGCAACCTCAGCGTCAGCCCCGTCTACGCGCAGCCCAAGCGCCTGCCTGACGGCAACTACGAGGACGGCCCGCAGAAAATTGTCGGCTATCAGGCCAACAACACCGTCGCCGTTCGCCAGCGCAAGCTGGCCGACATGGGCAAGGTGATCGATGCGCTGGTGACGGCGGGTGCCAACCAGGTCAACGGCCCCAATTTCCAGCTGTCGCAGCCCGAAGCGGCGATGGACGAAGCGCGTGTGGAGGCGATGAAGTCCGCGCGTGCGCGCGCCGATCTCTATGCCCGCGCAGCAGGTCTGCGGGTGGCGCGCATCGTCTCCATCAGCGAAAGCAGCGGCTATTCCCCGCAGCCGGTGATGTTCGTGCGCAAGGCTGCTGCGGACATGGCCGCCGCCCCGCCGGTAGCGGCAGGCGAACTGGAGATGAACGTCAACGTCACCGTCCAGTTCGAGCTGGCGCCTTAATTCACCATCATCTCGTTCGATTGAATGTGATAGCCGACGAGCGCGAGTTCGTCGGCTTTTCCTTTGCGGAACACGAACTTCTCGGTGCCGCTGCCCCGATCGAACACGGTTTCGTTCGTCACCGTCATGAAGCTGCCGCGCGTGCTGGCGTTGCGGTTCCAGCCTACCTGCCTGCTCGACCGCACGTTGCCCAGCTTGCGGTGGATGGCATCCAGCATCGCCACGAACTGCTTCTGCGTCGTGGCGGTGCGCATATCCTCTCCGGTCGCGTCCCAGATCGTGCGGGAGCGCCCTGCGTCGAGATCGTCGTGGAACCGCACGACGGCGGCGTCGGCGCTGCGCATCGTCTCCTTGATGCTGCACCCGCCAAGCATTGCCGCTGCGGCGAATGCCATTAGATAGCGACCCAGTCGATTCACTCAACGTCCTTCCACGATGCAGGACCACAGCTTTAGGGCAGGACGCGAATATGCCAACAGCCGCAATCAAGATCTGCGGAATCAGTACCGGCGATAGTCTCGAGGCGGCGATCCGGGCGCGGGCGGCGCATATCGGCCTGGTGTTCTTCGACAGGAGCCCGCGTGCGGTGTCTCCCGCGCTCGCCGCGCAGTTGTCCGAACAGGCGGCGGGGCGGATCGGGCGTGTGGGCCTGTTCGTCGATGCGGACGATGCGCTGCTGGGCGAGGCCGTGGGCGCCGCCCGGCTCGATGGGCTGCAGCTGCACGGTTCGGAGACGCCGGAACGTGCAGCCCAGTTGCGCGCGCGGTTCGGCATTCCGGTGTGGAAGGCACTGTCCGTTGCCAGCGCTGCCGATGTGGCGCGCGCCGATGCTTATGCCGGCGCGGCGGACCTGATCCTGTTCGATGCGAAGACGCCAAAGGGCACCCTGCCCGGCGGCATGGGTCTCAGCTTCGACTGGACGCTGGTTGACAACTGGAAGAGTCCGCTGGCCTGGGGACTGGCAGGCGGCCTTGATCCGTCGAACGTGGCAGAGGCGATCCGCCTGACCAGCGCGCCGTTGGTCGATACGTCGTCTGGGGTGGAAAGCGCGCCGGGCGTCAAGGACGAAGCGCGCATCGCCGCCTTCTGCGCGGCAGTTCGGGCCGCCGCGTCCTGAGAGCCGGGGCCGGGTTCGCCCAATCCCTTGCGCAAGCGGTGATCCGCACGAAGAAAGGGGCGGCCCATCGGACCGCCCCTTTCCTGGCTTACACTGCGTTGGCAGTGATCCCTTGTTCTGAAATCAGAACTTGACGCCAACGCCCACCAGGCCGCGATCGGCGTCGGGGGTGTTGTCGCCGATCAGCAGGTGCTGGTATTCAGCCTTGACGTAGTAGCGCGAGCCGACGTCCTGCTGGATGCCGCCGCCAACGCCGACGGCGCTGTTGCAGAAGCGGCAGTTCTTCGACTGCCAGTCAGCCAGGGCATAGACCTTGGTGCCGGGGACGGGCTGCACGCCGATGCGGCCGCCGACGCCCCACGAAACGCGGGTGTTGCTGGTCAGGATCTTGTCAGCCGAACCCTGCACGCCCACGAAAAGCTTGTCGGAGAGGTCGTAGTCGTAACCAGCGGCCACGCCTGCGGTTGCTTCGCTGTCGCTACCGTCCCAGATCACACCGCCGCGTGCTTCGACGCGAGCCTCGTTGGCCAGGGCGGGAGTGGCGGCGGCCACGGCAGCAACCGCGGCGAGCGAAACAAGTGCAATACGCATATTATGAACTCCAGTATTCTTTCATGCCCGGCCCTCACCGGGACGACCGCCCGCTGGAACCTGGAACCTTTCACGTCAATGAACGATAATTTCCCGGAACAGGTCAAAACGTCACAAAACTGCAGCTTTGAGTCATTATGATGCTTTTGGCGCAATTCAGTTGCGTTATTTGCAATTGAAGATTGGCCTTGCCATTCCCAAGGCATCCTCAGGAACCACGCTTTTGCGCACTTCACCGTAACTGGACAGCGCCGCAACAAGCGTCTGGACAAGCGCCGGGGCCTCTGCCAAGCGCCGATGTCATGACCGCCCAAACGCCTGTAAACTCGCTGCGTTCCTACCCCGATGAGTCGGGGCACTTCGGCCAGTTCGGAGGGCGCTATGTCGCCGAAACGCTGATGCCCCTGATCCTCGATCTGGAAAAGGAATACCGCGCGGCCAGACAGGATCCCGCGTTCCAGGTGCAGTTCGACGATCTGCTCAGGACGTTCGTGGGCCGGCCCAGCCCGCTCTATCCGGCCCCGCGCATCACGGAGCATTTCCGCGAACGTGCGCCTGCAGGCAAAGGCCCCAAAATCTACTTCAAGCGCGAGGAGCTGAATCACACCGGCGCGCACAAGATCAACAATTGCGTGGGCCAGATCCTGCTGGCGATGCGCATGGGCAAGACCAGGATCATCGCCGAGACCGGTGCCGGCCAGCACGGCGTCGCCACCGCGACCGTCGCGGCGCGCTTCGGCCTGCCCTGCACCATCTTCATGGGTGCCAAGGACGTGGAGCGGCAGAAGCCCAACGTCTTTCGCATGAAGTTGCTCGGTGCAGAGGTGGTTCCCGTCACCAGCGGCGCGGAAACGCTCAAGGACGCGATGAACGAGGCGCTGCGCCACTGGGTGGCCAATGTCCACGACACGTTCTACATCATCGGCACCGCCGCCGGGCCGCACCCCTATCCCGAACTCGTCCGTGACTTCCAGAGCGTGATCGGCACGGAAACGCGCGTGCAGATGCTTGAGGCCGAAGGTCGCCTGCCCGACATGGTCGTGGCGCCCGTGGGCGGCGGATCGAACGCGATCGGCATGTTCCACCCCTTCCTCGACGATCCCGAAGTGGCGATGGTCGGCATCGAGGCTGCGGGCCACGGTGTGGAGACCGGCAAGCACGCGGCATCGCTGGCGGGCGGCAGCCCCGGCATCCTTCACGGCAACAAGACCTACCTGCTGCAGGACGAGGACGGCCAGATCACCGAAGCGCACTCGATCAGCGCCGGGCTGGACTATCCGGGTCTGGGGCCGGAGCATTCCTGGCTGCACGAGATCGGCCGGGTGCGCTACGTGCCCGTGACCGATGCGCAGGCGCTTGAGGCTTTCCAGCTGTGCTGCGCGCTGGAGGGCATCATTCCCGCACTGGAAAGCGCGCATGCACTGGCTGCCCTGCCGCAGCTGACGGCGGAACTGGACGAAGACAGGCTGCTCGTCGTCAACATCTCGGGCCGCGGCGACAAGGACATCTTCACGGTGGCCGAGGCGCTGGGGGTAGAGCTTTGAAAAAGGGTGGGTGGCAGCGGTCGCTGATCGACGCCGCCGTGCTCTGGATGGCGGTGTTCCCCGCGATCAAGGTTCTGGCCGACCTTGTCCGGGTGCGCGCCTTCGACCTTTCGGGCGCCGGCTATTACTGGGCCTTCGCGTTTCGCGGCAGCTGGGCCGACATCGCGATGAGCCTTGCCTACCTTGCCCTTTACGTCGGCCTGACCGCCGCCATCCTCCGCTTTACCGGAAAGACGCTGTTCTCCTGATGACCCGTTTTGCAAACGCTTTCGCAAAAGGCCCCGCGCTCGTCTGCTTCATCACCGGGGGCGACGGCGACACCGCATCGAACCTCGACGCGCTGGTCGCGGGCGGGGCGGACGTCATCGAACTGGGCATGCCGTTCACCGATCCCATGGCCGATGGCCCGGCGATCCAGGAGGCGAACCTGCGCAGCCTGGCCAAGGGCACGCGCACGGCGGACATCTTCCGGATGGCCGCAGAGTTCCGCCAGCGCCACCCCAACGTGCCGCTGGTGCTGATGGGCTATGCCAACCCGATGACCATCCGCGGCCCCGAATGGTTCGCTGACGAGTGCGCCAAGGCGGGCGTGGACGGCGTGATCTGCGTGGACATTCCCAGCGAGGAGGACGGCGCCCTTGGCCCGGCCCTGCGCGATAGGGGCGTGTCGCTGATCCGCCTCGCCACGCCCACCACAGACGCGGCGCGTCTGCCCAAGGTGCTCGAAGGGTCTTCGGGCTTCCTCTACTACGTTTCCGTTGCCGGGATCACCGGGATGCAGCAGGCCGCGCAGGCCTCGATCGAGGATGCCGTGGCAAGGCTAAAGGCCGCCAGCGACGTTCCGGTCGCCGTCGGTTTCGGCGTGCGCACGCCCGAACAGGCCGCCGCCATCGCGCGCGTGGCGGATGGCGTGGTCGTCGGCTCGGCCTTCATCGACATCGTCAAGCAGCATGGCGACGCGGCCCCCGGCCCGCTGCAGGACTATACGGCATCGCTGGCCGCTGCGGTTCACTCGGCCCGCTGACGTGCGCGACTTCGCGGTGTCGGACTCGCCCGCAGTCCAGGCCCAGCTCGATCGCCTTGCCGCGCTTTCGCTGCCGCAGGGCCGCATCGGGCTGGAGGCGATCCGCGCGCTGCTGGCTCGGCTGGGCGACCCGCACCTGAGCATCCCCCCGGCGTTCCACGTCGCCGGGACCAACGGCAAGGGATCGACCTGCGCCTTCCTGCGCGCCATCCTTGAAGCGCAGGGCTACAGCGTTCACGCGATCACCAGCCCGCATCTGGTGCGCTACAACGAACGCATCCGCATTGCAGGCGAACTGGTCGGCGACGACGAACTCGCCGCACTGCTGGGCGAAGTGCTGGACGCGGCAGAGGGGCTGGAAGTCAGCTTCTTCGAGACGACCATCGCCGCCAGCTTCCTTGCCTTCGCGCGCCATCCGGCGGACGTCTGCGTGATCGAGGTCGGCCTTGGCGGGCGTTTCGATGCAACCAACGTGCTGCCCGCGCCGCTGGTTTGCGGCATCGCCACGCTGGGCATCGACCACGAACGCTTCCTCCTTGCGCCCGAGGACGGCACCCCGGTCGAACCGCTCACCCGCATCGCCTTCGAGAAGGCGGGCATCCGCCGAGCGCAAGTGCCGCTGGTGACGCAGGCCTATCCGAAGGCCGTTGCCGCGTTTCTCGATTCGCTGTGCGCTTCGGAAGGTGTGCCGCTGCTGGCACGCGACGCGGGGTGGAAGGCACAGGCCACCGGCGACGCGATCTGGTTCGAGGATCGGCTCGGTTCGCTCACCCTGCCCCTGCCCGAAATGCCCGGAGCGCATCAGGCGGACAACGCCGCGCTGGCCACTGCCATGCTGCGCGCGCAGGACGTGCTGCGCGTCGATCCGCAGGCCTTTGCGGACGGCATCCGCGCCGCCCGCTGGCCCGCCCGGATGCAGTTGCTCGGCGACGGCCCGCTGACCCGCCTGGTCCCCGGCACCCCGGTATGGCTGGACGGTGGCCACAATCGCGACGCCGGGCTGGCGCTGGAAGCGTTCCTGCGCGACCGCGAAATCGCGCCGCACCTGATCCTGGGCATGATCGCGGGCAAGGATCCCGGCGCCCTGCTCGATCCGCTGCACCGCCTTGTCGAGAGTGTGACGCTGGTGCCGGTGCCGGGGCATGACTGCCACCCGCCCGAAGCGTTTGCGCAGGCGCTGGACGGCTGGTCGATCCCGGTCACCGCCGCGCCCGATGTTCCCACGGCCCTGCGCGAACTGGAAGCGCGCAATCCCCGCGCGGTGCTGATCGCCGGGTCGCTCTATCTTGCCGGGACGGTGCTGGCGGCGAACGGCGAACTGCCGGTCTAGCTCGGCACCGTCTTTGGCGCCCGGCGCGCCGTGCGCCACCATTCCAGCAGGCTGAGGACGATGGCGACGGTGCCGATCCACGTTACCAGCACGAACATGCGGTAATAGCCCTGCTGCTCGATCAGGTGCCCCAGCGCGCCGCGTCCCAGCGTTCCTACCAGCAGCGTCAGCGAGGACAGCAACGCATACTGCACCGCGCTGTAGCGCTTCGACACGATGGAGGAGAGCCACGCGATATAGGCGGCGCCGGCAATGCCGGTGGCAAGGTTCTCGGTCCCGATGGTCACCATCAGCGCGCCCAGACGCGGTTCGCCGCCCAGATGCTCCACCAGCCAAGTCACGCCCAGCGCGTCGCTGAGCAGCGCCATCCGCGCGCCGCCCAGCGCAAGGTCGGCGTAGAGCAGGTTCGTCACCGCCGCCAGCACCGCGCCCAGCGTCAGCGTCGCCATGCGGCCCAGCACTGTCAGCAGCGTGCCCCCCAGCGCCAGCCCCAGCACGATCGCGCCGACGCCGAAGAACTTCGAGGCGATGGCGACCTCGTCCTTGGAATACTTCAGTTCGCCTAGATAGAACGGATAGGCGAACGTGCCCCAGATCGAATCGCAGATGCGGTACGTCAGCACCAGCGCCAGCGCCAGCACCAGCCCCCAGCCCATGCGCCCGACCAGCTCGGTCAGCGGCAGGATCAGCGCGCGGTAAAGATGGTCGAGCACTTGTCCGCCGGTGCCTTCTGGGGGCGCGTCGGTTGCCAGCAGATGGCGCCCGCTGCGCTCGAGCCAGACCATCACCGCCGCGATGACCGATGGCAGCACGATCGTCGCCAGCACGATGAGCGGGCCGGTGGTCGCCACGAAATCGACCGCATCGGGCCGGTCAGCGGGTTCGCTTCCCAGCGAGCGGATCATGAACACCACCACCGTCACCAACGCCCAGCCCCACAGCAGTGCCACACCGGCAAGGGCGACGGCGCGTACTTTGGGGGTCAACTGGCCGGGCTTGCGCAGATCGCCGAGCGCCTCGTCCGCACGGGCGGCCTGCGCGTCGGCGTCGGTATCGGGCGCAAAGAGGCAGATCGCGCCCGCCGCCAGCAGGATCACGCCCATCGTCAGGAACACGGTGGACCAGCCGATCCGCTCCGCCAGGATCAGCGATACCGCACCGCCGACCAGTGCCGCCGTGCGGTATCCCATCTGGAACACGGTAGAGAGCATGTCGATCGTCGCGTCCTCGTCGGCGACGTCCACGCGCCAGGCGTCGATGGCGATGTCCTGCGTGGCCGAGGCAAAGGCGCCGATCCCCGCCAGCAGCGAGAACAGCCCCAGCGCCGCTACCGGATCCAGCCGTGACAGCGTGACAAGGATCGCGCCGAGCAAAATCTGGGCGGTGACGATCCACTGCTTGCGCCGCCCCAGCCGCTTCAGCCCCGGCAGGTTCAGCCGGTCGAGCGCGGGGGACCACAGGAACTTGAACGCATAGGCCAGCCCGATCAGCGAGAAGACGCCCATCGTCTCCAGATCCACACGCGCGTCCGACAGCCAAGCGTAAAGCGTGCCCAGCAGCAGGGAATAGGGCAGCCCCGCCGCGAACCCGAAGACCGCCATGAAGCCGGTCTTGCGATTTCCCAGTGCGCGGCCCACGGCCTTCCAGCCGGGCTTGCGTACCGCTGCGGCGTCCGGAGATACCTTCTCGTTCGTCATCGCGCGACCCTAACGCGCCTGCGCGTGAAGGGAAGGCTGGATGAAGTCGCGATCAACAGGTATGGGCGCAGGCATGTCCAAACCTCCCAGCAAGTCTTCAGGCGGCAGATCAGGCGGCTCAGGCCGTGGCCGCGGCTCCTCTTCCAGCGGCTCCTCGTTCGGCGGCTCCGCACGAGGCGGCTCTTCGCGCGGAGATTCGCCGCGCTACAACGCAGCCGGCGGCAGTGCGCGCGGCAGATCCGGGCGCGACGATGCAGCCGGCGCCGAAGCTCCACGCGGCGGACGCGGTCGCCGTGAAGCACCGCGCATTGGCACGCGCGAGGATTTCCGCAACGAATTGCCCCGTCGCGGTGCGCGCGATGGAGCTGCCCGCAATGAACGGCCCGACGGCGAACGCGCCCGCGACGACAAGCCGCGCGGCAATACCTACCGCAGCGGTCCTGCGCGCGATGGCGCACCCCGTGCGCGGGACGAAGCCCCGCGCGGCTCCTATCGCAGCGGCTCCGCCCAGGATGGTGGACGCGACGACGCTCCTCGTGACGGCGAACGCAGCTACCGGTCCCGCCGCGACGACCGCCCGTCAGGCGAACGCTTCGGTTCCGACCGTGCATCGCGCGGCCCTGCCCCGACCGTTCGGCGTCCGAACATCAAGCCCGGCGCCGCCCCCCGCGCCGCTGCGCCCACGCCCAAGGATCCGACGCTCCCCGCCCGCGAAGGCGAACGCATCGCCAAGCTGCTGGCCCGCGCCGGTGTGGCCAGCCGCCGCGAGGTGGAGCGCCTTATCATCGAAGGCCGCGTGGCGCTGAACGACGTGGTGATCGAGACGCCGTCCACCGTGCTCACCTCCCTGCGCGGCGTGACGGTCGACGGCAACCCGATCGCCGAAGCCGAAGGCACGCGCCTGTTCCTGTTCCACAAGCCGTCCGGCCTCATCACCGCAGAGCGCGATCCCGCCGGTCGCCCAACGATCTACACCGCGCTTCGCAACGCCCTGCCCGAAGGCACCGGCCGCGTCATGCCGGTGGGCCGCCTCGACCTCAATACCGAGGGCCTGCTGCTGCTGACCAACGACGGCGAGTTCAAGCGCCAGCTGGAACTGCCCGCCACCGGCGTGCCGCGCACTTACCGCGCACGCACCTTCGGCGACATCACGCAGGCGCAGCTGGAAGAGCTGATGGAAGGCATCGAGGTGGACGGCGTCATCTACGGTCGCATCGACGCCAACATGGAGCGCCGCACCGGGCGTAACCAGTGGATCGAAATGACCCTGACCGAAGGCAAGAACCGCGAAGTGCGCCGCGTGCTCGAAGCGCTGGGCCTGCAGGTGAGCCGCCTGCTGCGCACAGCCTACGGCCCGTTCCGTTTGGGCGATCTGCCCAAGGGCATGGCGGGCGAAGTCTCTGCGCGCGATCTGGAAAACTTCCGCCGCTCGCTGGAAAGCAGCCGGGGATGAGCGGAACCTTGCGCATCATTGCGGGCGAATGGCGCGGTCGCAAGCTGGCCGCACCGGAAGGCGACACCACCCGCCCCACCGCCGACCGCACGCGCGAGACGCTTTTCTCGATGCTGGTCAGCCGCCTCGGCGACTTCGATGGCCTGAAAGTGGCGGACCTATTTGCCGGGTCGGGCGCATTGGGCCTCGAAGCCCTGTCGCGCGGGGCGGCGCACTGCCTGTTCGTGGATCAGGACGCCGCCGCGATTCGCGCCATCCGCAAGAACATCGCCAATCTTCAGGCCCAGTCCCGCAGCGACGTGCGCGCATCTTCTGCCCTGACCCTTGGCGCAGCGAAGGAACCGCTCGATCTGGTGCTGCTGGATCCGCCTTACGATACCGGGGCGGGCGCAGTGGCGATCGACAAGCTGGCACGGCTGGGCTGGATTGGCGAAGGAACGTGGGTAAGCCTCGAAACCGGCAAAGGCGAAGGCGTCTCGATCAAGGGATTCGAGGCGGATGCCACGCGCGACGTCGGCAAGGCGCGCCTCCACCTGCTGCGCAAGGTGGGTTGATCCGGGCAGGAAACGTTGTCCCGGATCGCTCCGGGACGACGTTGTTTCACTTACCGCCGGGGTTGCGGCAGTTGTCGGTCACTGTCTTGCTGCAACGCGGATAATCCTTTTCCATCGCCGTTGCAGGCGGCGGGGTAAGCGCACCCTTGTAGGGACCGCCCTGATAGTTCTGGTCTGCGGGCATTGCAGGGCGGGCCGCCTGATCCGCGCTTTGCGGATCGGGTACGCCCTCGGTCGGCACGCCCGGCCCCGGAGGGTTCGCCTGTCCTGCGGGCGTCGAGGGCGTTTCTCCCTTCAACTGCTGCAATACCGAGTTCCAAGCCATCTGGCGCTGTTCGGGCGTCATCTTGTAGATCTGGCCGCGCTGGTCCGCCGTCAGTGCCCAGTAGCCCTTCTGCTGCTGCCCATCGAGCGTCCAGTAATAGACCTTGTAGTCGTTGGGCCAGCCTTCGTAATCGGTCTTCTGAGCCGGGGTCCATGCATCGTAGACACCCTTCTGCTCAGGAGTAAGCGTCGGCGAAGCGGATGTGGCAGCGGTTGGCGGAGTGGCAGCGGGCGGCGCGTCCTGCGCCTGAAGTGCAGCTGGCAGGATCATCGCCAGCGCAGCCGTCCCTGTGAGCAACAACTTGTGCATGTTCGCTCTCCATTATCGTTATTCTTCTGGACGAACGACGAGCCACGCCGGGAATCGTTCCCCCCAAGCGATGAAGCGGGCTTGCACCAAGCCATGACGTTCCCTAGTTGTTCACGGTGAACACTTTGCAAGCCCCCGCCCCGTCCGGCTCTGATCCGCTGATCGACGGGCTCAACGATCCGCAGCGCGACGCCGTGCTGACGACCGAAGGCCCCGTGCTGATGCTGGCGGGCGCAGGCACCGGCAAGACGGCGGCGCTCACCCGGCGTCTGGCGCACCTCGTGCACAGCCGCCTGGCTTGGCCCAGCGAAATCCTGTGCGTCACCTTCACCAACAAGGCCGCGCGCGAAATGCGCGAACGGGTGGGCCACCTGATCGGCCCGGCGGTGGAGGGGATGCCGTGGCTGGGCACCTTCCACGCCATCGCCGCCAAGATGCTGCGCCGTCACGCCGAACTGGTCGGCCTGCAAAGCAACTACACGATCATCGACACCGACGATCAGCTGCGCCTGCTCAAGCAGCTCATCCAGGCAGAGGGGCTGGACGAAAAGCGCTGGCCCGCCCGGCAGCTTGCCGGCTGCATCGACCGGTGGAAGAACCGCGGCCTCAACCCGCAGGATCTCGATGCCGGAGAGAACGAGGCTTACGCCAACGGCAAGGGGCAGAAGTTCTACCAGCTTTACCAGGATCGCCTGAAGGCGGTGAACGCCTGCGATTTCGGCGACCTGCTGCTGCACATGCTCAACATCCTGCGCACCGACCGTGACGTGCTGGCGCAGTACCAGAATCGCTTCAAGTACGTCATGGTGGATGAATATCAGGACACCAACCAAGTCCAGTACCTGTGGCTCCGCCTGATCGCGCAGGGGCGCCAGAACATCTGCGTGGTGGGTGACGACGACCAGTCGATCTATTCCTGGCGCGGCGCCGAAGTGGCGAACATTCTGCGCTTTGAAAAGGATTTTCCCGGCGCCAAGGTGATCCGGCTGGAACAGAACTATCGCTCCACCCCGCAGATTCTGGCAGCGGCGTCGGGCCTGATCGACGAGAACACGCAGCGCCTTGGCAAGACCCTGTGGACCGAGCGTCACGCGGGCGAAAAGGTGCGCGTGATCGGCGTGTGGGACGGGCCGGAGGAAGCCCGCCGGGTCGGCGACGAAATCGAGCGGCTCGAACGCGAAGGCGCGCCGCTGGAGCAGATCGCCATCCTCGTGCGCGCGCAGTACCAGACGCGCGAGTTCGAGGACCGCTTCATCTCCATCGGCATGAAGTACCGGATCGTCGGCGGCTTTCGCTTCTACGAACGCGCCGAGATCCGCGATGCGCTGGCCTACCTGCGCGTCATCGCCCAGCCCGCCGACGACCTTGCGTTCGAGCGGATCTACAACGCACCCAAGCGCGGCCTTGGCGCCAAGGCGCTCGAAGCGCTGCACCGGCTTGCCCGCAACCGCGCCATCCCGCTGTCGAACGCCGCGATCGAAATCGCCGACACCGACGAGCTTCCCGCCCGCGCGCGCAACACCTTCCTGGCGCTGATGCGCGATTTCGCCCGCTGGCGCGACCTAGCTGCCACCGAAGGCCCGGCGGACCTGCTGCGCACCGTCATGGACGAATGCGGATATACCGATGCGCTGCAGGCGGAAAAGACCGCCGAAGCCAACGGGCGGCTGGAAAACCTCGTCGAGCTTGCCCGCGCGATGGAGGAGTACGACAGCCTCGGCGACTTCCTCGAACACGTCAGCCTCGTCATGGACAACGAGAATGCGGCGGACGAGGAAAAGGTCACGATCATGACCATGCACGGCGCCAAGGGGCTGGAATTCGACAACGTGTTCCTGCCCGGCTGGGAGGAAGGCGTGTTCCCCTCGCAGCGCGCGCTGGACGAAGGCGGCCTTGCCAGCCTTGAGGAGGAACGCCGCCTCGCCTACGTCGCCATCACCCGCGCGCGGCGCAAGTGCACGATCCTGCACGCCGCGAACCGGCGGATCTATGGCCAGTGGACCAGTTCCATCCCCTCGCGTTTCATCGCGGAACTGCCCGAGGAGCACGTCGAGAGCGAGACCACCCTGTCGGGCGGCGCATCGCTGTGGCGGGCGCAGTGGTCGGAACATGCCGACCCCTTCGCCGACGTGGCGCGCCTGCAGCCCTCACGCATTACCACGCGCGGGCCCGGCTGGAAGCGCGCGGCGGCCACCGAATACGATCCCACGCCCAAGCGCGTCGTCGAAAGCACCCGCAGCGCCGCCAGCTTCGCCGCCAAGCCCCGCACCGACATCGCCGTGGGCGCCCGCGTCTTCCACGAAAAGTTCGGCTATGGCGCAGTTCTGGCGCAGGACGGCAACAAGCTGGAAATCGACTTCGAACAGGCCGGCACCAAGCGCGTGCTGGACAGCTTCGTCAAACCGGCCTGACCGCGCGCAGCCTCACAACGAAAAGGCCCCCAGGACGAACCTGCAGGGCCTTTTTCATTTCGCAACGCCGAACGGGATGGTGAGCCCGACAGGATTCGAACCTGTGACCCGCTGATTAAAAGTCAGCTGCTCTACCTACTGAGCTACGGGCCCCCGATGCCGTGCGGCGTTGCGGAAGCGTCACCTAGGGGCCGCGCGCGGCTTGGTCAAGCGTGCTCGCAATTGTCCCACAGTCAGGTTCGTCAGCGGATCGCGCCACTGCCCTGCGATCTTGACCGCCGGGTCCAGCACGAAGCGTCGTTCGCGAAAGGCCAGGTGCGGGATAACCAGACCCTGCGCCCCGGCATCGCTGGCATAGGCCCCGCCGTTCCACAGCACGATGTCGAGGTCGAGCACCCGCGCGCCCCAGGCACTGCCCCGGCGGCGGCGACCGAACCTGTGTTCGATGCGGTGCAGCTTGTGCAGCAGTTCGTCAGGCTCACGCTTCGACCGGACAAGCGCGACGGCATTGGCATAGCGCCTGCGCGAAGGGCCAAGCGGCGCGCTTTCCATCACCGGAGATGCGACGACGACGTGCAGCTTGCCACGATCGAGCGCCGCCAGCGCAGCCCCCAACACCCGGCGTGGGCTGCCGTGGCGGGGGTGGCGCATGTTGGAGCCCAGCGCCACCAGATAGCGATGCTGGCCCATCCGCCCCCCGCTCTTCCTCAGATGTCCTGGGCCACGCGCGTGTAGAGCTGTGGCCGCCGGTCGCGGAAGAAGCCCATGCCTGCACGATGCGTCGCAGCGCGGTCAAGGTCGAGGGTGGAGACCAGTACGCCGGTTTCGTCGCGTCCGAACTCGGCGACGTAGTCGCCCCACTCATCCGTGATGAAGGAGTGGCCGTAAAACGTCTGGTCACTGTCGCATTCGGTTTCTGCACCGATGCGGTTGGCAGCGATGACCGGCATGCAGTTCGACACCGAGTGGCCCACCATCGCCCGGCGCCACATGCGGCTGGTGTCAAGCGTGGCATCATACGGCTCCGACCCTATCGCCGTGGGGTAGAACAGCAGTTCCGCGCCCATCAGCGCCATGACGCGCGCGCACTCGGGATACCACTGGTCCCAGCACACGCCCACGCCGATGCGGGTGCCGAACACATCCCACACCTTGAACCCATCGTTGCCGGGGCGGAAATAGTACTTTTCTTCATACCCCGGTCCGTCCGGGATGTGGCTCTTGCGGTACGTGCCCATGATCTCGCCCTCGGCGTCGATCATGGCCAGCGTGTTGTAGTAATGATGCCCGTCCCGCTCGAAGAAGCTGGTCGGGATCGCGATCTTCAGCTTCGCTGCGAGTTCACGCATGGCAATCACAGACGGGTGCTCGGCGGTCGGGCGGGCCAACGCAAACAGCGCTTCCTCTTCCGTCTTGCAGAAATACGGGCCGGAGAACAGTTCGGGCGGCAGCACGATCTGCGCGCCCTTCGCAGCCGCGTCCTCCACCAGCGCAGAGACGGCGGCGATATTCTGCGCCTCGTCGGCGGAACCGAGGGCGAGTTGCAGGGCGGCGACTGTTATCTGGCGGGTCATGCGGCCCCAGTTATGGATTGGGCCGCATGAAGTCCAGAGCAGCCCGCATCAGTCACGCTTGCGAAACAGCAGCGTCATGCGGTCGCTTTCGCCGATGGCCTGGTATTTGGCCTTGTCCTGATCCTTCAACGCGTAAGTCGGCGGCAAAGTCCACACGCCGTTGGGCCAGTTCGCAGAATCCTTGGGATTGGCGTTGGCGTTCGAAGTGCCGACGAGATCAAAGCCATAGACCTTCATCAAGGCTATCACGTCGGCCTCGCGCAAGTAGCCCTTCGATCCGTCCGTGTAGGAATAGGGTGCGTCTGCCTTCGCGCGGTGCTGCTCGATGCCGATCAGGCCGCCGGGCTTGAGAAGCCCCCGCATCGCCCTGATCTCGTTGCCGGCGATGTTCCAGTTGATCAGGTTGTGCATCATGCGCGGGATGACGATGACATCGAACGTGCCCGCCTCGCCTGCCGGGGCAGCGTCCAGCGTGTAGGCGGCGAAGCGATCCGCCGGCAGGCCGGTGAATTTGGCGACGTCGGCGGGATAGGCGGCGGCTGCCTTGCGGATGCCGTCCTGCCGCTCAGGCTTGAACGCGCCACTGGTCGGATTGAAATAAAGCCCCACCAGGTGGCCCTTCTGCCCCAGATAAAGACCGAGGAAGCGCGAGTACCACTCACCCCCCGGAGCATATTCGCCGACCTTCATGTCAGGGCGGATGCGGAAGAACTCCAGCGTTTCCACCGGACGGCGATATTGGTCGCGAGCGCGATCGTCCTTGCGCAGCGGGTTCGCCGCCACGGCTTCGAGCGGCGCCTTGCACCCGACGCAGGGCGGCGGCGCCTTTTCGCCAGTCTCCTTTTGGGCGGCCTGCGCGGCCAGCGGAACCGCTGCCAGTCCGATCAGCGAAGTCAGGGTCAGGGCCAAAATTCCGGGGGCGCGGCGCATCGGATTCTCCTCTCGAAAGGTCGATGGCGCGAGACTACTCGCAGCGCGGGCAATGACAACCGCCATCGCGCTCCCTATCTAGCCGCCAACCCTTCTGGAACTGAGGACAAGTGACGAAAATGGAAACGGCAATCGTAGCCGGTGGGTGCTTCTGGTGCACCGAAGCAGTGTTCCGCGACGTGGTCGGCGTGGAAAAGGTGGAAAGCGGCTATATCGGCGGCGAAGTGGAGAACCCCACGTACAAGGCGGTCTGCTCGGGCACGACCGGCCATGCCGAGGCGATCATGGTGGAATACGACCCCGCCGTGATTTCCTATGCCGACATGCTCGACGTGTTTCTGGGCACGCACGATCCGACGCAGCTCAACCGCCAGGGCAACGACGTCGGCACGCAGTACCGCTCGGCGATCTTCCCGCTCGACGATGCGCAGCGTGAGGAAGCCTCTGCCGCCATCGCGCGGTGGAACGCGGACCACGCCGGCGAGACGGCGGTGACCACCATCGAAGGCCCTGCTCCGTGGTATCCGGCGGAAGACTATCACCAGGAATACTGGGACGGCGAAGGGCAGCGCAACCCCTACTGCCTTGCCGTGATCCCGCCCAAGCTGATGAAGCTGCGCAAGAGCTTCCAGAACAAGGTCAAGAGCTGATCTTCCTTCCACGCCCCGGTCCTCTCCGTATGGAAGAAAGAGGGCCGGGGCGGTGCCTGACGGCAATTCTTCAAATATCGTAAAGACCGGCCTCGCACCCCTTCCCTGTTCCAGCAAGGGACAGCGGAAAAGTGATGCTTTCCAAAAGCTCGGGTAGATATACTGATCCCGGCATCGCTTCACGCCAGTTCGGGACATATGCCGTGGCTTCCTACCGTACCGTTTCGCTTTCGTTCGTCGCCATGGCTGCCGCTCTTTCCGCCAGTCCGCTCCTTGCCAGTTCCGGGATGATCGCGGGCACCGACGTGCTGCGCACCTGGAATCTCGTGGTGCTGGGCGACCTGACGTCCTCTTCCGAGGTGGAGGGGCGCACGTTCGTGGGCGGGAACCTCAACGGCAACTCGTCGAACTACCAGATCCAGCCGATCGCAGCCTCGGCCACCGGTACGCCGGGGCTGACCGTGGTGGGTGACGTCAACGGAGGCGCCAAGAACCTCAACAACGGTTCTGGCGCCATCGTCGGCGGCAACGTCAACAGCGGCCTCAACCTCAACGGTGCGGCACAGACGGTCCGGGTCGGCGGATCGATCAGCAATACCAACGTGAACAACAACACGGTGACCGCGGGCCTTTCTGCCAGCGATCCGTCGTTCAGCCAGAACCTTACCCAGCAGTCGAGCCTGATCCAAACCTCGATGACGGGTCTGTCGACCACGATGAGCCAGCAGGCGGTCAACAGCCAGCTGACCATCAGCGGCAATCGCGGCACGTTCAATGCGCAGCCCGACGCGAACGGCGTGGCGGTGTTCAACATCTCCTCCGCCGACCTCGACAGGATCGGCGAGATTCAGTTCAATCTGAACGGCGCCGACACCGCGATCGTCAACGTCTCGGGCACGTCGATCTCGCTCAACGACAACTTCCTGGGCGGCACGCAGAACCTTGGCGAGCATGTCATCTGGAACTTCCCCGATGCCAAGGATCTGTCCCTGACGACTGCGTGGGGCGGCTCAGTGCTGGCCCCCGGCGCGGCGGCAACGACGGGTAACTACATCCAGGGTTCGGCGGTGTTCGGCAGCCTTGTCCAGAACGGCGAGATGCACGTCGGTACGTATACGGGCAGCTACAACCCCGCACCCAGCGATCCCGGTACGTCCACCGGCAGTTCGACTTCTTCGGGCGGCACCAAGGTGCCGGAGCCGGGCATGCTGGGCCTGTTGGCTGCAGCGGCAGGCGGCCTGCTGTTCTGGCGGCGGCGGCGTGCAGCGGCCTGAGGCGCGCCGAACCGCCCCATCATTCCAAAGAAAAACCGCGCGAGGATAGCTCCTCGCGCGGTTTTTCGTTTCATCTGTTCGGCGGGCTTACGCCAGCGCCGAGATGTTGAGGAAGCCCGGGATCGGGCCGTTCCAGCCGCCGTCGTCCTGCGGCTCGGGCTGTTCGCGGCGGCGACTGCGACGCGGCTCCTCGGCCTTCGGCTCGCGGCGGGGCGCACGCTCGGCACGTTCTTCGCGCAAGGGGCGCTCTTCGCGCTCCGGCCTGGTGGCACGGGCCGAGCGCGGCGACCGCGCGGGCTTTTCCTCGCGCGTAGACCTTGCGGCACGGACGGGTCGGCCTTCGTCTGCCTCACCCGCGCTGTCCAGATCGAGCTGGTAGACGGGGATCGCACCGCCGGTCAGCTTCTCGACGTTGGCAATCGCCTCCGCGTCCTCGGGAGCGACAAAGGTGAAGGCACGGCCCGTAGCGCCGCCGCGACCGGTGCGCCCGATGCGGTGCACGTAGTCGTCAGGGTGCCAGGGCGTGTCGAAGTTGAACACGTGGCTCACGCCCTTGACGTCGAGGCCGCGCGCAGCGACGTCGGAAGCGCACAGGATGCTGATCTCGCCCGCCTTGAAGCGCTCAAGCTCGGCGTTACGCGCGGACTGGTCCATGTCGCCGTGGATTTCACCGGCAGAGAAACCGTGCTGCTTCAGGCTCTTGGCCAGTTCGCGCACAGTGGTCTTGCGGTTCGCGAAGATGATTGCGGTGCCGACGTTGTCGGTGCGCAGCAGGTGGCGCAGCGCCTCGCGCTTCTTGCGCGAAGACACCGCCACCTTGTGCTGGACGATGTTCGTGTTGGTGGAGGCCGGACGCGCCACTTCAACGTACTTGGGGTTCGTCAGGAAGCGGTCGGCCAGCTTCTTGATCACCGGCGGCATTGTCGCCGAGAAAAGCAGCGTCTGTCGGCTGGTCGGCAGCTTGGAGCAGATCGTTTCGATGTCGGGGATGAAGCCCATGTCCAACATGCGGTCCGCTTCGTCGATGACGAGCAGTTCGCAGCCGGTAAGCATGATCTTGCCACGCTCGAACAGGTCCATCAGGCGGCCCGGCGTGGCGATCAGCACGTCGACGCCTGCCGACAGGGCCTTGAGCTGGTCCCCCATCTGCACGCCGCCGATCAGCAGCGCCATCTTGAGGTCGTGGTTCTTGCCGTACTTCTCGAAGTTCTCGGCGACCTGGGCGGCCAGTTCGCGCGTCGGTTCGAGGATCAGCGAACGCGGCATCAGCGCGCGGCGGCGGCCATGGCCCAGGATGTCGATCATCGGCAGAACGAAGGCAGCGGTCTTGCCGGTGCCGGTCTGGGCGATGCCGATCAGATCCTTCATCATGAGGACAGGAGGAATCGTCTGCGCCTGGATCGGAGTCGGCTCCGTATAGCCTGCGGCGTCAACCGCTTGCAGCAATTCGTCAGACAGGCCGAGATCGGCAAAGCTCATAGGCGTTTGGTTTTTCCGGAAAATATAATGTAAAACAGCGGCACGAAGCCGGAGCGGACCAGAACGCCGCCCACGACGCCTGCCGCGAGACTGCGGCCCCTTTGCGGAAAAAGGCGGGAAAGTCAAGGAAATCCGCGTAGCGCCGGGATTTGCAGCGCCCGCCTCTCGCCTTCAGCGGTCTTCTTCGACCAGCTGGCGGATGCGCGTCAGGCGGCAGCTCATCCCTCCGCGCGAAAGAAGCGTATCGCGATCGACGCACAGCCGCCCGTCCTCGCTCCGCTTGATCAGGAAGCCCGAATAGAAATCGCGCGCGCGGCACGACCGGTCGAGTTCAGCGCTCACCACCTTGCTGTCGCGCATGAGGAGGAGGAGCCGGTTGGCGCGATCCGGACGGACGCTGAGGATGCCCGCGACAGGCAGGCATTTGCCGATCTTGCGTTCGGTAATATCCCCCCGCCCTTCTTCCGGCATGCCGACAAACATCTGCGGCATCGGCACCGACGCGCGCGGCGTGATGCGAATGGTCATGCGCTGCTCGATGCGAACCTGCCAGGCATCTTCGGGAGCGATCCCGGCCAACAAACCCGCCATGATAGGCGCATCCGGCAGCGGCGTAATCGAGTCGGGCGCAGGCCAGAGCGCCATCTCTGCCGGAACTGCAGCCTCTACCGGCTTCTCTGCAACAGCGTCGCCGCTTCCGGCTGCCGGAAGCAGCAGCAGGAAAGGATACAGCACGGCGGAGGCAAAACTCATTCCTCGATCGAATCCCGAAAAATCGGTTGTCCACGCGCAGGACGATCACGCCCCATAGGGCAAGAGCTTGAACGCCCGCTTAACCTGTTGCGATCCTTGCCCTGTATGACGATTTTCCGTCGATGGTGAAACAGACCCATGCCTGTGCCATAAGCCCGCTCATGACCGTCTCTGCATCCTTCCTCGAAGCCGCCGGCACCTTGCTCGGCACCCGCGGCCTGACTACCGACCCCGACCTGCTGGCCCCCTGGCTCACTGACTGGCGCGGACGCTTCACGGGGCGTGCCTGTGCGCTGGCCTCTCCGGCCGACGTCAGCGAAGTTTCGGCGCTGGTGCGGCTTTGCGCCCAACATGGCGTGCCGATCGTGCCGCAGGGGGGCAATTCTGGCATGTCGGGCGGTGCCACTCCCGATGAGACGGGGACAGCGCTGCTCCTGTCGCTGCGCCGGATGAACGCCATCCGTGCGATCGATACCCAAGCCCGCCGCGCCACCTGCGAGGCCGGGGTCATCCTGCAGACCCTGCATGAAGCCGCCGAGGCACAGGACTTGCGCTTTCCCCTGTCGCTGGGCGGCAAGGGGTCAGCCACGGTCGGCGGCCTTGTTTCCACCAACGCGGGCGGCACGCAGGTGCTGCGCCACGGGTCGATGCGGGCGCTGGTGCTGGGGCTGGAAGCGGTACTGCCGGACGGGCAGGTCTTCTCCCAGCTTACCCCCCTCAAGAAGGACAACCGGGGCTTCGACCTCAAGCAACTGCTTATCGGCTCGGAAGGGACGCTGGGCATCGTCACTGCCGTTACCCTGCAGCTGGAGCCTGCCGTGGCCGAGCGCGTGGTGATCTGGGCGGGCGTATCCTCCCTGCCCGCCGCGCGCGCCCTGCTCCTTCATTGCGAGGCTGCGGAAGGCAACGCGCTGGAGGGGTTCGAGGTCATGCCGCAAGCCAGTATCGATGCCGTGGTCGATCACCTGCCCACGGCGCGCCCGCCGCTGGAGGGCCGCCACGCCTGGCACGTCCTTGTCGAAGTCGTCGCGGATCGCAGCACGGCCGAGACCCTGCGCGACCGCTGCGAGGCGATGATGGCAGCAGCCTTTGAAAACGACCTTGTCGAGGACGCCGCCTTTTCTGCCAGCGAGGCACAGGCAGAGGCGTTCTGGCTGATCCGCGAAACCGTTCCGTCAGCCGAACGCGCGCGCGGGCCCGCCGTGCAGCACGACATCTCGGTTCCAGTCGAGGCTATGCCGGCCTTCGTCGAGACGACCGCGCCGATGCTGGAGGCCGAGTTCCCCGGCACTGAGGCCATCGCCTTCGGCCACTTGGGTGACGGCAACGTTCACTACCACGTCATCGCCCCGGAAGCGCCCGACGCCCGCGCCTGGAATGCAACGCAGGGCAAAGCGATCAGCCGGCGCGTCCACGATCTTGTGACCGAATGGGGCGGCTCCATTTCTGCGGAGCATGGCATCGGCCAGCTGAAGCGTGACGAACTGGCACGGCTCGGCGATCCGGTGGCGCTTTCCATGCTGCGTTCGGTGAAGCACGCGCTTGATCCTCGAGGCTTGCTGAACCCGGGCAAGCTGGTCTGAACTGTCTGTGAGGAGAGACTGCTCCATTCCGGGTGGCAAATCCCTGAAAGCCACCCGACTCGCGCTTGCGCGCCCGCTTTCGAGCCACTAAAGCGAGCGCCTTCCGAAGTTTGCACACCCTTGCGGAGAGTACCCATGGCCAGCGCGCCTCAGAATCCTGCACTGCCCTTGTTCTACAAGGACCTGATCCCGCTCAATTCGCAGCAGCACGCGAACTGGAAGACCCGTTCGACGGACAAGGCCACCTGGCTGGCGGGCATCAATTCGGTGCCGCTGACGGTGGAGGAATTCGCCCAGGCGCAGCGCAACTTCCCGATCGTGTTCACTTCGGGCGAAAATCCGATCCCGATCGTGCTGATGGGCATGAACGAAGGCGTGAACGTCTTCGTCGACGAAGACGGTTCGGTGAACACCCCGATCTACGTGCCTGCCTATGCGCGCCGCTATCCGTTCATGCTGGCCAAGCTGCGTCAGGACAGCGACGAACTGTCGCTCTGCGTCGATCCGACCAGCGATCTCGTCGGTGAGATCGAGGACGGCCAGCCCCTGTTCGAAGGCGAACAGCCCACCGAAGCCACCACCAACATGCTCAAGTTCTGCGAGAACTTCGAGATCGCCGGCACCAAGACCGCGCAGTTCATGGCCGAACTCCAGAAGCACAAGCTGCTGATGGACGGCGAGTTGAACATCGAAGTCGGCGGCCCGCAGCCCTTCAACTATCGCGGCTTCCAGATGGTCGACGAGAACAAGCTGCGCGAAGTGCGCGGCGACGTTCTGCGCCAGTGGAACCAGAGCGGACTGCTGCCGCTCGTCTACGCGCACCTGTTCTCGCTGGAACTGGTGCGTGACATCTTCAATCGCCAGGCCGTTCAGGGCAAGGTTCCCAACTTCACCCTGCCGACCGCGGAAGACGCGCCTGCAGGCGCTGAAGCCTGAGTTCCTCAGCGCCCATTAACCTTTGAAGGGTGGGAGTTATGACACTTTTGTCACACTCCCACCCAATTCGAGAAGCATCGCTCATAGGTCGCTGGACATTTCTTGTGAGCGCTGCTTCAAGAATCGCTTGAATGTCGGAAACGGTGGGCCTATGTAGGCTTTACCCGACCGGCGCTACCCTCATGGCCCGTTCGGGTTGGTGCACATCGTGCACCTCCTCCCTGAACCTTGGCCACCTCGTGCATCGCACGAGGTGGTTTTTTAATGCCTTCAGGGATTTCTCCTCACGTCATTCAGCCGCCAGGGGCCACTGCGCAGCGCCTGCGTCGCGCCCGAGTTCGGCGGTGACATCGGCAAGCCGCCGCACCAGGCCGCTCAGATCCTCGATCATCGCTGCCATGCCCTCACCCGGATCGACCAGCGCCGAATCAAGATAGCGGCTGCGATCAACCTCGATCTGCATGGCATGAACGTTGCCGCGTGGATCACCATGTCGTTCCAGCACATAGCCTCCGGCATAAGGCCGGTTGTGCGCCGCCTCGCGCCCCACCTGCCCGAAATGCGCAAAGGCCGAAGCCACGAGGCTGCCATGGCAGCTGGCACCAAAGCGGTCCCCGACCACGATCTGCGCGCTTGCACCTCCCCCGGGCGATCCCAGCGGCGGCATGGAGTGCAGATCGATCAGCAATGCCGCTCCCCAGCGATCGCGCAGCCGGGCCAGCGCGCCGGCGAGCGCGGCGTGATACGGCACATGAACGCCATCGATGCGCTGGACCAGATCGTCCTTGCCGAAGCGGCGCCGCCACAAGTCGCCCGATGCCGCGAGCCGCCGGGGCACCAGCCCCAGTCCGCTGCGCACGCGCCGACTCGGCTGTCCGGCGCCATGTACCGGCCGGGCATCACGCACGAACATCTCCCAGTCCACATCGTCGGGCGCCCGGTTGAGATCGACCAGTGCCCGCGGTGCGTGCGCAATCAGCAGACTGGCCCCGGTAGCCTTGGCGACGCCGCGCCCCAACACGTCGGCGTGACGGTCCTCCAGCCTCAGCGCCACCGCCGGGCCATGGCGCATGTCCGCGAGCAGCTCGCGCGAATAAGCGCGGCCCGCGTGAGGCACCGCGATCAGCACCGGGACCTCGGACGGCCTGCGCTCGAACATGGTGAAGGCGGCCTGCCCCGGCGCGCCGGCTATCCGCCCACCCGGCTCACCATGCGAATCATTCTCATCGAACCGTTCGGTCATCCATCCGAAGCTGTGCGTTTCACTCCGTCGTGTCAAAGCGTCCCGATACCGGTCACCTCGAAATCGAGACAAGAAATTTAAACCCTTGGGCTGTAAGGCTACGGACAGACAGCCCGCGTCGCCCACGATACAAGAAACCCTACGAGACTGGACACCAGCGATGATCCGCATTCTCCTCGCCGAAGACGACGACGCCATGCGCACTTACCTTGCACGCGCATTGCAGAACGCCGGCTACAGCGTGGTCGCCGTCGACCGTGGAACCGCCGCCATCCCGCACCTGAAGAACGACGATTTCGATCTGCTGCTGTCGGATATCGTCATGCCCGAGATGGACGGCATCGAACTTGCGCAGAAATGCGCAGAGATCTCGCCCGCCACGAAGGTCATGTTCATCACCGGCTTTGCCGCCGTGACCCTGCGCGCCAGCCGCGAGGCGCCCCAGGCCAAGGTCCTTTCGAAGCCCTTCCACCTGCGCGACATCGTGATGGAAGTGCAGCGCATTTTCGGCCTGACAGAGCAGGCAACACTCTGAGTTCAATTTTTTCAAAAAAGCCTCTTGCCAGCCTGAACGGCCACGGCTAGAGGGCCAGTCCTCCGGCGGGGACACTCACCGGAGACGCTCGAACGACCACTCTGGTTCGTCAGCTAAGTCGTTGAATGGAATGGGCGTATAGCTCAGTGGTAGAGCACTATGTTGACATCGTAGGGGTCGCAAGTTCAATCCTTGCTACGCCCACCATTCCAGAACCTCGGCAGGCCAGTGGCTTAGCCGGGGTTTTCTTATGCACGTAGGACAACAACGTTCTCATCCTTTTGCGTGAGTTTTGCGTGAAGCGCCGGACCGGCGATCCTGGTGAGGTCGGAGACGACGTCTTCGATGCCGTCCCGGATGGTGCTGAGATAGCTCGGATCGAAGATCGCGTAGCGGCTTGAGGTCTTTCTGAGCACGCGGTGGCCAAGCGCCATTTCCAGCTGCACGAGATCCACGCCGCGATTTGCCAGGATGGTCGCCATCGAATGACGGATCAGCTTCGGACCGAAGCCGCCGGGGATGCCCAGCGCGTCACGAGCGCCGTCCCATGCCTTCCGAACCGACCCGACGCCGATCTGCTCGACGACCTCGATCTGCTGCTTCTCGTCGAACGAGGTTCGCTCGCTGCAAACCATCCATTCGTCGGTAGCCGTCAGCCAGGAGTGCAGCAGGTCTACCACCGGCAGGACCGGACGGACCTTCTTCGTCTGCAGGCGCCCGGCCGGATTGAGGGCGAACCGACGCTCGTTCTGCATCCACTGCTCGCGATCGCGATCGACGCTCATGTCAAAAATGGCGTCAGGACGCGCGAGAGTGCAAATCCCGGCGATGAGGTACCTCCGCAGGGGTAGAAGCCGCTCGCCGTGCCCAGCGTAGCTCCCAGCGCCTTTGAGGCTGTAATCGAGCAATTCGCCTAGGGCGTCGATCGAGAGGCGATAGGTGCTGACGGACGTGACCTGATCTCGGGTCTTGTGTGCGAGCGGGGGCACATACCGGACGCGCCGGTTCTTGAACGCGTGGTTGAGCGTCGCTTTGAGCTGGATGATGCTCTCCTCGACGGTCGATGCCTTTCGCTTCCGCTTCTTGCCGTCGATCCAGTTGCCTTGCCCATCCTTCTTGCGCGCCACGATCATGTCGACTTCGACGCCCCACTTGCGAAAGCGGTTCAGCATCTTGTCGTCGATCTGGTCGGGCATCAGGGGAGACGGCATCAGGCCCTGCCCCTGCTCGAACTCCATGAAGCGGGTGAACAGGCCGAGACGGGCGCGGATCGGCTCAGCGCTGGGCAGGTTGCGCCCATGCTCGACGTAGTAGTCCGCCATGGCCTCAGCCACGCCGTACCCTTCCTGCTCCTGCTTCGTGGGCCGGTGCGAGGCCAGGTAATGCTCGTCTAGGCATTCGCACGCCGCCCGAACATCTGCCGTGCGCGTGCTTCGCCGCTGCTGGCGCCCTGACCCGGCATCGTACCACCAGATGTACCATCGATCGCTTGCTGGTTTTCCATCCGCCCCACGGACGAGATCGAGCCAGAACGGCCCCCGTTGGTAGACACCACCCTTAACTGCCGACATTTCGCTTCGTCCTCTAATGCTTTCGCCTTCGCCTGCGCCACTTTCGCCGGCATCCCCAACGATGCCAGAAGATCGAGATCGTCGGCAGTGAGCTTAATCCCGCGCCGGCTGAACATTGCGCGGGACAGTTTGCGGTCCAGATGGACCAGTGATTCGCAGGTGGTCACGTCCTGTCTCCTTGGTCTGCGGTGATGATGGATTTCTCCTCGAACTTGCCGATCTCGTTCCCCCAGGCGTCCCAGCCCGGCCACGCCTGCCGAGCGAACAGCTCGGCGAAGCGGACCGCGCGCGGCGCGAGGCGGCGGCAGTAGTCGTATTGCTCGTCGGGCTTGCGGCTGTGCCCGCGGGCCTCGGCATCGATGACGTCGAGGTCTTCGGTCTCAATGACGTTGCGGACGTTCTTCGCGGTCAGCGGGCTTCCAAGCGTTCCGATAAGGTACGGCTCGCTAGCGCTGCGCAGGACGTACCCCGTTCCGAAGGCGGTCTTCCCGTGCTTCGTCCGCTTGTGCCAGGCGCCGCCGGTGACGTACCGGAACCCCCAGTCGTCCATAAGCTGGATCGACTGGCGCAGCGTAGGCCAGCAGGCCCACAGCATCAGGATCGTGTCGCCCCGCCCGAGCTGGGCGACTTGCAGCGCGGCCAAATCTTCCCACGTCATCGTGTCGTATTGCGCCTGCGGGGACTTGCCCTCGCCAGCAGCCGACCATGTCTTGAACCTCGTCGCCGGGTCCGCGATGATCATGTCGTAGCTGAGTGGGGTTAGGCCGGCGAACGGCCAATCTCTTAGGCCCATGACACGCACCCGCCACGATATGCATTGCAGCGAAGCAGCCTTTCCGGTCGGAGGAGCTTGCACAGCCTATGAAACCTGAAACCTTGTCGCTTTGCGCGCTTCGGCTGCGCCTGGATTCTCTTGAAGGAGAGCTTCCGGGCTACTGGATCGATGGCCCCTACCGACCGACACCGAACAGTGGGCTGGCTAACTGGCAGGCTATGGCCTACCCGAGGGGTCCGTTCGACATGGCAGGATTGCGACACGCAAAGCAGCGAATCGAAGCCCTTAAGATCGAGCTGCCGACAATCGACTGGTAAATTCCATTGGAAGATGACGCGATGGCCCTTCGCCGTTTGCGCTTGCCCTTCCATGATCTGTGAAAGACCATCCAATGGGTGTTCGAAATAATTAGCGAACCGCATTAAACTGGGTCGATGGCGTTTGGTGTTCGCTATTTCGTCGCAACTAGGATATGAAATTAGGGGCGACACTCTTAGGAATTCGTCATTCTTCACCTTCTGCGAACTATTCCTCAGATCGAAGACGAGCTCTATCGTCTGGCGCTCGCTCGCGATCCTCGTTTTGAGATCGAAAAAGCTAGCGTTATGCGCACGGTACAACGGAACGAGTACGGATCTCATTGGCAGGTCAATTTTCTACCGGTTGAAGAAGGTCTGATCTACGACTCGGTGAAGGCGCGCCTTATGCGGCGATGGGACGTATTTCCCGACAACGTCTACATATCGACCTTCAACTCCACGTTTTCCTGCGACTGAGGGATGGGGACGACGCGAGGAGGTCTCCCCCCTCCCTGCTGTTCCGGCACAACGCCGTCCCGCTTCGGATTGGCTTTCGTGTGCGCGCACCGCGCTGCCGGTTACATGACGGCCTCCTGGGTTTGAGTGATGCTCCGAAATCATGATGTTACCCGTCGAAGAGTGATGGTTGCAGCGCCAATGGATATACGGGCGAAGGAACTGGGCGTGTTGTTGCGCGTGTCGCTCGCCGTTTCGTCTCGAGCCGGTCGGCGTACGCCCGGCGGCCGGCCCAGGGGTCCCCGAAATCAAGCGCCGCATCATACCGCCAACCGTTCTGCGCGAGGCTGGTGCTGTCGGCTGAGGCAAACGGATAATCGAAGGCCACCGCGGTCCCGCGCAGCATGTGCACGACCGGCCAGCGGTTGCCGAACGCCCTGCCCACTTCGTCCATGCGCGCGTGATAGTCTGGTGATCCAACGTTCGGCCCAGTCCAGCCAAGGCAGACCCGGTCGTGTCGATCGCATAGCCGCAGCAGCCTCTCCATCGGCCCATCCATATGCCAGACCGGAGATCCCTTCTGCCCGAATGGCCAATCGCTCAGGATGCTGTCGTTGAGCTGGGACGGCGCTCCAGGAATGTCTGGCATGATGGCCCAGCGGCCCGGCATGAAAAGGCGACGCTCCAGCCACACGAAGTACGGACGCCAGTCCGCCATCTCGCTCCAGACCTCGCCACGCCGAAGGGCAGCCTGCCAGAATGAAAAGGCGCCGCTGTCGAAACATGATGTCGGGACTGATTGCCTCGACCACCTCCACATCGTCCGGACGGAAGAACGAAACGCACATCGCGCGCCCCACGCCGACGTCCTTCAGTGCCGAACGCGGCGTCAGCGGCGTGCCATGATAAATGATCGTATTCATGCCGCTTGCACCTCCCGCTCAAGGCGCGCCGAAATGATTGCCGATCGAGCTTTTTTTTGGAAATTCAGTGTTGTGTCGCACTGACGTCGAGATTCGCGTGGAGGAAGTTGATGGCTGACAGCATTCTTGAGCCTGAGCGAGGGGCCATCTTCGAGAACCGTCGAGCGCTCTATGATGCAGATTGGCACACGAGCACCGACGCAGGAATCGCTGGTAACAGGCAAACTGGCGCCACGGCGGTCGTGCTTTCTGGCGGGTACCCCGACGACGAGGATCATGGTGACGTGGTCATTTACACTGGTCATGGTGGCCGCGGCGGGCGCGGCACCACGGCTCAGGTAAAAGACCAAACCTTCGAAGCCTGGGGCAATGCGGCTCTTGCAAAAAGCTGTCGAGACGGCATCCCCGTCCGCGTATTCCGTGGCGGGAAACATAAGGAGTTTCGCCCGAAATCTGGCTATCGGTACGACGGCCTCTATCGTGTTGAGAGCTACTGGTACGATGTTGGCCAAGACGGCTTCCGAATGTGCCGTTTCCGACTTGTCGCTCAGGACGGCCCTCCGATAGGAGCGGCACCAAGCGGCGCAGATGCAAGTCCAAGGGTGGCCACTACGGTGCAGCGCATCGTCAGAGACACCGCCATGAGCCGATCCGTGAAGCGGCTGCATGACTACTGCTGCCAGGTCTGCGGCACCCGTCTCGAATGCACTGGCGGGCCTTACGCGGAAGGAGCACACATTCGTGCGCTCGGCCGACCTCATAATGGACCGGACGTCGCCGCAAACTTGCTGTGCCTTTGCCCGAACCATCACGTGATGTTCGACAATGGTGGCTTCACGATCGCAGACGACTTCTCGCTGATCGGATTGCCAGGGGCGATCACCATCCACCCCGACCATGAAATTGATTCTGCGTTCTTGCGGTATCATCGAGAGCATTGGCAGGCGCGCTGATCGCACGGTCTCAATGCTTGCGCGGTGGCTACTTGAGTCGTTGTCGATGATCAGACCGTGCATGTTCGTGCCTTTCTCGTTCGATTGAAATGAGGGCTTCCCCCCGCGGCCCTCGGCGCGTCCGAACTCACCGCGGGATTGCGGTTTGGGGATGGGAGCGCCGGAGGACTTGATCTCCTTTCGGCTGAGCGCTCCCGCGAATGGCTAGAAGGGGATTTCGCCGTCATTCTTCGGCTCACGCCGCTCGGCGACGAACTCGCGGTAGATCAACTCGATGGTCTCTCGGGCCAGGGCACGGTCGCCATCGCCGGAGTGCTCGCGCAAGCCATCGTGCAGCCGCTCGAACTCGGCTTCCGTCATCGCGACACCGAGATTGCGATCGCTGATGCCGAGCACCCGACGTTTTCCACGAGCGAGTCGACCGATCCATTCGCGGACGCCCAGTATCGCAGTGCCGAGTCCATCCGTTGGATCCAACGTGCCCCATGCTTCGATCTGCTGTGCTCCGGCGCGGTAGCCTTTGAACCACCACGTGACGTCCGCAAGCAGTGCGTCAGCTTGTTCGTGACTGTCAGCCATTTGCCGGCGCCCCTAGCTTTGCCTCGACCAGCAGCCACCAGTCGCCCACGGTCTTGTTCGCCTCGGGGATGCTCAGCGCATCGACCTCCTCGTCGGTGATCTCGACGTCGAACGCCTGTTCCAGCTCCATGCTGATCTCGATGACGTCGAGGCTATCGGCGCCCAGGTCGGCCAGCGTTGCCGCCAGCGGATCAGCGTGGTCGCTGGGTTCGCGGTCGAGCATCTTGTAGATCAGCGCGATGGCGCGCTGCTGCGTGGTCGGCTCAGCCATCACTTCGCCTCCTGCTGCAGCTTGCGCTTCTTGGCGGCGATCGCCTTCTCGACGTCGCGGACCACGCCGTCATCCGACACGCCGTTCATCACGCGGCCGGTCCAGTCGCGCTCGACCGCTTCGATGGCCTTGATGGTCGCGGCGTTGCGAACCTTGGCCTCGATGTCGCGGACCTGTGCGAGCCAGATCGGCTCTTCCTCAGTGACCTGCTGCTCGCCCATCTGAGCGTCGTCGCGGCCCTCGCGTGCCATCGGGTTCTCAGACGAGAACGTGCCGTCGTTGCCTGCGTCCAGCTCACGCGCGGTCGCCTCGTCGACCTGTGTCATGCCGCGGCTGTCGCGCTCGAGAACCTCGCCCGTCTCGCGGTCGGCCTGCTGGTCAAAGTTCGGGATCTCGTCATCCAGTTCCTGAGCAAGGCTCTGCTGGCTGGGCAGCGTCGTCGGGGTCAGGTCGCCGCCGTCGATGGCTTCGCCCTCGTCCGAAGCGAGGCCGGAGAAGCCGTAGGCGATACGAGCGCACTGGATGAGGGCTCGGTGACGCAACATGCGCAGCGGCGACTTCTGCCAGGGCGCGCTGTTGCCCTTACACTCGCTCAGGTACTCGATGATCTTCGTGGGGCGCTCGCGGTCCTTGCGATAGATCGTCGCCTCGATGGCGTAGACCCCGCCGTTCTCGTCGACATGATCCTCGAACTCGATGCTGTCGTGCTGCGGGTGGGTGTTCATGAGGCGAATCCACCCGTCCACCGACACCATCGGTGTGATGCCGCCGCCCTTTGTGGGGAAGGCGTAGATCTCCTTGAGCAGGGGATTGAGACCATAGGTGTTCGCGACGATGACGAGCGCCACGAACTCTTCGCGTGAGCGGCACGCGGCGAACACTGTGTTGGTCAGCGTATCCTGCAGGGTCGCAGGCGAAACTTCGAGCCGCGCAGCCATGGCCTCAAGAGCGGTGCGGGGTTTCGACGCGCCCTGACGCGCAGCAATTGCGCGCTGCTGGCTGGCATCGATTTGACGGCTTTCCTGCGCAACGGCGCGCGAGCGGGCGGTGGTGACGGTCATCAGGCAAGTCCCTGTTCACGGAGGTGGAAGAAGATGCGGGCCGAGGCGTCGCAATCCGGGCGGGCCCGGTGGGCATCGACGTGCGGCTCGCCGAAGAAGTGCTGGGTGGCCTCGCCCAGCGTCGGCCACTTCCAGTCGGTGTCGAAGCGGGGATTGGCCTTCAGGACTTTCACCATCGTGGTGGTCTTGCGCATCGTGCAGAAGGTCGGACGCGGGCAGTCCCACTTCTCGCCCATCAGGCGCGCGGCCATGATGCGCTTCAGGCGGACGTCGAAGCTGACGTTGTGCCCGACGATGACCATCGACTTGGACACCATCGCCATGAAGTTCGAGAGCGCTTCGCGAGGATCGACGCCGTCGGCCTCGCACATATCCCGCGTAACGCCGTGGATGGCGGTGGCCTCCGCAGGGATTTCGACGCCATTGTTGATCAGGACGTCGTACCGCTCCACCTCGAGGCCGGTGGCGTCGTAGAGGCTGCAGGCGAGATCGACGATGTAGGGCTGGCCGGGATGATCGCTCGGGTCATTCCAGAGCGGAAGGCCCGTCGTCTCGGTATCGAATACGAGGTACATGGTGTGGACTTTCTGAGAGGTTGAATTCAGCGGAAGCTGGCCTTGGCGACAGGCCAGATGCGGACGCCCGTGATCTCGCGCTTGCCGGCGCGAACGAGGCGCAGGATGGCCTTGTCGACGGCCTCCTTCACGCGATCGTCATCCTTCACGGCGCGGAAAGCCTTGGCGTAGTCCTCGACCTGGCTCTGGTACTCGACCTTGCCCGACACGGCGGCGCCAGCATCGGAGCGGACCGGCTCGACCTTGCCGGGGGCCGCCGCGGAAAGAGCCGAGTCGGCCATCGCTTCCTCGGACCGCTGGCGGGCTTCCTCGGCCTCGCGTTCAGCGGTTTCCCGCTCTTCCGCGCTGGTGGCGGCTGCAGCTGCCGCAGCGGCGCGACGCTCGGCCTCAAGGCGCTCACGCTCGGCTGCAGCGGCACGGGCGGCGGCGGCGCGCTGTTCAGCGGCGACACGCTCTTCCTCGGCCCGGCGCTTCGCCTCGCGGTCGGCAACATAGGCGTTGCCGATGCCTTCGACCTTGGACTTCGCTTCCTCGACCGAAGCTTTGAGGACATTCTTCTCGGCGTCGACCAGACGACCGGCCAGCAGGTGCGGCGCCTTCACGGCGGTGTGGGTCGCATCGATGTGCTTGAGCAGCGCGCGGTATGCGTTGACGAGGTCGCCGCAGCGAGCCAGCTCATCGTCGTTGGTCGCGACTGCCCTGCCCGCCGCGCCGACGTACTGGTCCAGCTTCATCAGGAAGTCCGGACGCTCGCGCAGCAGCTCGGCACGGAACTCCTCGGGGATCAGCTCCTCGAGCGGCGGCTTGTTGTGGCCCATACCGACGGGCGCGCTGGCGGGGTTCTCACCCGGCAGGATCTGGGGTTCTTCCTTGACGGCCTGCTTGATGGGCATGGCGGTTCCTTTCGGGGGTGGTCAGAAGGGAAGCGGCGCGGACGCCGCGAGAGGGTCATGGCGCCGGCCGATCTGGGCGTAGGCGCTGTCAGGCGCATGCTGGCGTGCCCACGCCCTGCGGCTGATCAGCGCGCGGTATTCGGCGTCGGTGAGCGGGTCCTTGGCGCACGCCGGCCAGACGCGGTCGAAGTCGATCGGCTCACCGTCGAACTCGGCTTGCCAACGCCAGGAGCGGTCCAGCTCCTCACCGGTCACCGGATCGTGTGGCGGGCCGTACCAGAGACGAACACCGCCCCGGACGGTGCCCTGCCCAAGCCGGTAGCGGTAGAAGCCCGCCACTGGGGTCTCGACATCGACGCCGCGCGCCGCCGGCGTGAAGTGGCGCGTTTCGTCATAGGTGCGCTGGGCGCGGCTCACAGCGCGCGTTCCTTCTGCCGGCGCGCGTCCACCATCAGCTCGATCTCGAACTGGCCGTGCTCCCAATCAGTGAGCGGCTCGATCTTGCGAAAGGCTTCGTGGATGAATGCGTTTGAACCGCTCCCGTCGAACGCGAGGAAAGTTCGACCGCCAACAACCACCAGCGAACTGACGTTGTAGATGCCTCCCGATCGCGGGCGGAAACCCGTGTCGAGTTGATCATTTTCAACCAGGCGCCATCCGGACGCTACGCACAGGGCCAAATCTCCGACGGCCCAGCTCACAGCGGCATTCCCGCGATGAAGCCAAGCGCCAGAACTGCACCGAGCAAGAGGACGGGAAGGACGACGCCGTCGGTCGAAGGAGCGTTGTTGGAGCCGGGGACCATCAGACGTGGTCCTCCGGCTCCGCGCGACCCGAGGAGGGCTCGGGGTAAAGCGCCAATGCTGCTATTATGATCGACGCGACAGAAACCGCCATCGTGCCACCAAAAATGAGGGCGAGCGTGAATGCCCGGCTGGCGAAGAACTCGCGCGCGGCTGGGTGCGTATCAAGGTACGCCGTCGACCAGGCATCGAAGCCGAAGAGGAACGCGGTGAACGCGGCGAGGATGAGGATGGAGGAGGCGCGGGTCACGCCGCCACCGCCCGGCGCTCAGCGGCCAGCTCGCGGTCGATGTCCTGATCGTCCCAAGGGCCGGAGCAGTGACGCGCCGGCTTCTGCGCAAAGCCGTTGCGCACCAGCCACTCGAAGCGGTCCTGCGTGGGATGGAAGGCGAACCGGCTGACCGGCAGATGCACGTCAGCCTTCGGCCCGCGCGCGTAATATTCGCAGTACGTGAAACCGTCGCCGTCAGCGTCGATGTCGCTGAACAGCGACCAGCCCTGGTACGGCTCGATCTCGGTTACTGGGGTGATCTGCGTGAAGCGAGAGCCGGTCGGCGCCAGCGGGGGTGCGTGAAGCATTGCCATCTCCGATCAGGCGGGTGCCTGTTGGAGACTGGGTATAAAACATACCCTAATGCGTCAAGCGAAAAGGTATGGAACATACCCAGCAGCCTCAAAAGCTCTCTTGAGCCTCAAGGTTGCTTCTGCCGATCATTGCGCGTTTGGACAGCCGCCCTCTACATGCTTGCATACATCAGCGTGGAGGCAGGCCATTTGCCGACGTTCCGTCCAAGACGCGGCCTGTCGCTCATCTCCGCCTCTGGCGTATGCATCCTCTACCGTCTTGGCTTGGTCGCAAATCTCTTGGGGTGACCTGCCCGTTTCCGACATATGTTGGAAAACTGACGCCTCCCGATCTCCCGTGCTCGTCGATAGGTCCATCGAACTGAGCACCACGATGGCTAGGATCAAGAAGATGCCTCCCCAAAACCATAGACGCGTTTTCTGATCCCTATCCATAAGCAGCCTCTAACAAACCTGACGAATGGACTTCATATCAAATCATACACGCTTCGATGTACGCGCCCCACGACTATCCAATTCTCTTTCTTGTTAATAAATATGGTCTTGTTTATGGGATTTGTCGAAAACGGCTCTAACCGCTGCACCGGATCGTCATAGTAACGCTTGTAGGTTGTCTCTCCGCGGCGAGAGAACAAATAAAAACCACCATTGACCGGTGTTCTCTCTGCGGCATTCACAAAAATACGCGAACCCTCTGGTGACACACGATCCATGCTGTCACCTTTGACTGTGGTAGCGAACCAATCTCCTGGGCCCAGGTTATCCGTGATGGCTGTCTCGACCTCGCCCAAATCATGCATCACAGTGATATCGCCGAGCTGCCCCGCTTGGACCCATCCGACGAGCGGCACCTCAGAAACCTGTCGCTGGTCGGTCATCGGTTCCGGCCGCATGGGAGGAGTGCCCTCGAACAGCCATTCCGCCCTCACCTTCAAGCGGTGGGCATAAACAAGTGCCTTCTTATAGCTGAAGCGCATGCTGCCATTAGCGTTGCTTTTCAGTGTGTCGTAGGACCAACCATACCGCTCGCTCAGCTCCTTTTTCGTGAGCCCGGTTTCTTGAATCGCTTGATTTAGTCGGTCGGCCTGTTCGCTCATGTCATTTCGGCTAACGGTGGCACGGGTATGTGTCATACCGAATGCGATTGACTTGGTCGGGTATGTTTTATACCTCTCCTCGCATGGCAGCTGCGACATCATCAGATCAGCCGTCCCATAGGGACATCATCGCCAGGTCTGGCGGCCCTGCGGCCACAGGCCGTTGCATCGATGTTGATCCCAATACGGTGAAAGGCTGGAACCGCCTCAACAGCATACCTGCTGCTCATTGGCAGAGAATCGCCGACGAAGGTCTTGCCACTCTCGGGGAGCTGGCCGCTGCCGCAGCCACGAAGCTCTCGTCCCCCACCCCCTCCTCGGAGGCGGCGTGACCAGCCCCGCGCGCAAACCGCGCCAGACCGGGCTGCAGACGTGGCTCGAGCGCCGCGTCGATGAGCGCTGGGTGCGGAACTACGATCGTCAGCATGAGCTGAGCCGGGATCCCGTGCTTCGCGTCATGGCGAAGCCCGACCGTCGGCATGCTCTGCCCAAGGGCGTCGATGTGAGCGAGTTCAACCTCCGCGCAATCATCCGCGAAGAGATCGCAGCCGATCGCGTGTTGTTCGGTGGCGTTTGGCCAGTCGATCCCGATGCGGCGATCTACATGGCTGTCCGAGAACGGCGCATCAAGGATGAACGCCTCGCACCGATTTTGGAGGCATTGCTGGACGGCAACGCCACCGCCCTCAAGTATGAGACACAGCATGCTCGAACGGAGGGTTGATCCCCGCTTCCTTCGCAACGTCGATGGCGAGCAACCTGAGATGGTACCTTTCATTTGGCGAGGCCTGACGCCTGCGTTCGGCTTCGGCATCGGCGGCGGCCAATTCGTCGATAATGAGGGCCGTCTGGCGTTGGTCCAGAATACCTTCATCTCGCAAAACCTTGATGATGCCTCGGATCGCGAATGCGGTGGTCTGCTGCATGTTTCACCTCGTGCTGGTTGTGACGACTGCACGATGACCGAAGCCGGGGCGGCGTCAAGCCGCCTCGGCGGAGGCATGGCGCGATGACCGGCCTGACCGAACACCAGCTGTGTCTGCTCGAATACATCGAGCGGTTCATGGCTGAGAGCGGCGGGATCGCGCCGACCTTCACGCAGATGATGGTTGCCATGAGCCTCCTCTCGAAGTCCGGCGTCCACCGCCTGCTTTCCGCCCTTGAGGAACGCGGCATGATCCGTCGCCTTCCTGGTCGAGCCCGCGCGATCGAGATCATCGATCAGCAGCCCGACCTTACCGCCGTCCCGGTGCAGGCCCTGCTTGCCGAACTGGCCCGTCGAGGTTTGCACCCTCACCTTCCCGGCAGCACGACCACCGCACCGGGAAGCACCCTGCCCGGGCCGCTCCCTGAACCCCCTGTGCCGAGCGGCTCGGGCCCTTCTGAACATCGTTTCCATGCATCCGAGGTATCCCATGTCTGACGCGCAGGTCTGTCGCACCGCACCAATGTCCAAGACGAAGCTGTCGCAGGCCATCTCCGCCGCGTGGAGCCGCTGCGCCCTCTCGATGGGCCAAGGCGTCTTCGCAGATGCGAGTGACATGGATCAGGTCACGGTCCGTCGTGGTATCTCGGGGCCGTCTCTCCCTTCGTCGGAGAACTTGCTCAACAGCCTCGCCGCTGATCCCACCGCGCTCAACGAAGTGCTCAGCCTCTACGGCCTGACCGCTACGCCCAAGGACAGCGGCGAGATCAGCGACATGGACCTGATCACCAGCCTGTCGGGCGCTGTCGCTGAATATCTTCGCCGCATGGCCGATGGCCGCCGCTGCCACATCGATGACGGCGCGCTGGCCAGCCTGTTCCGCCCGATCATCCCGCAGATGCAGGCCATCGTTGACGCCGACAATTCGCGGCGCGGCGTCGCAGCGATGCCGGCTCAGCGAGGGAAGTGAATTCGACGCGGCCGGGGCGGACGCGAAAGAGAGAGGATGGGTCAGCCAGTACCCTAAGGGCGCGATCGAAGCGGGGGCCAAATGTACCAGCCCATTCAACCGCCGCGCCGGAATCCTCTCCCGCCCCCACCATCTGAGGAGACGGCAGTGAGCAGCACATTCGTATCAGGCCATGGATCGCAGCAGATGCGCCTCCTGCGCCGCGGCATCCGTGACGGCCTGAGCGTCGAGGATGCTGCGCAGCGCTCCGGCTACGACCTAGCCACCGCCAGGCTGATCGCCGCCGACGACCTCAAAAGTCCCCCGCCTGAGGAGGCCTACACGCTCCTCTACGATCCCGACGCACCGGCGGATGCGTCCAGCACAAAGGAGGCCGCCGTGGCCAAGGAAGACGAAGCAGGCGAATACCAGCGCCCCGACGCCGGAAAGGCGTTCGAGATCTACGACAAGCAGATCAAGCCGAAGCTGGCGAAGATGGACACCCTCAAGGGCGACCTGTCCCGGCCGTATGACGACATCAAGGAACAGGCGCATTTCCCGCGCAAGGTGCTGAACTTCATCATCTCGCTGGAAGGCGAGGAAGATGCCAAGCGCGACCACCTCCTCCTCGCGCTGTCCGAGGGCCTGAAGCACCGCAAGCTGTTCCTGCCGCGCGATCTCGTCACGATGGCGAATGGCGAGGCCGAGCAGGACGTCGTCGGGACGGAAGCGCGGGAAGACGACGATCTTCTGGTCGACGAGGACGAGGATGACGACGCCAGCAGCAGTGAACTGCCTCTCGCGGCCGAGCCGGAGACGTTCACCGAAGCGTCTGAAGAGGAAGTCGAGCAGCAGGCCGGCCGCAAGCCCCGGCGCACCGCCCGCCCGTCGACCGTGACGCGCATCAACCCGCCCACCAAGCCCGCGCCGGAAGCGCGCGCGCACTGACCTTCACGTCCGGGCTTTCACCCCGGGCGCGACCGGACCCTGGCAGGCGGCATATGCCTCGGAAGGCCTGCCAGGGCGAGGATCGCGCAGAAGTTGCGGAGATCCCATGAGTTACCTCGCTCTCGACTTGAGCAAGTCATCCACCGGCTGGGCGCTTTGGACGCCCGGCACCGACGCGCCGCGGTACGGCCACTGGGTGCTCGGATCCGAGTACACCTCGAACGGCGGCGTCTACGCCAAGCTGCATCGCAACCTCTCTGACCTCCACAAGGTCATGGGCTTCGACCGCATGTATTTCGAGGAGCCGATCACGCCCGGCCATCTGCAGGGCGGCACCACGGTACAGACAATCTGGCTCCTGGGCGGCTTGGCCTCCCATGCCCAATCGTTCGGCCACATCAAGCGGTGCCGGATCGTGAAGGAGGTCAACGTCGAGCGTTGGCGCAAGGACTTCATCGGCGACATGGTCGTCCGCGAGGTCAAGGCCGGGACCCGGCGCCGGCGCAAGGAAGGCGACAAGAAGGCCAGCAGCACCGATCTGCTCAAGAAGCTGGTCATCGAACGGTGCAAGCAGCTGGGCTTTGCGCCGAAGAAGAACGACGAAGCCGACGCGATCGGCATCCTGACCTACGCCATCCTGCTCGACGGCGTGACGCCCCCCTGGCTCGCTGCCGAGACGCTGCGACCTCAGCTCGGAGGTGTTGCGGCATGAAGCCCCTCTCACCGATCCATCCGCTGCGCCAGATTCCGCCGGGCCGGTATATGCTCGATGCCGCCGGGTTGCTCTGGCCGCCTGCGGTCCGGAATCCTGCAGCGGTAGTGGCCGCCGTCGTAGTCCTTGCTGCCGGTCAGCCGACCCGGCGCCAGGCAGCTGAACGTGCGGCAGCCGATAAGGTGCGGGCAGCATGCGCGGCGGAATCCGCCGATCGCGAGGCGCGCTTCCGCGAAGCTCGCCGCCTGACGGTCGCCCATCCGGCCGCCGTCGCACCGCGCCGCCAAGAGCAGCCACTTCGCTCAATGGCGCGCCGTGAAAAGCCGCGCTCCATGCGTGTCGATCCGGCCGAACTGGAAGACGTTACCGGCGAAGAAGCGCTCGAAGAGCTGCGGCGCCGGGTTCTGGCGAAGCAAGCTGCCCGCGCGCCGATGGCTTCGGAGCCGAAGATCGACGGGCGCCATGTTGCCGCCGTCCATCGCGAAATGAAGCTGGGCAAGACCTTCAGCAAGGTGCCGACGCGTCGGGCGGTCTTCAACGGCGAATGCCATCGCTGCGGCGCCCGCACGGTCAAAGGCTGTGAGCACCTCCTGCCGTATCAGGAGGATGCGCAGTGAAGCCTGTCCACTTCGTATCGATCAGCGGAGGCAAGGACAGCACCGCGACGATGTGTCTCGCCATCGAGCGCGCCCAGCGCCGATCAATGAACGTGCGCTTCATCTTCGCCGACACCGGTAATGAACACCCAATCACTCTGGCCCATGTCGATTATCTCGCTGATCGCCTTGGCGTGACTATCGAAACCGTACGTGCCGACTTCACCGCGAAGTTCCCGGCCCGGCGGGAGGCGATGCGTCGTGATTGGGTGAAAGAACTTCGCCGTAAGCAGCACAGCCGCAGCTGTCTGGCCGCCTGCAAAGACCTCAAATACGCCGAAAAAGCGTTCATCCGCGAAGAGTGCGAATGCCCGGTCAAGGTAACCCCGCCGCTTCCAATTGAACTTGTTGAGCGCGCCATCGCCTTGATGCAGCCGACGGGAAACCCATTCCTCGACATGGGCATGCTACATGGCCGCTTCCCTGGATCGCAAACGCGGTTCTGCACTGATGAGCTCAAGCTGCAGCCGATGGCGGAGCTCAAGGAGCCTCTGCGTTTCGCGGGTACGCCTACCATCGAATGGATCGGCGAACGCGCTGACGAAAGCGAGGCTCGGGCAGCAAAGCCCGCTTTGGAGCTGATCCGCTGCGCCATCATGGCGCCGACCGTTCTCTACCGCCCGATCCATCAATGGAAGGCGGAGGATACCTTCGAGATTGCGCGGCGCCACGGGCTCAAGCCGAACCCGCTGTATCAGATGGGTATGAGCCGCGTCGGCTGCATGCCGTGCATCATGTGCAAGAAAGGCGAATTGCGAGAGATTGCACGTCGCTTCCCTGAGCAGATCGACCGCATTGAGGAATGGGAATCGATCGTCGGTGGCGTAGCTCGCCATGCGTACACCTCGCTAATCCGGAAAGAGCGCGAGGAGATGATCTCTTCGTTTCTGCCTACCGATAAGGTGCCGGCGGACGAAAACGGCATGATCCGCGCCAGCATCCGTCGCGCCGTGGAATGGTCCCGGACTGGTCGCGGCGGTCGCAACTTCGACATCTTCTCAGTGATCGGTGACGCCAGTTTTGCCGAAGAGCCTTCGCGCTGCCAGAGCCAGTACGCGGTGTGCGAGTGAGCGGCTTCATCGCCCTCCACCGCGAAGCGCGGGAACACCCCCTTTTCGCAGGCAATGCGGAGCGCTTTGGGGCGTGGTTCTGGATGGTCGCATCTGCCTGCTGGAAGCCGACCCGGTTCACCATCGGCGGCACCACCGTCATGCTCGAGCGCGGTCAACTCTGCGCCTCGCGCGCCCAGCTTTCGGCCGCTTGGGGGCTGTCGCCGTCGTCGGTTGAGCGGTTTTTGACCCGTCTCGAAACCGAACAGATGATCGGACGGGAAACCGGACAAGGCCGCACAATCATAACTATCTGTAATTACGACAAATATCAGGACGTCGGGGACGAGGCCGGACAGGCAACCGGACAAGCAACCGGACAGCGAGCGGACAGCCACCGGACAACTAAAGAACAAGGGAACAAGGGAACAATAGAGGAAGAAGCTAAAGCTTCTCCCTCTCTAGGCGCGGGCGCGGGCGAAGCAGGCGAGGACCTGTTCGATGGTGATCAGCCTCCTGCCAAGCCGAAGCCGAAGCGCACCTCGGCGGCGAAGCGCGCCATTGGTGAGGACACCCCCCTGCCCGACCCGTTCGTGCCGTCGCTTGGCTCTGCCGCGCAGCGGATTGTCGACGGTTGGCCGCCCGGAATGCTGGACCGTGAACTGTTCGCTTTCTGCAGCCACGCGGAGAGCACCGGCCGGCTGGCCAAGAACTGGAATGGGGCTTTCGGCACGTGGATTGCCAAGTCCGAGGAACGAAGGATTACCAATGGAAACCGCAGCTCGCCCGCTCGCTCAGGTGCTTCCTACCCTCAGGGTCGTGGAGCCGGCCAGCCCGTCGCCGCAGGGTTCCAGCGCCGCGCTGTCGCGGCTCAATCTCGCCGCGCTGCCGAAGAGGCTGAACGATGGGATGCTGGCCCAGCTGGAAGCGATGACGGCCTGCCATTTGCCGCCCCCCGTGCCCTGCCCCGAAGCTGAGTTCTACTCGATCATGGCCGGGCTGCAGGCCTGCCTGCCCAGCCAGAGCCGCAGCGACATCTCGCTCGAGGCGCAGGCCGAGGGATACCGCCGGATGCTGGGCGAATACCCGCTGGCGGCGATGAAGTATCTCGAGGCTGAGGTCCTGAAGCGGTGCCAGTGGTTCCCTACCATCGCCGAGTGCCTGAACATCCTCAAGGGCTTCACCGTTCGTCACCCGCTGGCGGTCAAGCGATCCGAGGTCCTGCGCCGCATCAGCGCCGAGCATACTACCCGCTTCGATGAGGCGATGTTCCGGCTGGTCGCGGACGATGAGGTGCCCCAGGCATGGATCGATGCCCTGCCCGAGACGTGGAAGCAGATGGCCGAAACCCGTTCGCTACTGCGGCTTGAGGAGGACGGCAGTTACACCCTGCGGCAAAGCGCCGCTCGCGAATTGGCCGCCGCCCGGCTGGCGAGGAAGCGGGGATGAGCGACGCGGCGGACGCCTGGCTCGCTACCGGATCGCGCTGGCCCTTCGAGGACATGCTGGCGTGGTGCGAGGACAACAACACGCGGCCCTTCAGCCGCGAGATGGAGCGCTGGTACTTCGTCGAGACGATCGACGGGCCCAACGGGCAGAGCAACCAGATCCAGGCCCTCGAAGGTGTCGACGCCAGCGCGCTGCGCAAGCTGATCCGGAATGAGCTTACCGACTTCGCGGGTTGGACGGAGGAGCGCACTCAGGGATACCGTTCCTGGCTTCGCGCCCACGTCCGCCGCGGCATGACCAACGAGCGATATCACTCGCTGATGCAGGGAGGCCTGCTGTGACGGGCATCAACCGAACGAGCCTGACGCCGTACGCGCGTCAGATGCAGGACCCCGATCCGACCGGCGCCCGGCGCATGGCGGCGCGCAAGTGGCACGAGGACGGCACCGTCATCCTCATGCCGGACAGCATCGCCCGCCTGCCTTGGCAGGACCGGGAGCTGATCCAGCAGATCGTGGGCAAGATTTACGGCGAAAGGGAAGATTGAATGAGCGGGGCGGAAGAGAGCTGGCGGGAGAAGCGACCGGCGGAAACGAACCTCGAATGGCGAGCGCGCGTCGAACAGGAGGAGCAGCTGCGCTTGCGGCACAACGGCCCGCTGGTCACGCCTGAGGCAGAGAACCATGCCGAGTACAAGGACGAGTTCGTCCTCCACATCGAGACGTTTACGCTGGCGCGGACGAAGCGGAACATGGCGACCTCGCCATTTGCGGATCTGTTCTTTCGCGGCGTCATCGACAAGGACCAGTACGGGGCATCGGTCGAGATTACCGCTGCAGCGGAAATCCTCACCAGGGCGACTGGTATGCTGGCATCCAACTTTGAGCCGAGGGTCGATAGTTCAGCTTCAGCGCACGACGCCATCCTTGAACAGGTTGCCCAGGTCCGCCTGTCGGTGGCGTACACCAAGTGGCGCAACATGCTGCCCATGCCCAAACGAATGATCCTCGATATGATCCTCGAACAAGGTTCGTTAAAGGCGAAAGCGCGTAAGTACCGCCTCGGGTGGCCGAGAGCCCGGAAGCTGCTGATTGACGCGCTTGATAACTGGATCAAGGTCCGGGAAGACGTAGCGCGGGACATAGACGACCGCGACGTTGAATGGGCGCGTTTGCGTGTAGAGCAGTCAACAGTATCGCGAGGGTGTTGACTGTGCCTGAGAAACGACGTAACTCATCACGGTCAGAAGAAGTGGGTCAAGGCCCGACACGCACTTCGATGCTTCCCGAAAACCCCCTGATTTCCGCGGTTTCTTGAATGGCCCGTCCCGCTCAAGGCGACCGGATAAAGCTCGATCGACTGCGCCGCGCGCGGCCGAAAGCGGAGGAGTTGCGCCGGGGAACCATCCTCGACGCCAAGCCCATGGCCGAACTGCTCGGCCTGGGCTGGCCCACCCTCCGTGACTGGGTCGATGCAACACCCGCCCTTGAGAGCAAGGGCGCGGTAAAGCGCGGCGGGAACGGTGTGCCTTGGGAGTTCAAACCTCTCCGGGCCATCGACCTGCTGATTGCACACTTCACCGCACGGACCGAGAAGCAGGCGAAGAAGAACCAGGCGATCCGCAGGGCTGTGGGCGTGAGCCTGCCGGAAGACGAAGACGCGGCCACCTTCGCCGAGACGAAGCAGATGGTCGACATGACCCTGTCCGTCGTCGCCGCCCGCGAGCGGCAACGCGAGTACACGCCCAAGGGCGAAATGATGTCCTTCATCGAAGGCTACAACCAGACCGTCACCGCTGCGATCCTCGGTGTGCGAACCCGGGTGGATCCCAACGGCAACCTGCCGCCGCATGTGAGGGCCGCGGTGGACGACTACCTGCGCAGCGTGGCGACACAGGTCCATGGGGCTGCTGCAAAGTTTATCGAGGAGCAGCGACGAGGTGCGGGTCTATAGCAGGCGGGAGTTGGCTGAGCAGGCACGACTGCTAGCGGCCAATGAGTTCTGCGAGACGCCCTGGGATATCGCCGCCGGCGCGGTGGAGCTGCTCAAGCCCCGGGACACCCTGACCACCATCGAATGGTCGACCAACCGGCGGGTAGTCCGCAAGCCTGACGGCACCCGGACCGATTGGTCGCCGACCCGGTCCAAGGCGCTGCTTCCCATCGCGGAGGCCCACGACAACCCGAACGTCCGCGAGATCGTCGTCCCGAAACCCTCGCGCATCGGCGGGACCATGATCGCGGAGAACTTCGCGGCCAAGTGCCTCGACAACGGCCCGTCCTGGGACGTCATGTGGTACCTGGCCGGCCCGAACGAAGTCACCTCCTACGCCGACCGTGTCCTGCGGCCGATCATGGAGGATCATTTCGCTGGACGCCTGCCGAAGCCCGGCACCGACGGCAACACCAAGACGCTCAAGCGGGTCGGATCGCAGACCTTCGAGCTGATGGTCATGTCGAAGACGACCACGACCAACCGCCAGGCCGGTTACATCGTGTTCGACGAGCCCGACAGCTACGGAAAGGCCTGGCGCTCGAACTTCCTCGAGCAGGGTCGCCAGCGTCAAAGCGATCTGGGCACCGACCGCAAGATCTACGCTTGCGCCCACCCGGACGTCGGCTGGTCGGGCGGGATCGCAGCGGCCTGGATCCTGTCGACGCAGGGTATCTTCGTGTTCCGCTGCCCCAGCTGCGGGGTTCATGGTTCGCCCTACCCGACCAAGCACTGGCCGGACGTACCGCGCTTCCGGCTCGACTACACCAAGGCCCCTGAGGGAACGCCGATCGATCAGCGCCTCGCGCTGGCACGGCGAACGGCATCGATCGCCTGCCCCAATGGCTGCGCGCTGGGCGAGCTGGAACGCGGCCAGATGATCGACGAGGGCTGCTACATGCACAAGGGCCAGGTGCTCGACCTCGAAGCCGGCATCCTCGGCGACGTCGAAGACAATGAGACCTGGGGCTTCTGGGTCCACGTCCTGATGTCGGGACAGGTCCCGCTGTCCAGCCTCGCCCAGCAGCTGGAAGGCGCGCTCGAGCATAAGGAGCGCACCGGGAAGAACGACAAGCTCAAGCAGGTGCTGGTCCGGACGTTCGGTGAAGCCTTCGAGAGCGAGGCTGACCTGAAGGGCATCGATGCGGCATCGTTGCGGCGCCGGACCGAAGCCTTGGCCAAGCCCGCGAAGGGGGATGACGATCGTCAGCTGGTCGACTTCATCATGGGCACCGTGCCCGATGGGGTCCGCTTCATCACCGCCGCCGCGGACCCCGGCCACCGCAAGGTCGACGTCCTACTCCGCGGCTGGGACCTGCACGGCCGGTCATGGCTGATCGACCGGTACACGATCCGGCAGCGGCGCCACGATGACGGCATCATGCGCGACATCGATCTGGTGAACGTGCAGGATGACTGGCACGTCCTCGACGCCGTGATCGACCGGAAGCTGCCGATGCAGAGCAGGCCCGGGTACGCGATGCCGGTAGCGGTGTTGCTGATCGACAGCGGCGACGGCAACTCGACTGCGAAGGCGTACGAATACGCAAGCCGGATGGCGAACCGGCGGTGGGGTTCCTGGAACAGGGTTCGGCCCATCAAGGGCATGGGGGGCAACCGCCCGCACCTCGGCCTCAAGCCGACCTGGCTGAGCGTGGATGACGATGGCAGGAAGATCGAACCGCCCGTGCCGCTGCACATCGCAGGCGTGGATGGCCTGAAGGACGACCTCTTCGGCAACGATGAGGGCACCGGCGTGCTGCTGATCGACGATGGCTCCCCGGGCCAGATCTACTTCGCCTCGAACTTCCCGCAGGCGGGATACGACGAGCTTTTCCGCGAGCCCAAGATCGAGGGGAAGTATGTGCGCAACGGCGCGCAGGAGACCATCGACTTGCTCGCCTACACCGAATGCGGACGGCTGCTGCTCAAGCCCGACCGCGCAGACATCAAGTGGTCCGAGGGCAAGCTGCCGCCCTGGGCCACGCCCGTTTCACCCGAGCCGAAAGGGGGTGATCCAGAAAACGGCGGGCGAGACGACCAGGCAGCGCCGACGCATCCCGAAACCATCTTCGACCGCCACCGGCGCTTGAATCGCAAACCGAGGACCAATGGCTGATCTTGCAACCCTGAAGACCCGGCTCGCCGAGGCCGAGGAAGCTCGTCATGCGCTGGCTATGGGTACGCGCGTCGTTGAAGTCTGGCGCGACGGCAAGCGCCTGAAATTCTCAGAAGCCAACAAGGGCGACCTCGACGGCTATATCACTGATCTGAGCGGGCAGATCGCGGACATCGAGAGTGCAGCTTCCGGCGCGCGACCCCGGCGCCGCTTCATCGGCGTCTCTTTCGGGTAATGCGTCCTGATCATTACCGTCGCCAGTTTGGCGACGGCAAAGCAACCGCCGAAGCTCAAGCTCCGGCGAAGGGGGCGTTCGTCGATGATCGCCTGCGCATAGGCGGCACTCGCGCCTACGACGCTGGCATCCGCGGTCACCGCCAGATGAAGTCGTGGGACCCCCGGATCGGCGGGGCAGACCGTGAGGCCCTTGGCTCGCGCGATACGATCGTTGCGCGAGCTCGAGACCTTGTTCGGAACAACCCGGTCATCAGCGGCGGCTTGGACCGGCGCGCTGAGGCGGTTGTTGGATCTCGCCTTCGTCTGCAGGCAATGCCTGACTTCGAAGCGATGGGCCGAGACTGGCAGTGGGCCTCGGCCTGGGCGCTCAATGTGGAGTCCCAGTTCCGAGTCTGGGACCGAGACACTCGCCGCCTGTGCGATGCTGAGCGCGCTCAGACATTCGGGCAGATGATGGAAACGGCGTATCGCCACTGGTGGGTCGACGGCGAAGCGCTGGCCTACGTGGAAATGCGCGACCGCGGCAGCGCTTACCAGACCTGCATCCGCCTCATCGACCCGGACAGGTTGCAGAATCCAGATAGCGTGCAGGACGAAACCGTTCTGCCCAACGGCAACCAGGTCGTAGGCGGGGTCGAGATCGATACCGACGGTGTAGTGGTCGCCTACCACATTCGGGTCCAGCATCCCGACTCGCTGACCTATCGCAAATCCGTCAAGGAGACGGATCGCATCGAGCGTGAGGACCGGGACGGTCGCCCTCGTGTCATTCATGCGTTCAAGCGGAACCGCGCTCAGCAGCGGAGAGGCGTATCGCGCTTGGTCGCGTCGATGCGCAAAATCCGCATGCTCGACAAGTACGATGATGCGGAGCTTGAGGGTGCCCTTCTTCGTGCAACTCGCGCCCCGTACGTCCGCACGACAGCGTCGACCGATGAAGTTCGGCAAGGGATGGGGCAGGCCCCAACGGGCAATGAAGGCGGCGAGCAGTTCGTCGATAAGTGGTTCGATTATCGTGAGGAAGAGCCCCTCTACATAGAGGGCGTCGGCTTCACGGCCCTCTTTCCGAACGAAGAAATCGGCTGGGCGACCGTCGAAGGGCCGCCTTCCCATTACGCCGACTTCCGCGCCGAGGGCCTGCGTTCTGTCGCCAGCGACTTCGGCCTATCCCATCAGCAGCTCGCGCAGAACTGGGAGGACGTGAACTACTCCTCAGCGCGCACTCTGTTGAACGAGATCTGGCGCGGCCTGCTCGACGACCGCTGGAACTTCACGCAGTCCATGCCGGCGCTTGTCTACGCGGCATGGCTTCAAGAGGCGGTTGCCATCGGCAAGGTCAAAGCGCCCGGCGGTCCTCTCGGCTTCTTCCGGTACCGCGCTGAGCTGACAATGAGCGAATGGCTCGGCCCTGGCCGGGGCAGCATCGACCGGAAGAAAGAGTCGGATGCGTCGGACCTCGATCTCGCCGCCGGCCGGACAAACCTCTCGATCGAAGCTGGTGAGCAGGGGCGCGATGCCCGCGATATCCTCATGGGCCGCGCCCGCGACAAGGCGCTGATCGAAGGCTTCGGACTCGAAGACATGATCGGGCCGCAAGCCGCAGTGCCACCGACCGCGTCATCGCCGCTCGCCCCCACTGAAACGGAACCCGAAGAATGAGGCCTCCCCGCCCCCAAGGCTTCCCGAACATCGCGGGACAGCTCCTCAACCGCCCGCTCGCAATCCATCCGCACAAAGCCGAGGTGCTGGTCTGCGCGCTGCAGCAGCGCCTTGGCATCGTCGAAATGAAGACGATCGATGGCGTCACCCTCGAAGCGAAGGAGATGCTCGACCGAGCCGATTTCGCTCGGAAGGACGCGCTGGCGCGCGACGCGACCTATTCGCCCGACGGCTCGAAGCCTTATCGGATGGACGGCAACATCGCAGTCATCACGATCGAGGGCACGCTGGTCCAAAAGGCGGGCTGGCTGGACGCGATGTCCGGCTTCTGCGGCTACAACATGCTGCAGAGGCAGTTCGAAGCGGCATTCGAGGACAGCGACGTCCTCGGCATCTGGGTCGAGATTGATAGCCCTGGCGGCTCTGTCGCCGGGCTGATGCAGTTCGTAGAATTCTTGGCAATGCATACCCAGAGCATGGGCGGCAAGCCGGCCTATGCCTGGGTCAACGAGATGGCATGCAGCGCCGCCTATGCAATCGCATCGGTGTGCGACAAGATCTTCGGCCCCCGCGATGCCACCGTGGGCAGCATCGGCTGCGTCATGGTGCACACCAGCCTCGCCGGCGCCCTCGAAGAGAACGGCATCAACGTCACCGTGATTCGGAGTGGCGAGCGCAAGTACCGCGGCAACCAGTACGAGGATCTGGACGACGCCACGATGGAGAAATTCCAAGGCGCTGTCGACGCAACGCGGATCACGTTCGCCAATCTCGTGGCGATGGGCCGCGACATTCCAGTGGACGACGTGCTCGCGACTGAGGCCGACTGGTTCGAAGGCGAGGAAGGCGTGCGCCTTGGCCTGATGGATGAGGTGCTGACCGAACGCCAGGCATGGACCCGCCTGGAAGACGAGGTGGACCGCATCAAGCAAGAGAGGAGGCGCGCCGCATGAGCCGCCGTTTCGACAACTTCAGCCAGCGGCTCACCGCTGGTTTGCCCGCGGCGAACACGCAGGACGTACGCGGGACCGAAGATTTTCCTGCCCCACCGGCCGAGCCTGAAGCGGAGCCGACCACCAGCCCCGACCCTGAAGAGGAACCGGACATGACCACCGACACCCCCGTCGAGCAGACGGAAGCCTATCAGGCCGGCGAAGCTGCCGGTCGCAAGGCCGCCACCGACCGCATGAATGCGGTTTTCGCCTCCGAGCATTTCGCCGGTCGCGAGGCCAAGGCCGCCAAGTATCTCGGCACCGACATGAGTGCCGAGCAGATTACCACCGTTCTCGCTGACCTGCCCGCCGCCCAGCCCGTGGATCAGGCCGCCGTCACTGCCGCCGCCGAAGAAGCGGCGCGCGAGCAGATGAACGAGAACATGAACCGCACCAACGCCGACCTCGGCACCGATCAGAAGCCCAAGGACTGGAAAACCGGTCGGGCGGCGGCCGATGCTGTCTGGGATCGCGCGGCGGCCAAGGTCGAAGCCCGCAGGAAGGGAGCATAAGTCATGGCTGTACTGAACTACGAAAACCGCCGAGATGGCTGCTACCTCGGCGAGAGCGCAGCCCTCAACATCATCAACGAGGAAATCGTCGTCGCTTCTGGCGCGGGAGTTCTCTACCCCGGCACTGTCCTTGCCAAGATCACGGCTTCGAGCAAGTACGTGGTCCACGACACCGCCCTTGCGAACGGAGCCGAGATTCCGGCGAACGCCGTGATTCTGTTCAGCCGTGTCGATGCCACCGCCGCTGACCGCAAGGCTGTGGCGACCGTGAACGGCCCGGCGACCATCAACGGCAACGACCTCACCTATAAGGCCGGCATGACCGACGCGGCGAAGAAGGCGGTCAACGCTGCTCTCCGCCTCAAGGGCATGAAGGTCCTCCCGCAGCACGCCGGCTGATCCAGCCTCCTCCGAAAGGAAACTACCATGCCTATCACTATGGCGGTCTTCGGCGGCGACGCCTTCACCGCAGCGTCCATGATCCGCGGGATCGACAAGCGGACCTACATCCCCCAGGGCCTCGACAGCATCATCGGCTTCGAGCCCCGCAGCGTTGGCACGGATACCGTCTACATCGGTCAGACCAACCGCACCAACGGCGTTATCCAGACCACGCTGCGCGGCGCACCGATCGAGATGCGCTCGCGCCCGACGAAGAACTACCGTCCCATCGGCATCCCCCGCATTGCCGAGGGCGACCAGCTCTTCATCCACGAATTCGCCAATCTGGTGCCGTTCGAGGATGAGACGGACGAAGATCTTGTCGCAGCACGCATCCGCGAGATTCAGGAAGACCTGATCGGCGACGTCGAGATGACCGAGGAAAATATGCGCCTCGGTGCGCTCGATGGCGTGGTCCGGGACAAGGATGGCTCAACCATCGTCGACTACTACACCGAGTTCAGCATCGCCCGCCCCGCGACGATTGACCTCGGCTTGGACGATGACACCAAAACCATCGGCGAGTTGCGCGCGATTATCGGCGCTTCCATCGTCATCCCGCTCTCGCAGGGCCTGTCGACCAACACCATCGGCAAGCCCGCTATCCGCGCGGTTTGCGGCGACGACTTCTGGTACAAGCTCACCGGCCATCCCGCGATTGAGAAGATCTACGAGGGCCAGGCCGCCGCTCAGGATCGTCTGAATGACCAGACCTGGGAAACGTTCAATTTCGGTGGCGTCCTGTGGTTCCACTATCGCGGCACCAACCCGGATGCGGCCAACCAGATCGGCATCCCTTCGAACAAGGCGAAGATCTTCCCGTACCGCGTGCCAGGCATGTTCCAGCACATCATGGGCCCCTGCAACGAGATGGAAGAGACGCTCAACCAGCTGGGTCGTCGCTACTATCCCGTGCTCGAGCGCGACCAGAGCGCCAAGAAGCAGTGGGTGCAGCCGGAGATCTACGCTTACCCGCTGTTCGTGAACGCTCGTCCGGACCTCGTCCTCGAAGCTGAAGTCTGAGGAGGGCGGCATGGCTGACAAAATCGAAGTCACCGTTCTTCGTCAGAAGGTGTTTCACGATGGCACCAGCATGGTGGTGTTGAAGCCGGGCGATCAGGAAATCGACAGCAGCCGTGTCGCCGGCCTCGTCGATGAGGGCATCGTCGAAGATCCAGAGGAGCGCTTCCTCCGGCTGAACACCGAAGGTGAAGAGGAGGACGATTCGGAACTCGCCGACCTCCGCGAACGCATTCTCGTCCTGGAAGCGGAGAACGCCGATCTGGCCACGCTGCGCGCGAGGGTGACCGAACTTGAAACCGAGCGAGACGAGCTGATCACCGAACTCAATGCGGCGGACGAGAAGCTGTCGAAGCTCGATCCGGACGGTGACGGCAATCCGGGTGGTAGCTTGCCGCAGGACCCGCCGGTCCTCACCGGCAAGAACAAGGCCGAGCTGCTCGCGATCGCCAAGGACGAAGGCGTGCCGATCGCCGACGGCGCCACCAACGCGCAGATCGTCGAGAGCATCGAAGCTGCTCGCGCCGGCGGCAGCGAAGACGACGCACCCCCGGCCTGATGCCCCTGCCCCGCCTCGAGGATATGGACCGTATCCTCGACCGCATCACTACCGACGCCCTGGGCGACACCATCCGCTATCGGCCTGCCGGCGAACCGGCATACGGCACACTCTCCGCCGACGTGAACTACGTCGATGGAGAGCTGCCGTTCGATGGCGGCCAAGTGATCGCCCAGGACGTCACCGTTTCGGTCCTGATGGTCGACGTTCCTGCCAAGCCCGGCAGGGGCGTCCGCCTGCAGCTTCCCAAGGTGACAGCCCGCACCTTCCACCCGATCAACGTCCGCCGCGACAGGATGGGCACCAGCTGGATGTTCGAGCTGAAGGACGTGAACAGCAATGCCTGAGCCGCTGCCCACCGCCCAGTCCAAGATCGTGGATGCCTTCGCCGCGCTCCTGCGCGCCTTCCCCGATCTTTCGGGAACGCCGGTCTACACGGAACGCGACCCTGACGATGGCCTGGACGCCGACACGGAGCTGGCCTGCATCGTCATCTCGGTTGAGAACTGGACGTTCCAGAACGACTACAGCCAGGGACAATCGCGCCACCGGATGGTCGTCAACTTCGACTACCTCGAAACCAGCGCCCGCGCCGGACAGGTCAGCCGGGCCGCGATGGAGAAGGTAGCCTTCATCCTTGCCGCCATCGGCACCGACCCGACGCTGGGCGGGCGGCTCGAAGACTTCGACGAGCGCGACGTCGCTCCCCCTATGGACAACGGCAAGAGCATCGGGGGCAGCAGCCTCCAAGGCGTCTGCGCCTTCTACACCCCCCGGCGGGATCACTTCACGATCATCGGCGTCGGCGGGGACCTTCTCTGAACCGCAAGGAGACACCCATGTCCCGCCTGCCCTCCCTCCCCTCGGCTCCGGTCGAGTTCAATGTGCTGCATGACGCCCTCGAAGCGGGCGACGATCCGGTCCTGGCCGCTGCCAAGGCCGTCGCCGCCGGTCGCGGTGAAACCATCGACGAAGGCGCCGGCCTCACCGGCAAGAAGCGCGACCAGCTCGCCCGGATCGCCAAGGACGAAGGCGTATCCCACGCCGAGGATGCCACCATCCCGGAGATCATCGCCGCCATCGAGGCCGGTCGCGTCAGCAAGCTGATGGGTGCCACCGGCATCGAACAGGCACCGCCGCCCCCGCCTACCGCCGAGAGCACAACCACTGAACCCGCCGCGCCCGACGGCGCCGACGGCGACTGACGCCAACAAGGAAGGACCATCATGGCTCGCAAGACCAATAAGACCGCGCTTGCGGTCAAGATGCAGGCGGCGCAGGGCGTATTCAGCGCGCCCAGCGCCCTCACCGACATGATCGCCATCTCGAACCTGCAGTTTTCGATCGCAGGCGTGACAGTGCAGAATGCCGAGTACACCGGCACCATCCACAAGAACGGCGATGACGTAGCCGGCAAGACCGTCTCAGGATCGTTCAACATCTACCTACGCCCGCCGGGCGGTGCCGACGTTCCCGCCGCCGACGGCTATATCCCGGGCCGCTTCCTCAAGGCCGCGAAGTTCTCCGAGGTGCGGACCACCGCCGCCATCCCCGCCGCCCCCGCCGCCCTGGGCGTCGGATCGGACAACACCCACGCCGTGCTCGGCGCGGGGGCCGGATCGTCCGACGACCTCTACAAGGGCATGGCGCTAGTCCTCTCCGACATTGCCGCCACCCCCTATGACCGCGTCACCGCAGTGCGCCGCTACGCCGGCGCAGCGAAGAGCGCCGAGCTGATGGAGGTGCTGCCGGCGGCGCCCGCCGCCAACTATCAGGTGCCGAAGCAGCTCTCCTTCCAGCGCGACATGACTGAGGCGGACGCACCGTTCCTGTCGACCAGCCTGTGGATCGATGGCATCCGCTACGACCTCGTCGACTTCGCCGTGTCTGGCCTGCGCTGGAACGTGCCGGTCAGCACCCGCGACAGCGCCTCGCAGCCCATGTTCGAAGTCAGCTTCACCGCGACGATCAGTGCCTACGTCGATCAGCCAACCCCGACCGTCCCCGCGCTGGGCGCCGTCCCGCTGTTCAAGGACGGCAAGTTCTGGGTCGCCGGCAAGGCCGTGGGCGGTTCCAGCCTGACGATCGACTTCGGGCTGCGCACCGCCTACCCGCCCGATCCGAACTACACCGATGGCTCCGGCCCAGGCGAACTGGTGGAGAGTCGGACGACCATCAACATGGACCGTCAGGCCTATCTCAAGGCGCAGTTCGACACGTTGGCGATGGCCGACGCGCAAACCCAGCAGCCGGTCTTTGCCCAGTGGGGCTACACCGGCGGCAAGATGGCCCAGATCGTGGTCCCGGATGCCCGGTTCAACTACCAGTCGCCCAACCTGGGTCAGGACTTCGTCACCGAGCAGGGTGACATGTGGGTGGACGTGTTCAGCCGCAACGTCTGCATCAACTTCCCCTACCTGGCCTGATCCCCCGGCCCTGAGGGGCCACCAGCCACCCCAATCAAGGTCGCCACCCCATGACCACTTACCCGCTTGAAGCCGGTGAGGCAGAGCCGTTCGTGCCCGCCTCGCTGGAACACCTCACCAATCCCCCGACCTTCTTCCTGCGCTGGGGAACCCCGCGCGAGAAGGAGCAGCAGCGCCGCGTCATGGACGAGGAAGGCGCCGTGACCTACGCGAGCGAGACCATGCGCGCGGAGATCCTGCGCGGCATGCGCGAACTGCTCGGCCCCGAAGACTTTGACCTCTGGCAACCTCAGGTAAAGGGTTGGTGGGACGCCGTCGACGCATACGAAGCCGAGAACAAGGACGTGCCGGTGGCCGAACGCGATCCGCTGGTCTACGAGGACCAGGACGTCGTCAGCGAGGTGCTCGAGCAGATCGCACGGGACTGGCGGCCCTACCGCCTGATGCAGGCCGACAACAACGAGTACCAGCGCAAGCTCCACCACGCCATCAACTCGGCTATCGTTGTCAGCTTCGACAACCTCGACACCGCCGTCATCAAGCGCGGTCGCTATCTCACTTTCGATTGCCTGCTGAACGTCGCGGATCGCCTGGACAAGTACGGGGCGAAGCATGCCCCCGGCTCAGCCCTGCGCCCCTCGCAGGAACTGAGCATCGAGTGCATGAAGCGCCTCTTCCTCGACAAGGCATCGGAGGGAAACTCCGACTCGCCTGTGCCATCCGAAGCGACCCCGGATACTTCGAAGACTGGCACGGGCGAAAAGAATGGGAAGTTGACGGGGTCGGCACGTTCACGGAAAACCCCCGCGCGCTCGTCAGCCAAGCAGAGTGGTCGCTGATCGCGATGTACCGGCGCTGTGACATGGGAATGGCCGGGCGGGTGTGGCCGGATGGCCGCGCCTACCTCGACCAGCCCATGATCCTCATCGAAGCGTTCGACGCGATCGCGCTCGGCCTCCACGACTTCGATCCTACTCTCAGCAGGAAATCTTAGGAGCCATTGCTTCCCTGCGAATATCGAAAGGATTCAATTCCAAGGACTTAGCCTTAAGCTTCTGGAATCCTTGGCGTCTTCTTGACTTATCCACAGCAGGCCGATAGTGTCAGCGTCGGTAGGCAACGCTGGATAAGCCTCGCCGCTTGAGGAAAGAACAAGCGGCATCTTGCATGACGGTTGCCCTAAGGATGGTATCCTGAAAGCATGCAAGGTTCGGGTGCCAGGGGCCTACCACCTAGCGAAATCATACCCATAGAATTCGAAAATCTTCTTCTGATCATCGGTTAGGTTTGCTCGCCATGCTGGGGTGGGAAAAAGCGCAACGCCAAAGTCGCGGTGCATTCCGGCTTCCTTCGGCAGGATAGGAAACAACGTCTTGGCGGGATTTAGGTCCCAGACGCCGGGCCCACCACAATCGATCGCCTGATAGAACGCGCTTGCGACATAATCCGCCAATTGAAGACCGGCGCGTTCCTGATGAGGGAAAGCAGCCATCAAGTCCCAATCCAGCATCGACATCACTGGCTCACGTTTTTTGAGATATATCTGGCCGCCTTGCTGCTGCTGACCCAGATAATACTGGTATGCTGCAGTTTGGCTATATCTTATCCCGCCGCGCTCAGAGAACTCTATCTTGATCAAAGTATGCTTGCCATGATCTTTCTCTGTTCGTGCAGCACAGAAAGCTGTCACCCTTTCAAGCAGTAGTCGTATACAGAAGTTGTAGTACCATTGTTGCGATGGAATTTTGGATGCTCTCGCATTCTGATACCCCCGCATGTTTTTCTTATTGGAGCAGATCACAAACGCGCGTATTGGCAGCGCCGCTATCTGCTCTCCGGCCGCGATTTTGCGTGTCGGCGAGAGTGTTCGGTAGTGAAGGTCTCGACGCTGGCGCACTCCGAGGTTGGAGATAATATTCTCGGTCCAACCCAAAACATGCGGTTCGCGCTTCGCCTGCATGACAACTGCGCTCAAGACCAGCCACTCGCTTGCGCCGTTTTCGTCTATCGGACGAACGCGTTTAAGCCCGGGGTCACCAGCTTCATCGATGTAAGCGATGTAGCCATATTCTTTATCACTGGATGACATCCGCCGATTTGGAACAGCCGAATGGCGCTCGAGTCAACTTGATGTTTTGTAATGCCGGTCTCGGAATGATGCACCGCCCGTAATCCTGGGGGTACTGAGAGATCGCAATGAGGGGCTGAGAGGCCCCTTTTCTTTTTGGAGCAACGGATTTGAAAAGCTGTGTTCACGGCTGACTTTCGCACGCCCTCGCGCGGCATGGTCGCCGACTATCGCCGCCACGCCATCCAGACCTTCGAGCGCGCCGCGGTGCGTACCGTCGATCAGCTGGCGAGGCGCGGTAAGGCCGCCATCCGCGACCGCTTCGCCTCCGCAAGTCTTGGCCGCCTCGGCAACGCCATTGATGCGCGCGGTGAGGACGAGGTGAAGCGGTACGGCGGCGAGCGCTTCTCGGTGTCAGCTCAGTTCTTCATCCGGTCGCGCGCGGAGCGCACACTGGGCGCGATCGCCTCCTACACCGATGGCGCCGACATCATGCCCCGGCGCGGGCGGTGGCTCTGGATTCCTACCGACCAGATCCGCCGCCTCGCCGGGAGCAATTTAAAGGGTCAGGGGCAACGCATGACCCCGGCCCTGTGGCGCGAGCGCGGGTTCGACAGCAAGATCGGCCCGCTCGTCCTGATCCGGTCGGTCAACGGCTACCCGCTCCTGATCGTGCGCAACGTCGGCGTCGACCTCTCCGGCCGCAAGCGCAGCGCCAAGTCGCTCACCAAGAAGGGAATGCCCCGCAAGGGTCAGGTCCAGAAGGATATGGTCGTGGCCTTCATCGGCATTCCCCACACCTCCCGCGCCGCGCGCGTGAATGTGACCGAACTCCTCACCTCCCTCCGCGCCCAGCTGCCGGAGACTTTCGCAACCAACCTCGCAAAGGAGCAGCGCTGACATGGCATCGAATGCGCCGACGCAGCTGCCCGCCTACATCGCGCTGCGCTATGAAGAGAACGGTGTTTTCGACAAGTTCGAAAGTCGTGTCGCCCATGCCAGCGAGATGGCGCAACGCCGCCTCAAGAATGCGTTCAGCGAAGTCGAAACCTCCGTCACTGGATCACTCGGCCGGATCGGTTCGCAGGCGGGCAAGCTAGACCTCGGCTTGGGTGACATGCGCCAGCAGGCGGCCGACATCCGTCTCTACCGCGATGCCTTAGACGAAGTGGCCAGCGTCGCGACAAAGCTCGCACGAGAGACCGAAGACACTTCTGTCCGCACCCGCGAATACCTCAAGGCGCTTGCAACGCAGCGGGACGAGGCCACTCGGGCATTGTCTGTCGCTGACGCCCAGATCACAACTTACACTCGGCTGCAGGGCGCGCTGGACGCCGCCGCCAGCGCAACGGGCCGACTGGCGCATTCCCAGCGCGAGCAGTACGCCGAAGCCGCCCGCGCTGCTCAGCAAGAGGTCACGGCACGGTCGGTCCAGAGCGGCTATGCATCCTCCTTCGGCTACGACCGTAGCGCGACCAGCGGCGGCGCCGGCTACTCCGCACTGGCAGAGCGCGAAGCTCTGGACGAACTCCGCCGCGCCGAGCTTGGGCTGGTGGAGAGCAACCGCCTCCTTCAGGCCACCCACGCGAACACCGCCCTCGCCTTTGACCATACCACGAAGAGCGCGCGGGACAGCGCACAGGCCTTCATCGAAGCGGAACGGGCACAGGAAGCGCTGGCGCAGGAAGCGAATTCCCTCCGGCTAGCCATGGACCCGGCGCTGGCAGTGCAGCAGCGGTTCGACGCTGAGATGGATCGCGCCGAGCGGCTGTTCCAGCAGGGCGCTATCGGGGCCCGTGAATATGGGCAGGCTCAGGAATTCGCGCGCCAGAACCTGAGCGAGGGCTATCAAGCCCTGTTTCGGCTCAACGAAGCGCACCAGCTGACCACCGTATCGAGCCGACGCTTCAACCAGGCGATGCTGCAGAGCGGTCAGCAGATGCAGGACTTCGCCATTCAGGTCTACTCGGGCCAGAGCGCGGCTGTCGCGGCGGCGCAGCAGCTGCCCCAGCTGGCGTTTGCCCTGTCCGGTCTGGAAGGCAGCACGAACAAGACCTACGACCGGATCGGACGTTTCGCCACGTTCCTGTCTGGCCCGTGGGGCTTGGCGGTCGGCCTCGCTGTCGGCGCGCTGGGCACTCTGGCCTACGAGTTCCTCAACGCAGGGGACAAGGCCGAAGAGGCCACGACCAAGACCTACGACTTCTCGCGCAGCATCGATGTGCTCGGCATGAGCGCCAAGAGCACCGCCGATGCGATGCAGCAGCTGGCTGATGCCACCAAATCCGCCATCGCGGAGCAGGGAAGTTACCTCAATCAGCAAGCAGCAACCGCAAACGACGCAGTAGCCAAGATCGAAGCTCGGATCGCGGAACGGCGCAAGGAGATGGACAAACTGCGCGCCGATGCTTCGACGCGCACCATCACCGAATCTCTCACGCTGGATGCCGGCGATTTCTGGAAGGCGAACCGCCTAAAGCAACTTCAGACAGACGACGCCGCCGACAGACGTGCGCTCGAAAGCGCTCGCCAAGCGGCATCGAATGCCGACATTGCCTTGTCTCAGCAGAGGGTCACTGCAGCGATGGACGCCGGAGCTGCTGCGACCATCGCGTACAATAATGCCGTGGCTGACCTCAACAGGCAGCGCGAGCAGTCGCTCAAGCTTGATCTCGATGACGACCCGCTGGGTTCCGGCTCTCTTAGCGAACAGCAGTATCGCAAGCGGCTTACGGAACTTCGGGAAACCCGCGACGCCGCGATCAAAGCTGCGCAGGAAGCGAAGCGCCAAGGGGATCAGGTCACAAAGCAGTTCGGGCGCGAGATCAACCTCGACGCTGCGAAGTCGATCGCCGCAACCGCCGGCTTCCGCGTGACCAGCGGCCTGCGCAGCCGTGCCGAGCAACAGCGTCTCTACGACACCGTCCGCACGCCGACGAACCCTGTCGCCGTGCCGGGCACCAGCGCACACGAGCGCGGCAATGCCCTCGACATCGCCTTCGGCAACGGTGTTTCGGAGGCCTTGATCAAGAAGGCCTACGCCGACGCCGGCGTTCGCTTGACCAAGCTGCTCAAGGAAGACGGCCACTTCCACATCGAGTGGAGCACCAAGGGCGCGGACAAGGCGGTGCGCGAAGCAGAGCAGCTGGCGCGTGCGCAGGAGCAGCTCGAGCAGTTCGGCCAGCGCAGCGCCGAGAGCATCGCCCGGATCAACGAGCGGTTCGGTGAGCAGCCGCGCCTGATCTCACAAGCTGATCAGGCCACGCGCCAGCTCGACGACGTCATAGCCGACCTCGAGAAGCGTCAGCCCCCCGGCTTCAAGCAGATGATTGAGGATGCGCGCGCGGCGAAGGACACCGTCGAGCAGGCTCTGGTCATTCCGTTCAAGCGCATGACCGAGGATTCGCAGCGTCGCTTGCAGATCCAGTCAGCGCTTGCCACTGGGCGGCAGGACGAGGCGGCGGCTCTGCAGGAGATCTTCCGCCTCGAGGATCAGATCGGCGACCTCACCAACGATCAGAAGGATGCGGTCCGGGCCGTCGTTCAAGAGGAACAGCGCCGGACCCGCGAACTGGAACGTCAGCGCGCGCTTTTCGAAGCCCAGCTCGACGTGCTCGACCAAGCGCGTGACAGCCTGACAGCCCTCCTCTCCGGTCGCTCTTCGAACTTCTTCAAGGACGTCGGGCAAAGCCTGAAGGACCTGCAAGGCAAGCGCCTGTTCGACGGCCTGTTCGGCGACATGTTCCAGCAGATCGAGGACGAGCTGCGCGGCCAGTCGCCGCTTGGACGCGAAAGCAAGCGATTCGCGGATGAGTTGAGCGTAGCCACCGAAGCGGTGAAGAAGTTCTCGGGCGGCATCACAGCGACCAACGACAACGGCCTAGTCACGACCAGCTCTGCTGATCCGGCGTTTCAGCGCGCTGTTGCCTCGCTCTTCTCTGGGCAGTCCGTAGGCTGGCACGGTGGCCTCAACCCCCCGGGAGCGATGTCGGCCGCCGGAACCGAAGGTGGCGACATCATCGTCACTGCCCGCAAGCCGACTGAAATCTCGCGCAGGTCTGTCATGGATCTGGCTTATGAGATCGGCGGAGCAACCGCCGCCCCCATCACGGAAGTGATGAAGGATCTGCTCGGCACCAAGCTTGGATCAATGCTTGGGGGCGTGTTGCAGGGCGTGATCGCAGGGAAGCTGACAGGTGGGACCACCGGCGGTATTCTCGGTGGCCTGAAAGGCATTGTCGACGGGACCGACATATTCGGCGGTGCATCGGGCGGCGTCTCGGCTGCACTGGGCGGAGCCATGAAGGGCGCCTCCACCGGGACCATGGCTTCCGGCATCATGAAGTCTCTGGGCCTGAAGACCAGCACGACCGGCGCGCAGATCGGCGGCGCCATCGGCAGCTTCATCCCCATCCCCGGCGGGGAGATCATCGGCTCCATAGCCGGCGGTATTCTGGGCGGCCTCTTCAAAAAGACCAAGAAAGGCTATGCCGACAACATCTACCTGAGCGCAGGAGGTGATGCGTCCTATTCGCTCGTGGGGAACTCTGGATCGCGCCGCGACGCCGCGGGCAAAGCCGCCGACGGTTTGGGTACCGCGCTCGACGCGATAGCGGACCAGCTGGGAGGCGGCCTCAACACCCGGCTCAATCTCGGTTCGCTGGGGATGCGGAAGGACAAGTACACCTTCGATCCGACGCCGGGCAACAAGGCGGGCCGCCAGACCTACGACAGCCAGGAAGAAGCAATCCGTGCGGCGATGGAGTACGCCATCGACCGCGGCGTCATCACGGGCATTCGCGCATCGACCCAGCGCCTTCTCCAAGCGGGCGACGACCTCGACGCCGCCCTTCAGGATGCTCTCGACTGGGAGAGCGCGTTCAAGGAGCTGAAGAGATACAAAGACCCGCTCGGCGCAGCGCTCGACGATCTCGACAAGGAGTTCGAGAAGCTCATCGACCTCGGCAAGGCGGGCAGCGCGTCGGCGGAGGAAATGGCGCAGCTCGAAGAACTGTACGGCCTCAAGCGCAACGAGATCATCAAGGAGCAGACGGAAACGCTGGTAGGGTCGCTCAAGTCGCTCCTGTCCGATCTCACCACCGGCGACAACGGCCTGTCGCTGCGCGATCGCCGTACTGCGGCGCTGACCGAGTATGACGCCCTCTCGGCGCGGGTGAAGGCTGGTGATTCCACCGCCTATGACGACTACACCAATGCCGCGCAGACCCTCCTTGGGATCGAGCGCGATCTGTACGGCTCACAGCAGGAATACTTCGACCGCCTCAACCAGGTGATCGATCTCACGAAAACCCGAATCGATGCTGAAACGAGCGTGGTCAGCATCAATGAGAACCGCGACAGCCCGTTCGACAACACCGGGGCCGTGAACAAGTCCATCCAGAGCCAAACCGACATGCTGCAATCCCAGTTCACGGCGCTCAACGACAATCAAGGGACGATCATCTCGTTGCTCGGACAGATCGCGTCGACCGGCTCGAAGGGTTCCAGCACCGCCTTCCAGCGCCTCTTCTTCCCCGGTTCCTACTGATGCTCGCCTGCTTGGTGACCCTGCGCCCGCTCCTGAGCGGATCGGACAGACGCGCCACGATAAACCTGTGCTCGGTCGCCGACCGCCGTGTCACAGCTCTGGGCGGCACGGCTTGGGAGCCTTGCATCACGCAGGCACCCGCGATCGGCATGCAGTTCTGGAACGGGGACTTCGAGCAAGGCACCGAGGCAGGCAAGGCAGACTTCACCTTCGACCTCGAACAGGCGCGCAAGGCCCATCCTGCCGTTATCAACGCGGTCTGGCAGGGCGCCCTTGTCGAAGTTGCCGTGGGGCGGGTCGGTGCCCCGGCGCCATGGAAGACGCGCTTCAAGGGGCGGGTGACGAGCTACGCCGGGACCGAGTACCCGGCGATGAAGATCACGGCGTCGATCGACACCGAGCCGTTCGACGTTGACGTCCTTGGCGCCACCTATGCAGGTACCACCGGCATTGAGGGCGGCGCCGATCTGAAGGACAAGGTCAAGCCGCTTGCGCTGGGCCGCCCGCGCAATGTCGAACCCGTCCTGATCAACGCCGTCGACTCGGTCTACCAGTTTAGCGCGTATGGCCCTATCGAGGCGGTCGAGACGCTGTTCGAGCGGGCCAGCGCTTTCCCGGCCGCCAGTGCCGACTACCCCAACTATGCCGCGCTGGTCGCTGCCACCATCGCGCCCGGCCACTGGGCGACCTGCTTGGCGCAGGGTCTGATCCGCCTCGGCGCGCCGGCGGCGGGCGTCATCACCGGCGACATCCGCGGCCATGTCGTCGGTACAGCGGCCCCGGTCGGCGCCGGGGCGATCGTCAAGCTCCTGGCGAAACTGTGCGGCGTAGATTCTGCGCTGGTGTCGCGTACCCGGCTGGATGCCCTCGACGCAGAGGGCGCGACGGCCAGCGACGTCATGGTCACCGAACAGGTCAGCTTCCTTGAAGCGGCACGCCGGCTCATCCTGCCCTGCAACTGGCAGGTCGTGATTTCGAACACGGGCGTGCTGCTGCCGATGCGGACCGCCATCGCGCAGGACGTTGCCCTTGTCCTCCACACCGGTGGCCGCCGCGAGCCGCTGTGCGGTGCCGCAACCGAAGAGGCGGTGAGCGTCCCGTACAAGAAGACGGTCATGGCGGCGGCGCGCTCCTGGCGCGTCCACAGCTTCGACGAGATCGCAACCTCCGCCGAGCTGATCGACCGCGGGGCCTACGATCCGGCGACGACCTACCGCGAGGGCAACATCGTCTCGATGCCCGACGGCTCGAAGTGGGAATACGTCTCGACCAATCCGCAGGCAGGCGTGACCCCGGGCACGAACCCGGCGGTGTGGGCCTTCATGAGCGGCCCCATCGCCGCCAGCTACTACGCCCAGCTGTCGAACGAAAGCCACACCGTTGCGGCCACCTCGGACGGGACCGTGCCCAGCTTCGCCGGTGCCGGGGGCGTCTACCGTGTAACCGGCGCGGACGGTGCGCCCGTCTCGGGCTTCACCTTCTCCGTCGAAAGCGAGACCGGGGTCGACGTCAGTATCGATCCCGCGACCGGCGTCTACGAGGTGACCGGCATGTCGGCGAACACCGGAACCGCGACCTTGCGCGCCACCAAGGACACGATCACCTTCGATCGCGTCTACTCCATCGCCAAGGCTATCGCCGGGCAGTCGGCCATGAACGCCTCCGCCCTGCCCGCCGCCGTGACTGTGGCCTCGACCTACAACGGCACGCCGAAGAACGGCGTGCCGGGCTTCACCGTGAAGTGCTTCCTGGGCGAGGTAGATGTGACCCTAGACGCCTTGGGGGCGGTGACCTCGTCCGGCCTCACCGGCGTGACGCATACAGGCGGCGGCGTCTTCACCGTATCAGGCATGTCGGCAGATACGGGGTGGGTCGAGATCCAGTTCAGCTTCGGCGGTGCTGGAACGGTGCTGCGGGTACCGTACACCAAAGCCAAGGACGGGGCTCCGTTCGTGACCGGTCGCGCCGGCATCGTCACGCCCGGCGCTACAACCTTCGGAGAGGTCGCACGCGTCACACTGCAGATGGGCCCCAACGGCCAGGTCACCGCCGACGCTAACGGATCGTTTTCCAAGTCCGGCGGCGGTAGCCTGAGTGTCGACGGCTACTTCGAGGTCAGTCTGAGCGGCGGCAGCAGCTGGGTCACTTTGCCAGGGACGTTCACCGCCGAAGCCGCAGTCGGTGGTGCCGACACTGGGTCGTACGAGGGCAGCGCCGGCAGCTCCGGGTCCGCGCTGGGATTGACGACATCGCAGGCAGTGGCCGTTCGCCTAATGATGCGTCGAGTCGGGGCCACCTTCTTCGGGTTCGAAGGTCAGATGGCGGCCCAGTGGGCGGGCGCGGCATGAGGAAGCTGATCCTGCGGCCAGATCTGCGCACCCTGCAGGTGGTCAGCGCAGAAGTGCTGACGCACACCGACGTCACAGGCTGCAAGGTGGTCGAGGTCGCCGACGATTTCGACCCTGCGACCGCCTTGGTGAACTGGACGTCCCTGACAATTGGGGTCGACCTCACCATCATAGATACCCGGCTGGCCGGATCGGTGAAGCGAGAAGCGGAACGGCGCAAGATGCAGACCTTCTCGGCCGGCAACGCCAAAGCCCAGGAGTACGTGCAGAAGGGCAAGGAAGCCGCAGCTTCCGCCACCCTGACCGCCGCCGTGCTCAACGCCCTGAGCGTCACGAACGCAGCGGCACAGTACCCGATGGCCCACGCCGAACGGACGATCACAGGCGAGACGCTCTCGGCTGTCCTCGCCCGCTACCGGGCCAGCAAGGCTGCGTCCGATGCGGAGCTGGCACGGCTCTCCGCGATCGAATGGAAGGCCGTGCAGACAATCAAGGCGGCGACGACGCCGGCGGCGAAGCAAGCCGCGTTCTCGTCGATCAACTGGAACCAGACCGTCTGAAGGGGCGACCATGGCAGCGTTCAACTACCCGATCGATCATTACAGCAGGCACGTACAGTGGGGCGGTGCCGTGGGCGACGCCGACGTCATCCTTTTCGGCCCCGACTATAGCGGCACCGCATTCGTGCTGACGCTTGCCGCCGCGCCGGGTAGCGCCGCGCTCAAGACGCTCACCAATGCTGCCGCCGGCGCCGAGGGTGTGTCCGCGACGTTCGAGAACCCGTTCACCCACCCCGTCACCGGTGAGGTCGGAAGCGCGACGATCATCCGCCCCCAGATCAATGAAGCGACCTTCGAGGGCTTGGCGTGGGGCGCTGACGTGACGGCTCCGCTCGAGCTTTACTACGACCTGCTGATGACGCCCGTCAGCGCGCCGCAACGCGCCGTCTGCTTCGGGACCTTTACCCTCCACCCGGGGATCGGCGACTGATGGGCGTGGTCATCATAGACGGGCGGAGGAATCCACCGACGATCTACGAGAACGTTGATGTCGCATTAGCCCGCCAGTATCGCGATCAGGCGCGCGAGGCGGGCGAAAACGCCGGATCTGAGGCGGCGGCTGTAGTTGGTCCGCTTGTGGGTCAGGCACAAGCGGCTGCTACCATTGCCACGAACGCAGCTGCGGACACAAAAGCCCTTGTTATTGAAGCTAGAGCACCCGCGTTCACGTTCGGCGGCGGGCTGGCCGTCGTAGACCGGAATGGGTTGGGGTTCCTCGTGTCCCCCCCCGGCGGTGGACCAGCAGCCGGAGCCGGACTAAGCTATGCACCGGCCTTCACGTTTGGCTCTGGTGCAGCGATAACGGACCAGAATGGATACGGCACGATCTTGGGCGCCGCATCTTCGCAGCCCTCAGCCGTTCCTCCATTTATCGCGCATGATATTGGCGCATACCCCACACGGGACGCAGCCCTCACAAGCACTGCGGGCATCGCGAGGCTCTCGTATAATGAAGGCGATAACGCAGGAACCCAGCTGAACGCCGCGGGAACCCTCGTTCGCTGGGCGAAGACGTTGGCTGGCGTATCGTCCATCCAGACGGTCGAACTCCCTCTCGCACCGGCTCCGGTGGCGTCAGGAGTGGTGGAGATCAGCCACATCTTGGGCATAGGCCAGTCGCTCGGACGTGGAGAAAACGGCGGCACGCCCGATCCGGACGGGATAATCGACACGACAAGCCATCTGATGATGTTCGCCAGCGGAGTGAACGCCATCTCAAATAGCGCGAGCGCGACCAGCACCGCGTTCGGCCCGATGGTTCAACTGCAGTCTGGCGGACAGGATCGCGGCCTCTGGCCTCGGGCCGGGAACCGTTTGCGCCTTGCTCTTGGCGCCACCAAGGCCGCGCTCATGTCGTCTTTCGCCATCGGCGGCGCAGCTTACGGCTCCCTGAAAAAAGACACTGCACCATACAATCGAAGCCTTCGCGGCATAATGCAGGCCCAATTCCTTGGGGTCTTGGCCCGAGTTCCTGTCAAGCTCCGAGCCACGGTTTGCGTTCATGGAGAAACGGACAGGACAGCCAGCAAGGCAACCTACCGCGCGTGGCTCATTACCTGGCAAAATGACTACCAAACGGATGCTCGCGCCATCCGAAATGAGCCGACACTCATTTTGCCGATGGTTATCAGCCAAGTATCAAGTTGGACGAGCTACGCGGACGCCACCACCGGAGTGCCGCTCGCGCAGTTGCAGGTGGCCCTTGAGTTCCCGGCGCTCTTCTTCCTTGCAGGCCCGAAGTATCACCTGCCCTATTCTGACATTCGACACCTGACCGGCGCGGGTTACGCCCAGCACGGAGAGGAGATTGGTCGAGCGCTGGTGGCGATCGCAAATGGCGGAACTTGGGATGGTGCATTCCTGCCGCTCTACCCAGCATCGGCTTCTCGCTCAGGCACCGTTGTCACTGTCGCCACCGCAGGAGGCGTCGGAGATCTTGTCATCGACACCACTGTCGTATCGGACCCCGGGAATTACGGCATCAGCTACCGCGACACTTCTGGAAATCCGATCGCCGTTTCTGGTGTGACTGTGTCCGGCAGCACTGTCCAGTTCACCATCGCTTCCCCCGCCCCGGGTTTCGCGGAGTTTGGTCTCAGGGCTCCGTCAGGCAGTGGCGGTGGTCCGACGACCGGCCCCCGCACCTGCATCCACGACAGCTCCGCAGACACTTACGCCAATGGCTCCCGCATGTGGAAATGGATGGTTCACAGCGAAGTCGCAGTATCCTGAACGAAGAGGAATCAGACATGCCAGGCCGCATTATCAAGATGTCGGAGTTCAGCTACCCGACGGTCAATGGACTGACCAAGTTCCCTGTCGATGCCTTCAACACCAGCTTAGCTGCCATGGCTACGACCCTCGGATTGACCCACATTTTTGACCCGGCCTATCTGGTCGATGGTGTCGCCAACGATCTTGAGACGACCGGGAAAATGACTGCCTCCTCGGTCGCGGCGATTACCGGTGGGGACGGCGCATTCAATGCGACGATCGCAAGTGGTTCCACGACGCTGACCGTGACTGCCGTGACCAACGGGAACCTCGCGGTAGGTCAGCCGGTGGTAGCACCCGGCCTAGCGGCAGGTTCGTACATTGCTGCTCTCGGCACTGGTACCGGGGGAACAGGGACATACACGCTTTCCGCAAGTGCGACGGCCTCCGCCAGCAATGTGCCGATGACCGCTCCTGCGATGGCTCAGTTCACGGTCGCCGGCAATTCCGGCATCGTTGCTGACTTCGCGAAAACGGAGACAAGTTTCTCGGTGCTCTCAGTCATCCATCAGACGGCCGCAGATCTCTCGGTGGCTGGCAACAAGGCCTTCGTGGGAGCAAACCAAGCTGCGTTTTTCATGCTGACCAACGGCAATAACTTCCAGTTTTCGGTCGCTGGAACCGCAGGCGCATACACCGTGGGCGCCGGCACATTTCTATCGCTGCTGTCATACAACGACGCGACCAAGGCTGTCAGTCTTCACAACGCGCAAGGCACCGGCATCGGCAGTCTTACTGCTTCCGCCACTCCCGCAAATGGCGGGCTTTGGAGGATAGGGAATCTCGATACGGTGAGGCCATTCCAGGGCAGGATTGGCAACGTCATAATTTTCAACAAAGCTCTCGGGCTTCCCGCGAATGCTGACGCGCGCAATGCTCTACTGGCCCTTGCTCGAGCGAAGTACGGGCTTTGATGGCGGGAACCATCAATAAGGCCGCAGTGTCTGCGCTTCGTGTCACCCACCGGACCGAGCCGATATGACCCCCGCCATCGCAGAATACTGGGCTGACATCTGGCGCTTTGCTCATGTCTGACCTCGCGCACATGGAGCAAGCCAAGCTGCTCGCTCAGCAGGCCGCAACCATAGCGCTGGGCGAGGTAGCCCCGCAAATCGCTCAACTCGAGCGCGCCGTCGCCCGGCTCAATGGCGCAGTCCCGGAGCCTGACGACGAGATGAAGAGCCCAGTGTTGAAGTGGGTCGCGGGAATTGTCGCAGGCGTGATCGCGTTCCTCATCACCGGAGCTCTTGCCTGGGTGGCGTCGTCGGTGACCGAAATGAAGGAGACGCTTGCCCGCATGGACGAGCGACAGAAGGCGCAGAGTGAAGTCCTCGACAGCCGCTTCACCGACTTCGACCGCCGTATCACGCGGCTAGAGCGGTACCACCAGTCGGAGGGCGGCGGGTCCTGAGATCCGATCGCGCCAAACCCAAGCGGTCTGAAAGCCGCACTTACTGAAAGGAATACTCATGACCTATATCCTGGGCCAGCGCTCGCTGGCGCAGCTCGCTGGCGTGCGCCCGAAGCTCGTCTCCGTAGTGAAGCGCGCAATCGCCCTCACCTCGCAGGACTTCACGGTCCAAGAAGGCCTGCGGTCCACCGAAACGCAGCGCCTTTATGTGAAGCGCGGCGTCTCGAAGACCATGAACTCGAAGCACCTGAAGCAGCCTGACGGCTACGGCCACGCCGTAGACCTGGTGCCGTGGATCAACGGCCAGCCTCGCTGGGAGTGGCCACTGATCTGGGCAATCGCTCAGGCCGTCGATCAGGCGAGCGAAGAGCTGGGCGTCAAAGTGATCTGGGGCGCCGTCTGGGATCGGCGAATGGATCAATACGGCGGTGGGGCCGCGGAGCTGAAGGCCGAAGTCGAGGCGTACAAGAAACGCCACCCCGGCCCGGACTTCCTTGATGGCCCCCATTACCAGCTGGCCTGACGGCATGAGCAGCAGGTGCGACAGGGACGGCGACCGCAACGTCCTCAAGCTGATCGGCGGGGGCATCATCCTGATCATTCTGAGCATCATCGCGGCGTTGGCCCTGCATGAGCCGATGCCGGATTACGCCGAGTCGGTGTTTGGCGCGATCATTGGCGGCGCCGTGGTGAAGCTCTCCGACGTCCTCGCAGCGCTGGTGTCGCTGTCGGGCGGCAGGGAGCGGGAGAAGCTTACCGATCAGCTCTCGCAGTCGGCCCCCGCCAGCACGCCGCAGCCTGTCGAGGTTGTGAACCATGCCGACAACCCTGTGCCGGTGGAGGGCAAGCCATGATCGAAGCATTCTTCCTCACGCTTGCGGGTCGATTGGTGCAGGAGCGATTCCGCAAGGCTGTAGCATATGCCCTGCTGGGCGTCGCGGTGATCCTAGTCGTGGGCACCCTTCTTAGCGCCGGGCGATGGGCTTGGAATACTTGGCTCGATAACGAGCGCGCAAACGCGGTCCAGGCCGAGCAGGTGAAGCAGCAGGTCGCGACGGCCGACGCGCGCGGGCGCAGCGCCGAGGAGCGCGCCGACGACGCCATCCACGAGATGATCGCCAGCCAAACGCGCGAGGAGGAGATAGCCAAAGCGGCGGCGTCGGAGCAGGCGAAGCAGCCTAAGCAGCGCGCCACGCTCCCGCCGACCACAATCGCGCTCAACTGCCAGAGGCTGCGCCAAGCCTATAGCTCTGCCGAACTGGCTAAGATGTCCGAGTACCAGCGAGTGTGCGCGCCTATGGCCCGGACCATGTAGGTGTTGGAAGGGCGACCTCGCTCATCAGCGTCCCCACAGTGCCTTACCTACAGCCGGGGACCGCCGGGTGAGGGCAATCACGGCCATAATCAAGCTCAAGCACACTATGCATGCGGCAACCGCCACCGCCAGTCGTGCGCCCAGCGCCGCTGCATCCTGCCCCAGAAACGATTTGGTCAATCTAGGTGCTTCGGCGAAAAAGATGCTCTGCACCAGGTAGATCTCCATTGTGACCACGCCGATCCGTTGGAGCACCCGCCCGGGCGAGGTGTTCACCACGAGCCGGGCGATCCAGTCGATGCCGATGGCGGAGCAGGCAGTGGCGCATGCCGATCCCGCAAGCATCAGGCCGATCGCGCCAGGCAGGGCCACCGTCTGCAGGTGGTTGTTGTAGATGTAGGTGTCGAACGTCCAGTATCGATAGGCGAAGGCCGTGCCCACCGCCCCCACCGCGAAGATCACTGCCCTGTTGGCACTGGCGAATGCCGCAAGGCCGGGCTGCGTTCGAAACAGGCGTCCGGCCACGAAGTAGGGGAAGATGAAGCCAAACTTGGCGATGCTGTCCGACCCAGTGCCCTGCAACAACAGCATCAGGAATATCGCCGCGTAGCCGAGCCGCGGCCGGCGCAGTATGCTCTCGCACAGCCAACAGGCCGCTAGCGAGAAGAAGATCGCCCAGATGAACCAGTAGCGACCTATAACCCCCTTTGCGATGTTTACTGGCGCCCGGCTCAGGTCTGCGGTGATCGCGGCATGGATCACATAGGCGATCAGGACCCAAACGATCATGGGCAAGATCAGCGAGAACAATCGGTTTCTGACGTCATTCTGGCCCACCGGGCGACCGGGAGAGAAGTACCCGCTATAGGCCGCAAACAAAGGCATGTGGAACATGTAGATGAGCTTGAATACCGGGTCGGCCCAGAACTGCCCGCTGCTCGAGTAAGAGAAATACTGTATGGAGTGGCCAAACAGTACCAGGATGATCAGCATCCCCTTGCTCGCATCCAGATGCAGCAGACGAGTGCGCGGCTTCTTCGCTGGCTCTTGCATCACGGCAGCAGGCTTGGCGCTTGCTCCGCCCAAGGGCGTATCGGCAGTGGTCATCGTTTTCCCCGGTCACACGTATTCAACTGGCCGGCACGCATAACCCCAGGCGCGCGCCGGAGCTATAGGCCGCATCGGCCGCGCGAACACCTAATCCTATCGGGAGCAGTAAAGTGAAGATAATTGCCGGCCTCGCGGCCATCATGCTGTGTCTGCCTGGTGCGATGTGTCAAACAGGCAGCGGCTATCCAGATTCGAAGGACATCGCAGCGATCACGGAAGCAAAACCGAGACCTGGCCCGGAGACCCTGACGGATCCGATAGCAAACGATCGGTACAACAGCTCATTGGAAGGCTGGGGCGACCGACTGCATGCCGCGGGAATGCGGTTGTGCCGCTTCTACAAGCGAAGCGGGTTGCCGAAGGCCGATTGCGGCAAATGAGCTCCGGGCGGTCTATGCTGCAAGTACTTGGTGCAAATGCTGCCCGGCCCATTAGGCAACCTCAAGCGGCATTAAGCTATTAGTCGAACTTGCTTGGGCGTGACGGTTCATCGCCACCAGCATGCCCAAACCTCAATTCGTCGAGCGTCATCCGACGCCATTTGCCGCGGCTGACGCGCTTGATGCGGCTACCGCAGTGCCGGCAGCGGATGCAATATCTCACGCCATCCCAATCCAGAGATGGCCGAGGCACATGTCGATTTAATACGCAAAGAAGACGTCTAGGAACCACTGCGCCCTCCTGGCTAAATGTGTTTTCTGCCCCTTGGCCGAACGGGATTCGCTTTCACATATTTACGTTGGCATTGAGTGAATCGAGGCTGGATAACTGAATCCTTTTCGTCGTAACATTCGAATGCAGCGTTCTGATTAGCGCGTCCAACGTCATCAAAGCTCCGGGGCGGGACCTGATAACAAACCTTCTTGATCAAAAGTGGGTAAGCGCCAGTTGCAGCATTTAGCTCACGCAGGGCTGGCTCCGACACGCCCAGCCCATAACTCCTAGCCCTTACGCCACACGCCTTTTCGGACACGGTACATCGAACACCCGCAGCTTTCGCAGGTCGTTGCGTATCGCAGGCCGTCCCACTTTACGCGAGTTCTATCCGGCGAATGCTTCCCCAGGAAGCAGACCGTGCGAACTAACAAATTTACCATCTGCGACCTCCGTGCCGTCATCTTCCGAGATCGGCGCAGCACCCTCCTTACACCAGATCGTGCAATTACAGAATTGTAATACTGCACTGCAGCAATCTAACTTTGGGACAGCAAATCATGACCGCCACCCCCGCCCGGATCGGGTTCGTGATCGAGCCCTATCGCCGTGCCGTGACCGAAACGCTTGCCGTCACCGCGCGTCACGGCAACCTCGCCCGCGAGACCGCGGATCCGCTTGAATCCTACTTTGCTACGGTCCTGGATGCGCAGGAACGTGCCGATCAGCGCCAAGACCTGCTCTCCCCCGACCGCCGACGGTTCAGCATGGCCATCCTCGACGTCGATACGGCGCTGGACCTGCTCGACAGCGAGGAGATCGTCACCGCACGCCTGATTGATCCCGAGCGCGGCATCGATGGGCGCTATATCATCACCGATGTGGTCGTGGACACCGAAGCGAACGTCGCCACAGCAAAGGTCTGGGGGTAAGGCATGGCCGAGATCAAGAAGCCCATATTCGTAGACCCGGTTCCGCTGGGCACCGTGGCGGTCAGCTCGGCACAGGCGGGGCATGCCGCCTCCGCGCTCGGCCGTCTCGAGACGATGGGGCTGACCTGGCGCAGCTCGGGCACCGGCGCAATCTGGGCGCGCGGTATGTTTGAGGAGGAGAAGGCGATCGACTTCCTAGCCATCATCTCGGCCAACGCCCAGCCCGGGACTACGTATCGGCTGCGGCTGGGGGCGACCCAGGCAGAGGTCGACGGCGCGGCCCCGTATGACAGTGGTGCCCTACCCTTCATCTCACCAGCGATTACGCGCGATGACGGCCTCTATCATAGCTTCCTCCGCCTGGCCGCGCCGGTCAGCACGCTTTTCTGGCGGATCGATGTCGAGGGCCACACCGGCGCGTTCGAGGCGGGTGGCATCGTCATGGGCGAGGCCATTGAGCCGGCCCGCTTCTACGATCGGGATTTCGAGCGCGGGATCGAACCGCTGGGCGGGGTCGACATCAACCGCTTCGGAGTGCCCAGCACCACCCTCGGCGTCACGCTGCGCACGCTGCTGTTCACGTTGTCCTGGCTGGGCGAGGCCGAGTACGAGGAAACCTTCGCGCCTCTGACCTACAGGCTGGGAACATCGCTGCCGCTCTACTGCTGCTTCGATCCGGGGGAGACGCCGTGGCGGCAGAACCGGACCTATCTCGGCTTCCTAGGGCGCGCGCCGTTCGCGCGCGGCAGTGCGAAGCCTCGGACGATGGCGATGGAGTTGCAAATCAGGTCGCTGATCTGATCACAAGCAACGCGTCGGCAGGACAAATGAAAATGCCCCCAGCGCATGCTGAGGGCCTGACCTTAGAAACTTTCGAGCTTAGTCTTCGCCGTTGTCCTTGACGCCAACGGTGGGAACGTCGACTTCGGTCTTCTTAGTGCCGACCACGACTTCCTTGGAATCGACATCGACCTTCGGCAGGTCTCCACCCTTCACGCTCACCTCCGGCAGATCGCCGCCGGACACGTCAGCCTTCCAAAAACCGGTTGCGAACAAGAGGGCGACAATTGCCAGCACTATCAGCGCGATAATCGCGATCGTACGGCCAGCATTACTGCGCTTCTCTACGACTACTCGATTTCCGTAAGCGTCTTCACGAACTTCTGCCATGGTACCTCTCCTGAACTGGATCGGAATCTTGAACAGAATTGTTTTGCGCCAGTTCCAGATGAGAAGCATTCTCATTGCCCGTTGAGGACTGCTAGACCCCAGGTTGCACAACGGGGGCTGCATCGGAAAGCACGGGCGACGCTTTCACCTGCTGCCCGGGCCTTAGAGGTCCTGCCGGGCTGCCTCAAGACACGACAACAAGAATGCTGTTGAAGGAAGTGATCGGCCGCGACGATCCCCTGCAAGTCGCCGCGTCCGATGCGCGCTAGACGCGGGATGGGTCGCGGTGACTATGCACTTCTGCACGTAGGCTCCTCTTCTTCGATGAATCGAAGAACATCATTCGGTTGCAGCTCGGCGCCATGGGGTGGCCGCCGGGGCGGGCGCGGCGGCAATCTCTTACCGTCGCGCCCGCTTACCGCCGAAGACTGCCCGTGGCCGACAGCTACCGACATGATGGGCGCCCCCTTCGCGCCCAGCGACACCATGATGGACCAACGCGGCCCAGATGACATTGGTAGTTCTCAGGGGGCATAGTGCGATCGCGCTTGGCTCCGTCATCGCCGCTTTATTGCCTGTTCAGTCAGTTTCCCTGCAGTGCCGCGTCGACCATCAGTTCCCAAGCGTCGGCCAGATCCAACGCGCTTAACGAATGGCCCCGGTCATCTGACAGGAGCTTGTCGCCAGCCTTCGCCATTGCCATCGTTGGAGTACGGATTGCTTCCAACGCGGCGCGGGCTCTGGGGATAAAGTTCTCCCACATCGGCTTGCCCTCGAAATGCGTGTTCTCCGGTAGACCGTCAGCGGTGCAGAGTGCCCGCGCCATACGCTCGAGCGCAGGTTTTACTGCACGTGGATGTGAAGGCGCCATTTGAGCTGATCCTTTACCATTTCCCGGGCACGACTGTCCCAGTCGAAGAAGTCCATCACGGCACAGCGCATTTCGGTCTCATCGCCGGGGTCAACGATCGCCGCGCGCGTTTCCTCGTCGGTGATCGAGATCGGGATGAGCGCCCTGCCCTTCGTCTCCCAGATCTCCAATCGCATCTCCCGGCCGCCACGGATCTCAAATTCTGCCTTTGCAATCAACGCGCCGGTGAACTTGATCGTCGGCCCGCGCCGCTGCCTGATGCTCTTCTGCTGCATTTCCACGGTCGTCGCGTTCCTCGGTTTCCCCCGGTGGGGTGCCTCATTCGAGGCGATAAGCATCATCATGCGGCCCGCCTGGGCATCGCCCACTTGGACCAGTTTTCCAACTTCACCTTGAGCCAGGCTGGCCCGCGTTTGCGCCGGTAGGGGGCTTCGGGATCCTTGAGCATCAGCCCCTCTCCCCCATCGGCCCACACCCGCTGCACCATGTCCTCGACGTCCGATTCGGTGAAGGCCCATTCGTCGGCCACGACCTGCACCGCTTCCGGATCGTCGCCGCCCCGGCTTCCCGGCCGCCAGTCCCAGGATAGCGCCGGATCATCCCGTACCGCGCCCGCCAGCTGCTGCAGCCAGGCCTTGCGCTCGTGTAGCGGCTTGTCCGATCCGCCTGCGCGCCACTCCTGCTCCGTCAGCACGTCGAAAAGGTAGAGGCGGCCCCTACCCCCTCCCCTGCGCCAGCCGCTTTCGAACCAGTGCTTCGTTGCGTTCAGCGTCTCGTCGACCACAACTTCGCCGTCGAGGAAGAGCGGCACGCCCGCGACCCGTTCGAACAGGTCGAGCTGGTACGCGATATGGTCGGCACCGTTGAGCGGCTGGCCGTTGCGGGACCAGAGTCGAGGCTTGCGGTCGATGCCGCGGAAGCGGAGCGCGCGCCACCCGTCCCACTTCCGCTCTACCATAAGACCTCCGGTGGGCGTGGTGCCGTCCCAGTCGCCGGCGAGCTGACACAGACTGCTCATGCGGCAATACCCGGGCACACCACTCGTCGCGTACGCGAGGCAGAAGAACGGCGGCCCCCTCGCCCCCCATTGCTCTCCCTGTGGATAACGCGCATCCTCGATCCAAGGGGCGAATACGAGGAACCGATTCTCTGGAGGGGGAACGACCTATGAACCACCATCACATGCACGTTTCCGCGGAATGCTCGTGCGGGCACAAGTTCGACATCGACGATGAGCTTTGCGCCGGTGGAGTGAGCTTCTTTGCCTGCCCAAGCTGCGGCACAAGGGGTTCGGTGAATGAAGAGCAGGTGGCCCGCCTTACCCCGAACACGGCAGTATCCGTCCCTGCGATGACAATCCAATAGCAGGCGGTCCGACCGCTCTGCCGATAGGGCATCAAGGAAGGGGCTGTTGATACAACCCGCGATGGTGTCTGCGTTTGCCATGGCTCAAGCCCTCGGCTTCACAAGACGCAGCATGGTGGTAGGCACGTTGGTGCCCGCCGCCGCAAAGCTGGCCACTGGCAGGTCGCGCCATTCTCCCGTCAGTTCGTCATGATCGTAGCGCGCCGTCGCTGGCAGGATAGCAACGAGCGTCCCGCCCGGCTTCAGGAACTTGTAAGCGTGCCTTACATGTTGGGCATAGTGCCGCCCATAGAACGGCGGGTTCATCACGACGGCGTCGAAATCGGGCGTGGCTGGATGCTCAAGGAAATTGGCAGCAAGGACGGCATGGCCCTTGGCCTTCGCCTCGTCTGCGCGGCTCGGGTGGTATTCGATGCCCAACGACTTATGGCCGCGCGCGCGAATCATATCGAGGATACGACCGTCGCCGCAGGAGGGTTCGAGTACCCGCACGACAGGGCACTGATGGCGGTTAGAGCTGTAATGAGCCGGGTTCGGAACATGCGCGAATTCTAGCGCGGCCTCGATGACCTCCGGCGGCGACCAGTAGAACTGCAGATCCTTGGCAACCGCCGTGCTGGCGCTGGGCCTCACGTCCTCCTCTTCCGCGTCCGGCAGCACCTCGCCATAGAACTCGGCCAGCGCCTTGTTGATGTCGAGAAGCGCCCACTTGTCGAAGAAGACGTGCGCGTTGCCGTTGGCGAACTTGCGGACGGTCAGGCCACGGTCGGCGGTCTTGAACGTCTCCGTCTTCCCGTAGCGATCGGTGCGGCTGTATTCCCGCCCATCAAGCATGGCGTCTTCGCCGAGGCGAAAAGCGCAATCCATGGCGCTCCACTCGGACCACTCAAAGCCGGGCTGGCCCCGCACCGCCGCAAGAGCGTTGGCCATGTCCTTGAACTTCTCGCGCCCGTAGTTGCTGGAATACTCGCCGAAGCTGTTGAGGATGACGCGCTTGGGCAAACCCTTGACGCCGATGCGAACCTTGCCGTGCGACTTGTATGCTGGATCCAAGGTGGTGAAGACCTCAGCCAAGCCACGCAGGATATGGAAACGTGGCCTAGTCAGGTAATCACCGAAGGTCGCCTTGGCCGTCTCCATGGTGAGAGGCGGAGGCGACGCCAGCGCCTGGTCGAATAGCTTCTTGTCCTTCACGGGCGCGATGCTGTCGATTTGCAGGCGGTTGTAGACCGCACGCCATGCGGACTTGAGCAGGTTGCCGCGCAGGCTACCGGCGTGAAGGTAGGGCTTCGATCCGCCCACGCTCTCGACATAGACGCCCTGCACGGTGGCAGACATGCCGAGGCGGTCATAGGCCTGCTCGAAGTCGGCAATGGCCTGCTCGATAGCAGCGTCCTTGCTGGCGTACTCGTCGATGATATCGGCCACTGTGGTGGGAAGTGCGATGGCGTCCATGGCTCAGCCCTCCGCCACGCAGACAAAGTGCACGTGCTTGAGCTGATCACCGAACGGCAAAGCCTCGTTGCAGTCATCCTTCGTCAGGTCACTGTCGAGCACGTAGGCCTCGCTGCGGTATTCCATGACTAGCTGATAGCCAGCCTCAGCAGGACCCCAGCTGTAAGAGGCATGCAGCGCGGAGGCGCCAAGCAGACCAAGGCCGATGATGGGGAAGAGGAAGAAGGGAGTAGGACGGCGCGAAGCGCGTCCATTGTTCGAAGCGATCATGTCATGTCTCTCTGTATCAGGCTGGTAAGTGACCAGCGGCAGGGACAAGAAAGACATGATGGCGAGCGCAGCGCAAGCAAAAAACGCGCTCGTCTACAATAAATTGCGGGTCCTCCCTGCGACTATTCATTGTGAAAAGCGCTTAAGAACCGCGAATTAAATACAAACCATGAGATTTAGTGTTTATGTCAGTTATAAGTCGCAGTTTCATTATTCTGCATGCCGTTGACACGTGCCACCGATGATGCTGCGTTAATAGTTTGAGCCCGAAGCGGGCCACCTGCTTCCCGGCGAACGCATGGAAGGTAATAACCGACAAACGGATAGCGATTTCACAAAATGATATTTCATTTGGAGCGACGCATTTGATTGATAAAGCGCGCTCGCTTCAAGCGGGGGGGTACATAACCTGCCGAAGATCTTAGTCGTGCCCGTGACCGCACGCTTTGACACCTTGCGGCGAGGCCACCTGTCCCGTGGCCTCGCCGCTCATCGACATCAATCAGTACGGGGTCATCGGGAAATTAGCGCACCCCATCGGCTAATTTCGCGCTTGCAGCATAAAAGGAGTTTTGGGATAAAGATCGTGCCTTTTTAGGCACCTCTCCCAAACTTCTACGAGGGCTGGCCCAAGGGTCGGCCCTTTTTTTCTTCTAATGTCTCCATACGTCTGTTCCCGACCTCATCGGTCCAAGAACCAAAGGTTCATCAGCCCATAGTCAGCTCAATTCTCGAGGCATTTTGGTTAACTCCTTCTTAGGTCGTAATTTTGTATGCTTTTGCGGGGCTAGGAGTGATTAGATGCAAGCAGGTTGTCAGGGATGCCGGTCCGAAGCGCAGACCTTCGATCTGGCGATGGCGTTCCAGCCCATCGTGGACATGACCACAGGACTGCCGTTCGCTTACGAGGCGCTGGTGCGCGGTCCTGAACGGCAGGGGGCTGCTGAGGTACTCGCCGCTGTCACGCCCGAAAATCGATATGCCTTTGACCAGCAGTGCCGTGTGGCGGCAATTGCTGGCGCGGTAGAAGCGGGCATACTCGCGACTGGCGCACGGCTTTCGATCAATTTTTTGCCGGATGCGGTCTATTCACCGATGGCCTGTATACAGCTGACGCTTCAGACAGCGCGCGCCACTGGCTTCCCTCCGGAACGGCTCATCTTCGAGTTCACGGAAAACGAAGAGATGCGCGATCCTTCCCACGTCCGCCGAATTGTTGAAACATACGGAAAGATGGGATTCAGCACGGCCATCGACGATTTCGGTGCAGGGTATGCAGGCTTGGGCCTGCTTGCCGATTTGCCGACTGATCTCATCAAGCTCGACATGGCATTGATACGCGGCATCGACAGGAACCCGCGTCGCAGGCTGATCGTGGAGGGCATCGTAGAGATTACAAAGTCCTTGGGCGTCGCACTGATTGCAGAAGGCATAGAAACCGCCGCAGAACTGCACGCCATACGCCAGATCGGCATACGATATGCTCAGGGCTATTTTTTGGCAAAGCCGGGCTTCCGGTCCCTGCCTTCGATCGTTGTGGACGGACCCAACATACCGCCATTCGCTAACGCTGCGTAGCCCTCGCAGGGCCGCCTGGCGTCACGGATGCACATAGTTGCTGACGCCTCAAAAAATGTGGGTGCGGCGTGCGGATTACCGCACCCACCGTCATCAGCGCCCCGGGGCAAGGGCCTGATAGCTGACCTCTTGATCAGAGGTGCGTAAGCGCCAGCTGCAGCTGGTCGTCAGGTTCGTTCTTGTTGGCGGCAGCGGCCATCCGCTCCCACGCCTTCTGGTCACGCAGGTCAATGTACTCGATCGAGACGAGATCGCGGGTGATCTCGACTTTCTCGCGCAACCGCTGCAACACCGCAGGGAAGATGTCGCGCAACTGCCGGCAGTCCTCATGCGTCGCCCCTGCACGATCCGCCTGGGCAAACCGATGTTCTGCCAGCGCGATCAGCGCGTCATCCGACATCGGCTGGGTCATAGCGCTGCCCAGTCTAGCTCCGCGTCGTCGATCGCGTCGAACATCTCAGGATCGGCACCGGTGTCGCCCAGCCGCTTGCGTACGGCGTCGGGGCCGCCTTCTTTAGGAAATCCCCTGTCGGCTTTGGCGATGGTCGCAAGCTGGCCGATGAAGCCGCCCCGGTCTACTTGCTCCAAGATCCAGCGGCCAAACGGCAGCGGCCTGGCTTCGGTTTCATAGCCTTCGAGGTCGAGCGGACCTTCCATTTTCATCAGGGTGGGCATGGCAGAATCACTCCGGTGGGGATTGCTGCCTTGGTATCTGTTCCACATTCGTTCCGCAATGCGTTATGAGAACGTTATGGGAACGCGACGATTCGATACCGTCTTCGACTGCAGCAAGAATGGCTGCGTAATCGCGGTCATGTGTGCCTGTCGGCATAAGGCCTTTCTCGATCCAAAGGAGGTTTCGAAGGTCTGTGTCCGCAAGGGCCTCGACCTCCGCATCCCGGCGATCCGCGCCCGGTTGAAGTGCTCGGCTTGCGACAATCGTGATGTTCAGTGCGGCCCGGCGGCGCACGACTGATGCCCTGCCGCTTCTGCACCACCAATGACACTGAGGCGCTAATTGAAGAGCTGGCCGCCAAGATGTGGGCGTCATGCGAGACGGTCGACGAGTGGACCGATTGGACGCGGGAATGGGAGAAGGCCGGACCGTACTGGCAGGGCATGTTCCGGAACTACGCCCGCGTCTTTCTCAACGCCGCCCAGCGGGATCATCAGCACGATGGGTAAGCCAGCGCTGGGACGAATGAACCGGCTGGCGATCGATGTCTTGGAAGCGGCGCGGGATCTCGGCGAGAAGGAGCCGATCAAGCCTGGCCCCGAAGTTCGCCTGGCGTTGGCGTGGCTGAACCTCAATGGCGTTTCCGAGGATTGGCAGGTCAAGCAGTACTGGACCGCCCTACCAAGCCGCCCTTCGACGCCAACATGGGGCCCTACTGCCGCGCCCGCGACATGACGATCTGCGTCACCCGGTGGCGGGCGATGGCTACCGGCTCGCGTTGACTCCCGGTTGCAACCCCGCATCATGCCCTGATGTGCAACCTGTACCGCATAAACAAAGCCCAGACCGAGGTGGCGAATCTGTTCCGCGTGCCCGCGGACGCTGGCGCCAACTCCGCCGCCGAGGTCTACCCTGGTTATCCGGGTCTGGTAGTGACGGGTGAAGGCGTGGCGTCCATGGCATGGGGATTCCCGCTGGTCTTGAAGAGCAAGACGACCGGCCTGCCCCTCAAGCCGAAGCCGGTGAACAATGCACGCGAGAACAAGCTGGGCACTGCCTTCTGGCGCGACAGCTTCAACAAGCGCCGTTGCCTGATCCCGGTGACCGCCTGGGCGGAGGCTGAAGGCCCGCGAGGCAAGATGACCCGTACTTGGTATTCCCTGCCGGATCAGGACATATTCGCCGTCGCTGGTGTCTGGCGCGCAACGTCCGAGTGGGGGAATGCCTATTCGATGGTAATGGTCGACGGCTCTGAGCAAATGGCAGACGTGCACGACCGCATGCCGACCATCTTAAAGCCCGAAGACTATTCGCGCTGGACCGATGGCACACCGGAGGAGGCCGCAGCGCTACTGAACGTGTGGTCCGGCAGACTGGCGGTCGACCGTACCGCAGAAGCGTGGTTCAAGCCGGTACAGCCCCCGCCGCCCCGACAGGGCCTTTTGCTTTGAGGCCGCGCATCGGCATCAGTCACGCAGTGGCCTCTTTTCGATGCAGCGCGCGAGACGATCGCCCCCGGGTCGGAGCGTAAATGTCAGCCTGACGTCTTGTGCCCGGGTATTTGGAAACCAGCGAAAACACCCTTCGCCGCGAGCAGCACATAGCCTCACTTTGCGCGCAGGGATCCTAGGATAGGACCTAAATCCTTCAGTGCAGCCAAGGCTCCAGCACCACTCTCAATTTTTGCCTTTTCTATCCCGATAGTCGTTTCACCTTTTTTCAAAGTGAAGTTGCGCTCAGTCGCTATAACGGTGCGCACGACCTCATTAAGCAAACTATCTTCTTCTTGCGCTGACGCGATTTCGTAAGCCACTACTCTTTGCTCTATATTTGTAAGCTCGTTTTGGAAATATCGCATGTCCTCCAAAGAGGATTTATAAAGCTTCAGAAAGAATAGAGCAAAGCCCTCGACGATTACGACCAAGCTCAACCGAGGCACGTAATGCATCGCAGCTTCCGCTATCCCGTTGGTTAGCGAAAAGGGTTTTTCAACAAAAAGGTAAAAGGCAAGTATACTCATTCCAAAAACACTGATGGCCCCGCCGATGGCAAGCATGTACGTCCCTGCTATTCTCGTCTTTTCGCCCTCACGGCTCAATCTACCGCACGTTCCCTCGAAGGCTTCGCGGACGTATGCTGTAGCAGTTTCCTTGCTCAACTGCGCTTCTAGTCTCTCGCGGGCGCGATCAATCAGTTCATCAGTGAGGGCGAGATGCACTTCACCAAGGACATCAGCAGCAATCTTCGCTTGCTGGCTTGCTGAGGCTGCATTGAAGGCGCTCACCCCGGATTCGAGGCGAGAAAGCCGGTATTCGAGATCCTTCGTGACAGGGCTTTGGGTGAGTGGCCGACCTGCGACCGTTCGCGACCCCGCACGGGAAGGTCTTATGGTTCGAACCTTCGCCGTCTTCTGTAGAAATGTTACGGAGAACATACCAAGGGCAGCGGTCAAGGCGCCAACGCTCAACATGCCAGACGTGAACGCGAGCAGTCCCTTTTGCCCCTCATCACGGAGGGTTATGAACATGCCAAAGGATGCCATCCCCAAACCAGCGACGAGCACCGGAATTACCGCGTTCTTGGAAAGGGCTCTCACGAGACGCAAGTAAGAACCCCAAATGCTGCTACTTTCCGACATTGACAGTTCGGCTCCGAAAAGACGTGCGTTTTCTGCCATCGCTGGCATCGTTAGGACCTTAACGGTGGTTACCTCGTCCGTCGCGATCGCGAGGAAGAGCGGCCTCTCGGACGTAAAATGCTCCGCCGATACCCCGCCGCGTTCACTCGCCCTCGCCCTCCCCGGGATCACCAAGCTTCACGTCGAGCACCCGATTGACTGCATCAAGCAGATCCGCGGGCGTGTTGAGCGGCAGAGTGACGTAGGCGGTTCGCAGCGCTGTTTCGATCTCAGCCGGCGAAACGGGCTGATCTAGCACCGCCGTCGCCGCCTTTATCAGAGCGCTTGAATCGCTGATCGGCAGACTGATGCCGGCCACTTCCGTTGCTTTGATGACATCGGCCTCCGAGAGGTCTCGCAGGTTGTCATTGCTTTCTACAGGGTGATTATCATTCGTCATGCCGAGAGGCTATCTTACCTCCCTCACTGCGCCAAGCACTTCAAAACACGAGGCCGACCGATGACCGATGCTCTCACCCCCAACGTTCGCGAGGACATTGAGTTTGATCTGAAGAATGCGCAGGTAGACACAGTCGACCGGTTGAAAAACCAAATGACGTTCGCAGAGAAAGCTTTGGCGGCGATCATGCTCGCGAACGGGGGGGCCCTAATCGCGATGTTCACTTTCATAGGGAATACGGTCGGCAAGTCAGAAGCGCCACTTCGGCTGAATGCTACATTCCTGTGGGCGGCGTTTACGTGCTTTGCGATGGGCGTCGTACTTAGCTTAGTCGCCCACATTTTCGCATTTCTCAGCCAGCTGGCCTTTTACAATCAATCTGCACAAGAAATGTGGCGACACCGGCGCTCCCTTACGACCGGTGTCGTCGACAGAGATATGACCAGGGAGCTAGCGTTCTTTCAGCGCGGAAATAGATACGTGAATATCGGCGTCCTCATCATCATTGGCTCTCTGGTATGTTTCGTTTTCGGAGCAGGATGGTCTCTGGCTGGCGTGCTGCCGGCGTAAGGCTACGCCGTGGCATGCCAGTCTAGTTCCCTACTCTGCATCAAGGTTGCCGTGGTGCACCTTGAAGGTGACGGCGACGACCCAAGGATTGTCCTCCCAGCGTTCGTCCTCAGCGGTGTGCAGGCTGTTCCAGAGCGTGTGATAGCTGCGCGTCGCCGGGGACGCGGGATCGGTTTTGTTGAACCCGGAGCCGCCGCCGTAGTCGCGCCAAGCCTGGCCGCCTATGCAGGCGAAACCCTCGATGCCCTCTGCGATCGCGTCGGCTTCGCTGCATTCCTGTAGGCGCTGCACGCGCACCTCAGTGACCGCCAGCCACATCCGCGACGCCCAGCGGGGCATGTGGATAGACGGCCCGTACTTGGGCCACTCCGGCCACTTGGGCGCCGGCCGCCCCGGCTTTGCTTTGCCTGGGACCGCCACCGCGACCGGCCATTGCTCGACATACTCGGTGTGGCCCCGGTTCTCCGACGCACGGTATCCAACCTCAACCACGTCGGTGAACTGACCCCGCAGCGTCCACGCTTCGCGGACATACAGCCGCTGCCCAGGCGCATACCCGGCGGAAAAGCAGACCTCGCCTTCCTCGTCACCGAACCAGCCCGGCGCGTGATCGAGAGGAACGATGCGCGATAGCGGCGGGCTGTTCGGATTGTTCGCCCAGGCGCAGAGCCGCCGCGTTTGGGTCTTCCTGCCGTCGAGTAGCGCGCGTACCATGGCGGCGCTGAAGATGATGCCTTTATCAGCCATGATTAGCCCTCCTTTGCAGTTCGAAAACCGGGGGTCGCAAGTTCGATACCTGCGAGCAGCGCCACCAACTTCGACCCGCGAAATCCTTGCGTGAGTTTTGCGTGAAGCTCGCGCAAAAGGCCGGTTTGTTCTCGGATCGTTCGCGTTTTCTGGGATTTCGCTCCGGAACGGAACCGCAGATTACCGTCATTTCCGAGTCGTGGCGTTGCGTTGACATCGTAGGGGTCGCAAGTTCAATCCTTGCTACGCCCACCATTCCAGAAAACCCCGCGGATCTTCGGATCTAGCGGGGTTTTTCATTACACGCCGCCGGTCCGCCCGGCGCGCCGGCTTCAGATAATGCCAATCAGGTGCAATAGCCTCCAAAGTGTCAGGTCTGCGTGGCCCGATTCGGAACGCCTTGGCCTTGCCATGCGCTCCCTGCCTGCCTAGTACGGCGGCAATTCTCACCCCTGGGGAGTATTTCTAGAATGGCAAAGATCAAGGTTGTGAACCCCATCGTCGAGATGGACGGCGATGAAATGACCCGCATCATCTGGCAGTGGATCCGTGAACGTCTGATCCTCCCCTACCTCGACATCGACCTGAAGTATTACGATCTCTCGGTCCAGAAGCGCGACGAGACCGAAGACCAGATCACCATCGACGCCGCCAACGCCACCAAGCAGTATGGCGTTGCCGTCAAGTGCGCCACCATCACCCCGGACGAAGCGCGCGTCACCGAATTCGACCTCAAGAAGATGTGGAAGTCGCCCAACGGCACCATCCGCAACATCCTGGGCGGCGTCGTGTTCCGCGAGCCCATCGTGATCTCGAACGTGCCCCGTCTGGTTCCGGGCTGGACCAGCCCGATCGTCGTCGGCCGTCACGCTTTCGGTGACCAGTACAAGGCCACCGACACCCTCATCCCCGGCGCCGGCAAGCTGCGTCTGGTGTGGGACGGCGAGAACGGCGACAAGATCGACCTCGACGTGTTCGACTTCCCGGCTCCGGGCGTCGCCATGGCGATGTACAATCTGGACGAATCGATCCGCGACTTCGCCCGCGCCTCGTTCAACTATGGCCTCAACCTCGGCTGGCCGGTGTACCTGTCCACCAAGAACACAATCCTCAAGGCCTATGACGGCCGCTTCAAGGATCTGTTCCAGGAAGTATTCGACACCGAAGGCTTTGCCGAGCAGTTCAAGGCCAAGGGCATCGTCTACGAACACCGCCTGATCGACGACATGGTCGCCTCGGCGCTCAAGTGGTCGGGCAAGTTCGTGTGGGCGTGCAAGAACTACGACGGCGACGTCCAGTCGGACACCGTGGCGCAGGGCTTCGGCTCGCTGGGCCTGATGACCTCGGTCCTGCTCTCGCCCGACGGCAAGACCGTCGAGGCCGAAGCCGCGCACGGCACCGTCACCCGCCACTACCGCCAGCACCAGCAGGGCAAGGCGACCTCGACCAACCCGATCGCGTCGATCTTCGCCTGGACGCGCGGCCTCGCCTATCGCGGCAAGTTCGACAACACGCCCGACGTCGTCAAGTTCGCCGAAACCGTTGAGCGCATCTGCATCGAGACCGTCGAATCGGGCAAGATGACCAAGGATCTCGCGCTGCTGATCGGCCCGGACCAGAGCTGGATGACCACCGAGCAGTTCTTCGAAGCCATCGTCGAGAACCTCGAAACCGAAATGGCTACCTGGGCCTAAGCCCCAGCCACTTCGACGAAAAAGCGCCCGCCCTTCGCAAGAGGGGCGGGCTTTTTCATGGCCTGCTCGCGCGCGAATTGACATTTGTTCTTCTTTTGTTCATCCATGGTCCATGGCAGCGATCAAGGGCAGAGGCGCGATTAGCGATGCGGCAAGCAGCCGTTTCAACCTGCCCACGCGGGAGGTCGACGGCGACTGGCTCGATGCGCTGGAAACGGTGGACGGCCCGGCCCGGCACCCGGCCACCACGGTCACCGAAGAACATCCGCGTTCGATCCTCTCGTTCAACAAATCGCCCGACGTGCCGTTCGACCGTTCGGTGAACGCCTATCGCGGATGTGAACATGGCTGCATCTACTGCTTCGCGCGACCCACCCATGCCTATCACGACCTTTCCCCCGGCCTCGATTTCGAAACGAAGCTGTTCGCCAAGCCCGCAGCGGCAAAGCTCCTGCGCCAGACACTGGCAAAGCCCGGCTATCGCCCGGCACCGATCGCCATGGGCACCAACACCGATCCCTACCAGCCGATAGAGGGCCGCTACCGCATTACCCGCGCGGTGCTGGAACTGTGCCTGGAAACCGGCCACCCGGTTACGATCACCACGAAGTCCGATCGCGTGCTGCACGACTTCGACCTGCTGGAGCAACTTGCCGCGCGCAACCTCGTCCATGTCGGCATATCCATCACCAGCCTCGACCCGGTCCTGTCGCAGAAGCTGGAGCCGCGCGCAGCCTCTCCGGCCAAGCGGATGGCGGCGCTGGGCAGGCTGGCAGAGGCAGGCGTGCCGGCGCATGTCTCGATCGCGCCCGTCATACCTTCGATCACCGACAGTTTCATGGAGGCGATCATGGGAGATGCTGCCGGGCGCGGGGTGCGCTCTGCATCGTGGATCGTGGTGCGCCTGCCGCACGAAGTCGCACCGTTGTTCCGCGAATGGCTCGACACGCATTTTCCCGATCGTGCCGGCAAGGTCATGGCGACGATCCGCTCCATCCGGGGCGGGAAAGACAACGATCCGAACTTCGTCACCCGAATGCGCCCCGAGGGCGTCTGGGCCGACCTGTTCCGCCGCCGGTTCCGCGTCGCCGCTGCCAGGCTGGGCATGACGCGCCCGCACGTCGATCTGGACTGCGCGCAGTTCAGGCAGCCCTCGCTTGACGGACAGTTGAGCCTGCTGTGACCCCCTTCGGAAACCTCCTGAAGGGCGGAGCGTTCATCCGGGCAGTATCCAATAGGGACAGGAGCCATCCATGGCTGAAGAAACCGTCACTACTGAGCAGTCCGCCGCGCCTCAGGCCGCTCCGGGCCATACGACAATCATCCGCGAAACCCGTACTGGCGGCGGCACCGGGATCGTTCTGGCGGTGATCCTGCTGGTTGCCATCGTCGGCGGCATCTATCTGTTCAGTCAGAACAGCAGCGAATCCATCAAGGACAATGCAATCGCCGAAGCGGCCAACGACGTCGGCAATGCTGCCACCAAGGTGGGCGACGCCGCGCAGGACGCGGTGCAGCAGGACAAGTAATCACGCGTCGTCCCGGACCTCCTCCGGGACGACTTCATCGTGTGCAAACGATCAGGCGGCCATCGCGACCCGCTCTGGCCCGCGTTTGGCAGTGAGCGAGACGTTCGCGATGCCTTCCACGCTCTGAAGATGTTCGGCAAATTCGCCGTCCAGCGCGAAATCCCGGCCAAGGCGCACCTTCTGCGTGCGACCATCTCCGAGCAGGAGCGTGGCGATGACCTCGCCCGCGCCCTGCGCGCCCGGACGCATCAACAGCGCCAGTTCCTGCACCGCCTCCACCCGATCGAGTTCCAGCTTCAGCACCATCCGAGCGTCCGCCTTGACCTCGCTGAGTGGGCGTCCGCCGCGCACCGTCACCCTCGGCGGTTCGTCCGGACTGGGTGAATCCAACTCGACGTTGAGGAGGATGCACTCCCCTTCCCGGGCCCACTTCACGAAGTTTTCGACCAGACTTTCCTCGAAGCACGAGGCGGAGAAGTTGCCTGACGAATCGGAGAACTCCGCCATCACGAAGTCCTTGCCCTTGCGCGTCTTGCGCTTCTGGACGTTCTCCACCATCGCCGCCATCACCGCGCCGGTGCGGCCACCGCCGCCCCCGCCCGCCATGAGGCTGGAGTATGTACGCGCGCCATTGGCAGACGCCACCGCGCGATAGGCCTCCACCGGGTGCGCGGCGAAGTAGAAGCCGAAAGTCTCGCGCTCCTTGGCCATCTGCTCGGCGCGGTCCCACTTGTCCGCCTCGACCAGTCGCAAGCCCTGCTCGACATGGTCTTCGCCCCCGAACAGGCCGTGCTGGCTGGAATTGCGCTCCCGCGAAGAGCGGTCGGCCTCGGCCAGCAGAGTGTCGGCATTGGCCAGCACCTTTGCGCGGTTGGGCTCCAGCGCATCGAAGGCGCCCGCCGCAGCCAGGCTTTCCAGCTGCCGACGGTTCATCGACCCGGCGGGCGCGCGGCGGAATACATCGTCGAGATCGACGAACGGCCCGTTCGCCTCGCGCTCTGCGACGATGGCGTCCATCGCCTTTTCGCCGACGTTGCGGATGCCTGCCAGCGCATAGCGCACCGCATGGCTTTCCGCCGTCTCCTCAACGATGAACTCGGCTTCCGACCTGTTGATGTCCGGCGCGGCCAGTTCGATACCGTTGCGGCGCGCGTCATCGACAAAGATCGCCAGCTTTTCCGACTGGTGCATGTCGAAGCACATGGCCGCGGCATAGAATTCGTGCGGATAGTGCGCCTTGAACCACGCGGTGTGGTACGCCAGCAGCGCATAAGCCGCAGCATGCGACTTGTTGAAGCCGTAGCCTGCGAACTTGTCGATCAAATCGAACAGTTCATTGGCCTTGGCCGCTTCGATGCCGGAAACTTGCCTGCAGCCGTCGACGAAGCGCTGGCGCTGCTTGTCCATCTCGGCCTGCACCTTCTTGCCCATCGCGCGGCGCAGAAGGTCGGCGTCGCCCAGCGAGTAGCCTGCCAGGATCTGTGCGGCCTGCATGACCTGCTCCTGATAGACGAAGATCCCGTACGTCTCGCTCAGGATGCCGGCCAGCTTTTCGTGCGGGTATTCGATGGGCGCAAGGCCGTTCTTGCGCTGGCCGAACAGCGGAATGTTGTCCATCGGGCCGGGGCGATAGAGCGAGACGAGCGCGATGATATCGCCGAAGTTGGTGGGTTTCACCGCCGCCAGCGTGCGGCGCATCCCCTCCGATTCCAGCTGGAACACGCCAACGGTATCACCACGCTTGAGCAGTTCGTAGACGCCCGGATCGTCCCACGCCAGCGTGGACAGGTTGATGGTGATGCCGCGCCGCTCCAGCAGGTCGCATGCCTTGCGCAGCACAGACAGCGTCTTGAGGCCGAGGAAGTCGAATTTGACGAGGCCGGTATCCTCGACATACTTCATGTCGAATTGCGTCACCGGCATGTCGGACCGCGGATCGCGGTACAGTGGGACCAGCTGCGCCAGCGGGCGATCACCGATCACCACGCCCGCTGCGTGCGTGGACGAGTTGCGCGGCAGGCCCTCCAGCTGCACGGCAAGGTCCACGAGACGGCGCACTTCGGCGTCGTTGTCGTATTCGCGCTTGAACTCGGCGACCGGCGGATCCTTCGTCACGCCATGTGCCTTGCGGCCCTGGATGGTCTCGGTCAGCGTCCACGGATCGGTCGGATGGTTGGGCACCATCTTGCACAGGCTGTCCACGCGGCCATAGCCCATCTGCAGGATGCGCCCGCAGTCCCGCAGCACCGCGCGGGCCTTCATCTTGCCGAAAGTGATGATCTGCGCGACGTGGTCGTGCCCGTACTTCTTCTGGACGTAGCGGATCACTTCGCCGCGCCGGGTTTCGCAGAAATCGATGTCGAAGTCGGGCATCGAGACGCGTTCAGGGTTCAGGAAGCGTTCGAAAAGCAGGCCCAGCTTCAGCGGATCCAGCCCAGTGATGGTCAGCGCCCAAGCCACCAGCGAACCGGCGCCCGAGCCACGTCCCGGCCCCACCGGAATGCCGTTGTCGTTCGACCACTTGATAAAGTCGGCAACGATCAGGAAGTACCCGGGAAAGCCCATGCCGACGATGATGCCGACCTCGAAATCGAGACGGTCGGCATATTCCAGAAAGTCTTCGGTGACGCCCTTTTCGCGCAGGGCTTCGTAGGCAGCGCGGCGTTCGTCGCCTTTCAGCGCCATCGCCTCGTCCAGTTCCTGCTCGGTCACGTCAGGCCAGTACGGGGCAAGACGGGCGGCAAGGCCACGACGCGAATCGTCAGCCAGCATCCGCGCCTCGCCCTCGCGGTCGCCGGCAAGGCTGGGCAACAGCGGCTTGCGGCGCGGGGGCACATAGGCGCAGCGCTGCGCCACGACCAGCGTGTTCGCCAGCGCTTCGGGCAGGTCGGCGAACAGTTCCGCCATTTCGGAGGCCGGCTTCACCCAGCGCTCTGACGAAGATCGCGGACGGTCAGGCGCATCGACCTGGGTGGAGTTGGCGATGCACAGCATGGCATCGTGCGCCGCGTGGAAGGTCTTCTCCGCGAACTGCGCAGGATTGGTGCCAACTAGCGGAATGTCGCGGTTATAGGCGAGCGCGATCAGGTCTTCCTCGCTCTCGTCCTCTTCGGGTTCACCAGTGCGGGTGATTTCTATGTAGAGGCGGTCGCCGAACAGCGACTGCAGCGTGTCGCAGTAGCTTTCCGCCTGTTCGTGGCGACCGGCGGCGTAGAGCCGGGCCAGCGCCCCCTCGTTCCCGCCGGTAAGGCAGATCAATCCGTCGGTATGGCCGCGCAGGGATTCCAGCTCGACATGCGGATCAAGCTCCAGCGGGCGGTCGAGGTGCGCACGGCTGACGTGATGGCACAAGTTGAGCCAGCCCGCCTCGTTCTGGGCGAACAGGGCCAGCCAGTCTATCGGACGGTCCTGCCCCTGCTTCGCCGCGCCGGGACGCGCGATCGCCAGAAATGTGCCGATCACCGGCTGGACGCCCATGCCCTTGGCAGCGCCCGCATAGATCGGCGCGGCGTAGAGACCGTTGCGGTCGCACAGGGCGGCGGCGGGGAACTTGCGCTCCTTGGCCAGCTTGGCGATCGCCTTCGGATCGATCGCGCCGTCCAGCATGGTGAAACTGGAGAAGATGCGAAGGGGTACGAAGTTGGCGTGCGGCATACGGTAAATCTAGGCACCCTCCCCCCGACGTATCAAGACCGCGGCATGACAAGGCGGGGGATACCTTGGCGGGAAGGGATCAGTGGCGTTTCGTCAACGGATCAGGCCCGACGCGGGCCGTGCCGTCGGCGGCAAAATCCATGATTACGTCCTTGCCGGGATCGTAGCGGGGCCATGCGGGCAGTGTACCGCCATTGGGGCCGCCCGACTTCGCAAAGGCGACGATGGCATCGCTGATCGTCTCGCCCACGGCATTGTCGCGCGCAGTGGTGGCGTGGCCATACTTGATCGCCTGCGTATCGAAGAAGAACGGGATGTCGCTGGCATGACCGGCGGCAGGATCTTTCAGGGACGATGCCACATAGGAAAAGCGATAGGCGTAGACCGGCGATCCTGCTCTGGCCAGCGTACCGGCCAGATCACGGGCGCCCTTGACCATGAAGCCATCCGCGCCGCCGATGTCGCCGCTGGTTGCGCCGATCATCACCGGGATCTTGTCGAATTGCCCTGCCATGTAGGCCTTCGCAGGATCGACCACGATCCGGCCATCGACGAAGGGGGACGAGAATGGCGGTTTGGGCCCGCCGAACACGCCAGCCAGGTTCAGGCCGTCCACTACCTGTTCCGCCGGAAGCGCGCGCAGCTTTGCCAGTGCCCGTGGATCCTTGGCCTTCACGCCTTTGCGTGCAGCAAAAGCCGCGCCGACTTCCATCGCTTCGGCAAGTCCGCCTGTTCCCAGCGCAGAACCGTTGCCGCCGGACATGATGATGGCGCGGTCGAACAGGCCACGGTTGAGCGGAGAAGTGAGCAGCATGTGGATCGACATACCGCCCGCGCTTTCTCCGATGACAGTGACATTCGCCGAATCGCCACCGAAGGCCGCAATATTGGCGCGCACCCACTTGAGCGCGGCAACCTGATCCAGTGTGCCGTAATTCCCCAGCAGCCCGCCATCGGCATTCGCGGCCGCAAGCGCCGGGTGGGCGAACGTACCGAAACGACCGAGCCGGTAGTTGAAGCTTACCACCATCACGCCCTTGCGCGCCAGTTCATCCCCCGCATACGTGGGGGGCGAGGAGCCGCCGTTGACGAAGCCGCCGCCATAGATCCACACCAGCACCGGCAGCTTGCCCTTTGCCCCTTCGGGCTTCCAGACGTTGAGGTAGAGGCAGTCCTCTGCCGGTGGCGTGCCAAGGGGCGCTGCATCGCTGGGGAACGGCTTCTGCATGCAATCATGCCCGTAGGCGGTCGCATCGCGCACGCCCTGCCAGGATGCGACCGGCTGCGGCGCCCGCCAGCGCAGGTCACCAGTCGGCGGCGCGGCAAACGGGATCCCCTTCCAACTGACGACGCCGTGAGCCTGCGCGCCCCTGACTTCGCCGCCCGGCGTCCCGGCGACGGGATCGGCCACGGCGAGCGGCGCGCAGGCGATGGCGGCCAGAAGAACCACCGCGACAGGCAGCATGAGAGAATGGAACTTCACGCAACGTCCCCCGTTGAGAATCGCCACCTTACGCAGAGCGGGTCGGCGTTAGACCGAGTGCCATCCGGCAGGCCATCCTGCCAAGAGGTGCGGCGGCAGATGCCGCGATATCGGATCAGGTTTGCGCAGGCGCCTTCAGCAGGCGTTCGATATCCTTTTCCAGCGCGGCGGGCTTATCCGTGGGAGCATAGCGGCGCACCACTTTGCCGGCACGGTCGATCAGGAACTTGGTGAAGTTCCACTTGATCAACTTCGATCCAAGCACGCCGGGCGCCTCGGCCTTGAGCCAGTCGAACAGCGGATCGGCGTTCTGGCCATTGACATCCACCTTGCCCATCAGCGGGAAGGACAGACCGAAATTGACGTCGCAGAACGACGCGATTTCGTCGGCATCGCCCGGCTCCTGCCCGCCGAACTGGTTGCAGGGGAAGGCGACCACCTCGAACCCCTGGTCCCGGTGCCTGCGCCACAGTTCTTCCAACCCGGCATACTGCGGGGTGAAGCCGCACTTGCTGGCGGTGTTGACGACGAGGACCACTTTGCCGACGCGATCGGCAAGGCTGGTCTTCTCGCCATTGGGCAGCGTGGCGGTGAAGTCCGCAATTGTGCGGGGATCGGCTGCCATAATTGCACGGAGCCCCTTACTGCGCGGGAAAATCGTCGCGGCGGGAAAGGCGGCGGATTTCGCCGATGCGCAGCGTGTGGTCGCCGTCCTTCTGGATGGCGTAATCATCCTGCTTGTCCTCGGGCAGGCCCATCACGAAAGCGATCAGCTGCGCCACGGTGCCGCGCCGGATCGTCTTGAACCGGTGAAACAGCCCGCCCCCGTCCTCGCACTTATGCAGTTCGGCCGAATCGTCCCAGCCGAACCCCTTGGGATACGTGTTGCCGGTCTCGATCGTGGACGGAGTGTCGCTCATGGGCGCGGTCCTTTTTACTGGTCGTTTGGACGTCTGATGTGGGAAAGGAAAACCCTGAGCGCAACGGCGGTTCCGTAACTTGTGTTAAGTAAGAACCCCATCGTGCAGACGGACCACCCGGTCCATGGCAGCGGCCAGCCGTTCGTTATGCGTGGCCACCAGCGCCGCACTGCCCTCACCCCTTACAAGCGCCAGGAACTGGGCAAAGACCTTGTCCGCGGTGGCTTCGTCGAGGTTGCCGGTCGGCTCGTCCGCCAGGACCATGTGCGGGCGATTGGCAAGCGCGCGGGCCACGGCAACGCGCTGCTGTTCGCCGCCCGACAGCTTGCTGGGACGATGCTCCAGCCGCTGGCCGAGGCCCAGCGCGGTCAGCAGTTCGGTGGCGCGGGTCTCGCATTCCGCGCGCGGCCTGCCGGTGATGAGCTGGGGCAGCACCACGTTCTCGATCGCGTTGAAATCGGGCAGCAGGTGATGGAACTGGTAGACGAAACCGATGTGGTCGCGCCGCACGGCCGCGCGCTCGTCCTTGCCCAGCCTGCTTGCGTCGATGCCGGCGATCTCGATCTTTCCGCCAAAGCCGCCCTCGAGCAGGCCGATCGCCTGCAGCATCGTCGACTTGCCCGAGCCTGACGGGCCGAGCAGCGCCACGATCTCTCCGGGGCGAACCTCAAGGTTCACGCCGCGCAGAACGTCGATGCGGACGCCGCCCTGCTCGAAGCTGCGGGTCACATCGGTCAGGCGAACTACGGGGTTGGAAACGTCATTCATAACGCAGTACCTGCACGGGATCGGTGCTCGCCGCCTTGTATGCGGGGTAGAGCGTGGCAAGGAAGCTGAACACGAGGCTCATGACGCAGATCGTGGCGATCTCCACCGGGTCGGAGCGCGCGGGCAGCTCGGTCAGGAAGCGGATGGAGGGATCCCACAGGTTCTGGCCTGTCAGGATCTCGACCAGATGCACGATGGGCTGGCGGAAATAGAGGAAGATGAAGCCGATGATCACGCCCGCCACGGTGCCCATCGCGCCGATGCAGAAGCCCGCCGTCACGAAGACCTTGAGCAGCGAACGCCGCGTGGCGCCCATTGTACGCAGGATGGCGATGTCGCGGGTCTTCGCGCGTACCAGCATGATGAGTGAGGAGAGGATGTTGAACACCGCCACCAGCACGATGATCGAGAGGATCACGAACATCGCCACGCGCTCCACCGCCAGCGCCTCGAACAGCGAGGCGTTGATGGTGCGCCAGTCCGTGACGACGGCGCGTCCCTGAAGCTGGCGGGACAGCGGTGCAAGAATCTGGCCGACACGGTCGGGATTGTCGGTGGTGACCTCGATCATGCCGATCGAATCGCCCGTCAGCAGCAGCGTCTGCGCGTCCTTGATCGGCATGACGACAAAGCTGTTGTCATAGTCGTAGACGCCGATCTCGAAGATCGCCGCCACCCGGTAGGCGACCGATCGCGGCACCGTCCCGAACGGGGTGGAGCGGCCCAGCGGGTTGAGCACGGTGATGACATCGCCCACCTGCACGCCCAGGTTCTGCGCCAGTTGCGTGCCGATCGCGACCGTGTCCGAACCGGGGCGAACTTCCGCAAGGTTGCCCGCCTTCACCTTGTCCGAGATGCGGTTGATGTCCTCGCCCGTCTGGCCGCGCACCTGCACGCCTTCGACCCGTCCGTTGAACGTCACCACCAACGGCTGGTCGATCAGCGGAGAAGCATGGACGACGCCCGGCGTCTTGCGCACGTCAGCCAGCACGCCTTCCCAGTTGTCGAGCCGACCGCCGTAGGCCTGGATGATCCCATGGCCGTTGAGGTTGACGATCTTGTCGAAAAGCTCGGCGCGAAAGCCGTTCATCACGCTCATGACAATGACCAGCGCGGCAACGCCCAGCATCACCGCGACAAGGCTGATGCCGGCGACCAGCGCGATGAAGCGCTCACCCTTGCCGGGCAGCATGTAGCGCTTGGCGATGGTCCATTCAAAAGGGGATAGGATCAAGCGAGGAAGTCCGTCTTGAAGAGATGCAGGAGGCATTAGGGGGCGGCGGAGCGACTGGCAAGGTTGCGCCGAGGGCGCAAGGCTCTCGACAGGCTCAGGCTGAGCGGGAACAAAGCAGATGCGTTCAGGTTCCGCTTCAAACTCCGCTTGCACTGCGCTTGTCAAAGCCATCTTGCGCAAGGGACAGCCGTCATTCTCCCGTCACAACGCGGGCGCACATAACGCCGCGTCCGGCGGACTGTTCCTTCCCCCTTGCTTTTCGACGCGATCGCAGCCAAATGCGCCTCGCGTTGAGACGCGCCAGCGGGCTGGAAAAACACCATGAACATGACACACCCCTTCCTTGATGCCGACGGGGACAAACTGCGCGAAGAGTGCGGTATCTTCGGCGTCATCGGTGCGAACGAAGCTGCGGCGATCACTGCCGCCGGACTTCATTCCCTCCAGCATCGCGGGCAGGAGGCGGTGGGCATCACCAGCTTCTCGGGGGCTGAATTCCACTCCCACCGCGGCATCGGCCATGTTGCGCAGGTGTTCAGCCAGAAGGAAGTGGACACCCTGCCCGGCTCGATGGCGTCGGGTCATGTGCGCTACGCCACCACCGGCGGTTCGGGTCTGCGCAACGTCCAGCCGCTGTTCGCCGACCTTGCGGCGGGCGGTTTCTCCATCGCCCACAACGGCAACATTTCCAACGCGATGACGCTGAAACGCGACCTCGTGTCCAAGGGTTCGATCTTCCAATCGACCTCGGACACCGAGGTCATCATTCACCTCGTCGCCACCAGCCGCTATCCCACGCTGCTCGACCGCTTCGTCGATGCGCTGCGCATGGTCGAGGGCGCCTATTCGCTGATCTGCACAACGGCAGAAGGCATGATCGCGTGCCGTGACCCACTGGGCATCCGCCCTCTGGTGATGGGCCGCATCGGCGACGCCACCGTTTTCGCATCCGAAACCGTGGCATTCGACGTCATCGGTGCCGAGTTCGTCCGCTCGATCGAACCGGGCGAACTGGTGCAGGTCGATCATAAGGGCACGATTTCCAGCCACCGCCCGTTCGGCAACCCCTCGCCGCGCCCGTGCATCTTCGAGCATGTCTACTTCTCGCGCCCCGATTCGGTCATGGATGGCCGCTCGGTCTACCAGGTGCGCAAGCAGATCGGCATGGAACTGGCCAAGGAAGCCTTCGCCGACGCCGACGTGGTGATCCCGGTGCCAGACAGCGGCGTCCCCGCCGCCATCGGCTATGCGCAGCAGTCCGGCATCCCGTTCGAACTGGGCATCATCCGCTCGCACTACGTGGGCCGCACCTTCATCCAGCCCGGTGACGCCGCGCGCCATGCCGACGTCAAGCGCAAGCACAACGCAAACCGCGCCATCGTCGAAGGCAAGCGCATCATCCTCATCGACGATTCGATCGTGCGCGGCACGACCTCGAAGAAGATCGTCGAGATGATGCGCGATGCCGGCGCTGCCGAAGTGCACATGCGCATCGCCAGCCCGCCGACCGAAAACTCGTGCTTCTACGGCGTCGACACGCCTGAACGTTCCAAGCTGCTCGCCGCGACCATGGATACGGAAGCGATGGCTGACTTCATCAAGGCAGACAGTCTTGCCTTCGTCTCCATCGACGGCCTGTACCGTGCGGTCGGAGAGGAAAAGCGCGCCAAGAAGTGCCCGCAGTTCTGCGACGCCTGCTTCACCGGCGATTATCCGACGAAGCTGACCGACTTCACGGACCGTTTCGCGGAACTGAACGCCGCATGAGTTCCGGGGGCATGATGTTCGCGGATCAGGTCGCTCTGGTCACTGGCGCCAGCCGTGGCATCGGCGAGGCCACGGCAGTCTCACTGGCGGCGCAGGGTGCGCACGTCGTCCTGACGGGCCGTGATACCAAGGCGCTGGAACGGGTCGAAGAGCGCATCTACGAAGCGGGCGGCTCTGCCACCATCGCGCCTGTCGATCTTGTGGAGCCGGATGGCATCGCCCGCCTTGCCAGCGCCATACAGGACCGCTGGGGCAGGCTGGACATGCTGGTCATCAACGCGGCGGTCCTGCCCGAACTGACCAGCGTGGCCGACATCGACCAGCGCGCGTTCAACAAGGCGCTCACCACCAACGTGCTCTCCACGCAGGCGCTGATCGCCAACTTCGATCCGCTGCTGAAGAAGAGCGCGAATGCCCGCGTCGTTGGCCTGACCACCACCGTGGCGCAGGCTCCGCGCGCCTATTGGGGTGCCTATGGCGCCACCAAGGCCGCGTTCGAGGTGCTGCTGGACTGCTACGCGCAGGAAACCGAAAAGACCTCGAAGATCCGGGTTGCCATCGTCAATCCCGGCGCCACCCGCACGGCGATGCGCGCGCGCGCCTATCCCGGCGAAGCGCCTGCCTCTGTCAAGCCGCCTGAAGCCGTGGCGGACCGGTTGACGGCGCTGCTCGGCGAAGGCTTCGCCACCGGCCATCGCGAAACGGTTAACGCGCCGGTTAACGAACCGCAGTAAGCGGATCGTAACCCCGATCTGGGACACATCCCGCTGATCCGGCGTTGTAAAGGCGTCGGAAACGCGCGAGGCCGCTTATGGATCATACCCAGCAGGAACGCTACGCCGCCGCTGCGCAGGAAGATCGCAGCGCCGTGCGCAACCGCATTTCCATCCCCGCCACGCTGCGTCCATCCGGCGCCAAGAGCCTGCAGACGGCGGTGCGCGACCTGTCGCTCTCCGGCTTTTCCGCCACGGTGATGAATCCCATCGCGCCGCGCACGATGTGCTGGCTGACCCTGCCCGGCAAGGAAGGGGCGCTACCCGCCAAAGTCGTGTGGTGGGAAAACGGTCTGGTCGGCTGCGCCTTCGAACATCTGCTGGAGCCGGCAGATCTCGACGCGATCATGACCCGCTGGAACCGCGACCGGCGCTGACCTGAGGCGTCTTCACCAGCGTCACTTGCGCCACGTCGATGCCGCCGCCCAGGAACCCGCCTTCGCAGTACATCAGGTAGAAGCGCCATAGCCGCACAAAGCGTTCGTCGAACCCGGCAGGCAGACGCCCTTCGTCCACTGCGGCATCGAAACGCGCGCGCCATTCGCGCAAGGTCCGGGCGTAATCGGGGCCAAACCCGCGCCGATCCTTCCACTGCAAGCCGCGCTGCTGCGCAAGGGCGCGGAACTCGCTTTCCTTGATCAGCATACCGCCGGGGAAGATGAAGGTCTGGATGAAGTCGGCGCTGGCGGCATACCCTTCGAAGATGTCGTCCGGCATCGAGATCAGCTGCAGCGCCGCGACGCCGCCGGGCTTGAGGGTGCGCGCTATGCAGTCGAGGAACGCTGGCCAGTAGGCACGGCCCACCGCCTCCACCATCTCCACCGACATGATCGCATCGTACTGGCCGGACACGTCGCGATAGTCCTGCTTGCGAAAGTCCACGCTGCCGCCGCTCTCGATGCTCCAGCGGCTGCGGGCATAAGTCAGTTGTTCGTCCGAAAGGCTGATCGCATCGACATGGACGCCCGCATGGCTGGCCACGAAGGCCGCCAGCGTGCCCCAGCCGCAGCCGATCTCCAGCACGCGGTCGCCGGGCTGAAGTTCGAGCCGGTCGAGGATCGCACCCGTCTTCGCAGACTGCGCCACGTCCAGTTCGGTCACGAACTGCGCATAGGGGTTGGGTCCGGGAGCGATGCCTTCGTAGAGCGCGCTGGAATAGAGCATCGTCTCGCCCAGCCACTGCTCGTAGAAGTCGTTGCCCAGATCGTAGTGCGCGTGGATGTTGCGCAGCGAACCCTTGCGGGTATTGCGGTTAAGCGCGTGGATCGTGCGCGTCAGCCACCGCCACGGCCCATGCGCGCGGCCCGTGTCCCCCAGCGCGATGGCATTGTCCATGAACAGCGCGAACAGCGGCACGGGATCGGAACTGTCCCATTCGCCCAGATCCCAGGCCTGATACCAGCCCACAGACCCCGTCGTTGCCAGCCGCAGCAGCGCGCGCCAGCTGCGAACGTCCACCACGGCATCGAAGCCCGATGCACGCCCGCCCAGCAGCCGCGTTTCACCGCCCGGAAGGGTTGCCAGGATCGAGCCACGCTCAAGCCCCCGGTCGATGCGGTCGAGGATGCGATGCACCCCGCCCGACCACAACCGCGCAAGCCACTGCGATCCGACGCCGATGGCGCGTCCGCCTGCGACCAGTTCCCCACCCCTGCCCGGCACTTGTGCGTTCATGCGCGGATCATGGACTTGAAAGCGACCTTGGGCAATTGCCTAAGAGAGCCTCAGCCTGCCTTGGCCTGCTGCCATGCCGAAAGCGCCCGTTCGCGCGCGTCGCGGTGCTCGATCAGCTTCTCGGGATAGCTCTTCGGGCGCCTTGCGGCAGGAGGATCGTGGATGTCCGCGTCCGACAGTTCGGCCAGTTCCGGCACCCATTCGCGGATGTAGCTGGCCGAATCGAACTTCTCGGACTGCGTCAGCGGAGCCATGATCCGCACGAACATGTTCGCGTCCACGCCCGATCCGGCGGTCCACTGCCAGTTGACCGAATTGTTGCCGTAGTCCGCATCGACCAGCGTATCCCAGAACCACTGCTCGCCCTGTCGCCAGTCGATCAGCAGATGCTTCACGAGGAAGCTGGCGACGATCATGCGCACGCGGTTGTGCATCCAGCCGGTGTGCCACAGCTGGCGCATCCCGGCATCGACGATGGGATACCCGGTGCGGCCCCGCTGCCACGCTTCCAGATCGCGGGTGCTGCGCCGCCACGGAAAGTCGCCGAACGGATCGCGCGCATGATGGCTGCCGTAGTCGGGGTACTGCAGGATGACGTTCTGCGCATAGTCGCGCCAGCCCAGCTCGCCCATGAACGTCCCCACCGAGCCGCCCGCATCCGCCACTGCGTGCCACACCTGCGCCGGCGAAATCTCGCCGAAATGGAGGTGGGGGGACAGCATGGACGTGCCTTCCACCCCCGGCAGGTTGCGCTGCCCTTCGTAGGCTGCAGCTTCCTCGACGAAGGCGTGCAGGCGCTTGCGGGCACCTTCCTCTCCCGGCGTCCACATGGCGCGCATGCCTCCCGCCCAGTCTGGTTTGGTCGGCAGCAGGTTCCAGTCGGCCAGCTTGTCCGAAGCGGGCCATTTCGACGGCGCGGGAATGCTCTGCGGTCGCCGCTCCGGTTCGTGCGGGGGCAGGCGTTCGCGCAGTGCCCGCCAGAACGGCGTGTAGATCTTGTAGAGGCCGCCGGATCCGGTGGTGACGGACCCAGCCGGGGCCAGATAGTTTCCATGATGCAGGTGCAGCGTCAGCCGGTTGCCCACGGCTTTCTCGGCATTGCGCCACCACGGTTCGTAGTGGTGCAGCGCGTGGACTTCCGTGGCGCCGGTTTCCTCGGCCAGCCCGGAAAGCACCTCGTCGCTGCGCCCGTGCCGCAGGATCAGTCGCGACCCCTTGTCCCGCAAGTCGGCGTCCAGCCGCTCCAGCGAATGGTGCAGCCACCATCGCGAAGCCGCGCCCATTGCCCGATGTTTCGGCGTCTCGTCATCGCAGACGTAGACGGGTATCACCGGCCCCTTGCGGGCGGCCTCTGCGATGGCGGGCTGGTCGGACAGGCGCAGGTCGCGCCGCAGCCAGACGATGACAGGAGAACTCATGAGCGGCGAAACGTCCTTCTCTTACACGCGTTCCCTAGCCCGATGACGCTTCCTGCACACGGTTTTCGTATTACCCCTGCAAAGCTGGTGGCCGCCGGGCTATGCTGCTGGCTGGGGGTGTTGGCCGTTGCCTGGGCGCTTCATTCAGGCCATGCGCAGGGGCTGGACCGCGCGGGCCTGCTGTTCTGGCGCGACGACACGCTGCAGCCCTCCGGCTCGCCCAGCCTGCTGGAAACGGTGCGCGACGTCACTGCGCTGGGCGGCGTGCTGCTGCGCAATCTCTTCGCGGTGGGCGCGGTAGTGGCGCTGCTGTTCCTGCGGCTGCGCCGGGAAGCGGCGCTGATGGTGTTGACGGTGGCGAGCGGTTGGGCGGTCAACAGTGCTCTTAAGGGACTGGTCGGTCGCCCTCGCCCGCAGATCGTGCCGCATCTGATGGAAGCGGGCGGCAACAGCTTTCCCAGCGGCCACAGCTTCAACGCGGCGGTCGTCTATATCGCGATGGCGCTGGCTTTCGCGGCGCTGAGCAAGCGGCCAGCGGTGCGCCGGACGGTCATCGGCACCGCCATGGCCCTGTCCCTGGCGATCGCGTGGAGCCGGGTCTGGCTGGGCGTCCACTGGCCGACCGACGTGATCGCCGGATGGCTGGGCGGTGCGGGCTGGGCGTTCCTGGCCGCCGCCCTGCTCCCGCGCCCGGCCCGGATGACGGCTGCAGCGCTGGAGGAGGTCATCGGCAGCCCGGCACCGGCACCCGAACCGAAACGTTGAAATTGCGGCTGAGCCGGGGTCCGGTGAAGCGCGCGTCGCCGAACGTCACGGTCGCCATGCAATGCCCCTTGTCCACGCGCGCCATCGGCAGTTGCGACCACGCCAGGAACTTGCGCGCCTCCACCGTCGCCTCCCCGGCGCGGCGCACCAGCGGATCGTCCATGCGGTCCGGGATCGGCGGCCCATCCGGCACGACGGCGATGCCCCTGAACGGATCGAACCGACCGTAGGCGATCAGGCCGTTCCCCCGCCAAATCATGTCCCGGCGCCAGAACAGCAGCGGTTGCGGCGAAGCGAACACGCGATCAGGGCGCCCCGGCGTCGCCTGCCACGCCAAAGCGGAAATTCCCATATTGACGGCGATGAAGCCCACCGCCCCCGCCACGACAGCGATTGCCGCACCCGGCTTTGCTCGCCGCCGCGCGCCCCATATCCCGGCCCCCACCATCGCCAGCAGCCAGGGCGAGACGATGAACAGCCCATCGGTATGGAACCACTGCGTGCTGGCGGGAGACAGCAACTGAATCGCATAAGTGTTCTGCAGGTCCAGCAGCGGATGCGTGATCGCGCCCAGGTAACAGAGCGCCAGCAGCCAGCCGAACCGCATCGGAAGCCCGCTCCTGAACAGCGCTCCCCGCGACACCTGCCAGCGGTCGAGCAACCACAACAGCAGCGCCAGCAGCGGCGGCATGAGCAGCACCCCGCCCACCAGCCCGTGCGTGAACCCGCGATGGGTCGCCAGTGGTTCCCACGGCGCGCAGCCAAAGAACACGTCGATGTCGGGCATGTTCGCCGCCAGCACGCAGGCCGCCAGCCCCTTGCGCGTGCGGCGCTTCAGGCCCGTTTCGGCCAATGCCCAGCCCATCAGGCTGTGCGTCAGGTTATCCATGGATTGTCGCTGGTTGCATGGCGAAGCTTTATCGGGTTCGAGATCGACGATGGCAAGCCCGCCTGCGGTCATCGCCCGGCGAACGCACGGTCCGTCGCAGTGAAGCACAATATCGACTGGCCCGAATCGCGCCGTTCGGCCATCGTGACGGGATGGCCGACGCATGGGAACTCCTCCTGGACATCCGCGTAGAGAGCCGGTCCTTTTCACACTGGATTTTCATATTTCGATGAACGACTTCTCGTCCCTTCCCTACCGTCCCTGCGTGGGCGTCATGCTGGTCAACTCCGCCGGCAAGGTTTTCGTCGGCAAGCGGATCGACACCAAGGAAGGTGATTTCTGGCAAATGCCACAGGGCGGCGTCGATGACGGCGAAGACCTGAAAGAAGCGGCCCTGCGCGAACTGTGGGAGGAAACCGGCGTTACGTCGAAGACCGCCACGCTGCTGTCGCAGACGAAGGACGAACTGCTCTACGACCTGCCTGCCGAACTGATGGGCAAGCTATGGAAGGGCAAGTATCGCGGCCAGCGCCAGCACTGGTTCCTTGCACGTTTCGATGGGACGGAGGCCGACATCGACCTCAACGCCCACAAGCCTGCCGAGTTTTCCGACTGGAAGTGGATCGAGCCGGAACTGCTGCCTGACCTGATCGTGCCTTTCAAGAAGCGCGTCTATCGCGCGGTGCTCGAAGAATTTCGCGCGCTGATCTGATCGATCCGTCGTCCCGGGCCTGATCCGGGACGTCTGCCGTCAATTCTCCGAGATCGCCGTCTTGGGCGTCACCGCGTCGGCGGTGACTACGCGCGGCGACGGACCCTTGGCAATGGCGGAGGCCAGCGAACGGGCTTCCGAGCAGTCCTTGCCGCAAAGCGTCTGCAGGCGGGCCAGATTGCGACTGGCCTTTTCCGTCGCGCCCTTTTCCGCCAGCGCCACGCCTTCGCCCGCCAGCGCCGCGACGTTGCGCGGATCGGTGGTCAGGGCGACGCGATAATAGTGCAGCGCCTTGCCCTGCATACCCTGCCGGCGGGTGGCATCTGCCAACGAGAGCAGCACCGTGACGCTGCCCGGCTCAACCGTCAGCGCGGATTCAAATGCATCGATGGCGCCGTCGATATTGCCGGCAGCAGCCGCACTACGCCCCTCTTCCAGCAGCGCGGATGCACGCGGATCGAGCTGTTCGGGCGGCTGCGACAAAAGGACGCTGGAAGAAGTCGCGGCAAGCAGGGAAAGGGCAACGGCAACAGGCGTATAACGCATCAGCAAGTCCTTGGCCGAGGTCTTCGACGTCCTCATCATGGCCGCGACGCTATCACAGGCGAACGAAGCGCGCGACGAAAAATCCGTCCGTTCCATCATGGAAAGGCGACAGCCGCATGCCCTGACCCCGCGCGGTGCCAGCGGGCAGAACCGGCCTGTCACTGCGCCAGTCGGGGTGCCGGGCCAGGAAACCCTGCGCCTGATCCGCGCCTTCGACATCGAGCAGCGAACAGGTCACGAAGACCAGCCGCCCGCCCGGCTTCACCAGCGTGGCCGCCACATCGAGCAGGCGCGACTGGATGGCGGCGTAGCGATCCAGCTGCTTTTCGGTCAGCCGCCAGCGCGCTTCGGGGTTGCGCCGCCATGTCCCGGTGCCGGAACAGGGAGCATCCACCAGAACCGCGTCCGCCGCGCCGACGAACGGTTGGAGGGCCTGCATCTCGCGGTTGGCGTCGAGAAGGACGGTACGGATATTGGTAGCACCGGCCCGCTCGGCGCGCGGCGGAAGGCGCTGCAGACGTGCCCGATCGGCATCGCAGGCCACAAGCGTTCCGGCGTTGTCCATCGCGGCGGCGAGCGCAAGGGTCTTGCCGCCTGCCCCGGCGCACAGGTCGATCACCGTCTCCCCGGGGCGCGCGGCCACGACTTCGCAGGTCAGCTGCGAGCCGGTGTCCTGCACTTCGATCATGCCGGAAAGATAGGCGGCGGACTGTTCGATCCGGGTTTCGGGCGGATAGCGCCAGCCATGGGCCGCCACGCTTTTCTCTGCGCCCTCGGGAAGATCGGGCGAAGCCGCCTTCAGGGTGTTGACGCGGACGTCCAGCGGCGCGCGGTCGAGCAACGCCTCCGGCCCTTCCACTTCGCTCTCGAAAAGCCGCCGCATCAGCCATTCCGGCGCGACACCGGCGGCGGCGGCGGGTTCCGCGGGGTCGATCGGCGCGGGCGCATGGCGCGATCCGTCGAACAGAGCGGCCAAGGGCGCGTCATCAGTCGCCACCCGCAGCATTGCGGCGCGTCCTGTTTCGGGGATTTCTCCGCAGGCGCGGATGGCGCGATAAGCCAGTTCCCGCACAGCACGACGATCCCCGCTGCCTGCCCAGCGGCGCGCGCGGAACCATTCCGAAATGAGCCGGTCGGCAGGCGCACCGTTCGCCCGTGCCGCCTCGATCACGAGGTCGAGCACGTCTATCGCGGCCTGAACGCGCGCTGCGGGGGTCACGGGTTAAGCCCGCCCCTCTCAGCGCGTCGGATAGTTCGGTGCTTCACGGGTGATCGTCACGTCGTGGACGTGGCTTTCGCGAAGGCCTGCGTTGGTGATGCGGATGAACTGCGAGTTCTTGCGCAGCGCATCGATCGTCGGCGATCCGGTGTAGCCCATGGCGGCCTTGATGCCGCCGACGAGCTGGTGGATGACGTCCTTGGCCGGGCCCTTGTAGGCAACCTGGCCCTCGATGCCTTCGGGCACCAGCTTCATCTGGTCCTTGATGTCGCCCTGGAAATAGCGATCCGCAGACCCCCGGCCCATTGCGCCGACCGAACCCATGCCGCGATACGACTTGTAGGCGCGGCCCTGATACAGGAACGTCTCGCCCGGCGCTTCCTCGGTGCCAGCCAGCATCGAGCCGACCATGATGGTCGAGGCACCGGCGGCAAGCGCCTTGGCAGCGTCGCCCGAAGTGCGAAGGCCACCGTCGGCGATGACCGGGACGCCGGCCTTGTCGGCTTCCTCTGCTGCTTCCATCACGGCGGTCAGCTGCGGCACGCCCACGCCTGCGACGATGCGCGTGGTGCAGATCGAGCCGGGGCCGATGCCCACCTTCACGCAGTCCGCGCCGGCGTCGATCAGCGCCCTGGCCGCTTCGGCGGTGGCGATGTTGCCGGCGATGACCTGCGCCGAGTTGGACAGCTTCTTCACCCGTTCCACCGCCAGCGCGACGTCCTTGTTGTGGCCGTGCGCGGTGTCGATGACGACGACGTCGCATTCGGCCGCCAGCAGCGCCTCGGTACGGGCAAAGCCCTTGTCCCCCACCGTGGTGGCGGCGGCGACGCGCAGGCGGCCTGCCTCATCCTTGGTGGCCTCGGGGAAGAGGACGGCCTTTTCGATGTCCTTGACGGTGATCAGGCCGACGCACTTGAATGCATCGTCCACCACCAGCAGCTTTTCGATCCGGCGGGCATGCAGCAGGCGGCGCGCCTCTTCCGAATCCACGCCGACCTTTACCGTGGCAAGGTTTTCGTGCGTCATCAGTTCGCGCACCGGCTGCGCGGCGTTGTCGGCAAAGCGAACGTCGCGGTTGGTCAGGATGCCGACGAGCTTGCCCGAAGCCTCCACCACGGGGATGCCGCTGATCTTGTTAGCCAGCATCAGCGCCTGCGCTTCACCCAGGGTGGCATCAGGGCTGATGGTGATCGGGTTGACGACCATGCCGCTTTCGAAGCGCTTCACCTGGCGGACGGCGGCGACCTGCTCCTCGATCGAAAGATTGCGGTGCAGCACGCCGATGCCGCCCATCTGCGCCATGACGATGGCCATCTGCGCCTCGGTCACCGTATCCATTGCGGAGGAGATAACGGGGATGTTCAGGCCGATGGTGCGCGTCAGCATGGAGCGCGTATCGGCCTGCGTGGGCACGATGTCGGACTTGGCGGGACGCAGAAGTACGTCGTCGAAAGTGAGTCCGAGCTGGATATCCATGTGCGCCACCAATGTCTTCGAGGGGAGAATCGTGGCGGCTCATGTAATCAAAGGGGGCGGTTTGGGCTAGGGGGAGAATCCCGGTTTTTCGCGGGTGCGCAGCCGCAGCCCCCAAGTCACTCGGCGCACCGCGTCCGCGGTCACCTCTTCGCGCGGCTGCCCGGTGCTGCCACGGGCACCCGCCGCGTGTCGCCGTACCAGCGCCCCAGCGCCGTCAGCATCTTCACGTCGTCGCTTGCCCCGCCCAGTTCGATGGGGTGCGAAAGGTCGTCTCCGGGCCGGTGGTAATCGCCGTCGAAGAAGGCCCGCATGCGTTCGATGTCGCCATAGGCCGTCGTCACCATCACGGCGGGAATATCATGCTGGAGCAGCGCCCAGCCGTCCTGCCGCTTGACGTATTCGTTGGCATCGTCGTTGTCGCGCAGCTTGAACCCTTCGGCCTTCGCCACTTTGGCGATCTCGGGGTCCAGACCCGTCATGCCGCGTCCGACGATGGCGAAAGGCGTGCGGCGTGGGGCGATGGCCACGGAATCGATGTTGAAGGCAGCGACGATCCGCTCCAGCGGCATCGGGGGACTTTCGGCGAAGGCATGGGCGCCCAGCAGTCCCAGTTCCTCTGCCGTGGTGGCAAGGAAGTAGACGTCGCGGTCCAGCGGCGGACCCTTGGCAAGGCGGCGCGCCACTTCGGTCATGGCCGCTACCCCGCTGGCGTTGTCCACCGCGCCATTGCAGATGACGTCTTCGGCGGGCGGCTCGCCGCATTCTCCGAAATGGTCCCAATGCGCTACGAACAGCACCGCACCAGCCTGCCTGTTGCGGCCCGGCAGCTTGCCGATCAGGTTGTGGGTGCGGATCGTGGTTTCATCGGTGCTGGCTTCGAGCGAGGCTGTCAGGTCCAGCACGACAGGCGTGAAATCGTCACGACCGGCAGCTTCCTCCAGTTCGGCCAGCGACTGCCCGGTGCCCTTGAGCAGGGTTTCCATCGTCGCCTTGCCGATGAACGCCTCAAGGTCGCCGCCCAGCGATTCGTCCGACAATGCATAGCCCGAACGGCGGCGCCGCGCGGCGACTTCGTCCAGCGTGCGCTCCCCATCCAGCACGGTCAGCACGGCCGATGCGCCCATCGCCAGCAGATCGTTCTGGCGCACGCTGTCAGGCGTGTCACCATCGAGAACCACGGCTATGCGTCCTGCCAGTTCGTTGCGGGTGAAATCCTGGCTGCGGGCGCGGCCCACGAACAGCATCGGCGCATTGCGCACCAGCGCGCGCTTGCCGGATGTGAAGACCAGCACGTCTTTCGGCGCGATGGTGGCGCGGTACCCCTTGCGCAGGAAACGGGCAGTGCCCGCCTGCGGCTCGTGCGCGATGACGGTGACAGGGGCGAACCATTCATTCCCCGGATCATTGGTGCCGGACACCAGACCGATGTCGAACCACTGCTTCGCCAGGTAGCGCAGCGTCTTGGCTTCACCGTCGGTGCCGGGTTCACGGCCATCGAAATCGTCGCTGGCAAGGATCTGGATATGAGCGCGCAGGCGTTCCTCGATCTCACGATCGGCGCGGCTGACGCCAGCGGCGATGGCCGACGCGGGAACCAGCACGCACAAAGCCGCGAAGAACGCCCCCGTTCTCCACGTCCATCTTCCTTCTGCCCGCCTGCTTGCCCGGATGCCCGATTTCATTTCCGCCCATCTATACGACACAAATCCGACGGTGCTTCAAAAATCTCCACCGCATTCGCGCAGTGCAGCATTTTTCAAGACCGCATCCGCAACATGACGCAGGCTTGCAACACCCTTGGGGATGCGGAACACCTTGCAGTCTGGCGCATTGGTTCCACCCGGGCCACGCGGTGGAAACGTGACGCCGGACGGCGGCAGGAAAAGGACAGGACGACGATGCGGCTCGACGATTTCGATCCCGACAACATCCGCGTGACAGAGGGCGGCAGCGGCGGCGGCCTGCCCTTCGTCGGTGGCAAGCTGGGCTGCGGAACGCTGGTGATCGTGCTGATCGGCGCGCTGGTCTTCGGGGTCGATCCCGGCCAGATGCTGGGTACGCTGGAGAACGTCCAGCAGCAGGCCCCCGCCCCCACCCGGCAGACTGAGGGCAATCGTTCCGTTGCCGAAATCTGCCGATCGAATGCCTATTCGGTCGAATCCTGCAACGCACTGTCGTCGCTCGACCGCACATGGCAGCCGCTGTTCCAGAAGGCGCAGATCCCGTTCGAACAGCCCACGCTGCACTTCTACACCGGCGGCACCCGCAGCGGTTGCGGCGCGGCCAGCAGCGCGATGGGTCCGTTCTACTGCCCGGCGGACCAAGGCATCTACATCGACGTCAGCTTCTATGACCAGATGGACCGGCAACTGGGCGCAGGCGGCGACTTTGCGCGCTATTACGTGATGGCGCACGAGTACGGCCACCATGTCCAGCATCTTACCGGGCTGGACCGCCAGGTGCGACAGGCCCAGCAGAGCGACCCGCGGCAGGAGAATGCCCTGCAGGTGAAGATGGAACTGCAGGCGGACTGCTATGCCGGCGTCTGGGCCGCGAAGAACCGCGACAGGATCGAGCCGGGCGACATGGAAGAAGGCCTGACCGCCGCCAGCGCCATCGGCGACGACACGCTGATGAAGAACGCCGGGCAGGCGATCAGCCCCGAAAGCTTTACGCATGGATCCAGCGCAGAACGGATGCGCTGGCTCAAGCGCGGCCTGGACACCGGGAACGAGGATGCTTGTGACACGTTCTCTTCAACAGGATGACACCGAAAACACGGGCGGCTTGGCGGCTGCCCGTTGCCGGTACAGGAGAACAGGGACATGAGCCGCAAATGGCTGGGTGCGACGGTTTTGGCCGGGGTCATGGTCAGCATGACCGCAACCCCTACGATGGCACGACAGGATGAGAAGCCGATCACGTCGCGCGATCCCGACGCGATGGACGTTGCCAAGACGCCGATCACCGACCTGAACGTAGGGCGCGATGGCGAAATCCCCGCGCTGCTGGTCAGCGCCACGGAGCAGCCCTATGCGCTGCAGAACCTGGCCAAATGCCGCCAGATCGCCGGCGCAATCCAGGAACTGGACGAAGTGCTCGGGCCCGACATCGACCTGCCCGCCGCCGAGCGTGACCGCATCAACGCAGGCCGCGTGGGCAAATGGGTCGTCGCATCGTTCATCCCCTTCCGGGGCCTGATCCGTGAAGTGTCCGGCGCCAATGCCCAGGATCGCAAGGTCAACGCAGCGATCCAGGCCGGGCTGACGCGACGCGGGTTCCTCAAGGGCGTGGGCGCTGCCAAGGGATGCCGCTACCCCGCCTCGCCCGCCCCGGCCAGCGTTATAAAGGCTCATGCCGCTGCGATGGAAGCGGAGGAACAGCAGAAGGCGTCCAAAAAGAACAAAAAGGGCGGCAAGGATGGCGAACTTGCTTTCAAGTCCGAGCCGGATGTCCGACAGACAAGCCCGAAGAACTGAATATCGGCAGCATGTTGATGGCCGTTATTCAGTCAAAATGTGAGGATCGTGGATGACCATGGCTCGCCTGATGCTGCCCGTGGTGTCGACGCTGGCATTGCTGGTCTCCGGTTGTGGCGACGGCGGCCCGTCATCCTCTGATGCCACGCCTGCTGCGTCCGCCAGCGTGGAAGCCTCAGCCGCTGCCGCGCCGCAAAGTCCGCCATCGAGCGAACCGAAGGCGGCATCCGTCGCCGTTGCCGATACGCAGCCTCTCTCCTGCGCCGCGCAAGTCGGCGACGCCGCCGCGCGCAAGCTGGTGGCGCAGTGTATTGCCGTGTCGCCAGCCACCCGCCCGCCGTGCAATGCGGCCAACTCCTGTGCGATGATCCGCAACGAAGTGGCGCGCGGCTGTGCGATATTAGGCGAAGATGCCGCCGGGACTGCCGAATGCAGCGGCGTCGACCCGATCGGCAAACAGGCGGCTGCGGACATGGTCGAACGCTACTACGACGCCATCAACGCGCGTGACTATGCCTCTGCCTGGGCCTTGTGGGGGCCGGACGGCGGCGCAAGCGGCAAGACCCTCACCGCGTTCCAGGACGGTTTCGTTCACACCCGCCGGGTTCATGTGGACATAGGCAAGGTGTCAGATGTCGAAGGGGGCGCCGGATCGCTTTATGTCACGGTGCCCGTGACCATCGACGCCGAACTGGACGACGGCACCCGCCAGCGCTTCACTGGCAGCTATGCCCTGCGCCAGATCAATCGCGGCATGGGCATATCGCAGGGCTGGCACATCACCACGGCGAAGCTGCGCCCCGCCTGACCGGAGCCATGCAAAAGGGGCGGTAGCGCGCATTGCCTCCGCCCCTACTTTGCCTTTGACTTGCGAGGTCAGTTCCCGCCCGCCTGGCGGTGCGCCTGGGCGATTTCGCCATCAAGCTCAGCCAGAATTTGCGCGCGTATGCCGCTGTCGATCGAGCGCTGGCTTGCGATCGAGGCCCGTGCCGCCCGCAGCCCGTTCAGCGCTGCCTGCCTGGCCGCCTTGGGTTCCCCGGTACAGATCAACTGCACGCCGTCAGGCGTTGGCGCACGGGGGCGGTCGGCGGGGCACGTCTCGTCCAGCACCATGGTATGATCGCTCACCACGACGCCGTCCTTGCGGACGATGCGAATGGTGTGCCGCTTGCCGTCGGCGGAAACATGCTCTTCCACCTTGGGCGCTCGCGCCCAGGCCTGCGCGGCGCGGCGCTGGGCGTCGGCAGCAATGCGTCCGGCGTCCGCTGCCCTGCGCATCGCATCGCGCGTCATCCGTTCATGATCCGCCTGCATCTGATAGGCTGCCCTGACGGCAGGAACTGGCGGTTCGGGGGGCACGGGCGGAACCGGGGGTACCGGCGCGACCATGTCTTCCGCGCCATCGGCAGCCGGTGCTTCGGGCGGTTCGGGTGCAGCAGGGGCCGGCGGAACATCGGCATGGGCAAGCTGCGCCGGCGCCGCAGGAGCGGTCGGCGGCAATGGCGCTTCTGGCGCGGAGGCCGCATGTTCCTGCGCATGGACGAATGCCTGCTCCTCCGGCTCCGCCGACGCTGCACCCCTCGCCGCATAGCTGACAGTCGCGGTGGCAGGCACGGCGACGATCGCCAGCGCAAAGAGGCTGCGCGCCAGAACCCGCCGTGCCGGAGAAACATCGGCCGCCGCCAGCGCCTTCAGCCGCTGAATGATCGGCTTCTCGCCCGAAAGCGGCCCGGCCATCGGCGCGGCGAGGCCCAGCCGTGTGCCGCCAGCCATCGATGCAATGAGGCGACCATAGCGTGCCCGCTCGGCCCGGGTCCGGCCCGCCATCACGCGAGCATCACAGAAAGCCTCCTGGTCAGCCCGCACCGCACGCCAGCCGGCCCAGGCGATCGGATTGAACCAGTGCAGCGCGAACAGCGGCTGCAGCGCGATCAGGGCCAGCAGGTCGCTTCCCGCATGATGCTCCATTTCATGTGCGATAGCGAAGTCGGAAGTTTCGGAATCGGCAGTCGCCAGGAACCCGCGCGGCAGGGCAATCACCTTGTCGAACACGCCGAACGCCAGCGGAGCGCTGATCGCAGGCGTTTCGACGATACGCACCGCCCCGGAATGCGCGACAAGGTGTGCGCCCGAAAGCAGGTCATTGCGCATCCAGCGATAGGTCACCGTGCGCCACAGTAGGAACAGCAGCGCGCCGCCAAGCCATACGGCCAGCGCAACGGTCATCCAAGGGATCTGGTCTAACAGGCCCGGCTCAACCGGCACGGTCGGCGCGTTCGCAGAAACGGCCGCCAGCGTCTCCGCAGCGGGACGAAGCGTGCCCTCGACCGGAGCGGCCCGGACGGCGCTGGCAGACGCGGTAAGCGGCTCGACGTCGAACTGAATGGCAGGAACCGTCAGAAACCGTGGCAGTGCCAACGGCGGCAGCACCAGCCGGATCATCGGCAACGCCCACAAGGCATAAGCCGCGCCCGGGCCAAACCATCGCCCGACCGGGCGGCGCACGAGCAGCACCAGCGCCATCAGCGCGCCAGTGGCGACCAGCGTATCGGTAAGCCATTCCATCATGACTTCAGCTCCTTCAACAGGGCTTCGATCTCGGCGATGTCATCGTGCGTCAGCGCTTCGCTTTGCGCAAGATGCGCAAAAAGCGGCGCTGCGCGCCCGCCGAACAGGCGATCCACCAGTCGGCGGCTTTCGGCCCCCACATAGTCCGTGCGTTCGATGCGGGGGGAATAGAGGAAGCGCTTGCCATCGGGCTCAGTGTCGACCGCCTGCTTGGCGACAAGCCGCGAAAGCAGCGTCTTGACGGTGGCGAGGCTCCATCCGCGCGGGCCGCAGACTTCCTCGCACACCTCTTGGGCGGTCAGCGGGCTACGCTGCCACAACGCTTCCATAACCGCGTATTCCGCTCCGGTGATCTCGGCGGAAACCCTGTCCGGCGGCGCTTCAGGTTGCTGGGCGGAATCAGACACCCATTCCTCCATTGTTTACATACGTAATCGACTACGTTTGTAAACATGAACGTCAGATGAATGGTAAGTGCCAGCGTATTAGTTCAATTTGCCGTCGTTTGCTCTGTCAGCGGCGATCCTAAGATCGGCGAAAGCGGTGCGTCGTGATCAACCTCGTTATGCGCGCGGCGGATTACAGATTGGCAAGCCTAACCCTCAGCGCGCCTTCTTCAGTGCCAAAGCGAGCTGGATCAGGAACACGGCGCGCACCGTCAGGCTTATGGCGACGATGATGGCCAGGAAAGCCAGGCCGGTTGCCGGGCTGGAGAACAGCAGAACCAGTCCCAGCACCACGTCCAGAGCGCCCAGCAGCAGGCGCCAGCCCTTGTCGTGGCGCGCTTTGAGCGCAAAGGAAATCTGGATCGCGCCCGAGACGATCAGCCACAGGCCTATGGCGATCACCAGCGTCAGCGCGCCGGTCACCGGGTCGGCGATGGCGAAGATGCCGGCCAGCAGCGCCAGTGCGCCAAGCAGTATTTCCGGCCAGCGGGCACGGTGGGACAGCGAGGTCCAGCCCGCCGCGATCGCGGCCACGCCGGCTACCACCAGGATCACGCCGAGCATCAGCCCTGTCGCCACGCCTGCGACCAGTGGATTGAGCAGGACGATCAGCGCCGCGAGGATCAGCAGCACGCCGTAACCCATCACCCAGCCCCAGGTGCTGCCGGGCGCACGTTCCATTTCGCGCACCAGTGGGTCGCGGTCCACGTTGGGTTCGAGGAGCGGGTCGATCTTGGTGCGCTGCATGGGGGCGGGTTCCTTTCACCCGCTGCAATGCGTGGAACGCCGGGGGGTTCCTCCTGAATGCCGCGAACCGGAACGACAAAGGGCGGTGCAGCCTTGCCGCTGCACCGCCCTCCTCTCGTTGTTCAGCTTGCGCCGAAGATCAGTACACGCGCGCCTTGGGCTTGATGTATTCCACATCGTCCGTCAGCGTGTACTCGTGGACCGGGCGATAGTCGATGCGGACTTCGCCGCCCTTGCCGCCCCAGCCGTTGAACCAGGTGGCGGTGTGCTTCATCCAGTTCACGTCGTCGCGCGTGGGGTAATCCTCGTGCGCGTGGGCGCCGCGGCTTTCCTTGCGGTTCTGCGCGCCGTGAAGCGTGACGGTCGCCTGCGAGATCAGGTTGTCCAGTTCCAGCGTTTCCACCAGATCCGAGTTCCAGATCAGACCGCGGTCGGTGACCTTGATGTCGTTCATGCGCTGGTAGGTCTGGGCAAGCTTTTCCTTGCCTTCGACCATCAGTTCGTCGGTACGGAACACCGCCGCGTGAAGCGACATGGTGCGCTGCATCTCGGTGCGGATTTCCGCAGTCGAGGACGAGCCGTTGGCATTGCGGAAGTGGTCCAGACGCGTGAGCGCAAGGTCCGCCGAATCCTTGGGAAGTTCCGCCTGCGTGCCGTTCGGCGTCAGGTTTTCCTTCAGGTACAGGCCGGTTGCACGGCCGAACACGACAAGGTCGATCAGCGAGTTCGAGCCGAGGCGGTTGGCGCCGTGGACCGACACGCAGGCCGCTTCGCCCACCGCGAACAGGCCCGGAACCACGGTTTCGGGATCGCCATCGGGGCCGATGGTCATTACGCGGCCGTTATAGTCGCACGGGATGCCGCCCATGTTGTAGTGAACGGTCGGGACGACCGGGAGCGGCTGGCGGGTAAGGTCCACGCCTGCGAAGATCTTGCCGCTTTCGGTGATGCCCGGCAGACGTTCGCCCAGCACCTTGGGATCGATGTGATCGAGGTGCAGGTAGATGTGGTCCTTGTGCGGGCCGACGCCGCGACCTTCGCGGATTTCCATCGCCATCGAACGCGAGACGACGTCGCGGCTGGCAAGATCCTTGGCCGAGGGTGCATAGCGCTCCATGAAGCGCTCACCTTCGGAGTTCGTCAGGTAGCCGCCCTCGCCACGCGCACCCTCAGTGATGAGGACGCCGGCGCCGTAGATGCCGGTCGGGTGGAACTGCACGAACTCCATGTCCTGCAGCGGGAGCCCCGCGCGCAGGACCATGCCGCCGCCGTCGCCGGTGCAGGTGTGCGCCGAAGTAGCAGTGAAGTACGAACGACCGTAGCCGCCGGTCGCCAGCACCACGGCCTGCGAACGGAAGCGATGGATCGTGCCGTCATCCATGCACAGCGCGATCACGCCGACGCACTTGCCGCCGTCCATGATGAGGTCGATCGCGAAGTATTCGATGAAGAAGTCCGCGTCGTACTTCAGCGACTGCTGGTACAGCGCGTGAAGCATGGCGTGGCCGGTGCGGTCGGCAGCGGCGCAGGTGCGCTGCACCGGCGGGCCTTCGCCCATGTTCTGCATGTGGCCGCCGAACGGGCGCTGGTAGATGGTGCCGTCCGCGTTGCGGCTGAACGGTACGCCGGCGTGCTCAAGCTCATACACCGCAGCCGGGGCTTCGCGCACCATGTATTCAATGGCGTCCTGGTCGCCCAGCCAGTCCGACCCCTTGACGGTGTCGTACATGTGCCAAGTCCAGTGGTCCGGCGTGTTGTTCTTGAGGCTGGCCGCGATGCCGCCCTGCGCCGCCACGGTGTGCGAACGGGTCGGAAACACCTTGGTAATGCACGCGGTCTTGAGACCGGCCTCCGCAGCACCCATCGTGGCGCGCAGGCCCGAGCCGCCGGCGCCGACGACGACGGTGTCGTAGGTGTGGTCGATGATCTTGTAAGCAGGGGCGGACATTATGCGTGTGCTCCCAGCGCAATGCGGACGATGCAGAACACGGCGAAGGCCGGGCCTGCGAAAGCGATCAGGTTCAGCGCGGCGATCGCAGCGAACTTGTTGGCGTGTTCGTGCACGTAGTCCTCGACCAGCACCTGCAGGCCGAGGCGTGCGTGCCAGAAGGTCGAGAGGACCAGCAGGATGATCGCCACGGCGGGAACCGGGCGGGCGATCCATTCGGTCACGGTGCCATAGGACAGGTCCGGCAGCAGCAGGATCGAGACGACGAGGAAGAGCACCGTCAGCAGATTGCCGATCGCGGTGAAGCGCTGCAGCAGCCAGTGATGGACGCCGCCCTTGGCCGAGCCGAGGCCGCGGACGCGGCCGATGGAGGTTCCGTTACCCATATTCCCTTACCTCAGCGAAGCAGCAGGATCGCCCAGAAGGCGACGGTGAGCAGCACGCCCACGACCGGGCAGATCAGGGCCCAGGTCTTGTTGGTCTTCAGTTCGTAGCCCGCGCCGGTGTCCAGCACGAGGTGACGAAGGCCGCTGCTCATGTGCGAGAAGAACGCCCACGAGATGCCCACGAGCACCAGGTAGCCGATCGGCGAGGTCATCACCGCAGTGAACGTCGCGTAGGAGGCGGGGCCTCCGGCGAGTGCACCCAGCCACCACAGCAGCACGCCGAGGCCGGCGAAGGCCATGCCGTCGCCGGTGACGCGGTGCAGGATGGACACGAACATGTGCGGGCCCCACTTCCAGATCTGGAGGTGCGGCGAGAGCGGACGGTTCTTGGTCCCGGCGTTGGCCATGGCGCTTACGAATCCCCTTGCCTGCGGCAGTGTCATGAACTGCCCTGTTGCATGCCCCCTTAGACAAATCGCGCCATGGTGCAAGCTGTCGCGGTGCAACATGGCTATAGTGCACTGGTCTAACATGCCGGTCAGCCGTAAAGCAGCGCACATGAGTCGCACCCGCAAGGCCGCCGCGCTGGCCATCATGACCGCCCTTTTCCCGGTGGCCGTCCCACTGGCGGTTCACGCCGCGCCCCGGGACACCCTGACGCCCGCAGCTCTGGCCAAAGCCTGCGCAGGAAAGGACGGATGGGCCGATCCCGCACCGCCGGCACATATATACGGCAATACGTGGTATGTCGGGACTTGCGGGATTTCCGCCATCCTGGTGACCGGAGATCAGGGGCACATTCTTGTCGATGCCGGCGTGGCGAAGGCAGCGCCCCAGGTCCTTGCCAACATCCGACGCGCCGGGTTCGATCCCAAGGCAGTGCGCTGGATCGTCGCCACGCACGAACACTTCGATCACGTCGGTGGGCTGGCGGCGCTGCAGCGGGCGACAGGTGCAAAAGTTGCAGCTCTGCCCGCGCAGAAAGCGGCACTCGCCAGCGGCAGGTCCAGCGCCGAAGACCCGCAGTATGCCGGGCTCGACCCGATCGATCCGGTGCGCGTTGATCGCGTGCTGAAGGACCGCGAAGTCGTGACGCTGGGCAGGCTGGCGCTTACCGCCCATGCCACGCCGGTCCATGCCCCCGGCTCCACCAGCTGGACCTGGACTTCGTGCGCGCCGAAGGGCGGCTGCCGCCGGATCGCCTATGCCGACAGTTCCTCGACCATCTCGTCCGACGGTTATCGCTTCACGGACCATCCGCAGCGGGTTGCCGCCATTCGCAAGGGGCTGCCGGTGATGGCCGCCCTCCCGTGCGACGTCCTGCTAACCCCACATCCGAGCCAGAGCGACATGATGGAACGGTTCGCAGGCAAAAAGCCGCTGGCCGATGCCAATGCCTGCCGCGCTTACGCCAAAGCCTCCGAAGGTCGCCTTGCCGAGCGACTTGGCAGGGAGAAATCCGGGAACACCGCCAAGTGAGCTGGAAAGTCACCGTCTTCGCCCCTCGCCCCGTGATTGAGGGCGCGCTCGTCGCCCATGAAGATGCGTGGGACTGGGATCACGAGATCGTCCTCTCTGGCCGCGAAGTCGCCGAGGACCAGCCCGAGGACTGGACGCTGGAGGCCTGGCTGGACCGCAAGCCCACCAAGGCCGACAAGACCGCGATCACCGCGCTTTTCGCTGACGGGAAACCAAAGCTGATCGTCGAGGAACTGCCCGAAACCGACTGGCTGGTCGTCAGCCAGGAAGGGCTTGAGCCGATCCGCGCCGGCCGCTTCCACGTCCACACGCCCGATCATCCCGCCGTCGACGAGCCGGGCGTGTTCGACTTCGCGATCCCCGCCAGTCAGGCGTTCGGCACCGGCCATCACGCGACAACCGCCGGCTGCCTGGCGATGCTGACGCACATGAAGGCGCAGGGCCTTGTGGTGCGCAACTGCGCCGACATCGGCACGGGAACCGGCCTGCTTGCCTTCGCGGCGCTGTCGCTATGGCCGCGCACGCTTGCCACCGCCAGCGACATCGACGCGGTCTGTGTCGACGTGGTGGAGGACAATGCCCGCGCCAACGGTGTGACGATGGGCGCGCGCCACGGCGAACTGGTAATGACGGTGGCGGACGGCATGGCCCATCCGGTGCTGGAAGCGCGCGGCCCCTATGATCTGATTCTGGCGAACATCCTCGCCGGACCGCTGGTGAGCCTGGCCCCCGATTTCGGCAAGGCGCTGGTTCCGGGCGGCCACCTGCTGCTGGCGGGACTGCTGGAAACGCAGGAAGCCGCCGTCCGTGCCGCCTGCCGCAAAGCGGGGCTGCGCCTTGCCGCGCGCATGGTCAATGGTGACTGGTCAATCCTGTGGCTGAGGAAGCGGCGCTGATCCGGCGTCGCCGGGCAGGGAAATCAGGCCGGCTGAAGGTCCAGCCCCTGCACCACTTTACTGCGGCGCAGCATGGCCATTTGCGTGGCGCGTGAGATCGGGCGGTCGAAGGCGAAGCCGATCCGGTCGCGCACCACCCAGCGCACGGTGCCACGTACCGGCGGGTGATCGTCCAGCACGAAGCTGAAGCACTGCCCCGCCGACACGCCGATTCGCTCGATCACGAACTGGCAGCCATCCGCCGTGACATGCCGCGCCACTGCGGAGGCGTGTGTGGATGGCTTGCGGCGGGTGGACACGTTTACCTCTCCTGACGGGCTTCACCGAACTTCCCGAAAGGTAATTAACACTGGTTAACGGTCCGTAAAGATTTACGCCCTGAAACGATTGTATTTTCACAATAGTCCGCTCGGCATCAGGTAAATCATCGTAAATGCGCGTTAACCAATCGTGATCGCCGCATATTAAGGTTTTCTACGCAGATTACCCATCGACAGGGGGTTGGCAGCCAAGGATTACGAGGCCAACCATGGAAGATATCAAGACCGATCGCCCGAACGTGGTGACCGGACCTCTCGGGGAACCGATGAGCAGGGATACCCTGCCGCCCGCCAACACCAGACGTTGGGTGGTGCGCAGGAAGGCGGAAGTGGTTTCGGCAGTCAACGGCGGATTGCTGACGATCGCGGAAGCCTGTGAACGCTACGACCTCACACTGGAAGAGCTAGCCTCATGGCAGCGTTCCATCGAGCGTGAGGGCATGGCAGGCCTGCGCGCCACGCGCGTGCAGCATTACCGCCAGGTGCATGAGCGCCGCGGTCGTTTCAGCTGACCGGTTTCAGCTGTTGAGCATTTCGCGCTGCGGCAACCCCCTGCCCGCAGCGCGAAAAGCTCAGCATCATCACCCGGCAGCTTTGACGATCTCGGCCCATGCGGCTTCGTCGATCACTTCGATGCCCAGCTCCGCCGCCTTCTTCAGCTTCGATCCCGCGCCCGGCCCCGCCACTACCAGATCGGTCTTGGGCGATACCGAGCCTGCCGCCTTCGCGCCCAGCCGCTCAGCCTGCGCCTTGGCTTCGTCGCGGCTCATGGTTTCCAGCTTGCCCGTAAACACCACCGTCTTGCCCGAGACGGGGCTTTCCTTCGTCTCGACGACATAGGGCGGCGGCGAAACTTCGCTCAGCAGGTCGTCCCACACCGCGCGGTTATGCTCTTCGTGGAAGAAGTCGCCCAGCGCTTCGACCACCACCGGGCCGACGCCGTCGATGGATACCAGTTCGGCATAGGCATCGCTGGCGGCCTTAACCTCCGCCTCGACCTGCTTGACGTGGGCCTGTTCGGCCAGCGCCCGCAGGTCCGGCAGCGTCGTGAAGCGCTTCAGCAGATCGCGCGCGGTGACTGCGCCCACGTGGCGGATGCCCAGCCCGAACAACAGCCGCGCGGCATCCGGGCGACGCTTGCTTTCCACAGCAGCCAACAGGTTGTCCACAGACTTGTCCTTCCACCCTTCGAGCGCCAGGATTTCCTCGCGGCGCCTGCGCAGGCGGAAGATGTCGGCGGGGCTTTCCAGCCAGCCATGGGCAAAGAACTCGTCGATGGTCTTCTCGCCCAGCCCTTCGATGTCCAGCGCGGCACGGCTGACGAAGTGCTTCAGCCGCTCGGTCCGCTGAGCGGGGCAGATCAGCCCGCCGGTGCAGCGCACGTCCACTTCGCCTTCTGCGGCCACCGCTTCTGATTGGCATTGCGGGCAATGATCGGGGAACAGGTAAGGCTCCCGCGCTTCCTCGCGCGTCAGGTTATCCACAACCTGTGGAATAACGTCGCCGGCGCGCTGGAGCACCACGCGGTCGCCGGGCCGAACACCCAGCCGCGAAATCTCGTCACGATTGTGGAGCGTCACGTTGGTGACGGTCACGCCGCCGACCAGCACTGGCTTAAGGCGGCCCACAGGTGTCAGCTTGCCGGTGCGCCCCACTTGGATGTCGATCGATTCCAGCGTGGTTTCGGCGCGTTCGGCAGGAAACTTGTGCGCCATGCCCCAGCGCGGCGCTTTCGCCACGAAGCCCAGGCGCTGCTGCCAGTCCAGCCGGTCCACCTTGTAGACCACGCCGTCGATCTCAAACGGCAGGGCGCTGCGCCCGTCGCGGATCGCGCGATATGCGGCCAGCATCTCGTCCAGCGAGTGGCACTGGCGGAACTGCGGTGACACCGGCAGGCCCCACGCTTCGATGCGGCGGATCACCTCGTGCTGGCTCTCGCCCGGAACATCACTTGCCGCGCCCCAGCCGTGCGCCCAGAAGCGCAGGGGGCGCTTGGCCGTGACGCCCGCATCCTTCTGGCGCAGCGATCCGGCGGCGGCGTTGCGGGGGTTGGCGAACTGGCGGACCTTCGTGTCCTCGAACGCCTCGCCCCGCGCTTCCGCCACGGCGCGCGCCTCTTCCATCAACTGCGTGTTGAGCGCGAGGAACGCGGCCTTTTCCATGTAGACCTCGCCGCGCACCTCGAACACATCGGGCACGTCGTCGCCACGCAGGTCCTGCACGATATCCGGGATATGGGCGACGTTCGCGGTAACGTCCTCGCCCACCTGCCCGTCCCCGCGCGTCGCCGCGCGCACCAGTTTGCCATGCTCGTACCGCAGGGAGCAAGACAGGCCGTCGATCTTGTCTTCCGCCGTCACCACCAGCGGCTCGTCGGCAGGCAGCGACAGGAACCGGCGCACGCGGGCCAGGAATTCGCCCACTTCCTCATCGGTGAAGGCATTGTCGAGGCTCATCATGCGAACCTCGTGCGCCACCTTGCCCAGCGGCGAGGCGACGATTTCGTGCCCTACCTTCTGGCTGGGAGAATCAGGCCGGACCAGATGCGGGAACGCCGCTTCCAGCTGCGCATTGCGCCGCACCAGTGCGTCGTACTCGGCGTCCGTGATCTCCGGCGCATCCTCGGCATGATAGAGCCGGTTGGCGCGGTTGATCTGGCGGGCCAGCCGCATGAGTTCGTTGGCGGCTTCTGCTTCGTTCGGCAGTCCGGTGGGCGGGGTATCGGTCATGAGTCATCTGCTTGGCGAAGGCGGGTCATTGCGGACGTGTAGACGTCAGCTCTGGCGAAGTCTCGCTTTCGCGCGGCAACGATGAGGATAACCCGATGAACACGCGAAAGACGATGCGATGGGCCAGACCGCGCAACCCGATTTTGCAGCAAGCCCCTTTTTAACTTTCATAGCTAAGCGGACGAACATACCCGACGGCTCACCGCAAAACGCTGCGTGTCCAGCCCCTGCGTCACGTATCCAACGGCACAACGCGCAACCGCTCCATCAGGGTAGCGGACCTCGATGTAGCCATGCGCATCGGAACCATTCCACTTGCCCCAATAAGCTCCATCGACGTTGAGCATCAACGCTGCGGACTTACCGTTCAGAGATAAGGACGCCCGCTCTACCGGCTCATCGATTGCCACGGCAAACATAACAGGGGAGGAACAAGCACCCATTGCCGCGCAGCCGACGATGATCGCTCCAAGCCTCACACCCGCACCAGCAGCCTGTCCGCCTGTGCCCGTGCCTCGTCGGTGACTTCGGCACCGGAGAGCATGCGGGCGATCTCTTCCTTGCGTTCGGCGGCGGTCAGTGGGGTGACCGAGGTGCGCGTCACCGTGCCCTGACTGGACTTGGCGATCATGTAGTGCCGGTCTCCTCGCGCGGCGACCTGGGGAGAGTGAGTGACCGCCAGCAGCTGCCCGCCGGATGCCAGGCGCGACAGGCGCTCGCCGATGGCGTCCGCCACCGCGCCGCCCACGCCGCGGTCGATCTCGTCGAAGATCACCGTCGCCGCGCCGCCCTCCTCCGCCAGCGCCACCTTCAGCGCCAGGATGAAGCGCGACAGTTCGCCGCCGCTGGCGATCTTGCCCAGTGGCGCGAAGTCCGATCCGGGGTTGGTGCTGATGAGAAATTCCACGCCGTCCATACCCGATGCACCCCAGCGCTCTTCAGGCAGGCGCACCACCGAAGTCTGGAAACGCGCGGCGTCCAGCTTGAGCGGGGCAAGTTCGACCGCGACCGCCGCGTCCAGCTTCTTCGCCGCCGCCCGGCGCAGGTCGTGCAGCGCCCCCGCCTTTTCGCGATAAGCCAGCGCGGCCTTCTGCGCGGCCTTTTCCAGTTCGACGATGTGTTCGTTGCCGCCCTCTATGTCGTCAAGGGCGGCGCGCATCTCCACCATCTTGGCGGGTAGGTCGTCCACCTGGCAGCCCTGCTTGCGGGCAACGGCGCGCAGGTCGAACAGGCGCGTCTCGATGCGGTCCAGCTCGGCTGGATCGAAGGCCAGTGCCTCTGCCGCCTTGTCCAGCTTGTCCTCGGCCTCGCTCGCCTCGATCACGGCGCGGTCGAGCGCGGCCAGCGCTTCGCCGAGCAGTTCATGCTCCCCGGCGATACGGTCCAGCCGGCGCGACCCGGTGCGCAGCTGGGCCAGCGCCGAATCGGAGCCGTGCCACAAGTGCTGCAGCGCGGAGAGATCGTCGGCCAGCTTTTCGCCCTTCTGCATCTGAGCGCGGGCGCTGGCGAGTTCGTCCTCCTCCCCCTCCACCGGGGCGAGCGTGGTCAGTTCGGCCAGATGCGCCAGCAGCAGATCCTGATCCTCTGCGGCGCGGGCCACCCGTTCGCGTGCAAGGTCGAGCGCGTCCTGCGCGGATCGCCAGTCCTTCCACGCAGCCTCTACCCCCGCAACCTCGCCACCGGCGAAACGGTCCAGCAGGGCGCGGTGACCGCGCGCGTTCACCAGCCCGCGATCGTCGTGCTGGCCGTGGATTTCCACCAGCGCAGGCGCAAGTTCGCGGAGCAGGGCCACGCCCACGCTCTGGTCGTTGAGGAAAGCCTTGGAACCACCGTCCGCCTTGAGCTGGCGCTTCAGGATGAGCGGTTCGCCCGGCTCGATCTCGATCCCGGCATCGTCCAGCGTTTCGAGCACCGACGGCGGCAGCGCCGCGACGTCGAAGCTGGCGGTGACGCTGGCGCGATCCTCCCCGCTGCGGACCAGCCCGCTGTCCGCCCGGTTGCCAAGGACCAGCCCCAGCGCATCGAGCAGGATGGACTTGCCCGCCCCGGTCTCGCCCGTGAGGACGCCAAGGCCACGAGCGAAATCGAGGTCAAGTGCCTCGATCAGGACGATGTTGCGGATGGAAAGGCGGCTCAGCATGTTCGCGAAGCGTTCTAGCGGATGGAAAAAGCCCCGTCACCCCGCTTCACGCGCCAGCCACGCTTTTGCCTTACCAGCGGCCCCCGCTGACCAGCAGCTGCACTCCGAAAGCCAGCCACACGGCAACGAAGATCGCGCCGATCAGGATCAGTTCCACCGGAAGACCCGAGCGCGGCGCATCGACAGCGCCAACTTCGGGATCCGGCTTGAAATCGTGCTTCATGTCCATCGTGAAAAAAGACCTGCCCCCGGCTTGCTGACGGTATTCCGGGTTCGCCCCCGGTTCCTCTCAGCAGGATAACCCTAGTTGGTAAATGGCAGGATAAGCGCAATTTATGATTTCGAGAAATTACTAAAAGTTCACAGTGCAATCGATTTATGCGAATTTACGCATCGTCGCACCGTCAAAAATTGCGGGAATGGCATATGAAATGCCCTGCCCTGCACGGATGCAGGACAGGGCATGATGCAAAGGCACTAACTCAGAAGTTGGACTTGATGGTAAAGCCCCAGGTGCGCGGGTCTCCCGGAAGCCCCGCGATCAGGCCCGTGTTGCCCGGCCCGACGAACAGCTGCTCATAGTAGTTCGCATCGAAAGCGTTGCGCACCCAGCCATAGACGTCGAACCCGCTGTCCGTCCGGAAACCGGCACGGAAGTTGTGCAGGCTATAACCGTCCACCCAGGTATAGGCCGATGCGGTCGGGTTGGACGAGAAGTTCGAGCGTACCGAACCGTCATAGCCGAAGTAGACCTGACCTTCCTTGCCCAGCAGCGTGACCGGGGTGTTGGCCTCCGCACCGAACGAGAACGACCACTTCGACACGCCCGGCAGGCGCGAGCCCGAGATGTCGCAGTTGGCGGGGCTGAGGCCGCCCGGCGTTCCCGGCGCGCTGGGCGTCTGGGTGCCGGTGACGGTGGTGCCGCCCGACAGTTCCGGCGGGCACGGCGCGTCGACGAACTTGCGGTACGTCGCGTCGGTATAGGCGCCGTTGGCATAGGCGTTGAACCGCTCGCTTGGCCGGATCGAGAAGTCCGCCTCGACACCCTGCGAGCGCACTTCGCCGGCGTTGGCGAGGTAGCCGCGCAGAACCCCATACTGGCCGTTGTTCACGTTGGCCTGATAGTTGGAGATGTCGGTGCGGAAGATCGAGAGATTGAACGTGGCCTTGCGATCCCAGAACTGGGTCTTGATGCCCGCTTCATAATGGTGGACCGATTCCGGCTTAACCGTCGCGGTGGCCAGGATCGGGTTGTTGCTGCCGTCCACCGGCACGCCGTTCTGGTTGATCCCGCCTGACTTGAACGACTTGGCATACGTTGCATAGACCAGCACGTCCGGTGCCACCTTGTAGCTGGCGGTGAAGTCGTAGCTGAAGTTCCAGTCGCTGAATTCAGGCGCGATTTCCTGCGGCGTGTAGATCGCCAGCTGCGCGGTCTTGCGGGCGTTGGTGACGCCGTCATTCAGCAGCAGCTCGGTGCCCTGCCCATCGAAGACGCGGCGCTGATAGAAGCCTTCCTTCTTGTCGTAGTTCAGGCGCACACCGGGCTGCAGCGTCAGTTCCGGGGTGATGTGCCAGCTCAGCTGCCCGAACAGCGCGGCGCTGGTGTTCTTCAGGTATTGCGTGTTGTACGCGACCAGCCCGTCAAGCACGGTGGGGTCGCGCGACAGCGCATTGGACGGCGCGATGCTCCAGCGGCTGGCGGCGGCACCTTGCGCTTCGGTGCCCTGCGTGTCTATCCGCTGGTAGAACCCGAAGGCGCCGACCACGAAATCGATCGCATCGCTGCTGTAGTTGTATCGCAGTTCCTGTGTGTACTGGTCCTGCTGCGATGGGTTCTGCGAAAGCGCGACGATCGGCAGGCCGGTGAAATCGCGGTCGTTCGAGGGATCCCAGTCCCAGAAACGCCAGGCCGTGATGGAGGTCAGCGTGCCCTCGCCCAGATCCCATTTCACCCGCAGCGAGGCGCCGCCGATCTTGTTCTTCGCGCGCAGCGGGGTGTCGAGATCGGTCAGGCGGTCGAACGCATTGCGGCTGACGGGTGCATAGCCCTGCGCGGCGGCAAGCGCCTCGAACTGGCGGTTGAGCGCACGCTGGGTCAGGCCGGTGCGCACGTAGACCGAGCCGCAGCAGTTGGCGTCCTGATTGCTGAAGTCACCGGCCAGGGTCACTTCCAGCGTGTCGATCGGCTTCCACAGCAGCTGCCCGCGCAGGCCGAGATTGTCCTGGCTCTGGATGTGCTCGCTGGTGGTGACGTTGTAGATCGTGCCCTTGCGGTTGGTGGACGACACCGCGATCCGAGCCGCCAGCGTTTCGCTCAAGGGGCCGGAGATCGCCGCCTTGGCCTGCTTGAAGTTGTAGTTGCCCACCGAGACTTCGGCCTTGCCCTCGAAGTCGAAGGTCGGCTGGTTGGTGGTGATATTGATCGCGCCTGCGGTGGTGTTCTTGCCATAGAGCGTGCCCTGCGGCCCGCGCAGCACTTCGACTTGCGCAACGTCCAGGAAGTCGAACGTGGCCGATGCCACGCGCGAGTTGTAGACGTCGTCGACGTAGATGCCCACGCCCTGCTCGATGCCGTCGTTGGTCAGGCCGAACGGCACGCCCAGACCGCGGATGTTGACGGCGGTGTTGCGCGGGTTCGACGAATAATACTGAAGCGTCGGGGTCAGCTGCTGCAGGCGACCGACGTTGAACGAGCCGGTCGAATCGATATGCTCGCCCCCGACCACGGAGATCGCCAGCGGCACTTCCTGGCTCGACTCCTGGCGGCGGCGGGCGGTGACGACGATGTCGCCGCCGCGGTCATGCGCGCCGGTACCAACGGAGCTTTCGGATTTCTGGTCGGCAGGCGCGGCCTCTTCGGCTTGGGCGGAAACGGTCAGCCCCGCAGTCATCGACGCCAGCATCGTGGACGCCCAAAGCGTTCTGCGCCAATGATTTTTACCGGCGAACGAATTCATTATTCAAACCCTTCGTCGGGGAATTGAACGCGTCCGCCCGGTTGCCCGGCCAGCGCCTGCCATCGGCCCGCCCCCTCTCAGGGCCGACAGGTTTGCAAGGACGCCTGCTTCGCATCCCTTGCAGGACGGGATGCAGGCAATGCCGAACGGAAGATGCGGGAAAGATCGCGGTGCCCTGCGCCGCGCGCCCTCATGCGTCATCATTCGGGACATCGTGTCCTCTTGATGCGCATGCCTAAAGTCAACTCAATTGGTGGACAATAGACTTCCACTATCAGGGGGCAAAGCGAAACTGCAGGCGCGCTCCGGCTTATTGACTTTATGAACCATTTAGGTTATATGCCGCAGCATCCGCCGAACCGAAGGCCTTCGGTTTCAGCGGTGTATCGGGTCGGTGTCGTGGGCGGTGTACGAGCGTAAAGCCGTGGACCACGCCGCGAGCGTCCTCCCGGAAACGGTTCACCGGCCATGCGATCCCGTTCCCCGGCTCTTTCCGTGGAACCTCGCCTGCCCACCCAATCTGTCGCCGCCCGAGCCTGTACCTTGCGAGGTCCAGCACGGCGCAGCAGGCAGGATCGTCGCCGTCCGCGAGCCCGCGCCGACGATCCGGACCGTTCTTCCGCCAAGGGTCGAGACGAGGTGTTGGTGGCCACTACCCGTCCGGTCGCATCATGCAGTGCCATGCTCCCTCGCACACCCGCAGGGACGCCCCGATGCCGACCCGATGTTACCCTTCGGTCGAGAAATTCCCCGGCGTAAAGTCCGCATTCGCCAGCGGACGTTTTCGCGTGCCCGTCGTCCCGGACTTGCTCCGGGACCGTTGGCCGTGAACAGCCCACATCGCAGCAAGCCGCCCTGCCGATAGTGCTCGCCTAAAGTCCGCCAGCGGTCCCGGATCAGGTCCGGGACGACGAAGAGGGAGACTGCCTTCCCCAAAAACGAAAAGGCCCCCCGTTTCCGGAAGGGCCTTTTGAAATCGCTATCCGGCTGAACTCAGGCGGCGACGTCCTGCGGCGCGTGCTTCTGCATCAGCTTGTAGGCACGGGCGTACCATTCGGAGCCGGCGTAGTTGTGCTCCAGCACGGCAGCGGCCTTCTGGGCTTCTTCGGGAACGCCCATCGACAGATAGCCTTCCACCAGACGGAACAGCGCCTCGGGCGTGTGGCTGGTGGTCTGGAAGTTGTCCACCACGTTGCGGAAGCGCAGCGTCGCGGCCAGCCACTTGCCGCTCTTTTCATAGGAACGGCCGATCGTCATTTCCTTGCCGGCAAGGTGATCGTTGACGAGATCGATCTTGAGCTGTGCGTCGCGCGCATAAGGCGTGCCGGGATAGCGGCGCATCACGTCGGTGAGCGCCTGCTTGGCCTGCTGCGTGGTCTTCTGGTCACGCGTGACGTCGCTGATCTGTTCGTAATAGCAGATCGAGATCAGGTAGTAGGCGTAAGGTGCGTCCTTGTTGCCGGGATGGATCGACAGGAAGCGCTGCGCAGACTGGATCGCCTTGTTGTAGTCACGTGCGGCGTAATAGCTGAACGCGCTCATCAGCTGGGCGCGGCGGGCCCAGGGGGAATAGGGGTGCTGACGCTCAACCTCGTCGAACAGGGCGGCGGCCTGCTTGGTGCGGCCGGTTTCCAGCCGTTCCTGCGCGGCGGCATAGAGCGTATCCACATCGCGCGCGACATAGGCGGTATCGCGGGTCTTCGCACGGCCCCCGCATCCGGCAGTGAGAACGATCGCCCCGGTAGCGGCAGCGAGAATGGCGATCCTGAGCGACGAACGTGCGAACATGGAGGGGTCTATAGCCAGCGCATCGCTGAACGCCAAGTGAAGTTGCACAAGTTGTGACAGCGCAATTGTCGCAAGGGGTGTTCGGGAAATTCCCCCAAGCATTTCCGACGCGATAGCGGCTGCGAAATCCGCGTCGCGCGCATTTCCAAACCGCCTCGCACGCCCTAGGCTGTCTCCATGGCAGGCAGCAGCGACCTTTATTCCCCCGTCATGTCCGACGCCCTGGTGATCCTGGGCGCGGCGGGCATCGTCATCCCGGTGTTCAACCGGTTCCGCATCACGCCGGTTATCGGCTTCATCCTGGTCGGCCTGCTGGTCGGCCCGTTCGGGCTGGGCCGTCACGTCTTCGACTTGCCGTGGCTGCACTACGTGACGATCACCGACCCCAAAGGGCTGGACCTGTTTGCAGAGTTCGGCATCATCCTGCTGCTGTTCTCGATCGGGCTGGAACTGTCCTTCGCGCGCCTGTGGGAAATGCGGCGCATGGTCTTCGGCCTGGGTTCGCTGGAACTGATCGTCATCGCGGCGTCACTGACCTTCATCCTCGCCGCTCTGGGTCAGTCGATGTCCGGCGCGATGGCGCTGGGGCTGGCGCTGGCACTGTCCTCGACTGCGCTGGTGCTCAAGATCACCGAAACAACTACCCCGGTCGGCCGCGCGGCCCTTGCGATGCTGCTGTTCGAGGACATCGCCCTCGTCCCCATCATCTTCCTGCTGGGCGCGCTGGGGCCGCATGCTGGCGACGGGGTGGGCAACCTGCTGAACACCCTGTTCTGGGGCACCGTGGTGGTCGGCGGGCTGCTGATCTTCGGTCGCTTCCTGCTTCCCCCGCTGTTCGCGCAGGCCGCCCGCACAAAAAGCCCGGAGCTGTTCCTGGCCGCCAGCCTGCTGGTGGTGATCGTCGCCTCGCTGGCCACCGCCGCCGCCGGACTGTCGCCAATCGTCGGCGCCCTCGTTGCCGGGCTGCTCATCGCCGAGACCGAGTACCATTCCGAGGTCGAGGAAATGACCGACCCGTTCAAGGGCCTGGCGCTGGGCGTCTTCCTCATCACCATCGGCATGAGCATCGACCTGGCCGTGGTGTGGGAGAACCTGTGGTCGATCCTGGTCGCGACGGTGGCGGTGATCGTGCTCAAGTCGGTCGTCACCGGCGTGATGCTGCGCCTGATGGGCGCGCGGCGCGGCACCGCGACTGAGGCCGGCATCCTCATGTCCAGCCCTTCGGAAACGACGCTGATCGTGCTGACGGCGGCCAGCACCGCCCAGCTGATCCAGCCGGGCACCGCTCAGTTCTGGCAGATCGTCACCGCGCTTGGCCTGACGGTTACGCCGCTGCTGGCGCTGGCGGGTAAGGTCATGGCTAAGCAGGTGGACGGCCTGGAGCCACAGCAACGCCCCGCCCCCGGAACCACGGCGGATGACAGCAAGGCGCGCACCCTGATCGTCGGATTCGGCCGCGTTGGCCATCTCGTCGCGGACATGCTGACCCGCCACGGCCGCCCCTATCTGGCGATCGACAGCGACGCCGACCTCGTCGCACAGGGCCGCCGCCTTGGCTACACCGTAGCCTTCGGCAATGCCGGGCGCGGCGACGCACTGCTGCGACTGGGCGCAGGCGATGCGGCGGCGGTGATCCTGACCATGGACGAACCCGTCACCGCCCAGCGCATCGTGCGCAAGCTGCGACTTGAATTCCCCGAACTCCCGATCCTCGCCCGCGCCCGCGATGCCGAACACGCCGCCCAGCTCTACCGCGCCGGCGCCAGCTATGCCGTGCCAGAAACGCTGGAAAGTTCGCTGCAGCTGTCCGAAGCCGCGCTGGTCGAAACCGGCGTGGCGATGGGCCCGGTAATCGCCTCGATCCACGAAAAGCGCGACGAGTTCCGCGAGATGATCATGGAACGCGGCGGTCTGGCGGAAAAGCCTTCGCTCAAGTCCGGGCAGTTGCGCGAGGCTTAAGCGAGAGCGCAGACTTATTCGGTGAACCCCTGACAGCACGCACACCAGCCGAGGACGACGAACCTCAACCCGCCGGCATCCGGCGCAAACGAATGGCCGCCTTGAGACTGGAGCGTACCGTGGCGGTATGCTTCTCCGTTACCGCTGCAAAGGCATACGCCGCCACCAGCAGGCTGGCGATAACGCCGCCGAATGCGATCCAATGAACTGCATCCGGTTGCCAACGATTGTCGATGTCGATCCCTGCGAAGGCCACAAGAAACAGAAGCAGCGGCTGGTGGATCACGTACAGGGAGAACGAAAACGCCGCCATCCAGGACGCCCAGCGAAACGGACTATCGTGCCGAATAGCATCGTCGCGGACCACCAGCGTGGCCAGCAGAACCGCCGTCAAAGCCGCCACGGTGAACAGGCCTGCTTCAAACGGCAGCTTCAGCCCCCGGACCATGAGAGCGCCCGCCACCAGAAGCGCCGCACAGCCGATCCGGACAACGTTGACGTAAGTCAGGCTCAGCCTCGACGACGCCTTTTTGAGGTACGGCGATGCCCGAGCGACAATCGCACCCAGCAGCCAGATCATCATGTAAAGCGGGAATCTGCCCGGCTCGCCCATCGTACACCCGGCCAACAGCAGCAGCGCAATCACGAAGTTGATCGCCGACCGGCGGTAGGTGCAAACGATGATGGCGGCACCTACGACGTACATCCAGAACTCATAGCCGACCGACCATAAGGCGCCATCACTCCCGAATGGCTCGACAAACAGGCCCTGCAGGAACAGGACGTTCGCGCCGAACAGCCAGGCTTCCCGAGGGAAAGGGTCCGGCCCGACCACTCCCTGGTATCGACCGTCCCCCGCATAGACGCTGGCTTCCCCGAAGAACTGCATGCCGATCACATCGATCAGGGCAGTCAGTATCAAGCCGGGAACCAATACCAGCCAGAGCCGAATTGCCCGGTCACTCAGATAATCATGCCAGGCGAACCTGCCGCTTTCGACCTTTCTCATGGCCGCACCGCCCACCCAGAAGCCGCTGAGCACAAAGAATACCGTGACTGCTTCCTTGCCAAGAGCCGTAAGCCCATAAGCCAAAGTCGTAAGGACATCGTGCGGAGCAGCATCGTAGTCCACGAACAGAACCGTTCTTGCATGAGACAGGACTACGGCAAGGGCTGCACCAAACCGGAGTAGATTGATGAGGTGATTTTCAGCGGGTGGCCGCACATGGCTTACCGCGCCTTCGCCCATAATCGTACCCATAGTTGCCCCCGCGAAATGCACGCCGCTCATCTGCTCGAACAGCCCGCCGGAATCAAGGCAGCGTTATGGAATTGCTTTCAAGAGCGTTCCAGGCACCCTGTCCGGCCCTCTGCCAGCAGGAAGGAGCATCCGTGGTGGGCTTCGGACCAGCGACTTCGGTCTGAAATCCTGCCGGATATCCATCGCCCGAACTTTCCCGAAATTCTTGAAGCTTTTCTTCGCTGGGTACCATGAGCCTGCGACCTGCAAGCATAGCACGCCTTGCCAAAACGTTGGAAGCCGAGACAGGCAACGCGACGGCCGAAACAAGCCTCACACGCATTCTTCATCCAAAAACGCTTCGATGTTCCCCGTTCTCGCTCTCCTGCGGATCGTACCCCGCCCATACGTTGCGGTTGCCATAGGGACGATCGGCTTCAAGGTTGAAGTCGGTCCAGTCCACCAGGCTGTCACAGCCGCACGCGATCTTGTCGTTGAACTTGAAGGCCGACTGGCTGTCGTCCACGAAGTCGCACAGGAACAGGTTGGCGAACTCGTCCGGCGCGTACTTGTTGCGCAGTTCCTCAATGTCGAACCGGTAGCAGCCGCCGCGCTCCGCGTCCTCGATATTGACGATGTGGCGCCAGATGCGATCCGGCCCGACGCTGCCCGCCGCCAGCGCGGCATGACTGAGGTCGATGTCGATCCTGTCTTCCTTCTTCCGGCGCCGGTTGCGCCGCTCCCCCGTCCAGTACGGATAAGCAGGATGGGCGACGGTGGACGGCGTCGAGAAGTAGGTTTTGCGCCACTTCTTGTGCGTCCCCATGCCCGAGGCGACCTTGTTCAACTCCTCGAACGAATGGACCCAGAAGAACTCGTCGAAGTAGAAATTGCCATGCCGGCCTTGGGCGGCTCGGAAGTTCGTGCCGAGGAAGTGCATCTAGGCTGCGGCTTCCGCCTCGGGCCGCAGGTCCGACGTGATCAGCATCGGATCGCCTGTCAGCGCCACGCCCACCAGCTTGGCGAAGCTGACAATGTAGGAGCGGAACTGGTGGGCCTGCGCCTTCGACGCTGACAGAAAGATCTGGTTGCGCCCGGTCTCGATCGCGTCGATCAGCGCTTCGAAGGCGAAGTAATACGTCGCGCCGATCTGGCGCGACTTCAGGATCATGCGGGTGCGCTGGCTCAGCGCGTTCCACCATGTCTGCTGGTAGTCGTAAAGCCCGTCGAGGAAGATAACCTTCAACGATGCGGTCACCGTCAATTCTACCGTCACGGTCTCCCAAGACGTTGTTGGCGGCGGCATCAGCCTCAAGGGCCACAAGCACACAGGCGTTCAGGCGGGCGGTGCGCAGAGCGGAGGGCCGGTCTGATGGCTGGCATGTCACGCACCGGCGGCACCGCGCTCGATGGCATCGAGCACATCGCGCAGTCCGTCCGCGAAATCCTTGGAACCCCGCGCCGGATCGACTTCGGCATCGATCTGCTCGGCGTCGATGATCCCGCCGCTCTGACCACGCAGCAGACCGACGCATGAACCGCGCGGTGAACAATACACCTGACTGGCGCGTCACGCTTGATGGGCAGGATCTGTCCGATCGCATCCGCCCGCGCCCGGTCTCGCTCACCCTCTCGGAAAAGCGCGGGGATGAGGCCAACCAGCTGGACATCGTGCTGAGCGATCACGACGGCATGTTGGGCATCCCGCCCGAAGGTGCCGTGCTCCATCTGCAGCTAGGCTGGAAGCAGGGCCGCGACGTCACGCTGGGGCTGATCGAAGGGCAGCTTCAAGGTGGACGACGTCAGCCATTCCGGCCCGCCCGATCAGATCACCATCCGCGCCCGCGCCACCGACTTCACCAGCGAGATCCGCAACCGCCGGTCTCCTATGCTTGCAATGGGCAGCTTACGACGGCCAGACGATCCGCCTCCGCCAGCGCAAAACCAAAGTCGCCGTTGTCGTGCCCGTCGGCGCACCCCTAAAGGCCGCGCTGGACGCTGCTAAGGCAAGCAGCGCACGGGACAGCAAGCCCTTGCCCCTGACCATCCTCGCACTGAACGCGGCACGGCATGGACCGAATCCGGTCTCCGCGCCTCATGGCGCAAGGCATGCATCAAATCGGGCGTAACCGGCGTCACCTTCCACGACCTGCGCGGCACGGCAGTAACGCCTCGCCATCGCAGGCGCCACGGTTCCAGAAATCGCCGCCATCACTGGTCACAGCCTGAAGGAAGTCGGGACGATCCTCGACGCCCACTACATACACCGTGACCCGGCACTGGGCGAAGCTGCCATTCGAAAGCTCGAAGGCAGAACCATTTCGCCCGACTAATCGCCCAACCGGACAATTAGCGTCTAACAAATTTTCGGGAAAAACGTAGGAAAATAGGTGGTAGCGGAGGAGGGACTCGAACCCCCGACACGCGGATTATGATTTCCAATGCAGCGCTGATAATAAACGATAGTTCTGTAAACGCCACCCTCCCCGCGCCGCAGATTTCCGTAGCCTGTCCCTCGACTGTAAACCTCCCACTGACATGATCTTCGGCCGCGTCCGTGCGATTGCTGACGACTGGCAGCAGCTGGTTGAGAGCGGCTTTGATCAGGGCATAAGCAAAACCTCCAAGCTAATGATGCGCATATATTTGCGCAAATCCACTTGACCGCTTGCGAAGAAATGTGTATTTATTTGCGCATGGAACGGGATAGCAAGAAGATAGTCAAACGCCTCCAAAGCGAAGGCTGGGAACATATCTCAACCAAGGGCTCACACGCCAAGTTTCGCAGAGGGAGCCAGACAGTGATCGTCCCACACCCCAAAAAAGACCTTCCGAGCGGATTAGCACGGAGCATTGCAAAGATAGCGGGCTGGCTTTGACCAGCCCCATCATCCCCCGCGCCCTTAAGGCGTTCGGCTAAGGATGCGAAAGGAAACGACATGAAGTATTTTTATGCAGTCATGCATCAGGAAGGCGATAGCGCATTTGGTGTTACCTTCCCCGATCTGCCGGGTTGCAATTCGGCGGCTGACGACATCAAAGACGTGCTTCCTAATGCATGCGAAGCACTAGAATTGTGGTTCGATGATCAGCTGGAGATTGAGCCGAGCCGTCTTGATCAAGTTCGCGACATGGCCGTCGACGATCTAGCGAACGGCGGCACCCTGATTGCGGTCCCTCGCATCGTAAACGATCACCGGGTCACCCGCGTCAACCTCTCAATGGAAAGGGGTATGCTCGATGCGATTGATACGGCAGCGCGCGAACGTAGCCTGACCCGTAGCGCATTTATCACCCAGGCCGCTCGCAATGAGATCGAGGGTGTCAGGCGATGAAGATGACTTTTTGATCGATTAGTTGGCGAAAGAGACGAAGATGGCGAAATTCACGTACATTGAGGACGAAGCTGGCCGGCGAATCGCATTCGACGCTCAACCCGGAGAAGAGCTGCCGCTCGATATGGTGCAAGCGTACGTGGCTCTCAAGCAAGTGTGGGCACTCGAACAGATTGCTGAAAACCTAATTGGGTTGGATAATGCCATTACCGCTGTAGCGCGAGCGATACCAGACTAGGTCAACGCCGACTGATCACACACCCAGAAGCTGGCGCTATAGACTACCTATGCAGGGGTGAAGGCCCCTTCCATCATCGCCTTCCGCAACCTGTTCACACACTATTGCGTCAAAATGATACACAAGCTGTGATCGTGACTTGGAATTTCGCACAAGCTCCCCAGCTTTGACAATTAACGCATGGGGGCAACATGGCTTTAGTTGACGACCTGAGAACCGAATGCAGCTCTATCTTTCGCGCAGTCTGGACGGAGCGGGATGGGACAGTTGTACCTGCCGCGGACACAGTTAAACTGTCAAACGACGGGGTTAACCTAGAAGGTACTGTGCTTTATGCAGACTTATCAGAGTCCACAAAGTTAGTTGATACCAAAGCAAAGCAATTTTCCGCTGAAGTGTATAAGTCCTTTCTACATTGCGCAGCAAAGATTGTAAAAGCCCACAATGGGGTAATCACGGCGTATGACGGCGACCGCATCATGGCTGTCTTTGTAGGACGGCGTAAAAATACCGACGCGGTTAAAACAGGACTAAAAATCAATTGGGCTGTCAAAAATATTGTGACGCCAGAGATGAAGAAGATCTACACCAACGAAACTTATGTGGTTCGCCACACAGTTGGAATTGATACATCGCAACTTATGGCCGCTAGGATCGGCGTACGTGGTGATAACGATTTGGTTTGGGTTGGTCGCGCCGCAAACTGGGCTGCTAAACTGTGCACGCTAGGTCATGACTATCCCACTTGGATTACGAAAGCCGTCTACGATCAGATGCTAGACGAAGCCAAATTCGGTGGCCCCACCAAACAGAATATGTGGGAAGCTCGAAGCTGGACAAAGATGAATAACGCTTCCGTCTATCGGTCAGGTTGGACGTGGTCAGTTTAAAAATGGATGATCCAAACCTAATTAGCCTTGAGGTTTACGAGCGGCAGCTTGACAGGACCTTGAATTTCTTTCCCAGAATCGACAGCAAGGTTACTGCTTTACTAGCAGTAGTTGCTGCGCAGATCGCAATCGCCGCCGTTAATACGAAATGGGGAGACTTACGGGTGGGTACGCTTGCCATCCCGCTTGCCCTGTTTTTGCTATCAGCAGCCTATGTGTATGTGCAACTTTATAGATGCACATATCCGCACCTAACCGGCGGGCAAAGATCCTTGGTCTATTTCAACGAAATAGCACAATTACGAGAGGCTGATTTTGTTTCACAGTATTCCAAGCTCACTGAAGACGATCTGAAATTTGATATTGGCGGACAAATATGGCGCAACGCCGAGATCTTAAAATGTAAATACGGGTTTCTGAAAACCGCCACCATAGGCACTCTCATCGGCACGATCCCGTGGGCCTTTTTCCTGATGTGGGGGTCAATTTTGCACGGCGAGCTGATTAAATTGTCTAGCGGATGAATGGAGCGATCGCATTCTGAGCCGGGCTTCGCGATTTGCAGAAATCCGCTGCGAGTCGATGTTTAACCTACCCGGCTTATCCGACGCATTCCCGCGGCGTCCGACGGGCATTGTCTATCCTATTTACCTGTCAGGCGCCCCATCGCGGTCCGACGGGGATTTAAGAACAAACGTGGAACATATATAACGGCCAGCGATGTTGATTCGCGAAAGGCTGTACCCATGACCTGCCCACTATCTGACGAAATGATGATCTCGCTAGGCTGCCAGTATTTCCGCATGGCCGATCGCTCCGACGCAACGGAGAATGACCAGGCCGCGCTTCGTGATTTCGTTCCGGCCCTGCTGCACCGGCTTCGGGAACGCGCTGTGGCCGAGCCTGAAACACTCGGCCCACCGACCTCAAATTCGCGCCTGTGTGGCACCGCTTTGCGCGATGAAGCCCAGATCGAGATGCTGCTGCCACAACCGGAATGAGCGGCGGCATGACTGGTGAAATGGGCCGAGAAGGGATTCATGATCCCAACAACATTGTTCGAGGCAGGCACCTTGGGCGGGTCTGTGGAGCTCAAGTGCAAATGTGGACATGCGTCACGTTTTCACGCGCCGCCGCTATGGTGGCACTTTCAGAAGCGGCACTGGGACGATCGGTTTGGCGAAGCGCGAAAACGCTTCTGGTGTCGGATCTGCGGCTCGAAGTGGCGAGCGAAAGTCCGACCGATCTCAATCGAAGGGGTGACGTCCATGCCGGGTGACTTCGCGCTGCCTTGGCCAGACGAGCACGCATGGAAGGCCGCATGTAGGAGGGTAAGATGATCCAGGAGAAGACGATGGAAAGACAATCGCTGGAAGATCTGCGGCGTGAGGTCGGCCGAATTGCGGCAGGCGGCGGCACTTGGCAGGACATTTCCAAGCCGACCGACTACCGCGCATTCACGCCGGCTCCGCCAGATGCCCGCCTTGCGAGTGCGGGACGCACCAAGACGGCAGACGGCCGCCCTTCCTTCGGACGTTGGTTGCTGGATCAAGCTGACCGGCCGGGATTGATCGGCAACCTGGCGAAGGCAGCCAAGGGTGATCGCCAATTTCCCAAAGACGGTGACCCGGAGGAGGTGCGCAAGCGGATCAGCTCGCTGGGTGCTGATCCGGACATGCATGAGGCGCTGGACGACGCGGAACTGGACTGGGCCAGCTACTGATCCACGATCCGCGAACCTCCATCGCGGGCGCGCCCCTCTGCAAAGGGAACGAGGTGGTCACGGCCGCCATCGCGCACAAAGGCCTCAGGAGGCCGCTTGCAGGCGCTTGCCTTCGGCGCAGTCGCCGTACTGGCTGATCAGGCGAGCTTCCCATGCTCCGCGCTCCGGGTCTACGAAGGGATCAGGGCGGGCCTCGACGGGCGGACACGGCGCCGTCAGGTTCGCCTGCTGCGCGGCGGTTTGCGGTGGCAATCGCGTCGTCGAGCACCCGGCCAGCAGCGGGATCGAGAGCGCAATCAGCAGCAGCAGGCCGATCGCGGTAGATCTCACGGATGGTGCTCTCTCGCACGGTGGACGCGGATCGTTCGATGGCACGACTTTCCTCCAGCTTGTCTCCAGCGGCCTTGAGGCGGCCGGTTTCCTTTTCCACTTGGGCAACCGCCGCCTGCAGCTTTGCCAAGTCGGCGCTGTCCCGCCGCCAGTCGCAGACGGCGTATCCGCCCCACGCGCCCAGCAGCGCCGCCGCGCCGGCGCCCGCAAGGCACCAGCCTATAGGGATAGGGTTCACCCGACCCAGCCCTTCAGCTTCGCAACCTGAGCGCGTCGATCCTCTAGGCCGTTGGTACCGCCGTTGATCCGCTTCGTGATACCGACCAGGTCGTCACTGTCAGCCAGCGCATTCAGACGGTTCACGCTCCAATATTCCAAAGCGATTCGCAGCCCGATGGCGGGATCGGCGGCGAGGTTCGGATTGCCTTCCAGATCGAGACCAAGCCGTTTGCCATAATCACGGTAGTTGGCTCGGCCTGTGATCTGGATAGGGCCTCGGCCCTTGTACCGCTTACCGTCCCCGCGCTGCGTATTCCCGAGGTCTGCGCGCCCTTCGTACCGGGTTTGCGCTGGGGTTGGGCCCCAGACCTCCTCCATATAGGCAAAGGCGCCGCTTTCGTGCGTCAGCTGGCCCATCAGGTGGATCAGGCGCAGCGGGTTTTCCAATATCCCGTAGCGAGGGAAGTATGCGGCGGCGGCCTGTCCAAGGACGGCGGCCCGGTCGGGTTTAGCGCCGAGCTTGCGGAATAGCGCGGTGAACGTGATCGGCCCCGGCTTGTTGTCGAGCACGACACCAAGCGAGGACTGCAGCTTGCGTGCGTCCATTGATCAGTCTCCTAGATGAGGTCAGGGCTTCGGTGGAGAACGGAAGACGTCGATCGCGGCGGACGCCGCCTGCTTCCATTTGCCGAGCGTGATATTCTTGGCGATGCCGATCAGGCCAGCGCCGGCGGAGCCGATGCCGATGCCGGTAATCCCGGCTTTCAGCAGATCGAGATTGTGGGCCTGCACCCAAAGCACGGTGACGAGCAGGCACAGGGCAGAGACGGCGACGTCCAGCGCCCATTGCGCCTTGCCCTCAGCTTGAAGGCCGATGACGAGACGGGTGATGATGACGGCGAGAATGCAGACCACCATCGGGCCTGCAACGAAGGGATACCCGGCGATCCACCAGATCACCGGCTGCTGCTGATGCGATACGAACGAACCCATGGCGGCGGCCCCCAACACCGCGAAGAATTTCAGCGGAGACATACAGCTGCCAGAGCAGCGCCAAAGCTAAGCAGGACGACCCCTGCGGCGCGAGCGAGAGTGGGCCAGCGGCTCCACATGTCGACAGGGAGCGGAGCTTTGCGAAGCTGGTGCTCCACGCCCGGCTCCCCGAGATTGGCGAGGAGCATCCACAGTAGGCCGCAAAATACGGCAATGGGATCGAGCCAGCGCTTAGCCATCATGACCCGGGCGACCGTGACGGGGTCTTTAGGGTTCCAGCCCCACAGCTCCATCGCGGCCGCCGCGCATCGCAGGGTGATACCACAAGCCGCGAAGAGTAGAATGAAGCGGTAGATCGACACCGGATCTAAGGGATGATCGAAATACCGCTGTATCCAGATCCTGCGCGCCTGCTTTCCCGCCATCATGATCCCGATGAAGGTCGTTGCCGTCATCAGGAACAGGTTGAACATGAACAGCGGCCCGTCCCCATTGAAGCTTGGCGGCATCGGTGTGACCGGCCCCGCCTCGACGGATCTGGCCACGAGGCTGGTCGCCGCGCTGAGCAATCCGAGTGTGGTCATGATGCACCTCTCGTCATCAGGCTTGTTCCAGCGAGGCCCTCACAGGCCGTATTTCGCACGGGCCAAGGCTAGCAGCTGCGCGCGCAAAGCCGCGTTGCCCGGCAAGTGCAGCGCCTTATTGAAGATGATCGCGTTTCCGATCCGGCCTTGGAAGGGGCGCCCGGTGTCGAGGTTGCCGACGCGCCAGGGCGATCCATTAGCTGGCGTCGCCGTCAATGTGCCCGTCCCAATGAGATTGTCGGCGGCACCGCGCAACTGCCATATCTTCGACGCATCATCGTAGGAGATGAGCAGAACGTGGGTGCCTGCGGCGAGCGAGAAAGTTGAGTTCGTGCCGTTGAAGCCCACTGTCAGGACATTTGCAGCGGTCACGAGGAAGAACGATGCGTTGATGGTCCCGAGCGCCACCTTCGAACCAGCAACCGCCATATCTGCTGCCGTCTGATTGATAACTACCAGGGCCGAAAAGCTCGTCTCGGTCTTCGCGAAATCGGCTAGTATTCCAGAGCTGTTGGCGATGGCGAACTGGGCCATCGCAGGGGCAGTCATGGCGACACCCGTCGCTGTGGCGGTCGCGTTCGCGGATACGGTATAGGTTCCGGTCCCGCCGGCGCCGGTGCCCAGCGCCGAAATGTAAGTGCCCGCAGGCAGGCCGGCAGCGGCTACCGGCTGACCAACGACCAGGTTCCCAGCGCCGACGGCTGTGACGTTGATCGTGGCCGATCCGGCCGTAGTGCTGATGGTGAATGATGCATCGCCGCCCGTCGGGGTGGTGACGGCAGTAGCGACCAGTTTGCCGGTCGTTTCCAGATCCGGCGCGACGCCATCGGCAAGGTAAGCTGGGTCGAAAAGATGGGTCAGCCCCAAGTCTGTGGCAATGGCTGCAAGCCCCATGTTGAAGGCATCGACGGGGAATTTCGTCAAGCTGGCCTGCATCGAGGCCGGGTAAGAGAAGTCGGCCATCCTCAAGATGCGTCCGGGCATTGGTATTCTCCTTCAGGCAACAGGGACTTCGCAGTGGGCCATCCATTTCGACATGGTTGTCCCGTCTGCGTAAGTATCGGTGGAGCTATCGCGGAAGCAGGTGCGCGGGCCTGTCGTCGGCCCTCCGCCGTTCCCTGGAATGCCACGCATCCCAAACTCCGCTACGCCTGCGACTGCCGACGCGATGGTAAACTGGATGGTCGATCCTGAGACGGTGACGCCTGACACGGCGACCTGTGCGCCGCTGCCATCGCGATAGGTGACGCCGAAGTTGCCCGGATCACTCACAACACCGGTGTCGATGACGGTGTTGCCTACACCGCCTACCGTCGTCACCGTGATCGTCGTGCCGGATCGGGTTGCAGAGCCAGCACGCAAGGGGGACCATGATCCATCCCACGTTCCGCCATTGGCAACGGCAGCGAGCGCCCGACCGATCTCCTCGCCATGCTGGGCGTAACCGGGTCCCGTCAGGTGCTGGTTGTCGACATAAGGAAGATGATACTTCGGTCCGACCATGAAGAAGAGCGCGGGGCTGTCCAAGGCCACCTGAAGCTGCGCCAGCGGAACCTCGGATCGCGCGATGTTGTAATGGGTCCAGCTGGAGACCTGGCTGACGAACATCGGGAGAATCAGGCCCGCGTCATTCCAGATCGCCCGCGCGTCCGTCTGGAAATCACTGCGCCAGACATTCAGCCACGCCATGTAGGTGGCCTTCAAAGCCTCACGATCAGCTTCGCCGTGGATGCAGATAAGGCCTCGCATTTTGACCGGCAGGCGCCCCGTCCACGCAAGAAGCCGCGCGCGCAGCATGGCGCGCACCAGGCGAGAATAAGGCACGGTGCCCTTCAGCAACGATCCATAAGCGGCACCGCCGACACCGAACGTACCCATGAGGATGGCCTTCGAGGCACCCACCGCCTGTCGAAGGCGGTTTCCCGCCCGCGGATAGACCGATCGCTCCTGCGCCCCTGCCTGAAGCGGAACCAGCGGTCCAAGCCGACTGTCAGGGATGGGTGTCGTGGTGTTGTCGGCCCCCGGCATGATCCCGCCGGAAAACATCATCAGATGGCCAGATGGATCGATGATGCCATCAGGGTCCGGCGTCCCTCCCTTCGCTCCGATGGACAGGGACTGGCCAATTCCAGCGATCATGCTGATCTCGGTGACACCAGCAGCAACGGGTGCCGGGTTTGCGGGAAGATCGACCGAAAGAATTGAGCTCGCCCCGGCCGCGGAGGTATTGACCCATCGCACGCCAGTTGGCGTGACCTGCGGCGCGGCGTTGTCCCCTTGGGAATACGTGAGCCTTACAGTGCCGAAGTTGCTGGTCATCGCGACGTCGCGGGCGGGATAAGTTCCGATTTCCTGGGGGATGAAGCCTACACCCGCCGGCTCGATCACTGCCGATCCCGCGCCGCGCGCATCGACAGTGGCAAGCCCCATTCCGAACGTGAAGCCCCGGGCGATTTCGCTGGATGCGCCGGTCGTCGATGACGAAGGCGGGCCAAGGACAAAGCCTCGGCCGGTCTTGTCGACGGTGGCGAAGCCAAGTCCGAACGTGAAGCCAGGGACCGCCAACGAAGCAAGGGCTACGGCCGACTGCGCTGCGGCAGCGATCGTCTCTGTTCGATCTGCCAGCTCTACGACATTGGCCTCCAGCGCGGCGAGATCAGCCGTGATGATCCCGGCCGGCCCGCGCATCCCGGCGATTTGAAAAGTAAGCTGGGTCGTCAGGCGGCTCATGTGGCGTCAACTCCGGCGGAGAGGATGAATTCGCCGCTCAGCAGGCTGTCCTGCATGTCATCGGCGTAGGTGATCTTGATTTCGTAGGCGAAGGTCTGCGGATCGCCGGGGTCGGGCGTGTTCTGGCCGGGGAGTGCCGCCAGCGCGGCCCTGCCGATGCTCGGGGTGACGATCAGGCGGCGCCAGTCCTCGGCGCTGCCGGGCTCCAGATCGGGATGCACGCTGTCGGTGAAGTCGGCGGACGCATCGGCGGCCAGCGGCGTCCCGGCGGCGCCGGGATACAGCCGCACCTGCATGGAGATTGTCGCCCCGGTCAGCGGTAGAGGCCCGCCGCGATAGTCGAAGTTCAGCGTCGGCGCGAAATCGATGTTCCGCGCCGCGTACAGCGGTTGGATGGGCATGGGTGCTCCCTATTGCTCGGTAGCGATGACGAAGACGGTGGCGCCGACGAGAAGGTTCAGGACGCTCCCCAGCAAGCCGGGAGCCTCCGCTTTGATCTGGACGCCCGTCTTGCTGAGCGTGTTTGCTACGACCGACGTCCTCGTGCCGCCGACAGCTGTCGCTGGAATGCCCCAGTGGCCGATGGTCGGAGCGGCAGCGGAATCGGCGAAGGTAGTGCCAAAGCTGATCGTGGCGATGCCTTGGGCGTTGCTCACACCGCTGAAGACGCCGAACTTCTTGGCGGCATTGAGGTTGGGCGCATTTGCCTTTGTGGTGATGCCCGTCGTGCCGACATATCCCGTAGCCGGCTTGGCGCCAGCGCCGCCGGCCCAGTCCGTCACCTTCAGATAGCGTGCGGTGCCGTCAGTCTCGATCGCGAGCATCGGCGTCCATGCCGGGTTGCCGGCATCGCCCTTGACGCTCTGCCCCGGCCCTCCGCGAATATCCGTGGCTAGCGAGGGGTCGGACGTAAGGCCATCCGGTGCGACGTACATGCCGGACACGCTGCCCATGTCGCCCATAATGAGGCCGTCAACGCGAATGACGGCGCGCCCGCCCGTCATCAGCACGCCTAAATCGGGGATTGCCACCTTCCCGTCGAACTCTGGGATCAGCCTTTCGCCCTGACGGATGACAGCCGGCGGGCGCAGGAACCGGCCCATCAGGCAACCGTCCCCGTCGCGGCGATCGATGTTGAAACGAGCGTCGCGCCGTTGAAGATCCGCACCCACCACCAGTAGGTTCCGGCGGGCAGCGGATCGTCCTCGAAAGTCATGTCGGCGAATAAGCCTCCGGTGACCGGATCGGACACTGCGACTGCAGCGCCCGGGTTGTCCGTCGTATTGCGGAACACCCGCGCCGTCGTCCACCCGGCGATGCTCGGCATCTGCCAGGTGATGATCGGCGGGTTGCTCGAAGCATCGGCCGTGACGCCGGTGGCCGTGGGCACTGGCGCCGTGTAATCGAAGTCGAGCCCGGTGAAGATCAGGCGCAGTTCGTTGAAATAGCTGATCGCGACATCGTACGTCCGCGCGACCGATAGCCCCATCAGTTCATAGCTGGTGGTCGATGCCGGCAGCAGCGCGGCCTGTATCCAGTTCGTCGTGCCAGTTTCCCGGTATTCGATCAGCACTTGCGTGGCGCTGTCATCGTCGACGGAGCCTTCCAGTTCTATTGTGCCGGTTGGGGTGCCCTCAAGGTACTCGATGTGCGTCGAAGCCGACCAGCTGCCTTCCGCCGGTGCTTCAGTCTCAAACACTGGGTTGCCGGTCGTGGTCGGCGCGGCAACGCCCATCAGGCTCAGCGCCCATGGATGCTTGCTGCGGGTTTCTTCGCGCAGCGTCAGTACCACGCTGGCCGTGTCCGGATCGAACTGCCGGCGCAGCACGATCACGTCCTTGCCCGCCAGATAGCCGAACTCGGGCGTGTCCTCTATCGTCAGGCAGTCGCCCGCGCGATACCCCAGCCACCGCAGCTTCAGCGGGAATACGGCCGGACCCGCCTCGCGCGCGTTGGCGATGTCGTATCCGGCCAGCTGCGCCACCTGGTCCGGACTATCCCCGGCATAGCACTGGACCATCGGGTACGTTTTCTCGCGCGTGCGCTCGATTCCGCCATCTTGCGCAAGATATGCGGGGTTGCGGACGACGCCGGCAGGAACCTGCTCGAATCCGTGATCCTCGCTGCGATAGGTCGGGATGATGCCGTTCACCCGGTCCCGGCGCGTCTGCGTCGTGGTGACCGAAGCGTTGCCGATCAGGTCGCCCCGGCTGATCGTGCCGATCGAGACGCGCGGTGTGTTGATGATGCACGACAGGCTTGCCCCCAGACGCACCGGCTCACCGCCGCCCGCCTGGCACAGGGATTTCATCACGTCCCACTTGCTGTCGGTGGACTTCGTGCGGCCACCGGAAAGCCACCCGTTGGCATCGGCGATGTTCGCCGCCTCGACAAAGGCGGGAACATCGATCGACGTCAGCGGCATCCCTACGCCCCCCACCCGGATCGCGTTCGGCCCCTGATGCCAGCCCAGGGCGAAAGTCAGCGCCTGTATCCACCCGTTGGCGCTGTATGCCCACGTCGTCGGATCGTTCCAGCGCTGCGGGCCCGATCCGCCGGGATATGTGCTGTCGTACCGCGGATCATAGCATTTCACGCCCCGCACGCGGTACTGGGTCGTCGGCACTTGCGTAAAGGTGTTCTTGCCCTTGCCGTCGAAGACGTAGACGGTCATCGCCGCGGCATAGCCCGACAGCTTGCTTGCAGCGCTCCACCCTGGGATCGCACCCCACGGCCCGGTCGGGATCAGCGCCGATGGCTCGGGACAGGCACCCAGCTGGGTTCGCTGGTATACGCGGTCGTGCAGGCTGCCCACCGCGTTGTAACCGGCGAAAGTCGTCGTCACCTCGTCGATGCGGGTGGCGTCGATCGCCTCGATCGGTCCGCAGGCGGAAATCACGCCGCACAGGAACTGGTACTTGTTCTTGCTGCCGCTCGTCTTGCGGTAGGTGATCGACGGCGCGACCAGCGTGTCACCGAAAACGATCGGGCTAGCGCCGTTGGGATCGCTTTGCCATTCGGTTTGCCCGCCCTCGATGGCAGGGGATTTCGCCGTGAGTGTCGACACCAGTCCGGAGGCGAGGCCCACGGCTGAGGCGATAAGCCCCGCCGTGGCGACACTGACAGTCGTGGCAACGCCCGCACTGACCAGGCCTGCGCCCAACAACGATGTACCACCGGATGGGATCGCGGCTGCTACCGCCACGACCAGCGCGGCAATACGAAGCGCCTTTGCCATCAGGTTCTCCAAGCCGCTAAGGGCGGCGTAGACGGTTGCAGGACCGCCGCTGTGTCGACGTCCTCATGAAACGCCAGAATGCGGCCATTGCCCAGGCACACGCCGAAGGCCCCGAAGGGCGGTTCGCCTTCGATCTCCACGATGTCACCCACGATCGCCGCCGCCGGCGGAATGCGGGATACGCCCCAGCTGTCGATGCAGGCCGCACCCGATCCGCCATGCCGGTTCAGGAAGCGGCGAAGCGCCGTCGCCGATTTCCACGTGCCGCCGGTGCGGATCTGCCAGCCCATCGCTTTCAGGTGGGAAATCACGATCAGGCCGCAGTCGCACGTGCCAAAGGCGAACGGCTTCCCCGCGAACCGCTCCAGCGTTGCTCGCGTCACTTCCGCCCGTTCCGCAAGGTTCATATCCGCTACATGGTCCAGGAGCTGTTGAAGGTGTAGCCGGTCTGGCGGGTCGGGGCGTTCGATCCCCAGTAGATAGTGTCGCGAATGCCGGTCACATGGTTGAAGCCTGTCTCGCCCGGCCAGACCTGCTGATGAAAACTGGGCGCCAGCCGTATGCCTTCGTCGTCGAAGAACAGGCGCTCCATGCCGCCCACGCATTCCAGTTCGACCTGCAGCATGTTCTTGCCGAACTCGTGCTTCGTCACGTCCACTTCGCCGTCGAACAGCAGGAACGGATCGCCCACCACTGCGCCGGTGGCGTCGTTGCGCGCACCGATGTGCACTTGGACCGGCTGGCCCTGCATCGCCGGGCCGGACAGCGCCAGCGCCGCCGCATCGTCCGCAGGGAGCAGCGTGATGGCCAGTCCCGGCGCTTCGTCACCCGCACCATCGTCAAGGCTGTCCATCGCCCCCCAGGTGCCAAGCGTCGCGTCCTCACCGGTGTAGATCTGCCCTAGCAGGCTCAGATGGGCAGAACCGTCCAGCAGGCGCATCACATGCCCGCCGTCCATGTTCAGGGTCAGCGCCGCGAACACGGTCACCACATCCTTGGTCAGTTCGGCGTCCAGCGCCGGGGAAAGATCGGTCACGCCCGCTCCGTCACGGTGAATTTCAGCCCCACGGTGCAGGCCGTGTCTACGCTCCAGTCGCGCTGATTGCCGTCAAGCCAGCCCTCGATGACGGGGCGCGCCAGTTCGACCGCTTCTTCACCGGACAGGAAAGTGCGCATCGGCGTGGTCAGCAACACGCTGGTGTTGCCGGCCGCGTCCGCGATCGCGTTTTCCGCCGCGAAGTACAGGTAGGAACGGCCTGCCACCGTCACGTTCAGCGCCTGCCCTTGGCTGACGGCATAGCGCGGCGTCAGCGCCTTCAGCGCCAGCGTGGTCCCGCCCATATGCCCGCCGTTGACCAGCGGCGCTCCCGGCGCGCCCACGCGAAACCCGGGCTGGCGGTACCGCACACGGCCACCTTGGCGCTGCGCCATCTGCAACAGCGCAATGGCCCGGCGCCCTTCGGACTCGTAAGTCATCTCCGGGGTGGAAAACCCCTGCGAAAACCGATCGCCCATCCGGCCTACGCGCTGCGTCACGCCGGCGCCCATCGCGGGCTCCTGCAACACTGCCCAGCTCAGCAACGCGGGATCAGCGGCCATGCAGCGCAGCTTGGTCAGGTCGATCATCAGCTGCGCCCCAGCTTGCGGTTGCCCTTGCGCACACTGGTCTTCCGCTCGCGCGCCATGGTCATGTTCGCCCGGTTCGATGCGGCGTTGTCCACCTGGCCCCAGAACTCTTCGGAGGGCAGCGTGTACGAGATGTAGGTATCCCCACCGCCCCCGCCGCCCAGTTCTGCAAGTTCGCGGTTGGAAATCACCTGCGATCCCCTCGGCATGTCCACCAGCTCTGGGCCGTACTCGCCCACCATGGACAGTCCGCCCATCGCAAAGCGAGTGCCCTTGGCGAACCGCGGCACAGCGCTCAGCGTGTTGTCGCCCGCCACGCTCAGCGGACCGCCGCTGCCACCCAACACGTTGATACTGCCTTCCCACGCGGTCCGGCCTCCTCCGCCGAACAGGTTTAGCGCATTGCTCAGCGATCCGACGATGGCCTTGCGGATCTGGATGCGGATCAGGTCGGCGATGATCTGCTGGGCCACCTGCTTGAACACGTCGCCCAGCTTCTGCGTTCCGGCGATGGCGTTGGCTATGCCGTCGTTCAGACCCTCCATCGCGTCCACCTGCACGCCTTCCATGGCATCGTTGATGTTCGCCACGTCCGCCCGCAGGTTGTACTGATACCGCTGCATGGGCGTCATCGTGCTGAGCGATTGCTGCTCACGCTGGGCCGCCAGCTTCGATTCCAGATCGGCCCGCGCTTTCACGGCGTTGGCTACTTGCCCGGCAGCGATCTGCTCTTCAAGGCGGCTCCGCTCGATGTTCTGCAACATGACGAGCGCGCGTTCCTCCATCTCCGCACGACGGCGCGTGTTGGGCTCGATCACCGCCCAGGCCTGAAGAGAATCCGCCTGCCGCGCTAGCATGTCTGCGGACAGGCGGGCCTGCTGCTCGGCATCGCGGCGCAGCTGCTGCTGGTACAGCAGTCCGTTGCCCACGGTGATGTCACCGTTCGCGCTGGCCTGCGGGCCGTACAGCGCTTCCAGCTTCTTGCGCTGCTGGGCCTTCTGCGCGTTGGTCAGCTTCTTGTCTGTCTCGATCTCCGCGTAGCGCTGGGCCTTTTCCAGATCGAGCATCTGGCCTTCCAGATCGGCGCGATCCTCGGCCGTGGTGGCAAGGTCTAGCCGGGCGCGCAGGATCTCCATGTCGTAGCGGCCAAGCGCTTCCGCCTGCTCGGCGGTGGTGGCCATGTCAGGGGCTTTCTTCTGCTTGCCCTTTGCAGGTTTTTTGGGATCGAGAAATGCGGAGATCGCCTCGCGATCCCCGTCCAATGCCTTCTCCAGCAATTCGAACTTCTTGAGGTTCTCTCCTTCCACACCAAGGTCTGAGATAGTTTTCCCGAGGCTGAGGAATTGCTTGTCGGTGATCTTGCCGGATTCGCGCAGCTTATCCAACGCCTTCACGGCAGCATCGGTATTCCAGCCCGCCAGAACGGACGTGGCAACACGCGCCGAGGGCGTCAGCATCGATCGATTGACCTTACCGCCAGCCAGTGCCTCGGCGGCGCTGCCAGCCGTGACGCCCTTTCCGACAAGGGCATCGACCGTGGAACCGCCGTACTGATTGGTCAGGCCCTGCAATTCGGCTCTCGCATCCACAATTTTGCGGCGAGCATCGATCTGTCCCGCGATCGCCTGCGCGCGAGCAAGGCCCATCAGCGCTTTCGACTGCGTCGTGATCTTGCCTGTGGTGAGATCCATGACATTGCCGAGGATGCTCTGGGCGTCAGCCATCGCGTTGGACGCAAATTGCACGTCTTTCATGGCATCTTCGGTTTCGAGCAATTTTGGGATCAATGCCGATAGAACGATGATGCCCGCCGTCACTGCGATCCCCCATGGCCCTGCCATGAAGGCACCGAACCGGGATGTTGTAGTGGTCATCAGTTGGACAGCCTGGATGACCTGACCGGATTGAGACGCGAAGATCTGCATGGGCTTCGAACCCATGGCCCACATGGTGGCGATGTCGTTTAGCTGGAAGGACAGCTGCTGCATGCCCGCCTGCGCCTGGGCATTGGCGGATGCTGTCTTGCTGATGTTCTGCTGATACGCCACGTGCGCCGTCTTGACGCTGGCAGCCCATTCCTTCTGGGAAATGACGCCCAGCTTCAGCGCCTGGTCTAGCAGTTTGATCTGCTGGCGATACCCCGCCGCCGCGGTGGCCGCCGGGTTCAGCTCCGCGCGAAGCGTATTGAATTCGCGCACCAGCTGGTTGGTGGTGATGCCCACGTCCTTCGCGGCCAGCTTCACTTGCGTGAAGTCGGCCTTCCAGCCCCGCGTCGCAGCGGAAAGGCGCGTCTGCGCTTCGGCAAGGCTGCTGGCCCAGCGGGCGGAATTGATCGTCAGGTCGACATTGGCCGAACCGATCTTGATGCTCATACGCGCTTCGCCGCGCGCTTCGCGGCCCTCTCTGCGGTCTTCACGATTTCGGTTTCCAGATTGTCGATGACGAAGTTGATCGCCGCCTGCACCTTCGTCTGGAAGGCGGGCCGCATGAACGGAAAGGCGCGGGCGCGGATCGAACCGAACTCCAGCGGTATGGCCTTGCGGTTGGCGGTGCCCATGAACACGCGCACACCGCCGCTGGGCTGCTCCCGCATCTCCGCCGCCGCGCCTGCGGTCAGGTTTGTGCCGATCACGATGGAATCGCGCAGATACCCTTCGTGTCGCGGGGCAAGCCGCTTGGCCTCATCCCGCATCGGCTCCAGCGCCTGCATCGCCATCCGGCGCAGCAGGGTGCGCTCGGTCGCCTTCTTCAGGTCTTCCAGGCTCTCCAGCACGTTGCTGCTGATCTGGAAGTCGAAGATGTCCTCCGCCATCGCACGCTCCACGCCAGAAAGCCCCCGGCATCGCTGCCGGAGGCGGTTGAAATTGATCACTCGTCTGCGAAATCAGATCAGCAGGGACAGGCCCCGCCGCACCATCCGGCCCGCGCCGCTCTTGTACGGCGCAAACCCCATGCGGGACAGCGCGCGGCCGAACCCGGTCTGGGTTTCCGGCACCCGCTTTCCTTCGGCGCACCATTCGCCATAGCTGGCGTACAGGTCTCCGGCTGCCGCCTTCGCCTCCGGATCGCGCACGCAGCATTCGGTTACCCAAGCCGTCACGTTGTCGGCGGCAAGCACCATGCCATCCGGTTCGTAGGCGATCATCGCGGCCGGCGGCACCGGCAGGCCCAGCACCCCCACCATCCAGCGCCCGGCGTCGGGGCCGAACATCCGGCGATAGGCTTCGCACACTGCAACCTTCCGCGTCATCTCGCCGATCGGCGGCACCGCCGTATCGTTGCTGGCGCGGACAGGGCCGTCGAGCAGCGCCCGCTCCATCGCATCGAAGGCATCGATCCACCGGCTCTTGATGGCCAGTGCCTTCGATCCGGAGAAGCCCATCACCAGCAGCATAAAGCCCTTGCGGTCCATGTCGAACCGGCGGGCCATTCGAGTGCCACCAGAGCCTGCGACCGCAGGATAGGCTTCGACCTCAAAATTGAGGGCGAACCCCGACTGATCCTTCAGCATCGTATCAATAGCGCGCAACACATTGTCATGGCGTTTGCCGAACTCGGCTGCCACATCGCGACTGTCCGCCACCACGCGGCCCTCGGCCACCCGGACCAGCGCGTTCACGCCGCCACTCCGTTCTCAGTCAGGCGGATCAGGTCAGCCTTGATCAAAGCCAGAATATCGCCTGCCTCGTGGTTATCCCATTCGTCCGGCTGCGCCGCTTCCAGCTTCGCCATCACGGCTTTCACCGATTGGACCGGCATCCGCAGCATCGTGATGTAGGCGGAGGAAACCGCACTGACATGCCAGCCCCAGCTCTCGTCGGACATGTCGCAATCGGTCACCCATGCCTGGTGCGCGTTCCGCCACGTGGCGTGTGCTCCCCAGAATTGCGCGTCCACAGGCGCAGCCGCTATCACCGGCATCGCCGCGATCGGCATGGCCACAAGCGCGCCGGTGATCGCGGCCCGGCGGGACAGCCTCGTCATCGCACCGTCTCCACCAGCGCCAGGGCCGTCGCCAAGTAATCCTCCGCCTCGGCCAGTTCGCATTCCACGTTCGCTTCATCGCGGCGCAGCGTATCCCCCACGCTGGCGATGGAGATCAACGCGTTGACCGCGCCGTTCGCCAGCGGCTGCAACACCTTGGGAAACTGCACCGCCTCGATGTTGGCAACCAGAATGTCGGCGGCATCGGACAGCGCCTCGTCGGTCATGCCCGGCGCGGCGATCCGCAGGGTCGCCACCTCGCGATGGGAACAGAACAGCACGTCCAACCACGGGGTGGACTTTCTGCGGAAAAATCCGGTCGCAGCGACCAGCAGCCCCGTGCTAGGGGCGAAATCAGCCTGATACATGGGTGACTCCATGTTGATGGTTAGGGGCGGAGGAGTGCTCGAACACTCTTCCGTCCCCGCTTTTATCGCGCTATAAAATGCGCGTGTCAATAAATCCTGCTAAAAAACCGTCCCGTGGCCGCCCGCGTATCGACAGCGAGGCAGTGAACATTCGAGTTGAGCGCTCGCTCCTGGACTTGCTGGATGCTTGGATCGCTGACCAGAAAGATGCTCCGTCAAGGCCTGAGGCAATTCGTCGTCTTCTCAGGGCAAAACTTTCAGTCGAGAGCTGATTTCGCGAGTAGGGTGGTACCAAGCGACTCCAAACTCCCATCGCGAATTACATCAACGATTCTTAAGCATTCGAAGTATGCTTCTTCCGATTTCAGCTTATTGTCCCGCAAGAACCCGAGGACATATCCTTTGCGCCACGGTTTTCTATTCTCTCCGATCGGAGGTTTAACCGTGTTCTCTAATAGCAGCGCATCGCCTTTACTAATTCTCTCATCGATGGTTGTTCCCATCAACGTCGAGTAGCCGCAGCTATAGGCGCTCTCTGTTGAATCTGGATATCGCTGCGCATTGCTGGGCAGGCTTTTGTAGAAGATCTTCTTAACAGTTGTGTGCTCGCCGATGCCACGGACGTTCACGCATGTGTAATTTCCTTTTTCGCCCCAGCAGCGCTCGGCTTCAGGCATCGAAGTATCGCCGACAAGGCGACGTTCGAGACGAAAGAATCCGCCGCCGGGCGCTGGCTCCCAAACAATCGGATCTCGGCTATCGCGTGCATCAGGTTCTGCACCGCAGGCCGCGACTGCCATGACCAACAAAAGAAAAGCGATTCGCATAACGGCATGAATACATCACGCAGCGTTACGTTCTACCCTTCCGCACCTTCCTGATCCGCAACGGCATCCCGCTGGCCTTCATCGCCTTGAAGATGCCGTGCAGTTCCTTGGGCGACTGCCTGCGCGCCTCCCGCCGCAGGTAGTGGTCCACCGGCTTCAGCCCGCCTTTGCTCTGCGTCAGCGCCGTGAACGTCGCCGTCATGTGGGCCTGCCGCAGCCGGCCGTCCGCCTCTGACCGCAACCGCTTGCGCACCCCGCGCATCGCCATCTGGAAATGCCGCGGCGTCTGGCGCCAGAACCGGTCCGGATCGAAACCGGCCTGGCACCACATGGCGAAGAAATCGGGGACCGTTAGTTGACAGTCGGCACGCTCTCCTTCGCCGTCTGCACGTTTCCCTCCGTTTCCTCGGCCTGCGCGCCGAACCGGCCGATCAGGGCCAGCACGGCTTCCACTACCTTCACCGGGCCCAGGGCGGCCACGATCGCCAGCGCCTGGTCTGCCGTCATCTCGGGATGTTCGCTGATGGCAAGGCCCTTCACCACCAGCGCGATGCGGCTCATCGTTTGGGGCACGCCGTCGGCGCTGAACAGGTCCACGCCCAGTTCCTCGCACATGGCGATCCCGGCGAAGTTCAGCCGCAGCGTCACGGCCTCGCCTTCAACTTCCAGCGCCGTGCGCGCGTCGAACGGGGCCAGCATCAGGGCGTCTCGTCTTCTTCGGCGGTGGTGGATGCGCTGGTCGGCTTCATGGTGATCTGGAAGCGGCGCTTTTCGTTGGCGTTATTCAGGTACTTGAGGTTGTAGAACAGCGCCGAACCGGTCACCTCGTAGGTATCCTCGCCCTGCGGCAGGACGATGCGATAGGGCAGCGCCCCCTCCGCCGCCTCGGCCGCCGCAAGTGCCACCTGCGATGCCGATCCCAGTACGCGGTTGCCGCTGATGGTGAATTCCGCACCTTCCTTCAGCGGGTGCTTCTTGAATTCTTTGACCGCTACGGTGTCGAAGCTGCTGGTTTCGTACAGCGTCGTGGTGAAATTGGGCTCTTCGGGGATGTCGTCGACTTCGGCGACACGCACGGGCGTGCCGGCGATCGTGATCCACAGCTGGGAGCCGTGGCCCGTCGTCACTTCTGAAGGCATGGTACTATGCTCCTGCTTTTCCGCGCCAGAATGTCGCGTCGATCATCTGGCGGTGGATGAACTTGATCGGCGCTGTGGAGGACGGGGCGTCCTCGCCCCGGTCCATGACGTTGTTGATCTCGGCGTGGTCGAAGCGGGTTCCGCCGACCACGGCGTAGGGGGCGATGCAGGCAATCACCGCGTCGCGCAGCGCGCAGGCATCGGTATGCCGCGCGCCATAGCAATCCAGCTGCACCCGCGTGTCCCACAGGCTGTGAAACCCCTCCAGGTGCTGCCCCCGGTTGTCGGACACCACCAGCAGGACCACGCTGGGCGGCTCTTCCCCGTCGGGGCGCAGCGCCCAGTGCACCTTTCCAGCGGCAAGTTCGTCCACGGCGGCATCGTCCAGCAGGCGCTTGCGCAGATCGGCCTCGAAGCTCACAGCGCGACGCCCAGAGTCGTGATCTCGATTTCACCCCGGCTGATCGGCGCGATCCCGACGATGCTCCACGCCATGCCGTTCCAGACGATCCGGTCGCGCACTGTCAGATCGCGCGTCAGGCTGTTGTCCAGCACCTGGAACGTCGCCGGCTGTGCACCCGCCTGGACGGCGCCGGATCGACGCTCATAGCCGGTGCCGAACAGCACCCGGGACCACTCGCGCCCGATCTCGGCCCAGTCCGAAACCTGCTCGCCGTGATCGTCCTCTGCTGCGCTGGTCCGTTCGATCCGCACCAGCTTGTCCCGCTGCCCCGCCGGCCGCATCAGATCAGCACCCGGCGAAAAGGCGAACATAGCTGACGAACGCCGAACGGCACCTCGCCGGTGGAACCGCTGTCGACCACCGCTTCGCGATGCATCCAAAGGTGCCCCAGGAACATCTTCGCCGCCATCAGCAGCGACCGCGGCGCGCCGTTGGCGGGATATCCCGCGCTGAATTCGATAACCACCGATCCCCCAACCCCGGTAGGCCACCGGCCATTGATGGCAGGGAGCACATCGCCCGACGCGGAAAAGCGATAGTTGCTCGCCACCCCGATTACCTCCACCCCAGCCCCATCGCGCCAGGTCACCGCCGAGATCTCTGTGACTGGTGAGACACTCAGCATCAGCGGAATGCTGGCAGCGCATGGAAATGCCTGCGCCCGCCACCGCAGGCCCGTCATGGGCCCAAGCCGCACCGCGCAATACTGCTCGATGAATTCGATCGCCGCGTCGCGCAGCACCTTGATCAGATCGTCTTCATCGGGACTGGTAACCCGCAGATGCTTCTTGCACTCCGCCAGCGGTAGCAGGGCATCGCTGTACCCGTTCGGAAACGGCGCATGCAGCAGCTCGAAGATCATCTGCGGGTCCGGTCAGCCAGCGTGGTCAGTCGTCGCCCTTGAGGTTGCGTTCCACCGCTTCCTCCTGGCTGATGGTCGGATCGTTGAAGTCGATCTGATTGCTTTGCTTCGGCACCTCGGCACGGGGATTTGCGTCGACTGCCGGGTGCGAGGTATCGATGCCTTCCAGGATCTCGGGCTCGACGATCGCGCCAGATGCAGCCACGTCAGTCGCCGGGGTCAGATTGTCTTTGTTGGCCAGTTCCTTGTCGTCCGACTTAGCCTTGGTGTCTTTGGTTGCGGTCATGCGAAAACTCCTTCGATTGCCACCCCTTCAGGTTCGCGCACTCGGCGCGAGCCGGAAGGAGGGCGGACGCGACCGAGGCCGCGCCCGCCTGTTTCGTCAGGCCTGCTTGATGGCCTTCATGTATTCGGGGTTCTGCACGCCGCCGCCGACGCGCTTGGTCGTGTAGAAGTGGACGTAGGGCTTGTTGGTGAACGGGTCGCGCAGGACGCGAGTGCCGAAGCGATCAATGACGAGGTACGTCTTCTCCATGTTGCCGAAGAGCACCGTGACGTTGCCGGTCGCGAGCGTCGGCATGCCGGACACTTCGACCACCGGATAGCCAACCAGGTTCTGCGGCTCACCCGCAACGTAGCTGGGCTGCCACAGGTAGTTCCCCTGGCCATCCTTGAGCTTGCGCAGCGCGCCCAGCGTCGAACGGTTGAGGTAAAACTTGGCGTTGTCCTCGCGCTCGCTGGGCATCGAGTAGACCAGCGTCAGCAGCTCGTCCGCCGTGATTGCCGCGGCGCCGGCAACAGTGGTCGTCGCAATCGCGCCGAACGGATGCTTCGCCGCGTTGGCCGCGCCGGTGACGTAGGTCAGGATGCCGAACGGCTTGTTGACGCCGTTGCCGGAGATGAAGGCAATGTTCTCCTGGATGGCGAACTCGCCGTCGACCTCACTGGTCAGCCACTGTTCCAGATCGAAGCCGGCATCGTCCAGCATGCGCTGGGTGATGGCCGGGTTCGCGTAGATCTCGCCCAGGTCGAACTGAAGCGTGGACAGGCCGGGGGTCGTGGTTTCCGGGCGCGCCGCAGTCTCGCCGACCCAGCCGGAGCCCACCACGCCATCGTTGTAGACGCGGATGAAGCCCCGGTCGCCCACAGTGATGACCTGCGCGTTCTCCCGGATCGGGCTACGCTGCTTCAGCTTGTCGGTTATCGTGCGGTCCCACTCGATTGGAACGATATAGCCGCCAGCGGAGTCGGTTCCTTCCGACATGGCCGCCTGAACGGTCGGTTCCACGCCCTTGCGGATGTAGGCAGAGATCTGCTCGGTATGCTCGGGATTGGTCGGACCGACGCCATTGCCGCCCAGCTTGGCGGCGGCCAGCTGCTTCATGACGTCGTCGAGAGAGGATTCGAGCGCGGAGACGTCGCTGTTGATCCGGTCGAACTTGGCGACGTCGAGCGGGTCGATCTTCGCCTCGATCTTGTTCAGGCGCGTGTCGTTGGTCTCGCGCATCTCCTGCACGGCGGCCTGAATTTGCGCGATCAGCGCCTTGGGGTCGGATGCATCGGCGCGAGGAGCGGCCTGTACCGCGCGGGGAGCGGGCATGGCGGCGAGAGCGGCGAGCGAGGTGCCCGCCACGAAGGCGATCTTTTTCATGGGCAGTCCTTGAGTTAGCGGCCGGTGACGGCAGCGAGGAGGGAGGTGAGATCCGCCTGAATATCGGCGGTCTGGTCACCGGCAGCGCCAGGCGTGCCGTCATCCGGGGCAGCGCCGGGCGTGCCCTTGATTTCGTTGATGCGCGCTCGCGCCTGACTGCGGGACATCCCGGCAGATACGAGGGTCAGTTCCATGGAGCGCAGCTTGTTGGCGGACTGCTCGCGGGCCTTCGCGTCGTCGTCCACCTTCACCTGATCGGCGGGAAGCAGCGCGTCGGCGAAGCCCCGCTCGATGGCAACCGACCCGCTCATGTACGATTCGGCGTCCATCCACTTCGCGCATTCCGCAGCGGAGCGGCCACTGCGCGCGGCGTAGACCTCGGCCATGGCCTGATCGAAGGGCGCCAGCCACTCGCTGGTCTCGGCCATGTCGTGACGGTTGCCGATCGCCATGACCCAGCAATTGTGGATCATCAGGAATGATGCTGCCCCGATCTCGACCCGGTCACCGGCCATTGCGACGATGGAGGCAGCGCTGGCCGCCATGCCCATCACCTTGATCGTGACGGGCTGCGCATGCTCGCGCAGCACGTTGTAAATCGCGATGCCCTCGAACATGTCCCCGCCAGGCGAATTGACCTGCACTTCGACGGGACGATCGCCGATCGCGCGCAGCTGGGAAGCCACCGACTTCGCGGTTATCCCGCCGCCGGACCAGAAGTCCTCGCCGATCACGTCGAACATGGTGATGGTGGCGTCGCCCTGCGCCAGAGCGCGCAGGCCTGCGGCATCCTCGCTCCACCGGTCCAGTACCGATGGCATCGTCAGCGCGGATATCTTGCGATCGGCCGGCACAGGCAGCGCGCCGGGACGCGCCATCGCCATCACGCGAGGGGAATTACGCATCGTCAGTTCCTTGCATCCATGCCGGGGTGTCGCCCCAGGGCTCGGGGTTCATGTCCATTTTCTCGCGCGCCTCATTCGGCACCATGAAGCCGCCAGCGCCTGGTCCACCGATTGCCTTGGCGAAGAACTCCGCCTGATCCTTCAGCGAGCCGCGTAGCAGGGCGGCTTCGTTGAACTTGGCGTAGTAGCTGTCCCGTTCGGCATCGCTGAGAAGCGAGGCCGCGATCGTCTCTTCCCAGGCATTGAACCATGGCAGCAGGCAGTAAGTGACCAGGAACAGGCCCAGCTGCTCGATGCCGCTACCCCAGCTGGTCTCGTCGAACATCAGCAGGGGCCGGGGGACGCCGGTATAGCGGCTGACCTCTTCAGCCTGGTGCTTGCGCTGGGCGAGGCCCTCGGCATCCTTGCCCGTCGCCCCGAACGGTTTGACCTGCATGCCCTCTTCGGCGACCACCCATCGACCCGCGTTCTCGGTCCCGACAAAGCGCTCTTCGAACTGGCCGCGCAGATTCAGCACGGCCTCGGGCGACAGAGACTTCGGATGCTCCAGCACACCGCCGACGTAGGCACCGTTGCGCAGGAGGCGCGCTGCGGCCTCGTCCGTGACCTGCGCGAGGCCCAGCGCCTCGGCAGCTACCTTCAGCAACCCGTCCCCGCAGATGCCGTCACTGGACCAGGGCGCTCGCAGATGGAAGATCTCGCTGGGCTTGAAGCGCTTTACCCCGCCCACCTTGGGCTGATACTCATAAGCAAGCGTGAAATCGTCACCCAGCACCGGCCGCACGCGCGCGGGGTCGAGCGGAGCAAGGGCCTGGACACCGCGAACGCCCGGCACCTTGTACGCATAGGCATTGCCGCGCAGCAGGGCACGGCCCTGCATGTAGCTCTTGAACTGATACGGCGTCTGCCAATCGTTCGGCTTCGTGCGCAACAGCTTCCAAACCGGGTGGCTGTCAGCCTTATCCCGCTTGTCGCCCCGCTTTACATGCAGGTTCAGCGGCAGCATGCCGATGGTGGACGCGATCAGGTTCACGGCGCGAAAGAAGGTAGCATTGGACAGCGCCGACTTCTCGGTCACCGCGCGCCCGGCACCATATGCATATCCGCCGCGCAGATAGTCCGGCAGGCTCTCCGCCTTGAGATCGACGACTGAGTACGCCCGCGGCGAAGCGCCAGCTGCGTGCATGCCTGCATCGCGCTGGGGCGACGCGCTCCACGCCCGTTCCCGCGCTGCGGCTTGAGCCGACAGGCGATAGCCGCTTACGATGCTCATAGGACGACCAGCCCGCGGCTTTCGTAGACCGACGTCGAATTATCGTTCGCGGCCACGGGATTCAGCTCAAGCAGCTTCGTGGCGTTCAGACCAGCCATGAACGGGTCGATCTTGCCCGTCCCCTGGGTGTTCTTCACGATCATCACGGTTTGCCGTCCTAGCTCTTCCTTGGCGTTGCTGACGCACCAAGCCATCATGGCCGACCCGTCATGCAGTGCGCCGGAGAATTTCAGTTTTCGCGCGAGGCCCACGATAGCCGACATAAGGCGATAGCCCTGACCGACCGACACTACCGCAGGAGCCTCAAGGCCGATTTCCGCCAATGCGTCGACAAGGTCGCTGACACCTTGCGGGTCCAGACCGATCGCGCTGGCTTCGGGGAGCAGACCACTGTCCTTCACCTGCTTGATCGTCGCTACGATCTCACGGATGTCCTGCGGGCGCTCATAATCGGCCTCGTCTTCACCCAGACCATCGTCGGTCATGACCTCATCACAGATGACCAGATCGCCGGCTTTCTGATAATCGAGCAGCTGCGCTACGATTTCCTTGCGGCGGGCCAGAACGTCAGGCCAGCACCAGGCTTTGAACCAGTAGAGCCAGCGCCCGGTACCGCGCTCGCGACCGGCAACGCACAGCCCGTAAAGGTCGTCCAGTCCGCCGCCGTCGACGCCAACCACGACGACTTCGCAGCGGGCTAGCAAGCTGGTCAGGGTCAACGTGCTGTCTGCACGCATTTCCCAGTAATCCGCGCCGCGCCAGCGATCCCGGCGTAGCCGCATGCCGATCTCGACATTGAGGTGCTTCGCGAGGAAAATCTGTAGGCCTTCGCCTTCGCCGATCTGTTCCTTGGCCAGCTCGGCCTTCAGCCACTCCACCGTTACCGACCGGTCGATGTGGGGGTTGGTGACGTAGAAGAATGCGGGGTCCAGGTACGTCTCAGCGTCCAGGAGCTCCAGTGGCCACTCGTAGAGCATCGCCATGGTGGCGGGATCGTCGATCACCCCGTCACGAACGTCGCGGAAATATGCCAGCTTGGACTTGAACACACCGGCGGGCGGTTCGTCAGAGTGGGTGGTGATGTACAGCGTGAATGCCTCGGGCCGTGCCGAACCACCGCCCAAGGCTTCGCGCAACATCGCCGCAGCCTTCGGCTTCTTACCGAAAAGCCACAGCTCCTCGATCAGCGTAATCGACGCCTTGCCACCAGCCACCGTATCGCTGTCGGCAGCAATGACCTTCAGTACCGCACCGGTGTCCAGGTGCTTGATCTGCCGCTGGTGCTCGACGACCTTCAGCACCACAGACAGGTCCGGGTCGGCGCGGACCATTCCCATAGCGGGCTCGAAGCTGTTGTTGGCGACTTCCAGCGTCGGCGCCAGGATCTGCAGGATCGCGTTCGGGCGCCAGTTTACTATCAGCGCCGTCACCATGATGCCGGCCGCGATCATCGACTTGCCATTCTTTTTGCTGATCAGGAGCATGAACTCCTTGATCAGCCGCTTGCCCGTGTCGGGATCTTCCGCACCGAAGATGGCTGCGACCAGGTCGAACACGAACTGATCGCAAACTTCGCCCAGCGTCGGGTGCTGGCCGCTCTCGTTCTTCGGCAGGTCGACCACCTGCAAGGACTTGAAAACCCCGAGGGCATCTTCGGCCTTGCTGGGGAACAGCGGCTCACAGGGCACTAGGCTTTCGCGCGCCACGATCCGCTCCCGCCAGTCTGGGCAGGCGGTAGACCAATTCAGCGCGGCAGCCATGCCGTCAATTCAGCAGCATAGGCGGCGGCGTGCGCGCAGCAAACTTGCCGCTGGCGCTGGCGGCCGCTTCCTTGGCGGCTTCCTTCTTGCCGAGGCGCGGTGCCGGCGGCGCATCGGTTCGCCCGCGATCCTTGATCTTCTCGCCCATGGTGCGGACCTGCTCCGCCTGGATCATCCCGGCCAGAGCCTTCTCCGCAGGTACGCTGCCCGCCTCGGCAGCATTGTTGAGCCGCTCCAACTGGCGCGCCCGCATCATCAGCGGCGCGTGGCCAGCCCGGGCAATTTCGTTAAAATAATGCTTGTAAAACGTGGGCTTAGTGATGCCGAGCACCTTGGCAATGTCGACCGCCTTATGCCCGCACGCGAATAACAGACTGACTTTGTTGGAATTCTCGGCGGTCCATACATGCGCAGGCCTACCGCGACCCTTTTCAGGCAGCAGCGGCAGGCCGAACATGTCGGTCTGGCCCTCAGAAATTCCGTCGTCCGACAAAAAAAATCTCCGAATGAGAGGGGCGGCGGTCATGGGGCCGCCGGGCCTCCGAACTTTCGACCACCCCCCTCCGTTCAGCCTTATCGCCGTCTGCCTGAACCATCCGGTCAGGGCGCGGGTCAGCGCCCTCCCCTCGCCCGCCTCGCCCTAGCCTCGGCCGTCTTGGTGTTGTGGCAGGGGGTGCAGAGCCATTCGAGGTTGGCAGGGTCCAGATCGGCGCCGCCGTCCTTTCGCTCCTGCTTATGATCGAGGATCAGCCGCTTGGTCGATCCGCATACCGCGCACCACTTGTTGGGCTGGCGCTTGCGCGCCTCTGCCCACTCCGCCGACTGGTAGAACCGGTCCGCCACCTTGGGCATCGCCTTCACCCGTGAGGGCAGCGCCCCGAGGCGCGAGGGCATGGACTTGAGGCGACCCATCACGGTTCCAAACGGAACGGGCGGCAGGAGCCTAAGCCACTGCCGCCCGCCATCACGAGGGGAGAGAGCCGACCGTTGTATCCGCATACGTCGATCAGCGTGCCCACTGGCTACACCGGAAAGCTGTTCAAACGGACACCCAATATTTTCGTGTTCAAAATCTGGGACTCTTGACGCGTTGAACACAGGGACAACCACGATTCGTTGGCACTGCCTCTTGTTCAAACTGCCACCGCCGCCCGCTCCAACTGCACGGCAAGCCGCCCGATGGCGCGCTCATAGGCCTTGCGCATACCGTCGCTGGTGGTCGGCAGCACATCGCGCCGGGCAAGGTTGTAAAGCTCGCCACCCAGCGCGCGGAACACACGATCCCATCCAAAGCCATCAGGCCCAGGCCATCGTTTCATCACGATCACGCGGCCGACCAGCGGGCGGTGCCCTTCCGGAATCGCATTGGCCAGCGGCCGCTCGCCGGTGAGCATGCGCTCCACGAGGTTGGCGCAGCGCCTGGTCAGCTGCGGCGACGGGCTGGCATCCACATCGGCATAGTCGGCCTGCAGATCGCGCACGATGGCAGGCCACGCCGAGCGCTGCCCTGCGGCGAGGAAGCCGCGCTCCCGATCCGGCATCGCGCCGAGGTACTCCACGGCGGCGGTCAGGGTGTCTTCGGCTTCCTGCCACGTCACCAAAGTCATTCATTTTCCCCTTTTATCAACAACCATGATTTGAAGATGGGATGAGGTACGGACGGTACGGACGGTTGGTAGGTTATGGGGCTACGCGTAAGGCGCGCAGGCGCACATGTAAGGGGCCAGAACCCTAGTGAACCGTCCGTAACCGTCCGTAATTGCCGAAAAACCCAGCATTTGCGGGGCCTTACCATACGGACTGTTGGCCTTTAAACCGACCGTAAACCGACCGTAAAGCCGTCCGTATCGAGCGCGATTGGTCCCAGCGGCGGTGCCAATCAGGTTACGCGCAACCGCGCCGCCCTGCAATATACGGACAGTTGAACCCCAACCGTCCGTAACCGTCCGTACCTTGGAAATTGCCGCCTGCATTTCAGTCGTCACCCAGCAAATCGTCGTCATCGAAACCGCGCCCAGCCCAGCTTTCATGCTGATCAAAGCCGCCCGTTCCATGCGAGAAATCGCGAGCCGGCTCCGCCGGCTGCTCGGTTGCCCTATCGGGGTAATCCAGACCGTTTCCACCCGGATGGGCGTTCGGGTCACGCAATCGGATGCCCACCCGCACCTTGTTGCCCCGTCCGTCCTTTTTGCCGATGAATGTTCGCTGCGACAGATCGCGACCGAACTTGGTCGGCGTCCATTTCTTCCGCGTATCCTCATCGATGTCGTTCCGCTCCATCCAGGCGCGGAAGTCTTCGAGCAGCACCTTGGATGACGTCTGCGCTTCTCGATCGTTGGTTTCGCATCGCTCGCCCAGCCATTCGCCCAGCGGACTGGATGACGCCCAGAAGTCGGCCAGCTGCTCCGCCTCGATCTGCGGCACAGGCACACGTCGATCGCCAAGCCATTCAAGGCAGCCTTCGATCATCCAGTTCAGGATGCCACTCAGCTCACTGGTGAGTCGCTTGAACAGCTGGGCAGGAGGCTCGAACCCATCTTTTGTTTTGGAAAGGTCCACTGGCCACCGGATGAGGCGGAAACGGCGCCGGAAGCCCTTGTCGTCACCGGGCATGTTCGGCGTCGGATTGACCTCCACGAACAGCTTCCAGCGCGGCTTGAAGGTCATCTCGGTTTTCTCGTTTGCCCCGCGGGCTGTGACGTTGCCGCCGCCTGTCACCTGCTTCAGCGTTTCGCCATCCCATGTCGCATGCAGCGGTGGCTCATCGCAAATCACCATGCGAACGTCGCCTGACAGGCGCACAAGGTCCGACCGGTGCTCGCTGCCGCCCTTCTGGAACGCCGCCTTCAGGAACGTCGCCACCTTGGCATGGCGGTAGTAATCGCCGTGCCCATGCGCGATCACTTCGTGCGTTTTCGTCTTGCCATCGCCGCCGGCACCCTTGTGGACGTAGAACTCCTCGCAGTCCGTCAGCCCGGTCAGCGTCTGCCCGTACATGCGCGGAAATACGGCCCGCTGCTCCGGCTCCGGCTGAATCAGCGCCAGGCGCTCCCGCCACATCGGGCACTCGGCCGCCGGATCGTAGACGAAGTTGGAGATCTGCATCAGCATGTCGGTGGGCGCATGGTGCTCCTGGAACAGTACCACCCATTTGCCGTCATCGGCGCGCCGCACGAACCGCAAGGTGCCGTTCTGGACGTTGTATGTCAGGGGATCCTTGTCGAAGTCCTCTGACCAGGCGCGCATCCCCTCCATATCGCGTGCCTGAGACAGCATGGCATTGGTCTGCACGGCATTGCCGCTCTTCATCGCCCACTTGTGCAACATGTCCAGCCTGTCGCTGGCGCGCTCTGGCGTGCACCATTCTCCGTATCGCTCGGCCAGTGCCTTCCCGTCCGACCTCGTGGGATCGCCAAGCAGCTCGCCCAGCGCGAACGCCTCATCGTGGATATGCTGGGCCACCAGGTGCGCCACAGCCCGCGCGCGGAACTGGCCTTCACGCTCCGACCACCTCTGACCATCGAACGCTACCCAGTATCGGTCGTCCACCCACTTGAGCAGACCCTTCGACAGCACTTCAAGCCGCCGCGCATTGCCGTAGTCGTTCAGTTCCCACCAAGCCAGCTCGGCCGGGTCGTCTACGGGAACCTCAATTATCTTGTCGCTCACGTCAGTCCCCTGTTCTTCCGGCTGATCTGCGCATAGGCCAGCGCGTCGCTGACCTTGCGCTGCTTCAGCGTCGGCGCTTTCTTCTCGGCCGGGGCGGGCCCGGCGAACATCTCGACCAGCTTGCTGTCGCCCTCGACCCTGGGTTCAGGCCGCGGGCCTTCACCGATCTCGCGGTAAATCTGGAACAGCTCCTCAGCCGCCAGCATCTGCGGACGGCCATGCTTGTCGCACTTCTCGATCCACATGCAGGCCTCCACGATCTTGCGCGGATCGAACCCTGCAGATCGGGCCCGCTTCAGTTCCAGCGCCATGCCGGCGTTCATCTCGACCCGCTCGGCGCGCAGCTCCAGCATCTTGCTGATGATCGCGCGCAGCTGCTCCTCGCTGGTCGCTCCGGCAGGCGCAACGAACGGCTCGCGATGACGCGGCGCCATGTCGACGTGCGGCGTCGAGGAGCCGGTGATCCCGACGTCCGCCTCATACCGCTCGAGCATTTCATCAGCTTCGTGGCGATCCTCCGACCGCATGGCGAGGCGCTTCAGCAGCTGGCGAATAATCCGGGTATCGTACCCGACCGCCTTGGCCTCGCTGAATACGTCGCTGATGTCCTTGCTGATATCGGCGCGCTCTGCCTGCAGCCGCTGGATGCGTTGGACGAGCCCTCGAAGGCGATCGTCGCTCATGCCGCGTCCTTCATGGAAGCGAGGGCGCGGAGAGCGGCAGCAGTTAGGGCGAGCGCGGGCGAGGCTGCGCAGCTGTCAAAGCCATCAGTCCATTTGCCGCTAACATAACGGTCAACGCGCCCAATCCCTGCCGTCTTGCCTGCTGCGTCCCAAATGGTGCGCGCCATGTGAAGGCACCCCTCCGGCACCAGCGTCATCGCTGCGTCGACGGAGGCGGTGAACGCTGGCGGCTCGTATCGAACGCGCATTTCACCGATGTCGGCAAAATAGGCGTTCCTGGCCTCGTCAAACGTCAAGGCCAACAGCTTGTTGGCAAATTGGAACGGAACAGGCGCGCCGATGGACCGGAACACTGCTGCGTCCAACTCCCTGTCGGCGCCCGCCGCAGCCTCACACCACTCCGCCAATGCGATCAGTTCGCCCCCGGTCATGCCGGTCCCCTTGCGCCAGCTACATCCTGCGCGCTCATAATCCCTCCTGAATTGCATCGTTGAAATCTTGTCCCGGCGGCGGCTGCACGGCCCGCGCGTGGCACCCGATCGCCTGCCAGCCTTTCACGACCAGCTCGGCGCAGATCCGCGCGCGCTCGGCGCCGGTGACCGCGCGCCGCACGATCGGCCCGCCCTTTCGTTCCACCAGCGCTTCGCCGAGGAACGCGCCGGTACTGCGGTGCTTCATGCCCTTCAGCGGCTTCATGTCCGCATCGATGCAGGCCATGACCGGGCCACGGTGCCGCGGCACGGTGAAGCATGGCCGCTCCGGATCGGGTTGCACGCGATAGAGCGGCCAGACGTTGTTATTGAACTTGCGCATCTCGCCCTGCAGGTTGCCGAGGGAGAGGGTCGCAATGCCCACATCGCCGACAGCAGCATCGCCCAGCGCCATGGCCGACAGCACCGTTTCGTTGCCCTCGCCGACCCAAAGGCGGGCATCGGGCCGATAGTCGCCCAGCACAACGCAGCCCCGACCGACCGGGCCGAGCATCCGCCGCTTGGGCAGCCACGGGTCCGACGAATCGGGCTTCGCCCAGGGCGCGCGCCGTTTCATCGTCCCGGTGCCCTCGGGGTTCAGATAGGTGACGTGGACACCCACCGGCACCCATTCCAGCGCGGCGGGATTGCCCACCATCGTCGGCACGCGCACCAGAGCGATTACAGCGGGGGCGTGCAACGCCTTCCGCGGGTCCGATCCCTGCGGCCAGCTGATGCACGGGCAGTCCGACATGTAGAGGAAATGCGCGAGGCGCTCCGCGCCTAACTGAGCCTGCGGTATGCCCCGTCCCATAAAGTACCGGCGCACGGCCTGGTCATTGCGCGCGGCGTTCTTCCATATCCACCGGCCCATATCGATCGGCTCGACCGGTTCGCGTTGCCGTGGCGCGCGCCGAGGCTGATCGACCTTCGCGCGTTGCACGGTGCCCCGCGCCGCGCGATCGTCTCCGCCGGTCTCGCAGATACCCGCCATGCGCTCCAACTCGGCCAGCGCCTCCATGAACGGCCAGCCCTTCAGCTCCATCAGGAACGTGAACATGTCGCCATGCCACCCGCAGCCGAAGCAATGGCCATAGCCTTCGCCGGAATTTGCGGCCTTGACCGAGAACGACAGGGACGTGCTGCCGTGAAACTCGCACTTGCCACGTCGCCGGTCGCTGCTGGCATTGCCGGTCAGCTTCACGTGCCGTTCGATCACCGCGCCGATAGTCAGTCGCCGCCGGACCTCGGCCTTGCGCTCGTCAACCGTCGGCATCGCGGGCCTCCGGATCGCTCGTCAGGTCGCCCAGCAAGTCGCGTGCTTTCTGCAGGGTGCGGACCGCTCGCGCGACATCCAGACCGGGCCCGGCACCACAAAGCTCGCGCGCCTGCCCTGCCATCCGCATGACTTCGGTCGCCAGCAGGCAAACCTGCATCCGCGTCGGCCCCTGCGGGCCTAGATCCGAATGCGCCGACATCACCGCGCCGCCCTGCGATGGACGCGCGTCTTCGGACTACGTTTCGTAGCCATGGTCACCTCATCAAAAACAGGCTGCAATCAGTGCCGGCGGGCGCCGGGCTTCAGGGTCGGACCAGCAGCTGAGCCAGACCACAGGCGTATCCTACCGCCGCGCCGCCGCAGGCGATCACCAGCGCGATCGCGTACAGCGGCAGCATCCGGACGCTGCGTTCTTCGTCTTCTTTCATCACTGGCTGGCCTCCTGCCGCAGGATGTCCACGTATCGGTTCACGCCCTCGCGCCGGACCTGCACGAACCCGCCCTCCACCAGCAGGCGAAGGCGGTAGTCGGCGGCATTCCGCGTGGGCAGCTCCGCCCGGTCGGCCAGAAGGTCCAGGCTGGGGAGCAGGCCGCCGCGCTCTGCGATGTCGGTCAGGACGTGCAGCAGCTTTTCTTCCGGCCGCCCCCGGATCGGACAAGCCGCCGACACCGCGTTCGCCTTGGTCGTGGCCGCGTGGCGCTTCTGCACGAAGTAAAGGAAGCCGCGCCCGGTCGCCTCGCGTTCGCGATGGAGGTAGCACAGACCTTCGTCATGCCACGCGCGTGCTAGTGCCGCCGTGGTTGCGGTCAGGCTGACCGCAGGGCCGATCGCGTAGGTGACGCGCTGGCCTGCACGGGCACGCCGGAAGTTGCGCTCCAACTCGGCCGCATCGACATAGGTCGTCAGCGGTCCGATCCGGTAGTGCGCGCTGTCTCGATCGAGCCGCCCCGACATGATCACGCCGCCCCCGCCTTCATGGCATACAGCGCGTCCAGCAACGCCAGCGAGACTTGGGCCTCATGGATCTGTCGCCGGATCTCTGCGCAGTCGTCTTCGCAGACCTTGCCATCCCGCTGCGCCACCTGGATGGCGGCGGCAATATCGCCGAACTCTGCCATCGCGGAGATCAGCGCTTCGCCAAGGTTCATGGTAGCGCCGTCAACACTGGGCAGCTGGATGGCGACATGGCCCAGCTCGCGCGCCAGAGCCATCAGCACCGCCGGCTTGCTGCCGGCTGCAACACTCACCTCATCCAACGCCAGCACACAGTCGAGCGGCGGCATCGCGGCATGGTTGAGGTTGTTCCAGTCGCCAACGACCGAGCGACCCCGAGATACCGTCGCCGCCGCGCCGTCGATGCCACCGCACACAGCTATGGCCTCACGAACGGCGCGCTTGATGCGGCCCAGGGCGGGGATCATGCCACACCTCCAAGCGAACCGGACATTTCAGATTTTTGTCCGGTAGACCCGTCATGCTGCGATGCGACATTGGAAGCGCTATGAAGCAGTTCATTGAGATCATCTGGCAGCGGCTTTTCATCCGCTTTGGCGGCAAGGCGAAGATGCGCCAACCGCGAACGAGGAATCCCATTCTTCCGCCAGCTATGGACGGTCGACATCGGCGCTTCGACCATCTTCGACACGGCTGAGGTGCCGCCGAGATGATCGATCACAATGTTCGCGAGCAAGTTCATGCCTGTGGAATGCGATATTCGCACTTTGCAGTCAAGTGGGGTGAGTGCGATTTAAGACGTTGCGATAATCGCAGCCCAATTCAGGTAGGGCTTATGCGCCCAGAGGAGATCAGAGCCGAGCTAGACGCTCGAAACATGTCGATCGTCGACCTTGCCGAAGCAATCGGCATGAACAGCAATTACCTAGGGAAAGCTCTACGCGGGGGACGGAAACTCACTGCGGATGAGATGATCGCGATCCAAGGCGTGTTGGCGCCAGAAGATTTGGGGAACCGGATCCGGACCATACCGCTGCTCGGTTCAGTGCCGGCGGGCAAATTTCGTGCTGCCGAACAAATTGGCGGTCGCCGTATCGCTGTTTCCGATCCAGAGACACCGCCCAATGCCTACGCCCTGACAGTGGACGGTAACTCCATGGATCTGGTGGTCCCAGATGGAACCACCTTAACGATTGATCCCGATGACAAGGCACTTTGGCCTGGCAAACGCTACGTAATTCAAACCGAAGATGGGCAGACGACCTTCAAGGAATTCCAGGCCGATCCTGCTCGGCTTGTTCCGCTATCAACCGACGATAGCCACGAAGAAATGCTCCTCGGCAGTGAGCCCATCATCATCCTTGGACGGGTATACTCGTACACGATGCGTGACGTCGACCTTCCTAGGCGGTCTCGCTGACAAACCGCTCATGAAGCTCTTCGATCTCTCCCGGCACTGAGACGAAGAACTTACCCCACTCATCAAATGCCCCCAGGCCCAGCTGAAGCGCGTCTTGCTGCGCCTGCTTTTTCACGCGCCTCCAAGGTGCCTTAGGCTTCCCGAAAACTCGTACCCGATAGAGCAGCATCGTTACCTCCAATCTAGATTCGCTCAAAAGTTCAGCGTCATTATAAGAACAAAAAGCGAACCAATTGAAGGCGTGAAAACGCGGAATGCGATATTCGCACTTTTATCGCTTGACGCCGTAAGTGCGAATATCGCATGTGTTGGTCCATCAGGCACCCCGCCTGCTGGAGAACGACATGCTGAACGTCAGCGCCCCGTACCCGTATGCCGGGTCCACCGCCTACATCGACGACAAGGATTGCCTCGGTAACGACGTCGTTCGCAAAGTTCGCATCATCGAGCATCGGCCCGAAGATCGCGTGCTGATCGGTATTCGCGATCGCCTTGCCCCTCGTGAGTCCGCTAGCGGCAATCGCACCGTCAGGCTCTCCGATCTGCGCGAAACCGAGCAACCTGAAGTCCATCAACCTTCCCCCAAGCCCTCGGGTCGCACCAAGGGCCGCCGCCGGTGAGCCTCGCACTCTCACATGACGACGCCATCGGCGGCACCGTCTCACCCGACCTCGCGCGCCTCAGCCTGCTGGCCGAGGAAGTGAAGGCCGCGCAGGAACATCGCCGCCGCGCTGGCGAGGATTTGATCCTCGCCCAAAAACGGCTGCGCAACGCCACGACACAGGCTGAGGCAGCTGAGAGCCGTTTCCGCGACGCATGCCCCGCCGCCTTCGGCATCGCCGATCGCTCCGTGAACATGCACCCGGTGGAGCAGTGGCTAGCACGCCGCTGCTCCACGTCGTACCGCCTGGCAGTTACGCGGTCATCCAGCCTCTACCGGGATTTCATGGAATGGGCGGTCGGCACCGGCTTGCCGCAGTGCGAACTGGACCGATGGTCGCAGACCCGCTTCGGGCGCGAGCTGACGGATCGTGGCTTCGCACCAATCAAGGATCGCAGCGGCCTTTCCAATCGCCGCGGCATCCGCCTGCGCGGAGAGCCGGACCATGCCTGAAGTCGATCCCATTGCCAGCATCGCACTGGACGAACTTACCCGCCGCACCTCAGCAGCGAAGCGCATGGTCAATGCTGGCGAACTGCCGGCTGCTACCGCCGCGCTGCAGCTGCGTCCATGGCAGGCCATTGCGCTGATCTGCGATGCACCCGGCGTGCTGTCGGCGGACGTCACCGACTATCGCCGCACCATCGTCCATTACCCGGGCAATGGCGCGCCTGCCGTTTACGGACACCTTCTGCCGGAGTCCGAGGCCCGCCGCGATCTTGCCGCCGATCTGTGCCCGCGCAGCATCTGGCGCCAGGCGCTGGAGAAGGCGCGCGACGCTGCGCTGGGTAGGGCCAATACGCCGGATCGCGTCGAACGCGCCCGCAACCTTTGCCGCCTGGCCCGCGCCCTCGACGTGCCGTTGACCGCTGCATCCTGCGCGCGACCCGCCCAGCCCGAAAGGAAGGCAGCGTGAGGAACGGCCTCTACACGCAGACGATCGTCCAACTGACGCACGACGCCGATGCCGCCTTGGCGGATCGCCTAGAGCACTGGTTCCTCTACACCGAATGGTTGTGGGTCGCCCTCGTGCTTCTGCTGGCGATGAGCCTGCCCGGCATCATCGTCATGCACCTGGCTCGGTATTTCTCGTGAACATCCGCCCCCCGGCGGGCCCGGGCGCCCCATGTCATGGCTCGGCCCGCCAGAGGATCGCCGTCGCCGGCGCCGCCATGTTGGTGGCGGCGATCCTCACCCTGATCGCAAGGCTGTGCATCGTATGACAAAGCCGCTCGCCATCCACCCCGCACAACCGCTTCGCCCAGGCCGGTACCATCTGGACCGGTACGGTCGGCTGCATGCCGCGCTGACCACGGGCGTCGTCGCGATCGCCGTCGTGACCGTGCGTGCGAAACCACAGCCAGCGCCGCCCGCGCCGGTGCGCAGCAGCGTCCGCCTGGCCCCGTCGCCCCCACCCCGCGCGCTCGAACCCACGCGCTCGCTTGCCCGCAAGCCGAAACCGCGCGCGGTCAGCGTCCCGGCAGAGGAACTGGCACCGGCCAGCGAGACAGACGCGGCCATGGCCGAATTCGAAGCCAACCTGCGCGCCGCCCGCGCCCGCCGGGCGAAGCAGATCCCGGCCAAGGTTGAGCCGAAGGTGGATGGCGCCAAGATCGCGGCCGCGCATCGCGCCAAGGCGCTGGGACCAGCAGCGAAGAAGGCCCCCACCCGCCGCGCGCTCGGCGACGGAGAATGTCACCGCTGCGGTGTCCGCACGACCATCGGGTGCGACCACTTCCTGCCCTACATAGGAGACCAAATATGACCGGCCTCATAGTCGACAATTTTGCCGGCGGCGGTGGAGCATCCACCGGGATCGAGGCCGCGCTGGGCCGCGCCGTGGACATCGCCATCAACCACGATGAGGAAGCGATCCGGATGCACGAGGCCAATCACCCCGGCACCCGTCATATCCGGAACAACATCTGGCAGATCGATCCCAAGGAAGTGACCGGCGGCAAGCCTGTTGACCTTGCTTGGTTTTCCCCGGACTGCAAGCACTTCAGCAAGGCCAAGGGCGGCAAGCCCCGCGAGAAGTCGATCCGCGATCTGGCGTGGGTTGTCGTGCTCTGGGCGCAGCGCGTCCAGCCCGCCGTCATCCTGTTGGAGAACGTCGAGGAGTTCCGCACCTGGGGCCCGCTCTGCGACAAAGGCTTCCCGATCAAGGAGCGCGCGGGCGAGACGTTCGACAAGTGGCAGCGCGAACTGCGCAAGGCCGGGTACAAGATCCAGTGGAAGGAACTGCGCGCCTGCGACTACGGCGCGCCAACCATCCGCAAGCGCTTTTTCATGATCGCGCGACGTGACGGCAAGCCCATCGTCTGGCCGGAGCCGACGCATGACAAGCCCGGCACCCCTGAGGTGCTGAGCGGCAGGCGCAAGCCTTGGCGCACGGCTGCGGAGATCATCGACTGGTCGATCCCGTGCCCGTCGATCTTCGACCGCAAGAAGCCGCTTGCTGAGAAGACACTGCGCCGCATCGCGCACGGCATCATGAAGTTCGTCGTCAACAACCCCTCGCCCTTCATCGTGCCGCTGACGCATCACGGCGCGCCGGGCCGGTCCTATGGTGGCGACCAGCCGCTGCCGACCGTGACCGGGGCGAACCGGGGCGAGATGGCGGTGGTATCACCGCTATTCGCACGCACTGCGCATGGTGATGTCGATAAAAACGGCAAGCGGCGCGGGCGCGGCTCGCACGAAGTGACTGAGCCGTTCCCGACCATATCGACGTCGCAGGACAGCGCGCTAGTCGCAGCATCGCTTGCGCCGTTTGCCACCTATGCCCAGCAGGGCGGCGCGAACCGCTCGGTTGAAGACCCGATGCACACGGTCACCGCGTCGAATAAGGATCAGAACTGCGTCGCTGCTGCTCACCTTGTCCACATCGGCAACGGTGAGCGCCAAGGGCAAGCCCCGCGTGCGATGGACGTGGAGGCACCGTTGGGCACCGTCGTTGCCAGCGGCACCAAGCAGCATGTGGTCGCAGCCTTCATGCAGAAGTTCGCCCAGAACGGCCAAGGCGTCGATTCAACTGAGCCGCTGCACAGCGTCATGGCCGGCGCGCCGCGCCACGCCGTCGTCTGCGCGCATCTTGAGCAGGCGAACGGTGGGCCGAACAACGATAACCTCGCTGGCCGCGCCGCCGACGCGCCGCTTTCGACTGTCGCCACCGTTGGGAGCCAGCAGCGCCTAGTCACGTCGAACCTCATCAAGCTGCGCGGCACCAGCAAGGGCCATGTCGAAAACAGCGGGGTCAGCGTTGAGGAGCCATTGAACACCGTATCCAGCGGCGGTATCCACGCTGCCGAGGTCCGCGCGTTCTTAATCAAATATTACGGCAACGAGGAAGACGGCCACGGGCTTGGTAATCCGCTCGGCACCGTGACGGTGCAGGATCGCTTCGGGCTGGTGACGGTGACGATCGAGGGCGAGGAATACGTCATCGTCGATATCGGCATGCGAATGCTGTCGCCACGCGAGCTGTTCAACGCGCAGGGTTTCCCCGCCGACTATCAGATCGGCTTCGACGCCCACGGCAAGCCGATCACGAAGACGGCGCAGGTGGCGAAGTGCGGCAACAGCGTGTGCCCGCCGCTGTCGGAAGCGCTCGTGCGCGCCAACATGGCTGACGAGATCGCGACGCGGGAGGCGCAGGCAGCATGAGCAAGATGCTTCACATCCTTCAGCACAGCCTCGGTGTCGATGAGTTTGGACGAGGCAGGCAGTACCGCAACCACTTCGTCACCGGCGAAGGGTCGGAGGATTATCCGACCTGCCTCCTCGCTGTGGCCTTCGGGCTTATGACGATGCGACCGGGTAACGCTCTGACGGGCGGGGATGATCTGTTCCTTGTCACCGACGTTGGGCGCCAGTGCATGGCGGAGAACAGCCCGGCACCGCCGAAGCTCACTCGCAGCCAGCGCCGGTACCGTGAATACCTTGAAGCCGATTGGTTCTCCGGAAACTTTCGGGAGTGGATCAGCTACTGGAAGCCCAGCGCGCAGGACGCGGTAGCGTGACAGACACGTGGCCCTTCGGCGCAATGCGCCCGCTTTCCTACGGAGCGCTGCTGGTCGATCCGCCGTGGCGGTTCACCAACTATTCGGACGTGGGAGAAACGAAAAATCCATCGGCGCACTACAAGTGCATGTCGCTGGCGGACATTGCGGCTCTGCCAGTCAGCCATCTGGCCGCGCCGGACTGCGCGCTATTCATGTGGGCGACGGCCCCTCTTCTACCCGAAGCGGTGGAGCTGCTGCGCGCATGGGGCTTCACCTTCAAGACGGCAGGCGCCTGGGCGAAGCAGTCGAGCACCGGCAAGGCTTGGCACTTTGGAACCGGCTACGTCTTCCGCTCAGCCGCCGAGTTCATCCTGGTCGGCACCATCGGCAAGCCCCGAGTCCTGTCGCGTTCGGTCCGCAACCTGATCGTCGCGCCGGTTCGCGAGCACAGCCGCAAGCCCGTCGACCAGTACACCATGGTCGAGGCGCTCTACGCCGGGCCTTATGCCGAAATCTTCAGCCGCAATACCCGGCCGGGCTGGGACTGCTGGGGCGACGAGGCCGGAAAGTTTTCCGAGGAGATGGCGTGATGCCGATTCCGAGCTGCCTGATGTGCGACGACACCGGCTTCAAGGATCACGCTGCGCTGCGCCTAGATCCCTGCGACCATCTGCAGCTGCCGCCGCTGCCGGAGCTGCTGCCCTGCCCGAACCCGAATTGCGACCGTAGCGACCCGCAGTACCGGTCGAGCACCAAAGGCGCGCAGTACGTCATGTGCTACGGCTGCGGCCTGTCGGTCACCGAGGGTGGGCAGCACGTGCTCTATGCAACATGGAACGGCTTGCTGCGATCACGGCAGGAAGATGGGTCATGACGACCCGCCGACGACTCGTGCCCGAAAGCGAGGTTCGGCGCATGCTGGACCTGTTCCGCGACTACGGCTTGCCGATCGGCTCCGTTGACATCCGGGGCGACGGCGTGACTATCCACCCCCCTGCGAGCACGCCGGGGAATGCATATGACGCCTGGAAGGCGAAGGACAAGAATAGTGAGCGGCCTGCACGTCGTCAGTAAAGCCCGCCAGGGCGGCAAGCGCTGGTACGTCTACGCGTGGCGGGGCGGCCCCTGCATCCATCAGCAGGACGGTGCCAAGCCAGTCATCACGCCTGAGATCCTCGGGGCCCAACAGCGTGCCCTCCAAGAAAGCTTCGGGGCCCGCGGGACCGACGATATCGATTCGGTCATCGCCGCGTACGAGGACAGCCCGGACTTCACCCTGAAAAAGGACAGCACCAAGCGGGACTACCGATTGTGGCTGACGCGGATCTCGCAGCGATTCGGCAATACGCCCCTCGAAGCTTTCGAGGACAGGCGGATGCGCGGCGACATCATCGAGTGGCGCAATCAGTGGTCACACCAACCCCGCACGGCCGACAAAGCGTCAGTGATGATGGCGACGCTTCTCGGATGGGCTGTGGAGAACGGGAAAATCGAAATCAACGTCGCTGCCGGCATTCGCCAGCTGCATGAGGTGAACAAGGCTGACCAGGTGTGGGAGGATCGTCACTGGCAATCAGTGCGCGCCATTGAGAAGTTCCCGGCCCATGTCATGGATGCCCTGACCCTCGCCAGCCTGACGGGCCTGCGGTTGGGCGACCTGGTGGAACTGGACTGGGCGAACGTGGGTGACAAAGCGATCGTCGTCGAGAAGACGCGCAAGCGCGGCGGTCGCGCCCTGATCCCGATCTACACCGAGCTGCGGAAGTGGCTTGATGCTCGGCCGAAGAAGGTTGGCAGGCTGCTGCTCAATAGCCGTGACCAGGGCTGGACCGTGAGCGGCCTTGAAACGGTCTGGCAGCGCCGCAAGCCGGAAGGCTTCGACCGCACGCTACACGACCTGCGCGGGACGTTCGTCACCTTCCTTGCGGTCAAGGGACTTACCGACGAGGAGATTGCCAGAATTGTGGGCTGGACTGCGAAACGCATTGGCGAAATCCGGGCCCGATATGTCGACGAAGCCAAGGTCGTCATCAGCCTCGCAGACCGGCTTTCGGCGTAGCCCAGCAAGCTGCAAGCTACCTTCGAAGTCAGCCAGAAACGGCGTTACTGACCATCAACGATTTGAAAATCATGAAAAACGTATCGACGCTGATCGCCGAGTTTTTGTACATGAAGAAACATACATTGTGCAGGTAATCGAAATCGTACTCTACAGGTACCTTTTCGTACGCGGCGCATGCCCGATAGGCGATATCGAAAGCGTGCAGGAAATTATAATAGGTTTCATAAAAATCCAGCGCTTCGAAGGCTTTACCTTCTTCATGCAAATGGATCATCGCGACCCCGTTGGCGATCTCTTGCCTGTCATAGACGGGCGTTATCGCGGTAATGACTTTACTGCTATAAAGTGCGTGCAGCAGGGCTCCCGCCCGTTTGTAATGGTCGGGATTAGATGAATCGAGCAACAAAGAATAGCGTTCGATAGACTGCGAGTACTCGCGGAACGCATAAATTACGCGCTCCGTGTCGATCTCGAGGTCGCATTCCATAAATTTGCTCAGAGGGGTCGTCGCATTGCGGAAATGATCAACCACAAACGCTACGAATGAGTGCTGCTCAGCAAGAACGTTAAAGATATCAGACAATGCGGATCACCCTGTTTAAGGGCGCGACCAATAAAAAAGCCCCCTGCTTTTCGCAAGAGGCTTCTTTAGGATCTCAACTGCCAAATTTCTTAGGCAGCGACAGGCTCCGCGTGTACGACGCCAGCGATCACGTCAAATGCGCATAGCGTTTCCGAGAAGTCTCGGACCTGCTCTCGCAGCTGATTATTGGGGTACATGCGCACTACCTTCTTCTTGGCGCACTCCCCGCCTTTCTCCGGTGTGGTCATTACACTTTCCCCTTCGACTCGCGGCACAAACATACAACCTTTACCCTCGGTTCCCACGACGTATCGTAAACGTTTCATTTCAACGTTATCATCGAAGTTTGAACCAATGTTTAAGAATTTCCTACGCGTATGAGCGCGTAGGCAACAGCGCGCGCATATACGATAGCGATTCTGTTGACAACCATAGTAATGGTCATCGCGAAGATGATTGCAAGATGCTCATGGCATTCACAGCGCAAAATGCGACGAAGCGCAGCGTCGGACAGATGAGCAAACAACCGACAGAAAGAGCCCTTCCGAACGTCGCGATCATCAACACTGAATGAAGCAAATTGCGCACGAGGTTTACAGCAGTTTGTAAACCGGCTCTTCTGGACGCGAAAAAGGCCCCGGATGGCCAACGCTAAACCACTGCTAAATAAGAAGAAAATGGTAGCGGAGGAGGGACTCGAACCCCCGACACGCGGATTATGATTCCGCTGCTCTAACCGACTGAGCTACTCCGCCAAACCAGGGCCGCTCCAGTGGAGTGGCCCGATCCGGTGCACCGACGCTGCGGTGCAGGCCGCGTCCTCTAGGGGGAAGGTTCGCATCGGTCAACACCGAAAAAGCGCCTTCAGCCCCGAAAATTCACAACCCTCAGCGGACGCCACAATGCGGCCTCCCAGGCGTAGAGGCCGAAGCCGCGAAAGCGGAAGGATACAGGCTCCAGCCGTGGGCCGAGTTCGGCCTGAAGGGCACGGGCGGCCTGGCTCGTCACCTTGTTCTGGATCGTTACGTGGAGCCGCAGTGGCTGCGCGTCCTGGCGGGTCAGCAAACCGTGCATCCGCTCGGCGATGACAGCGTGGAGATCCACCATCGCCGGGCTGTCGATGGAAAGGGCGGTGCCGGTGCCCAGCTTCATCAGGCCGTTGATCCGCGCCGGCGGCGGGGCGGCACGGGCGAGATCGACGAGGACGCCGACGAGTTCGTCCTCCACCGAGGGCGGCAGGGCATGGAACAGCGTGACATGGGCGCGCAGGCGGTTGCGCTCCGGGGGATAATGCGCGCGTCGCAGCCCATCGGCCCAACCGAGCACGTCGGATGGCAGTTCGGCGGTAACCAGAAGCGGCGCTCCAGCCTTACGCAGGCCGGTGGCGATCCAGTTGGGGGCAGGCCAGTCTGAAGTGTCTGACGTCACCGCCCCGCCCTTCCCGTTACAGTTCGCCGCGCTCGCGCCGGATGGCGAACCACTTGGCGACGTTGCGGTTGTGATCGGCCAGGGTGCTGGCGAAGACGTGCCCGCCGGTGCCGTCCGCAACCATGTAGAGCGCGTCGGTCTTCGCAGGGTTCAACACGGCGGCGATCGATTCGCGGCTTGGGTTGGTGATCGGTCCCTTGGGCAGGCCGACCATCGTGTAGGTGTTGTACCCGTTGACCGCCTGAATCTCCGACTGAAGGATGCGGCGGCCCAGGCGCTTGCCCTTCGTGATGGGGTAGATGATCGTCGGGTCGGCCTGCAGCAGCATCCCGGTGCGCAGGCGGTTGGAATAGAGGCCCGCCACCATGCGGCGTTCCGACGGCTTGCCGGTTTCCTTCTCGACGATGGAGGCCAGGACGATCGCCTGCTCGGGCGTCTTCACGACGAGGTTCTTGGCTCGACCGGCCCACAGCTCCTTGAGTGTGCGGCTCATCGCGGCCTGCATGCGGCGCACGACTTCCTCGCGCGGTTCACCCTTCTCGAAAGTGTAGGTGTCGGGCAGGACCGATCCTTCGGCAGGCACGGCGACGTCGCCGGTCAGCGCCTGCTGCGCCTTCAGCCGGTCATAGACCATGATCGAGGGCATGCCCTCGGGCACGGTCACGAACCGGCGCACGATCTCGTCGCTTGAAATGATGGCCAGCACGGCGGAGGGGCTGGCATGGGCTGGGATGGCGAATTCCCCCGCCTTGATGCCGCTGCCGCCGCCGAACACCCGCGCGCGCAGCTTGAAGCCGGTGGCGGACGCGATCACGCCCTGCTTTTCCAGCCGGTCAGCCACGTCGCCGAGGCCCGCGCCGGTGGGCACGATGAAGTGCTGTTCCTTATCCAGCGGACCGGAACCGTACCAGCCGCCGAAGAAGGCCCATAGGCTCCCGACGAAGAGAACGGCGACGATCGCCGCCAGGCCGCATCCGCGCCGGGAGATCATGGGTATGGCCTCAGTCGATCTTGCGCATCACGAGGCTGGCGTTGGTGCCGCCAAACCCGAAGCTGTTGTTGAGCACGGCGCGCACTTCGCGCTTGCGGGCGACGTGCGGCACCAGGTCCACGCCTTCGCAGCCCTCGTCCGGGTTGTCGAGGTTGAGGGTGGGCGGCACGATCTGGTCACGCATCGCCAGGATGCAGAAGATCGATTCGACCGCACCGGCGCCGCCCAGCAGGTGACCGATGGCCGACTTGGTCGAACTCATCGAGACGCCGCCGATGGCATCGCCGAACAGGCGGCGCACCGCGCCCAGTTCGATGGTGTCGGCCATGGTCGAGGTGCCATGGGCATTGATGTAGTCGATGTCGGCGGGGGTCATTCCCGCCTTCTTCAGCGCCATCTGCATCGAGCGGTAGGCGCCGTCGCCGTCGGGATGCGGGGCGGTGACGTGGTAGGCGTCGCCCGAGAGGCCATAGCCGATCACTTCGCAGTAGATCTTCGCGCCGCGCGCCTTGGCGTGTTCGTATTCTTCAAGCACCAGGACGCCTGCGCCCTCGCCCATGACGAAGCCGTCGCGGTCCTTGTCATAAGGACGGCTGGCCTGTTCGGGGCGGTCGTTGAAGCTGCTGTTGAGCGCGCGGGCCTGCGCGAAACCGGCGATGCCGATCGGGCAGACGGTCGACTCGGCCCCGCCCGCCAGCATGATGTCGGCGTCGCCGTCCCTAATCATGCGCGCGGCGTCGCCGATCGAGTGGGCGCCGGTGGAGCAGGCGGTGACGACCGCGTGGTTCGGACCCTTGAGGCCGTACTTGATCGACACCTGGCCCGAGATCAGGTTGATGAGGCGACCGTGGACGAAATGGGGGCTGACGCGCGCGGGGCCCTTTTCAGCCAGCACCAGCGATTCGCTTTCGATGCCCGGCAGGCCGCCGATGCCCGAACCGATCGAGCAGCCAGCCATGAGCTTGTCTTCCTCGCTCATGTCCGTGAGGCCCGCGTCTTCGAGCGCCTGGCCCGCAGCGTCGATGCCATAGACGATGAACGGATCGACCTGGCGCTGGATCTTGTGATCGACACGCTTGTTCGGATCGAAGCCGTATTCGTGGTCGGCGGGCTTCACCTCGCAGGCGATGGTGCATTTCTGGCCCGTCGTGTCGAACCTGGTGATCGTTGCCGCGCCCGACTTGCTGGCGAGGATGTTGGCCCAGGTGGTCTCCACGTCGGCACCCAGCGGGGTGACAAGACCAAGTCCGGTTACGACGACACGACGCATAAGCTCTCCGAAAGTCTTAAATAGCCGCTTCAGCCGCCGAAAACCGGCAGCCCGAAAACGGCGTCAGGCCCGCCCCCTTAAAGGGCGAGCCTGACGATTTCAATCCGGCGTCGTATCCGCGCCCCGCCACTGAGACATGGCGCGCGCGAATACGGGACCGAGATCAGAGCCGAAGGGCTTAGCCCTTGTTCTCTTCGATGTACTTGATGGCATCGGAGACGGTGCTGATCTTCTCGGCGGCATCGTCCGGGATTTCGACGCCGAATTCTTCTTCGAACGCCATGACCAGCTCGACGATGTCGAGCGAGTCGGCGCCCAGATCGTCGATGAAGCTGGCGTCTTCGGTGACCTTCTCGGCTTCGACGCCAAGATGCTCGACGACGATCTTCTTAACCCGATCGGCGGTATCGCTCATTTGTATAGACCCCTTCAAAGATATGCGGGTTTGAATTTCGTTAGTCGCCCTAAAGACTGGGCGGCGCGCTGGCAAGGGGCTTGGCGAGGCAGCGGGCGCTGCGGTGCCTCGCATTATCCACGGTTACCGTGGTTTCACCCCCATCGTCCCGGACCTGATCCGGAACGATGTTTGCCTTTATTCGGGCGCAACCACCTTGCCCGCAGCCGGAGCTGCCTGCTTGACCGGCTCCACCACTCGCAGGTGCAGTTCGCGCAGCTGCTTCGCCTCTGCTGGGCTGGGCGCGTTCATGAGGAGATCCTCGGCGCGCTGGTTCATCGGGAACAGCGTGATTTCACGCAGGTTCTGCGCGCCGCACAGCAGCATCACGATGCGGTCGACGCCGGCAGCCATGCCACCGTGCGGCGGCGCGCCGTACTGGAACGCGCGATACAGGCCGCCGAAGCGCTCTTCCACGTCGGCCTTCGACAGTCCCACCTTCTCGAACGCGGCGACCATCAATTCGGGCGACTGGTTGCGAATCGAGCCCGACGCGATTTCGAAGCCGTTGCAGACGAGGTCGTACTGGTAGGCCTTGATCGTCAGCGGATCCTGGTTCTCCAGCGCGTCCATCCCGCCCTGCGGCATCGAGAACGGGTTGTGCGCGAAGTCGACCTTCTTGTTGTCCTCGTCCCATTCGAAGAACGGGAAGTCGACGATCCAGCACAGCTCGAAGCGGTCGCGGTCGATCAGGTCCAGCTGCTCAGCCACGCGGGTGCGCGCCAGACCGGCCAGCTTGGCGGCCTGCTCTTCCTTGCCGGCGGCGAAGAACACGCCGTCGTTGGGGCCAAGGCCCAGCGCCTCGATCAGCGCGGCGGTCTTTTCCTCGCCGTGGTTCTTGGCGATCGGGCCGCCGGGGACGCCGTCCTTGATGTTGATGTAGCCGAGGCCCGAGTAGCCTTCTCCGCGCGCCCAGACGTTCATGTCGTCGAAGAACTTGCGGCTGCCCGCGCCTGCACCCGGTGCCGGGATCGCGCGGATGGTGCCGCCGTTGCCGACGATGCCAGCAAAGATGCCAAAGCCCGATTCGACGAAGTGCTCGGTCACATCCCTAATGAGCAGCGGGTTGCGCAGGTCCGGCTTGTCCGAGCCGTAATCCAGCATCGCCTGCGCGTGCGGAATGCGGCGGAACTCACCTGCCGGCGTGACCGGCTTGTCGCCTGCGAACTGCGCGAACGTGGCGCGCAGCACCGGCTCCATCGTCTCCCAGACTTCCTCCTGGGTGACGAAGCTCATCTCGAGGTCGAGCTGGTAGAATTCGCCCGGCAGGCGGTCTGCGCGCGGATCCTCGTCGCGGAAGCAGGGGGCGATCTGGAAATAGCGGTCGAAACCGGCGACCATCAGCAGCTGCTTGTACTGCTGCGGCGCCTGCGGCAGCGCGTAGAACTTGCCTGCATGGATGCGGCTGGGCACCAGGAAGTCGCGCGCGCCTTCGGGCGACGACGCGGTCAGGATCGGCGTCGAGTATTCGGTGAAGCCGGTGTCTTCCATGCGGCGGCGCATGTCGCGGATGATCTGCGTGCGCTTGACGATGTTGGCGTGCAGCGTTTCGCGGCGAAGGTCGAGAAAGCGGTACTTGAGGCGGATGTCCTCAGGATACTCCTGCTCGCCAGCGACGGGCATCGGCAGTTCCTCGGCCTTGCCCAGCACGGTGGCGCTGCGGGCATAGACCTCAATCTGGCCAGTGGCGAGGTTCGGGTTGACGGTGCCTTCCGAACGCGCCTTCACCGTGCCTTCGATCGTGACCACGCTTTCTGCGCGCAGCGAATCGAGGATCGCCAGCGCCGGGCTGTCGCTGTCGGTCACGACTTGGGTGATGCCGTAGTGGTCGCGAAGGTCGACGAAGAGGACGCCGCCATGATCGCGCTTGCGATGGACCCAGCCCGAGAGGCGCACGGTCTGGCCGACCTCGGCCGCACTCAGGGCGCCGCAGGTGTGGGAGCGGTAGGGATGGGTCATGATGAACTCTTCAGATGGTCTTTAATAAGATAGCGCGCCCACTAGTCGACTGGGGCCATGATTTCCAGATGGGGATTCGCGAAAAGCCCGTTCGTCGCGAAGCCGGCCCGGCCCGGCCTGCCCGGTAACCCGAAATAAACCATTTCCCGGTAATCCTGCACGCAAGGGCAACATGAAACAAGATACGGGAATCGCACATGTTTGCTGAAGACAAGACGCGTACCGCAATCGTCGAGCGGGAAGAGCGGGCCACCTCGCTCTATCCGGCATGGGCGGACGCGCCAATGGACGTGCCGCGCCGTTCCGAAGCGGAAAGTCCGGCGATGCTGGATCTGCGCGAACTCGCCGCCCCGGAGGCGGATCCCGGGCTGGACCCGCGCATCGAACAGGCCGCGGTAGACCTGCCCCTGCCCTACTTCCACACGACCGGCAGCCAGTTGCGCCACCGCCTCGTGACGCCGGAAAGCATCGCGGAACTGGAAGCGCAGGAGAAACCCGGCCTGTGGCCCCGATTGTTCCGGCGACTGCTGCGGCGGAAATAAACTGCGACAAAACGGTAACACGAGGCGTTGATCCGCGCGCCGGTTGAGCGTAACGCCTCCGTTCAATGAAAATCCATCCGCTGATAACGAAGACCGAAGATCTTGCCGCCCTGTGCGAGCGCCTTGCGAAATCCGATTTCGTGAGCGTGGACACCGAGTTCATGCGCGAGAACACCTATTGGCCCGAACTGTGCCTTGTGCAGATCGCCAATACGGAGGAAGCGGCGGCGGTCGACCCGCTGGCCGATGGTCTCGACATGACCCCGCTGTTCGACCTGTTGACCCGCAACGAGGAGGTCCTCAAGGTCTTCCACGCCGGCGGGCAGGACGTCGAGATCATGTTCAACTTCACCGGCCGTACGCCGCACCCGATCTTCGACACGCAGATCGCGATGATGGCGATCAGCCAGTCCGAGCAGATCGGCTATTCCAACCTCGTCGAATCGTGGCAGGGCGTCACCATCGACAAGGGCGCGCGCTTCACCGACTGGTCCCGCCGTCCGCTCACCGACCGGCAGATCGAATATGCGATCGGCGACGTCACTTATCTCTCCAAGATCTTCCCCAAGATCCTCAAGCGCCTGATGAAGACGGGCCGTGGGGAGTGGCTGGACCAGGAGATGGAAAAGCTGGCGGAACCGGAAAACTACCGGAACGACCCGAAGGAAGCCTGGCACCGTATCAAGGCGCCGGGCCGCAACCCGCAGGTTTTGGGCCGCCTGCGCGCCATCGCCGAATGGCGCGAACTGGAAGCGCAGGGCAAGAACATCCCGCGTGGCCGCATCGCCCGCGACGAGACGCTGGCCGACATCGCCAGCCATCCGCCCAAGCAGCAGGCCGACCTCGCCAAGGTTCGCGGCCTTTCGCAGGGGTGGAAGGACAACGAGATCGGTCGCCGCCTGATGACCGCCATCGCCAAGGCCGAACCGCTGACGGACGACGAGATGCCGCCGCGCGCGCCGCGCGGTGCGCCACTTGGCAAGGAAGGCGCGCTGGTGGCGGACCTGCTCAAGCTGCTGCTCAAGATCCGCGCCCGCGAAATCGATGCGGCGGCGCGGCTGCTGGCCCGCAGCGACGAACTGGAACTGCTGGCGGCCGGCGTGCGCAAGAACCTCAGCCTGCTGCAGGGCTGGCGCTACGACGTGTTCGGCCGCGATGCGCTCGACCTGGTAGAAGGCAAGCTGGCCTTCGCTGTGGAAAACGGCAAGCTGAAGATGACCCGCGTGGAAGACGCCGCGGTCGAGGCCGAGGTCGGCGAGGCAGAGTGACGTTGTTCCGGACGTGATCCGGGACCGGCGCCGGGATAGCGACGTTATGCAACGCTGCCCTTGGCGAAGCGCGACTGGCATGCAATAGCCTGCGCATGACCGTCTACCAGCCGACGCTCAAGCAGCTTCAGTATCTCGTCTCGCTTCATGAGCATGGCCATTTCGGCCGGGCCGCCGATGCCTGCTTCGTCTCGCAATCCACCCTCTCCGCAGGTCTGCGCGATCTGGAGACGCTGCTTGGCGTCACCCTGGTCGAACGGACCAAGCGCGCCGTTCGCTTCACCCCGTTGGGCAATGCCGTGGTCGACAAGGCTCATCGCATCCTGAGGGAGACCGAAGAGCTTTCGGATCTGGTGCAGTCCAGCGGCAAGCCGCTCTCCGGCGAGGTGCGGATGAGCGTGATTCCCACGATCGCGCCGTTCCTGCTGCCCCGGATGCTGCCGCGCCTGCGCCGTGAACGGCCCAACCTGAAGCTGTTCCTGCGCGAGGAACCCAGCCAGCAGGCGATTGAATCTCTACATCACGGCCGTGCCGACTGCGTGCTGCTGGCCCTGCCTTATGCCACGGGCGAAGTGGAGAAGGAGACGATCGAGCTGGACGCCTTCTTCGTCGCCTTCCCCGCCGACGATCCGCGCGATCCGCCTAGCGAAGTCAGCCCCGACGTGATCGACGAACATCGCCTGCTTCTGCTGGAAGATGGGCACTGCCTGAAGGACCATGCGTTGGCGGCCTGCAACCGGCCTGAACTGCGCGCCAGCGCAACGATGATCGGCACTTCGCTGCATACGCTGGTGCAGATGGTGGACAATGGCCTCGGGCTGACGATGCTGCCGGAAATGGCGCTGGATGCGGGCATCCTCAACGGCACCAACGTAGTCGCGCGTCCGCTGGTTTCGCCCAACGCCAACCGCGAGATTGCGCTGGTGTGGCGCAAGAATTCTCCGCGCGCCGATGAATTCCGAATGCTTGCCGACGAACTGCGGGCGGGTTGACCTCAGGAAGGGCGCCGACGCAGGGCCTGCAGGCCTACGCCCAGTGACGACACGGCGATGCCCAGGCCGGACACCCCGCTCCAGCCCCACTGGTGCCATATCGTGGTGGCCAGGCCCGAACAGGCCGCGCCGGCCAGGAACATCAGCGCCATGTAGACGGTGTTGATCCGCGCCCTCGCCTCTGGCCGCAAAGCGTAGATGATGCTCTGGTTGGAAATCTGGCTAAGCTGCACTGCAACGTCGAGCGCGATCACGCCGACCACCAGCCCCGCGATCGAATGCCACACGGCAAAGACGATCCATGACGCCAGCGTGAGCACGCTGGCCGCGACGATGATTCGGTGCGGCCCGCTGCGATCGGCCATGCGGCCTGCTATCGGTGCCGCAAGCACCCCCGCCGCGCCGACTATGCCGAACAGTCCTGCCGCTTCCGGGCCGAAGCCGAAATGCTCCTGCAGCCGCAGCGCCAGAATCGTCCAGAACACGCTGAACACGCCGAACTGGCAGCACTGGGTGTAGCTGGCCATTCGAAGCGCCGGAAATTCGCGCCACAAGTGCCACAGGGACGACAGCAGACCGCCATATGTCAGCCCACTCGCCTGCGGGCGGCTGCGCGGCAGTTTGAAGGCCATGAGCGCAGCCGTCAGCAGCGCCAGCGGCACCGCCAGCCAGAACATCTCGCGCCAGCCGAACATGCCGGCGACGACTCCCGCCAGCGTCCGGCTTAGCAGGATGCCGCACAGCAGCCCGGCCATCACCGTACCGACGATCGCGCCACGTTTCTCGTCAGGGGCAAGGTTGGCGGCAAAAGGGACGATCTGCTGCGCCACTGAACTCAGCAGGCCGACCAGCAGCGAAGCCGCCAGCACCAGCCCGCCCGTGGGGGCAAGCGCGGTAAGCGCCAGCGCTCCCGTAAGCGCCAGCAGTTGCAGGACGATCAGCCGCCGCCGCTCCAGCAGATCACCCAGCGGCACCAGCGCGACGAGGCCCACGGCATAGCCAAGCTGCGTTGCGGTAGGCACGTAAGTGATCGCACCGCCCTTCAGGTCGCCAGCCATCAGGCCGATCATGGGCTGGTTGTAGTAGATGTTCGCCACTGCCAGCCCCGACGCTGCAGCGAGCGCGAACACGACCGAGCGGGTGGGCCCCGCCTGTACTGGAGTGGACACAGTCATGGCTGGAGAAGCGGCGGAGATGGTAATGTCCTCAATTGCAGGCGCTGGGAAAGCGTCCACATGGAGACAGATGTCCGCCCGGCCAAGCGTGGTGAGCGCACCGCCGGTTGCACGAAGCGCAAGCCGAACTGCCTGGCGGAATGTCTCAATCCATGTGCCTGAGGCCTACGCGCAGGTAGTCCCAGCCAGTCACCAGCGTCAGCGCCGCCGCCGCCCAGAGCGTGGTTAGACCCACGGTATGCGGCACGTTGATCTCCAGCGCGCCAAGGTCCAGGTTCCACCACGGCATCGCCGCGCCCAGTATCAGCGCGCCGAGTGAAATGAGCTGGAACGTCGTCTTCCACTTGGCCAGACGGCTGACCGGCACCGACACCTGCAGCCCTCCCAGAAATTCGCGCAGGCCCGACACGGCGATTTCCCGCACGAGGATCACCAGTCCGGCGATGACGTGCATGTCGCCAACGTAGGGCCCTCTAAGGATGCCCTGCGCCGTCAGCACCAGGATCACCGTCGCCACCATGATCTTGTCGGCGATGGGATCGAGGAAGACGCCCAGCTTCGACACCGTGCCGCTGGATCGGGCCAGGTAACCGTCGAAGTAATCGGTGATCCCCATCAGGCAGTAGAGCCCGAACGCCAGTCCGTAGCCGAACTCCCATCGGGGCCACCACAAGAGAAAGCCCAGCAGCGGCAGCGTGACGATTCGCGAAAGCGTCAGGATGTTCGGCAGAGTCAGCATGGTTCCAGTGCCATAGCGCGCAATGAGCGGAGGAATAAAGTGGCGAACGGGGCTTGTGCCCTCGCTTCATGCCATTAAGTGTCCGGGCGACCAGAGAGCAAGGCCGGCGGCAATCCCCAGATCATGACCACGACGACCAGACTCATCCGGGCGCGGCGATTTCTGCCCCTGTTCATCACCCAGTTGCTGGGCGCGTTCAACGACAACCTGTTCAAGAACGCGATGGTGCTTTTCGTGGTGTACGAGGTGTACCACTCCGAAGCGCAGGAAGCGCGATTCAGCGCGCTGGCCTCGGCCATCTTCATCATCCCGTTCTTCCTGCTGTCTGCACTGGCCGGGCAGCTTGCCGACATGCGCGACAAGGCAAAGCTGATCCGGATCATCAAGGCGTGCGAGATCGGCATCATGCTGGTCGGCGGCGCCGGCCTTGCGCTGGCATGGCAGGGACAGGCGCTGGAGACGGTGGCGATCCCGCTGATGCTGCTGGCGCTGTTCGCGATGGGCGTCCACTCCACCTTCTTCGGGCCGATCAAGTATGCCATCCTGCCGCAGCACCTGAAGGACGGCGAAGTCCTGTCTGGCACCGGTCTGGTCGAGGCGGGCACCTATATCGCGGTGCTGGCCGGCACGATCGTGGCGGGCTGGATCAGCGTGGATGCGGCAGCCATCGGCGTCATCGTGGTGGCCGTGATCGGCTGGTTCGCCGGTCGGCAGGTGCCTTCCGCGCCGCCGCTGGGCAAGATCGAGCCGCTGGACTTTCACATCGTCCGCGCTTCCGTGCGACTTGTCCGCACGACGATGAAGGACCGCCGGGTGTTCCTGGCGATCTGCGCGATCAGCTTCTTCTGGGCGATCGGCACGGTGCTGTTCGTCCAGTTCCCGCCGCTGGCCAAAAACATGCTGATGGCCAGCAAGGAAGTGGCGAGCCTGTTTCTGGTGATCTTCTCGGTGGGCGTGGCGATCGGTTCGATGGCGATCAATGCGCTGCTCAAGGGCACCGTATCCGCCCGCTGGTCACCGGTTTCCGTGATCGGGATGGGCGCTTTCCTGGTGGCATTCCAGCAGGTCTGCCGCGTTTGGCCGCCGCACTCGGGCGGGGATGCGCTGATGGACGTAGGCGTGTTCGTGGTCCAGCCGCTGGCGATCCCGCTGATGCTTACGCTTCTGGGGATCGCGATCTGCGGCGGCATGTTCGTGGTGCCGCTCTACGCGTTTCTTACCACGTTCGTGGACAAGTCTCAGACCGCCCGCACCATTGCGGCGAACAACATCGTCAATTCGGGTGCGATGGTGCTCGGCTCGATCGCCACTGGCGGAATGACGCTGATGGGGGTTGCGGTGGCGCAGCAGTTGCTGGTCGTGTCACTGTGCTGCCTTGCCGCAGCGTGGCTGGGCTATCTGCTCTACCAGGCGGAAAAGGCCCCGGCAGCCGGGTGATCCGGCGTCAGGCGATGAACAGGCTGATCGCCACGAAGCTGGCGCAGTAGGCGCTCAGAAACCCGCGCCAGTCGCCTCCGTTCAGGGTCCATGTCTTTGCGGCATCGATATTGTCCGGCGCACCTGCATCTTCCACAGGGATGGCGAAGACGTGCGGCGGCAGCGAACGACGGAACCAGTGCCGCGCGGCTTCATGCGTAAGAACGAGTGAGCGTCGGGTCATGCCCAGCGGGTTAACGATTCGTTTACCTTTTCGCAAAGCGCCAATTCGGGACTTCCCGAAACGGGACGCTTCACCCCACCCCACCTCACCCGACGCGAAAGCAAGCTGCGGAAAGCACAAAGAAAAAGGGCCGCCCGAAGGCAGCCCTCTGACTGGTTCCCAAGGGAAGTCGCGTCAAACGCGGTCGCCGAGCGCGCCCTTGACCTTGCCGACGCCCTGCTGAAGTTCGCCCTTCTTTTCCTGAGCGACACCTTCGGCGTGCTGCGCCGGGTCATTGCGCGCCTTGCCCAGCGCCTGCTTGACGTTGCCGGCCACTTCGTTGCCGAGGCCCTTTGCAGTGTCCTTGAGTTCACCCATGGCGGTATCTCCTTGGTTTCGGCGGCGAAAACATTCCGTCGCCCTCACACCGGAAGAACACGTTCCTATGTTAGCAAGTTGCCGGACACTGCGCCAAACCGTGCGAGATCAGCGATATTGTGCATTCAGGCAAATAGGCCGGCAATCATCATTCCCCGGCCAAGCCCAGCACATGATGCCATTCCTTCGGGGTCACCGCCGCCACGGACAGGCGGGAGAATTTCACCAGTTCCATGTCGGTCAATTCCGGGTCGGCCTTGGCCTGAGCCAGCGTCACGGGCCGCTTCAGCTTGCGCACCGGCTTTACCTTCACCGCCGCCCACTTGCCCTCCGGATCGCTGGGATCGGCGATGCCGGCCACGCTGATCGTGACGATGCCGACGATCTCCTTGCCGATGTTCGAGTGATAGAAGAACGCCTGATCGCCCACCTCCATCGCCCGCAGGTTGTTGGCGGCGCGGTGGTTGCGCACGCCGTCCCAGGTGCCCTCCCCTTCGCGAACAAGATCGGCCCAGCCATAAGCGTCGGGTTCGGACTTCATCAGCCAGTATGCCATGCATCGCCTTTCGGTTTAGACGGACGGCCATCCGGCCTCTAAAGGGGCCGCATACCGACTCGTTACGGATTGCACACCCATGGACCTCGCACAAATCCCCGTTCTCAGCCTCGTGGCCGACCGCGCCGACCTGCCGGCGCGCATCGGCGAGAGTTTCCGCACCTTCGGCTTCGCCATGATTCGCGACCACGGCATCGACCAGGCCCTGATCGAGCGGGCCTGGGCGAAAACGGAGGAATTCTTCGCCCTTCCCGTCGAGACGAAGCAGAAGTATTTCATCCCCGGTCAGGGCGGTGCGCGCGGCTACACCCCGTTCCGCACCGAAGTGGCCAAGGGCGCGACCGAGAAGGACCTCAAGGAATTCTGGCACGTAGGGCGCGACGTTCCCGCCGATTCGCCGCTTGCCGCTTCCATGCCGCCCAACATCTGGCCCAGTGAAGTCGATGGTTTCGAAGAGACGTTTCGCGAACTCTACGCCCAGTTCGACGAAGCGGGCGCCCGGATCCTCTCGGCCATCGCCATCGACCTTGGTCTGGATGCGAACTGGTTCGACCCGGCGATCGAGGACGGCAATTCGGTCATGCGCCTGCTGCATTACCCGCCAGTCCCGGCATCGTCGGGCGGCGCCATCCGCGCGGGCGCGCACGAGGACATCAACCTCATCACCCTGCTGCTGGGCGCGCAGGAAGCGGGGCTGGAACTGCTGGCCAAGGATGGACGCTGGCTCTCCGTGGCACCCCCGGAAGGCGCCGTGGTGGTCAACATCGGCGACATGCTGCAGCGCCTGACCAACCACGTCCTGCCTTCGACCACGCACCGCGTGCGCAATCCCGAAGGCGCCCGCGCCGGCCACAGCCGCTATTCGATGCCGTTCTTCCTGCACTTGCGCAGCGACTTCCGGTTCGAAACCCTGCCCGGCTGCATCACCCCGCAGAACCCCGACCGTTATCCCGAGTCGATCACCGCCGACGATTACCTGCAGGAGCGCCTGCGCGAGATCGGCCTCAAGATGTGAGATCGCTCCGCCATTAAAACTCTGTAACTTCGCAGTATCCCGGCGCCCCGGGCAGCGCCGGGATATTTTCGTTAACCTATACTTCAGAGGAACCGCGTAGCCTCAATACCTTAGACGTGACGCCCGTGGGGGGGCACCTTTGCAACCAGCAAGCATCCTTTTCGGCGGCAGAAAGACCGCCGACGCCAGCTCGCTCCGGGAACGGAAGGTCGATGTGGTGGCGCTCGGCATCGTCACGGCTGCGATCATCCTTTTCCTCGCCACGGGCAGCACGATCGGTCCCGCAGTAATGCGTTCGCTGTCAGGACATGGTCCCGGGCCTGACGGCTTCCTCCTCGACGCCTTCCTCCTCAACATCGCCATCATCATCTTCGGCTGGAGCCGCTACCGCGAACTGTGCGACGAGATCGTGCAGGGCAAGGTCGCAGAGCGCGAGGCACGTCGTCTGGCCGAAACCGATTCCCTCACCGGCTTCCATAACCGCCGCAGCTTCAACCTGAGCGTCGATGCCCTTATTGACCGGACGGTGGAAGCAGGCCGGGCGGTCGGCGTGCTGATGATCGACCTCGACAATTTCAAGCAGGTCAACGACTACAACGGCCACGCCACCGGCGACCGGCTGCTTCGCGAATGCGCCCGCCGCATCGTGGAGGCGCTTCCCGACCATGCCATCGTCGGCCGTATCGGCGGGGACGAGTTTGCCGTGGCGCTGGCGTTCGACCGGCACCATTCGGACACCGTGGATCACATCGCCGCCGCGCTGGTGCAGGCCGTGGCAGAGGGGTCGCGCATCCGCTCCGTCACCATCGAGGTCACGGCCTCCATCGGCATCGCCCGGGCCGAATCGCGCACCACCACCGCGCAGGCGCTGCTGGAAATGGCCGACGTCGCGATGTACCATGCCAAGCGACAGGGCCGGAACCAGTTCAACTGGTTCGAACCGCAGATGGCGCACGAAATGCGCTACCGGGCAGATCTTGAGGCCGGCATCCGGCAGGGCATTCCGCGCGGCGAGTTCGTGCCCTTCTATGAACAGCAGGTCGATCTGGAAACGGGCGAACTGACCGGGTTCGAAATGCTGGCGCGCTGGGATTCGCCGCAGTTCGGCATCGTCGCGCCGGACATCTTCATCCCCGTGGCCGAGGACATCGGCGCCATCGGCGAACTGTCGCGCAGCGTCATCGGCCAGGCGCTGGAGGACGCGAAGCTGTGGGATCCGAAGCTGACGCTGGCGGTCAACATCTCTCCGATCCAGCTGCGCGATCCGTGGTTCGCGCAAAAGCTGCTGCAGATGCTGGTCGAGGCGAACTTCCCGCCCCAGCGCCTTGAGGTGGAGATCACCGAAAGCTGCCTGCACCAGAACCTGGGTCAGGTGCGGAATCTGGTCACCAGCCTGAAGAACCAGGGCATCCGCATCAGCCTGGATGATTTCGGCACCGGCTACAGCTCCATCGGCCAGCTGAAGCAGTTGCCGTTCGACCGGATCAAGATCGACCGCAGCTTCGTATCCACCATGCTGGAGGACGAGGACAGCGCCGCCATCGTGCGCGCGGTGGCGACCCTTGGCGAAGGGCTGCACATGCCGGTCACCGCAGAGGGGATCGACACGCAGGACGTGCTCGACAGCCTGCGCCAGTATGGCGGCATCACCGGGCAGGGATACCTCTACGGCCGCCCCCGCCCCGCCACCGAACTCGGCGAATGGCTGGGTGCAGAGCCAACTCCGGAAATCTCGCCTGAGACCGACACCACGGACACGGACGAAGCGAAGCGGGCCTGACCTCCTGCCCCTGCTGCGCCGCAAGGACCGTTCTTCACTGGACCTTAGCCGCCGCAGTCCTTAAATCGCGGGCATGCGGATCGACTTCACCAAGATGCACGGACTGGGCAACGACTTCATCGTGCTCGACGCGCGCACGCGCCCCATTCCTCCGGTGGATGCCGCCTTTGCCTCGGCGCTGGCGGACCGGCATACGGGCATCGGCTGCGACCAGCTCATCGTGCTGGAGCCCTCGCTGGACGCCGACTTCCGCATGCGCATCTTCAACGCCGACGGCAGCGAGGTGGAGGCCTGCGGCAACGCCACCCGTGCCGTGGGCCTGCTCCATGGCGAACCGGCGCGGATAGAGACGCTGGGCGGGATGGTTTCCTCCACCCCGACCGATGCAGGCATCAGCGTCCAGATGGGCAAGCCGCGTTTCGACTGGGACGCGATTCCGCTCGCCTATCCGATGGACACCTACGCCATGCCCGTCGCGTGGGAGGAACTGGTGAACCCGATCGCGGTCAATGTCGGCAATCCGCATGTGATCTTCTTCGTCGCCGATCCTCACGCCATTGCCCTGTCCCGCCTTGGCCCGATGATCGAGACCGATCCGCTGTTCCCGGATCGCATCAACGTCAACGTCGCCGCCGTAACCGCGCCCGATGCCATCACCCTGCGCGTGTGGGAGCGCGGCGCCGGCCTGACCCGCGCCTGCGGCACTGGCGCCTGCGCCACCGCCATAGGCGCGATGAAGCGCGGCCTGGTCGAGCGCCGCGTCACCGTGACGCTGCCCGGCGGCCCGCTCCTCATCGAATGGCGCGAGGATAACGAGATCGTCATGACCGGCCCGGCGACCGAGGCTTTCCGAGGATCGTTCGATGCTGCCGACTATGGGGCCGTGCTCAGGATTCCCATTTGACGGTTCTTCAACCCAAGGTCGAAGTCCATTCGCTGGGCTGCCGCCTGAACCTGGCCGAGAGCGAAGCCCTGCGCACGATGCTGCACGAAGCGGACGATCTGGTCGTCATCAACTCCTGCGCCGTCACCGCAGAAGCCGTACGCCAGACCCGGCAGGCGATCCGTCGTGCGCGCAAGGCACGACCCGATGCGCGCCTGCTCGTCACCGGCTGCGCTGCCGAGGTCGAGCGCGAGGCGCTGGCCGCCATGCCCGAAGTGGACGGCCTGATCGCCAACACCGCCAAGCTCGACCCGCGCGCCTGGAACGTGCCCGTCCCCACGCGCCTGCCCGAAACCCGCGCGCACACCCGCGCGTTCGTGCAGGTGCAGAACGGCTGCGACCATGCCTGCACATTCTGCGTCATCCCGCAGGGGCGCGGGCCCAGCCGCTCGCACCCGGTTGCGCAAGTGCTGGAAGACATTGCCCGCCACCGCGACGCGGGCGTGCAGGAGGTGATCCTGACCGGCGTTGACCTGACATCGTGGGGCAGCGACCTTCAAGGCACTCCCGCCCTTGGCGTGCTGGCCGCCGCGATCCTGCACCGCTTCCCCGATCTGCCCCGCCTGCGCCTGTCCTCGATCGACGGGGCCGAAGTGGACGAGACGCTGTTCGACCTCATCGTCTCGGAAACGCGGGTCATGCCGCATGTCCACCTGTCCCTGCAGCACGGCGACGACCTGATGTTGAAGCGCATGAAGCGCCGTCATTCTCGCGCCGATGCGATATCGCTGGTGGAACGGCTGCGCGCTCGGCGGCCCGAAATCGCCATCGGCGCCGACCTCATCGCCGGCTTCCCGACGGAGGACGAAGCCGCCCACGCCGCCAACGTGTCCATCATCGGGGAACTGGGCGTCGTGCACGGCCATGTGTTCCCCTACTCGCAGCGGCCCGGCACGCCTGCCGCCCGGATGCCGCAGGTGGAGCACGCCACGATCCGCGCCCGCGCCGTGCAATTGCGCGCAAAGGTGGCGCAGGTGCGTGCATCGTGGCTTGCCGGGCATCTGGGCATGCCGCTATGGGTGCTCGCCGAAAGAGGCGGGAGCGGCCATGCAGCCGACTTCGCGCCCGTCCGGGTTCCCCCCGGCACGCCGCCCGGCGTGCTGGTGGAGGTGACCCCGACCCGAATAGTCGAAGGAATGCTGGAAGCATGAGTACCCAGGACCCCCAGGAAACCCAAGGGGGCAGCGACTGGTCGGAACGCCTTTTCGGAGGATTCCGCCAGACCTCGCAACGCCTTGCGGGCAACCTTGCCGGCCTCGGCGGCGGCACGCGGCTGACATCGGCGCAGCTGGACGCGCTGGAAGACGCGCTCATCATGTCCGACCTCGGCCCCCGCGCCGCCGCCCGCATCCGCGACCGGCTGGCTGACGAACGCTTTGAGCGTGACGCCGACGAACGCGCCATCATGGAAGTGGTCGCGCGCGAAATCGCCGAGATCCTGCGCCCGGTGGCAAAGCCACTCGACGTGGTGGCCTTCCCGCGTCCGCAGGTGATCCTGGTGATCGGCGTCAACGGATCGGGCAAGACGACCACCATCGCCAAGCTGGCGCACCTGTTCCAGGAGCAGGACTATTCGGTGATGCTGGCAGCGGGCGACACCTTCCGCGCCGCCGCCATCGGCCAGCTGAAAGTATGGGCAGAACGGCTGTCGATCCCCATCGTCACCGGCCCCGAAGGCGGCGACCCGGCATCCATCGTGTTCGACGCGGTAAAGGCGGCGACGGATCAGGGGATCGACGCGCTGATCGTCGACACCGCCGGACGCCTGCAGAACAAGCGCGAACTGATGGACGAACTGGCCAAGATCCGCCGCGTTCTGGGCCGCCTCAACCCCGAGGCGCCGCACGACGTGGTGCTGGTACTGGACGCCACCAACGGTCAGAACGCATTGTCGCAGATCGAGACATTCAAGGAAGTGGCGGGCGTATCCGGCCTCATCATGACCAAGCTGGATGGCACGGCGCGCGGCGGCGTTCTGGTCGCGGCGGCGGAGCAATACGGCTTGCCGATCCACGCCATCGGCGTCGGTGAGAAGATCGACGACCTGCGCCCCTTCAACCCCGACCTGCTGGCGCGGGTCATCGCGGGGATCGCATGATGACGAACGAAACCGCAAAGCCCAAGAGTTCGTGGCTGAACCTCGTCGTCGATTTCGGGCCGCTGCTGGTCTTCTTCCTCGCCTATCGCCACTTCGCGCCGGACGGTGATGGCAATCCCGTCGCCACGGTGGCCGCCGTCATCAAGGGCACCGTCGCCTTCATGATCGCCACGGTCGCGGCGCTGATCGTGTCGAAATGGCGGCTGGGGCACGTATCCCCGATGCTGTGGCTGACCACGGTGCTGATCCTGGGCTTCGGCGCGCTTACGGTCATCTTCCGCAACGCGATCTTCATCCAGCTCAAGCCGACCGCCGTCTACCTGATGTTCTCGGCGGTGCTGTTCGTCGGGCTGTGGCGCGGCAAGGCGATGCTCAAGTATCTGCTACAAGCCGCGTTCGAAGGGCTGAACGAGGAAGGCTGGTTCAAGCTGTCACGCAACTGGGCGTGGTTCTTCCTGTTCCTGGCAGTGCTGAACACCGCGCTGGTCTATACCGTCAGCTTCGACACCTGGCTTCAGGCGAAGCTGTGGGGCTTCACGGTGCTGTCGTTCCTGTTCACCTTCTCGCAGCTGCCGATGGTGCTGAAGCACGGCATGGGCGAAGCTGCGAAGGAAGAAGTGATAGAGAACCCGCCGCACGACTGATCGCGCAGAAGGCCGAAAGTCACTCCTCGGCCTTCTTCGTCCAGCGGCCGTCTTCCTGCGCCCAGTATTGCTTGGTCACGCCCTCGCGCCCGCGCAGGTCGCGCCAGACTTCGCGGGCCTGCGCGCGGGTTTCGTCATCGAACAGGTAGAACGTCCGCTCGAACGGCTCCTCGCCCTCGCACCATACGCCGTCGGCGATGATGAGGAAGCGCGCGCCGTTCTGCGGATCGGGTATGTCGGAAAGCAGGATCGGCTGGCGATCCTCGCCCCCATCCCCCGCCTGTCCGTTGGCAAGAAAGCTCTCGGGGCGGCTTGCCCACAATCCCGTCGAAATGCGGGCGCGCTGCTGTTCGTCTGCGGAGACGACCAGCACGCGGCCCTGTTGTTCGACGATGCGGCGCGCCAGCAGGGGCACCACCGCATGCGCCGGATCGCGGCTGAGTTCATAGAACATGACCTGCACTCAGCCGCGCTCCTTTTTTCTTCTCAGGCCTCGATCGTGTCGCGCACGAAGCGGTCGAGCAGGCGCACGCCGAAGCCGGTTGCGCCCTTGTCCCAGGTGGCGCCGGGCTTGTCGGTCCACACCGTGCCGGCGATGTCGAGGTGCGCCCAGGGCGTATCGTTCTCGATGAAGCGCAGGAGGAACTGCGCCGCCGTGATCGAACCGCCGAAGCGGGGGCCGACGTTCTTGATGTCGGCGATGGGGCTGTCGATCAGCTTGTCGTAGGCGGGGCCCATGGGCATGCGCCACAGGCGGTCGCCCGAAGCATCGCCCGCTGCATTCAGCTCTGCCGCCAGCGCATCGTTGTTCGAGAACAGGCCCGCATATTCATGCGCCAGGCTGAGGATGATCGCGCCGGTCAGCGTGGCAAGATCGACGATCTTCGCCGGGGCGTATTCGCGCTGCACCCAGGTGAGAGCGTCGCACAGGACAAGGCGGCCCTCGGCGTCGGTGTTGATGACCTCGATGGTCTGGCCGGACATCGAGGTCACCACGTCGCCGGGGCGCTGGGCATTGCCGTCCGGCATGTTCTCTACAAGGCCGCACACGCCAATGACGTTGGCCTTCGCCTTGCGCAGTGCCAGCGCAAGCATCGTGCCTGCAACGGCGCCCGCGCCGCCCATGTCCCACTTCATGTCTTCCATGCCCGCGGCGGGCTTGATCGAGATGCCGCCGGTGTCGAAGCACACGCCCTTGCCGACGAAGGCGACCGGCTTCTCACCCTCGGTGCCGCCCAGCCATTCCATCACGAGCAGGCGCGCGGGCTTCACCGAACCCTGCGCTACGCCCAGCAGCGAACCCATGCCCAGCGCCGCCATTTCCTTGTCGTCGAGGACACGGATGGTCAGGCCCGAACCCTCCATGCGCGCCTTGCAGCGCTCCACGAAGCTTTCGGGATAGATGATGTTCGCCGGTTCGGTGACCAGTTCGCGGGTGAAGGCGACGCCCTGCGCGATGGCCTGTTCGATTTCCCACACCGCCTCGGTGCCTTCCGGGGCGCCGGCAAGGGCGACCTGCGCCAGCGTGGGCTTCGCGTCCGCCGCCAGCTTGGTGCGGTAGACGTCGTGACGCCACGAACGCAGCACCGCACCGGTCAGCGCGCCCGCCGCTTCCTCAGCCGAAAGGCCCGCGCCGGTAACGTCCATCACCAGCGACGTCTCGCCGCTGGTCAGGTACTTCGCGACAACGGCAGCCGCCGCGCGTTCAATCGCGCTCTTGCGATCCTTGGCCGAAGCCTCGCCCAACCCGGCCAGCGCCACGCGCACGATTTTTCCGCCGCGCTCCACGAATCCGTCGAACACCTGCCCCGCCTTGCCGGTGAAGCGGGCGCGCCTGGCACCCTCGGCCAGCACCGCTTCGAGGTCTGCCGGCACGGCGTCCTGGTTGACGAGATGCGCGATGACGCCTGCATCGGCATCGCCTGCGGCACCAAGGAACTGGATCTTCATGGATTCTCCTGGATTTCCCCGATGAAGCACCGAACTTGCGCGCTTCATCGCATGACTGGATTGCAGTTAGGAGCAGCCGGTGCGATAGGCAAGCCATGCTCCCGCCTGCGCAGACCCCGCTGCAAGCCCCTATCCGTCGCTTGCGTCCGCTTTCGTTGCATGCGCTCGCCTTCGGGATAGCGACGTTCACGGTCCCTTTCGCCGCCAATGCGCAGGATCTGACGAAGCCGGTGGACACCGGCCCGATCGAAGGCGCGCCTGCCGCCCCCGCCGCTCCCACGGATGAAGCGCAGCCTGTCGCGTTCGAGGCGGATGACGTCCAGTACGACCAGAACGCCGAGACGGTGACTGCCACCGGCAACGTCGTCCTGCGCCGCCGCGACGAAAAGGGGCAGGTGCAGTCCGTCCGTTCCGACAAGGTGATCTGGAACCGCCAGACCGGCAAGATCCTGTCCTCGGGCAATGTCCGCATGGTCGATCAGGACGGCAATCAGCTGTATACCGAGCAGGTCGAACTGACGGACGAACTCAAGACCGGCATGATGGAGAACCTGCTTCTCGTCATGCGCGAAGGCGGGCGTCTGGCCGCTCAGGACGGCACCCGCATCGCCAATGGCGACGTCATCCTCAACCGGGCGGCCTATACCGGCTGCGACGTGACCGATGATGACGGCTGCCCCAAGAACCCCACCTGGCGCATCCTTGCCAAGCAGGTGATCTATTCGGACGCCCAGAAGCGCGTGCGCTTCAAGGACGCCAGGATCGAGATGTTCGGCGCGATCCAGTTGCCGCTGTTCGGCCTGACCGTCAGCACGGACGGGCACGCGGTGTCCGGCTTCCTGATCCCGGACATCCGCTCAAGCCCGTCGAACGGCATCGAGCTGGCGCAGTCCTACTACTGGAAGATCGGCGAGAACCGCGATCTCACGGGCACCATTTCCGCCTTTACGCGGGCCGCGCCCATGGCCTCGATCCAGTACCGCGCCCTGACCGACAAGGGCGCCTATCAGATCACCGGCCTTGCCACCGCCAGCAGCAAGATTCCCATCGCCGGCAGCGACGGCACCGTCACCACCAACGGCGAGAGATCGTTCCGCGGCTACATCTTCGCCAATGGCAAGTTCCAGCTGGACGACAACTGGAGCGTGACCGGTTCGATCCGTCGCGCCACCGACCGCACGTTCCTGCGCCGCTACGACAACAACCGCGACGACCGCCTGCGCTCGATGGTGGAAGTGGAGCGGATCGACCAGAACAGCTACTTCTCGATCGCGGGTTACGCTACCCAGACACTGGTATCGACCCGATCGCAGGGCCTTATCCCGGTGGCGCTGCCGCTGATCGACTATCGCCGCCGCATCGACGATCCCCTGCTCGGCGGGAAGTTCGAGCTTCAGGCCAACTCGCTCGCCATCAGCCGCACCGAAGGGCAGGACACCCAGCGCGCTTTTGCCAGTGCGCAGTGGTCGCTGCGCCGCCTGACCGGGATGGGCCAGGAAGTGACGCTGACCGGCCTCGTGCGCGGTGACGTCTACCATTCGTCGGACAATGCGCTGACGACCGAGGATCTCTATCGCGGCCTTGCCGGATGGCAGGAGCGCGGCATCGCGACGGCTGCGGTGGACGTGAAGTGGCCGCTGGTGGGGCAGGCTTTCGGCGGCACCCAGGTGCTGACCCCGCGCGTTCAGGTGGTCGCTTCGCCGCATGTTAGGAACCTGTCGATCCCGAACGAGGATTCGCGCGCGGTCGATCTCGACACCGGCAACCTCTTCGCGCTCAACCGCTTCCCCGGCTATGACCGGTTGGAAGACGGCGTGCGCGTGACGTACGGCTTCGACTGGCAGTTCGAACGCCCGCGCTGGAAGATCAAGACCACGGTCGGCCAGTCGGTGCGGCTCAGCAACCAGAACCGCGTGCTGCCCGATGGCACCGGCCTGTCCAACAAGATGTCCGACATCGTCGGCCGCACCGAAATCCGCTATCGCGATTTCCTGAACTTCATCCACCGATTCCGGGTGGACAAGGACTCGATGGCGGTCCGCCGCAACGAGTTCGATGCGGTGATCGGCAACACGAACAGCTATCTGGAACTTGGCTACACCCGCCTCAACCGCGACATCACCAACGACCTTGAGGATCTTCAGGACCGCGAGGAACTGCGCGCGGCGGGGCGCATTGCATTTGCGAAATACTGGTCAATGTTCGGGTCCGCCGTCATCAACATGACCAGCCGGAAGGACAACCCGGAATACGGCTCGAACGGCTTCCAGCCCCTGCGCACGCGCGTCGGCGCAGCGTATGAGGACGACTGCATCCAGATCTCGCTCACCTGGCGCCGCGATTACGTGGCCCTGGGCGACGTGCGGCGCGGCGACTCCTTCCAGCTCGGCTTCTCGCTCAAGAACATCGGCGGCGGAGGCTGACAAGATTGCACGAGCATTGGCACCTTGTGCCAAAGCCGCTATCGGGTGTGCTCATTTTCAGTTAAGCCGCCCCCCGGCAGGTGTGACTTATGATGCGGCGGAAGCTCCCGGCACTCGGGAATTTCCGCCGATGATGTACCGGCCGAAGGGTCGGTCAAAACGGGATTGATACAACGGTGCAAGCAGTTAACCGCAAGTTCCTCATGCGCGCTTTCCTTTGCGTCGGCGGTTTCGCCGCGCTGTCCACCGCGCTCACCGTTCAGGCCCAGAATGCGCCTCAGGGCGAAATCGTCATTCCTGACGACGTCAAGATCTTCGGCAACGACAATCCCAACATGCGCCGCGCCACCGCGGTCGTGAACGGCGATGTCATCACCGGCACCGACGTCGACCAGCGCCTTGCCCTCATCGTCGCGGCCAATCAGGGCAAGATCGACGAAGAGGAAATGAAGCGCCTGCGGCTGCAGATCCTGCGCAACCTGATCGACGAAACGCTGCAGATTCAGGAAGCCAAGGCCGCCGACGTCGCTGTCGACGAAGCGGAGATCAATCAGTCCTACGCGCGTGTCGCCCGCCAGAACTTCGGGCAGGACACTGCCGCGATGGATGCCTACCTGAAGCGCATCGGCTCCTCGCCCGACTCGCTCAAGCGCCAGATCCGGGGCGAGCTGTCGTGGCAGCGCCTGCTTCAGCGCAACGTGCAGCCGTTCATCAACGTCTCCGACGATGAAGTGAACGACGTGCTGGCCCGCCTCAAGGCCGCCAAGGGCACGGACGAATACCGCCTCGGCGAAATCTACCTCGCCGCCACGCCCGATGCGCGCGAACAGGTCTACAAGAACGCGACGCAGATCGTGCAGCAGCTCAAGCAGGGCGCCAGCTTCGTCGCCTATGCCCGCCAGTATTCGCAGGCCAGCACCGCATCGGTCGGCGGCGATCTGGGCTGGGTCCGCCTGGCACAGCTGCCCGGCGAACTGCAGACCGTCGCGCGCGATATGGAATCCGGCCAGCTCGTCGGCCCGATCGAGGTGCCCGGCGGCTTCGACATCCTTTACCTGATCGACAAGCGCAAGGTGCTGACCGCAGATCCGCGCGATGCCGTTCTTGCGCTCAAGCAGATCTCGCTGCCCTTCCCCAAGGGCATCTCCGAGGCTGAGGCCGGCAAGCGCGCCGAAGCGTTCTCCACCGCGATGAAGGCGGCCAAGGGCTGCGGTGACGTCGATGCCGTGGCCAAGGGCGTGGGCGCGCAGGTCGTCACCAACGACCAGGTCAAGGCCCGCGATCTGCCCGCGCAGATCCAGAACTCGATCCTGCAGCTTTCGCCCGGCGAAACGCTGCCGCCGTTCGGCTCGCTGGAGGATGGCGTGCGCATCCTGATGCTCTGCGGTCGCGACGATCCGCAGACCGACAGCGGCCCCAGCTTCGAACAGCTGCAGGCCCAGCTGGAAGACGACCGCGTCAACAAGCGCGCCCAGACCTACCTGCGCGACCTGCGCCGCGATGCGGTCATCGAATACAACTGATGGTGAACTGATCATGGCGGCACCGCTCGCCATTTCATTGGGCGATCCCGCTGGGATCGCCCCCGAAGTGATCGCCGAAAGCTGGCTACGGCGTGAGGAACAAGCCCTCGCGCCGTTCTTCGTCGTGGGCGGCGCGGGCGTACTGCGCGCGGCGGCGGCATCGCGCGAGATCGACCTGCCGGTGGTGCAGATTTCCGCCCCGGCACAGGCCGCGGAGGTCTTCGGCTCGGCCCTGCCCGTGCTGGGCGAGGAAGACTGCGTGCCGTCGTTCGGCAATCCGAACGCTCAGGGCGCCGCACTGGCCCTGCACTCGCTGACGCAGGCCACTGCGCTTGCCTTGTCTGGCGAGGCGGGCGGCGTCGTCACCGGCCCCATCGCCAAATCCCGGCTGGCCGAAGTCGGCTTCATCCAGCCCGGCCAGACCGAGTTTCTGGCGGATGCCTGCGGATTACCGCACGACGCGGCGGTGATGATGCTGGCCGGACCGTCCCTGCGCACCGTGCCGCTGACCGTGCACGAAGCGCTGGCGGCGGTGCCTGCCCTCGTCACCCGCACCCTCATCGAAAGCAAGGCGCGCATCGTCGCGCGCGCGCTGGCCCGCGACTTCGGGCTGCCGGCACCGCGCATCGCGATCACCGGCCTCAATCCCCACGCCGGAGAGGACGGACGCATGGGCACAGAGGACCGCGACGTCATCGCCCCCGCCATTGCCGCCCTTCTGGCAGAGGGTCTTGCCGTCACCGGCCCGCACCCCGCCGATGCACTCTTCGCCGCGCATGCCCGCGCAAGCTACGACGTGGCGCTGTGCATGTACCACGATCAGGCGCTGATCCCGATCAAGACGCTGGACTTCGATCAGGGCGTCAACGTCACCCTCGGGCTGCCCATCGTGCGCACCTCGCCCGATCACGGCACCGCCTTCGCCATCGCCGGCAAGGGCACCGCCAGCGCCGGGGCGATGATCGCGGCGATCCGCATGGCGGGCGAATGCGCCACGCGGAGGGCCGCATGACCGCCCTGCCCCAGTTGCCCCCCTTGCGCGAAGTCATAGCGCGTCACGGCCTGTCTGCGTCGAAGGCGCTGGGCCAGAACTTCCTGTTCGACGAGCAACTGCTGGACCGCATCGCCGCCATACCCGGCTCGCTGAACGGCAGGGACGTGCTCGAAGTCGGCCCCGGTCCCGGGGGCCTCACCCGCGCGCTGCTGCGCGCCGGGGCCAACGTCACCGCGATCGAGATGGACCGCCGCTGCCTGCCCGCGCTTGCCGAACTGGCCGAGGCGTTCCCCGGCAAGCTCAAGGTGATTGAGGGCGACGCGCTGAAGATCGATCCGAAGACGCTGTTTGCGGGCGAGTACCACATCCTTTCCAACCTGCCCTACAACGTGGGCACCGCGCTGTTCACCGGCTGGCTTTCGGGGCAGGACTGGCCGCCGCAGTGGGCATCGCTGACGCTGATGTTCCAGGAGGAAGTCGCCCGCCGCATCGTCGCCGAGCCGGACACGTCGGCCTATGGCCGCCTGGCGGTGCTGGCGCAGTGGCGCTCGAGGTCGAAGCTGGCGATGAAGGTCCACCGCAGCGCCTTCACCCCGCCGCCCAAAGTCATGTCGGCCATCGTCCACGTCACCCCCGGCAGGGCGCCTGAAGGCGTTTCGATGCGGGTGCTGGAACGGGTGACCGAAGCCGCCTTCGGCCAGCGCCGCAAGATGCTGCGCCAGAGCCTGAAGGGCGTTCCCGGCGCTCTGGACGCACTTGAAGGTCTGGGGATCGATGCCCAGCGGCGGGCGGAAACGCTGTCGGTCGCGGAGTTCGTCAGTGTGGCAAAGGCGCTTACGCACGGCTGATCGCCCGCCGGCGAGCGCAGGATAACGCCACAAGGAAAACGCGGGCGGTGCGGCCGGCGTGGGGCCTGACACGACAGGCTTGGCTGCGCTTCTTCGATGCGAACGGCGGGAGAGGGAAACGGCGTGCCTCACCTGCTCGGCCCTGGCGGCGCGGTATCGATGGTGCGGGCTCGCGTCCTGCCATCGATCCTTTCCGAAGAAAGGTGAAAACCGTGTCGCGTCTTTGCAGGCGGCCCTTCCTGCGGGTCGCCGGCCGCGTGCGGACGGTGTGAACGGATGGCCTTCCCGTTAGTCCGACCCGCCTTGCCAATGAGATACCAGCGCGAAGATATATATCCATTTAGGTTATTTTTGTCAAGCGTGACGTGAACCCCGGCCCCCGTCCAAACTCCGCCGCCGCCACCCTGAACGTGTTTCAGGGTCCATCTGGCAGTTGGTGCCGGAAGGCGGAAACACCAGCGGCACTTGCGCTTTGGGATTCACACAGCCGCGCTGCAGGCACGATATACCCTGAAACACGTTCAGGGTGACGGAATGTAGTGAACCCAAAGCAGCTAGAAACCCCAAAGAAAAAGCCCGCCCCGCGCGTAGCGGAGCGGGCCTTCCCTTAACGGTGAACCCGCAATCAGGGCTGCGGCTGTCCGCGTTCGCGGGCCAGGCGCTCCTGCCGGTCGATCGCCGATTCGGTCTGGACGAAGCTGTCGGACTTGACGCCCAGCCAGATCAGGATCGGGGCGGACATGAAGATCGAGCTGTACGTACCGATGAAGATGCCCAGCGTGATCGCCGCGGTGAAGCCGAAGATCACGTCCGGACCGAGCAGCAGCAGCGCGACCAGCATGATCAGGACCGACAGCGACGTGACCACGGTGCGCGACAGCGTCTCGTTCACCGACAGGTCGAGCAGTTCGGCCATCGGCATGCGACGGTGCTTCTTCAGGTTTTCGCGGATGCGGTCGTAGACCACGATCTTGTCGTTCAGCGAATACCCCAGCAGCGTCAGCAGCGCGGCGACGATGTTGAGGTCGAACTCCATCTGCGTCAGCGAGAACATGCCCACCGTGAGCAGGATGTCCTGCACCAGCGCGAACAGGGCCCCTGCCGCGAACTGCCATTCGAAGCGCACCCAGATGTAGATCGAGATGCAGATCATCGCCAGGCTGAGCGCCAGCACGCCGGTCTTGAACAGTTCGCCCGAGACCTTGCCCGATACCGAATCGACGCCGTCGATGCGGGCGTCCGGGAAGGTCTGCTTGATGGAAGTGGTGATCTTCTGCGCCATGGCGTCGGCCAGCTGCGGCTGCGATTCGGTGCCCTCGGGCAGCTTCATGCGCAGCGACACCTCGTTCGGCTTGCCGAAGGTCTGCACCACCGGCTCGCCGTAGCCCAGCTTGTCGACGGTCTGCGTCAGCGCATCGACCGGAGCGGTGGCGCTGCGTTCGAAGGCGACGCGGATCATCTGGCCGCCGACGAAATCGACGCCCAGGTTCAGGCCATGGGTGAACAGCAGCACCACCGAGGCGATCATCAACGCGATGTTGCTGATGAAGAACGGCCACTGCCACTTCAGGAAGTGGATGTTGGTGTTGTCGGGAATAAGCTTCAGGAGCTTCATGGGATAATCTCCGCGCTTACAGGTTCAGGTCCGAAGGGCGCGCCTTGCGCAGCCATCCGGCAACCCACATGCGGGTCAGGGTCACGGCAGTGAACACCGAGGTGACGATACCGATCATCAGCACCACCGCAAAGCCGCGCACCGGACCGGAGCCGAAGGCGAACATCAGCAGCGCCGCAATCGAGTTGGTGATGTTGGCGTCGAAGATGGCGCGGCTGGCTTCCTTGTAGCCCAGTTCCACCGACTGGACCACGCGGCGCCCCTTGGACCGTTCTTCGCGGATGCGTTCGTTGATGAGCACGTTGGCGTCGACCGCCGCGCCCAGCGTCAGCACGAAGCCGGCGATGCCAGGCAGCGTCAGCGTGGTGCCGAACACCGCCATCACGCCAAGGATCATCAGGATGTTGATTCCCAGCGCGCAGATGCAGGCATAGATGCCGAAGCGGCCATAGGTGAGGATGATGAACAGGACGAGCGCCAGCGTGCCGACAGCCATCGCCACCGCGCCCTTGTGGATCGCTTCTGCGCCAAGGTCCGGTCCAACGGTGCGTTCCTCGACCACCTTGAGGTCCACTGGCAGCGCACCCGAACGCAGCGCAATCGCCAGCTGGGTGGCCGACTTGGTGGTGAAGCTGCCCGAAATCTGGGCACTGCCACCAAGGATCGCCTCATTGATAGAAGGCGCGGAAAGCACCTTGCCGTCAAGGATGATGGCGAAACGCTTGCCGACGTTGGCGCTGGTCAGCGCGGCGAACTTCTCGCCACCCTGCTGGTTGAAGGTGATGTTTACGACCGCACGGTTGTTCTGCTGGTCGAAGCCCTGCTTGGCGTTGGTCAGTTGGTCGCCGGTGATGCCGCCGAGGCGCTTCACCGCGATGACCGGCGAGGGCCCTTCGGCCATGCCCTCTGCGTAAGGGACGATCTCGTCGCCCGGAGGTGCGATGCCCTGCGCCAGATCGGCCGGCGAGGCGGTTTCGTCCACCATCTTGAATTCGAGCTTCGCGGTCTGGCCCAGCAGTGCCTTCAGCGCCGCAGGATCCTGAAGCCCCGGCACCTGAACGTCGATGCGGGTGCCGCCGAGGCGACGGATGTCGGGCTCCTTGGTGCCCAGCGCGTCGATGCGCTTGCGCACGACTTCGACGGCGGTGTCCATCGCATTGCTGACTTCTAGGTCGATGCCCGCGTCGGTCGGCGCCAGCACGAACTGGTTGCCGTTGACGACCGAGATGTCCCAGTCGCGCTGGCCGGTAAGCCCGGCGCCATTGGTCAGCGGCAGCAGCGCCTCACGCGCGGCGTCGACCTGTGAGGTGTCGCGCACGGTGAAGGTCAGGCGACCGCCCCGGCTGGACACGTCGCCGATGGCGATGCGCGGCTGCGCGGCGTTCAGCTTGGTGCGGACCGATTCCTCCATGCCTTCCAGACGCTGCTGGATGACCTGGTTGCGATCCGCCTCAAGCAGCAGACGCGAACCGCCCGCCAGATCGAGGCCGAGGTTCACCTTGGGCGCGGGCACGCCCGCAGGCAGGTGGATGTTGGTGAAGGTCAGCAGGGTCGGCACGGCCAGAAGGCACAGCACCGCCGCCAGCCCCCAGTACCAGACCTTCTTCCAGATCGAAAATTCAAGCATCGCCTATTCCCGTAACAGCCGGATCAGTCGTTCGCGGGCTTGGAGCCGGCGGGAGGGATCACATCGACGATCGTGGACTTGAGCGCCTTGACCTTCAGGCCCTGAGCCAGTTCGACTTCGGCGTAGTTGTCGTCCACCTTGACGATCTTGCCGATCAGGCCACCGCCCGTCAGCACCTCGTCACCCTTCTTGAGCGCGGAAAGCTTGGACTTGTGCTCCTTCTGCTGCTTCATCTGCGGGCGCAGGATGAGGAACCAGAAGATCAGCGCCATCGCCACGAAGGGCAGGTAAGTCATCCAGGCCGGCGGCGCACCGGCGGGTGCGGTTGCGGCAAGCTGGGCGAGGATCGAGGTCTGCATGGAAATGATGGGCCTTCTCGTGTCGCGTGTCGGACGGCGAATCGCGTGCCGGCCGGGCCTGCGCGCATGACGGTATTACCCGCAGGCTGCGCGCAGGCGGATGCGGGCGGTTAGCAATAAAGCGCAGCGCTGGCAACGCGCGGCCCGCAACTTGCGCCGGCCGCGGCTTCCCCCGCCGCAGCCGCAGATAGGGCGCCCCGCCCCGCGTTCAACCGGATGCACGCCATGATGAAAAACTATGCCTGAGGCGCTTGCGCATCTGGAAAGACCTGCCTATAGGCCGCGCTCCGGTCGGGACGTAGCGCAGCCTGGTAGCGCATCACACTGGGGGTGTGGGGGTCGGAGGTTCGAATCCTCTCGTCCCGACCAACGAAAAAACGCCGTTTCCTGTTCGCGCAGGAGACGGCGTTTTTCGTTTCGGCCCTACCCTTTACCTGACGTAGACCCTTTCCTTGACGCCGGATCGTCGGCGGGCCATCCTGAACGGGAAAAGGTTCGTCATGTCGGGGTGATCATGAAACGCGCGCTTGCAACTGCCCTTGTGGGTTCGGTGACCCTTGCCGTCGCATCGCCTTGCGCGGCGCAGACATCGACGTGCTATCGCCTGGGCAATGTCGCCTCGTGCACGGTCGGGCCGGGTGCCGGAGACAATCCGGCAGAGCGGCGCTACTCGGGCTTTCAGGAAGTGGAACGCCTGCGCGACAAGAACGAGGAGCGCGAGGAAGCGCGCCAGTACCAGGGGCTGCGCGAGGAAGTGGGCGCGCTGGTCGCCGATGGCCGATGCGCCGATGCGCGCAAGACGGCGCTGCGGGCGGGCGACTTCGCCCTCGCCGATCGCGCGGGATCGATGTGCGAGGCACCTGCCCGCCGCCGGTGATGCCGGGTCGATGATGCCTGAACGGCGCTGATCGCGCGCAGAAAACATTTTCCTACACGAACCGATATGGTCATTTATCGGCAAGTCACTTTTGCAAAGGACTTGCCATGCCTCTCCTCGATTCGCTGCTCGGCCCCGTAACCCGCATCATCGACAAGGTCGTCCCCGACCCGGAAGCGCGGGACCGGGCCAAGCTGGAACTGCTCAAGCTGGAAAATTCGCAGGAACTGGAGATGCTCCAGGCCAGCCTTTCGGCCATCGTCGCCGAGGCGCAGAGTGCCGACCCGTGGACCAGCCGCGCGCGGCCCAGCTTCCTCTATGTCATGTATGCCGTGATCCTGTGGGCACTGCCGATGGGTGTGGTGGCCGCGTTCAATCCCGGCCTGGCGCGTGCGATCGGCGCGGGGATGAACGGGTATCTCGCAGGGATACCAGAGCCGCTCTACGCGCTGTTCGGCACGGGATACCTGGGCTATTCGGCCATGCGCCAGTGGGGCAAGACGCGCGGGTCGGACAAGTAAGCGAAACGCTAACGCTTTCGCGCTAGGGTCGCGGGCATGATGGTCCGGATCCTTTCTCTTCGCTCTGTCGGCAAGGTCGTGTTCGGCCTTGCCGCCATGCCTGCCCTTGCCGCCTGCAACCCCGCAGCCGCGCCCGCCCCGCAGTCGACCGAAACTTCCCCGGAGGAACAGGCGGCCGAGGCCAGGGCGGCAAAGGCGGCAGCCGACAAGGCCGAACGCGAGGCCAAGCTGGCCAGCTTCTATGGCGGCGGCGCGCCTTCCGGAGAGCCGACCAAGGCGCCTGATGCGGATACGTCCGCCGACACGCCCTCGCCCCCGCCGGTCAACGTCGAGCCGGCCAATGCACCCCCACCCCCGCCGCCAGCGCCCAACGCTCCGCCGCCGCGCGCTCCGGTGGGGCCGCCGATCCAGTGACATGCCCTCGGACTGGCGCTTGCGCCCGGCGTCCGGCCCGTTAAAGCTCTGGCCCTGACGCTTGCGGGAGGTATCCAGGCTCATGACGGAAAAGCTGGTCTACGTGCTCAACGGCCCCAATCTCAACCGGTTGGGCAAGCGCGAGCCGGCGATCTACGGATCGCAGACACTGGACGACATCGGCGCCACGCTGGAAGAGCGCGGCAAGGCGCTGGGCCTGTCCGTCGTGATGTTCCAGTCCAACCACGAAGGCGATCTGGTCGATTGGCTGCACGAGGCGGAGGACGCCGGCGCTCATGCCGTGCTGCTGAATGCCGGGGCCTACACCCACACTTCGGTGGCGCTGCTGGACGCGATCCGCTCGATCAGCGCGCCGGTGATCGAGGTGCACCTCTCCAACCCCCACACGCGAGAGGAATTTCGCCATACCTCCTGGGTCGGCATGGCCGCAAAGGGGACCATCGCCGGGTTCGGCGCGCAGAGCTATGTGCTGGCGCTGGAGGCCGCAGCGGGGTTTTAGGCCAGGCCGCAGACCGCATGGGGGGCTTTGTCTAAGCGCCCCCTCAGCTGGCGTCGGATACCTTGCAAGACTTGTTCGCGCCGCGCGCATCGCGAACCGATACGATGTGCTGCACGGTCGCCGCGATCTCCTGCCGATCGCCCGTCGCCTGCACCAGCGCAAAACTGCATATGCCGCGATCAACAAGCGACGCCAGCATGGCCCGGAAGTCCTGCGTGCTGGCGTGCGGCGAAAGCGCTACGGGAAGATAAGGCTCCAGTGCACGGTCGTTGTCACGACGGAGATAGCCATTCAGCGATGCCGCCGTCTTGCCCTGCACCGTCCATCCGTCGTTGCGGGTATCATAGGCGGGCACTTGTGCGATCGCCGCGCCGGGCAGGCGGACGCCCTCTGTACGTGCAGCAAGAACGAAGTCGGGCTCATGCTCTGCCGGGGCGCGGGTAAACCACCAGATATTCGCCGCCAGCAGCACCGCCACCGCCGCAAGCAGCAGCGGCGTGCGTTTCGATCGCATCAGAGCGGAACGCCCGGTACGCTCTTGGCAGTGCGAATGGTCAGCGAGGTCTTCACGCTGTCCACGTTGGGTGCGGGCGTCAGCTTGCTCGTGAGGAATTCCTGGAAGCTCTGCAGGTCGCGGCTGACGATCTTCAAGATGAAGTCGATCTCGCCGTTGAGCATATGGCATTCGCGCACTTCGGGCAGACCCTTCATGTGGTCCTCGAACGCGCGCAGCGATTCCTCGGCCTGGCTTTTCAGGCTGACCAGCGCGAAGACGGTGATCGTGAAGCCCAGTTTGGACGCGTCCAGATCGGCATGATAGCCCTGGATCACGCCCGCTTCCTCAAGGCTGCGCACGCGGCGCAGGCACGGTGGCGCAGTCAGCCCGACGCGCTGGGCCAGTTCCACGTTGGTGATGCGACCTTCGTCCTGCAGCTCCGCAAGGAGGCGACGGTCGATTTCATCGAGATTGATCATGTTTCAAAAATATCCCCGCGCAGGCGCGATTCGAGCCAGCGTGTTGCAACATCCCCACCGAAAAAGCCAGTGCGCTGTAATAATATTAGGCCATAGCGTAATCGTCCCGCTTTGCAACGGTACAAAGAGGGCGTCCAGCGGCCTCTTTCGTTCTGGCGGCCTCTTTGTACGAAAAAGCGACCCGGCGTTTTCCTTATGGTAAACATCACCGGGCCATAGGACTGATTCTGCCACGTAACCCCGAGCCGCATTTCGCGTGCCTGGAGATGGAATGCATTTCGACGATCGCCTTGCCACGGTCCTGCGCCTGCCACCTTCCGGCGGGGCACTGGCGCGCGTGCAGTTCAGGCAGCTGGTCGACATCCTGGGCCATGCGCCCGAATCGGCGGCCAACGATGCCGATGATGCCGCACGCAGCGATTCGACAGAGGCCGCCTTTGCCCGCCTGGCCCAGCTGGGGCGCGTGATCCCGCCTGCCGACCGCGCCCGCCTGCTGCGCACGCCGCTGCAACCGATGACCAATCCGCGCCTGCTGGCGTGGCTGGCCGAAGCGGAGCCGGACGTCGCCTGCGCCGGGATCGCCGCTGCCCAGCTCGACGATGCTGGCTGGCTGTCGCTGATCCCGCGCCTGCCGGTGCGCGCGCGGGGCATCCTGCGCCATCGGCGTGACCTTTCGCCTGCGGTGGAGGCTCTGCTGGACCGGCTGGGCGTACAGGACCGGGCGCTGCCGCCGGGCGGCACGTTCGATGCCGAGCCGGACACCGCCGCGCAGCCCGAATCTGCGCCGGCACCCGTTCTACAGTCGGACTGGCCCGAACCCGATCCCGAGGATTCGATCCCCGAACCGTCGCCTGCGCGCCTGCGCAAGCCGACGGGCGACATTGCCGTCGATCAGGACATATCGCCGGACGTCCTCGATCTGCTGAACATGGCCGACGATCCGCTGCCGCCAACCTCGCTCAGCGAATGGGCGCGCGCGCGCGCGGGCCAGCACCGCTTCTCCTCAGCCGCCCCTGTAGCGGCTCCGACGCCGGTCCCCGCCCCCGCTCCGATGGTAACTCCCCCGCGCGACGCCGGGATCGGGGCCATCGTTCGCCGTATCGAGGAGTTTCGCAAGGCACGCGAAGCCCGCACCCATGTAGAGGCGCACACCGCCGCCAGCCGCTTTGATTCGCCGCGCCTGCCTCTGGGTGACGTGCTGCCCGCAACGCAGCGGCTTGCCACCTCGATCGATTTCACTACCGACACCCGCGGCATCATCGACTGGGCGGACGGCCCCGACGCGCCATCGATCGCCGGGCTGGACATCGCCGGCCAGCAGCCTGCCGGAACACACGACGATCCCGGCTTCGGCGACCTTGCCCATGCCCTGCGCCAGCGCCTGCCACTGCGCGGGCGGCACATCAATATCACCGGCGCGCCTGCGGTAAGCGGGTTGTGGCAGGTCGATGCGGCGCCCCGGTTCACGCATGGCCGTTTCGTCGGCTATTGCGGTCGCCTGCGTCGTCCCGCCTGCCCCACACCCGCCGAGATCGCGAAAGATAGCGGCCACGCCGAGGCCGACCGCATGCGCGAAGTGCTGCACGAACTGCGCACCCCCGCCAACGCCATCCAGGTCGCTGCCGAGATCATCCAGCAGCAGCTCTACGGTCCCGCCCCGCACGAATACCGCGCGCTGGCTGCCGCCATTGCTGGCGATTGCGCGCATATTCTTGCCGGGTTCGAGGAGCTGGACCGGCTGGTACGGCTCGAATCGGGGGCACTGGCGCTGGAAGAAGGCGAGTGCGACCTTGCCCGCGTGCTGGCGCAGACCATCGTGCGGCTGCATGCGTGGACCGGGCCGCGCGGCAGCGGATTTGCGCTCGCGGCCGATCCTTCCGCCTCCACCCTGCCCGTCAACAACGCCCGCGCCGACGTGGAGCGCATGGTCTGGCGCCTGTTCGCCGCGCTCGCCGGATCCACAGCGCCGGGCGAGATGCTCGATCTTGGCTGGGTGGAATGCGGCGCGCTGGTGGAACTGACCGTCGCCCTGCCCGCCCTTCTTGCCGAACGCGAAGGCGACGCCCTGTTCGACACGGCTCCGGCAGAGCGCGGCCAGTCGCTCGCGGCAGGAATGTTCGGCATCGGCTTCACCCTGCGCCTGGCCACGGCAGAAGCGGCGGCGGCGGGCGGCAGCCTGGTCCGCGTGGACAACGCGCTGGTTCTTTCGCTGCCGGCATCCGGCATGGAAAAGACAACCGACACTACGAATTCTTCAGCATTCTCGCAGTAGACGCCTTCGGGATGCGACCCCAGGAGGGAACAGTTCAGTTGCCAGGCCCCAACCTTCTGGAACCGCCCGGAAGGGAAACACGCGCTGCGTTCCCCGAAGGCTTCGGGCAGCGCTTCATCGTCACCGTCGATACGGAGGAGGAGTTCGACTGGTCGGCCCCGCTCGACCGCGAAAAGCACGGCGTCGTCACCGTTCCCGCCCTGCGCCAGTTCCAGCAGTTCTGCGAGGGGTTTGGCGTCATCCCGTCCTATCTGATCGACTGGCCGGTGGCCGATTCCGCGCTGGCGCCCGAGGCCATCGGCGATGCCGTGCGACGCGGTGCAGCTGAAGTCGGCGTGCAGCTTCACCCCTGGGTGAACCCGCCGTTCGAGGAGGACGTGACCGAACGCAACAGCTACGCCGGCAATCTGCCTTTTGCGCTGGAACGGCAGAAGCTGACCGCCCTGCGTGACCGGATAGAGGATGCTTTCGGTGTCGCGCCGCGCATCTACCGCGCCGGCCGCTATGGTCTGGGCCCGCGCACGGCGGAAATCCTGCTGGAGAACGGCATCGCCATAGACACTTCGGTCCGTGCGCGGTTCGACTACAGCGGAACCGGTGGACCGAACTATCGCAACCATCCGCTGCACCCTTACTGGGCCGACCCGCAGCGGCGCTTGCTCGAACTGCCGCTGACGACTGTCTACTGGGGGCCGCTTCGGCAAATGGGCAACGTCATCTACCCGCATTTGTGGCGCGCGCCGTCGATGCGCGGTGTTCTGGCGCGCACCGGCCTGCTGGAACGCATCCCGCTGACGCCCGAGGGCATCACCGACGAGGAGGCCCTGCGCGGGGTCGACATCGCGATCGACGAAGGCCTTCCGGTGCTGGTCTTCTCCTTCCACAGCCCCTCGCTGGCGATCGGACATACGCCTTACGTGCGCTCCGAAGCGGATCTCGACGCGCTCTACGACTGGTGGCGCACGCTGTTCGCGCACCTGCAACGGCGCGGCATCAGGCCGACAAGTGCGGGCGAAATCATGAACATGGTGAAAGGCACATAGAACGGCGCTTGCCTGATCGCGCGCGCCAAGCTAACGCGCTGGCATCCGGCCATCGTCGATGATGATGTCGGACCGGCATGGGGGCCTGTAGCTCAGCGGTTAGAGCTGGCCGCTCATAACGGCTAGGTCGCGGGTTCGAATCCTGCCGGGCCCACCACCCCTTGCCGAGCAACCTGGAAGGCCAGGCGCAGCGCTACCGTTCCAAGTAGTTTCAGGATGCAGGAAGAGCGTCGTAACAACGCCCGGGCGAGTCAAACTGCACGTTTGATATTCATTCAGAATATCTGTTCGCGCGTATCGCGCCTGCATGGTTCGCACGAATAAGAAAAGGGCGTACAATCATGGCTGGCGTGTGGACAAGCACCGCCGATCCGCACCCAAAGCCGCCCCAGTATAGCGCCGATGTCTTTCCAGAAGATCATGACTACTGGATATTCGCTAATGGCGGCCGTCGCATCAGCTAACCGAACTTATTGCATATTTTTAACCCCTGCGTTCTCCCAAACGCTGCGACCGCCGGATAATTCGCTAAGGGTCGCAATAAGCGCTTGCGCCCCGCACCGCCAAAACCTAAGGGCGCTCGTGCGTCGGGGAGTGGCGCAGCCCGGTAGCGCGCTTGCTTTGGGAGCAAGATGTCGCAGGTTCGAATCCTGTCTCCCCGACCAACTTTCCCACATGGTCAAGACGACATGTGCTTCTGCATAGGCGTTATCCATTCCCGGTAATTTACAACCGGCAACTCGCGCCCCTATTCGCCAATGCGAAACACTTCCATGAAAGGGCGCCGGGTTTGACCTGGAATGACGGCTATATCTGCGACGTCGGCTATCCTGCGTTCTTCTACAAGGAGATGCAGCCGCTCTGGCTGTCGACCGTGGCGGGGCTGCGCGGGTTTGCGGCGCCCGATGCCGATGGGCCGATCGCGCTGTGTGAACTGGGGTGCGGCGTCGGCGTCAATCTGCTGGTTGCGGCAGCGTGCCAACCGGACGGGCTTTTCACGGGTGTGGACTTCAACGAAGAGCACCTGCGGCTGGCGCGCGATGCGGCGCGCGAGTGCGGCATCGACAACGTGGAGTTCATCCATGCCGACTTCGCCACCTTCTCCCGCCAGAACGAATGGCAGTTCGACTACGTCACCTGTCACGGCGCATGGTCGTGGATCGCGCCGCAGCATCAGGCAGCGCTGCTGGATTGCGCGGCGCTCGGGCTGAAGCCGCAGGGGCTGTTTTATCTGCACTACATGTGCCACCCCGGCTCCACCGAGATGCTGCAGTTTCAGCACCTGCTCAATCTTTGCGCGCATCACCTGCCCGGGCCGTCGCCGCGCAGGGCACAGACCGGCATGGCCCTGCTGAAGCAGGTTGCCGAGGCCGGGCTGTTTGCGCAGCGGCCTGCCATGCTGCAGCATCTGGCCAACATGGCGCGGCGAGATCCTGCCGACATCGCGCATGAATTCCTGACCGACCACTGGCACCCGCAGCATTCGGTGGATGTTCATCGTACAGTGGGTGATGCGGGCCTTGCCCTCATTGGCAGTGCCGACGTGTTCGCCAATCTGGATGTGTCGCTGTCGGTGCCGGGCCGCATGCAGGAACTGGTCCGCCGGACTGCCGCACCCGCACTGGCAGAGACGCTCAAGGACATGGCCCGCAACGCCCATCAGCGCATGGACCTGTTTCAGAAGGAGGCCGCACCTCCCAGCCGCGATACAGTTATGGCGCACTTGCGCGCACTTCGAATGAAGGCGCTGCCGGGAGCGCCCCGCCACGGGCCTGTCACGTTCGAGACGCCCATCGGCCCGATCACCGGACCGGAATCCGTGTTCACGCCGCTGCTGGAGAAGTTGGCACGAGGGGCTGCGACGGGAGCGGACCTGCTCGTCCTGCCTGCTTTCGCGGGCGATGCCGATGCACTGCTGCAGGCGCTGCAACTGCTGATGATGCAGCAGATCGCGCATCCCGCGCTGCAGCAGCCCCGCCCGGCGAGCGATCAGGTGGAGAGACTGTCGCGCTGGCTCGCGCGCAACGGCCTCGCCCTTTCCGTCCTGCCCGATTGCGCGACGGCGGCGCCCGGTTGAGCGCCGCCCGATCGCGGATCAGAAATCGACGCTCAGCGATGCGCTGAACCGGCGACCGTCGAGGATGTAGGCAAACCCGTCTTCCGGCGTCACCTGCTTGTTGGTCAGGTTGTAGACGCCCAGGTTGATCCGCACATCCTTCTTCGCCTCTATGACGAAGCCCAGATTGTAGAACGTGTAGGGCGGATAGCGGAAATCGTTGGTGCCCGACCCGCTTGAATTGGTGGTGCGCCCCGAAGTCCGTCCACGATAATTCAACTGACCCCAGACCTTGACCGCATCCGTCGCCGTCCAGTCCACAGAAGCGTTGAACATGTGTTCGGGCACGTCGTTCAGCGGCTTGCCCGCGTTGGCGCCCGAGGTCTGTTCAGTCTGCGAATAGGTGTAGCTGTGGCGGTAGCGCAGGTTGTTCAGCACGCGCCAGTCGAGCGTCCATTCCACGCCCTTCAGTTCGGCGGTATCGACGTTGACATATGTGGTATAGCCGAACTGGTGTGCCGGGTACGTGACGCCGCCGTATTCGCACGTCACGTTCTGCGCGCAGATGCGCCCGGTGCGCAGCAGCTTGTCCTTGAAGTCGCTCTTGTAGGCGGTCAGGCTGGTGGAGATCCCCGCCGGGCGGTGGGCATAGCTGACGCCGATTTCATAGTTCACCGTCTTTTCGGGCTTCAGGTCCGGGTTGCCGATGATGACGCCGCCCATGGATGTAGAACCGAAGTCCGTCGCGGCCATGCGCAGGCTGGGCACCTTGTAGCCGCTGGTGACGCCGCCCTTGATCGTCAGTGCGTCGGTCACGTCGAACACCGCATAGGCCTTGGGGCTGAACCGGCCGCCGAAGCTGTCGCTGTGATCGTAGCGACCGCTCAGCAGGAGCGAGAGGTCGTCGATGATCTCCCAGTTGTCCTCGATGAAGCCGGCGTATTGCTTACGGTCCATGGTGATGACATCGGTCGGCACGACGAAGCCCGGCAGGTTGAGGCCGTTCGTCGCCCCGTCCTTCAGCTTTTCGTGGAAATAGTTGGCGCCCGCGACGATCTTGTGCCGCGACAGCGACAGCGCCGCCTGGGTGTTCGCCACCAGCGTGTCGAACGTGATGCCGTTGCCGGTGGTCGCATTCACCCGCGTCGGGTTGTTCGAGGTGTCGTAAGTGACGTAGCTGTTCCAGACAACGGCGCCATAGGTGCCTTCGTGGGTGGCGAAGTAGTTGTCGCGCACGGTCTTGTTGAACGTGGCGTCGTCAGTGGCGGCGATGCTCTTGCCGGGGGTCGCGGTGCGTTCCTGGATCGTGTGCGTCGCGCCTGCGGTGAAGGTGTTGGCGCTGTCCAGCCGGAAGCTGAGCTTGCCACCGATGTTGCGGCGCTTGAACTCCGGGTCGGCCGCCGCGCTGTCGTCGCCACCGACATAGTCCGCCTCGTCCTGATAACGCAGCCCGCCGGTGACCTGGAGGGACAGGCGGTCGCGCACGATCGGCACGTTCAGCGCCAGACTGGCGTTGACCCCGTCGTTGGTCACGTCGTTGCCGGGACCGGCCTTGATGTATTCGGTGGTGAAGCTGCCGCCGAAGTCGTTCATGACCTTCTTGGTGATCACGTTGATGACGCCGCCGATCGCATCCGACCCGTAGAGCGAGGATGCGGGGCCCCGAATGACTTCGATCCGCTCGATCGAATCCAGCGGCGGCAGGAAGTTGATCGGCGTCCCTGCCTGCTGGCCGTTGAGGCCGAACGCCTGATTGTCCTGCATCCGCTTTCCGTCGATCAGGAACAGCGTGTAGTCGGCGCTCATGCCACGGATCATGACCGACTGCTCGACGCCGCCGCCCTGGATGTGGACTCCCGGCACGTTCATGAGCACGTCGGTGATGTCGGTATAGGACCGCTGCTTGATCTCGTCAGCGGTAATGACGGAAATGGTCGCAGGCGCATCCTTGACGTTGAGTTCGTAGCCGGTGGCGGACACCACGATGTCGTCGGGGATCGCATCTTCACGCGAATAGGAACTGCCCGCCTGCGCCTCGGAGGCGGCGAACCCGTGCTGCGGCGCCAGAGAAACGGCGACAAGAGACGTAGTGGCGAGAATGCGCTTACGGAACCGTGACAATGAAACCCCCGATTTTGGACAAGTGTGCTCGCGGCCAAAACCGAACGGTCTTCACCCACGCCCTGACTTGTCGTGATACCCCGCGCCCGTAACGACGCTTCCACTTGCTATTGCGAATGGTTCGCGTCAGCTATCGCCACGTATTCGCATTTGCAACATTCGCGAATGAATAAGCGATATTCACGGCAGCGCCCTGCGCCAGCATGCGTTCAAGCGACGGATTTTGCATGAAGCGCAGCGAATGCACGGTTTATCGCTGGACCTGATTTTCCCGCTTCATAATCGGCGTCGGCGCCCCATATCGCGCTTATGAACGACCACTCCTCTCGACTGAGCAGGCGTGCTCTCATGGCCACCGGAGCGACGGCGGCTGTCGGCGTGCTTGCACAAACCGCTCCCGTCCCGTTCGGGCGATCGCCGCTGGGCCTGACGCCGCCTGCGAAACCCGTGGGCGCACCGCTTGCCGTGCGCCCCACATTGCCCGCCGCGCCCGGTGGCGGGGACGTTGCCGCTGGACGCGCCGGGGCGGCATTCTCGTCGGTCGATCCAAAGCTGCTGCGCAAGGCCCTCGCCTCGCTCGACCGGCATTCGCGGTTGATCAAGGCGACCGACCGCATCGCCATCGTCGACTTCTCGGTGCCGTCTTCGCAACCGCGGCTGCATTTCCTCGACGTGGTGAATGGCAAGGCCTCGCAGCTTCTCGTCGCGCACGGTTCGGGGTCCGACCCGCATCACACCGGTCTGCTGGAGAAATTCTCCAACGCCTTCGGATCGAACGCATCCAGTGAAGGCGCTTTCCTGACGTCCGACTATTACGTCGGCAAGCACGGCCGCTCGCAACGCCTCATCGGGCTTGATGCGACCAACAACAACGCGCTCGATCGCGCCGTGGTGGTGCACAGCGCGTGGTACGCCAACGACGACATGATCAAGGCGCATGGCAAGCTGGGCCGCAGCCAGGGTTGCTTCGCGGTCGGCGAAAACAAGCTGGACGACGTGTTCTCGTTTCTTGGCAAAGGCCGCATGATCTTCGCCAGCCGCGCCTGAGGCGGCTCCTCCTATCCGGATCATGCAGCGCGTTCGTGCGTTGTCCGGTCTGGAGAAGGAGCCTGCCATGTCGATTGCCACCACCGTCCGCCGCGAAGCCCTGACGCGCCCGGTCTTCTCGCTCGTCCAGTCCGCGATGCCCGCCTTGTCCGCGACTGAGAGCGAGGCGATCGACGCGGGCAATACCTGGTGGGACGCCGCCCTGTTCACCGGCAATCCCGATTGGGAAGCCCTCCTTGCGGTTCCGCGCGCCACGCTGACGGCGGAAGAGCAGGCGTTCATGGACGGGCCGGTGGAAACGCTGTGTGCCATGATCGACGACTGGCGCATGACCTGGGAGACGCAGGATCTGTCGCCGGAAACCTGGGATTACCTGAAGCGCGAAAAGTTCTTCGGCATCATCATCCCCCGGGAACACGGCGGTCTTGGTTTCTCGAACTTCGCGCACAGCGAGATCGTGCGCAAGATCGCCACCCGCTCCGTATCCGCTGCGGTGACGGCGATGGTGCCCAACTCGCTGGGGCCGGGCGAGCTGATCCTGCGCTTCGGCACCGACGAACAGCAGCGCCACTGGCTGCCGCGCCTTGCCGACGGGCGTGAGATTCCCGCCTTCGGCCTGACCAGCCCCGAAGCCGGATCGGACGCCGCCGCCATGACCGACGAAGGCGTCGTCTGCAAAGGCCAGTGGCAGGGCCGGGAAGTGCTCGGCATCCGCCTCAACTGGCGCAAGCGCTACATCACGCTGGGCCCGGTGGCGACGATCCTGGGCCTTGCGTTCAAGCTGCGTGATCCCGACGGACTGCTGGGTGACAGGGAGGACATCGGCATCACCGTCGCGCTTGTCCCCACCGACCTGCCTGGCGTGGAGATCGGGCGGCGGCACATTCCTTCGATGCACACGTTCCAGAACGGCCCCAACGAAGGGCACGACGTCTTCATTCCGCTGGACAGCGTGATCGGCGGGCCGAACCGCGTCGGTCAGGGATGGAAGATGCTGATGAGCGCGCTGGCGGCGGGGCGCGGCATTTCGCTGCCCTCGATGGCGGCGGCGGCGGGCGCATTCTCTGCCCACGCAACGGGCGCCTACGCGCGCATTCGCTCGCAATTCAACCTGCCAATCGGCCGGTTCGAGGGCATTCAGGAGCGGCTGGCCCGGATCGCCGGCAATGCCTACCTGCTCGACGGCGCGCGGCGGCTGACCTGCGCCGGGCTGGATCAGGGCAATCATCCCGCCGTTATCTCCTCCATCCTGAAACTGCACGCCACCGAACGGATGCGCACGGTCATCAACGATGCGATGGACGTCCACGGCGGCAAGGCGGTGATCGACGGCCCCGGCAACTACATGGGCAGCCAATACCGCGCCATCCCGGTGGGCATCACCGTGGAAGGCGCCAATATCCTGACGCGCAGCCTGATGGTCTTCGGCCAGGGCGCGATCCGCTCCCACCCCTACCTGCTCGACGAAATCCGCGCCGTGGGCGAAGCGAACCGCGAACTCGCGCTGGCCGATTTCGATCGGGTGGTGTGGAAGCACGCGGGCCATGCGCTGAAGACGGCGATCCGCGCCTTTGCCCGCAGCTGGACCGGCGGCCTGTTCGCCCCCGCACCCCGCGCCGGGAAGGCGACGCGCTACTATCGCCAGATGAGCCGCTATGCCGCCGCCTTCGCCTTCATGTCCGACATCGCGTTCCTGACGCTGGGCGGCGAACTGAAGCGGCGCGAACTGCTTTCGGCGCGGCTGGGCGATGTTCTGTCCGAACTCTACATGCTGTCGGGCGCGCTCAAGCGCTGGGAGGATGAAGGACGGCAGGACGACGACCTGCCCCTCCTCGACTGGTGCATGGAAAGCGGGTTCGCCAGCATAGAGCAGAGCCTGTCCCAGATCATCGAGAACTTCCCGGCCCGCCCCGTCGGCTGGATGCTGCGCCTGTTCGTGATGCCGCATGGCCGCCGCCGCCATGGTCCGTCCGACCGCACGGTGCGGCGCTGCGCCGCGATCCTGCTCGACCCCTGCCCCGCGCGCGATCGGCTGGTGGAGAACGTCTACATCGGTGCGGAAACCAGTACGAACGGCGGGACGGAGGCCGTGGCGCGGCTGACGGAGGCGTTCCGCAAGACGGTGGCCACGCAGCCCATCCATGACCGCATGAAGGAGGCCCGCCTGCGCGACGCCGACAAGGCGCTGGCGGCCGGGCTGATCTCTGCCGAGGAGCGCGAGCAGTTGCGCGAAGCCGATGCCGCCGTCGCGGATGTGATCGCAGTGGACGACTTCGCTCCGGAAGACCTGCCCCGCCACTCGGCGGCAGAGCCCCGGCAGGAGGCTGCGGAATAGGGCACGTTCGCAGAAACCCTTTGTAACGGACATTTCACCGAACCCTCCCTCGTGTCGTGCGTTTGTTTGCGCAACACAGGGAACGGGCATCTTGCGAAAACCGATCATCGCCTGCGCGCTCATGCTCGCAGGCTGCAACCGACATCAGTCCGCCCTTGCCCCGTTCGGGGTGGAGGCGCGCGACACGGCGACGATGACGCTGGTGCTGGTGATCGGCGCGCTGGTCATCGCCGCGGGCGTGGCGGCGGCCTTCATAATGGCGGTGCGCGCGCCTGAAGGCCGGCTGGACCATGCGGGCGGAATGCGGCTGGTGATGTGGCTGGGCGCGATCATCCCGACGATGGTGCTGACCGCGCTGCTGCTATGGGTGCTTCCCGCGATGCGCCCCCTGCCCGACCGTGACGCCGACCTGCGCATACAGGTAGAGGGGGAGCAGTTCTGGTGGCGGGTCGGTTACCGACCCGGCGGCGGTGCGCCGTTCGTCACCGCCAATGAAATCCGCCTCCCCGTCGGGCGCACGGTGGTGCTGGAACTGACCGCGACGGACGTCATCCACAGCCTCTGGATACCCGGCCTAGCGGGCAAGATGGACATGATCCCGGGCCGCGTGAACCGGCTGGTGGTGAAGGCGGACAAGCCAGGCACCTATCGCGGCGTCTGCGCGGAGTTCTGCGGCCTGTCCCACGCGCTGATGGCCTTCGACGTCATCGCGATGGAGCCGGCCGCGTTCGACCGCTGGCTGGCCGCAGCACGCCAACCGGCCACGCGGTCGGGCGGGCGCGGGGCTGAGTTGTTCGCCGCCAATGGCTGCGCGGCCTGCCATACGCTGGACGGCACGCGCGGGATCGGCCCGGACCTTGGAACCTACGCCAGCCGCCAGACGCTGGGCGCAGGCATCCTTGCCCCCACCGTGGCGAATACCGCCGCCTTCGTCCGCGACGCTGGGCATTTCAAGCCCGGCACCCGCATGCCCGCCTATACCCACATGTCGAACGAAGACGCGCTTGCCATCGCGCGCTGGCTGAAGGACGCCCGATGAGCCTGCACGATCAGGACGACCTTGCGCTGCGCCGCGCGCAGGAAGAACGCCTGCGACAGGTGTGGGAGCCGCCGCGCGGGCTGTTCCTGCGCTGGACGGACACCAACAACAACCAGGTCGGCGTGTGGTATGTCCTGACCGCATTTGCCTTCATGCTGTTCGCGGGCGTTCTGGCGCTGATCATGCGCACGCAGCTGGCGGTGCCCGACAACGACCTGATCGATCCCGGCACCTTCAACCAGCTGTTCACGCTGCATGGCTCGGTGATGATGTTTCTGTTCGCGGTGCCGATGTTCGAGGCCGTCTCGATCATCCTGCTGCCGCAGCTGCTGGGCGCGCGCGACCTGCCGTTCCCACGCCTGTCCGCCTTCGGGTACTGGTCCTTCCTGATCGGCGGGGTCTTCGTGTCCGGCTCGATCTTCTTCGATGCCGCGCCCGATGGCGGCTGGTTCATGTACCCGCCGCTGACCACCCGCACCGACCTGTCCGGCCTTGGCGCGGACATCTGGATGCTGGGCCTGTCCTTCATCGAGGTATCGTCCGTCGCGGCGGCGGTGGAACTGATCGTGGGCGTGCTGAAGTGCCGCCCGCCGGGCATGCGGCTGAATCTGATGCCGCTTTACGCGTGGTACATCCTTGTCGTGGCGGTGATGATCCTGTTCGCCTTCCCGCCGCTGATCGCAGGCGACGTGCTGTTCGAGATGGAACGCCTGCTGGACTGGCCGTTCTTCGATGCGACGCGGGGCGGCGATCCGCTGCTGTGGCAGCACCTGTTCTGGATCTTCGGCCACCCGGAGGTCTACATCGTGTTCCTGCCCTCGATCGCGCTGTTCGCGATGCTGGTCCCCACGTTCGCGCGGCGGCACCTGCTGGGCTACCCGTGGATCGTGCTGGCGGCGGTGGGGACGGCGTTCCTGTCGTTCGGCCTGTGGGTGCACCACATGTTCGCCACGGGGCTGCCCAAGATCAGTCTCGCGTTCTTCTCCGCCGCTTCGGAGGCCGTGGCAATCCCGACGGCAGTGCAGATCTTCGTGTTCATCGTGACGTTGTGGGCCGGGCGCGTGACGTGGTCGACGCCGCTGCTCTACGCCACCGGCAGCCTTGCGATATTCGTGATCGGCGGGCTGACCGGCGTGATGGTGGCCGTCGCCCCGTTCGACTGGCAGGCGCACGACACCTACTTCGTCGTCGCGCACCTGCATTACGTGCTGATCGGGGGCACGCTGATGCCGCTGTTCGCCGGGCTCTATTACTACTGGCCGCTGGTGACCGGCAAGAAGCTGTCCGACCGGCTGGGCCGCACGGCGTTCTGGCTCATCTTCGTCGGCGCGAACCTGTGCTTCTTTCCCATGCACCTGTCCGGGCTGGAGGGGATGCCCCGGCGCGTGTTCACCTATCCGGCAGAACTGGGCCTTGGCGGGCTGAACATGGCTTCCACGATAGGCTCCTTCATCATCGCGGCGGGCGTCGCGGTGATCGTGCTGGACCTGTGCCGTTCGCCGTGGCGCACCAAGGCCGCGCGCAATCCCTGGGGCGCGGGCACGCTGGAATGGCTGGCCCATCCGGAGGACGAGAACTGGGGCATCCGCTCCATCCCCCTGATCGAAAGCCGCTATCCGATCTGGGACCAGCAGGATTTCGTCCGCAAGGTGGACGAAGGCCGCTTCTTCCTGCCCGACGCAGAGGAAGGTCGGCGCGAAACGATCATCACCTCAGTGCTGGACGCGCGCCCCGTCTCGGTGATCCGGCTTGGCGGCCCCAGCGTGCTGCCGATGCTGACCGCCATCGCGCTGGGCGGCGTGTTCATCCTGACGACCTACCACTTCTACTGGGCCGCGCTGGTTTCCGGCGGCGCCACACTGGGGCTGGTGCTGACATGGCTGTGGACGGGCACCGCGCAAATCCCCGAAAAACCCTGCAAGCCGATCGGCCATGGGCTGGAACTGCCGCTCTACATTTCGGGCGATGCGGCGCCGGGGTGGTGGGCGATGTTCATCACGATGATGGCCGATGCCACCGCGTTCTCGGGCCTTGTCTTCGGATATTACTTCTTCTGGACCCGGCACGAGGATTTCCCGCCCGCCGCCATGGCCGATGCGCCCGGCGTGTTCTGGCCGATGGTGGCGCTGGCGCTTGGCGTGGCAAGCTGGCTGGCGACGATCGCCGCGCGCGAAGTCCATGCCCGAAGCCGGGTTGGCGCCGCACGTGCGCTGATAGCGCTGGCCTTCGTCGGCAGCATTGCGGGCGTGTTCGCGGGCCTTGCGGGGCCGTGGCTGTCCGGCATGGACCCGCAGACGCACAGCTATCCCGCCATCGTCTGGACGCTGGCGATCTGGACCGCGGCGCATGGCGGGGTAGCGGCGATCATGCTCGGCTATGCCCTTGCGCGCAGCCTGGCCGGACGGATGACGCCCCGCCACGACGCCGACATCCGCAACGTCACCGTCTACATGCACTTCTTCGCGCTGACGGTGGTGGTCACGTACCTCACCATCGGCCTTTTCCCGGAGGTCGCATGACGGACGAGCGGCGCAAGTGGCATGAACGCCTGCGGGTCACGCTGTGGACGCTGATCGTCCCGCCATCGGTGTGGGCCGCGCACTTCCTGTTCGCCTACCTGTGGGCGGCCATCTCCTGCGCCAAGGCGGGCGCCTTTGCCCGGTTCCCGCTGCTGTTCGTGGCCGGCACCGTGCTGGCGCTGCTAGTGATCGCGCTGTCCGGCTGGATCGCGTGGAAGCAGCAACGCACCACCGGCGATCCGCCCCCGCACGAACAGGGCACCGAAGCGGACCGCCTGCGGTTTCTTGCCATGTCCACGCTGTTGCTCGCGGGCCTCAGCTTCGTGGGCGTGCTGTTCACGGCGCTACCGGTGGCGTTCATCGGGGACTGCCGGTGAAGCGCGGCGCGCTCTATCTTGGCGCGGGCCTCGTCCCCGCAGGCTGGGCTCTGGCCCCACTGGGCATGAGCGGGCACATGGCCGCGCACATGATCGCCGTGGCCGTGGCTGCCCCGCTGGTGGCGGTAGGGCTGTCCGGAACCCGCGCCGACCCCACCCGGCGCTGGCCGCGCACCGTCACGCCGATGGCGATGATGCTGGTGGAACTGGTCACGGTATGGGGCTGGCACCTGCCCGCGCTGCGCCACGCGGCGGACGGGTCCATCCTGCTGACGGCGCTGGAACAACTGAGCTTCCTTGCTGCGGGCATCCTGCTGTGGAGCGCCGCTACGCACCGGCCGGGCCGTGCCGCCGGGATCGGTGCCATGCTGCTGACCTCGATGCACATGACCCTGCTGGGCGTCCTGGTGGGGCTTGCACCGCGCCCCCTCTACGGCGCGATGCACCACCATGCCGCGCACCTCGATCCGCTGTCGGACCAGCAACTGGGCGGGGTGATAATGCTCGTCATCGGCGGCGCGGGGTATCTGCTGGGCGGCCTTGCGCTGTTGGCCACTCTCCTGCGCGGCGAAAGGAGCGCATCGGCATGATGGTGAAAGTGACGATCGGCCGCGCCGTACTGGCGCTGAGTGCTCTGGTGACGCTGGGCTTTGGCGTCGCCGCTGCGGGGCTGGTGCCGATCGCGGCTTCTTCCGGGCACTGGAAGATCACCGACTGGTTCCTGCACTGGACGATGCAGAATTCCGCCCGCACCTACAGCGCTGTGCAAACGCCCAGGGACGTGCGCGACGACACCGGCCTCGTCAGCGCGGCGGGGCATTTCCGGCAGGCGTGCCAGGTGTGCCACGGCGCTCCGGGCGAACGGCCTTCGCCGGTGATGCAGGCGGCCACGCCCCCCGCGCCCGATCTGGCGAAGACGGCGGGCCACTACACCGACCGCGAACTGTTCTGGATCATCCGCCACGGCGTCAAGTACACCGGGATGCCCGCGTGGGCGGCGGATGGGCGCGACGACGAGGTGCGCCGCATGGTCGGCTTCGTGCGCCGCCTGTCCAGCATGACCCCGGCGCAGTACCGGGCGCTGACGGTGCAGGACGCACCGGCAGCGGCACCGCCCGTCATCGCCCGCTGCTCCGGCTGCCACGGTGCGGACGGGTCTGGCAGGAACCAGCGCGACGTGCCGATCCTGGCCGGGCAGGACGCCGCCTATATGGCCGCCACGCTGCGCCGCTATCGCGACGGCGGGCGCGCCAGCGCAGTGATGCAGACCGCTGCAGCCGCGCTGGACGACCGGGAGATCGACACCGCCGCGCGTTATTACGCCAGCCTGCCCGGACTGCCCCGCAGGGACGTGGCCCCGCTTCATCCCATCGCCGCGCATGGTCTTGCGGAGGCGCAACTGCCTGCCTGCGCGCGCTGCCACCGCGAAGGCGGCACCGCCCCCCGCATCGCCGGGCAGCGCCAGAACTATCTGGCCGAACGGCTGCGGCACTGGCAGGGCGAGGAAACCGTCATCGACGCGCACAAGCCGCAGGATCCGATGGCGGTCATCGCGCGCCGCATCCCTGACGAGGCGATCGACGATCTGGCCCGGGCGCTCGCCGCCGAAACGCGGTGAGGCCCCCCAATTCCCCCAAGCCGCGCGATCAGATATCCTTGAGTTCGGTCACGAATTCGTAGCGGTCGCCGCGATAGACGGAGCGCGTGAATTCCACGATCCGGCCATCCGGTATGCGCGTGATCCGTTCGATCCGCAGAACTTCCGAGTTCTGCTTGATGCTGAGGATGCCCGCCTCCGTCGGGGTGGCAAGCGATGCGCGGACGCGCTGCGTGCCCGAACTGGGGCGGAACCCGTGGTGGTCCAGCGCCTGATAGAGCGAGTCCTGCAGCGCATCCAGATCGGGCAGGAACGATGCCGGGATCACGGCGTGCTCTATCGCCAGCGGCTCTCCGCCAGCCAGGCGCACCCGGCCCAGCCGGGCCACGCGCGTGGTGGGCGACACGTCCAGCGCCGCCGCCTCTTCCTCTGTCGGCTGGGCGTAAGTCCGGTTGATCCAGACCACGCCGGGCGCCTCGCCGCGCTGCCGCGTCTCGTCGCTGAAGCTGCTGAGCTTGCCGCCCGAAGTCTCGATCCGCTGGGCGACGAACGTGCCGGACCCCTGCTTGCGGACCAGCACGCCTTCGTCGATCAGTTGCTCTATGCCCTTGCGCACCGTGACGCGGGACAGGCCCGCCATCTCGCTCAGGTCACGTTCCGACGGAAGCGCGCTGCCCGGATCGATGCCGCCGCTGCTGATATGCTCGCGCAGGGAACGCGCCAGTTGCAGATACAGCGGCGTCCCTTCGTCAGGGCGGGTCCAGGCAATGTCACGCATCGTCGTTCAGCCTTGGCCTTTCCGCATCGACAGGGCGCGGCGCAAGTCGCCGCCCGCCCGGTCGAGCAGCGCCTGCCCCTCTGCCACGGATTGCCCGAGAGCGACCAGCACGCCCAGCCGGATCTCGTTCCCCGCCGCGTCGAGGGCGCGTGCCGCCACCTCGGCGTCCACCCCTGCAATATCCTGAACCATGCCGCGGCCCCGTTGCAAGAGCTTGGCATTGGATATGCGCATGGCGACCATGCGCCCTTCGTAGACCAGCCCCAGCCGGATCATGATGGCGGTGGACAGCAGGTTGAGCATCGCCTTCTGCGCCGTGCCCGCCTTCATGCGGGTGGACCCGGCGACGACTTCGCTGCCGGTGACGGCACAAAGCGGATGCCCGCAGGCGTCCAGCAGGGCGGAACCGGCATTGTTCGCGATGCCGATGGTGAGCGCGCCCAGTTCACGCGCCTGCTCTATCGCGGCGAGCGTAAAGGGCGTGCGTCCGCTGGCGGCGACACCGATCACCACGTCGTTCGGACCGACGCCGGCGCGCAGCACGTCGGCGCGGCCTGCCTCGACATCGTCCTCCGCGCCTTCCTGTGCTTCGGTGAGGGCATCGGTGCCCCCTGCCATCAGGAACACCATGCGCTCCATCGGCCAACCATAGGTCGGGTAAAGTTCGGTGCCGTCCTGCACGGCAAGGCGGCCCGAGGTTCCTGCCCCGACGAAGACCAGCCGCCCGCCTGCGCCCAGACGCAGGGCGGCAGCTTCTGCGGCGGCGGCGATGGCCTGCGTCTGCGACTGGATCGCGGCGACCGCGGCCATCTGCCCTTCCAGCATGGCGTCCACCGCCAGCGCAGTGGGCCACAGGTCGAGGTCGCGGTAACGGGGATCGAGCGCTTCGGTTTTCATGGGGTACCCTGGATCAAGTGGCGGTCGCGGGGATCGTCCTGCCGGAACCGGCAGGTACGGCGCAGACCACGAAGGCCACCACGGTGGCAATGCATAGCTGGAAAGGGAACGACAGGCCGCTCAGCGCGGTCGGCAGTCCGATGACGCGGGCGATACCCGGCTGAAGCAACAGTACCGTGACGAACCCGACGATCAGCGACGCGATTACCGATCCGGTCGTCCCGCGCCCCGTGAACAGCGCGGTGAAGTAGACGCCCAGCAGCCCCGCATACGTGAACACCATCACCTGTAGCGCGAATTCCAGCAACCCCATGTCGGTATAGCGCTGCCAGTAGAACGAGACGATCGCCATCACGAACATCGCAAGGCCAATCACGCCCATGCCGGCGCGTCCCGCCGTGACGTAGTGATGTTCCGGCGGGTTTGCGCGCTTTTCCTTCCACGGGCGATAGAAGTCCTGCACCAGCACCGAAGACATCGCGTTCAGCGCGGAATTGGTGGTCGCCACTGCCGCCGCGCAGATGCCGATGGTGACAAGCCCGCGCAGACCGCCCGGCAGCTGGGTGAGGATGTAGTGCATGAAGATGCTGATCTTCTCGCCGCCGAACTGGTTGCCTGCGGCGGCGGTGGCGCCGCCCATCAGGTCGGGCCTGTCGTAGAACACGTAAAGCAGCAGGCCGATGACGATGAACATGCCCACCGTCGGCACCGTGGCCAGCACGGAAAGGTAGAGGCTGCGCGCCCCGGTCTTCGCGTCCTTGCACGAAAGCAGGCGCTGGGTCGTGTCCTGGTCCATCCCGGCATTGGCGATGTAGAGCAGCGAGAGGCCCAGCACGATCGCCAGCATCGAGAACGGACGCGACAGGTCCATCGAGAAATCGAACAGCTTCAGCTTGTTCACGCCCTCGGGCGTATGCATCAGCCCCTGCACGATCTCGGCGTTGGAAGCCGGGATCGACAGGCGCAGGAACACCAGCACCGCGATGGCGGACCCCAGATAGACCACGAACTGGATAAGGTCGTTCCACAGCACCGATTTCAGGCCGCCGACGAAGGTGAACAGCACGCTTGCCACGATGAGAACCGCAGCGGCGATCATGATGCCCTGCGCTTCCACCGTGCCGGTGATGACCATCGCCAGCGCGATCGCCGCAAGATAGACCCGCGCACCGCCGGCAAACACGCGCCCTACGAGGAACATGCCGCCCGCCCACCGCGTCGCCTTTTCCGAGAACCGCAGCGTCAGCAGTTCGTAGGCGGTCGTCGCCTTGATAGCGTAGAAGCGCGGGATCATCACATGCGCCACGAAGATCGCACCGATCAGCCCGCCGATGTTGCCGCTCAGATACGTCAGGTCGCCGTGGTAGCCATAGTCCGGCCCGCCAAGGAAGGTCGCGGCGGACTGTGTCGCCGACAGCACCGATATGGCCGCCAGCCAAGCGGGCACACTGCCGCCGGCAAGGAAATAGTCATGCGCAGAAGCGGTCTTGCGCGGCGTGAATATCCACCCGCCCGCAACCAGCAGCAGGAGGTAGGCGGCGATCACCAGCCAGTCCGCCATGGAAAATGGCAGCGTCATCGCGATAGTCTCCGTAGTGCAGTTGCCCGCGCGGGGTTGGAAATACCGAAAGAAAAGACGGGCGCCCGGCCGGAGGAGAGTTGGCCGGGCGCGCCGTCAGGGGGGGAATGCTCCTCAGATATGCGCGGTCAGCGAAAGGCCGATCGTGCGCCCGAGGATGTCGTAGGTGTCCGGGAAGGTGTTGAAGACACCGCCGGTGGACACCATGGGGGGGTTCTTGTCGAACAGGTTGTAGACGCCTGCGGTCATCGTGATGCCTTCGACGAAGTCATACGATGCCGAAAGGTCGAAGGTGTTCTGCGCCTTCAGCGTCTCGGCCGAACCGGCGGTGCTCGAACGCACCTTGCCGATGCGCTGCCAGTCGAACTGGATCACGCCCTTGTCGAACAGCAGGCCAGCGCCCACGGTGTGGCGATAGTCAGGCTGAACCAGCGTGGTGCCGTCGCTCGAACAGGTGGCGCCGAACGTGCCCTTGCACTGGATCGCGGCGACGGTGGAGTTCGCCTGGATCTTATACGAGGTGACGATGTTGCCCTGATAGCTCAGGCGCAGACCCTCGCCCGGCAGCCAGTCCTGACGCAGCGTGTAGCTGGCCGAGATGTCCAGCCCGCGCTGCAGCAGACGTCCCAGATTCTGGTTGTTCACATAGGCATCGGCGAACGTGCCGTCCGCGTTGCGCGTGACCAGACCGCACAGCGGGTTACCCGCCGTCGGGTTGGTGATATAGCAGCTGGTGATGGCGGCGATCGGCTGGATCACGCCGACCGCGCCCTTGAGGTCCAGCTCGTACCAGTCGACGGTGACGGTCAGGCCCGGCACGAACGTCGGCGTGATGACCACGCCTGCCGTGGTGGTGTAACCGGTTTCGGGCTTCAGGTCCGGGTTGCCGCCGTAATAGTAGTTGCCGGTCAGATAGCTGGCCGCATTGGAGTTCGCCGAACCCACCGCAGGCGCACCGAAGCGGGCGCACTGCTCTGCATTGCCGGTGCCCAGCACGCACGGATCGCCACCATAACGGGGCTTCAGGCGATCCACCGTCACCAGATTGCTGAACGGCAGAGAGGACACGCCGCCTGCGAACTCACCGAAGTTCGGGGTGCGCAGGACGCGCTGGTAGGTGCCGCGAACACGCAGGTTGCGGTCGACTTCCCAGTTGCCCTCGACCTTCCAGGTGCCGTGGGTGCCGAACAGGTTATAGTCCGACAGGCGATAGGCGCCGCCCACGTCCAGCTTGCGAATCAGCGGCAGATCGCGGAGCACCGGCACCAGCACTTCGCCGTAAAGCTCCTTGACGTCGAACGATCCGCTGTAGGCGGCCTGCACGCCCTGACGATACGTGTTACCGGTGAGCAGCGCGGTGTCCTGATCGATGTCGGCAGTCTCGCGGCGATACTCTGCGCCGATGGCGAAACCGATCGGGCCGGCGGGCAGCGAGAACAGTTCCTCCAGCGTGCCGCTGAGGGTGGCGGCGGCGACGAACTGGTCGCGCTTGCGGTTGAAGCCGTTGATCGGCGTGCCCAGCGCATCGGCCAGACCGCTGGCATTGGGCCCGAAGATGTTCACTGTATTGACGATGGACGCGAAATTGTTGGCGCCCGCATTGTTGGCCACCAGACCGTCGCCGGTGATCAGCGTGTTTTCGGTGGACCGGCCATACTGGGCATAGGCGTTCCATTTGATCGCACTGGTCAGCGGACCGCGCAGACCCGTCTGCAACTGCAGCGTGTTGCGCTCGGTGCGGTACTGGACAAGGCCCAGTTCGTACAGCGAACGCGCCACGTTCACCTGCGCCGCGCCGTTGACGAAGGTCAGTTGGTTGCGGATCGCGTCGGTCAGGAACGGGTTGCTTTCGCTGATCGAGACGGTGCGGTTCACCGAAACCGGCGTCGCGCCCGGAGTGCCGGTCTCGGTCGTGCGGGTGTTGGTATACATCGCGCGGCCATAGACTTCGACCTGCGGGGTGATCTCGTACTTGTAGAGCGCGGCGACGTTGATGCGCTTCAGCGGCGAGATCAGCGGATACTGGCTCGACACGTTCGACGTGGCGGACGGGCTGGTGGTGAAGGCGCCGCTGTCGGTGAAGCCGAACCGGCGGCCGCTGGCCACGTCGGTAAAGACGCCACCGATGCTGGGGATCGTCTGGTTGGGCGTCTCCGCCCAGTCGCGCTGGCCGGCGCGGATCAGGTCGCGCTGGGTGTAGTCCGCCGCGATCACCAGGTTGCCGCGATCGCCAAGGCCGGTGCCCAGCATGATCGAGCCGCCGTACTGCGCACCGCCGCGCGTCGACAGGCGGCTGGACGCATTGGCGCGCAGGCCCTCGAAGTCGTCGTTGAGGATGAAGTTCACCACGCCCGCGACTGCGTCGGCGCCGTACACCGCAGCGGCACCGCCGGTCAGCACGTCGGTACGCTTGATGAGCGAGGCGGGGATGGAGTTCACATCTACCGAATTGCGGAAGCTGAACGGCGCTGCGCGGGTGCCATCGATCAGCACCAGCGAACGGCTCTGGCCGAAGTTGCGCAGTTCAAGCACTTGCGCGCCGAATGCGTCGCTGCCCTGCGAACCCTGGCGCACGCCGCCCGACAGCTGCGGGATCTTGGTCGAGAAATCCTCGATGGTCTGGGCTGCCTGCAGCCTGATCTGCTCTTCCGAGGTGGAGGCGATCGGGCTGCTGGACTTCACGCCCGGCAGCAAAATGCGGGTGCCGGTGACGACGATGTCCGCGCTGGTATCCGCCCCGGCGTCCGCCGCTCCGGCAGACTGCGCTGAGGCAGGCGCATTGACCAGCGCGACGGCGAGCGCGGCGACGCCCACGGCATTCCTGTGAAACTTGACCATCGGCTTTCCCTTCATATTTCCGACTTCCCTGAACCCAGTCGCCGCCTGATTATCTTGTGGCGCGACCCGAAAGACTCGGCGGCTTGCGGCTGGATTGCGCCACAGACCATACCTGTCACACTTTGTAAAGTACCGGTATTCTATTGGTTCTATATCAAGCCAGCACAATGCGGGATTGCCAGAGTGTGCCGCCAGACAACGGGGCGGCCACGCCCGTGGTGCCGGGATAAGTCAGCGGCAGTCCCTTCAGGCTGCGCACCGCGAGGAACGCCATCGCCTCGGCCTCGATGAAGTCGCTGCGCAGCCCCATGTCGTCCGCCTTGCGGCAATCCCCCAGCCGATCGGCCAGCGCCTGCATCAGCACCGGGTTGTGGCACCCGCCGCCGCAGACGATCCATACCGCAGGCACGTCCGGCAGATGGCGCGTGGCAAGCGCAACCGATTCCGCCGTGAACGCCGTCAGCGTCGCCGCCGCATCCTCCAGCGAACAGGCGTCGGCCCATTCAAGCGGAAAGTCGTAGCGGTCAAGCGACTTCGGGCCTTGTCCCCGGAAATGCCCGTGCGAAAGTAGCTTGGCGAGAACGGCTTCGTCGACCCTCCCTGCCGCCGCGAAGCGCCCGCCATCGTCATAGCGCCCTGCTCCATGCGCCTGCACAACCTGATCGATCAGGCCATTCGCAGGGCCAGTATCGAACGCCAGCACTTCGCCGTCGGCACCGATGAACGTGACGTTCGCGATGCCGCCCAGATTGAGGAACGCCAGCGGCCCGGCCAGTCCCAGCCGCCGCGCCAGAGCGGCATGGTAGGCCGGGACCAGCGGCGCGCCCTGCCCGCCTGCGGCAAGGTCGTCCTGCCGCATGTCCGCCACGACGTCGATGCCCAAGGCGTCGGCGAGACGGGCCGGATCGCCCAACTGGATCGACAGCCGACGGTCCGGCCGATGGAGCACCGTCTGTCCGTGGAACCCGACCAGATCGGGCCGGCGCCCTGCCCTGGACATGACTTCCCGAGCGGCGCGAACATGGACGGCATGGACGACGTCTTCCGCCGCAGCGAATGTCTGCGGACGGGGGCCATGGCCATTCCACGCCAGCGCATCTGCGGTCGCGCGCTCTATCGTCGCACGCTCTTCCCCGGAAAATGGCGAGAGGAAGCTGGCACCGAACGAATCGATTTCCTCTCCGTCCGTTTCGATTAGCGCAGCGTCCACGCCATCGAGCGACGTCCCGCTCATGAATCCCAGCACCAGCATCAGCATTGCCTCCCACCGACACGCTGCCGTCCCGAAAGTCCGGTAAGCGCTCACTGTATGATCGGGTAACACCATCGGCGTTAATGACAAAACCAATTTAATGCCACTTGTGCAAAACCGGTAGACTGGTATCAGAAGCAGCATGACCCAGACGATCCTTCAGGGCGCCACGAAGATGGCGCAGGAAGCCCGCGAAGCACCTGCGCGCGTGGCCGAACAACTGCGCCTCAACGCCGATGTCGTGCGCGAAGCGGGCCAGCGGCTGCGCGACCTTTCGCCCCCCTTCGCCGCTACCCTGGCGCGGGGCAGTTCGGATCAGGCGGCCGCTTTCGCCAAGTTCCTGCTCGAAACTCATGCGGGTATCCCCACGCTGAGCCACGCACCATCCATCGGATCGTTGTATCAGGCGACTTCACCGCACTTTGCAGGCGTACCGCTGATCGCGATTTCGCAATCCGGACGCAGCCCCGACCTGATCGCCGCCGCGCAGGACGCCCGGCGTCAAGGTGCAGTTGTGATCGCCATCGTCAACGACGCCGCGTCTCCGCTGGCGGAACTGGCGCAGATCGTGATACCGGTCCACGCTGGCCCTGAAACCAGCGTGGCGGCGACCAAGAGCTTCGTCTGCACGCTTGTCGCCCTCACGCACCTCGTTGCAGAGTGGAGCCAGGACGCAGAGCTTCTGAAAGCGCTGGACACTGCCGGAGACGTTCTGGAACAGGCCGCGCACACCGACTGGACGCCCGCCGTTCCGCTGCTGCTCGACGCTGACGACATGCTGGTGCTGGGTCGCGGTCCCACCCTGCCGATCGCGGGCGAGGCTGCGCTGAAGCTGAAGGAAACGTCCAGCCTTCACGCCGAGGCTTTCAGCAGCGCCGAAGTCGCGCATGGCCCCATGACGCTGGTGGGCGAAGGCGACCCGGTGCTGGTGCTGGCCCCGCTGGATGTTGCGCGTACCGGCCTGCGCGAACGGCTTGACGATTTCGCCGCGCGCGGGGCGAAAGTGATCGCCGCAGGGCTTCCGGAAGACATCCCTGCCGGCGCGACGATCCTGCCGTTTGCCCCCGACACACATCCGGCGCTGGGCGCCATCGCCCAGATCCAGAGCTTCTACGCGCTGGCCGAAGCCCTTTCACTGGCGCGCGGGCGCAATCCGGACAGTCCGCCACATCTCAACAAGGTGACCCGCACGCTATGACCCTGACCGCTCTTGCCGGCGCCCGCATCGTACTGGCGGACCGCATTGCCGAGGACCGGGTGCTAGTACTCGACGGGGCGCGCATCGTCGGCGTGGCCGAAGCCGCGCCGGAAGGTGCCGCAGTGCAGGATCTTGGCGGCGGCTGGCTGCTGCCGGGCTTCATCGACACCCAGGTGAACGGCGGCGGGGATGTGCTGTTCAACGACATGCCCTGCGTGGAGGGCATTCGTGCCATCGCACAGGCGCACCGGCGTTATGGCACCACCGGGCTGCTGCCCACGCTGATAAGCGACTATGCCCCTGTCGTGGAGGCCGCGATCGCGGCGGGCGAAGCGGCTCTGGAGGCCGGTGTCCCCGGCGTGCTCGGCGTTCACATCGAAGGGCCGCACCTCAACCCCGTGAAGAAGGGCATCCACGACGCCGGGCGGTTTAGCACAGTCGACGATGCCGTGCTGGCAAGGCTGACGGTGCCATCCAAAGGGCGCCGTATCGTCACGCTTGCCCCCGAACTGGCACCAGCAGGTGCGGTTCGCGCGCTGGCGAATGCCGGTATTCTCGTCTGCGCGGGCCATTCGCTGGCCGACTACGACCAGACACGCGCGGCACTGGACGAAGGGCTCAGCGGCTTCACCCACCTGTTCAACGCGATGACCCAGTTCCTCAGCCGCGATCCGGGCATGGTCGGCGCCGCGCTGGAAGATCGCAGCACGCATTTCGGCCTGATCGTCGACGGCCTGCACGTCCACCCCGCCGCCCTGCGCGTGGCCCTGCTGGCGCGCGGGATCGAGGGCGCGATGCTGGTGACCGATGCGATGCCGCCGGTGGGAGGGCGCTGCACCCGCTTCACGCTGATGGGGCAGGAAATCACTGTGGGCGAAGGCGGCTGTCGCGGCCCTGACGGCACGCTGGCGGGTTCCGCACTGACGATGGCACAGGCCCTGCGCAACACGATGGACATGCTTGGCCTCGACATCGTCGCCGCGTCGCGGATGGCCAGCGGCAACCCGGCACGGTTCCTGAAGCTGCAGGACAGCACGGGCACGATCGCCCCCGGCCTTGCCGCCGACCTCGTCCACCTTGACGATGCCCGCCATGTGCGCGCCACATGGATCGCGGGCGCAAGGGAGGACAGCCGCGAATGATGCCGCAGCTCGGTCTGGTGGAAGGGCGGTTCGGACGCCTGTGGGACGAGGCGGAGCGCGGCTACGTGGTGCGCACGCTGGCAGGTGCCGGCTATGGCTTCTACCATTACGGCCCAAAGGCCGACCGTGCGCTACGGCGCGAATGGCGCACCGCGCATACCCCGCAGCAGACCGAAGCGCTGGCAAGACTTTCGGCGCAAGTCCGCGAAAACGGGATGCGTTTCGGCATCGCCCTGACGCCGGTGGGATCGACGCACCCGTTCGACGACGATGCCCGCGCGGATCTGGCGCGGCGTGTCGCCGATCTCGACGCCATCGGCATCGACGACCTCTGCGTGCTGTTCGACGACTTGCGCGGCGACATGCCCGAACTGGCCCTGCGACAGGCGGACGTAGTGAACTTCTGCGCCGACAGGTCGCGCGCCACGCGGGTCTATACCTGCCCCACGTACTACTCGGACGACCCCGTGCTGGACCTCGTGTTCGAGCAGCGGCCGGAAGATTATCTGGGCGAACTGGGCCGGCGGCTGGATTCGCAGGTGCAGGTCTACTGGACCGGCGAGGAAGTCTGCTCCAAGGCGATCGAGCCTGCCCACCTCCAGCGCGTGGCGGGCGAACTTGGCCGCCCGGTGTGCCTGTGGGACAACTGGCCGGTCAACGACGGGGCGCGCATGTCCCGCTTCCTGCATTTGCGCGCCTTTACCGGACGCAGCGCCAAGGCGGCGCAGCATATCAGCGGCCATGCGGTCAATCCGGCGATCCAGGCGCATCTGGGATGCATCCCTGCGCTGACCCTGCCGCAGGTCTACACGCTGGGCGATGACTATGCCTATGGCGCCGCCTTCGCCTCGGCTGCGCGGGAACTGCTCGGGCCGGAATTTGCCACAATGCTGCAGCAGGACATTGCAGCATTGCAGGACGTGGGGCATGAGCGCCTTGGCGTGCGAACGCAGCGGCTGCGCAGCCGCTATGAAGGGATCGACCATCCCGCCGCGCGAGAGATCGTGCGCTGGCTGGACGGCGACGACCTGATGACCGACGAAGAGGTACAGACCCAGTGACCGCGCTTCTTGCCACGTTGCGTAACGCTGTCGGCAAGCGCCATGTGCTGACGTCCCCGCGTGCGACCGCCCGTTACCGCAAGGGCTATCGCACGGGAGACGGGCCTGCGCTGGCCGTGGTGCGCCCCGGCAGCCTGCTCGAACTGTGGCGCGTGACAAGCGCGTGCGTGGCAGCCGACGTCTCGATCATCATGCAGGCGTCGAACACCGGGCTGACCGGCGGCTCCACGCCGGATGGCGCCGATTATCCCGGCGGGCTGGTGATCGTCAGCACCACGCGGCTTTCGGCGCTCAAGGTCATCCGGGGCGGAGAACAGGTGCTGTGCCTGCCGGGCACAACGCTGAACCGGCTGGAACAGGCCTTGCGCCCATTCGGCAGGGAACCGCATTCTGTGATCGGATCGTCGTGCCTTGGCGCGTCGGTGGTGGGCGGCGTGTGCAACAATTCGGGCGGATCGCTGGTGCGGCGCGGCCCCGCCTATACCGAGATGGCGCTTTACGCGCAGGTGCAGCATGACGGTTCGCTGCGGCTGGTGAACCATCTGGGCATCGCGCTGGGCGATGATCCCGAAACCGTGCTGGCGCGGCTGGATGGAGGGCATTTCACCGAGGCGGATATCGATCCTGCCACTGACCGCCGCGCCCACGATCACGACTATGCCAGCCACGTCCGCGACATCGACAGCGACGTCCCCGCCCGCTTCAACGCCGACCCGCGCTGCCTGTTCGAAGCTGCGGGAAGCGCGGGCAAGCTGATCGTCTTTGCCGTGAGGCTGGACACTTTCGCGCGCGAGGAAGACACCGCCACGTTCTACCTCGGCGCGACCACGCCGGAACCGCTGACCGAACTTCGCCGCACCATGCTGCGCGATTTTGCTGCACCACCGATCGCAGGCGAATACATGCACGCCGACGCGTTCGACGTGGCCGACCGTTATGGCCGCGACACGTTCGTCGCTATCGAAAAGCTCGGCACGGACCGTCTTCCGGCGCTGTTCGCCGCGAAGGCCAGGTTCGACGCCACGTTCGGCAACGGGCGCAGCGACCGGCTGATGCAGTGGGCCGGACGCTTCCTTCCCGATCACCTGCCCGCCCGGATGCGCGAATGGCGCAGGCGCTTCGATCATCACCTGATCCTCAAGGTCTCGGGCGATCAGGCCGCAGACACGCGCGCGCTGCTGGCACGGCTGTTTCCGGCCGCGCATTTCGAATGCACCGCGCAGGAAGCGGCCAAGGCGTTCCTCCACCGCTTCGTCGCGGCGGGCGCGGCGGTTCGCTATCGCGCGGTGCACCGGGCGCAGGTGGAGGACATCGTCGCGCTGGACGTTGCCCTGCCCCGCAATATGCGCGAGTGGGTGGAACACCTGCCCGATGATCTGTCGGACCGCTGCATCCACACGCTCTATTACGGGCACTTCTTCTGCCAGGTGTTCCATCAGGACTACATCGTGCGCAAAGGCACCGATCCGCTCGCATTCGAACATGCCCTGTGGCGCCTGCTGGACGCACGCGGCGCGCAGTATCCGGCGGAACACAACGTCGGCCACCTCTATGTCGCGAAGCCGCAGTTGGCGGAGTTCTACCGCAGCATCGACCCGCGCAACCAGTTGAATCCCGGCATCGGTCATACGTCAAAAGCGCGTGACTGGGCCGATTGCGGAGATCACGCATGACTTACTACCTCGGCATCGACGCAGGCGGCAGCAATTGCCGCGCACGGCTGATCGACGCAGGCGGCGCGGTCATCGGCGAAGGACGCTCAGGCACCGCCAACGCCCGGATCGGGATCGACGCGCTTTACGAAACGCTGAAGGACACCGCCGATCAGGCCGTGGCGCAGGCGGGCCTTTCGACCGGGCAGCGCGCTACCATCCGCGCCGGCATGGGCATCGCGGGCATAACCCGCCCCGGCGTTCGCGACGCGTTGGCGGAACTGGATTTCGGCTTCGCCTCCGCCAACTATGCCACCGACGCGCAGATCGCGAACCTGGGCGCGCACGGCGGGCAGGACGGTGCGATCCTCATCATCGGCACCGGCAGCGCGGCACAACTGCGCGTGGAGGGCCACGAATTCACAATCGGCGGCTATGGCTTCCCGATCTCGGACGAAGGCAGCGGCGCCGCGCTGGGCCTTTCTGCCATGCGGCACGCGTTGCGCGCGCTGGACGGTCGCACCCGCAAGACCCCGCTCAGCGCCGCCGTTACCGAGCGTTTCGGGCATGACACCGCGCAGGCCATCGCCTGGATGGACCATGCCACCCCGCGCGACTACGGCACGTTTGCCCCGCTGGTGATGGACTATGCCGAAGCGGACGACGCCATCGCGCGATCGATCGTCGAGAACGCGGCGGGCCATATCGAACGCTTCATAGAGACGATCTTCGAACGCGGCGCGACGCGCTGCACGCTGGTGGGGGGGCTGGCTCCGCGCATGATGCCATGGCTTCGCGCGCGGACGGTGGAGCGGCTCAGCGAAGCGCTGGGGGATTCGCTCGACGGGGCGCTGCGGCTTGCCGGGTATGCTCCCGCGGTCTGATTTGCAGCGCCGTAGAGGCGCGTCCACGTAGTCCTGAAAAAACGCCCCGCAGCACACCTGTTCTGCGGGGCGACACTTGCAAGGGTCCGAGGCATTTGCCCCGGACCCGTCTGTTTCTTCGTTCAGTAGCCCTGCTTTGCAAGCCAGGCGTCCACTTCGGGCAAGCGCGTCTGGCCGACCTTCACGCGGTCCTGGATCTTGGCGATGGTTTCGTCCACCGGGCGGCGCGAACCGGCTGCAAGGCGGGCCTTGGCGTACGCGTCCAGCTTGCCCACCATCGCCGGATCGGCGCTGCCTGCCGCCAGACGGCCGACGTAGCGGGTGGCGCCCGAGACATCGACGCGGCTCATCACCGCATCATAGTTGGCAAGCACGAAGTCGAACGCCTGCTCCGGGTGCTCGGTGCCGACCGCGCTGACGATCACCGGGCTGGTGGTGACGCCCGGCTCGTCCGTAAGCGACAGCGCCAGCGCCTTGCCCGCCAGCGCCGGATCGTTGGCGCGGCCCAGCAGCGAATAGAGCGTGGTCTTCACCTGCGCCGAGGTTTCTTCCTTCGCCATCTGGTGCAGCTTGTCCCAGGTCGCCGCGTCGGCATTCTTGGCGACGACAGTGAGCACCGCGACCTTGACCGAAGGATCGATCGAAGCCGGATCGGCGAACAGGCGGCGCGCCTGCGCCACGACACTGGCTTCACCCAGATCGCCCAGCGTCTCGATCAGCGTGGCGCGCAGGTCGCCGGCGGTGGCCGGCTCGTCCGCCTTGGGCGCCCAGCCCAGAGTGTTCAGCACCGGCAGCAGCCGCGCCGAGGCAAAGCGCGACAGCGCGGTCTTGCGCTTGGCGTTGCCATCCGTGAACTCGGCAAGCCCGCCGATCACCTTGGTTGCACGCTCCAGAACCTGCGGCGAGGCATTGGCGGGGAGGTTCTTCACAAGGTCAAGCATGTCGGCCATCGGCTGGTTGCCGGCATAACCCAGTGCCACCGCATCGTTCAGGATGCCAAGCTGGTCCACCGGCTGGACCGACGCGATCCCCTTGGCCAGACCGGCGAAGGTCTTCGCATCATACAGCACGCGGTAGTAGCCCGACTGACCGGCGTTGACGACCACCGGACCGCAGCCCGCAACCTTGAGCGCGCCCTTGCCCTGCAGCAGCGTCTCCGCCTCTGCACCGCCCACAGCAGCGGCGCGAACCGGCACGCGCCACGAAAGCGGCTGCTTGTCGGCACGATCACGGGTGAACTCGCCCTGCTCCAGCGCCAGCGTGGTCGAACCCGCCGCGCAGGCCGCCGTCACCTTCACCAGCGGAATGCCCGGCTGCAGCGTGAAGTCGTGCGCGATCTGGCTGATCGGCTTGCCGGAGGACTTGTCGATCTCGCGCCACAGGTCGTCAGTGACGGTGTTGGAATGCTTGTAGCGCCCCATGTAGGCCTGCACGCCCTTCTGCCAGCCTTCCGAACCGGCATAGGCCTCAAGCATGCGGATCACCGCCTCACCCTTGGAATAGGTGATCGAATCGAAGGCCTGGCTGGCTTCCTCCACCGTCGCGATGTGGTGGATGATCGGGTGCGTGGTGACGTAGGCGTCCTGACCCATCGCCAGTTCGCGCGAACCCAGCGCGGTGAGTTCGGGGTGCCATTCGGGGTGGAACTTCTCGGTTGCCCGGCCTTCCATCCACGATGCAAAACCTTCGTTCAGCCACAGGTCGTCCCACCACGACATGGTGACGAGATCGCCGAACCACTGGTGCGCCATTTCATGCGCCACGACCGTGAAGATCCGCTCACGCAGCGCGTTCGAGGCGATCTTCGGATCGAGCAGCATCGCGTTTTCGAAGTAGAAGATCCCGCCCCAGTTCTCCATCGCAGAGAAGAACTGGCTGCGACCGGGCGCCGCGATGTGGTCCAGCTTGGGCAGCGGATACTTCTCGCCGAAATAGCTGTTCATCCACGGCAGCAGATCCGCCGAGGCGTTCAGCGCATAATCGGCCTGCGCAAGATCGCCCTTCTTGGTCAGCACGCCCACTTCGGTGTCGCCCGCTATCTTCGTCTTGCGCTCGAAATCGCCAAGGCCGAAGAACAGCAGGTAGGTAGACATCTTCGGGCTGGTGCCGAAGGTCACCAGCGTCCTGCCGTTGCCCTGATCCTTGCGGCTTGCGACCGGCAGGTTGCCCACGGCCACTTCCTCGGTCGGGACCACGGCCTTGAGGTCGAACGTCGCCTTGTAGAACGGCTCGTCCCACGAAGGCATGAAGCGGCGCGCGTCGGAGTTCTCGAACTGGGTGAACAACGCGCGCTTCTGGGTGCCGTCCGCCGCCTTGTAGTCGAGGGCGAACAGACCGAAGGCCTGCGTGTTGATCTTGCCGGTGTAGTCGATCGACAGCACGTAGCTGCCGGGCGCGATCGGCTTGGCGAAGGTGAAGGTCGCGGTCTGCGCCTTCTCGTCCAGCGAGACGGTCGGCGCACCGGCCTTCCTGCCCGCCTTCGTCGCCAGCGCCGCCCTGGCGATCGCCAGGTCCGCTGCCTGCAGCGTGATCGTGCTGGTCGCTTCCACGACATCGACGGTGATCGCAGCCTTGCCTGCGAACGTCATCGCCTTGGCATCGGGCGTGAACGTGATGTCGTAATGGCTGGGCCGAACGGAGCGCGGCAGCTGCGTCGTCACCGTCTCGGCAGTCGCGCCCTTGGTCGTGGAGGCAGTGCCCGCATCCTGCGCCCCCCCATTCTGTGCAAAGGCGGAAAACGGAAGGGCGACGCCGGCGAGAAGCGCCAGCGCGGCGCGACGATACGGTTTCTTCATGGACGACTCACACCAGAAAGGGGGATGACGCATTGCTAACGCCCTGTCGCAGTGGCGCAACAATTTAACCGCAATGTGCAATTTTAAACGCTGACCGGGATACGCGCCTGCCGTGCGCCACGCAGCGCTTGCATTCCGCCGCCAATCCGCTAAGGGCGCCCCTTCCCCGCAGTCCGAGTGACGCGAAGGAAAAGAAAGAAAGCCGGAGGGGCCCCGCAATCCCGCGGGTCGCCAGCGATCGGTTAGACTAGATAAAGGAAGCTGCCGTGGCTCTATATGAGCACGTGTTCCTGGCACGCCAGGACCTCAGCCAGGCGCAGGTCGATGCGCTTGCTGCCGCCGCCACCGAGATCGTCGAGTCGAACCAGGGCAAGGTCGTCAAGACCGAGACCTGGGGCCTCAAGAATCTCGCGTACAAGATCAAGCGCAACCGCAAGGCTCACTTCGTGATGCTGAACATCGAAGCTTCGGGCGACGTCGTCGCCGAGCTCGAGCGCCAGACGCAGATCAACGAAGACGTCATCCGCTACGTCACCATCCGCGTTGACGAGCACGAGGAAGGCCCCTCGGTCATGATGCGCAAGACCGACCGCGAGCGTACTCGCCGTCGCGAACGTGAAGGAGCCTGATCCAGATGGCACGTGCATTCTTCCGCCGTCGCAAGTCCTGCCCGTTCTCGGGCAAGAACGCGCCGAAGATCGATTACAAGGACGTTCGTCTGCTCCAGGGCTTCATGTCCGAGCGTGGCAAGATCGTTCCGAGCCGCATCACCGCGGTTTCCGCCAAGAAGCAGCGTGAGCTGGGCCAGGCTATCAAGCGTGCCCGCCACATCGGCCTGCTTCCCTTCATCGTCAAGTAAGGGAGGGACCTACCCATGCAGATCATCCTCCTGGAGCGCATCGAGAAGCTCGGTGCCATCGGCGACGTCGTCTCGGTTAAGGACGGTTACGCCCGTAACTACCTGCTTCCGAACAAGAAGGCCCTTCGCGCCAACGACGCGAACAAGAAGGTCTTCGAAGCCAACCGCGCCAAGATCGAAGCGGACAACGCTGAGCGTCGTTCGGCTGCCGAAGCCAACTCGGGCAACGTCGAAGGCAAGCAGATCGTCCTGATCCGCGCCTCGTCGAACTCGGGCCAGCTGTACGGTTCGGTTTCGGTCCGTGACATCGTCGACGGCCTGAACGCCGAAGGCGCGAACGTGTCGAAGCAGATGATCGTGCTTGAACGCCCGATCAAGACGCTTGGCATCTTCGACGTCAAGGTTTCGCTGCACCCTGAAGTTTCGGTCAACGTCAAGGTGAACGTCGCACGTTCGCCCGACGAAGCCGAGCTGCAGTCGCAGGGCGTGGACGTGATGGCCGCGATGTTCGAACAGGACGTCTCGGGCTTCACCGAAGCTTACGACCCGAACGCCGAACCCGGCGAAATCGCGGTCGAGGAAACCGAGGAAGAGGGCGAGGCTCAGGCCTAAGCCCTTCCTTCGGACATCCGAGGAATACGAAAGCCCTCGTTCCTTCACGGAACGGGGGCTTTTCCTTTTGTGCTGTCGTCCAATCCGTCATCACCCTGCCGTCATCCGCCCCTATTGCGCCGCAGCACGGAATGCGTAATAGATGGCCATGCAAACGATGAAAGAAACGCTCGCGGAACTGGTCCGCGTTTACGAAGCCGCCGTTTCCACTCTCAAGGCCGATATTGCCGCCTTCGTAGAGAACGGCACCCTTCCCCCATCCAACCGCCGCGCCGATCGCCTCTGGACTTATCCTGAGCTGCGGATCACCTATCGCGGCACCGAGCGCAACGCCCGCGCCTCGCGCGCGTTCGGGCGGCTGGAACTGGCCGGCACTTATGCCACCACCGTCACCCGCCCGCACCTGTTCGCGTCCTATCTCGAAGAACAGCTCGCCCTGATCGAGGCCGAGTACGAAGTTGAGTTCGAGGTCGCCCCTTCCACGCAGGAAATCCCGTTCCCCTACGTGCTCGAAGGCGTGTCGGTCGGCACGGTGACGCCGCAGGAACTGGCTGCGCACTTCCCCAGCACCGAACTGGCGATGATCGGCGATGAGATCGCCGACGGCACGTTCCTGTCCGGAGAGGACGAGCCGCACCCGCTGGCCCTGTTCGACGGACTGCGCACCGACTTCAGCCTGGCACGCCTGGCGCACTACACCGGCACCAGCCCGGAGCACTGCCAGCGCTTCGTGCTTTTCACCAACTATCACCGCTACGTCGATGAATTCGTGGACTGGGCAGGCACGCAAGTCGGCTCCGACGGCTACGTGGCGCTGTCGGGTGCCGGCGGCCTGTACCTCGATGCACCGGTCGATAACGCCCGCGCACGGCTGTCCGACACGGCGTGGCGCCGGCACCAGATGCCCGCCTACCACCTGATCCGCAAGGACGGTTCGGGCATCACCCTTGTCAACATCGGCGTCGGCCCGTCCAATGCCAAGACGATCACCGACCATCTGGCGGTGCTGCGCCCCGAGGCATGGCTGATGATCGGCCATTGCGGCGGCCTGCGCGAAACGCAGCGCATCGGCGACTACGTGCTGGCCCATGCGTACCTGCGCGACGACCATGTGCTGGACCCGGTGCTGCCGCCGGAAATCCCGCTGCCCGCCATCGCGGAAGTGCAGATGGCGCTGGCCCAGGCCGCCGAGATGGTCAGCGGCGAAGGCGGCGCGAACCTGAAAAAGCGGATGCGCACCGGCACCATCGTCACCACCGACGATCGCAACTGGGAACTGCGCTATACCGAATCCGCCAAGCGCTTCTCGCTCAGCCGCGCGATCGGCATCGACATGGAAAGCGCCACGATCAGTGCGCAGGGCTATCGCTTCCGCGTGCCTTACGGCACCCTGTTGTGCGTGTCCGACAAGCCGCTTCACGGCGAACTGAAGCTGCCGGGACAGGCCAACCGCTTCTACGAGGAGGCGATTGCCAGCCACCTGAAGATCGGCCTCATTACCTGCGACCTGCTGCGCGAACAGGGCGACCGCCTGCATTCCCGCAAGCTTCGCGCGTTCAACGAACCCCCGTTCCGTTAACTCGAAAAGCAGGCCGACCATGCCGCGTATGGCATGGTCGGCCTGCCTGGTCTCACCAGCCGGACTTTTCGCCCTTGTTCTGCGCATCGAGCCACTTCTTGAGGGGCGCGAAGTAGTCCAGCATCGGCTTGGCGCTCATCTGCGGGGAGCCGGTGAAGGTTTTCAGCGCTTCGGGCCACGGCTTCGACTGGCCCATCGCCAGCATCCGGTTCAGGTTCTCGCCGACCTTTTTGTTGCCATAGAAGCTGCAGCGGTGCAGCGGCCCCTTCCACCCGGCCTGCTTGCATGCGGCCTGATAGAACTGGAACTGCAGGATCCGGGCCAGGAAGTAGCGCGTATAGGGCGTGTTGCCCGGTACGTGGAACTTGGCACCGGCGTCGAACCCGTCGTCCGGCCGTGCCGAGGGCGGGGTGATGCCCTGATAGTCGAGGCGCATCTTGGTCCACGCCTTGTTGTAGTCGGCAGGCTGGATCGAGCCGTCGAAGATGCCCCAGCGATAGCGGTCGATCATCAGGCCGAAGGGCAGGAACGCCACCTTGTCCATCGCCTGGCGTAGCAGCAGGCCGATGTCCTTGTCGGCGCCGGGCACCTTGTTCTTGTCCAGCAGGCCGATGTCCACAAGGTACTGCGGCGTGATCGACAGCGCGATGAAGTCGCCGATCGCTTCGTGGAAGCCGTCGTTCGCGCCGTTGAGGTACAGGAACGGCTGCCTGTTGTAGGCGCGCTGGTAGTAGTTGTGGCCCAGTTCGTGGTGGATCGTGACGAAGTCTTCCGAATTGACCTTCGTGCACATCTTGATGCGAATGTCGTCCTTGTTATCGACGTCCCAGGCCGAGGCATGGCAGATCACTTCGCGGTCTGCGGGCTTGGTGATCATCGATCGGGTCCAGAACGTCCCCGGCAGCGGATCGAAGCCCAGCGAGGAATAGAACCCTTCGCCCGCCTTCACCATGTCCAGCGGCTTCTTGCCCTGCGTCTTAAGCAGGTCGCCTATGTCGTAGCCCAGATCGCCCGCGCCCTGCGGAGCCACCAGCGGGTATACGTTGCCCCATTCCTGCGCCCACATGTTGCCCAAGAGGTCGGCGCGGATCGGCCCGCTGCGGGGCTGCACGGCATCGCCATACTTCTCGTTCAGCTTGCGGCGCACGTATGTATGCAAGGCGAGGTAAAGCGGCTTGGTCTCTTCCCACAGACGCTGCGTTTCCGCTGCGAACTGTTCGGGCGTCATGTCGTAGCCGGACCGCCACATGGCGCCGACGTCGGCATAGCCAAGCTCCTTCGCGCCCTGATTGGCGATGCCGACCATCTTCGCGTAGTCGCCCTTCATCGGCGCGCCGACATTGTCGTGCCAGGTCGTCCACATCTCGGCGAATTCGGCCGGGGTGTGCTGCAGATTGCCCATTTCCGCTTCGATGTCGGAGCCGTTGACCGGCTTGCCGCCAAGCGTGCCCTTGCCCTTGCCGTAGGCGGAGGACAGGCGCGTGGTGATCTCGCTCAGCTGCGCCGCCGCGCCGGGGGTGTTGGGCGCGGGCAGGACGATGCCCTGCCGCAGAATGCCCAGCTTTCGCGCAACGTCGGCATTGAGGCCGGGCACTTTCGCGAACTTCGCCGCCTCCACCGCGTACTTCACTTGCTTTTCGGTGAGGTCGCCATTCGACTTCGCCGCCAGCGCATCGGTATCCTCGGTGATGTAGGTGTAGTTGACCCAGTTCACCTGGTTGTTGCCCAGCGAGAAGTCGGACAGATCCTTCTCGGCATCGGCGATGAACCTGGCCGCGCCCTCCGGGGTCTGCGGATAGTCCTGCGCATAGGCGGGGATCGCAGCGAACGAAAGGCCGGCGGCCAGCGCAGCAAGGGCGGTGGATGCGAATTTCATGGGGGAACCTTCCTGAACTTTTCTTATACCGCAGACACTAGGCCAGCCCGCCGCCAGATCAACTCCCCCCACGGGCTTTCCACCATCCGTTCAGGCGACTTGCGCAAGCCCTTCCTCGGCCTGATCGTTCGTCGCGCCATCGTCCACGTTCGCGAAGTAGCCCAGGACTTCGCCCGCCTCGATCGGCTTGCTGTAGTAGTACCCCTGCAAGTGGGTGCAGCCTGCCGAGCGGGTTGCGCCGATCAGATGGGCTTCGCTGATGCCTTCCGCGACTACTTCGGCGCCCACATGCCGCGCCATCGTCACCGCCGCTTCCAGAACCGCGACGGAGGCCGGATCCTGCCCCAGGTCCATCACCAGACTGCGGTCCAGCTTCATGCGGTCGAACTTGAAGCTCTTGACCATCGAGAGCGAGGAATAGCCGGTGCCGAAATCGTCCAGCGCAATGCGGAAACCCAGCGTGCGCAGCAGGTTGAGCGTCAGCAGCGCCCGCGTGTTGCGCTCGATCGACAGCGATTCGGTCACTTCCAGAAACAGCCGGTGGGGCGGAATTCCGCTGTCTCGGCAGCATTGCAGCAGGAACCCGCTGAACCCTTCATGCTGCAACTGCACCGGCGACAGGTTCAGGCTGAGGTGCATGTCGGGCCACTGCGCGAAATCCGCCAGCGCGCGCCTGATGATCCATTCACCCAGCCGAACCATCAGCCCGCTGCGTTCGGCCGCAGGGATGAAGGTGGACGGCGGAACGTCGCCCAGCTCCGGATGGCGCCAGCGCACCAGCGCTTCCACTTCGCGCACGTCATCCACCATGGAGTGGATCGGCTGGTAGACCATCCGCAGCTGGTCGCGTTCGAACGCCAGTTCCAGATCCTTTTCCAGCGCGCGGTCCACGGCCCTCTCCTGCGCCATCGTCTGATCGAACGCGGTGGCACAGTTGCGACCGTTCTTCTTGGATGCGTAAAGCGCCATGTCGGCCTTGCGCAGCACGTCGTCGATGTCCTCGCAGTCCACCGCATCGATATCGACGACGCCCATGGATACGGTGACGACCACCGCGTATTCGCCCAGACTGAAAGGTTGGCGCACTGCATCGACGATGTCGGATGCGACCGCGATGCCGTTATCCCTCCCAGCTAGTGGCAAGCATACCGCGAACTCGTCGCCGCCGACGCGGGCCACCACGCATTCGTCGCCCAGCAACGCCTTCACGCGGCCACCGATCAGGCCCACCAGTTCGTCTCCTGCGGCATGGCCATAGTCATCGTTGATGTGCTTGAAGCGGTCGATGTCGATGACCATGAAGGCAAAACTGCCGGCGCCCACCGCCGTCAGTTTGCCGACTCGTTCCTGGAACGCCCGGCGGTTGGGCATGCCCGTCGCCGGATCGCTGAAGGCAAGGTTCTTCACCGCCTTGGCATTGCGGCGGAAGGTTTCCAGCGAGTTGGACAGCGCCTTCAGTTCCTTGAGCCGGAATTCCTCTATCGTCACGTCCAGATCGCCGTTCGCCAGCGCCTGAAGCGCACCGTGCATCCGCCGCATCGACGGCAGGATGTTGCGCATGATGTCGAACAGCGCCAGCAGCACGACCAGCATGGTTACAAGGCCCGTGGCGATCACCAGCAGTTGCCAGCGGCTGACAGAAGCCACGAACCCTGCCGCCGCTTCCTGCCGCTGCGCATGGGCGCGGCTGACGATGTTCCCGGCATAGGCGACCATCGCGGCGTTGCGCGCCTCTACCCGCGCGATCAGGCCGCTTCCGGCTTCCCGACCGTTCTGGATAGCAACGATTTCGGCGATGTGCCGGTCGAGATCGGCAAACGGGTTGTCCGCCTGGGACGATCCGTAGATCGTCATGCCGCTGCTGCGCAGGCGCCCAAGCTGATCGTCGAGGCCGATCGCCAGATCGGTCAGTTCGTCACTCCCGCCCCGCGCGGCAAGCCCCCGATTGGTCGCCATGCGCAGCTTGTCCACGGCGGCTGAAAACTGGTCGGCGTTCTCCGCTACCGCCGACGCATGGATCAGCGCGTCGGTCTGTTCCTTCAGGGCATAGGCTTCGTGCTGCGTAACGAACTGGAGCACCAGAGTGAGCGTGGCGATCAGCGCCAGGGCGCTTATCAGGCGCGTTTCAAGCGACGCGAACATGCGCCCGAACTTCGATTTCTGGTTCAAGATTCTGTCACCCGATTACGTGGGAATTTACATTCCGTCCGTTCGGGCTGTGTCGTTAAGGATGATTCCCTAAGAATTTTATAACGTTCTGAACATCTTACGCGCAACATCTGTCATTTAACTGTAACAATCACGGCGCCGGTGCCTTAGCCCAGAAATGCAGCGATCGCCCTTCCCATGTCCTTGAACGTCACCGACGACATGTGATTGCCGGGGACTTCGGCATACCTACCCTGCGGCAGCGCCTCCGCCAGTTCCGGGGCGGAGCCGTTGTCGCGATCGTCAACGCCGCACACGCAAAGCGTCGGCATCGGCACTTGGGCGATGGCATCGGGGGCGGTGTCGTCCACCGAGCCGAGCAGCAGCCGCGCCGCAACCCGGTCGATCTTCATCGTCTTCATGAAGGCCTGCGCGACGAACGCCTTGTCGCCCCGCTCGATGGTACCGAAACGATCTATCGCATCGACGAAATGGGCGCTGCGGCGAGCCCAGCCGGACAGCCCCGTCAATCCCATTCCCCCCAACACCAGTCGCTGCGGCGCCAGCCCCGCCAGCACTCCGCGAACCGCCGTGCGCGCGCCCAGAGAGAAACCGCCAAGGTCGAAATCGGACAGCTCCAGTGCCGCGATCACCGCCTTGAGATCGCGCACCAGCACGTCCGACGGATAGGCAGCAGGATCGTGCGGGCCGTCGCTCTGTCCATGCGCGCGCAAGTCGGGCATGAACACGTCGAACCCCGCATCGGCCAGAATCCGCGCATTGCCGAACTTGATCCAGTTCACCTCGGCGCTGGAAAACAGTCCGTGCAGCAGCACCAGCGGCCTGCCAGCCCCCTCACCGCCGGAAGCCTTCATCGTGTGCAGGGCAAGCTTCGCGCCGCCGAAACCTTCGACGAATTCGGTCTTCACTTCGCTCACGGGCAAACTCGCTTTCTATCGGGCCGTTCTACGCAGGCGGCTCAAGCCCTGCGGCTTTCCACCTGTCCGTAACGCCGGGGTTCTCGGCGCTGGTCATGCCGGGCAAGTGCCGCACGTCGGTCCATGCCGTCAACATGCTTTCGGTGGCGTAGTTCTGGCTGGGGCGGAACGGCGTGGGATCGTCGAAGCTGCCCACCGTCAGGTCGATGTTCTCGCCATCCAGAAAGGCAAAGCCCAGCGGCGTGCCACAGCGCGAACAGAAAGGTCGGTGCGCGATGGGAGAGGAGCGATACCAGTCCGGCTCCGCCTCCCAGCATACGCCGGACAGCGGCGCGTTGACGAAGGCGATGGACACCCCGCCCGTCGCGCGCCGGCACATGGAGCAGTGGCACAAGTACGCCTTGTCCGGCTCGACCTGCGCGCGATATCGGATGCGGCCACATTGGCAGCCGCCGGTCATGGAGGTGCTCATGCCCGTCAGCGTACCGCGATGCGCGGACTTGTGGAAGGGGGAGCGGGCCGATCGGCTTCGACCGCGCTCCCTCGGAACTCAGCCCTTCTTCAGGTGGCGGCGGCCCAGCAGTTCGGCGATCTGCACCGCATTCAGCGCCGCGCCCTTGCGCAGGTTATCCGATACGCACCACAGCGCCAGACCGTTCTCAACGGTCGAATCCTCGCGCACGCGGCTGACGTAAGTGGCACCGTCGCCCACGGCCTCCACAGGCGTGACGTATCCGCCATCCTCGCGCTTGTCGACGAGCATCACGCCCGGCGCCTCGCGCAGGATGTCCTGTGCTTCCTCGGCGCTGATCTCGTCCTCGAACTCGATGTTGAGCGATTCTGAGTGGCCGACGAAGACCGGCACGCGAACGCAGGTGGCCTGCACCTTGATCTTCGGGTCGAGGATCTTCTTGGTCTCCACCACCATCTTCCACTCTTCCTTGGTGGAGCCATCGTCCAGGAAGACGTCGATGTGCGGGATCACGTTGAAGGCGATCTGCTTGGTGAACTTCTTCGCGTCGACCGGATCGCCGACGAAGATCGCGCGGCTCTGCTCGAACAGTTCGTCCATGCCTGCCTTGCCCGCACCCGAAACCGACTGGTACGTGGACACGACCACGCGCTTGATCTTGGCCTTGTCGTGCAGCGGCTTCAACGCCACCACCATCTGCGCGGTGGAGCAGTTGGGATTGGCGATGATGTTGCGCGCCTTGTACCCGTCGATCGCCTCGGGGTTCACTTCAGGCACGATCAGCGGCACGTCCGGGTCCATGCGGTAAAGCGAGGAATTGTCGATCACCACACAGCCCTGCGATGCTGCCTTGGGCGCATAGACCTTGGTGGCTGCGGAACCCGCCGCGAACAGCGCGATGTCCCATCCGGTGAAGTCGAAATGCTCGACGTTCTTCACCTTGAGCATGCGGCCTGTGTCGCCATACTCGATCTCGGTGCCGACCGAACGCGAAGACGCGACGGCGGCGATCTCGTCCGCCGGGAATTCGCGCTCTGCCAGAATGTTCAGCACTTCGCGGCCGACATTCCCCGTCGCACCGACGACGACAACCCGGTAACCCATGGCAAATTCCTTTTGCAGACGCACCCGGACACGCGGGCGCCGACACGCCCGGCGGGTTACCCGCCCGCGCCGCTCAGGGCAACCCGCGTCACCCTCTCGGCTCGAAAACGGACCAGCCTGTCCGCTGCACCAGGCGTTCCAGCGCCAGCTGCCCGAGATGCGAATTGCCTGCCTCGTTCAACCCCGGCGACCATACCGCGATGCTGGCTATGCCCGGCGCCACCGCCAGGATGCCGCCGCCCACGCCCGACTTGCCCGGCAGGCCGATGCGGTAGGCGAAATCGCCGGAATTGTCGTAGTGCCCGCAGGACATCATCAACGCATTGATGCGCCGCGCGCGCTTCTCGGTAATCACCCTGTGGCCATCCACACGCCCGCCGCCCATCAGGAACCGGCCCGCCATGGCCAGCTGCCGGCAACTCATCGCCAGCGCGCAGAAATGGAAATAGGTGCCCAGCACCAGCCCCGTCTCGCCCCGGATGTTGCCGAAGGCGCGCATGTAATTGGCGAGCGCAATATTGCGAAAACCCGTTTCCTGCTCGGCGCGGGCAACCGTTCCGTCGATGCCGATGGTGTCGTCGTCGCCAGCCAGTTCCCGCACGAAGCGCAGCATCTGGCCGATCGCCTCGCGCGGCTGCAACCGGCCCAGCAGCACGTCGCACACCACGATCGCCCCGGCGTTGATAAAGGGATTACGCGGAATGCCCTGCTCGGTCTCCAGTTGCACGATGGAGTTGAACGCGCTGCCGGACGGTTCGCGCCCCACCCGGCTCCACAACTGGTCGCCTACTGCGCCCAGCGCCAGTGTCAGCGCGAACACCTTGGAGATGGACTGGATGGAAAATGCTTCGTCCGCATCCCCGCCGATGTGCACGGCGCCGTCCGCCAGGACCACCGCGATGCCGAATTTCCCGACCGGCACCTGCGCCAGCGGCGGGATGTAGGAGGCCACGGTGCCGCGCTCCGTTTCTGCCTGCATCTCCGCGGCGATCGCCGTGACGATCGCGCCCAGATCGAGGGTTTCTGTATCAGGCATCGTCGGCACCGTTTGCATCCTGCCGGCAGATGACCGCCGCCCCTGCGAACCACATCGCGAAGACAATCCAGAAGCCCATGTACGGCAAAGTCAGGCGGTCCAGAGGATAAAGCCATGCCCGCCACAGGCACCACGCGGCCCCGGCCATGCAACAGACAGCAAAGTTCGGATGATAGGCAGCCGATCCCGCCCTTGGCGCAAGCCGCCAGGCATGGCGTCGCAGTTTCGGTGGCGGCGCCCATACCGCCATGGCGAAAGAGCCGAACAGGAACAGCAGCGGCACCGCGAAGACCGGTGCCGCCAGTTCCAAGACGGGAATATAGTCGTTGAAGCAGGCATCGAACCCGCCAACCGGCGGCTCCCGCCCCCGGCATTCGACCTCATGCTTTGCGCCGCCGCCGAACAGCGGCATGAGGGAGGACGCCAGCCACAGCCCACAGCCGGTCAGGGCAAGGGCCTTGCGGGCGTTCTCCCGCAGGATCACCCCGCCAGCGCCGCCTTGACCGCCGCGATGGCGTCCGCCGCCTTGTCGCCATCGGGGCCGCCGCCCTGCGCCATGTCGGCGCGGCCACCGCCGCCCTTACCGCCCAGCGCCTCAACGCCCTTGCGGACGAGTTCGACCGCGCTGACGGTACCGGTCAGGTCCTCGGTAACGGCAGCGGCGATGCTCGCCTTGCCCTCGTTCACCGCGACGATGACGGCAACGCCCGCACCCAGCCGCTGCTTGGCCTGATCGAGCAGTCCGCGCAGTTCCTTGGGGTCCAGTCCTTCCAGCACCTGACCGGAGAACTTGACGCCGTTGACCTCTTCATCCGCAGCCTCTGCCTTCGCCCCGCCGCCACCAGAGAGCGCAAGCGCCTTCTTCGCTTCTGCCAGTTCGCGTTCCAGCTTGCGGCGCTCGTCCAGCAGCGCGGCAACGCGGGCTTCAACGTCCTCGGGCGTAGTGCGCAGCAGGCTTGCGGCGTTCTTGAGCGCATCCTCGCGGGCAACCAGCCACTGGCGCGCACCTTCGCCGGTCATGGCCTCGATGCGGCGAACACCCGAAGATACGGCGCTTTCCGAAACGATGCGGAAGACGCCGATGTCGCCGGTAGCGCGCACGTGCGTGCCGCCGCAAAGTTCCACCGAATACGTGCGTTCGCCGGAGCTGCGGCCCATCGACAGCACGCGCACTTCGTCGCCGTATTTTTCGCCGAACAGTGCCATCGCGCCTGCAGAAATGGCGTCGTCGGGCGTCATCAGACGGGTCAGAACCTGCTCATTGGCACGAACTTCCGAGTTCACCTCGGCCTCGATCGCGGCAATGTCTTCCTCGGTCAGCGCCTTGGGGTGCGAGAAGTCGAAGCGCAGACGGTCGGCGGCAACCAGCGAACCCTTCTGGGTGACATGATCGCCCAGCCGATTGCGCAGCGCCGCATGCAGCAGGTGCGTCGCCGAGTGGTTGGCGCGCACCGCATCGCGGCGCTCGACGTCCACAGTCATCGCAACGGCATCGCCGACCTTGATCGTGCCCGCTTCCACGGTGCCGCTCATCGCATGCAGGCGGCCCAGCGGCTTGGCGGTATCGACTACGGCGATCTTGAGGCCGTTGGCCCCGGCAATCGTACCGCGATCGCCTTCCTGACCGCCGGATTCGCCGTAGAACGGGGTCTGGTTGGTTAGCACGACGACAGCGTCACCCGCACCGGCAGACTGCACCTCCCGGCCGTCCTTTACCAGCGCCACGACCTGGCCTTCGCCGGTGGTGGAGGTATAGCCGGTAAATTCGCTGGCGCCCTCGCGCTCGGCGATATCGAACCACACTTCGCTGTCAGCAGCCTGACCCGACCCCTTCCACGCGGCACGCGCGGCGGCTTTCTGCTGCGCCATGGCGGCGTCGAAGCCCGCCTTGTCGACGGCGATCCCGCGCGAACGCAACGCATCCTCTGTCAGATCGTAAGGGAAGCCGAACGTGTCGTAGAGCTTGAACGCGGTTTCACCGGGAAGTTCGCCACCCTCGGCCATGCCGACGGTTGCCTCGTCCAGCAGCTTGAGGCCGTTCGACAGAGTGCGGCGGAACTGGATTTCCTCGCGCTCCAGCGTTTCCTCGATCAGCGGCTGCGCGCGGCCTAGCTCCGGATAGGCCTGGCCCATCTCGGCGACCAGCGCAGGCACCAGGCGGTGCATCAGCGGATCGCGCGCGCCCAGCAGATGCGCATGACGCATCGCGCGGCGCATGATGCGGCGCAGAACATAGCCGCGGCCTTCGTTCGACGGCAGCACCCCGTCAGCCAGCAGGAAGCTGGTCGAGCGCAAATGATCCGCGATGACGCGGTGGCTGGCGCGGCTATCACCTTCGGCGGCCACGCCGGTGAGGCTTTCCGACGCCGCGATCAGCGCCTTGAAGGTGTCGATGTCGTAATTGTCATGCACGCCCTGCATGACGGCGGAGATACGCTCCAGCCCCATGCCGGTGTCGATCGAGGGCTTGGGCAGGTTGCCGACGATTTCGCCCGCCGCCTGCTCGAACTGCATGAACACCAGGTTCCAGATCTCGATGAAGCGGTCGCCGTCCTCCTCCGGTGATCCCGGCGGTCCGCCCCAGATGTGGTCGCCATGGTCGAAGAAGATTTCCGAGCATGGGCCGCAAGGGCCTTCATCGCCCATCGCCCAGAAGTTGTCCTTGGTGGGGATGCGGATAATCTTCTGTTCGGGCAGGCCCGCGATCTTCTTCCACAAGTCGAACGCTTCGTCGTCGGTGTGGTAGACGGTGACCAGCAGCTTATCGAGCGGCAGGCCCCATTCCTTCGTCAGCAGCGTCCACGCATGGGTGATCGCCTGCTCCTTGAAGTAATCGCCGAACGAAAAATTGCCGAGCATTTCGAAGAACGTGTGATGGCGTGCGGTATAGCCGACGTTGTCGAGGTCGTTGTGCTTGCCGCCCGCGCGGACGCACTTCTGCGACGAAGTGGCGCGCGGCGTGCTGCGGGTTTCGAGGCCCGTGAACACATTCTTGAAAGGCACCATGCCGGCGTTCACGAACATCAGCGTCGGGTCGTTGTAAGGAACGAGCGGCGCAGACTGGACGGCCTCATGACCATTGCTGGCGAAGTAGTCGAGGAATGACCGGCGGATTTCGTTCGTCGTGTGCATGGTTTGCGCCGATAATGGACACCGCGCGCGGCGGCAAGCGGGAGTCTGCGGTCAGACTGGTCGGGATTTGCGATGACGAGCGGGTTTTTGCACCATAGTGGCGGCTCGGTGACGTGGCGAAAGCCGCCTAGCCGGACGCCGGGAAAGGTCGGTGTGCAGCAAATTGCATGACTGTTAGCAGATTTGTGCGCGCGTAATCCGGCACCGCCAGACTTATTTTCACTGCATGTCCAAGATCGAACACGCGCTCGCCCTGCCCTTGCGGCTGCTGACCAATCCACTCCAGTTTGGCTTTGGCGCCGCCATTGCCGTGACCGGGGCCATTCTCGCCTTGTCCCACCTTTGATCCGCCTCACTTCCTGAAACGAAAAGCCCCGACATTGCTGCCGGGGCTTCAAGCCTGATCAGTTGTCGTCTTCCTCGGAAGGCCCGACCATCATCTCTTCGGCCAAGCCTTCGGTCTTGGCGCGGATGGCCTTTTCAAGGCGATCGCAGACTTCGGGGTTGGTCTTGAGGTAGGTCTTGGCGTTTTCACGCCCCTGACCGATGCGGATCGAATCGTAGCTGAACCACGCCCCCGACTTCTCGACGAGGCCGGCCTTGACGCCAAGGTCGAGGATTTCGCCGATCTTCGATACGCCTTCGCCATACATGATGTCGAATTCGACCTGCTTGAACGGCGGGGCGACCTTGTTCTTGACGATCTTGACGCGGGTGGCGTTGCCAACGACTTCGTCGCGGTCCTTGATCGCACCGGTGCGGCGAATGTCGAGGCGGACCGAGGCGTAAAACTTGAGCGCGTTGCCGCCCGTCGTCGTCTCGGGGTTGCCGTACATCACGCCGATCTTCATGCGCAGCTGGTTGATGAAGATCACCATGCAGCGCGAACGACTGATCGAGCCGGTCAGCTTGCGCAGCGACTGGCTCATCAGGCGGGCCTGAAGGCCAACGTGGCTGTCGCCCATCTCGCCTTCGATTTCGGCGCGGGGAACGAGCGCGGCGACCGAATCGACCACCAGAACGTCGATGGCGTTCGAGCGGACCAGCGTATCGGTGATTTCCAGCGCCTGCTCACCGGTGTCCGGCTGCGAGACGATCAGTTCGTCGATGTTGACGCCCAGCTTCTTGGCATAGACCGGATCGAGCGCGTGTTCGGCATCGATGAATGCAGCGGTGCCACCGGTCTTCTGCGCTTCGGCGATGCAGTGCAGCGCCAGCGTGGTCTTGCCCGAGCTTTCCGGGCCATAGATTTCGATCACGCGGCCGCGCGGCAGGCCGCCGACGCCGAGCGCGATATCGAGGCCGAGCGAGCCGGTGGAGATCGCTTCGACCTGCATGGCCTCCTTCGAGCCCAGCTTCATCGCAGAGCCCTTGCCGAACGCCTTGTCGATCTGCGCAAGCGCGGCTTCGAGCGCCTTCTGACGGTCCATCGATTCCTTTTCCTTGCCTTCCTGGATCAGCTTGAGCTGAGCAGCCATGTCACTACCCTCCTGCTACCGGCGTGACCGGAAAGGTCAACGTCACATCCAGACGTGTACCCGTTCCGTTCACGGAGAACAAGAGGGGAACTTCGGCAGATTTCCGTTTTTTAACGCCCAATTCCGCCCTGAGCGGTCTGCGCCAGAACTTCCCCGACTTTTTCGGAAAGCTGCTGTACCGAGAACGGCTTGGGCATGAACCAGGCGTTGGCGATGCCGATCTGCTTGCGCAGCTGTTCCTCGGCATAGCCGGACATGAACAGTACCGGCAGGTCCGGGGCGAACCGGCGAATCTCGCGCGCCATGGCCGGACCGTCGAGCGTAGGCATGACGACGTCTGACACGACAAGGTCGAACTGGCCGCCCTCTTCCACCAGTTCCAGGCCCTCTTCGCCGTCGCGGGCACAGGTAACCTGATAGCCCTGCCGGGTCAGCGCGCGTTCGGCGACGATGCGGACGGGATCCTCGTCCTCCACCAGCAGGATCGAGCCGCCGCCCGCCCACTGCGTCGGCGGCGGGGCGGGGGTGTTCGCCGCGCGGTCCGGCACGCTGCCGGGCGCGGCATGGTGGACCGGCAGATAGACGGTGAAGCGCGTGCCGCCGGTCCTGCCCGCCTGCGGCGTTTCGCTTTCGGCGAAGATGAAGCCGCCCGACTGCTTGACGATGCCGTAGACCGTCGACAGGCCAAGGCCGGTGCCCTTGCCCTGTTCCTTGGTGGTGAAGAACGGTTCGAAGATCTTGCCGAGAATCTCCGGCGGAATGCCGCCGCCGGTATCCTCGACAATGAGCGCGGTGTATTCCCCCGCCGGGATGATTTCCGAGCGCATCGCGCGCACGTCCGTGGTGGTCACGCGGCGGGTGGCAAGCGTCAGGCGGCCCGCACCATCACCGCGCGACTGCATCGCATCACGCGCGTTGACGCACAGGTTGACGATGACCTGCTCCAGCTGGGTCGGGTCGGCGCGGACGGGGCCAAGATCACGGTCATGCGTGACGACGAGCTGGATTTTCTCGCCGATCAGACGGCGCAGCATCTGCGACACGTCGGCGACGACGTCGGGCACCTGGATCACTTCGGGCCGTAGCGTCTGCTGGCGCGAGAAGGCGAGCAGTTGCCGGGTCAGCGAGGCCGCGCGGTTGGAGTTGGCGCGGATCTGCTGGATGTCGTCATAGTCCGAATCGCCGGGCGTATGGCGCATCAGCATGAGGTCGCAGGTGCCCAGGATCGCGGTGAGCACGTTGTTGAAATCGTGCGCGACGCCGCCTGCCAGCTGGCCGACCGCCTGCATCTTGGTGGCCTGCGCGACCTGCCGCTTGAGGCGCATCTCTTCGGAGGTATCGGTGAGGCCGAGCAGCACTGCCGCCTCGCCGAGGCCGCGCACGCCGGCAAGGCTGAGCGACACCGGATCGTCGGGCTGGCTGGTCAAGCGAATCGCAAGGTCGCCTGCAGCGGCCGGCCCTTGCGCAAAGCGGCGGATGGCCTCGGATAGCGGGCGCTTGTCCTCCTTGACGACAAGATCGGTCGGATACGTCGGCGGCTCCTGCCCTTCCTGCCCCGCAGCGCGCATGAAGGCGGGGTTGGCGAACAGCAGCCGCCCGTCGCGGTCGGCCATGGCGAGGCCGAGGGGCAACTGGCTGAGCAGCGCCTCAAGGTGCGGGGCGGCGCCGGTGCCGCCGCCGCCGGTGCCGATGCCCTGCGACGCCTCCACCACCAGCATCAGCGAGGGCGTGGTGTTGGGATCGGCTTCGTCGGCGCGGTCCGGGTCGGCAACCGGGACGTGGTAGAGCACGAGCGCCCCGCCGCGACCGCCTTCGCGCGCCCAGCCGATCCGTTCGCCTTCTTCCTGTGCCAGCAGGGCGACGAAGTCGACGCCGGTCATGTCGGTGGCGGCGTCTCCGGTTGCACGCAGGGCAAAACCGGCGCTGGCGGCGCGGATGGTGCCGTCGGGATCGACGAGCGCCGCGGCAATGCCAGCCTTGGCAAGGCCGCGACCCAGCTTTCCGTCCAGATGCGCCACCAGTTCGCCGACCGGATCGCTGGCCCCAACGGTGCTGATTCGCCAGACGAGGAAATCGTCGCCCCGCCCGGTGCGGCGCACGTCGGCCCGCCAGTGGACGCCGTCTTCGTTGACGATCTCTGCGGTGCCGTGGCCGTCACGCCAGGCGCGGCGGGTGGCATCGGCCAGCCGTTCCAGCGAGGCTGAGACGACCGGCAGGCTGGGCGGAGCGGCGGCCGGGCCGAACCATGTCTCGAAGGTGGAGTTGGCGCACGTCAGCCGCCCGGCGCGGTCGGTGACGGCGATAGCCATGTCGGGACGCTCGATCCCGGCGACGGTGACGGACCAGTCAGGCTGTGCGAACTCGGCCTCTGCCGATGGCGCGCGGCGGCGGGAAAGTGCCCAGGCACCCGCCCCAAATGCGAGGATCGCGGCGATGAACACGCCCATGAGCACGGCATCGCCCGAGACCGCCCAGACAAGTAGGGCGCTGAACACGAGCGCGCCGACGACGACGGCGACATCGGTGCGCAGGACGGGTTGGCGCGCCTGAGCGCTCATGCCGGCGTTTCCGGGGTCGATCGGGTGGCTTCCCGTGCAGGACGCAGACGGCGGGCGCGGTGCTTGCGACCGATCCACCAGCGCCAGAACCAGACGGCCAGCACATAGCTTACGGCCGCGGCGATGATCGACTGGATGAACAGGCCGATGACGACGGCAGGCGCAGTGTCGGACAGCAGCCAGTGCCACCACTCGTCGATCCCCGCGCCGTTCTTCACCATGGCGTTCACCGTGGCGATGTCTGCGTGGTAACCGAAGCTGTTGCCGATCGCGACCGCCAGGGGCAGGATGATGAGCAGCGTGGTCGCCGGATTGCTGACGAAGGTGACGGCGGCGGCGAGCGGGATGTTGCCGCGAAACGGCACGCACATCAGCGCTGCGCCGACGATCTGCACGCCCGGTATCAGCGCGAAGATGCCCACGAACATGCCCACGGCCATGCCTGCCGGAACCGAGCGGCGGGTGAAGCGGAACAGTTCCTGTCGCCGGGCGAAGGGCGCGGTAAAGCGATTCCCTTCAAGCTGGGCGTGAGTGGGCATCTGGCGATGCAGGAACACGGACAGCTTGTGCAGGAGACCGCTCACCCGCAAATTACCCGTGGTCGCGCATGATGCGCGCCTGATCGCGCTTCCAGTCGCGATCCTTGATGGTCTGGCGCTTGTCTGCCGCGTTCTTGCCCTTGGCCAGCGCCAGTTCGACCTTGGCGCGGCCCCGGCTGTTGAAGTAGATCGACAGTGGCACCAGGGTCATGCCTTTGCGCTCAACCGCGCCCTGCAGGCGGGAAATCTCGCGCTCGTGCAGCAGCAGCTTGCGGGGCCGCTTGGGCGTGTGATTGAAGCGGTTGCCGTGGCTGAATTCGGGCACGTTGGCGTTGACCAGCCAGCACTCTCCGCCGCGAATCTCGGCGAAGGATTCCGCGATCGACCCTTCGCCGAAGCGCAGCGACTTGACTTCGGTGCCGGTCAGCGCGATCCCCGCCTCGAACTTATCCTCTATGTGATAGTCGAACCGGGCCTTGCGGTTCTCGGCGACGGTCTTGAACTTGTCGAATACGGAGTTTTGAGGGCGTGCCATAGTCTGCCGCATGTAGGGACAAGCAGGGCAAAAGAAAACGCCCCTTTGATCCGGTTTCGTCGCGCTGCCCCCGAATTCGTCGTGCCGGCATTCGCCGAAACGAACTACACCAGCCCGGCGTGGACCAGTGCCTCGTCCACCGACTTGCGAGCGGCGGGGCCGCACGGCACCAGCGGCAGGCGCAGTTCGTTGGCGATCCAGTCGTGCACCTGCGCCAGAGCGTACTTGCAGGGGCCGGGCGAGCTGTCCTCGAACATGGCGTAGTGCAGCGGATAGAGCCGGTCGTTCAGTTCGCGCGCCTTTTCCAGATCGTTGGCCGCACAGGCCGCCTGGAACTCTGCGCAAAGCGCCGGCGCGACGTTGGCCGTCACCGAAATGCAGCCCACGCCGCCCGCCGCGTTGAACGGCAGGGCCAGTTCGTCGTCACCGCAAAGCTGGACGAAATGCTTGCCGATGCCCATGCGATGGTCGGTCACGCGCGACAGGTCGCCGCTGGCGTCCTTGATCGCGATGAAGCGGTCCGGGAAGCGGCGCGCCAGTTCGCACACGGTTTCGGGCAGCAGGTCCGTCACGGTGCGACCGGGCACGTTGTAGAGCACGATCGGCAGGTCGTTGTTTTCCGCCAGATAGCTGAAATGGGCAAGCAGGCCCTCCTGGCTCGGTCGGTTGTAATAGGGCGCGACCAGCAGCGCGGCGGCGGCGCCGCACTTCTTGGAAAAGTTCATGTGGAGCAGCGCGTTCATCGTGTCGTTGCTGCCGCAACCGGCGATGATCGGCACGCGGCCCGCCGCCTGCTCGACGCAGACTTCGATGACGCGGTGATGCTCGGCGTTGGACAGGGTCGAGTTTTCGCCGGTCGTGCCGCAGGGCACCAGTGCCGACGAGCCCGATTCGATCTGCCATTCCACCAGCCGCCGGAAAGCCTGTTCGTCGAACGCCCCGTCGCGAAACGGTGTGACAAGCGCGGGAATCGAGCCGGAAAACATGGACTTTACCTCTTGGCGATGCTCAATGATCGCCCGGGGGCGGGAACAACCCCGCTTGCCGAACGTCACGTTCAGCGCCTGATAAGGAGCCTACGGAGAAAATGTCCAGCATGTTGCGCGCACCCCACCTTCTGCTGAGCATTTCTTTCGCCGTTCTGGCCTCTCCCGCACTTGCGCAGTCGGTGACCCCCGACGGGCGCGAATGGGATGCCGCAAGGGCGCAGTCGATGCAGGCTCACGACATGAACGTCCATCAGGCGATCGACCGGTGGAAGCTGCTGTCCTCTAACGATCGCATGGGCTTTGCCGCCTATACCGGTTTCCTGCTGTCGTATCCCGGATACCCGCAGCAGGACAAGATCCGCGGCTATGCGGAAAAGGCGCTGCTGACCGAATCGCCGACACCGCAGGCCGTAGTCGGCTATTTCGACCGCTTTGCCCCCCTCGGCAGCCGTGCGACGGGGCGCTATGCAGTGGCGCTGGCCACCATGCGCCGCGCCGACGCCGCAACCAATGCCGTGGCCGCATGGCGCAAGGGCGCGCTGATCGACAGCGACGAAGCGGCGCTGCTTGGCCTCTACCGCAACCAGTTCACCGCCGCCGATCATGACGCGCGCATGGACGCACTGCTGTGGCAGGGTGAGACCGCGCAGGCGGAGCGGCAGATCTCGTTCGTGTCCGCAGGTCGACGCGCCGAGTTCATGGAGCGGCTGACGCTGCTGCAGGGCTCCCAGCCCGGCACGCTGGGGATGAGCCTGCCACCTTCGGTCGCCTCGAACCCCGGCTACATCTACAACCGTGCGGTGCAGGCGCGGCGGTCGGGCAACGTTCCGGGCGCCATCAGCCTGCTCGCCAACCGCCCTACGCTGGCCTCGCCGGTGCCGCAGCCCGAGCTATGGGTGCGCGAACTGCTGACCGCCGCCAAGAGCGCCGACGATGCCAGCGCCGTGCGGATCGCCGCGTCTATCGACGATGCCTTCGCCCCCGGCACCGACGTAAGCCGCCAGTCGTATCGCGTGCGCGACGATTACACGACGCTGGTCTGGCTGGGCGGGACCAAGGCCCTGTGGTCGCTGCGCAACCCGCGTCAGGCGGCGCCGCTGTTCTATCGCTACGGCGCTGCCGCGCAGACGCCCGGCACCCGGTCCAAGGGATTCTATTGGGCAGGCCGAGCGCTGGCGATGGGCGGCGACATGGCGGGCGCGAACCGCTACTTCGAGATGGCGGCGCAGTATCCGCAGTATTTCTACGGCCAGCTGTCGCTCGAACGGCTGGGTCGGCCCATCCCCAACCTCGACACCCGGCCCAGCGCCGTGCCCTCGGCGGCGCAGCGCACGTCCTTCGCCAGCCTGCCGATCACCCGGGCGGTGCGCGATGTGGCCCGCGATGCCGACTGGCGCACCGGCATCCAGTTCTACCGCGAAATCTCCAACCAGGCCGAGACGGCGGAGGACTATGTGCTGGTCGCCGATCTGGCGAAGGAGATCGGGCGGCGCGACCTTGCCGTCATCATGGGGCAGAGCGCACATGCAGGCGGCTTCGACCAGTTCGGCAAGATTTCGTTCCCGCTGGTGCCCAACCCGCCGGGTACCGACTGGACGATGGTCCACGCCCTGTCCCGTCAGGAGAGCCAGTTCGCCCAGAACGCGCTGAGTTCCGCAGGGGCGCGCGGGCTGATGCAGCTGATGCCCGGCACCGCGCGCGAACAGGCGGGCAAGATGGGGCTGGCCTACGATCAGGACGCGCTCATCAGCAATCCGTCCTACAACCTGCAGCTGGGCGACGGATATTTCCGCCGGGTGCGCGATTATTTCGGCGGTGCGCTGCCGCTGGCCGTGGCCGCCTACAACGCCGGTCCGGGTAATGTGAACAAGTGGATCCGCGCCAACGGCGATCCGCGCACCGGCGCCGTGGACTGGATCGACTGGATCGAGCAGATCCCCTTCTTCGAAACCAAGAACTACGTGCAGCGCGTGCTGGAAAACGCCGTCGTCTATGAAACGATGTACCCGGAAAAGTCCGATTACAACGGCGCCAACAAGCTGTCCAAGCTGATGCCGGGCAAGCGGTCGCCCGGCTGACGGCCCCCGCACCGTGAACTATGTCGAACATGCCCTGCTGGCGCTGGCCGTCCAGGCACTGGTCGGCAGGCTGACCGGCAACTGGTGGGCCGGGGCGGCGCTGGCCAGTGCGTACTTCATCGGGCGCGAGGCGGCGCAGGCGGAATATCGCTGGATCGAGCATTTCGGCCAGGGCCGGCGCGCCAACATGCCGTGGTGGGGACCGTTCGACCTCAGGGTCTGGACCAAGCCGGACCAGTGGATCGACTGGATCGGTCCGCTGGTTGCGACCTGCACGATGGCGTGGTTCGTCAAACGCCGATAGCTGGTCAAACGCCGCTTCAATTCCGGTCTTACTGCGCTTACTAGCAGCGGCGATGAAACCCGCCGGTCCACCGATCACCCCCAAAGGCATGGCTGCCCTGCGCGCCCGCTACGACCACCTGCTCGGCAAGGAACGGCCAGAGATCGTCGAGATCGTGTCCTGGGCGGCGGGCAATGGCGACCGTTCCGAAAACGGTGACTATCTCTATGGCCGCAAGCGCATGCGCGAGATCGACCGCGAACTCGCCTTCCTGGCTCGGCGGATGAAGGCGCTGCGCGTCGTCGATCCCGCCGACCAGACCGAACGCGGCAAGGTGTTCTTCGGCGCCACCGTCGAACTGGCGGACGAGGATGACGAGCGCCTGACCCTCACCATCGTCGGCGATGACGAGCAGGATGCCTCCGCCGGTCGCATCGGCTGGAGTGCGCCCATCGCCCGCGCCCTGCGCGGTGCTGCCGTGGGCGATCTGCGCGTGGTGCGCCTGCCTTCGGGCGAGAAGGAGTGGGAAGTGATGGCGGTGCAGTACCCATGATCGGCACGGAAATGATCCACCTCGGGCTCGACACTTTCGCGCTGTTGATCGCAGTCGCCTTCGTGGCCGGGGGCATCGATGCGCTGGCCGGCGGTGGCGGGCTGCTGACGATCCCGGCGCTGATGGCCGCCGGCATCCCGCCGGTATCGGCAATCGCAACCAACAAGCTGCAGAGCGCCACCGGCACGGCCTCCGCCTTCCTGACGTTCCACCGTGCGGGCCACATCGATCTGAAGACCTTCGCGCTTCCGGCGCTGGGTGCCTTCCTCGGCTCGGTGGCGGGTGGTACTGCGGTGCAGTTCGTCGATCCCAGGTTCCTGTCGGCCTTCGTGCCGGTGCTGCTGATCGCGATGGGGCTGTATTTCCTGCTGGCTCCACCGATGAGCGATGTGGACCGCCATGCGCGCATGGGCCGCGTCGGCCTGACCATGGTGACGACCGGCATCGGCTTCTACGATGGATTTTTCGGCCCCGGCACCGGTTCTTTCCTGACCACGGCGCTGGTGGCGCTGGGCGGTCTGGGGCTGGTGCGGGCCATCGCCAACACCAAGTTCCTGAACCTTTCCACCAACGTCGCCGGGCTGGCCGCGATGATCGCGGGGGGCAAGGTGCTGTGGCTGCTGGGCGCGGCGATGGCCGTGGCCAACGTAGCGGGCAATCAGGTCGGCGCGCGGCTGGCGATCCGCTACGGCGGCAAGGGCGTGCGTCCGCTGCTGGTGGTCATGTCGTTCGCGCTGACAGTCAAGCTGCTGTCCGATCCGGCAAATCCGATCTGGACGCTGTTTTGAAGCGGGCGGCGCTGCACGTCTCTTTTATGCTGGCCTGCCTGTTTCTGGCCAGCCCCGCCACCGCGCGCGAAAGCCTTGGCCTCTACGCAGGCTGGGGCGCATTTCGCGACCCGCTGGTGCCGCGCTGCTACGCCATCGCCATGGCAGAGCCTAGCGCCAGACAGCGCGACTACCAGCCTTATGCCGCCATCGGCACCTGGCCCCGGCGGGGGACGCGCAATCAGGTGCATTTCCGTCTTTCCCGCGCGCTGGCACCCAACGCCGCCATCTCGGTTCGCATCGGTGATCGCCGGATCGTGCTGACGGGCGGCGGCGGCGATGCCTGGCCGCGCAACGACACCGACAATGCCGCCATCGTCGCAGCGATGCGTTCGGCCGCGACGATGACGATCAGCGCACGCGACCGGCGGGGGCGTTCGTTCGCCAACATCTACGCCCTGCCAGGCGCCGCTTCCGCGATGGACGCCGCGCTGATCGGCTGCGCGAGACTGCGCTGACCCCGAATGCAAGAAGGGCGGAGCCGAAGCCCCGCCCTTCCCTCGCCATGAGGCTGTCCAGCTTTAGAAGCGCACGCCCACGCCTGCCATCACCTGGTGACGGTCGAGGTCGAGGTCGAAGCGGCGACCGTCCGGGGCATCGCCGGTGTAGTCCAGTTCGCCCTTGCTGTAGTTGGAATAGCGATACTCGACCTTGGCGAAGACGTTGTTGGTGATCGCCTGCTCGACACCGGCGCCGATGCGCCAGCCGTCCGCGTCAATGTCGCGGTTGGTCTCGACGGTGCCGAACGTGCTGTTCACGTCGAACTTGGCGTTGGTGTAACCGCCCTTAGCATAGATCATCGTCTTCGGGCTGAGCACGTAGCCGACGCGTGCACCGACATAGAGATCGCGGTTGGTCTTCACATTGCCGAGGCCGAAACCTTCGAAGTCGCCGTCATTGAATTTGGTCTTGGCAGTCGACCAGGTCACTTCCGCTTCGGGGCCGACCACGAAGTTGCCGGCGCGGAAATCGTAACCTGCGCCAACGCCGTAGGTGAAGCCGTCGATCGACTGGTCGTTGTCCTCATTAACGTCATCGTCGACGCTGCTGCCCGCCTTGGTGACGTCGTAGCCGCCCAACGCCTCTACGTGGAACGACGAGAACGGATCGACCGGTGCGGTGTCCTGCGCGAACGCCGGGGCAGCTGCCGCCATTGCGGTTCCTGCGGCAAGGCAAACAAGGATCTTCTTCATAACGGTACTCCAAAAACTGAACTCGTGGCGCGGCGCTCGCCAGTGTCCATAAAGCTAACGGGCGGGGCCATACCCGCTCCGGACCAGTCAAAAGCCGTTCGATGGTGCCGAGTTTCATGAACGTAAGACAACGAAAATATTGATGTTTTTGCGCAACAGTGCATCGACGGATCGCGCCGGGCGAGCGACGCGCCGGCGGAACCCGATGCGGTCGTGGCCGTTCGCGCGGGCGGGCGTCTTTTGTTTTGGCGGCGGATGCATTATATGCCCGCCCATCATGTCAGAGCAGAACACTTCCACCGCTGCGGTTTCGACCGCCGCCGGCCTCACGCCGATCCCGGGCAACGTCGATCCTATGACGCTGGCGCGCCCCACTCTGGTCGACGGCGTGACCCCGCGCGAGGATGGTCGCATCGACCTGATCGGCCTGCCGAAGAAGCGCATCGCAGAACTGTTCGGCGAAGCCGGACTCGACGCCAAGGCCGCCAAGCTGCGCGCCAAGCAGGTGTACCACTGGCTCTACCACCGCGGCGTGACCGAGTTCGAGGCGATGACCGACATTGCCAAGACCATGCGCCCCTGGCTGGCCGAACGCTTCGTCATCGGTCGCCCCGAAATCGTCGAGGCGCAGCATTCCAGCGACGGCACCCGCAAGTGGCTGCTGCGCACGGCGGACGCGCACGATTTCGAGATGGTGTTCATCCCCGACGCTGATCGCGGGACGCTTTGCGTATCCTCACAGGTAGGGTGCACGCTCAACTGCCGCTTCTGCCACACCGGCACCATGCGGCTGGTGCGCAACCTCACCGTGGGCGAGATCGTGGGGCAGGTGATGCTGGCGCGCGATTCGCTTGGCGAATGGCCCAAGAGCGCGTCTGACACGCGCTTTGCCAACGTGGCCGAAAACGATGACGATGAGGACGAAGGTTCCTACACCTCGGACGGTCGCCTGCTGACCAACATCGTCATGATGGGCATGGGCGAGCCGCTGTATAATTTCGACAACGTGCGCGACGCGCTCAAGCTGGTGATGGACGGCGACGGGCTGGCCTTGTCCAAGCGGCGCATCACGCTGTCCACGTCGGGCGTGATCCCGCAGATGGAGCGCTGCGGCGAGGAAATCGGCGTGAACCTGGCCGTCTCGCTCCACGCGGTGACCAAGGAAGTGCGCGACGAAATCGTGCCGGTGAACAAGAAGTACGGGATCGAGGAACTGCTGCAGGCCTGCGCGGACTATCCCCGCGCGTCGAACGCCCGGCGCATCACGTTCGAGTATGTGATGCTCAAGGACAAGAACGACAGCGACGACGATGCACGCGAACTGGTCCGCCTGCTCAAGCATTACAAGCTGCCCGCCAAGGTGAACCTGATCCCGTTCAACCCCTGGCCGGGCGCCCCTTACGAATGTTCGACGCCCGAGCGGATCCGTTCGTTCTCGGAAATCGTGTTTCAGGGCGGCATTTCTGCCCCCGTGCGCACCCCGCGTGGGCGCGACATCGACGCGGCCTGCGGGCAGTTGAAGACCGCTGCGGAAAAGAAGAGCCGGGCCGAGATCGACCGCCTGCTGGCCGAGAAGGAAGCGGCGCTGCTGGGGTAAGTATCCCCACAGTCCCGGACCTGATCCGGGACTGTGGGCATTGCGCCGACGAGGCTTCTTCAAGCCGTCAGGGCGGCAACCAGTTCCTTGACCTTCTTCTGCCGCCATTGCGGCGTCGGCGCGACCAGCCAGTAACCGCGACGGCTGGGCGTGGGCTCACCTACCAGGGCGCCGGGGCCGGCTACGCCCGCCGCCAGCAACGCCGGAATGCGCGCACGGCCAATCCCTGCAAGCGCTGCGGCGATGGCCTGCCCGGCATCGCCGACCATGACCGGCGGCTTGGCTTCCTCTTCCTCGCCATCGGGCTCGGGGTCGCCGGGCCAGCCGATCCAGTCGCCGCTGCCCACTTCGACCCATTCCGCAGCGCCCAGCGGCACGCCTTCCAGATCGCCCGGCCCATCGGTCCAGCGCACGGCAAGGTCCAGATTCGCTTCGGTGAAGTCGGTCAGTTCGCCATCGACCAGCACATAGCGCACTTGCGGGTTGGCATCGCGGAACGCGGCAAGTCGCGGGGCCAGCCAGGCGGCGAAGAATTCACGCGGGGCGGCGATGGTGTAGACGTGGCTGGACTGGCCCGCCTGCATGGCCTGCACCGCATCCTCGAAATGGAGAAAGCCGCTGCGAAGGGCGGCAAGGCCCGCGCCCGCCTCCTCGGTCAATTCCAGCCCCTTGCTGGTGCGGCGGAACAGGACCACGCCAAGGAGATCCTCCAGCGCCCGGATTTGCTGGCCGACGGCGGCGGGCGTCACCGCCAGTTCGTCCGCCGCGCGGGTGAAGGACAGGTGACGGGCCGCCGCGTCGAAGACGCGCAGGGCGTTGAGGGGCAGGTGCGTGCGCTTCATGGCGCTTCCCTAAGGGCCAGATGGCTCCGGGGCAATATCAGCGCGCAATATCAGCCTGCAGTCGCCGGTGCTGCAAGCGGGAAGAACGGGATGTTCGCGCGCACTTCCAGCCCGTCGTCCCGTCGGAAGGTGTAATACCCCTCCATGGAGCCCTGCGGCGTCGACAGCGGGCAGCCGGACACATAGTCGTGGCTCCGACCGGGTTCGAGCACCGGCTGTTCGCCCACCACGCCTTCGCCCTCCACCACATCGACCTTGCCGGTGGCGTCGGTAATCCGCCAGTGGCGGGTCATCAGCTGGACGGTGCGATCGGTCTCGTTCTCGATCCGGATGTGGTAGACCCAGAACCATTTTCCCGCCTCTATCCGCGATTGCTCGGGCAGGAAATTGACGGCCACGCGGACGACGAGGCCGTCGGTGATGGCGGAGTGCTGGAACAGTTCCTTCATGACAGGGAGCAGCCTAACGACGATTCAGTCAGGCTACAACCCGTGTGGGAGCGGGTGGGTTCCGAACCGCCTTCCTGTCCCGGATCAAGTCGCCGTCCCGGACCGAGTCCGGGACGACGCCGCTCTCAAAGCCCCACCGCCTTCAGCGCCTGATCGATGTCTTCCTTCAGATCCTCGATATCCTCAAGGCCCACGTTGATGCGCAGCATGCCTTCGCTCACACCCATTTCGGCGCGCGCTTCGGCGCTCATGCTGAAGTGCGTGGTCGATGCCGGGTGGCACATCAGGGAGCGCGAGTCGCCGATGTTGTTCGAGATGTCGATCAGCTTCAGCGCGTCCAGAACGCCATGCGCCTGCTCGCGCCCGCCGTCGAGCACGAACGAGAAGATCGGACCGCAGGCGTCCATCTGCCGCTGCGCCAGAGCCTGCGCCGGGTGGCTGTCGAGCCAGGGGTGCAGGATGGTGGGCACGCGGCTTTCCATGAACCGGCCCAGCGCCAGCGCGTTCTCGCTCTGCTTCTTCGCGCGCAGGTCCAGCGTCTCCAGCCCCTTCAGCACCACCCATGCGTTGAACGGCGAGAGGTTGGGACCGGTGTTGCGCTGGAACGGCAGCAGCACGTCGTTGATGAAGCTGTCCGAACCGCAGACGGCGCCGGCCAGCACGCGGCCCTGCCCGTCCATCAGCTTGGTCGCGGAATAGGCGACGACGTCGATGCCGAACTCCATGGGCCGCTGCAACGCCGGGCTGCAGAACGCGTTGTCGACCACGGTGACGATGCCGTGCGCCTTTGCCAGCTCGGCGATGGCGGCAAGGTCAGCCACGTCCATCGTCGGGTTGGCGGGCGTCTCGAAGAAGAAGACCTTGGTATTGGGGCGGATCGCCGCTTCCCACTGGGCAATGTCGCCCGCGTCCACGTTGGTCACTTCGACACCGAAGCGCGGCAGCAGGTGATCGCCCAGCCAGCGGCACGAACCGAAGGCGGCGCGCGCGCTCACCATGTGGTCTCCCGCCGAAAGCTGGCACAGCAGCGCCGCCGTCATCGCCGCCATGCCGGTGGCCTGCGTGCGGCACGCCTCTGCGCCTTCGAGCAGGGCGATGCGTTCTTCCAGCATCGCCACGGTCGGGTTCTGCAGGCGCGAATAGGTCATGCCCTGCTCTTCGCCGGCAAAGCGCGCGGCGACGGTGGCGGCATCGTCGTAGCTGTAGCCCGAGGTGAGGAACAGCGCCTCGCTCGTTTCGCCCATCTCCGAACGCCAGGTGCCTCCACGGATCGCGCGGGTTGCGGGGCGCCAGTTGCGGGTCTGGCTACGGTCCTGTCCGGTGGTGCGTTTCATGGCCCAAGCCTCTAAGCGGGCGCGCGGCTGTGTGCAAGCGGATGCGCCCCCTCGCCTTGCGCCACAGACCTTCCTGCGCGCCCATATACTTGCCGAAAGCCGCGCCCGCCTTTATCCGCGCAGCCGATGCCTTTTTCCCGTCAGAATCGTGATCCTCTCGGCTGGTGCCTGCTCATCGTCGCGGCGTTCCAGGCGCTGGTGCTGTGGCGCATCGCCCTGCCGACGCGCTATTATTTCGATGAAGTGCATTACGTCCCCGCCGCGCTCAAGCTGCTGGACCTGATCCCCGCCAACCGCGAACATCCGCTGTTCGGCAAGGAAGTGATCGCTGCCTTCATCCACATGCTGGGAGACAGGCCGCTGGCGTGGCGGCTGGGTCCGGCGCTGTCGGGCGGTCTGGGCCTGTTCGCCTTTGCGCGGCTGGTGTGGCATGTGACGCAGAACCGCCGCGCCACTATACTGGCAACCGCGCTGCTGGCCACCAACTTCATGTGGTTCATCCAGAGCCGCATCGCCATGCTGGACATGATCTCTGCCGGGCTGTGCATGGTCGGCCTGTGGCAGTTCGCGGCGGCATGGCGCGCGAAGCGGACGGGCGTAGCACGAGTTCATCTGATCCTCAGCGGCATCGCGCTTGGTCTGTCGCTGGGCGCGAAGTGGAGCGGTGCTCCGGCGCTGGCGATCCCGGGGCTGGCGTTCCTGGCGATGCGCATTGCCGAGACCGGGCCGGTGTTCGTGGGCAAGCGGGGCGCCGGGCCGATCAAGGGCATCAGCCTGATCGAAGCCGCGCTGTGGCTGGGCGTGCTCCCCATCGCCGTCTACTGGGCCACGTTCGCCCCGGCGATGTTCTATCCGCATCACACCCTGTCGCCTTACGGCTTCGTCGAGCAGCACGAACTGATGGTGCGCCTGCAGGACAGCGTGAAGAAGCCGCATCCCTACAAGACCTACTGGTATCAGTGGATCGTCGACTGGCGGGGCATCTGGTATCTGTTCGAGAACGTCGACGGCGCTCATCGCGGGGTGGTGATGATCGGCAACCCGATGGCGATGCTGGCGGGGCTGGCGGCATTCTTCTGGAGCCTGTGGGCCATCGCCCTGCGCCGCCGGTGGGACGCGCTGTTCTTCGCGGTGCTCTATGCCCTGTGCGTGGGGATGTGGGCGGTGAACGGCAAGCCGGTGCAGTTCTACTATCACTATCTGCTGCCGGGCGCGTTCCTGATGGCTCTGCTGGCTCTGGCGCTGGACGCACTGTGGGATCGGCGCGACCGCTGGCGGCTGGTGCCGCGCTGGGTGCTGGGCCTATCCCTGGCGCTGTTCGTGGTGTTCTACCCGATCATCTCGGGCTGGCCGCTGCCGTTCAAGGACGCCTACAACTTCTGGATGTGGCTGCCGAGCTGGCGATAAGGAAAAGGCCGCGTTTTCACGCGGCCTTAGTATATTCACATACGTTCGGCGAAACCGCCGTAGCGGCCCCGGTGGAACAGCATGGGATCGTCCTCACGCACGTTTTCCATGCGCAGCACCTGACCCAGCACGAACCAGTGGTCGCCCGCCTCGGTGACCGAATAAAGCCGGCATTCGATCGTCGCGATCGATCCCGCGATCACCGGCAGGTCGTGGTCGGAGACCGTGTATTCCACGCCCACGAACTTCGCCTCTCCCTTGGCGACGACCGAGCGGCACACGTCCATCTGGTCGGCGGCCATGACGTTGACGCAGAAGTGGCCCGCCTTCTCGATCAGCGGCCACGAGGACGATGATTTGTCCGGGAAGAACCCGACCAGCGGCGGATCCAGCGATACCGACGTGAAGCTGCCCACGACCATGCCGGCAGGCTTGTCTTCGTCCAGCGCGGTGATGACGCACACGCCGGTGGGATAGCTGCCGAGCACCTTGCGGAACTCTGCCGGATCGATGGTGGAGGTGGTCAAATGCGTATCCCTGTTCTTGCGGCGGGAACGCCCGAAAACGGGCGGATCATGGCTGGAGGACTTCCTCCATGTCCCGCACGGTTTCGTCAAGCCACTGGCGGAATAAAGCGACCCGTGGCGACTTGCGGATGTCCTGATGCGTCACGCACCAGAACGAGCGGGTTATGCGGCACTCGGGCAGCACCTGCACCAGCCGCGGGTCGCCTTCGGCCATGAAGCACGGCAGCACGCCCAGCGCCGCCCCGGCGATCACCAGCTGCATCTGCGCAGTGATGCTGGGGGAGCGGATCTGCGCCTTCAGCCCGGCGTGGATTTCATCGAGATAGCGCAGTTCGGGGGCATAGAGCAGGTCCGGCACGTAGCCGACCAGCGCGTGGCGTTCCGCCAGTTCCGACGGCTTCTGCGGTGCGCCGTGAGCATCGAGGTAACTGCGCGATCCGTAAAGCCGCAGGGTATAGTCCGCCAGTTTGTGCGCTACCAGCGGGCCGGTATGCGGACGCGACAGCATGATCGCGACATCGGCTTCGCGGCGGCTGGGGCTGAGGAAGCCGCTGTTGGCGACAAGGTCGATGGCAAGGCGCGGATGGGCGGCCTGAAAGCGCGGCAGGTGCGCGGCAAGGAACCACGACCCGAACCCTTCCGAAGCGCTGATGCGCAAGGTGCCGTGCAGTCCGTCGCCCCCTTGTGCATCCTCAGTGATCCGGCCCGCTGCACTGGCCATCGCTTCTACCGAGGCCAGCAATGCCTCCCCCGCTTCGGTCAGTTCCTGCCCGGTGCGGGACTGTTCGAACAGGCGGGTGCCCAGCGCCGCCTCCAGCCGCCGCAGCCGCCGCCCCGCCGTGGTGGGGTCCACGCCCAGCGCCCGCGCGCCCGATGCCAACTGCCCCGCGCGGGCAATGGCTAGGAACGCCTGATAGTCGCTCCAGCTGATTGACGGCATGGACATGGACGGCGCGACCTCAAGCTGCAAAATTGCAGTTATAGATGGCGCATTCTCAGCTTGCCTGCAAATCTTTCGAGGGGCACCTAGTCACCAAACTAAAGACGCAAAAGGAAGAGGCCATGCGACTGATCGACCATTACATCGTCGGCGGCACCGGCGGCGGCACCAGCCGCCAGAGCGACGTGTTCAATCCCAGCACCGGCCAGGTCCAGGCACGGGTGAACCTTGGCGACAAGGCTCTGCTCGACACAGCCGTCGCCACCGCGCAGGCGGTGCAGCCCGCATGGGCCGCCACCAATCCGCAGCGCCGTGCCCGCGTCCTGTTCCGCTTCAAGGAACTGATCGAGCAGAACATGCAGTCACTGGCCGAGATGCTCGCGTCCGAGCACGGCAAGGTCATCGACGACGCCAAGGGGGACATCCAGCGCGGGCTTGAGGTGGTGGAGTTCTGCTGTTCCATCCCGCACATGCTCAAGGGCGAATATACGCAGGGCGCGGGGCCGGGCATCGACGTCTATTCGATGCGCCAGCCGCTGGGCGTCGGTGCAGGGATCACCCCGTTCAACTTCCCGGCGATGATCCCGATGTGGATGTTCGCCACCGCCATCGCGGTGGGCAACACCTTCATCCTCAAGCCGTCCGAGCGCGATCCTTCCGTGCCGATCCGCTTGGCCGAACTGTTCCGCGAAGCCGGCGCGCCGGAAGGCGTGCTGCAGGTGGTCCACGGCGACAAGGAGATGGTCGATGCGATCCTAGATCATCCGGGCATCGCGGCAGTCAGCTTCGTCGGCTCGTCCGACATCGCGCACTATGTCTACAAGCGCGGCGTCGAAGCGGGCAAGCGCGTCCAGGCGATGGGCGGCGCCAAGAACCACGCGATCATCATGCCCGATGCGGACATGGACCAGACCGTCAACGACCTGATGGGCGCGGCCTTCGGTTCGGCGGGTGAACGCTGCATGGCCCTGCCCGTCGCGGTGCCGGTGGGCGAGAAGACCGCCGACCTCCTGCGCGACAGGATCGTCGCCGCCATGGACACGCTCAAGGTCGGCATCTCCACAGACCCCGAGGCGCAGTACGGCCCCGTCGTCACCGCCATCCACAAGAAGCGGGTCGAGGACTGGATCCAGACCGGCGTGGACGAAGGCGCGGAACTGGTCGTCGACGGACGCGGCTTCAAGCTGCAGGGCTACGAGGACGGCTTCTTCGTCGGCCCTTCGCTGTTCGACCGCGTGACGACCGACATGAGCGCCTACAGGGAGGAAATCTTCGGCCCCGTGCTGCAGATCGTGCGGGCGGCCAGCTTCGAAGAGGCGCTGGAACTGCCCAGCCGCCACCAGTACGGCAACGGCGTTGCCATCTTCACCCGCAACGGCCACGCGGCGCGCGAATTCGCCAGCCGGGTGCAGGTGGGCATGGTGGGCATCAACGTGCCGATCCCGGTGCCGGTCGCCTACCACAGTTTCGGCGGCTGGAAGCGCTCGGCCTTCGGCGACCACAACCAGTACGGCATGGAAGGCGTGCGCTTCTGGACCAAGGTGAAGACCGTCACCCAGCGCTGGCCCGATGGCGGCGCGGCGGGCGACAGCGCCTTCATCATCCCGACGATGGGCTGAGGAGAGGATCGAGCGTGGGGCGGCGGCCCCGTCCTTTTGCGGTTCGTGCCTTTCCGGTTGGGGGCGGGAACACCGGGCGCGGTGCGGACGTTGCCATGGCCATGGCCCCCATCATGGTGCTGCCAACGAAAGGAAATGCCGTGCCCGCCCCGCTCACCCGACTGGCCCCGCTCGCTCTTGCGTCCATCCTGACACTGGCGACCATTTCCGGCTGCTCGTCCAAATCGGATGCGCCGCAGCCCACCGCTTCGGCGACGGAGACCGAAGAGGTGTTCCAGGAAACGCCCGCACCTGCCGAAGCTTCGCTGGCCGCGGATGAGACGGAGGCAACGCCCGCAGGCGGCCTGTCCGAAATTCCCGAGACGATCCGGGGCCGCTGGGGCCTTGTCGCGGCGGACTGCACCAGCACGAAGGGCGACGCCAAGGGCCTGCTCGAAATTTCGGCGGACCAGCTCAAGTTCTATGAATCGGTTGCGAAGCTGGGCGAGATCAAGGAAGCAGGCGAGAGCCGCATCCGCGGCACGTTCGACTACTCCGGAGAAGGCCAGAGCTGGACCAACGACGTGGTGCTGGACGTGCAGGACGACGGCAAGACGATGATCCGGCGGGATTACGGCAAGGATGCCATGCCCGGACCGCTGAAATATACGCGCTGCACATGACGGCGCACAGGACCATACAGGGATAGCGATGACCGAACAGTTTGGCTTCACCGACGACCAGCTTGCGATCCAGGAAACCGCGCAGCGGTTCACCGCCGACCGGATCACCCCCTTCGCGGCGGAGTGGGACGAGAAGCATCATTATCCGGTCGACGTGTGGAAGGCCGCGGGCGAACTGGGCTTTGGCGCGATCTACGTTTCGGAGGAGAACGGCGGCATCGGCCTGTCGCGCCTCGACGCGGCGCTCATCATGGAGGCGATGTCCTACGGCTGCCCGGCGACCAGCGCCTACATCTCGATCCACAACATGGGCGCATGGATGATCGATGCTTTCGGGGACCAGCAGCTCAAGGACCGCTATCTTCCCGATCTGGTGACGATGGAGAAGATCGCATCGTACTGCCTGACCGAGCCGGGGTCGGGTTCCGACGCCGCCGCGCTCAAGACGACGGCGCGGCGCGATGGCGACCACTACGTCCTCAACGGCACCAAGCAGTTCATTTCCGGCGGCGGCGTCAACGACGTCTACCTCGTCATGGCACGCACCGGCGAACACAAGTCGCGCGGGATTTCGTGCTTCGTGGTGGACCGCGACACGCCCGGCGTCAGCTTCGGCGCGCCGGAGAAGAAGCTGGGCTGGAACGCCTCGCCCACGGCGCAGGTGATCTTCGACAATTCCCGCGTGCCAGCCGAGAACCGCGTCGGCGCCGAAGGTGACGGGTTCCGGTTCGCGATGGCGGGCCTTGACGGCGGCCGCCTCAACATCGGCGCCTGCTCGCTGGGCGGGGCGCAGCGCTGCCTCGACGAAGCGGTGGCCTATGCCAAGGACCGCAGGCAGTTCGACCAGCCGATCGCCGAGTTCCAGAACACGCAGTTCCGCCTGGCCGACATGGCCGCCGAACTGGAAGCCGCCCGCGCGCTGCTTTACCTTGCCGCCGCCAAGGTGTCCGCCGGGTCGCCGGACAAGACGCGCTTTTCCGCCATGGCCAAGCTGATCGCCACCGACACCGGGTCGTCCGTGGTGGACCGGGCGCTGCAGATTTTCGGCGGTTACGGCTACCTGCGCGACTATCCGATCGAGCGCTTCTGGCGCGACTTGCGCGTGCATCGCATCCTCGAAGGCACGAACGAGGTCATGCGCATGATCGTCGGCCGGGATCTGGTGAAGTAAGGGGCCTCACGATGACCGACGAAGTGCTGTTCCGGCGCGAAGGCGTCGCGGGGATCATCTCGCTCAACCGGCCCAAGGCGATCCACGCCCTGACCCTTCCCATGTGCGAGGCGATCAGCGCGCAGCTTTCCGCATGGGCCGCCGACGATGCGGTGGGAGCGGTCATCATCGATCACGCCGAGGGGCGCGGCTTCTGTTCGGGCGGTGACATCAACCTGCTGCGCCACTCCGCCCTCAACGATGGCGGGGCGGAAGGCCGCAGGTTCTTTTTCGCGGAATACCGCCTGAACCACCAGTTGTTCACATATGACAAGCCGGTGGTCGCCTTCATGGACGGCATCACCATGGGTGGTGGCGTCGGCATCTCGCAGCCGGCACGCTATCGCGTCGCCACCGAAAACACCCGCTATGCCATGCCAGAGACCGGCATCGGCCTGTTTCCGGACGTGGGCGGCGGCTGGTACCTGTCGCGGCTGGACGGGCGGATCGGCCAGTTCCTGGCGCTGACCGGCGCGCGGTTCGACGGCGCGGAATGCCTGTGGGCCGGGCTGGCCACGCATTACCTGCCCGCCGAAGCCCTCATCGACGCCAAGGCGCGCATCGCCCTTGGCGAGGACATCGGCGGCGTCCTGGCTGCGCTGTCCACCGCCGCGCCCGAAGCCAGGGTGGCCGCCAACGCCGGGGTGATCCGCCGGCACTTCGCCTTCGACACGCTGGAACAGGTGCTCGAATCGCTCGAAGCAGACGGCGGCGAATGGGCGGCGAAGGAGCTTGCCACGCTGCGCACCAAGAGCCCGCAGGCTTGCAAGGTCTCTCTGCGCCAGCTGGAGACGTCGCTGGGGCTGGACACTTTCGCCCAGAACATGGCGATGGAATACCGCATTGGCGCGCGCGTGCTGGTCCTGCCCGATTTCGCCGAAGGGGTGCGCGCGGTCATCGTCGACAAGGACCAGAACCCCCAATGGAACCCCGTCACCCCCCAGGGCGTGACCGAAGAGATGCTGGACGCGGTCTTCGCGCCCCTTCCCCACGAAGAGGAATGGAAGCCCCTATGACTTACGAAACGATCCTGGTGGAGCAGAAGGGGGCCGTCACCCTCATCACCCTCAACCGTCCGCAGGCGCTCAATGCGTTGAACTCGCAGGTGCTGGCCGAACTGATCGAGGCGTTCGCCGCTTTCGAAAGCGACCCCTCGCAGCGCAGCGCCGTCCTGACCGGATCGGGCGAAAAGGCGTTTGCCGCCGGCGCCGACATCAAGGAAATGGCCGACAAGCCCAGCGCCCAGTTCTATGCCGAGGACTTCTTCGCAGGGTGGACCAGCCAGATCGTCAAGACCACCCGCAAGCCGTGGATCGCGGCGGTGAACGGCTTCGCGCTGGGCGGCGGCTGCGAACTGGCGATGATGGCGGACTTCATCATCGCGTCCGAAAATGCGAAGTTCGGCCAGCCCGAGATCAAGCTGGGCGTCGCCCCCGGCATGGGCGGATCGCAGCGCCTGACCCGCGCCGTCGGCAAGTCCAAGGCGATGGACATGTGCCTGACCGGCCGCATGATGGACGCCGCCGAGGCCGAGCGTTCGGGCCTCGTCAGCCAGGTCGTGCCGCTCGACGCGCTGCTGGAAACGGCGCTGAAATCCGCCGAGACGATCGCCGCGATGCCGCCGCTCGCAGCCACGATGAACAAGGAAATGGTGAACCTGGCCTTCGAGACCACGCTGGACACCGGCCTCGTGCTGGAACGGCGCATGTTCCAGGTGCTGACCGCCACCGAGGACAAGGTGGAAGGCATGACCGCCTTCGTCGAAAAGCGCCCGGGGGTGTGGAAGGGCAAGTAAGCTCAAAAAGGGATCGGGAGAGAGACAATGAAGATCGCATTCATCGGCCTTGGCAACATGGGCGGCGGCATGGCCGCGAACCTCGTCCGGGCAGGACACGAAGTCCACGCCTTCGACCTTTCGCCCGAAGCCCTGTCGAAGGCGGCGGAAAACGGCTGCGCCACCCACAGCGCCGTTCCCGATGCAGTCGCCGGGGCGGACGCAGTCGTCACCATGCTGCCCAACGGCGGGATCGTGAAGGCGGTCTACACTGCAGACGTCATCGGCAAGGCTCCGGCGGGCGCGCTGTTCATCGATTGCTCCACCATCGACCTCGCCACCGCGCGCGAAGTGACGCAAGCGGCCATCGACGCCGGTTACGACATGGTCGATGCGCCGGTTTCGGGGGGTATCGCGGCGGCCAACGGTGGCACCCTGACCTTCATGGTTGGTGGCAGCGAAGCGGCCTTCGACAAGGCCCGGCCCGTCCTCGAACCGATGGCGAAGGCCGTGATCCGCGCCGGTGACAGCGGCGCAGGGCAGGTCGCCAAGATGTGCAACAACATGCTGCTGGCGATCCACATGATCGGCACCTGCGAAGCGCTCGCCCTTGCCGATAAGGCGGGCCTCGATCCCCAGACCTTCTATGAAATCAGTTCCAAGTCGACCGGCTACTGCTGGTCACTCAACGACTATACCCCCGCCCCCGGCGTCGGCGCAGCCAGCCCGGCGGACAACGGCTATGCAGGCGGCTTCGCCTCCGCGCTGATGCTCAAGGACCTGCGCCTTGCCATGGGCGGAGCCGAGACGGCGGGCGCCTCCGTCCCGCTGGGAGAGCATGCGGCGAAGATCTACGAGGCTTTCGTGGAGGCCGGCAATGGTGGCAAGGATTTCGGCGCGATCTTCACCACGTTGTAAACGCGTCGGCGTGCTGTGTTCCCCGGGAACACAGCACGCCGACGCTTCGTTGGACATCGCAAACGCCACGAAAGACCCGCGATGTTCACACAGCTCAATCCCACCATCCCGCTGCATGTCGTCGGCAAGGGCGATGGCTATGCCATCGGCATGATCGACTACGGACAGGAGCACAATCTGATCTGGGTCACCGCGCTGGACGATTCGGGAGAGATCTGGTGCGCGCCGAACGCGACAGTGCGGCTGGGCCGCAATTGGACGATGGGTCGCGCCGAAAACCCGCTCATCACCAAGGACAAGCAGGCCGAGCGTGCCAAGGACGCCGCGCAACAGGAGATTTGCAACTGACGCGCTGACGCTTCACAGGGGATGGCGATGCACTTTCGCACCCCTGCCCTGGTCTGCGCCGCCCTGCCGCACGGCGAAAACGCCGTCATCGCGCGCCTGCTGACAGAGGATCACGGCCTTGTCGCCGCCTATGTCGCCGGGGGGCGCGGGCGCGAGATGCGGCCCGTGCTGATCCCCGGCAACACGGTGGAGGCCGAAGTCCGCTCCCGCTCCGACACGCAGTTGCCGTTTGCCCGGCTGGAACTGCTGCAAAGCCGGGCACCGTGGATCACCGAGCCGCTGCCCGCCGCCGCCATCGGCTGGGTCACGGCGCTTGCCGCCGCCGTGCTTCCCGAGCGCCAGCCCTTCCCCGCCCTGTTCGATGCCCTGACCGGTGTGCTGGAAGCGATCTGCGTTGCCCCGTCCGCGCGTGGCTGGGCGCTGGGGCTGCTGCGCTACGAAGTGCTGGTGCTGCGCGAACTGGGTTATGGCGCGAGAATCCGGCGCCCTGCGGACGACGACTGGCCCGCCCTGCTCGACACGTTCGATGCGATCGGACGCGAATTGGCACGCTACCCGCTTGCCGATCGCCGCAGAGACGTTATGGCGGCGCGCACCCTGCTGCGTGAGCGGCTGGCCCGGATCGGAAGCTGAGGAAGAACAGACATGCGCATCGCTGTATTCGCCGGAGACGGAATTGGTCCCGAAGTCACTGAACAGGCGGTGCGCGTGCTTGAAGCGCTTCAGCTTGACGGTCTGGAACTGGTTGAGGGCGACGTCGGCGGCGCGGCCTATCGCAAGCATGGTCACCCACTGCCCGCGCAGACGCTGGACATCGCGCGCTCTGCCGACGCCATCCTGTTCGGCGCCGTGGGCGATTTCTCGCTCGACCATCTGGAGCGTGCGCTGCGCCCGGAACAGGCCGTGCTGGGCCTGCGCAAGGAACTGGGCCTGTTCGCCAACCTGCGCCCCGCCACCGTGTTCAAGGGCCTGGAAGACCTCTCCACCCTGCGCCCCGAAGTATCGGGCAAGATCGACCTGCTGATCGTGCGCGAGCTGAACGGCGACGTCTATTTCGGCGAAAAGGGCACCCGCACGCTGGAAGACGGCCGCCGTCAGGGCTGGGACATGATGTCCTATGCCGAAGACGAAGTGCGCCGCATCGCTCACGCCGGCTTCAAGGCCGCGCAGGGCCGCAACAGGAAGCTGTGCTCGGTAGACAAGGCCAACGTGCTGGAAACGTCGCAGCTGTGGCGCGACGTGGTGATCGAGGTGTCGAAGGAATATCCCGACGTCGAACTGACGCACATGTACGTCGACAATGCGGCGATGCAGCTGGTCAAGAACCCCGGCGCCTTCGACGTGATCGTCACCGGCAACCTGTTCGGCGACATCCTTTCGGACCAGGCCAGCATGTGCGTCGGCTCGATCGGCCTGCTTGCATCGGCCAGTCTGGCTGAAGGCACCTTCGGCCTCTACGAACCGATCCACGGTTCCGCCCCCGACATCGCGGGCAAGGGACTTGCCAATCCGATGGCGACGATCCTTTCCGCCGCCATGCTTTTGCGTCACTCGTTCGGCCTTGAAGCCGAAGCTGCGCGCATCGAGGCCGCTGTCGCCGCCGCGCTGGCGGACGGCATCAAGGGCGGCGATCTGGGCGGTTCGGCGGGTACGAAGGAAATCGGTGACGCGGTGGTCGCGCGCCTGTAAAGGTTGCGCCGCTACGCAATAATCGTTTCTTGACGTTTGGCAGTTACAAACAGGGTACATGACCATTTCGACTTCCGATCTCGCCGGGGCCGCACACGCCATAGGACAGGCCGGCACGAAGCCGCTTGAGCTGGCCGTGGTCCTGCCGACCTACAACGAGCGCAAGAACATCGCGACGATGATCGAGCGGCTCGACAAGGCGCTGGCCGGAATCGCGTGGGAAGCCATCTACGTCGATGACAACAGCCCTGACGGCACCTCTGACGAGGCGCGCCGCCTGTCGTTGGTGGACCCGCGCGTGCGCTGCATCCAGCGCATCGGTCGGCGCGGCCTTGCCAGCGCGGCGATCGAGGGCATGTGCTCCACCGCCGCGCCCGTCGTCGCGGTGATGGATGCCGACCACCAGCACGATCCCGCGCTGCTGCCGGGGATGCTGGCGGCGATCCAGTCGGGCCAGTACGACCTTGCCTACGCCTCGCGCTTTGCCGAAGGCGCCAGCACCGAGGCATGGGGCCGCCCCGACCGCGTCAAGGCATCGGGTCTGGCCAACCGCATCGCCAACAAGGTGACCGGGGTGGAACTGACCGACCCGATGAGCGGCTTCTTCATGCTGCGCACCCAGACCCTTCGTGCCGACGCGCACCGCCTTTCGGGCGTGGGCTTCAAGATCCTGCTCGACATCCTTGCCACGGTGGACACCCCGCTGCGCGTCAAGGAATTCCCCCTCAACTTCGCCGCCCGAGCAGAAGGCGAAAGCAAGCTGGACCAGACCGTCGTGTTCGAATTCCTCGTGGGTCTTTACGACAAGTGGCTGGGCCGGATCATCCCGACCCGTTTCGCGCTGTTCGGCACCGTGGGCGCGCTTGGCGTCGTGGTGCAGCTGGCCGTGCTGTGGGTGATGCTCCACCTCGTCTTCGGGGAGCGCTTCGTCTACGGCAACTGGTCGGAGAGCACGACCTTCAACATCTCAAACACCATCGCGGCACTGGTGGCGATGACGTTCAACTTCGTGCTCAACAACGAACTGACCTATTCCGACAAGCGCCTGCGCGGCTTCGCACCGCTGATGCGCGGCTGGGCGCAGTTCGCGCTGACCTGCTCGCTGGGCCTGCTGACCAACATCGGTTCGGCCGCCGTGCTCAAGACCATCGGCGTGCATGACGTGCTGGCGGTGATCACCGGCGTTCTGCTGGCCTCGGTGTTCAACTTCGCGCTGTCGTCGAAGTTCGTCTGGGGCAAGTACTGATCCCGGCCTTTCAGGTTCCCGCAGGCGGCGCCCTCCTTCATGGAGAGCGCCGCGCGGGAACCGGCACGCCGCTGGTCCTGATCCACGGCTTCGGCGGATCGGTGCGGGACTGGGATCCCGTTGTCGCCGCGCTTTCCTCCCACCGCCCGCTCGTCCTCTACGACCAGCGCGGGTTTGGGCAGTCCCGCGCGGATGACGGGCCTTATTCACACGCGGACGATCTTGCCGCGCTTCTCGATGCATTGGGCGTCGCCGAAGCGGATCTGTGCGGCATGTCGCTGGGCGGGGCGACCGCCATCGACTTTGCTCTGGAACATCCCGGCAGAGTCCGTAGGATGGTGCTGGTCAGCCCGCTGATGACCGGCTGGGTATGGTCTCAGGACTGGATAGAGCGCTGGAAGACCATCGGCCGCGCGGCCCGTTCCGGCGATCTGGCGCAGGCCCGGCAGCTCTGGTGGGCCCATCCGCTGTTCGATACCCTGCGCGGCACCGCCCCCGGCGCCGTCATGCGCGCCTCCATCGAGGCATTTCACGGCAGGCAGTGGATCGCGGACCCCCAGTGTCCCGCTGCCGTCCCAGCCGCAGACCGCCTTGGCGACCTCTCCAGCCCCACGCTGTTGCTGACCGGCGCACGCGACACGGTGGACTTCCGGGAGATCGCCCGCACCATCGCAGCCCGCGCGCCTGACGTTCAGCACATCGACCATGCCGACGCCGGGCACATGCTGAACCTTGAGATACCCGAAACCGTCGCCGCCGAAATCGACCGGTTCCTCGACGTATAATCAGATCGCGCTGGGCGGCATCGCCGCAGCCTTGGCACCCCGTGCAGGTCGCGCGCGCTTGAGGCCGATCAGCGGACGCAGCGGGCCCACTTCGCGGCCCACCAGATAGAACAGCCAGGAACCGCCCGCCACGCTGACGCACAGCACCAGAAACTCGGGCAGCGCCGTCAGCCCCTTGTCGCGCAGCCAGTAGCTGACCAGCACCATCACCGTCTGATGCGCCAGGAACACCGGGAACACCGCCTCTGCCAGCGTACCGCGCCAGCGCGCGTCATGGTTCCAGAAGCGGTCCGCAATCCCGAACAGCGCGATCACCGTGCCCCAGCACTGGACCGACTTGGCGAAATCCAGAGGCTCCATCCAGACGCGCGGCGTGCGCACGTTGCCGGGATAGTAACACGCCTCCAGCGCGACCACGGCATAGCCTGCCAGCCCCAGCACAAGGCTCATGCTCCACTGCCGCGCGATGGCCGCCCGCAGCCGCTCGGACCCGCGCAGCAGGAAGCCGAACAGGAACATGCCGCCATAATGCAGGTGCGCACACATGTCGTTAAGGACGCTGTGCGTGTCGGTCCACCCGTCTCCGGGCGCGCGCACGATGTAGGTGGCCAGACATCCCGCCGGCAACAGCCACGCCCCGCCCAGCACCTTTTCCGCTCCCCGCGCCAGCGACGCGCGCCAGCGGGCGGGCAGCACCATCAGCGCGATGCACAGCGCCACGGTATAGGCCAGCAGGTAGATCACGAACCACAGGTGCATGACCGCCGGCAGGCTCTCATGGATCACCCGGCGAAAGCTGAAGGCGTCATGGAACAGGAAATAGCCATAGCCGCGCGCGTATCCGCTGTTAAGCAGGCCCATGTAGGGCTGCGGCGGCACGATCACGGTCAGGCCGAACAGCAGCGGAATGCCCAGCCGCAGCAGGCGACTGTGCAGGAACGTCCCGGTGCTGCGCTCCTTGGAGAACAGCGCCGCACTGGCGTAGCCGGAAATCGCGAACAGTAGCGCCAGCCTCCACGCGCTGAGGCCCAGCAAAGGAATCTCCGCCCACCATACGACGCCGCGGCTCGGCGTCTGGAAGCCCCATGGCGTGAATGAGAACCCGACGTGATAGAAGATCAGCATCACGAAGGCGCCGACGCGCAACCAATCCATTCCGTAGTGGCGCTGGTTCTGGGCGGGTGTCATCGCGGTCCGTGGCAAGTTCGTAACAAAGGCCGGCGCAAGTCCCTCCGCGCGGACAAGCCGCAGGCGCAGGTCCGGCGTAGGCGCGGCATTAGGCCGGTTGTCACCCCACTGCAATCACGCGCTTGTATCAAGGCGTAATCGCGGGACTGCTCGATTTCGGAGCAGACTGCATTTGGTGGCGCCGCGCCGAACGCCGACCATCGCGGGATGAATGCCCCCGCTCCTCTTGGCGATACGTCTCGCGCCGACCGCCGATCCCTTACCGCCATAGAGCGGGCGGGCTATCTGCCGGAACCGTCCCCGCGCGACGAGGTAATGTTGCCGCTGCCGGACCCGGTCGCCCGGCCCGGCCCCACGCCGATCGTTGCCCTGCTGCACGACGGTCGCAATCGCGACGTGCTGGCCGCCATCGAAACCGGACTTGGCGCGGTCTTTCACGGAACGGACCGGCTGATCGTGCTGCATGGCCTGCCGCCGGAGGAGGAAGCCGGATCGCTGGCCTACTTCCTCGACCGGCATCGCCCGTCCGGCGTCGTCATGGTCCCTTCGCTGGCCGAGCGCGACGATCTGGCCGCGCTGTGTGCGCGCGCCGGGGTCGAATGCCTGCGTATCGGCGGCCATGACCTGCCCGGCTGCAACGAACGCCGCGCGGCGGGCAAGGCGGTCGACCGGCTCGTGGAACTGGGGCACACCCGAATCGGTTTGGTCGCGGGCCCGGAAGGCTCGGCCAGCGCACGCCGGCGTGAACTCGGCTATCTGGATGCCATGGCAGAGCACGGGCTGGATCGCGGCCCGGCGCTGATCGTCGGCGGCGACGATACATTTGCCTCCGGGATCGAAGCTGGCCATCTGCTGCTGGAAATCAGCCCCCGTCCCACCGCGATCCTCGCCTGCAACGACGAAATGGCCGCAGGCGTCCTCCATGCCGCCAGTCAGGTAGGCGTTGCGGTGCCGGAGGCGCTGTCGGTGATCGGCTTCGATGATACCCCCCTCGCCGCCCGCACCCTGCCTCCGCTGGCTTCGATGCGTCTGCCGTGGAGCCGCGCGGGCCACGATGCCGCCCGCTGGCTCTCCGGGGCAGCACCTGCTCCCGCCCCACCGCCGGAACCGGACCTCATTGCCCGCGCATCGCTTGGCCGCCCTGCACAAATCTGACGACAGCATCGCCGTTAGTGCACTATTTACCATAACGCGATACGGGGTTTCGCGTAGATCCATGTGGCGGTGGATCCAGCAAAGGACTCCCCGTGCACCTGCAGACCGACAGGCAACGATCCACGATCCGGCCCCTGACCGATGGCAACCTTGTCGCGCAGGCCGCTGCTCTGGTTGGCATGAGTGCATGGAGCTGCGATCTTGCCAGCGAGGCGCTGGAATGGACGCCGGGCGTCTTCGACATCTTCGGGCTGGATGCCGGCACCCGTTTCGAACGACAGGATACCGTCGCGCTCTATTGCGAGGAGTCGCGCGAAGCCATGCTGCGCCTGCGCGCCGGGGCGATAGAAACGCCCTCAGCCTTTTCGATGGAGGCGCAGATTCGCCAGCCGGGCGGCGAATTGCGCTGGATGCGGCTTGCCGCCCGGACGCGGGTGGAGAATGGCCGGGTGGTACAGCTTTACGGCATGAAGCAGGATATCACGCAGGACCGCCTGCGCTGGGAAGACCTGCGCCGCCTTGCCGAAAACGACGCGCTGACTGGTCTGGGCAACCGCGCCCGGTTCCAGTCCGAATTTCTCGACCTGCCAGAGGGTTCGGAGCGGCTGGCGCGTATCGGTGCCCTGGCGCTCTTCGACCTTGACGATTTCAAGGGCATCAACGACCGCTGGGGCCATGCTGCCGGTGACACCTGCATCGCCCGCTTCGGCCAGCGGCTGGCCGAGACCTTCCCCAACGCCGCCCTTGTCGCCCGCATCGGTGGGGACGAATTTGCCGTGGCCCTGCCCGCTACCGTTCGTCCCGCTGCGCTGGAAATGGCCATGCGGCGGCGGCTTGGCAGGCTGGTGACCCAGGTGGAATGGCAGGAAACGTCGATCCCCATCGGGTTCAGCGCCGGCCTCGCCTTCTTGACCGGTTCGCCCGAAGCCGCCTTCGCTGCTGCCGATGCCGCGCTTTATCGCGCCAAACGCAGCGGTCGTAACGCGCTGCGCGTGGCGGCGTAACGCGGGCTTATCGGCCGGTAAACGCGGGCTTGCGCTTTTCCATGAAGGCGGTGACACCCTCCAGGAAATCCTCCGAACGACCTGCCTCGCGCTGGGCCTGACGTTCGATCTGGAGCGCGGTTTCAAAGCTCGAATCCAGCGCATCCCACGCCGCGCGCTTGATCAGGCCCAGTGAACGCGGACCCGCCGCCAGTCGCCGCGCCAGCTTCATCGCCTCTGCATCCAGATCCTCGTCGGGCACGACTTTCGTGGCGAGGCCCCAGTCGAGCGCGGTGCGGGCGTCGATCTTTTCGCCCAGCAGCATCATCTGCATCGCCCGCACCCGGCCCACCGCCTGCGCCAGCAGGTACGTGCTGCCGCCATCGGGAACGAGGCCGACATGGCAGAACGCGCAGAAGAAGTAGGCATTTTCCGCCATGACAACCACGTCGCCCGCCACTGCCAGACCCGTCCCGAACCCTGCCGCCGGGCCGCAAATGGCAGTGACGACCGGCTGCTGCATGGACTTGATCGTGGTGACCAGCGGGTTGAACGCCCGGTCCAGCTGCCCGCCGATGTCGCGCTTGGGGTCGGCCAGCATGTCCTGTGCCGCTGCAAGGTTCGCGCCCGAACAGAAGGCGTTGCCCTCCCCCGTCAGCAGCACTGCACGGGCGTTGATCGCGGCGTCTTCCAGCGCGTGGACCAGTTCCAGCCCCATGGCCTCGGTCACGCCGTTCATCGTGCTGGGGTCGTTCAGCGAAATGCGCGCCACGCCGTCCTCCAGCGAATAGAGGATATGCTCGTAATCCATGGTCTCTCCTCTCCGGGTATCGCCTGCATCACGCCTTGCGGCGGGTTCGCCAACGATCCTTTCGGACAGGTCTTGCCGGGACCGCGCGCCGGGATCAACCCCGGCGCGCCGCATCAGCCCGCAGTCCAGCGCGCGATGAAGAAACCGTCGAGGCCGCCCGCTTGGGCCAGCATGCCCGGATCGGTGCGCAGCCAGCCTTCCGCCGTGGGCGCGAGCCCTGCGGGCAGTTCGTCCGCCCGGATCGGCGAGGGGGTGAGGTTCACGTCGCAGGCGCGATCCTCGCCTTCTTCCTGCTCCAGCGAACATACCGCATAGACCAGCACACCGCGGGGCTTGAGCCAGCCGGCGGCCCGCTCCAGCATCCGCGTCTGGACATCGGCCATGTCCGCGATCTGGCGCGGGCCGATGCGGTGAAGGACATCCGGATGGCGGCGCGAGGTGCCGGTCGCCGTGCACGGCGCGTCCAGCAGGATCGCGTCGAACTTCTCCTCCGGCTCCCACGAGAAAGCGTCCGCCAGCACGACGTTGGCCGACAGCCCGGTGCGCTGGAGGTTCTCGCCCAGCCGCTCCAGCCGGCGCTTGGCATTGTCGACGGCGGTGACCTGCCAGCCCGCTGCGGCCAGCTGCATCGTCTTGCCGCCCGGCGCAGCACACAGATCGAGCGCACGGCGGCCTTCCCCCGCACCGATCAGCCTCGCGGGAAGGCTGGCGGCCAGATCCTGCACCCACCATGCCCCGTCGCGGAACCCTTCGAGTTGGTCCACCGCCATTCCGCGCGGCAGGCGCACATGGCCCGGCAGCAGCGACACGCCGCCCAGCCGCTCTGCCCATTCGACAGTGGCGGCGGGATCGCGCAGCGCCAGATCCAGCGGCGGCGGTTCTGCCAGCCCGGCGGCGATGGCGTCTGCCCGCACGCCCCAGCGCTCCATCGCCGCTTCGGGCAGCGAGGGAACGTCAGGCAGTGCCGCTTCACGCTTGGTCAGCGTGGAGAACACCCCGTGCGCCAGCCTGCGCGGGCCGCCCATCAGCAGCGGCAGGCCAGTGGCGATGACGGCATGGGCAGGCGTCTCCAGCCGCAGCACCTGCGCCAGCATGATCTGCAGCACCGCGCGTGCCTTGGCATCGTCGGCCAGCGGCAGGCGGGTGGCGGAGTCGATCAATGCGTCGAGATCCTGCTTCCACCGCAGCGCTTCTCCGGCGATGGCGCGGGCCAGTGCGCGGTCGGCGTCGCCCTTTACGCGCGCAAGGGCGGAGCCGCCCGCCTGATCGAGGGTTTCGCCCCTGCGCAGAACGGCATCGACGAGGTTGAGCGCGGCACGGCGCGCGGGAAGGCCGGGAATGTCCATCGCGGCCCCCTATACCGGATTGCGTTTTTCCGCCACCCGCACCACATGACGCAGATGACCAAGCGCGCAACACAGCGTCCGGCGGCTTTCACCAAGCCCGCCCACTGGACGAACGACCCCGCCCCGACGCCGGTCAAGGCCAGCGACGAGAAGGATCCCGAGGGACTTTCCCCCACCCGCTACGGCGACTGGGTGCAGAAGGGCGTCGCGATCGATTTCTGAGCCGAACGGCGGCGGCCCGGCAACCTACCGCTGCCAGCCTCCGCCCAACGCCAGAAACACCGCGATCTGGTCGTCCACCAGCGCGGCTTGCGCGGAAGCGTGGCTGACCTGCGCCGAGGCAAGGCTGCCCTGCGCGCTCAGCAGATCCAGGAAATCGCTGCGGCCGAAGCGGAACAGCTTGTTCGCCTGCGACGCCGATAGCCCCGCCGCATCCGCCGCCCGGCCCAGCGCGGCTTCCCGTTCACGGTCGCGGGCATAAGTTACCATCGCCGATTCCGCCTGCCGTAGCGCCAGCAGCACAGTGCCGTCGAAAGTGGCAAGGTCAGCGCGCACCTGTGCGTCCGCCTGATCGATTCGCGCGCGCACGGCGGGCCGGTTGGGGAAGGTCCAGCTCAGCAGCGGCCCCAACCCGATGTTGAAGCTGTCGCTGCTGCCGAATTCGTGGAGCGGCCCGGAAAAGCCCACCGAACCGCCGACGCTGACTGAAGGATAGAGGTCGGCGGTGGCAATGCCGATCCTTGCGGTGTCGGCGGCGATCTTGCGTTCGGCCTGCCGGATGTCGGCACGGCGGCGGATCAGGGCCGCACCGTCCTCCACCGGCACGCCGCCCGCCAGTTGCGGCAGGGCAGCGCAGTCCGCCACTTCGGCGGGGAAATCCGCAGGCGGGCGGCCCAGCAGAGTGGCCAGCAGATAGAGCGAGTTCTGCCGCGCGGCGGTGAACGCCGGAAGCGCGGCGGCGCTCGTCTCGACGGCGGCGGCGGCGCGGCTGACGTCGAACGCGGTGCCGCGCCCGCCCTTTTGCAGTCGCCGCGTGGCGTCCAGCGTCTGGCGCTGCAACTGCACGACCCGCTGCGTCACGCCGAGCTGGTAATTGGCCGCGCACACTTTCGCATAGGCGCTGGTGGTGGCCGCCGCCACGCTGACGCGCACTGCGTCGCGCGCGGCCTGCGTGGCCTCCACATCCGCGCTGCTCGCCTCGATCGCACGGCGCAGCTTGCCGCGCAGATCCAGCGGATAGCTCAGCGACAGGCCGAGATTGTCCGTCACCACGCCCGGCATCGATACGCCGCTGGACGATTGCCGCGTAAGATCGACGCCGCCGCTCAGCGCGGTCGACAGCGTGCGGGCCGCTGCAGCCTCGCGCAGCACAGCCTCTGCGCGGTCAAGGTTCGCCTCTGCCACGCGAAGGTCGGTGTTGGCGGCCAGCGCCTGCTCGACCAGCGTATCAAGCCGGGGATCGTCATAGAGCTTCCACCACCGGTCCGGCAGCGGCTCCTGAGAGAACCCCGCGCCCTGGGCAGAGGCGAAGGCGCCCTGTGCCGCCGGGGCATTCGCCACCGACTGCTCCGGCGCATGATAGTCCGGCCCGGCGGTGGCGCAGGCAGAAAGGGCCAGCGCAAGCGCTGCCGATGCCAGCAGACGCGGCGTGTTCACGGCCTTGCTCCCGCAGCAGGATTGGCAGGCTGTTCGCGCCGGCCGGCACCTTCATGCTGCTCGATCGTCACCGTGGCAGTGCGGCCAAGGATCAGGCGCACGTCGGCGGGAACATGCGTCAGCTTGACGCGCACGGGGATGCGCTGGGCCAGCCGCACCCATGAGAACGTCGCCTCGACGTTGGGCAGCAGGTTGCCCGAATTGCTGCGGGTATCGTCGTTGATGCCCGCCGCGATACTTTCCACCCGGCCCTTGAGGATCTGCCCTTCGCCCATCAGCCTGACGCTGACCGGGGCGCCGACATGGATAAGCGGCAGCTTGGTTTCTTCGAAATATCCCTCGACCCGGATCGAATCGCCGTCCACCAGCGCCATCGCCTGCGTGCCCGCCGCCACATAGTCGCCCGGATGCAGGTCGAGGTTGGTCACGGTGCCGTTGACCGACGCTTTCACCTGCGTGCGCGTCAGGTTCAGCCGTGCCCCGTCCAGCGAGCTTTCGGCCTCGGCCAGCGCGGCGCGCGCGGTGGCCACCCGAGCCACGTTCTGCTCGTGCGTTTCGGTGGCGACCAGATCGCCCAGCGCCTTGTCGCGCGCGGCTTCGCGCTGCGCCTGCCCCAGCGTGGCCCGGGCGCTGGCGACGGATGCCTCGGCCTCTTCCACCGCCAGCGAGTAGCGCGGACGGTCAAGCACGAACAGCAGATCGCCGGCCTTCACCACCTGATTGTCGTGCACGGCCACCGAAGTCACCAGACCGCCGATGTCCGGCGTCACCCGCACCACGTCGGCCCGCACGCGACCGTCGCGGGTCCACGGACTGCGTTCGTAATGCATCCACATCCAATAGGCGATCAGCGCCGCAAGGATGACGATGACGATGGTGGCGGCACTGCGGCCAAGAGTGGGAAGCAGGTTCTTCATGGGTGGGGACCAAAGTGGATGGCAAGGAAGGACAACGCGCCGAAGACCATGACGTAGAGGCACAGGTCGACAAGCGCACGATAAGCGACGATGCGGTAGAACCCCAGGAAATCCACCAGCCGCAGCAGCAGCATGGTCAGGATGGAGGCAACCACCGCGATCAGCAGCAGGGTGGGCAGGAACACGCCCATGATGGAAACTTCGCCGGTCATGGCTGCCCTTTCAGCGCGTCGGCTTGGGGAAACAGGTTGCGACGCAGGGACACCAGCGCCAGTGCCGCCTTGCGGCGCACCGGCACGTCCTCGTCGCGGATGAAGGCCTGCAACGCGCCATCGATGTCGCCCAGCAGCCGGGGGTCGGCGGGAACCCGCTCGCGCGGTTCGAGGCGGCGGTAATAGGCACCGACATCCGCCAGCACGCTGGTCAGCGGGGCGCTGCGCTCACGCGGCAGTTCCAGCCGCAGTTCGCGCAGTTCACCGATGGCGACGCCGGTGCGCAGATCGCGCAGCACGTCGTAGAGCGGCTCGCCCGGATGCTTGCCCGACAGGGCCAGACGAGGCGCCAGCAGAGCGATCCTGTCTAGCATCCGGTTGATCCATCCGCGCACGTCGGGTGCGCCATAGAGATTTGCGCGCTCGGCAATGTCGCGCCACCCTGCCCGCAGCGTCCGGTTGATGGCGCTTTCCAGCCCGGCGGTCTGCATCAGCCGTGCCATGGCGATGGCGAACAGCACGCCCACCAGCTGCGCCAGCGAACTGTCGGCAAAGCTGACAAAGTTGTCGTTGTAGGATTCGGCGATGATGAAAGGGCTGCCCATGCCCAGCAGCGCCGGAAGCGCCACGCCGGCATAGCGCGGCGAATGCATCAGTGCACCCAGCACCAGCAGCGGCGGCGCCAGTGACAGCGCCAGCATCGGAAAGCCGTCGATCCGGGGCAGGATTCCAAAGGCATAGATCATGCCCAGCACCGAAGCGATGAAGGTGCCATTGAAGAACATCCACAATGGCAGCAACGGATTGTCGGAGGCGGAAAACAGCGCGAGGAACACCCCGGCCAGCATCACCGCCGTCGCCCCGTCGGTCCAGCCGCTGCCGATCCACAATACGTTGCCCACGATGATCGTCAGCGCGGCCCCGGCAGCACCGCGCGCCGCACCGCGAAAGTCGCGATGCACCTCCCGATTGCGCCGCCCTTCCAGCAGGCGTGGAATGCGCGCGGAAACAGGGCGGCGATCGCGAGTGCCGATCTGCTCGCTCAGATCGCGCACATCCTGATGCGCCTCGATCAGGCTGGCCAGCCGCGCTCCCAGGCTGAGTTGCAGCAGATCGTCCCAGCCCGCGCCCGGCCCGACTTCCGGCTCAAGCGCGGAGCAGCGGGCCTTCAGCCCGTCGGCCACCCGTTCGCGTGTGAGCCGGTCGGTCTCTATATCGCGCAGCCACTCGCGAGTGTCGGCCAGCAGCGCCGCTGCCTCCTCGCTCAGCGCATCGCGTTCGCGCAGCGCCGCGACACGGTCGGCCACGGCAGCGCCCAGCGGCATCAACAGCGAAAGCTGATCCTGCAGAGCACGGACGGTGCGGACGCGCGGCGCCGGGCGGCTCGTCTCGAACGGCAGGTGGATCGACAGCTGATGCAATTCGGTGACGTCCTGCGCCAGCCGCCGGCGTTCCCCCTCCACCGCAGGGTCCGGCTCCAGTTCAAGCGAATCGCGGGTCCAGCGCTCGGCGTCGCGCAGGATGACCGCCACCCGCTCGATCAGGAAACCCGCAACGGAGCCAGGCAGGATCACGCCATGGATCAGGCTGCCGCACAGGATGCCCAGGGTGATTTCCTGCACGCGCAAAGCCGCAGTCTGGAATATCTGCGCAGGTGCCGCGACCGTGGGCAGCACGATCAGGCAGGCCGTGTACCCCGCCAGCACGAACATGTAGCCGCGCGGCGTCCGGTCCAGCAGCGATACGAAGACGCACAGGCCCAGCCATGCCGCCAGCGCCAGTGTCAGCAGTTCCGGGCTGTTCACCAGCGGCGGGACCATCAGCACCGACGCCGCCGCCCCCACGAAAGTGCCGATGACCCGGAACAGCGCCTTCGACACCACCGCCCCGGCCAACGGCGCGGCGACGATGTAGGCCGTCAGGAACGCCCAGTACGGCCGCTCCAGCCCGATCGTGAACGAGATGTACGCGGCCAGAATAGCGGCCGCGAAAGCCTTCAGCGAAAAGATCGCGGCGGGCAATCCCCAGCGCATGCGCAGCGGCGGGTTCATGCCCGACCCCGCATGTCCGCAGCGCGATTTGCCACCGTAGAAATCAGCCGCACCGCTGCTTCCAGTTCGGCATCGGGTATCCCGTCCAGAAGCTCGGCACGCAGCGCCACCAACCGTCCTTCGGCCTTGCGGGCGATCCGTGCACCCTCCTGCGTCAGGTGAAGCCTGTTGGCGCGACGGTCGCCCTCATCGGCAAGGCGTTCGACAAGGCCCGCCTGCTCCAGCTGGCGCAGGGTCATAGTCAGCGACGCTTCGGTGATCCCGATCGCCCGCGCCAGTTCCGCCTGCCGCGCCCCGGCCCCCAGGCGTTCGAGGTGGACCAGCGCCCACCCTGCCGAGTTCGATATGTCCAAAGATGCCAGGATACGATCGGCCAACTGCCGCCACACCCGCGCTACCGGGGCAAGCTGGGTGGCAAGATCATGGGCAAGGCTCGATCGGTCGGTCATTGGCCTGAGAGATAGGAGGGGGGAAGCAGCGGGTACTTAGGCTCCTAACTATTGCGCCACAACCGACTGTGCCTTGCGTTTTACAATCCGGCAATGCCGCAAATTGCAATTTGCGCAAGTCGCGTCCGTATCGGTTCTAACACTCGAATCATGGGGCCGGAAAAAGCCTCTTGACTTGGCTGGAACAAAATAGGAACTACACCGTAACGGAACATTGTTAGAACAGATTCGCGTTATCCACAAGGTGTCCACAGCCTGTCCTAGGTGCGGGCGAAATATCCGGAAGGAACGGTCATGATTGCATTCGCCGCCTCGCTGCTCGCCCCATGGCTGTTTTGCACTGCCGCGCTGGCGTCTGGCGTGGTCATCGTTTCCACGATGCGCCGCTATGCTCCCGGCGCGCGGATGCTGCGGGCGCAGCTTCGCAATTGCCCCGATACGCTGACGGTGACGTGGAAGATCGTGGAGCGCGTGCATCTGCCCGCTCTCGGGTCGCTCAGGAAGCGTCCGGTCCGTCGTATGCCGGTGCGACTGGAGTGGCCGGGCTTGGCGTCGTCGGGCTTCGGCGACCTTGCCGCCTGACACGGGCGTACGTCACCAGTCCGATGGGGATCAGCAGCAGGTAGACGATCGTGACGACGACCAAAGTGGGCCACGGCTCGGTCAGCAGCGCCGCCATGGTCAGCCCGACAAGCGCGATCACGCCTAGGCGCAGATGCGTGGGCGGGCGCAGACGGGACCAGCCCAGCGTCGGGATGCTGGAAATCATCAGGAAGGCGCAAAGCACCATCCACAGGCTGACCAGTGCGGGATTGCCGAACTCTGACCGGCCGGTGGCTATCCACAGGTACAGCGGCAGGAATGCCAGCCCCGCACCCAAAGGCGCGGGTACACCGGTCAGGAACCCGGCATCCTTGTGCGGCTGGTCCAGCATGTCGAGCCGGGCGTTGAAGCGGGCGAGCCGCAGTACGCAGCAGATGGCGAAAGCCAGCGCCGCCATCCAGCCGAAGCTGGGCACCTGATGCAGCGTCCAGAGATAGACGATCAGCGCCGGGGCAACGCCGAAGGAAATTGAATCGGCCAGGCTGTCCAGTTCGGCGCCGAACCGGGTCTGCGCCTTGAGAAGACGAGCGGCACGACCGTCGATACCGTCCAGCAGGCCTGCCAGAATGACGGCCTGCACGGATTTTTCGAAATCACCGGCGATGGCAAAGCGTATGCCGGTCAGGCCGGAGCACAAGGCAGCGGCGGTGATCGCATTGGGAACCACCGCGCGCATCGAAAGACCGGGCGACAGGCGGCGGCGCGGGCCGAGATCGGATGCAGTGTGCATATCCGAACGATCATGTTCCATTTCGTCGGCCCGCTCATCCATCACTGGGCGATACCCTCGATCAGCGGAGCGCTGCCGAGTTCGGCCAGCACGGTTTCACCGGCAACGATCTTCTGGCCCATTAGCACCTTGGGCTCCACGCCTGCGGGCAGATAGACGTCCACGCGGCTGCCGAAGCGGATCAGGCCGATGCGCTGGCCGGCGGCAATGATGTCGCCCGGCTTGACGAACGGGACGATACGGCGCGCGACCAGCCCTGCGATCTGCGTAAAGCAGATGCGCAGGCCGTCCGATCGCTCAACCAGGATGTGCTGGCGTTCGTTCTCTTCGCTGGCCTTGTCGAGGTCGGCGTTCACGAACTTGCCGGGGATGTAGATCACCCGCTTCACCGTGCCGCCAATGGGCGTGCGATTGATATGGACGTCGAACACCGACATGAAAATCGAGATGCGGGTCACGGGCTCGGCGGAAAGCGGGGCGGAACCGGTGCCATCGTCCATCGTCAGTTCGCGCGGCGGCGATACCTTGCCGATCAGCGTGACGAGGCCGTCCGCCGGCGCCACGATGGCGCGCTCGTCCTGCGGGGTCACGCGGACGGGATCGCGGAAGAACGCCAGCACACACAGTGTCAGCACCGCCAGTGGCCAGCCGAACCACGGCCCCCACAGGATCCACACGAGCAGCGCGACGGCGCCCGCAATGGCGCCGAACTTGCGGCCTTCGTTGTGAATGGTGGGCCACTGCCACGACGCTTCGCCGCGACCCTGATTGTCGAGAATGTTTCCGGGCATCGCTCTCGTCTAGCCAGTGTGCATCAGTACCGCAATGCCGACCGGCACACGGTTGTTCCCGGCGAAACATTCGCGGGGGATACCTTTTTGCGAAGAGGCCCCGGTCCGATCGGGGAGAGCAATGGTGGTGGACAGGGCTGGATTCGAACCAGCGTACGCTTGCACGGGCAGATTTACAGTCTGCTGCCTTTAACCACTCGGCCACCTGTCCACACCAGTTGCTGGCTGCTGGAAATCCCCGCAATTGCTGGGAAATCCGGCGTTGGTCGAGGCCCCCGAAGGTGCCCCGTTGCCGAGGAGCCGCGCCTTTGCCGAAGCGAGCCTTGCCTGTCAATGCCCTCCCTGTCACAGGGGGCAAGATTTTTGTCATAAGCGCATATTTTTCGAAAGGACTACTGATGACCAAGCGTGGCGAACGCCCCGGCCAGGACGATGGCAGCCAAGGCGAAGCCCGTAAGGGTAAGGCCCTGCGTGGCCGTGCAGGCCGCATGAAGAACGGCCGTGGCAGCGGCCGCGCGTCCACCGGCATGGTGCGGCTGTGGGGCCGTCACGCGGTGGAAGCCGCGCTGAAGAACCCCGACCGCAGCCACCGCAAGCTATGGGCCACGCGCGAAGGCGTCGAATCGCTTGATGGCGAACTGCCCAGTGACTTCCCGGTGGAGTGGGCGCAGCCCGCCGACCTCGCCCGCCTTGTCGCCAAGGACGCGCCGCATCAGGGGCTGGTACTGGAATGCGCGCCGCTGGACGACATCTTCCTGGCCGACGTGCTGGAAGGCGACCCGACGCGACCTGTCGTCGTCCTCGATCAGGTCACTGACCCGCACAATGTCGGCGCCATCATGCGCTCTGCCGCCGCCTTCGACGCCTGCTGCATCGTCACGCAGGACCGCCACGCCCCGCCCGAGTCGGGCACCCTGGCCAAGTCGGCTTCGGGCGCGCTCGAAGTGCTGCCGTGGGTTCGCGTGGTCAACCTGGCCCGCGCGCTGGAGGAAATCGCCGAGGCCGGATACTGGCGCATCGGTCTTGATGGCGAAGGGAAATCGACGCTGGGCGAGGCGCTGCCCACTGGCCCCGTGGCGCTGGTGCTCGGTGCCGAGGGCGATGGCATGCGCCACAACATCACCCAGCACTGCGACGCGATCGCCAGACTGCCGATCAGCGAGGCGATGGAAAGCCTCAACGTCAGCAATGCCGCTGCCATCGCGCTTTACGCCGCAGCCATCCGCGAAACCGAATGAGCCGACCGCGTCGGGCAACACCAAATCAGGGAACAGGGGAACACGCATGATATCCATATCGCAGCGCGCCCGCCGGGCGCTGATCGTCGCAGGGCTGGCGCTGATCGTCAGCGCCTGCATTCTCGCACCCGGTCGCTTCGGTTCTCAGCTGGAACTGCGCCGCAACGGCAAGTTCAGCTTCAGCTATACCGGAGAGATTCTGATGGTGCCGCTGATGGAGGCGGAAAAGAAGAAGGATGAGCCCTTCACCCCCTCCACCTGCCGCGACGAAGATACGTACGACGAGCGCGAATGCACGCCGGAGGACCTCGCCAAACAGAAGACCGAGTGGGAGGAGAGCCGCGCGCGCAGCCGCAAGAGCGATTCCGAAGCCGCGCGCATGATGCTGGGCGGTTTCGATCCGAACGATCCGAAAACGGGCGAGGAAATGGCGGCGCGGCTGCGTCGTCAGGCGGGCTGGAAGAAAGTGGAGTACCTGGGCGCGGGCAAGTTCGATGTCGATTATGCCGTATCCGGCACGCTCGATCATGACTTCACCTTCCCTTCGATCGAAGGGTTCGCGATGAGCAATGCCTTCGTCCAGGCGTTCCGGCGCGCGGACGGCACCGTCAGGGTGGAAGCGCCCGGCTTCGGCCCGCCCAGCGGTGGGCCGGCGGCGGGGATGATGGCCGGCATCGCGCAAGGGGCCATGGGCAGCGGCGACGATGCGCCCAAGGGTCCATCGACGCTGGCTGACGGTACCTTTGCGCTGATCACCGACGGCGAGATCCTGGCCAACAACACCGACGAGGGCGCAAAGTCCGTCGCGAGCGGAAAGGCCCTGTCGTGGAAGGTCGATCCGCGCATAGGCGCAGCGCCGACTGCGCTGGTCAGGCTGTCGCGCTGACGCGGCGCGCCAGGCTTTCATCATCGCCAGAGAAAAACGCCGCGCCATCCGAAAGGACGGCGCGGCGTATCTGTTTCAACCTGCGAGGCGGCAGGCCGGGACCTTCGTCTTAGTTGACGGCGTCCTTCAGGCCCTTGCCAGCCTTGAACTTCGGCTGAGACGAGGCCTTGATTTCCATGGGCTCGCCGGTGCGGGGGTTACGACCGGTCGAAGCCTTGCGCTTGGCGACCGAGAAGGTGCCGAAGCCCACCAGGCGCACTTCGTCGCCCTTCTTCAGCGCGCCGGTGACGGCGTCGAACACGGATTCGACGGCCTTGGTGGCGTCGTTGCGGGTCAGACCGCTCGAATCGGCGACTGCGCTGATGAGATCGTTCTTGTTCATTATGGGAACCCCCTTACCTTTCAGTGGAGCGGTATGTTGAAATCGTATCGCCTCGAAAGAACGACGAAATTGAGCCGTTTTTCCCGCAGGTGGCAAGGGCCAAAAAGAGCCGGAAATCGCAGTCAATCGCGTTTTTCCGCCGCTTTCGCAGCCCCTGAACCAGAGACGAGCTTTGTGCGATGCAGCATGGCAGTGAACGCTCACAACCGAATCGCCTGGAGTGGTTTGCGCCTTGCCGTCGTGGCCAAGGTATCGTGACACGGGACCGGGCGTGCGGTTCCGGTACGATCGACAGCGGACATGAAGGCGCAAAAAAAGGCGGCCCGAATCCGAACCGCCTCTTGATGCGGACCCGACCGGAAGGCCGGGCCGTTGCCCTGGCTTACGCCTTGGCGTCGTTGACGCGACGCTCGGCGATGCGAGCGCGCTTGCCGGTACGACCACGCAGGTAGTACAGCTTGGCACGACGCACGACGCCGCGACGGACGACGGTGATCGAATCGATGTTGGGCGAGTAGAGCGGGAATACGCGCTCCACGCCTTCGCCGAAGCTCATCTTGCGGACGGTGAAGTTCGAGCCCATGCCACGGTTCGAGCGCGCGATGCACACGCCCTCGTAAGCCTGGACGCGGGTGCGGGTGCCTTCGACGACCTTCACGCCGACGCGGACGGTGTCGCCCGGACGGAATTCAGGAATGTCCTTGCCGGCCTTGGCGATTTCTTCGGCTTCGATCTGCTGAATCAGGTTCATGAACCCAAATCCTTGTCTTTGCGCCGCGCGCCAGAGGCAGGCTGAACCCGAGCGTCCCTGTGACGCTCCCAGAGGTCCGGCCTGCGTGACCGTGTATCGTTCTCCGCCTGGTGTTTCCGCCAGGCGGCGATCTTCGCATGATCCCCCGATCGCAGCACTTCAGGGATCGTGCGCCCTTCCCACTCGGTGGGTCGGGTATAATGCGGATACTCGAGAAGACCGTCCTCGAACGATTCCTCGGTCCCGCTGGAAGGCGCGCCCATTACGCCGGGAAGCAGCCGAATGCAAGCGTCGAGTACCATCAGCGCGGCGCATTCTCCGCCCGACAGGATGATGTCGCCGACCGAGACTTCCTCGACCTCGCGGCCCTCGAAGATGCGCTCGTCGAAACCCTCGAACCGGCCGCACAGCAGGATCACGCCCGGCCCTTCGGCCAGCGCGCGCACCCGCTCCTGCGAGATCGGCTTGCCCCGCGGCGTCATGGCGATGACCGGGGCGCCGGGGTTGAGGCTGCGGGCATGGTCGATGGCGGCGGCAAGGATGTCGACCTTGAGCACCATGCCGGCGCCCCCGCCCGCAGGCGTGTCGTCCACCGTGCGATGGCGGTCCTGCGCGAAGTCGCGGATATGGACGGGGTCGATCGCCCACTTGCCATCGGCAAGCGCCCTGCCCGCCAGGCTGACGCCGAGCGGCCCCGGAAACATCTCCGGGTAGAGCGTCAGAACGGTCGCGGAGAAGGTCATTCTTCCGCGAACGCCGCGTTGAGGACGATGCGATCCGCGTTCCACTCGGGAACGGCGGCCGGTATCATCGGAACCATGAAGCGGCGGCGCTTGCCGCCTTCGGCAGTCGGACGTTCTATCTCCAGCACGTCACCGGCGCCGAAGTTCTCGACCGCCACGCACGTACCCAGCGCCCCGCCTTCTTCCGATACGGCGGGCAGGCCCAGAAGGTCGGCGTGATAGTATTCGCCGTCCTCCAGCGCCGGCATGGCCGAACGCGGGACGGTGAGCGCAGTGCCGCGCAGCTTTTCAGCCGCGTTGCGGTCCTTCACCTCGTCGAAGCGGGCGATCGCGCCGCCCTTGCCGTCGTCCTTCAGCTTCACCAGCGTGAGCGAAGAATCGTTGAAGGCGCGGTAGCGCTTGAGCGCCGCCACGCCTTCACCGAACAGCTTGAGGCGAACCTCGCCCGTCACGCCGTGCGCGCCGGAAACGGCGGCAAGCGTGACGGGGCGGTCGTTTTTGCCGTCAACCAAGGCTTATGCCTCGGTCGATTCCGAACCAGCTTCTTCGGCAGCCGGAGCTTCTTCAGCCGGGGCAGCGGCTGCGGCGGCAGCGGCTTCTTCGGCTTCGCGCAGCTTGGTGGCGCGGTCTTCAGCGCGCTCCTTTGCCTTCTTGCCCGGCTCTGCCTTGTTCGGGTTGTTGGTGGCGGCGCGTTCCTTCACACCGGCCTTGTCGAGCAGGCGGGCAACGCGGTCGGTCGGCTGGGCGCCAACGCCGAGCCAGTAACGCACGCGGTCCTCGACCAGACGCACGCGGTTCTCGTCTTCCTTGGGGAGCACCGGGTTGTAGGTGCCGACCTGCTCCAGGTACTTGCCGTCGCGCGGCGCGGTCGCGTTGGCGACGACGATCTTGTAGTACGGACGCTTCTTGGCGCCACCGCGCGAGAGACGGATCGAAACTGCCATTGGATTTACCTTTCTGTGATCTTTGAAATACTTGGGATTATCGTTTCAGGAATTTGCTGAGATCAGGTGCGCCGCCAAGACCGGGCATTCCGCCCGCCGCCGGGCCGAGACCGGCACCGCCGAGACCCGGCATGGCGGCATCGAGGCCGCCCTTGCCGAACATCGCGGCCAGCCCCTTGAGGCCGCCCATCTTCTTGATCTGCTTCATGGCCTTGGACATCTCCAGGTGCATCTTGAGCAGCTTGTTGACGTCCTGAACCTGGGTGCCGGAGCCGTTGGCGACGCGAATCTTGCGCTTGGCGTTGAGCAGCGCGGGATTGGCGCGTTCCTTCGGCGTCATCGAACCGATGATGGCGTCCATGCGCAGCAGCACGCGGTCGTCCATGCCGGACTGCTGCATCGCCGCCTTGGCCTTCTTCATGCCGGGCATCATGCCCGCCAGCGCGCCAAGCCCGCCCATGTTTTGCATCTGCTTCAGCTGCATGCGCAGATCGTTCATGTCGAACTTGCCCTGCTCCATGCGCTTGGCGAGCGCCTCGGCCTCCTCGACCTTGACCGCCTCTGCCGCCTTCTCGACGATGGAGACGATGTCGCCCATGCCCAGAATGCGGTTGGCGACGCGACTGGGGTGGAACACCTCCAGCGCGTCCATCTTCTCGCCGGTGCCGGCGAACTTGATGGGCTTGCCGGTGACGGCGCGCATCGACAGCGCCGCACCGCCGCGCGCATCGCCGTCCATGCGGGTCAGCACGACGCCGGTAAGATCAACCTGGCCCGAGAACGACTGCGCGACGTTGACCGCGTCCTGGCCGGTCAGCGAATCGACCACCAGCAGCGTTTCGCGCGGGGTCGCGATCGCGGCGACGGCCTTCATCTCGTCCATCAGCTGCTGGTCGACGTGGAGGCGACCGGCGGTGTCGAGCAGCAGCACGTCCACGGCCTGAAGACGCGCGGCCTGCATGGCGCGGGTGGCGATCTCGGTGGGCTGCTGGCCGGCGATGATCGGCAGCGTGGCGACGGAAACCTGTTCGCCCAGTACTTTGAGCTGTTCCTGCGCCGCCGGACGGTTCACGTCCAGCGAGGCCATCATGACCTTCTTGCCCTGCTTCTCGCGCAGGAGGCGGGCGATCTTGGCGGTGCTGGTGGTCTTGCCCGAACCCTGCAGGCCGACCATCATGATGACGATCGGCGGCACGGCCTCCAGATCGAGACCGGGAGTATCCTCACCGCCCAGCGTCTCGATCAGCGCGTCGTTGACGATCTTGACGACCTGCTGCCCCGGCGTGACCGAGCGCAGGACGTTCTGGCCCACGGCCTTTTCGGTGACGGTATCGATGAAGCGGCGCACCACCGGCAGCGCGACGTCGGCTTCGAGCAGCGCGATGCGCACTTCGCGCATGGCGTCGAGGACGTCCTGCTCCTTGAGCGCGCCACGGCCGCGCAGCTTGTCGAAGACGCCGCCAAGGCGATCTGACAGACTGTCGAACATAGGCCGTTCACTCCTTCACAACGGCGCAAACCACGCCAAAAACGCCGGTGGGCGAAACCTCGCTGACCGACGTGTGCATGACCTGATAGCGAAAAACGCCGGTGGACGAAACCTCGTCAACCAGCGTGTCGCAATCATGCGAAACTTCAATGTGGCGAAATGGTGGAGCCTAGCGGGATCGAACCGCTGACCTCCTGCATGCCATGCAGGCGCTCTCCCAGCTGAGCTAAGGCCCCAATCATTTCAGCAAGTTAGCCCTGGGAGGACCAACCCGTTTCCCTTGCTTTCCGGCGTTTCTCAGAAGCGCCTCCGCTTGGGAGGCCGCCATCTAGGGGTGGTCGAAAAAGTTGGCAAGAGGAAAATTCACATCGCGTCGATTTTTTTCGTCGCCGCATTTTCCGGGGTCCGATTGCAGCCCCGAAAGCAGAAGGGGCCGGTTCGCTTCCCGTGTGGGTGAGCGAACCGGCCCCTTTCAGATCACATCAGTTCTCGATGTCGTCGTCGTCGTCACCGGCGCCGATGCCCAGATCGTCGTCGCCACCCAGGTCGACGTCGTTGTCGGGCGAATCGCCATCGTCATCGATGTCCAGATCGTCCTCGGCCAGGTCGGAGTCTTCCTGCTCGACTTCCTTCTTCTTCTGGATTTCCTCATAGGGAATCGGCTGCTTGGACTTGAGCACCGGCTCGGGCGTCCATTCGTTGCCGCATTCGATGCAGGTGACCGGGTCATCCTTGCCCAGGTCGTAGAAGCGGGTGCCGCATTTCGGGCAGCCGTGCTTGGCGCCCCATTCAGGCTTGGCCATGACAAAGTCCTCAAAGTCTGGCCCGTTCCGGATGGCCCGGGCGATAAATTGCAAGTCTTGATGGGAAAGCCCGCGTACTTAATCAAGTCTCGCGTGAAAAGGCGCGCAAGGCCGCATCAGGGCGCGCGCCTTGCCATAGCGGACAGGCGCTGTCAAAAGCCGCCCCGTTTTTGAAGTATTCAATCCCGGAAAGACCCGTCCTGTGAGCCACGACACCGCCGATATGCGCCCCCGCCGCTTCCTGCCGACCGGGCCACTCAAGGGGCGAATCCGCGTGCCGGGCGACAAGTCGATCAGCCACCGCTCGATCATGCTGGGCGCGCTGGCGGTGGGCGAGACTAAGGTGACCGGCCTGCTGGAGGGCGAGGACGTGCTCTCCACCGCCGCTGCGATGCGCGCCATGGGCGCCACGGTGACGCGCACCGGAGAAGGCGCATGGACTGTCAACGGCGTCGGCGTGGGCGCCCTGCTCCAGCCCGAGGCGCCGCTCGACATGGGCAATTCGGGCACGTCCACCCGCCTGCTGATGGGGCTGGTCGCCAGCCACCCGATCACCGCGACCTTCATCGGCGACGGTTCGCTGTCGAAGCGCCCGATGGGCCGCGTGATCGATCCGCTCTCCACCATGGGCGCCAGCTTCGAGGCGTCGGAAGGTGGCCGCCTGCCGCTGATCCTCAAGGGGGCATCGCCCGCCGTGCCGATCCGCTATCGCCTGCCGATGGCCTCGGCGCAGGTGAAGAGCGCGATCCTGCTGGCTGGCCTCAACACGCCCGGCATCACCACCGTGGTGGAGCCGGTGCCCACCCGCGACCATTCGGAGCGGATGCTGCGCGGCTTCGGCGCCGACCTGACCGTGGAGACCGACGCCGACGGCGCGCGCGTCATCTCCATCCGGGGCGAGGCGGAACTGAAGCCGCAGACCATCGAAGTTCCCGGCGACCCGTCTTCCGCCGCCTTCTTCATCGTCGCCGCGCTGGTCGTTCCGGGCAGCGAAGTGCTGATAGAGAACGTCGGCCTTAACCCCACGCGCGCAGGGATCGTCCAGGTGCTGCGCCAGATGGGCGGCTCCATCGAGGAAGTGAACCCCCGCGAAGTCGGCGGCGAGCCGGTGGCAGACCTGCTGGTGAAGCACTCCGCGCTCAAGGGCATCGAGGTCGATCCTGCCATCGTGCCGGCGATGGTGGACGAGTTCCCCGTGCTGTTCGTCGCCGCATCGCTGGCAGAAGGCGTCACCACCTGCACCGGCCTTGAGGAACTGCGCGTCAAGGAATCGGACCGCATCTCCGTCATGGCGACCGCGCTTGCCGCCGCAGGTGCGCGCGTGCGCGAGACCGAAGACGGCATGGTCATCACCGGCACCGGCGGGGAGCCGCTCGTCGGCACCAACGGCGCCATCGCCACGCACCTGGATCACCGCATCGCCATGTCGATGGCGGTCGCGGGCCTTGCCAGCCGCGCCGGCGTGGAAGTGGACGACGTGCGCCCCATCGCCACCAGCTTCCCGGTGTTCGAGGCCATGCTGGCCAAACTCGGGTTGGAAGGCCTTGCCCAATGAAGCCTGCCGACCTGATTATCGCGGTCGACGGCCCCACCGCATCCGGCAAGGGCACCATCGCCAAGGCGCTGGCCGCGCATTTCCACCTGCCGCATCTCGACACCGGGCTGCTCTATCGCGCGGTGGGCCGCCAGTGCCTGCTGAGCGGCGGCAATCCCGACGATCCGGCGGACGCGCTGGCCGCCTGCACCTTCCCGCCCGAACTGCTGGCCGACCCTGAACTGCGCTCCGAGGCGACCGGCGGGCTTGCCAGCCGCGTATCCATCCATCCCGCAGTGCGCCAGGCCCTGTTCGACCGCCAGCGCAGCTTTGCCCTCCAGCCCGGCGGCGCAGTGCTGGACGGGCGCGACATCGGCACCGTGATCGCCCCCGAGGCGCCCGCCAAGCTGTTCGTCATCGCCTCGGTCGAGGCGCGGGCGCAGCGCCGCTTCCTTGAAATGCAGGCCCATGGCCGCGACGTCTCACTGGACGAGATCGCCGCCGACCTCGCCGCCCGCGACGAGCGCGACCGCAACCGCAAGGACGCGCCGCTAGTTGCAGCGGACCACGCGGTGACGATCGACACCTCCTCCCTCAAGCGCGAGGAAGCCATCGCCGCAGCCATCGCGGCAGTGAATGCGCTTTCGGCGTAAGGGGGGTTTGGCGGGTGGGCGTGATGGCCCGCGGTGCCGGAATCGGGTTGGGAGCGACGAAGGGCCGCCCTCTCATCTCCGTCACCCTGAACTCGTTTCAGGGTCCATTTTGCCGTAAGCGCGGTGCTTCGGTCAGCAAACCGCCATCACGGCGCAGCGACGCGACGCTTTGGGTTACCGCTGCACGATGGACCCTGAAACAAGTTCAGGGTGACGGGGGGTGGGAAGGCAAGGTTAGCCACGGATCGCGGACGAACAATCGCCCTAAGCCCCCTACTCCGCCGGCTGCGCCAGCCGCGCCTCGATCGCGCCGCGCAAGTCCCGGCGGCGACCGAAGTGGAACACCGCTTCGGCCAGCACGAACAGCGGCCCGATCAGCAGGCCGCGCAGATCGTCGAGGAACGCGGGCTTGCGCCCTTCCCATATGTGGCCAAGCAACTGGAACAGCCAGCCCGCCACGAACAGCCCCAGCCCCCAGCCCAGCCATGTCGCGGCGTCCTGCTCGGCCAGCTTGCCGCCGATCACCTTGCCCACCGCCAGCAGCACGGCCATGCCGCAGGCCAGCCGCCGGTCAAGCGTGAAGTAGAAGCAGCACACCGCGACGATGGCGAGATCGACGGCGGCCAGTTCCACCCCGCCGATCTGGAATCGGAGCCGCGCCAGCAGCACTTCAACCGCCAGCACGATCATCGGAATGCCAACCATGTGCGTGGCGACGTTGCGCCGGTCGCGATGATAGGCCGCATATTGCGCCAGATGGCGCACGAGCCGTTCGGACATCTTTTTCTCCCGCCTGCATGATAGCGCAGCGCGGGAATTGGGCCAGCGAAGTTTGCGCCCCTGCACCCGGCGCTACTATCGCTGCCCGTGGGCTTGCAAGGTGCCTTCGGGGCCGCCAATCAGGCCCGATGCGAATTGCTCTTTTCGAACCGGAGATCGCCGGGAATGTCGGCGCGGTGCTGCGCCTGTGCGCGTGCATGGGCGCAGCGGTGGACCTGATAGAGCCGATGGGCTTTGCCTGGGACGACCGCCGGGTGCGCCGCACCGCGATGGACTACATCGACCATGTCTCCGTCACCCGGCACGCCGGCTTCGACGCCTTCCTGGAAACCGTGGGCACGGCGCGGCTGGTGCTGTTCACCACGAAGACGGACACGTCGGCCTACGGTTTCGCCTACCGCCCGGACGACATCCTGCTGTTCGGCAAGGAAAGCGCGGGCGTCACCCCCGCCGTGTCGAAGGCGTGCCATGCCCATGTGCGGCTGCCGATGCGGCCCGAAGTCCGCTCCATGAACCTCGCGACATCGGCGGCGCTCGCGCTGGGAGAGGCGCTGCGCCAGACTGGCGGCCTGCCCGGATAAGGGACGAAGCGTTTTCCTACATCCTTCGCAGGCGCTATGATCGGGGCGGCTCTTTCTCATCCCGATCCGGCGGCACGGCTCCACCCTCAAGTACATGCCTTTGGACAGGCGGCTGGCGCATGGGTTTCATCAACTTGCAGGGCATGCAACCGTCAGCGCATGCCGCCAATTCCCTTGCATTTCGGGTGCCCGGCGCGTAATGGCCGCCGGTCCCGAAAGGCCCATGGCTCAAGGGGCGCCGCGAACGGCATCCGGTCGCCGCGGCAGTTCGGCTTCTTTGGCCCGCTTTCCTGCAATGGTGCAGGCGCGGAGAAAAGACCGGCGGAACCAACCGCCAGGCCGGAAAATCGAACCAAGGAAATGTCTTAATGGCAACTGCTGCCAATCCGACCCGCGACGATTTCGCGAAGATGCTCGACGACCAGCTCGGCGGCGTCGCCGATGACGGCTTCGAAGGCCGCGTCGTCAAGGGCACCGTCACCGCGATCGAGAACGACAAGGCTGTCATCGACGTGGGCCTCAAGAGCGAAGGCCGCGTGTCGCTGCGCGAATTCGCTCGTGGCGAAGACGACCACGGCCTGAAGGTCGGTGACGAAGTCGAAGTCTACGTCGATCGCGTCGAGAACGCCGACGGCGAAGCCATGCTGTCGCGCGACCGCGCTCGCCGCGAAGCCGCGTGGGACAAGCTCGAAAACGAATTCGGCGAAGGCAAGCGCGTCGAAGGCGTGATCTTCGGCCGCGTCAAGGGCGGCTTCACCGTCGATCTCGACGGCGCCGTTGCGTTCCTCCCCGGCTCGCAGGTCGACATCCGCCCCGTGCGCGACGTCACCCCGCTGATGGACGTGCCGCAGCCCTTCCAGATCCTCAAGATGGACCGTCGCCGTGGCAACATCGTCGTGTCGCGCCGCGCCGTCCTCGAAGAAACCCGCGCTGAACAGCGCAGCGAGCTGATCGACAAGCTGAGCGAAGGCCAGGTCATCGACGGCGTCGTCAAGAACATCACCGACTACGGTGCGTTCGTTGACCTCGGCGGCATCGACGGCCTGCTCCATGTCACCGACATGAGCTACAAGCGCGTCAACCACCCGAGCGAAGTGATCGCCATCGGCGACACCGTGAAGGTGCAGATCATCCGCATCAACTCGGACACGCAGCGCATCAGCCTCGGCATGAAGCAGCTGGAAAGCGATCCGTGGGAAGGCGCAGGCGTCAAGTACCCGGTCGGCGCGAAGCTGCAGGGCACTGTCACCAACATCACCGAATACGGCGCCTTCGTGGAGCTGGAAGCCGGGATCGAGGGCCTCGTCCACGTTTCGGAAATGTCCTGGACCAAGAAGAACGTCCACCCCGGCAAGATCGTCTCGACCTCGCAGGAAGTCGAAGTGGTCGTTCTCGAAGTCGATTCGGACAAGCGCCGCATCTCGCTCGGCCTGAAGCAGGCTCAGCAGAACCCCTGGGAAGCGTTCGCAGAACGTCACCCGGTTGGCTCGCAGGTCGAAGGCGAAGTCAAGAACGCGACCGAATTCGGTCTGTTCATCGGCCTGGACGGCGACGTGGACGGCATGGTCCACATGTCGGACATCGCATGGGGCATCTCGGGCGAAGACGCACTGGCCCTGCACCGCAAGGGCGAGCAGGTTTCGGCCGTGGTTCTCGACGTCGACGTCGAGAAGGAGCGCATCTCGCTCGGCATGAAGCAGCTTGAGCGTGGCGCTCCGGCAGCTGGCGGCACCGGTTCGTCGGCGGAAGGCAACCTGCGCCGCGGCCAGGTCGTCACCGTCACCGTTCTCGAAGTTCGCGACGGCGGTCTGGAAGTCCAGGCTGGCGACGATGGCGCCACCGGCTTCATCAAGCGTTCGGACCTCGGCCGCGACCGCGACGAACAGCGTCCCGACCGCTTCCAGGTCGGCCAGAAGCTGGACGCCATGGTCACCGGTTTCGACCGCTCGAAGAAGCCGAACTTCTCGGTCAAGGCCCGCCAGCTGGCCGAAGAGAAGGAAGCAGTCGAGCAGTACGGTTCGTCGGACTCGGGCGCTTCGCTCGGCGACATCCTGGGCGAGGCTCTGAAGAACCGTTCGTAAGACCGGTCCGAGCCTCACCTCACGGTGAGACAGTGAAGGCCCGCCCGGAGCGATCCGGGCGGGCTTTTGCTTTTATTGGGGGCCTTTTCGTTCACCAACTTGCGCCAGGGTTCCCGCATCTGTCGCATGGAGACGTTCTTGCCCCTCACCCATCGCCTGAAATCCGCCATCGCGCTGGGTTTGCCACTGCTGTTGGACGTTGCCGCGCCGGTGACGGTGGTTGCCGCACCTCTGCCCCCGCCAGCGCCCGCAGCAGTCGCCACGCCGACGCCGGAAGAGCGCGACACGCTCTATCCGTTCTACATGCCGATGGGCCACCTGCGCGCACCTGCCGTGACCTTGCGGATCAAGTGCGATGCGTCGCGTGCGGCGGGCAGGGAAGTCTACCAGGGCCGCAGCGCCGACTCGCTATATGGCCGGGTAGAGGGCGGGTACGAGTTCATCTACGATGCGCTCGATTCCGCCGGAAAGCCCTGCGTCTATCCCTTCGCACCGTGGATGCCGCAGATCGTCGGGTCGCCTGACGGCACGCAGTATATCCTGCGCTCCTCGATGTCCGGCCACCGGGTGACCTTCCGCACCGCCGACGAATGGGCGGCAGTCGACCTTCGGCTGTTTTCGATGGGAACCGCCCGCGCCCATTTCGAGATGCGCGACGTGGAGCTAGATTTTCCCGGCGCCATCCAGCCGATGGGCGCGCTGCATCTCGAGGTGGTCGATACGAAGAAGCCGGGGCTGTTCACCGCCGTCGTGCGCCGTTCGAAGATTTACGGCGGCAAGAATGCGCTGTTCGTACCGAACGGCCAGACGATGCTCTACGTCGAGGACAGCGACATCGCCGGAAACGTGGGCACCAATTTCGACCAGCAGCACACCACCTACATCAACGGCACCCTCGTCTCCCACTTCCGCAACACCGTGTTCCACGGCCAGCGCGCTTACGAGAACCTAGCCAGCGGGCACCAGTTGAAGGACAAGGTGTACCTGCGCGTCTACGAGAACGTCACGGTTTCCAACGTGCCGCAGCATTCGACGCCCTCGGCGATGCCGCTGGTCGATGCGACGGCCTTCGGCTTCACCTGGGCGGACGGGCTGCGCCTGGAACGCGTGCAGCCTGCGCAGGATCCGCGCGACACCCTCGTCGATCTGCGCACGGACATTCGGTACGCAGAGGCGGACAATTATCCGTGGAGCGGTGTCGCCGATGCGGAGTGGCGCATGCCTGCCGATCCGCTGAAGGCGCTCGACAAGGTCTACCTGTCGGTCTTCGTGAATACGTCTGTCGAAAGCTTTCGCAGCGAACCGCATGTGTTCGCTCTGCGCCGCACTGGCCAGGCGATCGGCGCGGATGGCACGCATGTCGACGGCGAAGGCAGCACCGGGCCGGCGCAGCAGCGCATGATCTCGCTGGCTTTCGGCACCTCCGGCACGTTCGACAAGGTTTATGCCCGCACGGCGGATGCGGGATGGACGTATGCCGACCCGGACCTGCCTGAAGACGCCCGGTGGGTGCTCGACCGCGACGCCTTCGTCCGTCATGCACTGGGACTGATCGGCAGATAAGTCCGAAAGATTTTTTCGCCGCTTTTCACGCCCGAATTTCGCAAGCGTTTCAGCCCTTTGTACCGAAAATGAAGCGAGCATGAGGGCGGCGCGACTCCAACGTCATTGAACCTCCATATAACTGTCGCGATGCAGCCATATTAGCCGCCCCAAGGCAGTCGCGGACTGCTGCAAAAGGGTGGAATTTCAACATGATGACCAAGTTTGTCCGCGCGACGCTGCTCGCCGGTTCGATGCTTGCAGGAGTAACCGGCGGAAATGCATGGGCCGACGCTCCCGCCGCCGATGCCGCTGCCGACGCAGCCGCCGATTCCGGGCTGGGCGATATCGTCGTCACCGCGACCAAGCGCGAGACGAACCTCCAGGAAACCCCGATCTCGATGAACGTGGTGAACCAGGCGGCGCTCAAGGATCGGCACGTCCAGAGCCTCTACGATCTGGCCGACGGCGCCGTACCATCGCTGCGCGTCGCCACGTTCGAGGCCCGCCAGAGCGCGCTGACAATCGGCATTCGCGGCATCGTGCCGCTAGATGCCAACCAGCCGGCCCGCGAACAGGGCGTGGGCATCTATGTCGACGGCGTCTACATGGGCCGCCAGCACGGCCTGAACGCGGCGCTGTTCGACGTCGAGCGCGTGGAAGTGCTCAAGGGGCCGCAGGGCACCCTGTTCGGCCGCAACACCGAAGGCGGCGCGCTGAGCATCGTCAGCAAGGCGCCCACCGGCGAATTCGGTGGCCGCATCGACGGCGGCCTGGGCAACTATGGCGCCTACAGCACATCGGCCCACATCGATCTGCCCAAGTTCGCAGGCTTCTCGGTCAAGCTGGACGGCGTGCTACAGCATCAGGATCCGACCACCAAAAACCCGCTGGCGGGCCAGGCCGGCTTCAACCAGTACCACCGCAAGGGTGGCCGCGTGGCCGTCCGCTGGCAGCCGACGAGCACCATCACCAACGACTTCTCCTATGACGTCGCGCGCGATGAGAACACGCCTTTCTACAGCCAGCTGCTGAACTACAACCCCAACGGTTGTGCTGCCGGCACGCAGGCGTCGCATGCCGCATGCACCCTGCCGGGGACACAGTATACCTCGCTGACCGGCACCGTGCGCTCGCTGCTGCCGGGCGTGGTCGTCAACGGCGACACGCGCATGAAGGTTGCCGACATCGGCGTTCCGCAGCAGGTCAGCGTGGACAAGACCCACGGCTTCACCAACACCTTGAAGTGGGAAGCCACACCCGAAATCGAAATCCGCTCGATCACCGCATGGCGCGGCGTCGACGCCACGCAGTGGGACAATTCCGGCGGCGCGCACCGTCCGCCGGTGGTCAACCTGACTTCTGCCTGCACCCAGGCGGCACCCTGCGCCTTCAGCCGCTACAGCCTTGCCGACTTGCGCCAGCGCCAGTTCAGCCAGGAGCTGCAGGCCGTGGGCACCGCGGGCAAGATCGACTACGTTGCGGGCCTGTTCTACTTCAACGAGCACGTCAGCGACGATGCCGCCACGCCGAACTCGAACGGCGTGTATCTGAACGCGGCAGGTCAGCCGGTCTACACCATCCTCGACCCCTGCACCGGTTCGGGCGGGTTCGGATCAACGGTCGGCTGCCGCTCGATCGACCGGGCTTCTGAAGTCTGGTCGAAGAGCTACGCCGCGTATGGCCAGATCACCTACAACGCCACCGAGCAGCTGCATCTGACGGTGGGCGGCCGCTACACGCATGACGAGAAGGAAGGCGTGCTGCACTTCTCGCGCAATGTGAACTACGACACCAATCCGCCCGCAGCCAGTGTGGGTTACAAGCCTCTCGACGCGAAGTGGAACCGCTTCAACCCGATGGCCACCGTCGCATACGACGTGAACGACGATCTGCACGTCTACGCCAAGTACGCGACCGGGTACCGCGCCGGCGGTGCCAGTTCGCGCACTTCCAACTACCAGTCTTTCAACCCGGAAGACGTCAAATCCTATGAAGTGGGTCTGAAGTCCGACTTCTGGGACCACCGCGCCCGCTTCAACCTGGCCGGTTACATCATGGACCGCAAGAACAGCCAAGTCGACATCAGCTCGATCCAATTCGTGGGTTCCAGCAGCTTCAACAATCTGGTCACGATCAACGCACCCGGCATCACCAAGATCCGCGGCATCGAAGCGGACCTGACGCTGGAGCCGGTCGAAGGCCTGACGCTGAACGCCTCTTATGCCTATACCTACACGAAGATCCCGCCGGTGCTGATCACCGCGACCGACCCTGCGGGCCGTTCCACCAGTGTCTACCAGCAGTTCTACATCGTGTTCACGCCCCGCAACGCAGCCAGCGGCTCCATCGACTACGTGCTGCCGATCGGCGCTCAGGACACCAAGCTGAAGTTCCACGTCGACGGCAACTACTCGCAGGCGACGCAGGCCTTCGATCAGTTCGCCACCAAAAACGACGCTTCGCTCATCTTCAACGGTCGCATCTCGCTGGCAGACATCGGCGTGGGCAACCAGAAGCTGACACTGGGCGTGTGGGGCCGCAACATCTTCAACGAACAGTATGTGTTCCGTCGTGACCCGTCGAACAGCCTGCCCGGCGCACCGACGACCAACGTCACCACCGGCAGCATCGGCAACGTCATAGGTGACTACGGCAACTTCAACGCGCCGCGCACCTTCGGCATCGACGCCAGCGTCGCGTTCTAAGTACATTCCCCGGTTCGGAAGAGCCGGGGAAGACCGCCGCGCAGGCGGAAAGCAGGCCGGCACGATGGGCCTTGCTTTGCACTCACCCTGCGTGGACGGTTCCTGAATCGGCGTGATGCCTCCCCCGCGTCACGCCGGTTTTGTTTTTGGTAGAGGTGGGAGCGACGCGCTGCCCGATGCAGACGTCCGCTTCAAACTGCCAAGAAGGTCGGTCCCACGCAGAGGCCCAAAGGTGCGAAGTTCCCGACCTGCGGCGACGTCGCCTTCCTTTTCAGCGATGCGTTGGGCTGGCCGTTGAAGTCAGAAGCCCCAACTACGCCGGCAAAGTCACCACCACACGCAGGCCGGGCGCGGCGTCTTCCAGCATCAGGGTACCGTGATGCAACCGCACGATTGCGTCAGCCAGCGGCAGGCCCAGACCGTGTCCGCTGCCTTCGCCACGCTCCAGCCGGCCGAACCTGCGCATGACCAGCTGGCGCTGAGCGGCGGGAATACCCGGCCCGCCGTCCGTCACCACCAGCACCGCGCCGGACACCTCACGCGCAACGGACACGCGAATTCGGGTGCCGTTGGGCGTGTGGCGCACCGCGTTTTCCAGCAGGTTGAGCACCAGCTGCGACAGCATCTGCCGGTCGCCGACAAGTCGCGCAGGATCGCTACGTTCGACGACGATGCGCTGGTCCTGCTCCTCTGCGAGCGGTCGTACCATCTCGACGATCTCCTCGGTCAGTTCGGAAAGATCGAGAGGGGCGAACCCGGCGCGGCGCGATCCGTTCTCGATCTCGGCAATGCGCAACATGGCGCTGAACATACCCAGCAGGTCGTCCACCTGCTCGCGCGCTTCCAGCAGGCGGTCACGCACGGGCGCGGCTTCCGGGCTGCTTTCGATCAGCGCCAGTTCGTTGCGCAGGCGCGCCAGCGGTGTGCGCATCTCATGCGAGATATTGTTGGAAACGTTGCGGATCTCCCCCATCAACTGGCCGATGCGGTCGAGCATGCGGTTGAAGACCGCCGCCTGCTGATCGAATTCGCCCCCGTCGCCGGACATCGGCACGCGATGGGACAAGTCACCCTCGATGATCGATTCCGCAGTCCGGCGCGCTTCGTCGATGCGGCGACCGACCAAGCGGCGAAATGCGATCAATCCGGCCAGCACCACCAGCACGATCGCACCGAATCCGGCGATGTAGATGCGCCGCCGCATGGTGAAGTAGTTGTCGATCGGCTCGGTTTCGGCAAAGACGGCCAGACGCATCCCGCCGCCGACTTCGCGGACCAGCACCCGGCCCTGGCTCAGGCCGACGATCCTGTCCCCCTGCCCCAGCGAGGAATAGCCCAGCGGCAGCTTCCGCGAAAAGCGGGCATTGCCGGCGATCGGCTTTCCTTGCGCATCGCTGAGGAGGACGCCGAGATCGCCGGTATCGCGCTGGCGCGTCAGTTCCAGAATGTGCGCAATCAGTTCGCTGCGGTTCGCTTTGGTGCCCGGCGGAACCAGCGCATCGCTTTCGGACCTGATGCGTTCGTCCACCAGAACACGCACCATCGACAGCGTGGCGAAGAACGTGCCGAAGCCGGCGAGCGCCGTGACCGTCAGGAACAGCGCCAGGAAGACGATGGTCAGCCCGCGCAAGGATCGCGGCAGCGGCCTCATGCGCGCAGGGTATAACCCAGCCCGCGCACGGTGGCGATGGGATCGTCGCCGTGCTGCAGCAGCTTCACGCGCAACTGGCGGATATGGGCATCGACGATGTTGGTGGTGGGCACCACATCGCGGCCCCAGATCCGCTCTATCAGCATGGGCCGCGTCACCACCGTCCCGGCGTTGCGCGCCAGTTCGAGCAGCAGCTTGAACTCGGTCTGCGAAAGCGCCAGCGGCTGGCCGTCCCGCCAGCCCGTCAGGCGGGACGGACTGATGACGATGTCGCCTGCCGCGATGGTGTCGGTGCCCTGATCGCTGGTCCGCCGTGCCCGCAGCAGGGCGTTGAGGCGGGCATTCAGCTCCGCCGGATCGACCGGTTTCACCACGTAGTCATCCGCGCCGGCCTCCAGCCCCTCGACCTTGTCCAGCGTCTGCCCCAGCGCGGTGAGCATCAGCACCGGCATCGTCATGCCATCCTCGCGCATCCGGCGCACCACTTCCGGCCCGTCCATCCCCGGCATCATCCAGTCCAGCACCACTGCATCGACAGGCAGGCTGCTGAGGAGGGAGAGCGCCTGCGGCCCGTCGAAGGCAGCGTGCACCTCATGGCCGAACTGCGCCAGTTGCCGGGCAAGCTGGCGCTGCAACTGGCGATCGTCTTCGATCAGGAGGATATTGAGACTCATGCCGACCGATCCGGGATGCAGAACTATCCCCGTCCCCTAGCATGGTGATCCGTGCGAACAAGCTTGGCCGCCAGGTTTCGCCGCAGCCCCCCCTGCTTAGCTGGCCTTGGTCATGTGGAAGATGCCTGTCGCGTTGCCGCTGTCGAACGACAGGTCCAGAAGACCGGTATCGGGATCGACGTCGCGACTGATGAATTCATAGAACGAGCCAGGCACCGTCAACTGCCGCTCTCCTTCCGGCGTGCGGAAAGTGCGGGTCACCATGTCGGCGCGATAGGCCGTCTGGCGCACGCGTCCGGTGCGGGAGAACTCGACCTTGTCCTTCATGGGCCGATCCAGCGATTTCTGCCCATCCGACAGGGCGACGACGTCGGGCACGCGGTCGGTCGCATGGTTGAAGGCATTGCCTTCCGTCGCGATCCACGCCGCTTCCCTGGAAGCGAACAAAAGGTCTTCGTAATCGGACAGCATCGGCGCCGGATGCTGGCGCCCGAATGCGCCCACGATGGCGGGAAGCGCCGCCGCAGCATCGCCAAAGAGCAGTTCCTCGCCGGCGGCGAACCGCGCCAGCGCATCCATGGCAGGCGTATCGAGCGGATCTACGGAGGCATCGAAAACACGATGGGCGGCAGCGGTGAACTCTGCATCGAACTGATCGACGTGCAGCTCGCTGACGAAGAACTGGGGGATCGTTTCGGGAAAATCGCGATGGCGATATGCGCGCCCGGTCATGCGCAGAGTGGGGAGCGGATATAGCGCCGCATCCTCGTACCCCAACGGCTCCAGGATGCGGCGGAACGCCAGTTCGCCGGCAGGCAGCGCGCCTGTCGGCCCCTGCGCAAAACGGATGGTGCGTATCGCGCCGTGGTCGAACAGGACGCTGCCCTGCGATGCGCGCACATCGGCGACATAGGCCGCGCCGCTTGGCACGCGGTCCAGCAACTGTGCGAACAGCACCATGTTCAGCGCGGCCGCAAAAGTCGCGCGCGATATGTCCTGTGCAGGCGCAAAAGGCACCATCGGCTGCAGCAATGCGCTAATTTCGCTGGCGCGCTGTTCGCCCAGCACCGTTGCGGCAAGCGCCTCCACCATGTCGGGATCCTGTTTCGTCATCGTCTCTCGCCTTCTCTGTTCAGGGATGTGGCAGGTATCCGGGCGTTCGTCCATCGCGGTGGCACTTGTCGGTTTTGCGATTGACGAGGCGCGCTGCGCATCGGCAGACGACCGCCGAAGTCGCATTGCCAGGAATTCCCATGACCAGCTCCGATGCCCGCTCCGATCTGCCGCAGACCGGCATGCTCGATACCGATCGCCGCCATTTTCTCGAAGGTCTCGCGGCGCTGGGGGCGGCAACCGCGACCGTCGGCGCAGCGGCACCGGCAGCGCAGGCGCGCCCGGTCGGCCGCACCTCCCGTGCACCCGTCAGCGACGCGCGACTGCGTGAAGCTATCGACACGGTGGTGGTGATCTATGCGGAAAACCGCAGCTTCAATAACCTGTTCGCCGGTTTTCCCGGCCTGCAGCAGCCGCTTTCGGCGGTCCCTGCGGAACGCGCCGCCCAGCGCGATCGCGATGGCAAGCTCCTGCCTATGCTGCCGAAAATCTGGGAGGGTCTCGCCCCGGAAAAGCAGGTCGTCGATCATACGGAGTACCTGATCGGGCCGGACGATCTTGCCGCCCTGCCCAATGCGCCGTTCGCGCTGAAGACGCCCGATGGCGATCCGCTGCCCCACGGCGTTGTCACCCGCGATCTTGTCCACGCGTTCTACAACAACCAGCTGCAGATCAATGGCGGACACAATGACGGTTTCGTCGCCTGGGGGGACAGTGGCGCGCTGGTGATGGGCCACTATGGCGACACGCGCGCCCAGTTGCGGCTGTGGCAGATCGCGCGGGAATTCACCTTGTGCGACAACTTCTTCATGGGCGCGTTCGGCGGATCGTTCCTGAACCACCAGTACCTGATCGCCGCGCAGCCTCCCTTCTACCCCGATGCCGACAAGGGCCCGCCCGCCCGCAAGATCGCGCAAGTGGAGGGCGACGATCCCAAGGGCATCCGCCTCAAGCTGGAGCCGAAGACACCCGCCAGCGCAATGGACGGCCCGGCCAGCTTCGTCCCCAGCACTCTGACGCCGGATTTCTGGGCCGTGAACACGATGCTTCCGCCCTACATGCCCAGTTATCTGCCCGATCCGGACAAGCCGGGCTATGCGGACTGGTCAAACGGCAGCACTCTGGTGCCGCAGGATCACCGCACCATCGGCGACATGCTCTCCGCGCGCGGAATCGGCTGGGCCTGGTACGCGGGTGCCTGGGGCTCGGCGCTGGGCAAGGACGCTTCGTTCCCGTCACGCCCGAATCTGCAGCCGCATCATCAGCCGTTCAACTACTACTCGCGCTTTGCCCCCGGAACCCGGGACCGCGAAGAACACCTGCGTGACGGCGGCGAAGGCAGCACTTCGCGCACCAACCGCTTCCTTGCCGACGCCGAAGCGGGCCGTTTGCCGCCGGTCAGCTTCTACAAGCCGCAGGGCAACCTCAACATGCATGCGGGCTATTCGGATGTTGATGCGGGCGACCACCACATCGCGGCGGTGATCGACACGCTGCGCTCCAGCCCGCAGTGGGACAAGATGCTGGTGGTCATTACTTTCGACGAAAATGGCGGCTGGTGGGATCATGTAGCGCCGCCGAAGGGTGACCGCTGGGGCCCCGGCACACGCATCCCCGCCGTCATCGTCTCTCCCCATGCGCGTAAGGATTTTGTCGATCACACGATCTACGATACCGGCTCCATCGCGCGGTTCCTGACGCGGCGATTCGGTCTGGCCAAGTTGCCGGGGCTGACCATGCGGGAAGAAGCGATGCGCGCTGCGGGCGGCATGCCGCCCGGCGACCTGACCGCGGCGCTGGATCTGTAGTGCCGGATTAGACAGACGTCTGCCAAGTTGCTTCGATTTCGATCAGACGGCAACCGATGCGCCGGCGGGTGCATCCCGCTGCTGCCTTCTTTGAGGCATAGCTCCATTAAGAAGGAAGAACAGCACCGTCACCCACTTCCACGCGAAATGACTATGTCTTTCGCCCCAGGGTGTAATGGCGTGGATTTGCCATCATCACAAACGAAGGAGCTATGGCGCACCTGCCGTTAGTTAGTTTTCCTAACTAAAATCTTGTAACGCCGTCGCACCGCTCCGAGGATCGGCTTGACTTCACCCTATAACCAACAAGGGTAGTCGCTGCCACGAAAGATCGACGTGGTTGCGCCCGATCAACATCGGAAGTCGCAGAGCAGCGGTGGCCTAAAAACCGCAGAAAATCTGCCGTTCTCCAAACATTCACTGATAGCCGGTCAGGTAAGTGGCGGAGAGGGTGGGATTCGAACCCACGGTACGGTTACCCGTACACTGCATTTCGAGTGCAGCGCATTCGACCACTCTGCCACCTCTCCGCTAGAAGTTGTGTGCGGTGGAAACTGGTTCCACCGGGTCGGGAACGCGCCGTTAGCCGACCTTTTCGTGCTTGCCAAGCCCTCATTTCACTTTTTCGGGAACAGCCGGGTCGGCTCGCTTGTTTGGACCCCACAGGAAACCTATATTCCGCCTATGAACAAAGCGTCCTTTTTCTCCCCGCAAGCCGGCCGCGTGATCGACGCACCGCTGAGGACGCGGGCGCGGTTTGCGATCGGGGATGTGGTCCGGCACCGTCATCACGACTTTCGCGGCGTCATCTTCGACATCGATCCCGTGTTCGCAAACAGCGAGGAATGGTACCAGTCGATCCCTGAAGAGGTTCGCCCGCGTCGCGACCAGCCTTTTTACCACCTCCTCGCCGAGAGCGAGGATTCGAGCTATGTCGCTTATGTCAGCCAGCAGAACCTGACCGGCGACGGTGAAAGCGGGCCGGTGGACCATCCCTCGCTGTCCCAGATGTTCGAGGATTACGACGAAGGCCGCTACCGCCTGCGTCGTGGTCTGGCGCACTGAACACCGACAGCGACGATCCGGACTACATCAGCGGTGGAGGTTGCGGGCAGTTTTCCGCGGCCCCTGCTCCGACCAACATCGCAGTGATCGCCGCCGCCGGCACCGGCCGGGATAGCAAATATCCCTGAACCTCCGGGCACCCTACCTTGCGCAGGAAATCGAGCTGAGCCTCGGTTTCCACGCCTTCTGCCGTGAGGCGCAGGCCGTTTGCCCTTGCCAGCCCGACAATCGCCTCGACTAGCGCGGCGCCGGGTACGGTGTCCACCGCGTTGACGAACGAGCGGTCGATCTTGATGCGATCCACTGCAAAGTCGCGGATGTGGCTCAGTGAGGAATAGCCCGTACCGAAATCGTCGAGCGCGCATGCCACGCCCAAGCGGCGGATTTCAGACAGCGATCGGGCCACTTCACCCGACGCTGCCATGAGCGCCGTCTCCGTCAGTTCCAGCTCCAGCCTTTCGGGGTCGAACGCACCCGGCGCGCCTTCGGCCAGAACGTGCCGCACTGTTTCGACGAATGCCCGGCTGCGCAACTGTATGGGCGATACGTTTACCGACACCCGCAGGCTGGGCCACGCATGCGCGTCTTCAACGGCGCGGCGCAGAACCCATTCGCCCAGCACGGTAATGAGGCCGGTCTCTTCCGCCGAGCGGATGAAGTCAGCCGGGGCAACGAGGCCCTGCTCGGGGTGCTGCCAGCGCAACAGCGCCTCGACGCCAACGATGCATCGGCCTTCGACCGCCCAGACCGGCTGGTAGTGGACTTCCAGCTGATGATCGCAATCGGCCAGCGCCAGCCGCAGTTCGCGATAGGTCTTTTCGCGCGAGCGGACGTCGACATCCATTTCCGGGGCGAAGAACACGAAACGGCTTCGTCCATCGGTCTTCGCCTTGTAGAGGGCAATGTCAGCCTTTCGCGTCAGTTCGGTGCTGTCCAGTCCGTGCGACGGCGCGACGACGACGCCGATGCTGCCGCCGATGAAGGCCTGCGACCCGGACAGGTCGAAGGGGCGTTCCAGTTCGGCGATGATGCGCGTGCAGATCCGCTCGATCGCGTCGAGCCCCTCAGGCTCGGCGATGAGGATAGCGAATTCGTCGCCACCCAGCCGGGCGACGAAATCATAGCCCCTCACCTCGGCGCACAGACGGCTGGCGACCTGCCGGATCAGCGCATCGCCCGCAGGGTGGCCCAGCGTATCGTTGACCTGCTTGAACCGATCGAGGTCGATGTAGAGCAGCGCCAGCAGCGACTTGTGGCGGCGGGATCGCGAAAGCGCCTCGTCCAGCCGCTGTTCGAACATCGCACGGTTGCCCAGTCCCGTCAGACCATCGTGCATCGCCCGGTGCTGCGCATCGACGCGGCTCTCCTCCAGGTCGTGCGTGCGCCGGGCCAGCCTTCCGGCCAGCAGGAATACCACGACCGTGACGAGCAGCAGCACAACCACCAGCACAGGGCCCAGCGCGGCGATCACATGGCTGCCGGGCGCAAACGGATGCCACAGCATGTAGCCGACGGCGCGGCCTTGGCGGTCGCGCAGCATGACCGAGCGCAGATTCTCCGAACGGGAGACGGAAGTGACAAAGCGCGCGCCGGACAGGCCGTACTGCTCGCTGATCCCGGCGAAGAATTCGGCGTCGAGATAGATCAGGGCGACATGCAGCGGCTCTGTTCCGGGCGCCTGCCGCAAGGCGCCGCTGTCGGTGACGATGGGCTTGACGCTGACGATTGCGGGGCGGCCATGCACCGTCGCGATGTCCGCTTCGCCGGATGAAAGCATGTCGACGTCTGCGAGGCTGCGTTTACGGATCGAGGGCGACCGGCGCAGCGCGGCAATGAGCGGTGCGGCAGCGTCCTGCACCGCGATGAAGCTTTCAGGCCGCGCCCGCTTGCCCTCGCGCATGGCGTAGAGCGCCTTCCCCCCGGCGTCGAGGACGTAGACTTCATCTATGTCAGCATAATTCTCGAACCAGATGCCGAGGTTCTGGTCCAGCCATTGCGGATCGACAGGCTGTCTGCGCACTTCGCGCAGTGCATCGTCCCACACGGTGGACGATTCCTGCGCATGAGCCAGACGGGCCATGCTTTGCGTCAGCATCAGCGAAACGATGGCGCGATCCCGGTCGCGTGCGATGCGGTCCACTTCGCGCCCCGACCATTCCAGCAGACCAAGGGTCAGCCCCAGCACGCACATCGCGGCGACCCCGATCGGGACGGTGAACCGCGCGATCGTCTGCTTGCGATTTTCTGTCAGGGCGGATCGAGGCACCACCGCTTCTGATTGGCACCGCAGCAGATAAGGATTTATTAACGAAAGGTGAGATCCGGCGCCGAATTTGCGCCGATCTGGCGGCAAAAGCACGCCCGGAGCAACTCTTGGCCGAGCGCGGTGTTGGCCTTCGTAGCATCCGACACAACCGACCAACTGGAGCGAACGAATTGCCCGACAACCCTTTTGACCAGCCTGCCGACAAACCGCACGATCCGATGAACGAAAAGCATTCCCCGCCCGGCACGCGCAAGGGTGTCAGGAAAGCTGTCTATCTGGCGATCGCGCTGCTGGTGATGTTCCTGGCGGCGATCGGCATCAGTTCAACGTCCATCGGCGTGCTGCAGCGTCCCGGTGCCGATCCCGGCGCCGTGGACAAGGCGCCCGCAGACTGACAGGCGCCTTCGGGGCTGGGCTTTTCGCTCAGCCCTTGAGCTTCCAGCCGGAGCGCAGCACGAGGAACACTGCCATGGCCATTGCGGCATCCAGCAGTCCGATGCCTAGCGCGCTGTGCAGCACGGCCATGTTGGTGTCGCCGATGTCGCTCTGCCCCAAGAAGCCGAAGCGGAAACCCGAGATCACGTAAAAGAACGGGTTCACGCGGCTGATCGCCTGGAATGCAGGCGCGAGGTTGTCGATGACGTAGAACGTGCCCGACAGCAGCGAAAGCGGCGCGATCACGAAGTTGGTCACCGCCGCATTATGATCGAACTTCTCCGCCCAGATCGAGGACAGCAGCCCCAGCAGCGCGAGGAATGCCGCACCGCCGATGCCGAACCACACGACCGCCCATGGGTGCGCCATGGACAGGTCCACGCCCGGCCACAGCAGCATCGCCAGCGTCAGCGCCAGTCCCACCAGCGCCGCGCGGGTCACCGCGGCGCCGACCATCGCCACCATCAGCTCCGCCTCGGTCAGCGGCGGCATAAGGTAATCGACGATCGTCCCCTGCACCTTGCCCGCCAGGAACGAGAAGCTGGAATTGGCGAAGGCGTTCTGCATCATCCCCATCACGATCAGCCCCGGCGCCACGAAGGTCGCAAAGTTGACGCCCAGCACCTGACGGTCGCCGCGGCCCAGCGCCACCGAGAATATCACCAGGAACAGCATCGTGGTAATCGCCGGTGCCCAGATCGTCTGGGTCTGGACCTTGAAGAAACGGCGCACCTCCTTCATATAGAGGGTCTTGAGCCCCTCCCAGTTGACCTGGTGGATCAGGGGTTCTCCCTTTGCCGGAAAGCGGCTTGCCACGGCGCCATCGGGATCGAGTATCCCGGCGGTATCCGGAAGCGGGTTGTCCGGGAGCGCAGTCGAATGGGGTTGATCGGCCATGCACCGGCGACTATCGGCTGATGCCTTCCGAGGCAAGCGGCGCCTGGAAATCAGGGACGATTCTTCATGTCGTCCCGCATGAACGATGGAACTGGAATGAGCTGGACTGACGAGCGGATCGAGAAGCTGACCAAGATGTGGGAAGGTGGTTCCACCGCCAGCCAGATCGCGGACGAACTCGGCGGCGTCAGCCGCAACGCGGTGATCGGCAAGGCCCACCGCCTTGGCCTCAAGGCGCGTCCTTCCCCGGTCAAGGCCAACGAGAAGCCGGCGCGCCCTGCCGCGCCCGCCGCTCCGAAGAAGCCCAAGCCCGCCGATACCGTGCCTCCGTTCAACACCAGCGCGCCCGAACCGGCACCCGCACCGCGCGTCGAGCCGCCGGTGGTCCGCGCCGCCGCTCCTGCCCCGCAGCCGCCCGTGCAGCGCGCAGAGCCCTCCCCCGCTCCGGCAGCCGATGCTGCGCCCGCTGCGCCGCCGCAGCCGCGTATCGTCTCGGTCGGTCCGGGCGGCTTCCTGCGTCAGGGCCCCGGCGATCAGCAGCAGCCGATCCCGCCCGCGCCGCCGCGCCGTCTGGTGCCCGCGAAGCCCAGCGCCGAGGTTGCCGACAAGACCAGCCTGCTCGATCTCAACGACCGCATCTGCCGCTGGCCGATGGGTCACCCCGGCGAGCCGGACTTCCACTTCTGCGGCGACAAGGTGAACCCCGGTTTCCCCTATTGCGTCGAACATTGCGGCCGCGCCTATCAGGCCCAGCTGCCGCGCGGTGCCCGTCGCGCCCCGCCGCCGCTGCCCTTCGGCGGTCCCCGGGTCCGCTGATCGTGCGTGCAGGGATGAAGGCTCGCGCGGCGCTCGCTCTTTTCGCGGCGCTGCCCGTGCTTTCGCCCGCACTGGCACAAGACGCCGCGCCGGTCGCTCCGACGGCAACGCCGGAAGCTCCTGCCACCCAGGCTCCCGCACCGGTCCCGGCGGAATACGTCTACGTCGCGCTGACGGTGCCGCAGGGCGTCATCACCCTCGCACTCGACAAGACGCATGCACCGCTGACGACGGCCAACTTCCTCAAGTACGTCGATGCGAAGAAGATGGACGGCGCCGTGTTCTACCGTGCCATGCATCTGGAGCACGACCCCGAACATCAGGGCCTGTTGCAAGGCGGCGTGCGCAACGCCGCCAACCTGCTGCCGCCCGTCGCCCATGAGCCGACGAGCAAGACCGGCATCGGGCACGTGGCCGGTACGGTGTCGATGGCGCGCTTCGCCCCCGGTTCGGCACGGGCCGATTTCCTGATCCTGCTGTCCGACATGCGTGCTCTGGATGCAGAGGACGGCAATCAGGGCCAGGATCCCGGCGCCGGTTTCGCCGCCTTCGGCCACGTCGCCTCGGGCATGGACGTGGTAAAGGCGATCTGGAACCAGCCCCGCTCCGCCACCAAGGGCGAGGGTGTGATGAAGGGCCAGATTCTGGAGCAGGACGTGAAGATCATCACCGCCCGCCGCACCAAGGCGCCTGCAGAAGGGGCTTAGGGCGTTACCCCGGCGCCTTCTCCCGCAGCAGCGGGACGAGGACAGCGTTAAGGGAATTCACGTCGAGCGCCCCCGCCTTGGCATAACGCAGCACACCGGCACGATCGATGACGAAGTTCGTCGGCACGCCCTCCAGCGGTCCATATCCGCCGGTAACCTTGCGGGCGGAATCCATCTCCATGGCCTTGAAAAGCTGCCTGAGCCGGAACGCGGGCAATGACCCCTCGGTGGTGATCGCAAAAGCCCTCATCCCGTGCTTGCGCTGTGCTTCGTAATAGGCGTCCAGCATGGGCAGTTCGGTGCGGCATGGAACGCACCACGTCGCCCAGAAATTGAGCACGACCACTTGCCCGCGCATCTGCGCCAGCGTGACCTTGCTGCCATCCATCAGCGTGATCTCGAAATCGGGCGCCGGCTGTCCGACTACCGGCCCCGAGGCCTTCCTTGCCTTGCCATGGACCGGGCCCGCCATCAGCGCGGCGCACATCATCACGGCCGCGATCAACGCCCCTGCCCCATTCGTCTTCATGCTTGCCCCCGATGCCCTTGCGGCACCGCTAGCCTATCGGCCTGAATAGTTGGGAGCAATCGCGACCGTTGCGAGATGAAAGAAATGTAATCACCTTGCCGCAGGTGGTCTATGCGGCCTTCGGGGGCTTCTCGTCCCGCCGCAAGGTCAACACTTCCACGCTGTCTGCGGTCACCGCCACGGTATGTTCGAACTGCGCCGACAGCTTGCGGTCGTTCGTCACCACGGTCCAGCCGTCATCCTCGGTCGAAACCTTGCGCGTGCCCTGATTGATCATCGGTTCAATGGTGAAGGTCATGCCTTCGCGCAGCAACACCCCGGTGCCGCGCCGCCCGAAGTTTAGCACCTGCGGTTCCTCGTGCATCTCACGACCGATGCCGTGCCCGCAGTATTCGCGCACCACCGAATAGCCGTGGCGCTTCGCGTGCTGCTCGATCGCGAAACCGATGTCGCCCATGCGTGCGCCGGGCCGGACCTGCCTTATGCCCTGCCACATCGCCTCCTGCGCCACCTTGACCAGCCGGCGCGTGGCGGGCGGCACGTCGCCCACGATGTAGGTCTTGCTGGAATCGGCAATGAAGCCGTTTTTCTCCAGCGTGATGTCAAGGTTGATGATGTCGCCCGCGCGGATCACCTCGTCCTCATTGGGCACACCGTGGCAGACGACATGGTTGATCGAGCAGTTGAGCACGTACTTGAAGCCGTACTGCCCCTTGCTGGCGGGACGCGCCGACAGGTCGTGCGTGATGAAGCGTTCCACCATATCGTTGACCGTCATCGTCGACAGCCCGGCAAGATCCTGCCCGTCGAGCATCTCGAACACGGATGCCAGCAGCCTGCCGGAAATGCGCATCAGCGCCAGTTCCTCCGCCGTCTTTATCATGTCAGGCCGCCGTGGCGATTGCGGCCACGCCCTGCAGTTCCGCCGCCTGCATCTGCATCTTTACGATTTCGGTGAACGACAGGGCAGGATGGGCTTCGGCCAGCATGCCGATCTTCATCCAGAACTCGGCCTGGGCATTGATGGAGCGGCACATGACGGTGCTGGCCCGGCGCACGTCCTCGTGCAGGTCTTCGGCGATTTTTACGATACCCATGGAAGGCTCTTTTAGTTGATATGCAAAACGTATATGTTTCATATGCTCGACCGTCAATCGCCATCCGGTTGAACGCAGGTATTCCTGCAAGTGAAAAGGGGCCGCGCTTTCGCGCAGCCCCTTTCCTGTTTCCTTGCGGATCGTGTTGCCGATCAGTCTTCCTTAAGGAAGGCCGGCATGTGGTTGGGATTGCCACCCTCGCCACCGCCGTCGCGGCGCGGACCACGGTCACCGCCACCGCGCGGACCGCGATCGCCACCGCGACCACCGCCGTCACGGCGCGGGCCACGACGGTCGCCACCGCGATCGCCACCGCCACGCGGGCCACGATCGCCGCCTTCACGCGGTTCGCGGGGCGGACGGGTGTCTTCCAGCTCGGCGCCGGTTTCCTGATCGACGACGCGCATCGACAGGCGAACCTTGCCGCGCTGGTCGATTTCCAGGACCTTGACGTAGACTTCCTGACCTTCCTTGACGACGTCGGTCGGCTTTTCCACGCGCTCGTTCTTCATTTCGGAGACGTGGACGAGGCCGTCCTTGCCACCCATGAAGTTCACGAAAGCACCGAAGTCGACGATGTTGACGACCTTGCCCTGATAAATCTTGCCGACTTCCGCTTCCTCGACGATGCCGAGGATCCACTTCTTGGCGGCTTCGATCTGGGCGATGTCCGAGGACGAGATCTTGATCACGCCTTCGTCGTCGATGTCCACCTTGGCGCCGGTTTCCGCGACGATTTCGCGGATGACCTTGCCGCCGGTGCCGATGACGTCACGGATCTTCGACTTGTCGATCTGGATCGTCTCGATGCGCGGTGCATGCGCCGACAGTTCGGTACGCGACGAGCCAAGAGCCTTGGTCATCTCGCCCAGGATGTGGGCGCGGCCAGCCTTGGCCTGCTCCAGAGCCTTCGCCATGATCTCGCGCGTGATGCCCGCGATCTTGATGTCCATCTGCATCGTGGTGATGCCGGCTTCGGTGCCTGCGACCTTGAAGTCCATGTCGCCGAGGTGATCTTCGTCACCCAGGATGTCGGACAGGACGGCGAAGTCCTTGCCTTCCAGGATCAGGCCCATGGCGATGCCCGAGACCGGGCGGGCCAGCGGCACGCCGGCGTCCATCATCGACAGCGAACCGCCGCAGACGGTGGCCATCGAGGACGAACCGTTTGACTCGGTAATGTCCGAGAGAACGCGGATCGTGTAGGGGAAGTCTTCCTTCGAAGGCAGCACCGGGTGCAGCGCGCGCCATGCCAGCTTGCCGTGGCCGACTTCGCGGCGGCCCGGCGCGCCGAAGCGGCCCACTTCGCCCACCGAGTAGGGCGGGAAGTTATAGTGCAGCATGAACGACGAATACGACAGGCCCTCGAGGCCGTCGATCATCTGCTCGGCGTCCTTGGTGCCCAGCGTGGTGGTGCAGATCGCCTGCGTTTCACCGCGGGTGAACAGCGAGGAACCGTGCGTGCGCGGCAGGAAGCCGACGATCGCCTCGATCGGGCGGACCTGCTCCAGCGTGCGGCCGTCGATGCGCTTGCCGTCCTTGAGGATGGCGCCGCGCACGATTTCCGCTTCCAGCTTCTTCATGGTCTTGATGGCGACCATCTGCGTCTGCGGGGTTTCGTCCGCGAACGCTTCCTTGGCCTTGGCGCGCGCCGCGTTGAGGGCGTTCGAGCGCTTCGACTTGTCGGTCAGCTTGTAGGCGGCGGTGACGTCCTTGCCGACGGCCTTCTTGAGCTTCGCCTTGATGTCGGCGGTGTTGTCCGACAGGTCGACGTCCCAAGGCTCCTTGGCGGCCTTTTCAGCCAGGTCGATGATGAGGTTGACGACCTTCTTGATCTCGTCGTGCGCGAACACGACGGCACCCAGCATCTCTTCCTCGGTCAGCTCCTTGGCTTCCGATTCGACCATCATCACGGCATCGCCGGTGGCGGCGACGACGAGGTCGAGGCGACCGTCCTTGAGGGCGACGTCCTGCTTCGGGTTCAGCGTGTATTCGCCATCGACGAAGCCGACGCGCGCGGCGCCGATCGGGCCCATGAAGGGAACGCCCGAGATGGTGAGCGCAGCCGAAGCGGCGATCATCGCGACGATATCGGCTTCGGTTTCGCCGTCAAAGCTCAGAACCTGGGCGATGACGTTGATTTCGTTGTAGAAACCTTCGGGGAACAGCGGGCGGACCGGACGGTCGATCAGGCGGCTGGTCAGCGTTTCCTTTTCGGTCGCGCCGCGCTCACGCTTGAAGAAACCACCCGGAATGCGGCCGGCGGCCGAGAACTTTTCCTGGTAGTGGACGGTCAGCGGGAAGAAGTCCTGGCCTTCCTTCACCGACTTGGCGGCAGTCACCGCGCAGAGCACCACGGTCTCGCCGTAGGTTGCGAGGACGGCGCCGTCGGCCTGACGGGCGATGCGGCCGGTTTCGAGGGTGAGGGTCTTGCCGCCCCACTCCATGCTTACGGTCTTTACGTCGAACATTTTCGAATTCCTTGACCCACAGGCCCTATTGCCTTGCGGGGCTTACTGCCGGGGATACCGTCCCGGTCCGGTGCGGGGCTTTTTCGTCGCCCCTGGGCTTCCAGCGCCGAATTGCGAGGATGCCCGATGTTTCGCTGGCGGGCTATTACCACGCCTATTGTGACAAATGCAAAACGGCCCGCCGAAGCGGGCCGTAGCTTGGTCTTACTTGCGCAGACCCAGCTTCTGGATGAGCGAGTTGTAGCGCGCCACATCCTTCTTCTTCAGATAGTCCAGCAGCGAGCGGCGCTTGTTGACCATGGCCAGCAGACCGCGACGCGAGTGGTTATCCTTGTGGTGAGCCTTGAAGTGCTCGGTCAGGTTCTTGATGCGCTCGGTAAGGATCGCAACCTGGACTTCCGGGCTGCCCGTGTCGCCAGCGACGCGTGCGTTGTCCGTGATGATGTCCTGCTTCTTTTCAGCGGTAACCGACATTTCATTTACTCCGCGACATCGGATAGGTTGAACCCCCGAACGACGCGGACCTCGTGGTCCGTAAGCTGCACCAGCGCCACGGGGGTCGCCCCCTCGAACCCGCAATACAGCCCGTCTTCATGGGGCATCCCGGTGAGAACGCGGCCCTGTCGGACCGCCCCTGCCTGCTCCGGGGTGAGGTCGATGGCCGGGATGTCGTCCAGCCCCGCCTCCAGCGGCAAGAGTATCTGCTCAAGAGGCGCGCCCTTACCGAATTCGTTCAATTTGTCCAGCGAAATCGCGTGGGACAGGTCGAACGGACCCGCCTTGATCCGGCGCAGAAGGGTGACCGTGCCGCATGTTCCCAACGCCCGCGCGATGTCCCGCGCAAGGGAGCGAATATACGTACCTTTGGAGACGTGGGCGACAAAAGTCGCGCCTTCCGCTTCATCGAAACGCAGCAACGCGAGGTCGAAGACGGTCACGGACCGCGACTTCATCTCCACCTCGACGCCTGCGCGCGCCAAGTCGTAGGCCCGTTCACCGTCGATCTTCAGCGCCGAGTACATCGGCGGCACCTGCTCAATGGGGCCGGTGAAGCGCTCCAGCACCGCCTTCGCCTGCTCTGCCGTGGGCCGCACCTCGCTGGTGGCGATGACCTTGCCCTCAAGGTCGAGCGTGTCCGTCTCCTCGCCGAAGCGCACGGAGAACTCATAGATCTTGCTGGCGTCGAGCATCCGCCCGGTCAGCTTGGTCGCCTCGCCCAATGCCACCGGCAGGATGCCCGAGGCCAGCGGATCGAGCGTGCCGCCGTGCCCTACTTTAACCTTCTTGCCGTAGCCCGCTTCGCGCAAGTTGCGCTTCACCGCGGCCACCGCCTGCGTCGAGCCGAGCCCCAACGGCTTGTCGAGAATGATCCATCCGTGCGCCATCACGCGTCCTTTCGCCATGCCAGCTTGCGCGCATGTTCGGCCACCGCCTGCGGCCACAGCACGCACAGGGCGTCGAAGTTGTCGCGGTCCCCGGCATAAAGAGCGCGGATCGCCTCTTCGTAACCGGGCCGGTCGCCGGCCATGACGGTGAGGAAACGGCAGGCCGCGTCCAGGCACTCACGCTCACTGCGGCCGGCCCGCATGGCGCCCTCCACCAGCTTACGCAGTGTGGTGGAAGCCCCGCCCGGCTGCGCCGCCAGCCATTCCCAGTGACGCGGCAATAGCGTGACCTCACGCGCCTCCACCCCCAGCGAGGGCCGTCCACGCGGGCGCGGCGCGGCAGGTTCCGCCAGATCGAGATCGACCTGTGCGCCGGTATCGTCATCGAAAGCCAGCAGGTCGCTGCTGCGCGCCAATACACCGAGATCGCGAATGGCCCCGACGAAATCCGCCGGAGAACCGCGCGCGATGACTTCGTCCTTGTAGAACACGGTAACGGGCATGATCATCCTTTCGGACGCGTCCATACATTTACCCGGATTTTATTGTCAATATATCCGGGCTAAATTTGGCCGTCTTCTATCGCCCCAACGCCTCACTAAAATGGCGGCGGCATAGGGCCACGTAGCGGTCATTGCCGCCTATCTCGGTCTGGGCGCCTTCGCTCACCGCGCGGCCCGTGTCGTCGACGCGCAGATTCATCGAGGCCTTGCGTCCGCAGTGGCACACCGCCTTCAGTTCCACCAGCGTGTCGGCAATGCCCAGCAGGACGCCTGCGCCGGGGAACAGTTCGCCCTGGAAGTCGGTTCGCAGGCCATAGCACAGCACCGGGATGTCGGCCTTGTCGGCGATGTCGGCGCATTGCCAGGCCTGCGCACGGGTAAGGAACTGCGCCTCGTCCACCAGCACGCAGGAGATCGGCTCCACCGCATGGGCGGCGCGCACCTGATTGAGCAGGTCGGTCTGCCCGCCGAAACGATGTGCCGAAGCGTGCAGGCCGATGCGGCTTTCTATCGCATGGTCGGCGCCGAGCCCTTCGCTGCGGTCGTCGATGGCGGCGGTCCACAGCATCGTGCGCATGCCGCGTTCGCGATAGTTGAAATCCGCCTGCAGCAGCGTCGTCGATTTGCCCGCGTTCATGCTGGCATAGTAGAAATAGAGCTTGGCCATCGGTTGCTGGGGATAACACCGCCCGGAAAGCCGCGCACGGTCTTTCCCGGGCTTCTCCCCGGCTCGATTGCCCTTAACAATCAAAAGCGAAGACACTTGCGGCATACTGGGGAGAACCGGATGGAGCCGGGCGCATGAAGAGACTGTTGGCGGCCCTTGCAGCCTTTGCGTTGCCGGCGGTGCTTGCCGCCTGGGTGGCGCTGGCGCCACTGGGCGGGCAGTTCGCGTCGTTCGACCCGGCTGCGCAGCATGTCGTCGCGTGGCAGGGGCGAAGTGCGGCGGTCTTTGCGCTGGTGATGGCGGGCCTTGGACTGGCGGTGCTGGCGGCGCTGGCCGTGCGCGGGTCTGGCCCGGAGCGGCTGACGTATGATCCGCAAGTCGCGCCGCAGAACTTTGGCCGCCGCAGACGCGGCCTGTCGCCCGAACCAGCAGAAGTCGAAGAGGCCGAGGACGCCCCCCTCTTCTTCCATCCCGCGCCCGAGCCGGAACCCGAACCGGAGGCAGAGGCCCTCGCGGTGACGCCCACCGCGCCCGTCGTGCTGGTGCGCAAGCAGCGCGAACGCGCGCGCGACTGGTTCTCCGACACCAGCTGGCTGGGCGGTCTGCCGCGGCTGGGCCCTGCGCCATGGCCGCGCGACGCAGGCGGAACGCCGCTGCCTTTCGCCGCGCAGATCGACCTTGCCGACCTTGCCGCCGCCCGGCCCGACATACCGCTGCCGCCCGGAGGGTCTCTGGCGTTCTTCCTCGGCACCGGAGCCGTCGTCGCAGTGTCCGCAGGGGTTCAGGACTTTGCCGAGCCGCCCGCCGACCTACCCCCGGCCTACGACGAGGGCGGCCACCCTTTCCCCACGCGCGTGACCCGGCTGACGCGCTGGTTCTTCCCGTTCTGGCCGGTGGCTACCCTGCCGCTGGACCTGCCTGAAGACGCCGAGGATGCCACGTTGGCCGCAACCCTCGGCGCCACGACGCGCGATCACACGTTCTACGCGGCAGGCGTCGGCGCGCCGGTGGAGGCGCTGTGGTGGCATTCGGTGATGCATCTGGCCGACCGGCTCCACGGCGCGCTGGACGATGCGCCGCGCCTGCTGGCCCGCCGTCGCGATGAACTCGTGCGTCAGCATGCCGAACGCGAACGCCTGCGTACCGACGCCGCCGCCGTGCCCTATGCACTGGAAGACGCTGCCGAAATTGCCGAGCAGATGGAGGCGGAATACGCGGTGCTGCAGGACCAGTGCGCCGCCCTGCCGGAAATGGTCGAGGCGCTGGACGGCTTCGTCGCCGGGCGCGAGCCGCTGGCGCGCCTCTCCGCCGATGAACTGGCCGTGGTGGGCGACATCCTGGCCGAAATCCACGAACGCTACGGCGATGCCGTGCGGGACGCAGTACCCGGAACGCTGGCGGAACTCGCCACCATTTCGCTGCGTGCCATGATCTCCGGCCCGCCAGAGATGCTGGCGGCCATTCCCGACGCCACCTTGCTGCGGATCAACCGCGAATACCGCCTGCCGCCCGTCCACATGCATCGCATGTTCGATGCCGACGGGGCCAACGTTGTCCTGCTGCAACTGGGCTACGACGACCTGATGGAATGGTCCTGGCCGGAAACCGGCACATGGCGCTTCCGCATCCCTGCCGCCGCGCTGGCAGCAGGAGACTGGCGCGCGGCGGTGCTGTCATTCGAGGCGGAATGAAACGGGGGCGTTTACTCGCTTATCGGCGCCTCAATCCTCGGCGTCCTCAGTATCGTCCTCGGGCCCATCGATGTCCCGCTTCACCCGCGGGTCGTTGAGCAGGGCGTCGATGCGGCTGGCTTCGTCGAACGTCTCGTCTGCGCGGAAACGGATCTTGGCGGCGAAGCGCATCTTCAGCCGCTGCGCCACTTCGCGCTGGAAGAAGGCGGTGTGCGTGCGCAGTGCCTTGAGCACCGCTTCCTCGTCCTCGCCCAGCAGGGGCTTCACGTAGACGGTCGCCTGCCGCAGGTCCGGCGTCATCCGTACTTCGGTAACCGACACCGAATGCGCACTGAGCGTGGCGTCGTGGACCTGCTGCCGCGTGAGGATCTCTGAAATGACATGGCGCACCTGCTCACCCACCTTCAGGAGGCGGACAGAGTGCTGTTCGGGAGTAGTCTGGTGTTTTGCCATCGTGTTGCGTCCATTTGGGCGGTTCGCGACAATTTGCAACAAACTGTTACGCCTCCTGGCCCGGTATTTGGCGTTATCCCGGATGACACCCGCCGTCAAAGGAGACGCACCATATGAAGACGATCACCGCAGCATTCATGGCCGCCGCCCTGCTGGCACCGACGGTCGCCGCCGTTCCGGCCATGGCCCAGCCGGCCCGTCATGACGCCCGCGGCCATGACAATCGTGGCCCGCAGAAGAAGACCGTGGTCACGCAGCGGACCACGTACAAGACCTTCCGCAAGGGCCAGAAGTTCGACCGCCGCTATGCCCGCAATTACCAGGTCGTCGATTATCGCAAGTACCGCAACGTGAAGGCCCCGCCGCGCGGCTATCACTATGTGCGATCGGGCAACGACATGCTGCTCGTCGGCATCACCAGCGGCATCGTGGCTTCGGTGCTGGCCGGGCAGTTCCGATGAACTGACGGCCTCAAGCCCTGAACGGGGAGGCGGACCGTTCGCGCGGCCCGCCTTTCTTCATGCCATCTTGGCTGCGATCCGTGCGAGCGACCGCACGTTGCGCGCGGTGCCGCGGCAGCCCAGACGCCGTTCGATGAAGGCGTTGCTCAGCTTCGAAGGCCCCACCCCATCGACATAATCGATGTAGAGGCAGCGCGGCCCACGCGCGATCTTCTCGGGACCGCGCGTGGCGTGGTCCGCCACCAGCTTTTCGAACTTCTCGGGATCGGCTTCACGTTCAAGGAACAGCGTGTGGACCAGATGGTCCTGCCCGATGCCGGTGAACGGATTGTCCTCCACCGCGCTGCGCACTTCATCGCGATTGCGCACGGCGGCGAAGGTCTTCATGTCGAAACGTTCGAGCATCATGTAGGCGAACAGTTCCTCCAGCCCTTCAGTGGGCCGGTCCTCGAAATCGAACAGGACGTTGCCGCTGGCGACCACGGTCTCGACGTTCTCGAACTCCTCCCGCTCGAAGGCATAGCGCAGATCGGCCATGGTAAGCCGGTTGCCGGCCACGTTGATCGCGGCGAAGAAAGCGCAGTAGCGGGTCATCTGATGGTTCCGGAAATTGAACTGTGCTGCGCCTAGCACGTTTACGCGGCACGGTTAAATATCGGCAAGATGGGCGGGACGCGGAGGCGGTGCTTGAAACAGGGCGGGGGCGGGTATAAATTTTCTTCGTCACGATGGTTTGAATGTCCATTCGACCTGCCTAGCCCGGATGTTCCAGCATCCGGGCTCTTTGCATTTGGCTAACCCTATCGGAGGCCGGCGTTCCAGCGCCGACCTCCTCACCGGTTACTTACAGCCCAGTTCGATCAGCTTGATCGTCAGGATGATGAGAGCGACGATCAATGTCGCCACTCCCACAGCCAGTGTCACGGTCGTCTGCAAGTCCATTCGCATCACCTGCCTTTCCGTCGCAGTTGCGACCGGGAAAGGCATAGGCGGAAGATGGTTGCCGCAATCAATTAAAACCCTGAAACGAAGACGGCCACTCCCGAGTCTCCCCGACAGTGGCCGCGTTCATCAGCGTTGATATTTAGCCGAACCTTAGCCCACGGTGCGTTCGCGGTGGCTGACTTCGAAGACTTCTAGGTGGTCGCCCGCCTTGATGTCGTTCGTGTCGGCCAGTACCACGCCGCATTCCAGGCCGGCGCGCACTTCGTCCACGTCGTCCTTGAAGCGACGCAGCGAGGAGATCGTCGTTGCCGAAACGATGACGTCGTTGCGGGTGAGACGGGCGCTGAGACCCTTGCGGATGTAGCCTTCGACCACCAGCAGACCGGCTGCCTTGTCCTTCTTGCCGGCCGGGAAGACCTGCTTGACTTCGGCACGACCGACGACGGTTTCGATCCGCTCCGGACCCCAGATGCCGGCCATCTGCTTGGCGACTTCGGCGGTCAGTTCGTAGATGATGTCGTAATACATCATCGGCGTCTTGGTCTTTTCCAGCAACTCGCGCGCCTTGGCGTTCGGGCGGACGTGGAAGCCGACGATCGGCGCGCCGCTGGCAGCCGCCAAGTTCACGTCGGACTCGGTGATCGCGCCGACGCCGGAGCTGAGGACGCGCACCTTGATCTCGTCGTTCGACAGCGCGTTAAGCGCGGCTGCGATCGCCTCGACCGACCCCTGCACGTCGCCCTTGATGACCACCGGATACTCGATGATGCTCTGCTTGGCGGCCAGCGCCGAGAACATCGTGTCGAGGCTGGTGGGCGCGGATGCGGTGCGCTTGGCAGTCGCCTGCTCCTGACGCCAGGCCGAAACCTCGCGGGCACGGCTTTCGCTTTCGACGACGGTGAGCATGTCACCGGCCATCGGCACGCCGCCGATGCCCAGCACTTCGACCGGCATCGCGGGCGGAGCCTGCTTGAGCTGGCGGCCCTTGTCGTCGAGCATGGCGCGAACACGGCCGCTTTCCGTGCCGACGACAAGGATGTCGCCGACCTTCAGGGTACCGCGATTGACCAGCACCGTCGCGAGCGGACCCTTGCCCTTGTCGAGCTTGGCTTCGATCACGGTGGCTTCGGCCATGCGATCCGGGTTGGCCTTCAGCTCCATCACTTCGGCCTGAAGCAGGATCTTCTCGATCAGATCGTCCAGCCCCTTGCCGGTCTTGGCGGAGACTTCGACGTCCTGCACGTCACCCGACATTTCCTCGACCACGATCGAGTGTTCGAGCAGACGCTCGCGCACCTTCTGCGGGTTGGCTTCGGGCTTGTCGCACTTGTTGATTGCAACGATCATCGGCACGCCGGCGGCCTTGGTGTGATTGATGGCCTCTACCGTCTGCGGCATGATGCCGTCGTCGGCAGCCACCACCAGCACCACGATGTCCGTGACGTTGGCGCCGCGCATGCGCATCTGCGTGAACGCGGCGTGGCCCGGCGTATCCAGGAAGGTGACGAAGTCGCCGCCCTTGGTCTTGATCTGATAGGCGCCCATGTGCTGGGTGATGCCTCCAGCCTCGCCGCGCACGACGTCGGTGCCGCGCAGCGCATCGAGCAGCGAAGTCTTGCCGTGATCGACGTGGCCCATGATCGTGACCACCGGCGGACGCGCCTTCAGCGTCTCTTCGGGATCGACGTCCGTGGTGTGGTCGATGTCGATGTCGCTTTCCGACACGCGCTGCACGTTGTGGCCGAATTCCTCGACCAGCAGTTCCGCGGTGTCCTGGTCGATCGTCTGGTTGACGGTGACCATCATGCCCATCTTGAACATCGACTTGACGAGGTCGGCGGCCTTTTCGGCCATGCGGTTCGCCAGTTCGGCGACCGTGATCGCTTCGGGCACGATGACGTCGCGAACCTGCTTTTCACGCGGCTGCGAGCGGCCGCTGTAGCTGGAGCGACGTTCCTTTTCACGCGCACGCTTGAGTGCGGCGAGCGAACGGGCGCGGGCGCCTTCGTCGTCGTTGAGCGCGCGGGTGACGGTGAGCTTGCCGGCCTGGCGACGGTCGCCGCCCTTGGCATTGCGATCGCTCTGCTGGTTCGCGGCAGGACGGGCTGGCGTTGCCGGGCCCTTCTTGGCAGCCAGTGGAGCACGCGCGGCCGTGCCGCCGCCCGCGTTGCCGCCGACATTACCGGTGGCCGCGCCGCCGGTCGATGCCGCAGCTGCAGCAGGCGCGGCCGGTTCGGCGCGACGCGGTTCGGGGCGCTGCACCGGGGTGAAGCGGCGCGGGGCCGGAGCCGGAGCCGCCACGGGTGCCGGCGCGACGGGAGCAGACGCAGCAGCCTTGGCGACGGGCGCCTCGGCAGCCGGTTCCGCAACCGGAGCGGCGGCGGGTGCCTCGGCAGGCGCCTCTACCGGCGCAGCGGCCTGTTCGGCAACGGGTGCCGGAGCAGGTTCTGCAATGGGCGCAGGTTCGGGCGCCTTCGCGGCTTCCGCCTCTGCCTGAGCGGCGGAAGCGGCTTCCTCTTCTGCACGGCGGTTCGCTTCGGCGCGCTGCCTTTCCTCGTCGATCGCGCGCTGACGGGCTTCCTGCTCGCGGCGGGTCGCTTCTTCGAGCATGTGCATGCGCGCTTCCTCGGCCTCGCGCTGGAGACGCGCGACGCGCTCCTGCGGGGTCTCGTTGGAAGGCGCGGGGCGCTTGACCGGCGGCGGCGCGGGGCGCGGGGCGGCGGCCTGCGGAGCAGGCGCCGTAGCGGCGGCAGGCGCTGCCGGCGTCGGAGTCGCTTCGCCTTCGCCGGGCTTGCCGCCCGGTACCAGCTTGCGGCGCTTCACCTCGACCACCACCTTGTTGGTGCGGCCGTGGCTGAAGGTCTGCTTGACCTCACCCGCTTCCACTGAGCGCTTAAGCCCAAGCGGCTTGCGGCCCAGGGTCGGTTTGTTGTCGGTCTCGCTCATATTTCTCGTCTTCGCCCTTCGCTCAATTCGTCGTCACGGAGTCGACCGAAGTCGCTCCGTTGTTGTCATCCATGCCGGGCCTCAAGTCACTTTGGCCGCCGCCCCCGTTCGAGGCCTCCCGGCTGATGACCTGCCCTTGGAAATGCAGGAGGCGCTTTAGCAGCGTATCGACTCGGTCAGCCGCTCCGCGATCGTTCAGCGCCAGGTGAACGACGTTGTCGCGGCCCAATGCCACAGACAACGTGTCCCGGTCCAGAGGCAAGGTGACGCCTCGTAAACCAGTTCCTTCCGCCTCGCTCCCGACCCGCCATGCCTGGTCGAGCTTGCGCGAGCCGTCTTCTCGCGCATCGGCGGCATGGGCCAGCCACTCCACCCGACCTTCGCGCGCGTTCTGCGCGATCCGGTCCGAGCCCATGAGCAGCCTGCCCGATTTCAGTTCAAGACCCAGCCGGTCGGTCAGCGCGCGCGCAAGCGCGGCTTCGATGCGATCCGCCAGATCATCAGGGATGGTGATGGCCGCGCCTTTATAGGCCCGTGCCAGCGCTCCCTTTAGTTTGTTCTTCGACACCGCAATTTCAAGGGCATCGCGAGAAACGCCGATCCACGCGCCGCGCCCGGGGGCACGCGCGTGGATGTCGGGGAGCACCAGCCCATCAGGCGAGATCGCCAGACGGATGAACTCCCCGCGCACAGCCTTCTCGCCGGAGAGGATGCATGTCCTCTCCGCCGAAGTGCCTTCGATGTCGGAGCTTACGCGCTCATTGCGAGGATTCCGCATCGGCGGCCTCCTCGGTCTGCGGCACGTCCTGAACTTCGGTTGCGTCCTGGGCCTCGGGCTCGTCATCGAACCAGTGGGCGCGGGCGGCCATGATGATCTCGTTGCCCTGCTCTTCGGTCAGGCCGTACTCGCCGAGCACACCGCCCTTGTCCTCGTCGCGGGCGCGCTTGTTCACCGAACCGTCGCGGCGACGCTGTTCCGAACGCTTCTTGGCGATCAGTTCGTCGGTGGCGAGGTCGGCCAGGTCGTCGAGCGTCTTGATGCCGCCCTTGCCCAGCGTCACCAGCATCGCTTCGTTCAGATGCGGAAGGTCGGCCAGTGCATCCTCGACGCCCAGCGCACGGCGGGCTTCGCGGTTGGCTTCCTCGCGGCGCTCAAGCGCTTCGTGGGCACGGCTCTGGAGTTCCTCGGCCAGTTCCTCGTCGAAGCCTTCGATGTTCGCCAGTTCGGCGACGTCGATGTAGGCGACTTCCTCCAGCTCGCTGAAGCCTTCGGCGACCAGCAGCTGCGACAGCGTTTCGTCGACGTCCAGTTCTTCCTCGAACATCTTCGAGCGCTCGACGAATTCCTTCTGGCGCTTCTCCGAGGATTCCGCCTCGGTCATGATGTCGATCTGCGAACCGGTCAGCTGCGAGGCCAGACGCACGTTCTGGCCACGGCGGCCGATGGCGAGCGACAGCTGGTCGTCCGGCACCACCACTTCGATGCGGCTTTCTTCCTCGTCGATGACGACGCGGCTGACGGTCGCGGGCTGGAGCGCGTTGACCACGAACGTCGCGGTGTCCTCACTCCAGGGGATGATGTCGATCTTTTCGCCCTGCATTTCCTGCACGACGGCCTGAACGCGGCTGCCCTTCATGCCGACGCAGGCGCCGACAGGATCGATCGAATGATCGTTGCTGATGACGCCGATCTTGGCGCGCGAGCCCGGATCGCGGGCGGCGGCCTTGATCTCGATCACGCCGTCGTAGATTTCGGGCACTTCCTGCGCGAACAGGCGCTTCATGAAGTCCGGGTGCGCGCGACTGAGGAAGATCTGCGGACCGCGGTTCTGACGCTCCACGCGCAGGACCAGCGCCCGCACGCGCTCACCAACACGGGCGGCTTCGCGCGGGATCTGCTGGTCGCGGCGGATCACGCCCTCGGCGCGGCCAAGGTTGACGATGACGTGGCCGAATTCGACCGACTTGATCACGCCGGTGATAATCTCACCCGCGCGGTCCTTGAATTCCTCGTACTGGCGATCACGCTCGGCGTCGCGGACCTTCTGGAAGATCACCTGCTTGGCCGACTGCGCATCGATGCGACCCAGATCCACCGGGGGCAGCGGATCGACGATGAAGTCGCCCAGCGCGGCATCCTTCTGCAGCTTCTGGGCCTGCGCCAGATCCACCTGCTTGAAGTAGTCGTCGACATGCTCAACCACTTCGACGACGCGCCACAGGCGCAGGTCGCCGGTGCGCGGATCAAGCTTCGCGCGGATGTCGTTCTCGGCGCCGTAGCGGTTGCGGGCCGACTTCTGGATGGCTTCTTCCATCGCCTCGATGACGATCGACTTGTCGATCATCTTCTCCGAAGCAACGGAGTTCGCGATCGCGAGCAGCTCGGCGCGGTTGGCGGAAATCGCACTGGCCATGACTTAGTCTTCCTGTTCCTCAAGAATGTCGTCCGCGCCGTCGATATCATCTGCACCAGATGTATCCTGCGGGCGGCTTGCTGCGATGAGCCTGTCGGTAAGGATCAACCTTGCCGATTGAACGTCTGTCAGCGGGAAGGACACGGCGCCGGACTTCTTGTCCTGCACCGTAACCACTTCGCTTCCGGCCTCGCCGTCGATGCCGACGAGATCGCCGTGCAGGCCCTTGCGGTTGCCTTCCACGGGATTGATCAGATTGATCTTCGCCTCGTGCCCGGCCCAGTTGGCATAATCCTTGGGACGGGTCAGCGGACGATCGATGCCCGGCGAGCTGACTTCGAGACGATACGCCTCCTCGATCAGCACTTCGCCCGCTTCTTCCAGCGCGTCCATGCGGTCGGAGATGCGGTGCGAGAGCGCAGCGCAATCATCGAGCACGAGCTGGCCGGTCTTCGGGTCTTCGGCCATGATCTGGAGGGCGATTTCATCGTCACCGACTTCGCTCTTGCCGAAAACGCGCACGCGCACGAGATCAAAGCCCAGGGCGGCGACCTCCGGCTCGATGACTTCGGTAAGGCGTGCGATATCGACCAATCCTGGCTCCAGCTTCATGTGTTTCGTAGCGTATGTTTCGGGCGCAATCGGCAATGCGGTTTCGTGCCGGCCCCTACCGGCGCCAGCCCGTTCCTTGTTTCACCAATTACGGGATGACCGCCAGATAGGCGCGATTCCTCAAAAACGCAAGGGCTAAGGTTCGACCTTCGGTGTCACGCCCAAACAGAAATCGCCGCGCACCTGCAGCCCGCCGCGCCGATAGTATTTATCCCCGCCCCTGATGCAAACCGTGCTTCTTGAGGCAGTGGCGTAACTGATCGTAGGTCAGCCCCAGGGCGCCTGCGACTTTGCGCTGGTTCCAGCGCAGCCGCTCCAGCGCGGCCAGCAGCAGGCCGCGCTCATGTGCTTCCACCGCTTCCCGCAAGGAGGCCGGCATATCCGACGCGGGCGCCGTGTCTGCCGCACAGGGCAATACTTCGGCAAGCGTCGGCGGCGGTGGAGCCCCTTCGGTCATGGCCCGCAGACCCCAGGAACTGGCGAACGGATCGAACACCACTTCGTCGATCGGCGTCGCTTCATCGCCCCAGCGATAGACCGCGCGTTCCACCACATTGCGCAGTTCACGCACATTGCCCGGCCATTGGTAGTTCTCCAGCGCCACCATTGCCGCGCCCGAAAATCCGGGAAAGCGGCCCCATTCCAGTTCGCTGGCCATGCGGCGGCCGTAGTAGTCCGCCAGTTCCGTCACGTCCCCTTCCCGCGCCCGCAGCGGCGGCAGGGTGATCACCTCGAAGCTCAGGCGATCGAGCAGGTCGGCGCGAAACGTACCCTCGGCCGCCATGCGCGGCAGGTCCGCGTTGGTAGCGGCAACGATCCGCACGTCAACCGTCATCGAGCGGGAAGAGCCGATCCGCACGACCTCGCCGTATTCGATTGCCCGCAGCAGCCGTTCCTGCGCTGCCATCGACAGGTTGCCCAGTTCGTCGAGGAACAGCGTGCCCCGATCCGCCTCCTCGAACCGCCCGGCCCGCGCCCGCGTGGCCCCGGTGAAGGCGCCCGCCTCGTGCCCGAACAACTCGGCCTCGATCAGGGTTTCGGGCAGCGCGGCGCAGTTGAGCGTCACCAGCGGCTCTCCCCAGCGAGGCGACAGGTGATGGAGGCGCTGGGCGATCAGTTCCTTGCCGGTCCCCCGCTCTCCGATGACCAGCACCGGACGGCGAACGGCAGCGGCACGACTGGCTCGCTCAACTGCGTCGAGGAAGGCGGTAGACTGGCCAATGAAGTGTGCGTCGCGCTCCATTCCTGAGAGTTAGCGAAAATTCCCATTCATTGGCAATTCATTTTCCGGCCACTTTCGCACATTCAGGCTCAACCCGCGCAAATCGGCCATTTGCGCAGTTTGGCACGCCCGTTGCTATTGTCTCCGCAAGACCAAGTTCAGGATTTAGAGGAACCTTCACCATGCTCCCGATCACCGCCGACAATCAGGGCCAGGGACGCTCCACTACCGCGCCAGTCCGCTCCACGATGGCCCGCACCAAGCTCGACTGGGCCATCATCGCAAGCCTGCTGGCGATGGGTGCGCTCAACCTTGTGGCGCTGGCCGACAAGATTGCAGTGCCCGAGGCCCATGCCGCGGCGATCCATGCACCCGCCCGGGCCTGCGGAGCGCCGCTGGCATGAGCAGGCTCGACGCGGAGATCGAAGTGCTCCAGAATCCCGCTTCCAGCGCTCAGACTTTCTCAGGCCGCGCCTACCGTTTCGACGCCGAACCCGTCGGCCACACTCATTACCCACGAGGACACACCGCCATGGGCATCTTCTCCCGCACCCGTGACATCATCGCCGCCAACTTCAACGACCTGCTCGACAAGGCGGAAGACCCGGCCAAGATGATCCGCCTCATCATCCTCGAAATGGAGGAGACGCTGGTGGAAGTGCGGACCAGCTCCGCGCGCACCATCGCGGACCAGAAGGAACTGCGCCGCCATGTCGGCAAGCTGGAAAAGCTGCAGGCCGACTGGGCCGACAAGGCGCAACTGGCGCTATCAAAGGACCGCGAGGATCTGGCCCGCGCCGCTCTGCTCGAACGCAAGAAGGCCGCCGACATGGGCGAACAGCTTTCGGCGGAGATCCTGGTGCTCGACGATGCGCTGCGCGCCTACGAGGCCGACATCGAAAAGCTGCAGACCCGCCTTCGCGAGGCCCGCAGCCGCCAGTCGTCCATCGCGGCACGCTTGCAGAGCGCGGAAAACAGGGTCAAACTGCGCACGCTCCTGTCTAACGAGCGCGTGGACGAGGCGATGGCCCGGTTCGACCAGCTTGAGCGCCGCGTCGACTATGCGGAAGGCCGCGCCGAGGCGATGAGCCTGTCGGATCGCCGCCAGCCCAGCCTCGCAGAGGAGATCGCAGCGCTTGCCGACGGGGACAGCATCGACGCCGAACTGGCAGAGATGAAGCGCCAGATGGCGGACAAGCACTAAGACCATTCGAGGGAAGGGAAAACAGGCAATGTCTCGCGGACAATTCTATCTCGACAAGTCGAACGCCAAAATCTCCGGCGTCTGCTCCGGAATCGCCGAATATACCGGCGTCGATTCGCTGTGGATCCGGCTGGGCGCGGTGCTGCTGCTGTTCGCCGGGTTCCCGATCGTGATCGCGATCTACTTCGGCGTGGCGTGGCTGGCCGACAGCAAGCCGATGGGCCTCTACTCCGAGGAAGAGGAGATGCGCCTGCTGCGCCGGATGGAACGCCGTCGCGCGAAAAAGGGCCTGACGGCGACGTCCTCCTCTTCCAGCCGCCTGCGCTCCGACCTGTCCGACATGGACCGCCGGATCGCGGACATGGAAGCACACTATTCCAGCAGCAATTCACGCCTGGCCGCAGAGATCGACTCGCTGCGCTGACGCGCGAACCGGGCAACAGGGACACTTCACATGGCCGATCTTGGCATTCTCGTACCGCTTTTCGCGCTTTCCATTCCCATCGTCACCATCTGGACCCGCCACCAGCAGAAGATGGCGGCGATCCAGGCCGAGACCACGGCGGAAAAGGCCGCGCTCTACGCCACCAGCAACGCCCAGCTCGAAGAGCGCGTGCGGGTGCTGGAGCGCATCATCACCGACGGCGGGTATGACACCGCGCTACAGATCGAGTCGCTGCGCGACCAGCGCGAGGTCGAAGCCAGCCGCCTGCCTGCGGAGACACGGCAGTGACCTTCGGCGACTTCATGGGCCTTGCCGCGATCCTGATCGCGATGGTGGCGGTGTTCGGCATGCTGGGCGAGATGTACAAGCGTCGCCTCAAGTTCCTTGAGCGCAAGCTGGAGATCACCGCAGGCGCCACGGCGGAAAAGGCCGCACAGTACGCAACGCATAACAGCGCGCTTGAAAACCGCGTGCGGGTGCTCGAAAGGATCATCACGGATGGCGGTGCCGGTCGCGACATCGCCATGCAGATCGAGGCGCTGCGCGACAATGGCGAGCGCGACATGCACGTTCTGAAGGTGACCAAGCAATGAGTTTCTGGACTGCCGTAGTCGTCCTATTCGCCATCGGCTGCGTTACCTGGCTGAAATCCCAGCGCTATCGCGCGCTGGGCGATCGTCGCGATCGCGAAGCGGGCGTTACCGACCGCACGGCGCGTGAGCACGAGCTGGAACGCGAAGTCGAAACCATGCGCAAGCGCATCGCCGTCCTTGAACGGATCGCTACCGACGAGCGCCGCGAAAAGGATCTGGCGCGCGAAATCGACGCGCTGCGGGATTGACGGCGGGCCCCCGCCGTTCCTGAAACCCTCGCTTCAAGGCACCCTTTTCTCCAGTTCCGCCAGCCACACCGCAGCGCTGGCGTCCGAAGGCGCGCGCCAGTCCCCACGCGGGGAAAGGGCGCCGGCGGTGGATACCTTCGGGCCGTTGGGGATGGCAGAGCGCTTGAACTGGCTGAACGCGAAGAAGCGGTTCAGGAACTTCTCCAGCCAGGACCGGATGACCTGCAGGTCATAGGCGTTCTTCTTCCCCTCGGGAAAGTCGTGCGGCCACGTGCCCGCAGCGGCATCGCGCCACGCATGCCAGGCCAGGAACGCCACCTTAGACGGTTTCTGCCCGAAGCGAGCGATATGGTGCAGGAAGAAATCGTTCAGTTCATACGGCCCGATCTTCGCCTCAGTGCTCTGGATCGCGCCGTCCTCTCCGGCAGGGACCAGTTCGGGCGAGATTTCGGTCGCCAGGATCGCCAGCAGGATTTCATCGGTCGCCGCATCGAAGCGGTCGCCGGTGGCGCACCAGCGGATCAGGTACTGGATCAGCGTCTTGGGCACGCCGGCGTTCACCGCGTAGTGGCTCATCTGGTCGCCGACGCCATAAGTGCACCAGCCCAGCGCCAGTTCAGACAGGTCGCCCGTGCCGATGACGAAGCCGTGATGCTGGCTGGCCAGACGAAACAGGTAATCGGTGCGCAGGCCCGCCTGCACGTTCTCGAACGTTACGTCGTAGACCGGCTCTCCATTCGCGAACGGATGGCCAATCCCTTCCAGCATCGTCGTCGCGGCGGGGCGGATGTCGATCTCCTCCGCCGTGATGCCCACCGCTGTCATCAGCTTCCACGCGTTGGACTTCGTGCCCTCGCTGGTGCCGAAGCCGGGCATCGTATAGCCCCGGATCGTGGTGCGCGGCAGGCCGAGGCGGTCGCAGGCTCGCGCCGCCACGATCAGCGCGTGAGTGGAATCAAGCCCGCCCGAAACGCCGATCACCAGCGACTTCGACCGCGTGGATTCCATCCGCCGCATCAGCCCGTCAACCTGGATGTTGAACGCTTCATAGCAGTCGGCATCCAGCTTGTCCGCGCGCGAGGGAACGAAGGGGAAGCGGCTGACGGGGCGGATCAGGCCGATGTCGCCGCCCGCCGGAGCATGGCGGAAGGAGATGGTGCGGAATGTCTCCTCCGGCTTTTCCGCGACGTCCGCCGCATCGTTGAAGGTGGGGCTGCGCAGGCGGTCCATGACGATCCGGTCGCAGTCGACGTCGGCCACACACAGCTGCGCATCCAGCGAGAACCGCTCCGACTCCGCAAGCAGGTCGCCCAGTTCGTAGACCACGCCCTGCCCGTCCCACGCCAGGTCCGTGGTGCTTTCGCCATGGCCCGCGGCGCAGTAGATATAGGCGGCAGCGGCCCGCGCGGACTGTGCGCGACAGAGCATGTGGCGCTCGTCCGACTTGCCGATGACGATGTTGGATGCGGACAGGTTCGCCAGGATCGTCGCCCCGGCCAGCGCGCCCAGCGACGAAGGCGGGGTGGGCGCCCAGAAATCCTCGCAGATTTCCACGAAGAAGCGGAAGTTCCTCAGCACTTCGGACGCGAACACGAGGTCGACGCCGAAGGGCACGTCCTGTCCGTTCACGGCGATCGTGGAATTGCGGATGGTCTTGCCGCTGGCAAACCAGCGCTTTTCATAGAACTCGCGGTAATTGGGCAGATAGGACTTGGGCACCACACCCAGAAGGCGACCGTGCGCGATCACCGCCGCGCAGTTGTACAGCCGCCCCTTGCGCTCCAGCGCGGCGCCCACCAGCAGCACCGGCGACAAGGCGGCGCTGGCCTTCACGATATCGGCCAGCGCGGCCTCCACCGCCTCGATCACCGTCGCCTGCAGGTGCAGGTCGTCGATGGCGTAGGAGGACAGGCACAGTTCGGGGAAGACCAGCAGATCGACATGCGCATCATGCGCCCGCCGCGCCTCTGCAAGCACAGCGTCGCGGTTCGCCTCCACGTCGGCAGTGGTCACGCGCGGGGTGGATGTGGCGACGCGCACGAAGCCGTGTTCGTGCATGCTGAAGAACGGGTGGCTCTGCTCGGTCATCGGCATTCCTCGTATTCGTCATCCCGGACGTGAACAGACGCCCTGCACGACCGGCTTCTCCTAAAGACCGCCAGCGGTCCCGGATCAAGTCCGGGACGACGGCGGCCTCATGCGAAATGTTCTCAATACCCTCTTGCCCTGCGTGTTCCCGGCTCTAAATGCCGGTTCATGCGTGAGCTTGATGACATTCGCGAAGAGTACGAATTTCTCGACGGCGACGAACGGTACCGGCTCCTCATCGAACTGGGCCGCGAACTGGACGCGATGCCCGATGCGCTCAAGACCGACGCGACCAAGGTGCGCGGCTGTTCGGCCAGCGTCTGGGTCTATCCGATGGCGCGCGGCGACGGCACCCTGCACTTCCTTGCCGACAGCAACGCCGCCATCACCAAGGGCATCGTATCGCTGGTGATCGCCGCCGTGCAGGACAAGCCCGCCGCAACCGTCGCGCAGACCGACATCGCGGCCGCGCTCGAACCGTTCGACCTGAAGAACCAGCTGTCGTCCAACCGCACCCAGGGCGTGCCCAACATGATCGCCCTCATCCGGGAAACCGCCGCGCGCTATGCGCAAGGGTAGATGAACAGGGCTCCGTGAACAGAGCCGGGAAATACCTCTGGATCGCGGCGGGGGTCATCCTCGTCGGGATCGGGACGCTGGGCATCTTCCTGCCGCTGCTGCCGACTACGATCTTCTGGATTTTGGCAGCCGGGTGTTTCTCCAAAAGCCATCCCGAATGGGCGGAGCGGCTCTACGACCATCCGAAATACGGCCATCACCTGCGCGAATGGCGCGATCGTCGCGCGATCAGCCGCAAGGGCAAGATCGCCGCGATCGGCACCATGGCGCTGAGCGTCGGGATCGTATGGTTCACCGCCGGGGAGCTGTGGGCGTTGATCCCGCTGGCGGTGCTGGCCACGGTCGGCACCTGGATATGGACCCGGGCAGAGTGAGCACTCCGTCGTCCCGCACCTGATCCTCGCCTCTACTCCACCGCGTCGCGCAACACGGCGATGCCCCGTTCGCGCTGCGCCCGCAATTCGCGCTTCAACACCGCCGGATCGCGCGCGACGATGAAGCCGAAGCTGACGCCGCCTTCCTTGCCGACGGTCGCGTGGTGCAGCTTGTGCGCCTGCACCAAACGCTTGGCATAACCACGCTTGGGCACCCAGCGAAAGTAGCGCTGGTGAACCAGTCCGTCGTGGATCAGCGTATAGATCACGCCATAGACCAGCACGCCCAGCCCGATCCACGTCCCCGGCCACCACGCATTCGCGCCCATCACCAACGGCGAACCCAAAGCGAACATCGAAATGCTGATGGCGGCGCCGAACACCGCGTAGAGGTCGTTCTTCTCAAGCATCCGGTCATGCGGTTCGTGATGATCGCGGTGCCAGGCCCAGCCGAACCCATGCATGATGTACTTGTGGCTGGACCACGCGACGAACTCCATCGCGGCGGCGGAGGAGAGGACGATCAGGACGGCGGCAAGGACGGACATAAGGGCGCTATAGGCGTTTGTCATGCAGGCAGGAAGGGCCCTTTCCGTGCGACACTCTCTTACAAACGCGCACATTCCTGCGACGCGTCATTGATCTGGCGTTCAGTTTCGAGGCCCTATTTGTGAATTCATCGGAAGCAAGCCTTCCGCACCGAAATTCAGCAAAGGAGTAAAGCTCATGCGCAAGTTCACCAAGGCCGTCGCCCCTGCCCTCATCGCCGCAATGGGCCTCGCCGCCGTCGTGCCCGGTATCGCAGAGGCAGCGCCCCGCCATCAGGCCGCCCGCCACTACGACATCCGCAGCGACATCAACGGCCTGCGCGCCAACATCGATCGCGCCGCCGCTCGCCGCACCATCTCGCAGCGGGAAGCCACCGGCCTGCGCCGCGATGTGGTGAACATTCAGCGCACTTATGGCCAGTATGCCCGCGGCGGCCTGAGCGCGCAGGAAACCCGCGTACTCGGCGCGCGCGTCAATGCCGTCTATGCCAAGCTGCGGATGGAGCGCCACGACTACGATCGTCGCCGCGGCTAAGATAGTTGCCGGAAACAGCGCGCTCGCAGCACTTGAATTGCGCAGCGAGCGCGCCTATTCGCGCCTGATCATGACACCGACTCCGCGCACCCTCTACCAGAAGATCTGGGACGCCCACGTCGTCGACCGACGGGACGACGGCACCTGCCTCATCTATATCGACCGGCACATCGTCCATGAAGTGACGAGCCCGCAGGCTTTCGAAAGCCTTCGTGCCGCCGGGCGACCGGTGCGCCGTCCTGATCTTACGCTTGCGGTGCCCGATCACAACGTGCCTACCACCCCGCGGCGCGACGCGCAGGGCAACCGCATTCCCATCGTCGATCCGCAAAGCGCGCAGCAGTTGGCCGCGCTGGAACGCAACGCTCCCGAATTCGGCGTGCGCTACATCGGCGATGCCGATCCCGAACAGGGCATCGTTCACGTCATCGGCCCCGAACAGGGCTTTTCGCTGCCCGGTGCCACCATCGTGTGCGGCGACAGCCACACCGCCTGCAACGGCGGTCTGGGCGCACTGGCATTCGGCATCGGCACCAGCGAGGTGGAGCACGTTCTCGCCACGCAGACCCTGCTGCTCAAGCAGTCGAAGACCTTCGAGGTCCGGGTAGAGGGTACGCTTGGCGCCGGCGTCACGCCCAAGGACGTGATCCTGCACATCATTGGCGAGATCGGCACCGCCGGCGGCACTGGCCATGTCATTGAATATACCGGCAACGTGTTCCGCGAAATGTCGGTCGAAGGCCGCCTGACCGTGTGCAACATGTCGATCGAGGGCGGCGCCCGCGCCGGCCTCGTCGCCCCGGACGATACGACGTTCGCCTACGTCAAGGACCGTCCCTATGCGCCCAGGGGTGCCGACTGGGACAAGGCCGTAGCCTGGTGGAAGAGCCTGGCGACGGACGAAGGCGCGACCTACGACAAGTCGATCTTCATCCGTGCCGAGGACATTCAGCCCACAGTGACCTGGGGCACCAGCCCGGAAGACACGTCCGGCATCGGCGGCATCGTCCCCGCACCCGAGGACTTCGCCGATGCGTCCAAGCGCGATGCGGTGAAGCACAGCCTGGACTACATGGGCCTAACGCCCGGCACCCGGCTGACCGACGTCGAAGTGCAGAACGTCTTCATCGGCAGCTGCACCAACAGCCGCATAGAGGACATCCGCGCCGCCGCGGAAGTGCTCAAGGGCCGCCACAAGGCAGACAATGTGAAGTGGGCGATCGTCGTCCCCGGATCGGGTCTGGTCAAGGCGCAGGCCGAGGCCGAGGGGCTGGATCGGATCATCATCGACGCCGGCCTCGAATGGCGCGAGCCGGGCTGCTCGGCCTGCCTTGCCATGAACCCGGACAAGGTGCCTGCCGGAGAGCGCTGCGCCTCCACCAGCAACCGCAACTTCACCGGCCGCCAGGGCCCGGGCGCGCGCACCCACCTGATGAGCCCCGCCATGGCCGCCGCCGCCGCCGTCACCGGCAAGCTGACCGACGTGCGTGACCTTGCCCCGGTTACCGAACCGGCCTGAACTGATAGGATACCCCTCATGTCCAACGACTCCGAAAACTCGCTCGCAGGCCGCGCTGCCATTGCCGCCGGTGCCGCCATCGGTTCGGCCGCCATCGCCGCCGCCCTGATGTTCGTGAAGCGCCGCAGCGACCGCAAGAAGTCTGACGCGCAGCCGCCCAGGACGAACACCGCGCCGCACTTCCCGTCAGAGACCGACTGATGCAGGCGATCAGCCATGTCGCCGGCAAGGCGATCCCCTTTGGCCGCAAGAACGTCGATACCGACGTGATCATCCCGGCCCACTGGCTCAAGACCATCACCCGCGAAGGTCTCGGCAAGGGTGCGTTCGAATCGGTCAAGCAGGAAGACGGCAACGTCTTCACCGATCCGGCGTGGGCCGGTGCGCCGATCCTGATCGCGGGCGACAACTTCGGCTGCGGCTCCAGCCGTGAACATGCCGCCTGGGCGCTGCTCGACATGGGCGTGACCTGCGTGATCGCGCCCAGTTTTTCGGACATCTTCTCGGGCAATGCGTTCAAGAACGGCATCCTGACCGTGGCCCTGCCGCAGGACGCCATCGACCGCCTGATGGAAGTGGCGCAGGATCAGCCGATCGACGTCGATCTGGAAACGCAGTCGGTCACCACGCCCTTCCAGGACCGCTTCACGTTCGACATCGACGCGTTCCGCAAGCACTGCCTGCTGAACGGCCTTGACGAAATCGGCCTGACGATGGCGCAGGGCGATGCGATCGGCGCCTACGAAGGCAAAGCCCGCGAAGGGCTGCCGTTCCTCGCGAAGGCGGAACTGGCCTGATCTTTCGGCAGGCTCTCGGGTGAGCGGGACTGGCGCAGCCTCCTGTCCCGACTCCGGCTGACCTGCTGAAGCCCTGCTGCAGGGGTGCCGTCCTACAGAAGCGTGCTAATGCGAATCGGGATTGCCCCAAGGGCCGCCCTTCCCTATCGGCAGTGGCACACCCAAATCCCGGAAGGTCGTCCGATGAAGAGTTTCCAGCCCGGTTCCGGTCCGATGGACGAGGCCGAAGTGCTGTTCCGCATCCAGGCGCGCCGCAATCGTCTGATTGGCGAATGGGCCGCCGCGCGCATGGAACTCTCGCAGGCCGAGACCGACGCCTATGCCAAGGCCGTGGTCCAGGCCGACTTCGAGGAAGCGGGCGATGAAGACGTCATCCGCAAGCTGTTGGGCGACCTCACCGCCGCCGGCGTGGAGACCACCGAAGCCGAAGTGCGTGCCGCGCTTTCGGCTAAGCAGGTCGAAGCGCGCCGCCAGTTCCTCGGCTGATCCCGCAGGTTTAAGGACCACATCCATGGGCATGACCGCCACCGAAATCGAAACCATGATCCGCGCCGCCCTGCCCGACGCGGAAGTGACCATCACCGACCTGGCCGGTGACAACGACCATTACGCCGCACATGTCGTGTCCGGCGCCTTTGCGGGCAAGCCGCGCGTCGCCCAGCACAAGCTGGTCTACGAAGCGCTGGGCGGACGCATGGGCGGCGTGCTTCACGCCTTGCAACTGACCACCGCCGTCCCCAACTGACGCAAGTATCACTCAAGGGTTTCAAACAATGTCGGACGTCAACGCCCGTATCGGGGACATCGTAAAGAGCAACGACGTGGTTCTCTTCATGAAGGGCACCCCGCTGTTTCCGCAGTGCGGCTTTTCCAGCCGCGCGATCGCCATCCTCGAACACCTTGCCGTCCCTTACGAGACGGTCGACGTGCTGCAGGACATGGAAATCCGTCAGGGCATCAAGTCCTATTCGGATTGGCCCACGATCCCCCAGCTCTACGTCAAGGGAGAGTTCCTGGGCGGCAGCGACATCATGATGGAAATGTACGAAGCGGGCGAACTGCACCAGCTTCTGGCCGACAACGGCATCGCCGCGCAGGGCTGAACCTGTACGATTGCCAAGGTAACGAAGGCTCGGAAGGCAACTTCCGGGCCTTTTCGTGTGTGCTGGAATGCGGGGAGTACCGGGGAAGCGGGGCCGGGAGAGACTCCGGCCCCGCTTCTGTCGAGACTGCTTCTCGTAGGTACGACATTTCATAAGCATGCTGCGTGCCAGTTTCGATTTTCGTCGCAAATCTGCGGTTTCGCAGCGCATGGCGCGGCGCTGAAGATCAGCCTTTGTAAAATCTTCCGACAACCCTCCGTAAAGCTGCGGAGCAATTTCTCCTTGCGAGCGGTCCTTCCCCCGCGCAACATTCCCGGGATGATCCGCCTGGCACCTTCCGACCAACGCATGCCTGCGGGCGGCCCTGCCGTCGTTCCCGCTGCGACCGTCGTGGTCTTTCGCCATGCGGCTGATGGCGGCCCGCCGGAACTGCTGATGGTCCAGCGCGCCAAAGGCATGCGCTTTGCCGGCGGCGCGGCGGTGTTTCCCGGCGGGCGCGTCGATCCTGCCGACTACGAACTCGCCGCCCGCCTCCAGCCTGACGAACCGCTTGAGATCGCCGCCGCCCGTGTCGCCGCCATCCGCGAGACGCTGGAGGAAACCGGCCTGATGATCGCCACCCGCGCGCCCATCGCCGCGCAAGAGGCCGCCGCCGCGCGCAAGATGCTGCTGGAAGTGGCCCGGCTCGACACTGTGCTCGATCGCTTCGGCTGGGAACTGGAACCGCATGCGCTGACCTTATTCGCGCACTGGTGCCCCTTGTGGGACCGGGCGTTCGACACTCGCTTCTTCGTTGCCGACATCGGCACCGGCGCGGTCGACGTGACGGTCGATGCCACGGAAAACAGCCGCCTGTTCTGGACCAGCGCGGCACAGGCCCTGTCGATGTCCGACCGCAGGGAGATCACGGTGATCTTCCCGACCCGCCGCAACCTCGACCGGCTGGCGCAATATGCCGACCATGCCGAGGCCCTTGCGGACATTGCGGCTCATCCGGTCCAGCGGATCAGCCCGGAAACGCAGATGCGCGAAGACGGCGAATGGCTCGTGATACCCGAAGGGCTCGGCTACCCCGTGCTCGGCGAACTGAAGGCGACGGCGGACCGGGGTTAGGCGGGCGGAGCGTTGCGGGCAACGATATGGTCCAGCACCGGGCCATAAAGCGGTCGGTCGAACTCCACACCCGCCAGATCGCTGCTGACCCACCGTACCACGCCTGACATGCCCTCAAGCCCGGTAGGCCGCACGATCAGCCGCGCACCGACGCGAAAGTAGATGCCGTGCATGCGCAAACAGCATCCCTCGCTGGAAATGTCGGAAATTTCGCCGTCATCCCGAAGGCCGCTCTGCGTGCGGCACTGGACGGGCAGAGCCACCGGGCGGCGCTGTGATCGTCGAGGAAGGATGGTGCGGGTCATGCGCAAACGTTAACCGCGATTGGTTGACCATCGCTTAACCGCAATGACGATGATGACGATGGCGCGCCCGACAGGGTTCGAACCTGTGACCCCAAGCTTAGAAGGCTCGTGCTCTATCCAGCTGAGCTACGGGCGCGCATCGGGTTCCCCATAGCGCGCTTGGCCGCTCACGCAAACGGGAAGCGCGTGCAAACTTGTGCTTTGCAGTGCAGCAAAGCCACGTTACGCACAGGCGATGATCGCCTCGCCCGAAGTCAACCAGCCCCTGTCCCGCATCGACGGCGTTTCCGGCGCCCGGCGGCATTTCCGCTATTTCGATTACGTGATGTCGGCCTTCGTCGCCATCCTGCTGCTGTCGAACCTGATCGGTGCGTCCAAGCTGGCGAACTTCGGCGGCGTCACTTTCGGCGCTGGGATCCTGTTCTTCCCGGTCAGCTACGTCATCGGGGACGTGCTGACCGAGGTCTACGGCTATGCCAACGCGCGGCGCTGCGTGTGGGCGGGCTTCTTCGCGATGGTGTTCATGGCCTTCATGAGCTTCGTCGTGGTCGCCATGCCGCCTGACGCGGGGTGGGCCGGGCAGGCCGCTTACGAAGCGGTGTTCGGATCCACCTGGCGCATCGTGCTGGCATCTCTCACCGCATTCTGGGCGGGCGAATTCGTCAATTCCTTCGTACTTGCCAAGATGAAGCTGCTCACAGGCGGCAAACATCTGTGGACGCGCACCATCGGCTCCACTGTGGTCGGGCAGGCGGTGGACAGCGCGCTGTTCTACCCGATCGCGTTTCTGGGCAACTGGAGCCACGAACAGGTGCTGACCGTCATGGTCACCAACTGGGGAATGAAAGTGCTGTGGGAAGTGGTGCTGACCCCGGTGACCTATGCGGTCGTCGGCTGGCTCAAGGCGCGCGAAGGGGTCGAGGTGTTCGACGACAACATGGACTTCTCGCCCTTTGCCAGAACGCGGTCGGTCTGAAGGTTCGCGGCCAAATCCGCCTGCTGCGGATTTGCAAAAGCCTGCCGAACCGCTAGGCCGCGCCGACCATGCTCGACCGCATCCTCCTGTCCCGTTTCCGCAACCATCGCGATACTGCGGTGGAAGGTACGGCGCAGTTCAACCTGCTGGTTGGGGAGAACGGCGCGGGCAAGACCAACGTACTGGAAGCGATCAGCCTGCTGGCCCCAGGTCGCGGCCTGCGCCGCGCGCAGCTTGCGGACGTGCCTGCGCAGGACGGAGACGGCGGCTTTGCGGTGAACGCCGCGCTGCGCATGCCGCAGGGTGACCCGGTGCGGCTGGGCACCGGCGTGTCTGCAGAGCGGCCCGGACGGCGGCTGGTGCAGGTGAACGGCGCGGGTGCCAGCGCGCTCAGTCTGGGCGAATGGCTTTCCATCGGATGGCTGACCCCGGCAATGGACCGCCTGTTCGTCGACACCGCGGGGGCCCGACGGCGGTTCCTCGACCGGCTGGTGCTGGCGATCGAGCCGGGACATGCGGGCAACACCGCCCGGCTGGAAACCGCCGTGCGCGAACGCAACCGCCTGCTCAGTGAGGAACGTGCGCCTGATCCGCGCTGGCTGGACGCAATAGAACTGCAGATCGCCGAGTCCGGATCGCTGGTCGCCGCAGCGCGCGCGCGGCTGGTCACGCAGCTTGATGCCGCGCTGGCTACCCTGCCCGAAGCGCCTTTCGCCCGGCCCTCGCTGGCCTATGAGCCCGGCGGACCGCTAACGGCAGAGGGGCTGGCAATGGCGCTGCTGGACGGGCGTGCCCGCGAACGCGCCGCCCAGCGCACTCTTACCGGCCCGCACCGCGACGAACTGGCCGTGACGATGGCGGGCAAGGACCAGCCAGCTGCGGACTGCTCCACCGGCGAACAGAAGGCGATGCTGATCGCCATCACGCTGGCCCATTCGCGACTGCTGGAGCGCGATGGCGAACATCGCCCGCGCCTGCTGCTGCTGGACGAAGTCGCCGCCCACCTCGACCCGCTGCGACGTGAAGCCCTGTTCGACCGCCTGCGGGCCGGTTCCGCCCAAGTTTGGCTGACCGGCACGGAAATCGCGCCGTTCGACGCCATCGCCGGGGAAGCGGCGGTGTGGGAAGTCAGCGGCGGTACCGTCCGCCGCGTCGATTAAGTCTTCGGCAGCGCATCTTCCACGTCGTCCACCGTCGCTGCGACGATGGCGTCGATGCCGATCGCCGTGGGGTGAACGTGATCGCCCTGCATCAGATCGGGCTTGTCGATCACCGGCTGCAGGAAGAACGGCACCAGCACCGCGCCATATTTTTCTGCCAGCTGCGGATAGATCGGGTTGAACTGAGCGGCGTAGTCCTTGCCCAGATTGGGTGCGGCCAGCATGCCCAGCAGCACCACCGGAATGCCTTCCTGCTTCAGCCGTTGCAGCATCCTGTCCAGATTGGCGCGGGTTTCAGCGGGCGGAAGCGAGCGCAGCATGTCGTTGCCGCCAAGGCTGACGATCGCCAGTTGCGGTTTCACCGGCTGGCTCTTCAGTGTGAAGTTCAGCCGCTGCAAGCCTGCCGCCGTGGTGTCGCCGGAGACCCCGGCATTGGCGATCTTCGCGTTCACGCCGCGCGCGCGCAGGGCCTGCTCCAGCCGATCGGGGTAGCTTTCGCCGTCCTCCAGCCCATAACCCGCCAGAAGTGAGTCCCCGAAAGCGAGGATCGGGCGTTCCGGCCCCACCACCGGGATCGCGGGCGGAACCTCTGCCGCGCTTTCGCTTGGCGGCGCAGGCGGAGCAGCCTTGTCGCAAGCGGCAAGAGACAGGGCGCAGATGGCGGGAAACGCGAGAGAAACGAAGCGCAGGGGAATTCTCCTGAAGGGGCCGACTTGCCGGAAGCACAGGTGCTATCCCATATGGGGATCGTGACAAGCCCTTCCCACTCGCCCGCCCAATCTCTGGCCCAGCCGTCCCCCACCATTATCGCGCACGATCTTCGGCTGACGCTGGGGTCCGGTGACGGCGCGGTGGAGATCCTGAAAGGCATCGATCTGACGGTGCCGCAGGGGCAGACGCTGGCGCTGCTCGGCCCGTCAGGGTCGGGCAAGTCCTCGCTGATGGCGGTGCTCTGCGGGCTGGAGCGCGCCAGTTCGGGGGCGCTGCAAGTGGCCGGGCAGGACTTCGTCGGCATGGACGAGGACGCGCTGGCCCGCGCGCGGCGTGGCCGCATCGGGGTGGTGCTGCAGGCCTTTCACCTGCTGCCGACGATGACCGCGCTGGAAAACGTTGCCACGCCGCTGGAACTGGCGGGGATGCCCGATGCACACGCCCGCGCCGAAGCGGAACTGCGCAGCGTGGGGCTGGGCCATCGCCTGTCGCATTATCCCGCCCAGCTTTCGGGCGGCGAACAGCAGCGCGTCGCCATCGCCCGCGCGCTGGCTCCGCGCCCCGCGCTGGTCTTCGCCGACGAGCCGACCGGCAACCTCGACGCCGCGACCGGTGCCGCCATCATCGACCTGCTCTTTGCCCGCCGCGCCGAAACCGGCGCGACGCTGCTTATCATCACGCACGACGAAACGCTGGCTCACCGCTGCGAGCGCGTGGTGACCATCGGCGACGGCCGTATCGCGAGCGACACCCTTGCCTGACACGGGCCCCGCAGCCCTGCCCTGGCGCACCGCATTGACACTGGCCCGGCGCGATCTGTCGGCGCGGTTCAGGGGGCTGCGGCTGCTGCTCGTTTGCCTGTTCCTGGGCGTCGGCGCGATTGCGGCGATCGGCACGCTGACCGGCTCCATCGAACGTGAACTGGGCGCTCGCGGGCGCGAAATCCTGGGCGGCGACATCGAATTGCGGCTGTGGCAGCGTGCTTTCGACAATCGACAGGACGCCGCCTTCGCCCAGCTGGGCACAGTGTCCAAGGGCCTGAGGATGCAGGCCATCGCCACCCGCACCGACGCCACTGCGCCCGTCGCGCTGAAAGCGGTGGATACGCGCTGGCCCCTGTACGGTAGGCTGGAACTGATTGATGGGCGCAGGGTTGGCGCCCCGCCTGCGGGCATCGCGTGGATCGCCAAGGGCACCGCCGCACGGCTGGGCGTGAACCGGGGCGGCCGGATCGCCATCGGCGGTGTGCCGGTGAAGGTCGGCGGCATCATCCAGGCCGACCCGGAACAGATGAGCGAAGGCTTCGCGCTGGGCGACAGCGCCATCGTCGCTCTGGACCTGCCGGCGCGGGCGGGGCTTACCGCACCCGGCGCCATGTACCGCAGCGTTGCCAAGGTGCGCTTCGCCAATCCGGCGCGCGATCCCCAAGCGGCTGTCGATGCCCTCAAGGCCCGCTTTGGAGACGATTTCGACACCCGCACCCGCCTTGCCGCATCACCGTCCACAGAGCGCTTCGTCACCCGCATGGGCGAATTTCTCGTCCTCGTCGGGCTGGCCGCGCTGGTGATCGCCGGGATCGGCATCGGCGGCGGCGTGTCTTCCTATCTGGAGGCGCGCCGCACTTCCATCGCCACGCTGAAAGTGCTGGGCGCGACCAGCGGCGACATTGCGCGCATCTACCTGCTGCAGGTCGGCGCCGCCGCCGTGGTCGGCAGCGTGGCGGGCCTTGCTGCGGGCGTGCTGGTGACACCACTGCTGTCGTCTGCGCTGCAAAGCCTGCTGCCGGTCGAGACAGGCTTCGCCGTCTCCCCGGCGGCACTGGCGACCGCTGCTGCTTACGGCCTACTGGTGGCGCTGGTCTTCGCCGCGCCGCCGCTTGTACGAGCGCGTGGCTGGTCTGCGATGGCGCTGATGCGCGCGCGCGTTTCTCCGCTGGCTGCCGATCGCAAGGCGTTGATCCTGCCGGTTGGGCTGGGACTTACGGCTATCGTTGCGCTGGCACTGGTCAATGCCGCGCAGCCGCTGGTGACACTGGGCTTCCTCGGCGGATCGGCGGCGATGCTGGGGCTGCTGGCCACGATCGGGCTGGGTATCCGCAGCCTTGCCGCCCGCCTGCCCCGCCCACGCGGGCCGATGCTGCGTGCGGGACTGGCGAACCTGCACCGGCCCGGCGCGCAGACCGGCGCGCTGGTGACGGCGCTGGGATTCGCCCTGTCCGCCTTCGTGCTGATCGCCGCCGTCCAGACCAGTCTGGAGGCCAACATCCGCAAGACCGTGCCCGAACGCGCGCCGGACTTCTTCGTGCTCGATGTGCCCAGGGACAAGGCCGCCGAATTCGACCGCGCCGCGACCCGCACGGTGCCCGGCGCCGTGGTGAAACTTGTGCCGAACCTGCGCGGCCGCATCCTGGCCTATGGCCCCAAGGGTCGCATGACCCGCGTCGCCAGCTTGGGCAAGGACTTGCCGGACGGCGCCTGGGCCTTGCGCGGAGAACGCGGCCTGACCTACTCGGTAGGCGTGCCCGAAGGCAGCACCGTCACGGCCGGGCAGTGGTGGCCGCAGATCTATCGCGGTGAACCGCTCGTCTCGCTGGACGAGAAGCTGGCACAGGCAATCGGCCTCAAGGTGGGCGATTACGTGACCGTGGGCGTGCTGGGGGTAGAGCGCACCGCCCGCGTCGCCGCTTTGCGCCGGATCGACTGGGACAGTCTGGGCTTCAACTATGTACTGGTATTCTCGCCCAATGCACTCGCCGACGCGCCGCACAACCTGGCTGCGACGATAGAGGTGCCGCCGGGTGCCGCCACCACGGGACTGTTGCCGCGGCTGGTACGCGCCTTTCCATCGACCTCGGTGATCGAAACCGGCAGCCTGCTGCGCGATGCCCGCGCCTTGCTGAACCAGATGTCGGCGGCGATCATGGCGGCGTCTTCGGTGGCGGTGCTGGCGGGGCTTGCGGTATTGTTGGGGGCTATCGCCGCCGCGCGAGCCAGCCGCACTTACGACACCGTCATCCTGCGCATTCTGGGCGGGAGCCGCGCGCAGTTGCTGGCGGCGCAAATGGCCGAGTACGGCCTCATCGCGCTGGTGCTGGCGGTCGTGGCGCTGGGCGCAGGCAGCGCAATGGCATGGGCCGTGGTGGTGAAGCTGTTCGAGTTCACCTGGATGCCTGACTGGCCCCGCGTGATCGCCGTCCTGCTGGCCGGGCTGACCCTGGTGCTGGGCTTCGCCCTTGCCGGAACGCTGCCGCTGCTGCGGGCGAAACCGGCAAGGGCGCTGCGGGAACTTTAGGCGAAGATTTCCGCGCCCGACGGATCCTTGGGATCGGCGCCGAACCTGTTGGTGCCCGGAGTGCCGGGAAGGCAGAAGATCACGATCTGCGCGATACCTGCCAGTGATCCGATCAGCGGAACCATGCCGAGCACGATCAAGCCAAGATACCACCATCCGCTCATGTCGCGGTCGTGGAAGCGGCGCACGGCCACTGCGATGCCGGGAATGAAGATTGCCAGGTAGAACAGGCCGAGAAGCGATAAGGCGATTATCGTGATTACGCCCAGTCCGGCACCAGCCGACCCGCCCTGCACCATCGCCCGGTAGGAGAACCCGGAAGCGAACGCGATGCCGACCAGAACGATCGTCACGATCAGAACGAACAGCGTGAACAGCCAGTATTCCTTGCGCCGCGAACGGCCCTTGAAGTCAGCATAGCGCCGAAGCGGCATCAACATGGTATCGAGCATGTCTTTTCTCCGGAGAGGACAGGTTTACGCAAAGACTTCGCGGTTGTCATAAAGCTGGCCGGGATCGCGGGTCTTGTAGACCAGGGTGCCGGCGACCAGATCGTGCAGACCCTGCTTGCGCTCGGTGAAGGCGACCATGATGTAGCCGATGCACAGCACCACGCCCGACAGGATCTTGCCGAAGTAGCGCCCCGTGGCGCGGGCGAAAGTCAGTCGTTCGCCCTTAAGATCGGTGACGACGACGCCGACGGCGAGCTTGCCGACGGTGGCCTGCAGCTTGGAGCTTTCCATGATCGCGAAATAAAGCCAGTTGATGATCAGCGTCACGCCAAACACACCGAACATCATCGTGCCGATCGTGGTCTCTTCCGCTGCGCCCAGCCCTGTCAGGGGCAACGCCAGACCAACGCCGAAGATGCCCCCGACGACCGAGCTTGCGATCTGCAGGATGATGGCATCAAGGATGTAGGCGAGCACGCGCCACCAGAAGCCGCCATACGGTATCATCGATTTCCCCCGTTCAATGTCGTTACAAAGCTGACAACGGCTCGCAGGTTCACACAGGAAAACCGAATTTACCAAGCCTTTTCTGCATCGTATTAGCTACGGATCGAAAGAGGGGCGCGAAAGGCCGTGCCTCTCGCGCCCCTTTTCAAGTCCGCCCTGCCCGCCATGGTGCACCGCTTCTCCTCCCAGAGACGGCGCGACGGGCCCTGCGTTTGCGCTCCGGCTTAGAACCGGTAGCGCGCCGCCACGCCGTAAGTGCGCGGCTGGTTCGGATAGCCCGAGATCGAGCCGGGCTGCGCCGGGCTGTCGAAGATCTGCAGGATAGTGCGGTCGTTGAGCAGGTTGCGACCCCAGACCGTCAGTTCCAGCCCGTTCGCCATCGCATACGTCAACGAGGCGTTCATGTCGTTGATGTCCTGCTTGAACTCCCGCGCGGCGGCGAGAGCGGCGGCCACGCTGGTGACGTTGCCCGCGGTGTCCCGCACCACGAGGCCGGGCAGCCCCTCGACCAGCTGGAACTGCGATTCGTAGTGATAGTCACCGCGCAGGATTACGCGGTCCCCGCGCGAACCCACCGGCTGCACCCACTCTGCCGAGAACGTCGCCGAGAGTGGCGAAACGCCGGCGGGCGTGGTGCCCGAAAGGTCGCCGAACGCCGAAAGCTGGAACGTGTCGTACTTGGGATCGAGGTAGGTCCAGGCCATCGTCAGCGTCAGTTGGTCCACGGGTTTCGCCGACCCTTCGAACTCGATGCCGAACGCGGACTGCTTGCCCGCATTCGCCAGAAAGAAACCCGAACCCGTGAAGATGTTCGACTGGAAGTTCTTGATCTCCTGCTTGAACACGGCGACGTTGGCCGAAACGATGCCCCAGTTGCCCTTTACGCCCGCTTCGTAGACCGTCGAATTTTCCGCGTTGGCGAAACGGCTACCGGCCGTCAGATTCGTCACCGCCAGCCCCTGCGCACGCAGTTGGGAAAGGTCTGCCGGGGTGGGGCGGCTGTCGCGCGAAAGGTTGATCGACGCCGCCTTGTAGCCCGTCGCATAAGCAGCGTAGAAGTTGACGGTCGGGGTCACGTCCCAGGCGACACGGGCGGTGTAGCTGAAGTCTCCGTCGCTTACCCTGCCCGGCTCCACGGCGTTGGGCACGTTCATGAACTGCGGGAAATACTGCAGCGCTCGCAGCGGGTTGAGCGGATTGGCCGCCGGGTTGTTGGCGTTGCCATTGGCGAAGCCCACCAGCTGCTGATAGATCGGCGCGGTCTGCGGATTGGTCGCGAAGGCGAAGATCGCTGCCGGGTTGGTCGGATCGACGCCGACGGAACGCAGCGCCCCGCCCAGCAGCAACTGCTGCCGGAACGCAGCGTAGCGCGGATCGTCGAAATTGATGCCCGAGAAAAGGTCGTTCGACGTCGTGCCGGTGGCGAAGCGCTTGGTATCATGGGTATAGTTGAGGCCACCGGTCACCGTCAGGCCCGGCGCTACTTCGAAATCGACCTGCCCGAAGATCGACCACGCTTCGTTCTTCAGCTTGTAGGCTTCGGTCAACCCGGTGCCCGAACGGAAGAACTGACCGGCGTATTTGGCAGGATTGCCTTCATAGCTGCCGAACGCAGTTTCCAGCGCCGGCACGCTGAGCGCGCCGCCGGACAGGCTCTGCACCAGCAGGTTGGCGTATGGACGCGCCTGCGTACCCCAGAACACCTCGTTGTTCTGGTCGATCTTCTCGTTGAAGTAATAGCCGCCGATGAGGCCGGTGATCCGGTCACCAAGCTCGAAATTGGCGCGCAGTTCCTGCGTGAAGGTCTTGATCCGCAGATCCTGCCAGTTGCGGCCCAGCAGGTCGGCGCTGGAGAAATCCGAATCTTGATCGGTCAGTGCGTTGGTGCGGCGGTATGAGGTGATCGACGTCAGCTTGGCGGCACCAAGATCATAGTCCAGTTGGCCCGAAACGCCCCAGTTCTCGATCCGGTTGGACGATTCGAAATTGTTGTAGACGACGTTGTCGTACTTCTCGCCGGGCTGGTTCACCGCGCCGCCCAGCGCGAAGATCGCCGCAGTCGGGGTAGCCTGGCGCAGATTGACGACCGCACAGCAGTTCTCGTCGATCTTGCCGTAGTCGCCAATCAGCCGCAGTTCCAGGCCATCGTGGTTGTCGAACAGCAGCTGCCCGCGTCCGAACCAGCGATCGCGCTCGTTGGTGCGCCCGCCGGTGGCCAGATCCCTGACAATGCCGTCGCGCTTGTTGAGACCACCCGCCAGGCTGAACGCCACGTTCTCGCTCAGCGGCCCTGTGACGGTGCCCTTGACCACGACGGCATCGTAATTGCCATAGCTGGCCTCCACGTTGCCGCCGAACTCGAACTGCGGCTTGCGCGTCACGATCGAGATCACGCCCGCCGACGCGTTCTTGCCGAACAGGGTGGACTGCGGGCCGCGCAGCACCTCGATCCGCTCCACATCGGGGAAGTCGGCGATCATGGAGGCCGAGCGCGAACGGTATACGCCGTCGATGAACAGGCCAACCGACGGCTCGATCCCGGCGTTGTTGGCGCCGTTGCCGAAGCCGCGGATGTAGAAGTTGGTATTGGCGCTGGACTGCAGCTGGTTGACGCGCAGCGACGGCACCAGCGTCTGCAGATCCTTGAGATCGCGCATCTGCGCGCGTTCCAGCGTCGCCCCGCTGGTCACCGAGACAGCCACCGGGACGTCCTGCAGCGTCTGCTCGCGCTTGGTCGCAGTGACGATGATCGTCTCGGAATAGGGCTCCTCGGCATTCGGGACGGAGGCATCCTGGGCAGCCGCCCCCGGCGCCCACGCCAGGAAGGCCGAAGCCCCCGCCAGCAACGCACTCTTCGTTCCGAAAACTCCGCTTTCGATAGAACCACGTCCGGTGAAGATGCGCGTACCTCGCGCGCCGATGCCCGCCAAAACACCCTTCATTGGGATCCCCTGTCCTTCCTGCGCGGCTGCCTGCATCGTCATGCGCGAAGCTGGCCGCAAAGTGTAAGAGCGCCAGTTTATGAGGTTTTTCGTACTCTCACAATCCGTGCATGCTTATAGATGAAGACAATTTGCACCATTGTTGCTCTATCGACACATCGCATGGCATGTAGCGAGCAGAAACAGGCCGAATGTTCTGGCCGACCTGCCGCACACCGCTTGCCGAAATGCGCTCGATCAGCTAAGGGCGCGCCAATTTTGCGGTGCAGCACACAGGTTGCCCGCCCCGGCCCTCGTACAGAGAGAACAACAATGTCCGCCCCGCTTCCCTTGCGCAACATCGCGATCATTGCGCACGTCGACCACGGCAAGACCACCCTCGTCGACCAGCTGTTCCGCCAGTCCGGCACGTTCCGCGAGAACCAGCGCATCGAAGAGCGCGCGATGGACAGCAACGACCTCGAAAAGGAGCGCGGCATCACCATTCTGGCGAAGCCGACCTCGATCGAGTGGAACGGCTATCGCATCAACATCGTCGACACGCCCGGACACGCCGACTTTGGCGCCGAAGTGGAGCGTATTCTCTCGATGGTCGACGGCGTCGTCCTGCTGGTGGACTCGTCGGAAGGCGCGATGCCGCAGACCAAGTTCGTCACCGGCAAGGCGCTTGGCCTTGGCCTGAAGCCGATCGTCGTCGTCAACAAGATCGACCGTCCCGACGGCCGCCACGCCGAAGTGCTGGACGAAGTGTTCGACCTCTTCGTCAGCCTCGACGCCAACGACGAGCAGCTGGACTTCCCGACCCTCTACGCTTCGGGCCGCAACGGCTATGCCAGCTACGATCCGGACGCGCGCGAAGGCAACCTGACCCCGCTGTTCGAGAAGATCGTCGAGCATGTTCCCGCGCCCGACCTCGACGTCGACGCGCCGTTCTCGTTCCTCGCCACCCTGCTCGACCGCGACAACTTCATGGGCCGCGTCCTGACGGGCCGCGTCCAGTCGGGCACGCTGAAGGTGAACGACCCGATCCGCGCCATCGACGCAGAGGGCAAGGTCGTCGAAGTGGGCCGCGCCACCAAGGTGCTGTCGTTCCGTGGCCTCGATCGCGTTCCGGTGGAAGAAGCCCGCGCCGGTGACATTATCGCGCTGGCCGGCCTCGAAAAGGCGACCGTGTCGAACACCATCGCCGACCCGCAGGTCACCGTGCCGATCAAGGCGCAGCCGATCGATCCGCCGACCCTGGCGATGCGATTCGCCGTCAACGACTCGCCGCTCGCGGGCCGTGAAGGCGACAAGGTCACCAGCCGCATGATCCGCGACCGCCTGATGCGCGAAGCGGAAACCAACGTCGCCATCCGCGTCACCGAATCGGCCGACAAGGACAGCTTCGAAGTCGCCGGTCGTGGTGAACTCCAGCTGGGCGTCGTCATCGAGACGATGCGCCGCGAAGGCTTCGAGCTGGGCATCAGCCGCCCGCGCGTGCTGTTCGGCACCGACGAAAAGGGTGGCCGCACCGAGCCTTACGAAACCGTCGTGATCGACGTTGACGACGAGCACTCGGGCACGGTCGTCGAGAAGATGCAGCGCCGCAAGGCAGAGCTGACCGACATGCGTCCGTCCGGCTCGGGCAAGACCCGCATCACCTTCTCGGCCCCCTCGCGCGGCCTCATCGGCTACCACGGCGAGTTCCTCTCGGACACCCGCGGCACCGGCATCATGAACCGCCTGTTCGAGAAGTACGACGCCCACAAGGGTCCGATCGAAGGCCGCCAGAACGGCGTGCTGATCTCGAACTGCACCGGTGAGGCGGTCGGCTACGCGCTGAACAGCCTCGAAGATCGCGGCGTGCTGTTCATCAAGCCCCAGGAAAAGATCTACGAGGGCATGCTGATCGGCGAGAACGCCAAGACCGACGACCTCGAAGTCAACCCAATGAAGTCCAAGCAGCTGACGAACTTCCGTTCGACCGGCAAGGACGACGCCATCCGCCTTACCCCACCCCGCGTGATGACGCTGGAGCAGGCGATCGCCTACATCGACGATGACGAGATGGTCGAAGTGACCCCGCAGTCGATCCGCCTGCGCAAGGTCTGGCTGGACCCGAACGAGCGCAAGAAGCAGGGCCGCAAGAAGGAAAACGCCTGATTGTCCTCCCCTAGCGGTCGGGCTTTAGAAAGAGCGACTGCGGGGGGATGCATCATCGGTTGAATGAAAGGTCGGGGCGCCCAGGGGCGCTTCCGGCCTTTCGTGTTTCATGCAGGCAACGCGCAATGACTTCCTCGAATACACCCACGCCCGGACCTACTCCGCATGGACATGGCGAAGATATATACGCCCTGTTCGTGGGCACGGTGCATCTGGCGGTCGGCCTTGTGCTGCTGCGCGCGGCCGGGCTGGCGACAGGCGGTGTCGCGGGGGTGGCGCTGGTGCTCAGTTACGCCACGGGATGGCCGGTCGGCCTGCTCTATGCGGTAATTTCCGCGCCGCTGATGGCGATCACGCTGCGCGCGATGAGCTGGCGCTTCCTCATCAAGACGGCAGTGGTGACGCTGGGGCTGTTCGCCATGACCGCGCTTGCCCCCATGGGCATTACCATCGCCTGGGTCAGCGACCCGGTTGCCGGAGTGGTCGGCGGCAGCCTGATTGGCATGGGAGCGCTGGCGCTTGCCCGCCATGGCGCGGCAACTGGTGGCTCGGGCGCGCTGGTGCTGTGGCTTTATCGCACGCGCGGATGGAACGCGGGACGGACCCAGCTGATCATCGACGGCAGCGTGCTGCTGTTCGCGGCCTCACGGCTGGATGCGGTGCGCATGGGCTGGTCGATGCTGGGCGTCGCGGCCACCGCAGGCATCCTTTGGGCCTGGCACCGTCCTGGGCGCTATACCGGATATTGAATGAGGGCCGGCCCTGCCCGGCCGACCCTCCCCTGTTGCCCGCTATGAGGCGATCAGAACGCTGCCGAGAGCGAGAACACCACGGTCGATCCGGCAATCTGCGAACCGTTCTTGGTCGAGGAGAAGTTGGGCTGCAGATAAGCCGACTCCGACTTCGAGATATCGGTGTCGACATAGGCGACGCCCAGCGTCACCGGGCCTACTGCCAGGTCGGCGCCCAGCATCCAGTCAAGATAGCTGCCGGTCGGCGCCACGCTCGTGCCGTTCGGTCCCAGCCCCGCGTTACCGTCGGAATAGCCCAGGTGGCCCTTCAGCGTCAGCGGTGTGCCGGGAATGCCGGTGCTCGCATCGCCCCAGACATAGAAATTGTCGGACTTGGCGCCCGGCGCGTCAGGGATGCCGGTGGCGTAGGAATCGGCGTCGAGATACCAGCGGCCAAGGGCCTGCTGCTTGGGCGCGTAAGCGGCGCCGACAAGGACGTTGGCTGGACCGACGGAGCCCGACAGCTTGACGTACGGCTCAGCGAAGTCGGTGTCCGACGCACCGCCCGGATACATGTACCAGGTCACGCCGACGTCCAGCTTCACGCCGCTCGAGATTTCGGTCGCGTAGCCGCCATAAATGTCGAGTTCGGTGTTGGAACCGCCGAAGGTGCCCCAGCCAGACAGGTTCGAACCCCAGGTACCGACATACAAGCCGCTGGCGTGCGTCACCGATACGCCGCCCTGCACTGCGAGTTCCTTGTCGGACTGCGAGACACCGCGGAAGCGATAGTCGGTGACAAGCGCCACGTTGCCGGCAACGGTGAATTCTTTGGGGGCTTCTTCCTGCGCCATGGCGGGAGTCGCGGCTGCGAGGAAAACGCTGGCGAGACCGGCAACGCCGGCAAACAGACCAAACTTCATAGTCGGAACACCCTCATGTTACTATCGTAGCATGTTCCGTCCTGCGGCCTGTATGCCGAACCCTGCTGCATGGCGGGTCCGTTTCACACCGGCGGCTTCATGAGTATGGCTTATGAGTTGCTAAATGATTTCTATATTGCAACGAAGTATTGCCATTTGCTGCGACGCAGCAAGTGTGATACTTTAGCAACATGGGCGGAGACGCGCAGCGCTCCGGCCGAAAGGAGGCAGGCCGGTTGTGAATACCGGCCCGCAAGCATTCGTCTCGTGCCCGTCAGCTAGCAAGCGGAAGCGGGCGCAGGATGGCGGCAGGCCCGGTTACGCGGTCACGCTGTCCGCCTTGCCTGCGACGGCTGATCCATTCGGACAGGGTCTCGGCTGTGGTATGGTCCATCGCCTTGACGCGGTCGAGGTCGAGGTGAACCGGGCGATCCGCCGGCTGTTTTTCCAGCACGGCGTTGAGGCGGGTCAACCCGACGAAAGTGGCAGCGCCATTCAGTTCGACGCGCGTCGCCTCTCCCTCGTCATGCTCATGCACCTTGAGGCGCAGGTGTCTGGCATGAGGCAGCAGTTCGACGACCGAAAGCGCCAGGCCTACCAGCACGCCGGTCAGCAGGTCGGTGGTCACCACAAGCGCGAACGTCACCGCCCAGATCGCGGCAGGAAGCGGCCCGTGCGCCTGGAACAGGTGGCGGACATGCTTGAGGCTGACCAGCTTCCAGCCGGTGACGACCAGCACGCCGCCCAGCGCCGCCATCGGCACTTCGCGCAGCAGCCATGGCAGCAGCGCGACGAAAGCGAGAATCCAGATGCCATGCAGCATCGTCGAAAGCCGCGAGCGGGCGCCAGCCTGCACGTTGGCCGAGGAACGCACGATCACGCCGGTCATCGGCAATGCGCCGAAGACACCGCACAGGAAGTTGCCGATGCCCTGCGCACGCAGTTCCTTGTCGTACTGGGTACGCGCGCCATCATGCATGCGATCGACCGCAGCAGCCGAAAGCAGCGTTTCCGCGCTGGCAATGAACGCGATGGCCAGCGCCGCCACGATCAGGGCCGGTTTGGCGAGAGGCGCGAACCACGCGGCACTAGTCGGCAGCGTGAAGGCCGCGCCGATCGAGGCCGGAACTTCGATGCGCGCGACGTCGAGCGAAAGACCCCAAGCGACCAGCGTGGCAGCCAGCACGCCAAGCAGCGCGCCGGGGACCAGTCCCATCGACTTGGGCTTCATCTTTTCCCAGCCGACCATGACCAGGATGGTCAGCAGGCCGACCAGCAGCGCCATCTCGGTGGCGGCGGCATTGGTGAAGTCGAGGCCCAGCACACGCGAAGGCATCGCCGCAAGGTTCTGCAACCCACTTGAAAGCGGACGTGCATCGAACAGGATGTGGAACTGACCTATCACGATCAGCGCGCCGATCCCCGCCAGCATCCCGTGGACGACGGCAGGACTGATGGCGCGGAAGAGCCCGCCGAGCTTCAGCGCGCCGGCGATCAGCTGGAACACGCCTGCCAGCAAAAGGACCGGGCCAAGCGCTTCCAGCCCATTCTCGCGCACGAACTCGAAGACGATGACGGCCAGACCCGCCGCCGGCCCACTGACCTGTAGCGGAGAACCGGCAAGGGCACCAACGACGATCCCGCCGATGATGCCCGTGACCAGACCCTTTTCAGGCGGAACGCCCGAGGCGATGGCGATGCCCATGCACAGCGGCATGGCGACCAGGAACACGACGATGGACGCCGTGAAATCCCGGCCGAAGTGAGAGAAGAGGCCTGTGCGGCCGTCTCCCCCACCCGCGGTTGCGCCAGAGGGTGCGGCGGTCATTCCGCCGCTTCTGCGTATTCTGTAGCGAAGCGCTTGCGCGCCGCCAGCGCGACCGGCAGGTCGCGGTCTTCACGCAGCGGCACGAATTCACCGGTGTCGCCATCAAGGCCGATCACCTGGCCTGCGTGAATGTCCACCATCCAGCCGTGCAGCGTCATCTCACCCTTCGCGATCGCTGCGGCGACCGACGGATGCGTGCGCAGGTGGCTGATCTGGGCGATGATGTTCTCCAGCGTGATTGCACGGACGCGCTCCTTGCCGTCGAGGTCGGCGTGGCAGCTGGTGACGATGTTCTCGGCAGCGGCCCCATGCTTGAGCCAGGCGGCAACGTTGGGCATGGCTTCAAGGCCGGTCGGGTCCGACAGCGCCTTCATCGCACCGCAGTCCGAATGGCCGCACACGATGATGTCCCGCACGCCAAGTGCCATCACCGCGTATTCCACCGTGGAGGTGACGCCGCCGTTCTGGGTGGCGTAAGGCGGTACGATGTTGCCGGCGTTGCGGCACACGAACAGGTCGCCCGGTTCAGCCTGCATGATCTGCTCGGGAACGATGCGCGAGTCGGCGCACGAGATCATGAGCGCCTTGGGCGACTGGCCCTGCGAGGTCAGCTTGCCGAACAGTTCGCTGGAGGCGGGGAAAAGGGTCTTCTCGAAGTTGAAGACGCGACCGATCAGTTCGTTCACTGGAACACCTTTCTTTTATCTGTTTGGCCCCAGCGCACGCGCCGAGGCTCGCATTGGAAAAGTTAGGTGCAGCGATTGTCGGCCTTCGTGCGCGGATGTTACGAAAGCTTTCTGCGGCGCAACGCGCCTGAACGGGCGTTCAGTCCGCCGTCAGCGGCAGGCGGATGGTGGCGCTGAGGCCGCCTTCGGGCCGGTTGCGCAAATCCAGCGTACCGTTTTCCATGCGCACCGCCTTGCGCACGATGGGCAGGCCCAGCCCCATCCCCGCAGTGTCACGAGCACGCGCCGTATCGAGTCGCACGAAAGGCTGGAGTGCGTCTGTGATGCGATCGTCCGGGATGCCGGGACCGTCATCCTCCACGACGATCTCCACCGCGCCGCCATCCCGCCGCACCTTGACGCGGGCATTGCCGCCATAGTGCAGCGCGTTTTCGATGAGGTTGGACAGAGCACGGCGGATCGCCACTGGACGAGCCCGCACTTCCAGACTGGAAACGCCGGAATACGTCGCATTGGCCCCGTGGTCTGCGGCGGTATCCACCAGCGTTTCGGCCATGACGGCAATGTCGATCCGCTCCGCCGGGATCGAGCGCCCGTCGCTGTCCACATAGGCCTGGATCGAATCGAGCAGCATCCGCATCTCGTCGATGTCGTGGTTCAGGCCTTCGCGTACTTCGGGATCGACACTCTCGTCGTCGAGCCGCAGGCGCATCCGCGAAAGAGGCGTCTTGAGATCGTGCCCGATCGCCAGCATCGTCTGGGTCCGGTCCACCAGCGACTGATGTATCCGCTCCTGCATTTCATTGAGCGCGCGGATCAGGGCGCGTAGTTCGTCCGGCCCGCGTTCGGGAACCGGGTTTGGCGGCCCCGAACCGAGGTGGCGCGTCGCTCCGATCAGGTTGCGCAATGGCTTGAGGGTCTGGCGCACCAGCACCCAGGCCAGCGCGAACAGCAGCACCGTGGGCAGGACGAGGCTGAGAATGCGTCCAGCGGTCAGCTTCCAGGCGGCATTGGCATGTGTGTGAAACCGCACCAGGCTGCCGTCGGACAAGCGGATCGAACCGCCGATGTTGCCCTTGCCCGGCAGTTGTTCGAGGTGAAGTTCCAGATCCGCCAGCGCAAGTTCGGGTGCCAGATCGACAACCTGTTCGCGCAAGTTGGACAGACCGAGCTGCGAATGGCGGCGCGTTGTCGGCGCCGACCAGCTCAGCTGGAACCTGTCGGTGCTGAGCACATGCGCGATGTCGTCGCGCTCCCCCGGTTCTTCCCGCTGCAGGGTGCGACGGGCGAGAACCAGGCTTTCGGCGATACGCTCCGCATCGTCGCGGCGCAGCATGAACGAATCCACGCGCTCGAACACGAAGGAATTTGCGGCAAACTCGATCAGCACCACCAGCAGCAGCACTGCCAGCAGCCGTTCGGGCAGGCCCATCCGCCGGAACAGGGCGACGAGCCTGCCCAGCATCAGTTGCGAACGACCTCGGCCTTGAACATGTAGCCGACGCCGCGAACGGTCACGATCGGCGATTCCGAACCTTCTGCCTGGAGCTTGCGGCGCAGGCGGCTGACCAGCACGTCGATCGAGCGGTCAGAACTGTCACCGATGCGCGAACGCGACAATTCCATAAGCCGTTCGCGCCCGAGCACCCGCTGCGGATAGCCGAGGAAGGTGGAAAGCAGATCGAACTCAGCCCCGGTCAGGTCGACGATGGCGCCGCTGGGCGAGCGCAGTTCGCGCCGCGCCATGGAGACGTGCCAGCCGTCGAACTGGATCGAGTCCGCCGCGCGCAGTTCGGGCACCGGCTCGCTGGACGAATCAAGTCCCCCGCCACGCCGGAGCACCGCACTGACGCGGGCGGCGAGTTCGCGGGTGCTGAACGGCTTGGCAAGGTAATCGTCTGCCCCCAGTTCGAGGCCGAGCACGCGGTCCTCTTCGCTGCCGCGTGCGCTGACGAAGATGATAGGCACATCGCTTTCACGGCGCAGGCGGCGGAACAGGTCGAAGCCGCTGGTGCCCGGCAGCATGATGTCCAGAACCACCAGGTTGACCGTCGCTTCGCGCAGCGTCACCCACATTTCCGCGCCGGTGGCGGCGGTCAGGACGTTGAATCCGCTTTGGCGCAGCGCCCGTGCGGTCAGCGTGCGCAGGGCACCGTCGTCCTCGACAAGCAGGATGGTGGGCGGAGTGGTCATCGTTTCTTGCGGCAGTTTATAGCGAGGTGAAACCGTCATCTTACTGAATACTCTGCAATTGCATATAGACACCGGCGCAGTCACGCAAACTGCGCCGGTCGGAATATCACCCGCTGGCCGATGCAACGGCCCGAACGGGGGGGCGATCAGTGCTGCGCGGCAGCCGCCTGGAACGATGACCGAGACGCTGGCACGCTCTTCGCTACCTGCATCCGGATCACCTTGAAGCGGCGGAAATGATGCGACAATTCTCCAGTCGGGCAACTCTATGATGCCAGAGTGGGGGGCGCATATGTCGATCGGCGGGCTATGCAATTACGAAACGTTGCTGCCGGAGACGGTCGTAACCGTCGGCATACAATTGCGTACAATCTTGAATGGATTCTGCCAGACCCGCTTCGGTCCGGTTCAGCACACAGGACTTATACCGATACTCACACGGGGACAACGGCTTCCTTGATCTGCCACCCCGAACAAGGAGTATAGCCATGAACGTATTCAGGAAGACTGCGATCGCTGCCGGCCTTGCCGCCACTGCTCTTGCATCGACGACGCCGGCGATGGCGCGCGACTGGCATCGCGGCAACGACAACACCGCTGCAGTCGCCATTGGCGCGGGCATTCTGGGCCTTGCCGTAGGTGCGCTGGTGGCGTCAGGCAACGAACGCCGCGACGACAGGCGTTACGCTTCCGACTGGTCCTATCGCAACGGGTACTATTGGGATCGCGATGGTGGCCGCCATTCGCGCGACGATTACGATCGCTATCGTCGCGACGGGCGCGGCTACTATGGCGAGCGTGGCTACGATCGCGGCCAGTGGGGCCGGGGTTACTGACTGGCATACGCAGGACGGCCAATAGCCTTATGACGGTTCGAAACGCCCGGCCCACCCTCGTGGAGCCGGGCGTTTTCGCATGGCTTGGTCAACATCGGACGGGCAGGCCGCACGGCTCGTCGCACCACAGATACTGGCGGGCAGGAATTCACTCGCCGTTCAGTCCGCCGGACCCATTTTCATCCCAACGCGCCCACCGCAACCGCCGTTACCCGGTTGGCTCGCAAAGGAGACGCAACTGATGAAAACGCTGTTCAAGAAACTGACCATCGGCGTGGCGCTTGCTGCGTCAACGCTGGTGGCTTCGGCCCCGGCAGAGGCGCAACGCTACCGCGACCGGGACAACACCGCCGCTGTAGCCATCGGCGCAGGTGTGATCGGGCTGGCGCTGGGCGCCGCCCTCGCGGATCGGGACGACCGGTACTATGGCGACCGTGGCTACTGGGGTTCGCGCCGCTATGTGACGGTGCGCGGCCGCCCGGACTACTATTACTACTATGACGGCTATCCTAACCGCTACTACCGCGATCGCTACTACGGGCGCGATTATTCGCGCTGGTCGCGCGACCGCTGGTCCGGCGGACGCGACCGCTGGAGCCGTGGCTGGGATCGAGGCCGCAACTGGGACCGCGGTCGCGGCTGGCGCGATGACCGTCGCTGGGATCGTCGCGACGATCGGCGCTGGGACCGCAGAGGCGACCGCCGCTGGGATCGCCGGGGCGACCGCTGGGACCGCCGCTGATCCGGCAGCATTGCTGAAGACCTCTTAAAGTTGGGGCGGAGACCGGACCGGTTTCCGCCCCAATCACATATCCACACCAGAACGCGTCTGCACAGGCCCGACGATCAAGCACCCTCGCCAAGCGCAACCGGGGCGGCTATGGGGCACCGATCATGGACACCGCAGACCTGCGCATCGCCCTGTTTTCGGGCAATTACAACTACGTCCGCGACGGCGCCAACCAGGCCCTCAACCGTCTCGTCGGCTACCTGCTGCGCCAGGGTGCGCAAGTTCGCGTCTACGCCCCGACCGTTGCCGAGCCCGCGTTCGAGCCGACCGGAGACCTCGTCAGCGTTCGCTCCTTCGCGATACCCAATCGTCCGGAATATCGTGTTCCTTTCGCGATCTCCCACAAGGCGCGGCGCGATCTGGCGGCGTTCCAGCCCAATGTCGTGCACGTATCCTCGCCCGATCCGGTCGGCCACCAGGCTGTAACCTGGGCGCGCAACCGCAAACTGCCGGTGCTGGCATCCGTCCACACCCGCTTCGAAACGTACCTGCGCTATTACAACATGGCCTGGGGCGAACCGGTGATCGAGGCGATCCTGCGCCGCTTCTACCGCCGCTGCGACGCGCTCGTCGCCCCGTCGGAAAGCATGGCCCAGTTGCTGCGCGAACAGCGGATGAATTACGACGTCTCGATCTGGTCGCGCGGCGTCGATCACGAAATCTTCAACCCCGGCCGCCGCGATCTCGAATGGCGCCGCAGCCATGGCATCGCCGATCATGAAGTGGCGATTGGCTTCCTGGGCCGGCTGGTCATGGAAAAGGGGCTGGACGTCTTCTCCGACACGCTGGACGACCTGCGCCGCCGCAGCGTGGCGCACAAGGTCATGGTGATCGGCCAGGGCCCGGCGCGCGAATGGTTCGAGGAACGGCTGCCCGGCGGCGCCTTCGTCGGCTTCCAGGCGGGCGCAGATCTGGGTCGCGCGGTCGCATCGATGGACGTGCTGTTCAATCCGTCCGTCACCGAGACGTTCGGCAACGTCACGCTGGAGGCGATGGCCTGCGGCCTGCCCGTCATTGCCGCCGCCGCCACCGGAAGCCAGAGCCTTGTGGACGACCGCGTTTCGGGCCGTCTCGTGCCTCCGGGCGCGGTCCACCAGTTTGCCGAGGCGCTCAAAAGCTATGTCGAGGATCCGGACCTGCGCCGCCGCCATGGCGAAGCAGGCGTTGCCCGCGCGCGCGAATTCAGCTGGGACCGCATCAATCAGGAAGTCGCCGACACGTACTTGCGCCTCATCCGCCAGAAGGCACGCGGATAAGCGTCAGGCGCAGGTGATCCTGCCGTGATACGGTGGGCAAGAACAAGGCGCGGCGATGTGTCCCGCCGCGCCTTGCCTTCTCCCCGTCCCTCGGCTCTGGCGCGAGGGGCCAGCCGACCCTCGCGCGTGTTCTCCCTGCGTCATTCTTCTTTGCACGGTCATGTGCGCACATCTTCAGGAAAGCCATTCGAGGATAAGGGACTGCGTCGCTCATACCTGAACGCCGGTGGCAGTGGCGGTTCAGGCGTGCGGTCTGCCCAGCCGAGGACCGTGATGAAGATCATGGAGCCCAGCCAGTGTCGCCGCGTACGATCCCGCAGCGACTATCCTCTATCCCGGTCGGCGCCGTCGATGGCGGTTCCTTGTTCCGTGGTGCGGGCATATCACGGCAAGCTGACCGGTGGAAACAAAAATCGCTCGAAACCCGCGCAAATCCGGGATTTTGCACTGCGCAACGAATCGCGTACCATCCGGTACCGCTCCGCCGCGAAGGAACCTTCGCAGAAGGGCGGCGTTCGCATCGGCAATGCATTTCGGAGGGATTTCATCATGACCACCAATACCGCTTCTGCCCGTTACGTCGGCCTCGGCAAGGATGGCAAAGGTTCGATCAGCACCAAGTCCGGCGTCCTGACCGACCAGGCTTACGGCTTCGGTACCCGGTTCGAAGGCAAGCCCGGCACCAATCCCGAGGAGCTGATCGCCGCCGCTCACGCCGCATGCTTCACGATGGCCACCAGCTTCGCGCTGGCCGCCGCCGGGCACAGCGAAGGTACGCTCGACACGCAGTGCACTGTCACGCTGGACAAGGACGGCGATGGATTTGCCGTGACGAAGTCGGCGCTGACCCTGAACGCCTCGATCCCTGGCATCACGCCCGAGGATTTCGCTCGCATCGCCGACGAAGCAAAGGCTGGCTGCCCGATCTCCAAGCTTCTGAACTGCGAAGTGACCCTGGAGAAGTCGCTGGGCGACTAACCCCCTCCGCTGCGCGGCTGGCGATCCGTCCAGCCGCAACCCTGACGGACCGCCTCGCCTATGCGCAGTGTGACCGTCAGGGGATAGCGGACGTCCGACATGCCGTCGCTGCACGCTCCGGGCGTGACCGCCAGCGTCGCCGCGCCCGCCTTCAGCGATCCGCTGAACGATACGCCGCCCCGGCCCGCAAAGGGCGTTACCGGCACTGTCTCCCCATCTTCGTCGTCTGGTGTCGTATACGTCAATCCGGCCGGGCCAACTACGCCGCCCCAGAATGGCTCTGTTCCCGTGAAGTGGATCGTCTCGTCGGAGGCGATTCCCGACCATGGCCGGTGATCGTCGCGATTACCCGGCACCGTTTCCGATGCCGAATGACATGCTGCGATCGCGAAGGCGATGGCAACGGCGATACCTCCCTGCATAGACGAACGGCTCATGGTGCATTGGCTACGCCCGAGGGCGACCAGATGCAAGAAACGGTAGCTGATTCGTTTGACCGCCAAGCAGAATCGGCCCCGCAGCAGCGTACATCCAGCACTTTCTAAGTTGGAACGCACAAATTTCGCGACCTGCTGCGACTTCTATCTGCTTAAAAAGCGGGCAGCTTTTCCGATAGGTGCATATTCTGCAACGGCCGGTGCCCCTAATGAGATTGATCGCAGCCTCAACATCCGCTTTTGCTGCACCGCACAAGATACAAAGTCGCCCGAGGCGGTACGCCAGCCTCGCACAACGCTAAAGGATGTTGCCATGCTGAAGACCGTATTCGCCTCTGCCGCCGTTGCTCTCCTTGCCGTTCCTGCCGTGGCGCAGGCCGACGACAGCCGCGAATTCTCGCACGAGGGCGTCAACTACACCTACACCACCGCCCAGAAGGGCAAGGTAACCGTCATCGACGGCGCCACCTCGGCTGGCGTTCCTTTCCGCCTGTACGTCAAGGGCAGCCGCGTGACCGGCACCTACAACAGCCGCTACGTGTCGTTCACCACTGCCGAAGCCGCCAAGCTCCACCTGGGCGAGTAAGCTTCGGGCAGACTGAATCGCGCGGCTCGCGCAGTTTCCGGGCAGTTCTCCTCTCCCAACGCCCGGAGCCTGCGCTGAGCGCCGAACAGGCGCCGTCCCCCATCGTGCGGGACGGCGCCTTTTTCTTGCCTGTGTCAGATGGCGTTTGCCCCGGCGATCGCGTTCAGCCCCCTGTCATACGTGGTGGCGTAGCGGCATGCCCATGCTCCAGAACGTGGAACCAGTGGCATGAGCCTAGGCAAATTCGGCCTTCTGCTCATCGTGTGCGGCTTGGCTGGCGCGGCATTCGCTGCCGTCACTACCGGCGCGCTGCCGAAGTATGTGACTCCACAACATTCGCAGCAGCTTTCGGCGGACTCACGCCCCTCCACGCGGTCCTGGCTGGATCAGGGGGTGACAGCGCTCAATTCCCCCGCGTGGCCGTTCGGGCGCAGCGAGGAATACGATCAACCTGCCGAAGATGACGCGGACGGCTATGCGCCTTATGGTTATGGTCCGCCGGACAATGCCGACGATGGTTCATGGGAGCGCCGGCAATACGGCGCGCATGACATGATGCCCGAACCCCTGCCCTACGCTCACGACCCGGCCTATGCCGAAGCCGAGGCGCCCGTGGGCGCGCGTGACGATGCCGGACACGATGCTGCCGATTCTGCAGCGGCCCGTGCCGCTGACGCCGCGCGCGACGTGAGGGCTGCGGAAAGTACGCCTTAACGTCAGTCGTTGGCCGAAAGGCGGCGCAAGTTGCCTTGAACGGCTTCGCGGTAGTGGCTGACAGTGCGGCTGCAGACCGTGCCGGGATCGTAGCCCAACCGCCCGGTCGCAAGGGCCACGCCCAGTTCCAGTCCCGCCCAGACCTTTTCAGTAACCATGCGGACCATTTCGTCGGCGGCATCGGGGTCGCCGAACGTGATGCGTGCGCTGCGCAGGGCGATCACAGACCCGGCTTCCATCCACAGCTGGCCCGCATCACGGATCAGGGTTTCGGCGGCGGCATCCTGCATCATCGGCACGTCCTCGCATACCCGCGCGCACGACGGTTCGCGTGCGCTTCGGCGGGCCGGTCGCCAACATCATGCATCCCCGCAAGCCCGAAGCACGCACGATACCCGCGCGCCGGGTTGCACCGCGCCTTTAACCGAACTCTTCCGCTTGAGGAAACCCTTTCACGCAAGCGTCACAAAGACTTCTGCTTCGATCACCCATTCGCCCGCCACTTCACGCCATTTTGCCGCATAAGTGCCTGAGGCGGCGATTGTTTCCGAACCCGGCGCAGCACCTTGCCAATGTCCGCTCTCCATAGCGATGGGCTCCACCGGCGAGAGGATGACGCTTTCGAGCCTGCGCAGGTAGACAAGCCGCCCTGCATGGGAAAACTCGCGCCGCCATACCTTCACCTGTCCCATCCGACCGGCAATGACGGCGCTGTCGGTGCCGGTGATCATCACGCAATCCTTCGCCAGAAGAGGCCCGATGGCAGCCGCATCACCGTCTGCAATAGCGCGGTTGAAGGCGGCGCGGCGGGCGCGGATGGCAAGTTCGGTCATGCTGCCGATCGCACCGGAGATGCGGCTTCCCCGCCCACGACGGTGGCCCAGCGCCGTACGCTCCAGCGCTCCACCAGTCCATTGACCACATAGGGATCAGCTTCAGCGAAGGCTGCGGCAGCGTCGGGTCCGTCGCCCGCAAACAGCAGCATGGCGGTATCCAGCGGTTCTTCCACCGCGCCGCCCAGCAGCAGTTCGCCCCGCTCGGCAGCGGCCCACGCGGCTGCCAGGTGCTCGGCGCGAAACTCGCCCCGGCGTTCAAGGTAGTCAGGGGCGAGGTGATAGGTCAGCAGATAGTGGTTCATGCGCCGACCTTTGCCCAGGATCGGCGCATTGAGAAGCCCCTCAGGCGCAACCCTCGACATAGCCGAGCGCAGGCATCTGGCCGACGTGGATCAGCGATACGCGTCGATCCTGCCCGATTTCAAAGCGCAGCGCCGATTCGCCCGGACGCGCGTTGGGGGCGGTGAGGTATTTGGCGGGCGCGGCCTCGTACTTGTGCGGCTCTTCGCGGAAGCCCCCGAACCAGCCCTTCACATCCTTTTCGGTCGCGCCGATCCCGACGCCTTCGGCCAGTTTCACCTTCGAGGTTCCGCCAACCGTGATGCGCTGCACCTTGCCGTTCTCTACGATGGCATAGACGCCCGGATAATCGGGGGAACTGACCGTACGGCAGGCGTCGCCGGTTTGCGCGCCGCGCTCTGCCCAGGTGCCGCCCTTCGGGACCGGCTGGCCGATCTTGAGCGCTCCCAAGCCTTCGAGACCCAGCACATCCGCCGCGGCAGTCGGCGTTGCCGTCGTCGCGCTTTCGGACGCAGTCTCGGTGCCGACCTCGGGCGGAATCGCTTCGACGGCCGCATCGTCGCTGGCCGACGCGCTGGGGGCAGGCTCCTGCTTGCCGGACGAACATGCGGCAAGCGCAAGGAAGGCGATGGCGGTGAGCGAAGCGATCTGTTTCATATCAGCTCCAACGAACGGTTTACGGCGAAGTTGCCGTCAGAGTTTTGCGATGAGCGCCATGGCCGCCGCCGGTGCGCGTTCCTTGGCGCCATTGATGAAGAACGCGAAGACGTCCCGGCGCTCTTTGTCCCAGCCCGCCACGCGCCCGGCCCAGCCATCCAGTTCCGCATCCGGGTACCCCGTTTTCAGCTCGGCACGGGCATTCTGCAGGCGCGCATAGACGAAGGGCGCGCAGTCGGGCGCGTCCAGCACTGCATACTTGGGCGAGTCGGCCAGCACCACGGCCACTGCGGCCTTGCGGCACAAGTCGAAGAATGCAGGTTGTCGAAGCTCTCGTGCCGCGGCTCTATGGCGTGACGTACGTCCAGCCCGTCATGGTTGCCGGGCAGCAGGGCGAGAAAGGCGGCGATCTCCGCCGCGTCGAATTTCTTTGTCGCCGCGAGCTGCCAGTTGATGGGGCCGAGCTTGTCACCCAGCTCAGTCAGTCCCTGCGCCATGAACCGGGCGACGCTTTCGCCTGCTTCAGACAAGTCCTTGCGGTTGGTGCAGTAGCGGCTGCCCTTCAGGGCAAAACGGAAGCCTTGCGGTACGGCATCGCGCCATTTGGCGAAGCTGGCCGGGCTTTGCCCGCGATAGAAGGTGGCGTTGATCTCGGTGCCGGTCAGGTGTTCGCCGACGTAGGCCAGTTCGCGCGTCTGCGGCAGGCCCTTGGGATAGAACAGCCCGCGCCAAGGCTCATAGGTCCAGCCGCCGATGCCGACATGCACGCTCATGTCTTCTTCCGCGCCAGCCGCCTGCGATTGGCGCTGACCTTGCAGCGATAGTGGCGCACCGCTTTCCCTGCGCTTTTCGGAGAGACGCCTGCGGTTGCCAGCATCATCCCCACTTCGGTGGCGGCCTTGACCTTTTCCGACACCATCAGCCGATTCTCGCGATCGCTGCCGCGCCCGGTCATCATGTCGGTGGTGCGCATGCCCATGACCATCAGGCTTTCCGCCCATAGCCAGTAGCTGTCGTGGGCCAGTTTCATCCAGTCGGCGGCATCGTCACGGCGCATGCAGGATTCTCCGTTGGGAGACCGCAACCTAGCACACCCTGCCCCGCTGCGAAGCTGGTCAAATCGTCCCCGGCCTGCCAAGGCGCAGCCGGAGGAGATTGCCCGCGTGACGAACGACGAAGAGGACTACATCTACGACGAGGACAGCGGCGAATGGCTCCCCGCGTCCGAGCTGGCCGCCCGGCGCGCGGCGGCGGACACCGTCGAAGTGCGCGACGCCGTGGGCAACCCGCTGGCGGACGGAGATTCGGTGACGCTGATCAAAGATCTGGACGTCAAAGGCGCAGGCCAGACCCTGAAGCGCGGCACCGTGATCCCCTCCATCCGGCTGACCGGCGACGCGCAGGAGATCGACTGCCGCTATCCCGGCATCAAAGGGCTGGTCCTGCGCGCCGAATTCGTGCGCAAGCGGTAAGGCTGCGTCGTCCCGGATCAAGTCCGGGACGACGGCATTCTCAATCGTGTTCGCGGCCGCCTGAACCCATGTAGAGTTCGCTGCCCGTTTCGCGGAACACCTTGCTCATCTGCGCCATGCCGGCTTCCGCGTCTTCTACGGCGACGAAGGTTTCGACCGGTGCGTTCTGCGTTGCCGCGAACTCGCGCACTTCCTGACTGATCTTCATCGAGCAGAACTTGGGGCCGCACATGGAACAGAAGTGTGCTGACTTGGCCCCCTCGGCGGGCAGGGTCTGGTCGTGGTATTGTTCTGCCGTATCGGGGTCGAGCGACAGGTTGAACTGGTCGCGCCAGCGGAACTCGAAGCGAGCGCGGGACAGGGCATCGTCTCGCACGCGCGCCGCCGGGTGTCCTTTGGCAAGATCGGCGGCGTGGGCGGCCAGCTTGTAGGTGACGACGCCCACCTTCACGTCGTCGCGGTCAGGCAGGCCAAGGTGTTCCTTGGGCGTCACGTAGCAGAGCATCGCCGTGCCGTACCATCCGATCATCGCCGCGCCGATGCCGCTGGTGATGTGATCGTAGCCCGGCGCAATGTCGGTGACGAGCGGCCCTAGCGTGTAGAACGGCGCTTCACCGCAGGCGGCCAGTTGCTTTTCCATGTTCTCCCTGACCTTGTGCATCGGCACATGGCCCGGCCCCTCGATCATCACCTGCACGTCCTGCGCCCACGCCCGCTTCGTCAGTTCGCCCAGCGTGTAAAGCTCGGCGAACTGCGCTTCGTCGTTGGCGTCGGCGATGGAGCCGGGCCGCAGTCCGTCGCCCAGGGAATAGGCGACATCGTAGGCCTTCATGATCTCGGTGATCTCGTCGAAATGTTCGTAGAGGAACGATTCCCGGTGATGCGCCAGGCACCACTTGGCCATGATCGAACCGCCACGGCTGACGATCCCGGTAACGCGCTTCGCCGCCAGCGGTACGAAGGGCAGGCGCACCCCCGCATGGATGGTGAAGTAATCCACGCCCTGCTCCGCCTGTTCGATCAGGGTGTCGCGGAACACGTCCCAGGTCAGGTCTTCGGCCACGCCGCCGACCTTTTCCAGCGCCTGATAGATCGGCACCGTCCCGATCGGCACGGGGCTGTTGCGGATGATCCATTCGCGGGTGTCGTGGATGTTGCGTCCGGTCGACAGGTCCATGACCGTGTCGGCGCCCCAGCGGGTGGACCAGACCATCTTGTCGACCTCGATCGCCACGTCGGATGCGACGGCGGAGTTGCCGATGTTGGCGTTGATCTTCACCAGGAAATTGCGACCGATCGCCATCGGTTCGCTTTCGGGATGGTTGATGTTGCTGGGGATGATGGCCCGGCCCCGCGCCACTTCCTCGCGCACGAATTCTGGCGTTACGTAGTCGGGAATGGCCGCGCCCCAGTCGTTGCCGTCGCGCGCGTATTCGCGCAGCATCGCGCGGCCCAGGTTTTCGCGCTCGGCCACGTACTCCATCTCGGGCGTGATGATGCCGCGCCGGGCGTAGTGCATCTGGCTGACGTTGCCCCCCGCCTTTGCGCGCAGCGGCCGCTGCACCACGTTGGGAAAGCCCGGTACGCCCGCTGAGCGATCCGGCCCTTTCAGGCCATTGTCCTCGGGCTTCACTGCGCGGGCGGCGTAATCCTCCACGTCCCCGCGCGCCAGAATCCACTCGCGCCGCTTTGGGGGAAGGCCCGCCGAGATATCGATCGTCGCATCGGGATCGGTGTAGGGGCCAGAAGTATCGTAGACCCGCACTGGCGGCTCGCCGCTGCCGGGTTCAAGGTGGATCTCGCGCATGGCCACGCGCAAGGGGCCGACGTGGATTTTGCGCGATCCGCGTATGGGGCCGGTGGTGACACCGATTTCAAGCCTGGAATTTACGTCTGCCATGGAATGCCTCTCTGTTTTTCCATGGGACGGAAAAAGAGATGCAACCGCAGGCGTGAACACGGTTCTCCACCCGACGCTCCACTTCCTCCGCCCGTATTAACGGGTTCAGGTTCGACGGGTCTTGTGGAGCATACCCACAACTCTCAGCCACTTGCTGGCTCCCCGGGGACGAGGGCGAAGATAGACGCGGTCAGGCCACAGGTCTAGTGCCCTGCGCAATGCCGATGCTTTATCGCCTTGACGCCCCCGCCCCCGAAGTCGCGCACCAGTTCGGTGCCGAATCCGGGAACGACCCCTGGGACGGCGGCCACATCGCACCGGGGCAGTTCGCGCCGGCGATCACGGCGGGCCGGGAGGCAATCGCCGGGCCACGCCCGCAGCACCGCACGCCGCGCCGGATGATCCCCCGTCTATGGGGCGTGCCCCCACCGCCCTCGGTGCATGAGGCGCGCGGCATTCTGACGGTGCGCAATCTGGAAAGCCCGTTCTGGATCGGCAACTTGCGCAACAGCGAGTTCCGCTGCCTGGTCCCGGCCACCGCCTTCATGGAATGGGGTCGCCCTTCCCCCACTGACGGCAAGCGGCGACAGGCGTGGTTCGGATGCGCCGACCAGCCGGTGTTCGCCATGGCGGCGGTATGGAAGGACAGCGAGATCCCCTCCTTCGCGCTGCTGGCCTGTCCCGCCAACGCGGCGCTTCGGGCAGAGGGGCGTGAGACGATGCCGGTGATCCTGCCCGCCGACGCAGCGGTGCAGAGCACGTGGCTGCGCGGTGGGTGGGACCGGGCCAGAGCGCTGGTGCAGCCCTATTCGTCCTCGCTGATGACGGTGCGCTAAAACGTTGGAAGGGCGGCCTCTTCGTCGAAGAAACCGCCCTTGACCGGGGACACACCTTCGAAAGTCACGCCGCCGCGGATTGTTCCCGCTTGCTCAGCAGCGCCAGCAGAGAAATTTGGTTGAAGAACCACATCCGTTCCAGATGCAGGTTGCTGTACTTCGCCAGCGTGTTGGCGAAGGTATAGGGCGAATACCAGTGGTTGTGATCGGGGTGGACGCCTTCCAGGAACACCCCGGCCTCGGTGTCGTAATCGAAGTGGCGGGTGCGGCACTGGAATGCGTCGGGCACGGATATGAGGAACAGCGGCGCGTCAATCGCCTCCACATCGGCCAGAAAAGCGGCGATGTCGGGGACATGCTCCATGACTTCGGGGACCAGCACGACGTCGTAGCTGCCGGTCACCTGCGCGATATCGGTGAACAGTGCCCCTGAGACGTGCGGGCGCAGCGCCTCCAGTGCCTCGCCATGCGGGTCGAGGCCGTCCAGTCGCGCACAATGCGGCTCCAGCGCAACGTGCAAGGATGTAGCCGGGTCGGTGATGGGCCAGTCGGCACAGCCAAGGTGCAGCACCCGCTGCCCGGCGCAGAGGCCCGCCAACACCTCCAGCCGCCCCAGATCCGCCAGTTCCGATCCCACCGGCACCCGTTGGAGGAAGTAGGGCGCATGAATCCGCTCCAGCGGTGAGATGGGCGCATCTGGAACCGGCGCGGCGACTTCGGATACGTCGATCGCGTGCATCGTTTCATACCCGCGCAGGGTCGATCCCCAGAGCTGGTGCGCATAGACCGGATCGGCACCCTCATAGGTCACGCCGGTGAAGTGGCGCGGAATGAAGTAGTGGCTCGGGTAGATGCGCAGCGGCGTGTAGGCGAACTTGCGATAGCAGTCGGTCAGCCGCTGCGGCCCCACCGTCTGCCATGCCATCGCGTCCGTCACCGTCGGCGATGCGGCGATGTCCTCTACGATGCGGCGAACGAAAGGGTTGCCTGCGCCGCAACCGAAATAGCCTGCAGCGATCAGGCCGGGCCGCGCGATCTCGCTTTCCCAGCAGGCGAACGCCTCGCAATCGAGCAGCCAGTCGTCGAGCGGGCGGGCGCAGACCGAATCGGCGTCGAACACTACGCCGCCGTGCTCCAGCAGGATTTCCCAGCGCATCATGTCGGCCACGCCGTTCAGTTCGCGCGCGCCCATTTCGGCCATGTGGCGTGCGTTGACCCAATTACGGTCCCCCAGTTCCGCATTGCCCCATAGGCGGAACTGCCAGTCGGGATGCGCGCGGCGCCAGGTGTCGATGCAGTTGTCGGGACGCCTGCTTTCGTCGCCGACCCAGATGAAGTGGAAGGTCTTGGGGATCATGCCGCCAAGGCTAGGACTAACATGGTGAATCGCTTGTCCACCTGCGCCTACGGGAAAGCCGAAGCCCGGCCGCCGCGCAAACGACGACCGGGCCACCCCCGAGTTGTTCAGGTCCGTCAGTCGTTCGGGATCACCCAGCGGATGGTGCCATCGTAAGTGCCTGCCGTCCGACCGCCGGTGGCATCGCTTGCCGCATCGAACCGGGCACGTTTGCTGACGTTGCGGCAGGTAGCGGCATCGAGCCCGGGGAAACCGCTGGACTGGGTGATGGTGCAGTCGCTCACCCGCCCGTTCGCGTCGATGGCAAGGCGGAACCGCACGGTTCCGGTGTGCCCGGCGCGGATATCCGCCGTGGGATAATCCGAAGTCGTCACCCACCCTGCCACGTTGCCGCGCGGCTTGGCCGTCCTGGGCGCAAAGCGCGCGGGCGGATCGCTGGGCGTGGACGAAGGCGGGACCAGCCCGCGATCGAGGTCGAGGCCGCTGCCGGTCGGCATCGGATCGATGGCGACGCCGGTGATGTCGGGCAGCGGCGCGACGTCGATCTTGGGCAACGGCGCGGTGATCGGCGTATCGCGAACCAGCTTCTGTTCGGGCCTGGTTTCCGGCGTCGGGAGGATTTCGGGCTCGACCGGTCTGGTCGGGAAGAACTCGCTGGCGAGGCGGGGGGGTTTCTCCTTCTCGAAGAACTTGACCGCAAAGCCGTTGACCAGCGCAATCGCCAGTCCGACCTGCATCAGGGCGACCGCGCCGCCCGTCAGAACCTTGCTTCTACTTCCGGAATTGCCGTCGACGTAAGACATGGGCTTCTCCTCAAGCATGGCCCGTATCCTTGGCGACTTACCGCAGATACGGCACCGGTCACGAAAGAGGAGAGTATCACAACCGTTTTACTTGGGAATGGCATTCATCCACTGTGGCTGAAATTTAACGCACGCCTGCCAAAGCCTTCTGACGGCGCCGCTGCACCGAGCTGCCCAGTCCAATCGCCTCGCGGTACTTGGCCACGGTACGCCGCGCCAGTTCGAACCCCCTGGCCTTCAGCAGGTCCACCAGCGCATCGTCCGAAAGGATCGCCTTGGGATCCTCGCCATCGATCAGTTGCCGGATCGCCGCCTTCACCGCTTCCGCCGAAGCCCCGCCCTCGCCGTCCGCCGATGCGACGCCCGAACTGAAGAAATACTTCAGCTCATAAGTGCCGCGCGGACAGTTCAGGAACTTGTTCGAAGTCACCCGGCTGACGGTCGATTCGTGCATCGAGATCGCCTCGGCCACGGTGCGCAGGGTCAGGGGCTTGAGGTGCGACACGCCATGACGGAAGAACCCGTCCTGCTGCTTCACCAGTTCGGCGGCGACTTTCAGGATCGTCTTCTGCCGCTGGTCCAGCGCCTTTATCAGCCAGTTGGCATCGGCCAGCTTGTCCGAAAGCCACGCGCGGGACGCCTTGTCGTCGCACTCGCCCTTCAGTTCCACGTAGTAGCCGCGGTTGACGATCAGCCGCGGCAAAGTCGCCTGATTCAGGGCGATGGTCCAGCCGCCATCGGCCTTGGGCGTGATGAGGATGTCGGGCGTGACCGCCCCGCTCGGCTCCCCGCCGAAACGCAGACCCGGCTTGGGGTCGTAGCCGCGCAGTTCGGCCAGCATGTCTGCGAAATCCTCGTCGTCGACGCCGCAGATCCGCTTGAGCCGCGATAGTTCGCCGCGCGCCAGCAGGTCCAGATTGTCGATCATCCGCGCCATCAACGGGTCGTAGCGGTCAGCCTCGCGCGCCTGCAGGGCGATGCATTCGGACAGGCCGCGCGCGCCCACGCCGGTCGGCTCGAGCGACTGCACCAGCGCCAGTCCCGGCTCCATGTCCGCCGCGCCGACGCCCAGATCGCCAGCCAGTTCGGACAGGCTGATCGGCAGGTAGCCCGCCTCGTCCAGTTGGCCGATGATGTAGCGCGCCACGCCTTCGGTGAAGGGATCGCGCGAAACCGCGCCGACCTGCGCCTCCAGATGTTCCGACAGGGTGCCGCCCAGAGCCGCTCGCTCGTCGATGCCGGGGCCTTCCTCGCCCCCGCCCATGCGCAGGTCCGATCCCCAGGCGGCATCGGCGCCGTCCCCCGTATCCCGATCCCGGTCGAGCGCGGCGGCATCGATGTCCAGCGGGCGGTCGTCTGCCGCGCGCCCTTCGCCGATCAGGCGATCGACGCCCGACGTCTCCAGCGCGGTTGCCCGAACATCTGCGGGCGGTTCCACCGTCTCGGCCGCCGGAGCCTGCGCGCCGACATCGAGTAGCGGATTGGCGTCCAGCGCCTCACCGATGAAGGTCTCGATCTCCAGATTTGACAGCGCCAGCAGCTTGATCGCCTGCTGCAGCTGCGGCGTCATCACCAGCGACTGGCTTTGCCGAAGATCGAGGCGCGGCCCCAGCGCCATGGATCAGCAGCCCGGTCGGCGCGGCCTCACAGCGTGAAGCCTTCGCCGAGGTAAAGGCGCCGCACGTTCTCGTCCGCCACCAGCGCTTCGGGGCTGCCCGCGAACAGAACCTGCCCGCCGTAGATGATGCAGGCGCGATCGACGATATCCAGCGTTTCGCGCACGTTGTGGTCGGTGATGAGCACACCGATGCCGCGCGTCTTCAAATCTTTCACAAGATCGCGAATATCCGAGATCGACAGCGGATCGATGCCTGCGAACGGTTCGTCCAGCAGCATGATCGAAGGCTTGGCCGCCAGCGCGCGGGCGATCTCGCAGCGGCGGCGCTCACCGCCCGAAAGCGCCATCGCCGGGCTGGAACGCAGCCGCGTCAGGCCAAATTCGTCCAGCAGGCGATCGAGTTCGGCGGCGCGCACTGCCTTGTCCGGCTCGTTCAGTTCCAGCACCGCGCCGATGTTCTGCTCCACCGTCATGCCCCGGAAGATCGAGGTTTCCTGTGGCAGGTAGCCCAGCCCAAGGATGGCGCGCCGGTACATCGGCAGGCGGGTGACATCGACGCCGTCCATCAGGATGCGCCCCGAATCCGGCCGCACCAGCCCCATGATCGAATAGAAGCACGTCGTCTTGCCCGCGCCGTTGGGGCCGAGCAGACCCAGGACTTCGCCCTTCGCGACGGAGAGCGAAATGTCGGTAAGCACCGCGCGCTTGTCATAGCTCTTGGCGATCGAGATGACCTCAAGCCCGCCGTTCTGCGCCAGAAGCGAGGCATCGGTGGCTGCCGGCCCATGGTGGGGGCCGAGATCGGAATCCTGCGTTCGTACCGTCATCGCCGAAGACTTACCGCAGGCAGGCACGGCGCCGCAAGACGGCATTTGCGCTTAGGGAGGCCAGTTGGCAGGTTTCGTGCATGACGCAATGACCTGCCGCAGACGGGCTCAGGAACTGAACTTGTCATGAACGCCTTTCAGTGATGTAGTTCAAGCGGCAAAGACGTAAGGATAACCGCCTTCATGGACAGGATGACGGATCAGGCAGCGCACGAGACGTCCCACGGTTCCCCGCCGGCATCATCGCCCTTTGCGGCATCCACGCTCGACTGGCGCCGGAAGATGAGCGACCACATCGCCTATGCCCTGCTCTGCTACACCGCCCTGCAGATCTTCATGACCATCGGCGCTCTGAAGTCGCATGGCGGTTCTCTGGTGCCCTACTTCGCGCTGGTCATACTGGTCGTGGCGATCATCCCCGCCTGCCGCCGCTTCGAAGCGCGGTGGAGCGGCTTGACCGATGAACAGGCCCACGATCCGGCGCTGACACCCCGCTATCGCCGGGACCGACTGGCAGTGTGGCTGCTGGCGATAGGCCTGCCGTTCGCCCTGACCGCGTTGTTCAAGGGATTGTCGCTGGCGTTCGCGGATTGAAATCGGGATACGAACCCGAGGCAGGTCGCCCCGTTTGCGCGGATTGTAGCGAATATGTCTGTCTGGGTAGAGGCTGTGTGAAAACGCGTTGATGTGCTATGTTTCGGGCCTGCTTGGGAGGCGTGAGATGGGGCGTTTCATCGAGGGTTGTGATCGGCGGGAGG